>CAXXKI010000012.1:0-370340 GCA_963667855.2 Phycisphaerae bacterium | reverse complement strand
GGAGCTACCCATCAGACCGATGCGCCACACCTTGCCGGCCAAAGCGCCAAGACCGGCGCCAATCTCAAGGCCATAGTTTTCCAACAGGTTGGCACGCAACTGCGCATCATCGACTCCCTGCGGAATGGTCACGGAATTGAGCTGTGGCAGGCGCACATCAGCCGCAACAGACATCTGCAGCCCCATGGCCTCAAGGCCATCACGCAGCGCTTGATGATGCAGCGCGTGGCGCTGCCATGCCTGTTCAATCCCCTCCTCCTGCAGCATGACCAGAGCTTCGTGCAGGCCATACAGTGCGTTGACTGGTGCGGTATGGTGGTAGGCACGTTTCTGGCCGCCACCCCAGTATCCCATCACCAGCGTTTTGTCGAGGAACCAGCTGGGGATGCGGCTGCTGCGCTGGCGAACCTTATCCAGGGCGTGTTCGCTGAAGGTTACCGGTGAGATTCCGGGGGGAGCGGACAGGCACTTTTGAGTACCTGAATACAGGGCATCGATACCCCATTGATCCACTTCCAGCTCGATACCACCCAGGGAGGTCACGGCATCTACGATGGTCAGGCAGCCATAATCACGAGCCAGACGGCACAGAGCCCTGGCATCAGAACGCACGCCGGTTGAAGTTTCTGCATGCACGAAGGCCAACGCCTTGATATCGTCATACTGCTCCATCAGTGTGCGCACCTTCTCAACGCTGACGGCAGTCCCCCAGGTGTCTTCAACCATTAGGGCGATACCGCCAAAGCGCTCGACGTTCTCCTTCATGCGGCCGCCGAAGACGCCATTCTGGCACACGATCACTTTGTCACCCGGCTCAACCAGGTTGACGAAGCAGGCCTCCATGCCGGCAGATCCCGGTGCGGAAACCGGCATGGTGAGAGGGTTTTCGGTACGCATGGCATATTGCAGGAGCTGCTTGATCTCATCCATCATGCCGATGAATGCCGGATCCAGGTGGCCGATGGTCGGTCGAGCCATGGCGGCCAAGACGCGAGGGTGTACATCCGAGGGGCCTGGGCCCATCAGGGTTCGCAGTGGCGGATAGAAGGAATTGATCATGCTTGCTCCTTAAAAACAATTACTTATGTTATTTGTTTAATGTTTTTTCTGGTATTCCGCGATCCGTCGAACAATTGCCATGACCATCTGTGCCGAATGCTCCGCCGCTGTTTCAAGAAATTGCTCGAATGACAGGTTGGACTCCTTGCCCGCAATGTCGGATAAAGCTCGAATGACAATGAAAGGGGTCTTGAATTGATGGCAGGTTTGCGCGATCGCGGCCGCTTCCATCTCGACGGCCTGCATGGTTGGAAACAGGGTTCGGGTGCGGGCTACACGTTCGGGGCAGTCCATGAAACTGTCCCCAGTTGCGATAAGGCCGCGCACTGTGTTTGTGTGGGGTAGCTGAGCAATACACTCCTCCGCCATCCTGGCCAGCAACGGATCGGCAGTGAAGGCAGGCGGCAATCCGGGTACCTGGCCGGGCTCATAGCCAAACACCGTCACATCAACATCATGATGACGTACTTCGTCCGAGATAACGACATCACCAACGTTCAAACGGCTGTCAAACCCGCCAGCTGAACCTGTATTTATTACGCAATCGGGGGCGAAGGTTTGCAGTAACAAGGTGGTACCGATAGCAGCATTAACCTTGCCGATGCCGGATTTGAGAAGAACAATCTCGATACCATTCAGAGTGCCGGTATAAAAATCAAATCCGGAAAGCGCCTGTGCCTGCTGGTTTTCCAGGTTGTTTTTCAGTAGCTCAACCTCTTGATCCATTGCGCCGATCAGTGCGATACGAGGTGGGCGTTCAAGGTCCTGGAGCAGTTCGGAGAATGAAGATTTTATTGTCATCAGTTGTGTGTACTTTTGGCGTAATTGTATGCAAAAGCGAATGCTACCATGCACAGGTCAATTGGCAATTCTTTCAGTCATGGATCTTCCTGGGACACTGCTCTTGTCACTGTTATTGTATTAATAATACTTGATATGTATCATGATATTTTATGCTGTCGTCAAGGGTGCAATAATGTTTGACACCCGCCGGCAACCCTATAGAATGAGCAGAGCTTTAAAGTAAGAAGATATTTACCGGCGTCCATTTCGAAGTTCAGCCTTGAGTTGATTCGTCCTGAGCCTTACAGAGTAGATAACGCACCACTTTTAGAGCATTTTTTCTCGGGTACTCCCGATACAATTCAGATTTAGGAAAGATAGCATGTCTACTACTACCGGCACTGTAAAATGGTTCAACGAAACTAAAGGCTTTGGCTTCATCGAGCAGGAAAACGGCCCGGACGTTTTCGCTCACTTCAGCGCTATCCAGGGCAGCGGCTTCAAAACCCTGCAGGAAGGCCAGAAGGTTGAGTTCACAGTAACTCAGGGCCAGAAAGGTCCTCAGGCTGAGAACATCGTTGCTCTGTAATTTTACATAGAGCCGATAGAAAAAAAGCGATCCTTGGATCGCTTTTTTTATGCCTGCCGATTGCTGTCAGCTATTCCCCTGCCCTGCATTACTGGGGCGTGGTCGACGCCTGCGCGCTGGTTTGCGAGCGGCGGGTGCGCGCTGACCATCCTTGTGCTCCGGGTGATCTGTCTTGTGAGTCTTGTTATGAGGCCTACGTTTGCTGTGCCCGCCAGGTTTCTGTGTGCGCTCCGGGAGCGGATGCACCGGCTCGAAGCCTTCGATCAAGCAGCGCTCGATGGTTTGGCGGGTCAGTCGTTCAATACCACCCAACAGATCGCTTTCATCGGCACACACCAGTGATATTGCCTGACCACTGGCGCCGGCACGCCCGGTGCGCCCTATACGGTGCACATAGTCCTCTGCCACGTTTGGCAGCTCATAGTTAACCACCTGCGGCAGCTGGTCGATATCCAGACCGCGCGCCGCGATATCGGTTGCCACCAGCGCACGCACCTCTCCGCTTTTGAAGCCCGCCAGTGCTTTTGTACGCGCTCCCTGGCTCTTGTTGCCATGAATGGCTGCCGCAGTGACACCAGCTTCATCGAGATAACGTGTCAGGCGATTAGCACCATGCTTGGTCTTGGTAAATACCAGCACCTGCTGCCACTGCTGCTCTTCAATCAGTTTCAACAGCAAGGCGGGCTTTTGTTTCTTGTCGACCGGGTATACGTACTGAGCAACGGTTTTGGCGGTGCTGTTGCTCGGTGTAACTGAAACCTCTACGGGGTCATGGATGAGCCCCTTGGCAAGGTTGCGAATCGGGTCGGAGAAGGTGGCCGAGAACATCAGATTCTGTCGCTTTGCCGGCAAAAGCTGAATGATCTTGCGGATATCGCGAATGAAGCCCATATCCAGCATGCGATCGGCTTCATCGAGGACGAAGGTTTCTACGCTATCAAAGCGGATCGCATTCTGCTGATGAAGGTCAAGCAGTCGTCCTGGCGTTGCGACCAGAACATCAACCCCTCCCCTGAGCTTCATCATCTGGGGATTGATCTTGACGCCCCCGAAAACGACTGCGGATTTAAGCCTCAGGTGCTTGCCGTATACCGCCACGCTTTCGGCAACCTGGGCTGCCAGCTCTCGCGTGGGGTGTCAAAATCAAGGCTCGCACCTTGTTTCCCTTGACCGGTGCGCCCCGGCTAAGCTGTTCCAGGATTGGCAGTGTAAAGCCGGCGGTTTTACCCGTGCCGGTTTGGGCGGCTGCCATGACATCTCGACCGGACAGTACGGCAGGAATTGCCTGCTGCTGAATCGGTGACGGGGTCGTGTACTGCTGTTCAGCAACGGCCTTAAGCAATGGAGCGGAGAGCCCCAGTGAGGCAAAACTCATTCAGTGATCTCTTGGTTGTAAAGGAGAGGTCTGCGTGCGCAGATTTGAATCAGGAACAGTCTTCGAGACAGGGGCTGTTGTGGCGCCAAGCTTACAGCAGCCGGGACCTGTTCGCCATGACTATCGAACAGTCTCTGCTTTTCGGGGCAGGCTTTGCTAAGATACGATCACGGCATCACCCTGTTCAGCCTAGCCATTGTTGGCACAAAGGGTGAACTCATATCTCCAAGTCCCCAGCCTTAAAGGTTTTTTGATGAACGTTGAGAGCTTTAACTTCAACCACACTAAAGTTGTGGCCCCCTATGTCCGTCTAGTCGGCGTTACCGAAGGTCAGCAGGACCGTGTGCACAAGTATGACGTGCGCTTCTGCCAGCCCAATAAGGCACATATGCCGATGCCGTCTCTGCACTCGCTGGAGCATATGATCGCCGAGCTGATTCGCAATCACCTGGACTGCGTGCTGGACTTCAGCCCCATGGGCTGCCAGACCGGTTTTTACCTGTCCGTACTCAATCACGACAACTACAGTGAAATTCTGGATGTATTCGCGCGGACGCTTGAGGATGTGCTGGACGCAACCGAAGTGCCGGCCTGCAATGAACTGCAGTGTGGTTGGGCAGCCAGTCACGATCTGGAGGGCGCCAAGGCGATCGCTCGCGAAATGCTGAATCGCCGTGACGACTGGCCGCAGGTGTTTGCCGACGAAAACGATCCGGACAACTGGCTGTCCTGATCGCCATCCGGTTACTGCCGGGCCACCCTGGCTGCAACCGGATATCCTGAATGCCAGCCGAGGCGCTCAAACAATTGCCTCACCTCTTCCCCCACCCCGGCTTCTATAAGCATGACAGTTTCGCTGATCGGATGACGAAACTCTATTGCTGTTGCCATCAGCAACATGCGATGCAGATCAAAATTTTCACGAAACAGGCGGTTGTGACGCCCTTCTCCATGCTTTGTATCACCCGCGATAGGGTGCAGGATGTGCTTCATGTGACGCCTGATCTGGTGCTTGCGCCCAGTTGTCGGCTTGACCTCAACCAGTGAGTAGCGCGCTTCAGGATAACGCCCCACGGGGATTGGCAGGCTGACTGTCGCAAGGCGACGGTAGGCAGAAACCGCATCCTGAGGTTCCTTGTCAGGGTTCGCACGAGGGTCATCACGCTTGTCGTGAATTGGCTTGAGCGCATAGTCGATCAGGCCCTCTTCGTCCGTCCAGCCACGCACGACGCACAAATAGGTCTTTTGGATACTGTGGTCCAGGAATTGTTGCTGAAGCTGCTGGGCGACCTGCTTGTTACGCGCAAACAAAATGATGCCAGACGTGGCACGGTCCAGGCGGTGGATCGTATGCACGGTTTCCCCGGGGTAGCGTGCTTTCAGTAGTGAAACCAGGTTGGGCGTGCGGGCCGGCGCAATCCAGCTCGGATGAACCAGCAAGCCGGCGGGCTTATTGACGGCAACGAGGTATTCGTCTTCGTACAGAATATCGAGCAGCGTAGATTCAGACACAGGGAACTCGTACAGGAGAGGACAGTCTCAGAAGAAGGATTGGCGGAGGGGCAGGGATTCGAACCCTGGGAGCCTCGCGACTCGTCGGTTTTCAAGACCGGTGCTTTCGACCACTCAGCCACCCCTCCGCACAAGATGAAATTCTACTGGGGAAACTTTTTGTTGTCAAACCGCCAAAAGTGTTGAAAAAACGGTATAAACCCGCATCATTGCTGACAGAAGGAAATAACTTACGAGGTTTATGATGGATAACGTACGTACGATGGAAGCCCGCTCCTCGCAAGCGGTGCTGGAGACCAATAAGGTCATCCGCAATACCTATATGCTACTGGCCATGACACTGGTATTCAGTGCCGCAACCGCTGGTGTGTCCATGGCGATCAATCCGCCGTTTCTGGTGTATCTGGGTAGCGTCCTGCTCAGCTTTGTACTGCTGTTCGTCATCAACCGTAAACAGAATAGTGCCGCGGCCCTGCCGTTAACCTTCGCGTTTACCGGTCTGCTGGGCTTTGGTCTGGGTCCGATTCTTAACCACTACCTGGCCCTGCCGAACGGTGGCGAGATCGTAATGACTGCCATGGGCATGACGGCTGTTACCTTCCTGGGTCTGTCAGCTTACGTGCTGAGCTCCCGTAAGGATTTCAGTTTCATGGGGGGCTTCCTGGCAGCCGGTTCCATGATCCTGATCGTGGCCATGAAATTGCGACAATCAATAGCTGGTTGAGTAATCCCAAGCTGGACAAAACGGCATCGAATGCCTTTCGCAGCACCTTGATACAGGCATACGTATTGAAGAAGGAATACCAGCCCGCGATAGACCTGCTCCTCGAATGGCGAAACGAAGAGCCAAAAAACGCAGGTTTATATCGGGGACTCATCGAGATTTACCTGCAAGCCGGCCTCTACGATCAGGCAATGGAAATGATAGAAAACTGGTATTCGTCAATACCAGAAGGGCTGATAACCGGAAGCGGGGAACTGTTATGGGAACAACTACCCTCGAAATACCATAACCGGATCGAGACGGTTCTATTAAAAGCTATTGAGAAAAATCCCGGCAGCGCGACATTGCAGGTCAGGCTTATCGAATTACTCCGCGTCATGAATCGTTTCGACGAAGCCCTCGATCTGGCCAAAAACAATATTTCGGAAGCCAACGACAAGGATCTCTTTGATGAAGAGGTGTTTTTAACCCTGTCGGCCGCTGATCGGATTGACGAAGCTTTAACCCTCACGGGCCTGCAGATTCTGGATGCCGGGCGCGACCGGCAAAAAACTCTTTTCACCAAGTCAATGCTGCAGGCCCGGGAAGCGGAACTGTTGATTAAAGCCAGGCAATACCGCAAAGCCCTTAAGAAGATTAACCGCTGGCTGGAGCTATCCGTAAGCCCGGAACAGAAGATACTGTACCTGCGTTTACTATCTTTCTGTCAGCAGGAGGCCGGCAACCTGACAGAAGCCAGGGAAGCCCTCTCTTTGGCAGTAGAACTGAATCCCAACGATCCAGGTTTGTGTAACGACCTGGGTTATACGCTGGCGGATAAGGGTATTGATCTGGAGAAAGCTGAAAGGCTGATCCGGGTGGCGGTGGCGTCCTCTCCAAGAAACGGAGCCTATCTCGACAGTTTCGGATGGCTTCTGTACAAGAAAGCGGACTTCGAGCAAGCCAAGAAATGGTTGTTGCTTGCTCGCAACTCTCCAGATGGTGAGGATCCAGTCCTCTGCGACCACCTGGCAGATACTTGCTGGCGACTCGGACTTACCGAAGAAGCGAAGCGATATTGGACTGAATCGGTGGGAATCGCCCGGAAACGGGCGGATCAGCCCGAATTTCGCGATTTAGACAAAAAAACACTTAAAGCGGTCGAAGCCAAACTGGAAGCAGTAAAACAAGGCACGGAACCGAAGGTGGCACCAGTTGTGGAGTAGCTTAACAGCTCAGAAACTGTATTATTATAATGCGCCATTCTTATCGATGGCTGACGGTATCGCTTTCGAGAATTAAAAACTGTAAACTACTATTGCGTAATAATAACCAAGATGGGCTTGAAGTAGAAAGGGAACAGCTCGATGTCCGGTCACTCAAAATGGTCCACCATCAAGCATAAAAAGGCGGCAACCGACGCCAAACGTAGCAAGATATGGAGCAAACTTTCCAAGGGAATCACCATCGCCGCGAAGATGGGCAGTGGAGATCCCTACGATAACCCCCGTTTGCGCCTGGCAGTGGATAAAGCCAAGGCGGCCAACATGCCCAAAGACAACATCGAACGGGCGATTAAAAAGGGCACGGGCGAACTGGAGGGAGTCAATTTTGAAGACTGCCTTTATGAAGGCTATGGCCCTGGTGGTGTGGCGGTAATGTGCAGCGCAGTTACTGACAATCGTGCCCGCACCAGTCCAGAAATCAAAAAGATATTCGAACGCGCGGGGGGCAACCTTGGAGCCGCAGGCAGCGTTTCCTATATGTTCTCCCAAAAAGGCGTCATAGTGGTGGAAGCCGGAGCGGCCGACGAAGACAAGATCATTGAGGTTGCCCTGGAAGCAGGAGCTGAAGATGTCAACACGATGGACATGTGTACGGAAATAACCTGCGAGGCCAGTGATTTCCTCTCCGTCAAAGAGGAGATGGAGAAAGCAGGTGTCCCGGTGCAGTCGGCAGAGGTAACCATGATCGCATCCAGCACGATTCCGGTTGACCTGGAAACCGCCCGCAAAGTAATCAGGCTTTTAGAAGCACTGGAAGATCACGACGACTCCGAAACCGTATCATCGAACGTGGATATCCCGGATGATGTAGCTGCGGAGCTGGCTAAGGAATAAGTCTTCGGAAAAATAGATACGGGCACAATGGCTATCATGGCATTGTGCCCTTTTTACTATGGAAAATCAGCAAGATAACGGCAATCTGAACGAATTGTGTGACAACCAAAACGTCGAGTACATACCAGTTGCTCGTCCAGTGGATAGGTGTACAGATCACTATGCCGCGATCGACTTTTGCCCCATGCTCCTGGGCAGACTGACTGGTTTCCAGTCGGCCGTTCACCTTTTCGCGTTAGTTGCCAGCTTTGTCGCAGCTCTTTTCTGCTCCGGAACAATACTTTCCGCGATCATTATCGCCAAAGGAGCCGACCCGGCGACAGCCTTGAAAACTGATCCCATCTTGAACCTGGGAATAACACTTTTTGCCTGGGCAGTGTTAATTATCGTGGGCATATCGCTTTTATACGCAGCGGGAACAAACCACCGGGCGGCGGGCGTAACCCTGAAAGGATTCGCGCTCAACCTCCCCTTGGGGGGACTGGTGACAATCGCCAGCTTTATCACGTTTTTGCTGAGTATCGGTTTTATGTACCTGATCTGGCCCGAAGGGTACGAAGATATGAAAAAGAACCCGGAACATATCCTGGAGATGATCCCTGACATGTCTTCGGGCGGGCTGCTTCTGCTCATGATGGGCGTAGGAATATGCGAGGAAATTGTCTTTAGAGGATTGTTCATGGTCCACTTTCGCCGCATAACCGGCAGTTGGACGATTTCTATATTGATCTGCTCGACCGGTTTTGCACTGATGCATATAAGCACCCAGGAGGTGGCTACATGTATTCCCCTTTTTGGTGTGGCAATCTTGTGGTCCCTGGTAACCGTCTGGCGACGATCGGTAATACCGGCAGTAATTGGGCACGCGCTATTCAATTTTATCCAGATAAGCTTCCTGCTCCTGGACAGGTCCCAGAATATTCCCCTTCAATAGGCTTTCATCGCCGGGAATGATGATTGGATAAATGCGGCAGGCAAATACTGGCCAGCAAGCTGCAACTCTGCTAACATACTATGCGATAATAGATTGAATAAAGAAACAGTGAAGACAGGGCAAAGAAAACAGAATGCAGAAGCATCCAGACCTCCCCAAAGCATTTGAGGAATTGGGCGTAGAAGTTCCCATCCTAAAAGCGCTACAAAAAATCGGTTACGAGCAACCCAGCGAAATACAGAGTGAGCTAATCCCTGTAATCCTGGAGGGAAACGACGTTATTGGACAAGCGAGAACCGGCACCGGCAAAACCGCATCTTTCGGCATTCCCATACTGCAACAGATGGAGAAGGGAAAGAATCTGCAAGCCCTCTGCCTCGCCCCGACAAGAGAGTTGGCCGTACAGGTTACCGGCGAGATGCGCCGACTGAGCGAATACACCGGTTTGCGTTGCGTACCGGTTTACGGCGGGCAGAGAATAAACAAGCAGGTGCATCAACTGGGTCGTAAACCGCATTTCGTAATCGGAACTCCCGGTCGCGTGATAGACATGATCGGTCGCGGTCACCTTGATTTAACCAATATCAAGCACGTAGTACTGGACGAAGTTGACCGGATGCTGGACATTGGTTTTCGGGATGATATCCGAAAGATTCTTTCCAAGATAAAATCCAAACACCAGACGGTTTTCGTTTCGGCAACATTGGACGAGGAGATTCGCAGCCTCGCCCACAAGTTCATGAACGAACCCGTACAAATAGATGTTTCGCGGGATCAAATCACGGTTAACGAGGTAGCCCAGTTTTTTGTTACCGCGGAACGCAAGGATAAGGACCGGGCACTGGAGGCGATACTCAAGCACGATAAGCCTGATGCTGCTATAGTTTTCACCAATACCAAGCACGCGGCACATAAGGTCGCTCAGAAGCTGACCCAATACGGTACGGAGGCGGTTGCGATTCACGGGGACCTCATGCAGCGCAAACGTGAAAGCGTGCTGAACCGTTTCAGGAAACACCATATCAAGGTTCTTGTCGCCACAGACCTGGCAGCCCGGGGAATCGATATTCACAACGTTACTCACATAATCAATTATGATATTCCCGAAGACTCACAGGTTTACGTACACCGGATCGGACGGACCGCCCGCATGGGCGCTCAGGGAAAGGCAATAACCCTGGTCACACGAGAAGAAGGTAAACAGCTTACAGACATCGAACAGCTTATAAACTGCCAGATAGAAGAATGCGATTACCCGGGCTTCAAGCCGTCGCCAATGGAGAAGAAGGTTCAGGAGGCAGCTCAGTCAGCGGGCGAAATCGCCTTTTCCCGACTGCAGTCATCTTCAGACGAAACGCCGTCGGTGCGGAAAACTCTCGGGGGAAGATTCAAACCCGCCCGCCGTAGACGTTTATAAAACCACCAGCAGTAAACACTGATCAGCAGAAGAGTTTTCCCTGCATGGCGGTTTCACATTGCCCGGCTATTTTAACGGAAAAACCAATGCCGGGCTCCTGCTTGACCATTGCCCGAATCAGACCGGAACGCCCCCCCGCTTCGACCTGTACGCAGGTAATGGCTGCCACCTTGCCATCGTGAGGAACCAGCTCATGAACCATCAGGTAAGCGGCGAGTGGACCATGCACACTGCCGGTGGCCGATTCCTCGTTCACTCCTGAAGCGGGAGCAAAGAAGCGGGATTGAACATGCATTGACGGGCTCAGTGTTTCGATCGTCGCCAGGCAGATACCTCGCACGCGTCTGCGCACGCACCATACGGCAAGCTTGGAAAAATGTGGACGAGCTTCTATCAAAGACAGGTAGGATTTTACGAATACGATAAGATCCTCATCCTGGGTCTCCATTATGGGTAATCCATCATCGAAACAATCGGTATCCATTCCGAGCAGGTTGGCCAGGTTCTCGATATTCAATGATCGGGAAGTAAGTTTCGGACGAGGCATTTCCATCCAGATAAGGAATTTCCCATCAGAATCGGGTATGGGATCCGCCTGGGCCCGGAGAATACCACCGGCCGTCTCTATTGCCAGCGTCATTCCTGCTTTTTTCAATAAGGCGGCAAACCTCCCTCGCTCCAATAACGCGTGCACACCGGCGATGGTTCCATGCCCACACATCTGCACTTCTGTACAAGGTGTAAACCAGCGAAACCGGACAGACGCCTCGGGCGAATCGGAGGAAAGAACAAAAGTAGTGGCGCTTTGGTTAAACTCTCTGGAAATAGCCTGCAGCCTTTTATCGTCAATACTGTCTGCGCCAAAGACGACGGCCGCGGGATTACCGGCATACCGGGTGGCGCTGAATACATCAACCAAGCTGAATTCAAGTTCGGTGTGCAAAAAACAACCTCAACAGGTTTTGGGAACCAGACATCTGGAAGTTAATAATCGGAGACTAATCCTTGTCCGCTACACCGGACAATACTCCGACAGCCAACCATCCCCCGTATGGATGCACTTTAATTATAGGTCAATGATCAGATCTCATAGGGAATGTATACCGTGCAGATTTTGCCCCAATCATTGCTTTGATTCAATAGGTCCATCTAATAGCACCCATAGCCCGCGCAACTTGGGTATAGGCCAGCCTGGTCTGAAATAAGCCACGCAACGACGCCAGTAACAACTCTTGCCTGTTTTGTTAACCTTTGTTTCAGAAGCAACCGGCGGTTGGAAAGCTGTTGTATCAACATGAATCAACTCATGCTCTACGGAATCCTGCAAGTGAGCGAAAATAAGAAAACGCCCCCACCAATGCTGCGAGCGCTTAACTTCTCCCAACCCGGCACTAAGCCACACACTTTCTTTCATAGTTAGAGATGCCAGCCAAGGTACGGAAATCGTGGTCTCCACCTGCAAGCGGGCACAGTTTTGATACGTTGTTTCCCCCGCTTCGACCTCTTCATACCCCTCAAAACAAATGGACCTCTTAACCTTGCCGGAGAAAACAGGCTGTCCCACTGCTCCGAAAAGACGAAATCGAGAATTTTGAACAATCGTTTCACCATCGATAATAGAAGCAGGCCATTGCAATAACGGTGGATCGAATTCCAGAAACAAACCCAAGGCCGGCTTACCGGCTCTAGGCCAGCGAAACCGGGCGACTTTATCCACCGACTGCTCCAAAGCCATGTATTGGGCGATCTCCCCAGCATCCCGGCCTGTAAGCTCCCCTTCAACCCGGCGACCAGGAGAGTTAACTACTTGATATATAAAAGGTTCCGCATCAAGATCATCCGGATCGGTGGATCTGTATATTCTAATCAAACCCTCGGCGGGCATTCTCGAAACGAAATCAACAACCACAGGGATTTCAAACGAACTAGACTCCGAAACATCTCGATGACGGTATTCACTGCAACCGGTAACAAACAATAGAACAAAAGCAGCGAGTATCTGTTGCCTGTTAATCCCCATGATTAGCGCTTCAAACATCGCAACTCAAATCCACAACATCGATCCATAATCCGATTAATAAAAGAACGCAGGTCACGGCATTGCTAATTTTCCTGCAACTTGTACATACATGTAGCTGCAAACCTTGACGCATTGTCACTACTTTCGTATGTATTGTTTTTGGCGAGTCACCTTTTACATGAAAGGTATCCGCTCCATGAGCACACCGCACTCCGATTCTTCAGTCGAACGTTGGCAACCAAAAGAAATATGTCAAGCCATTACCTTCGATGATGTTCTATTAATTCCTCAGCGCTCGGACTTCACGCCGGACGCGGTAGACCTGCGCACAAGGCTAACCCGTAATATAAGCCTGAATATTCCGCTGATCTCTGCGCCTATGGACACGGTCACCGAATCCAGTCTGGCCATCGCCCTGGCGGAAGAAGGCGGTATTGGGATTATTCACCGCAATCTTTCCATTGAAGACCAATGCCGAGAGGTTCGCAAGGTAAAGCGAAACGAAAGCGGGGTCATTCTGGACCCTGTTACCCTTCGTCCGGAAGAACCGGTCCACCGCGCCCAGGAGGTTATGCGGATACACAACGTATCGGGTGTGCCGATTACCGACTCTTCCGGAAAACTGGTGGGAATCCTTACCCGGCGAGATCTGAAATTCCTGGAATCGGCGGAACTGAAGATTTCCGACGTCATGTCCAAGAGCAACCTGGTAGTTGGAAAGCTCGATACGCCACTGGATGAAGCGGAAAAAACGCTCAAAGCGGCCAAGGTTGAGAAGTTACTGCTTGTGGATGATCAGTTCCATCTGACCGGTTTGATAACCATGCGGGACATTGAGCGTTCTCGCGATTTTCAACGGAGCTGCAAGGATGAAAGAGGCAGGCTTCGAGTTGGAGCAGCGGCTGGCGTACACGATTACGAGCGAATCGAGGCTCTAATCAAGCATGACGTGGACGTAGTGGTAATCGACACAGCTCATGGCCACAGCAAAAACGTTCTCGAGACGGTGCAAAACATTCGCAAGAAGTATGACATAGAAGTAATAGCCGGCAACATCGTTACGGCGGAAGCTGCCCGGGATCTCATCGATGCCGGAGTGAACGCGATAAAGGTTGGAGTCGGCCCGGGCAGTATTTGCACCACGCGAGTAATAAGCGGCGTAGGCGTACCACAACTCACATCGATTATGGATGTAGTCAATGTTGCCGACACGGAAGGCGTACCGGTAATCGCGGACGGCGGTATTCGTCGAAGCGGCGATATAACCAAAGCCATAGCGGCCGGTGCTAATTCGGTGATGCTTGGCTCGCTGTTCGCCGGGCTGGAAGAATCTCCGGGCGAGTCTATCACCTGGCGTGGCCGACGTTTCAAATCGTATCGGGGAATGGGCAGCCTGGGAGCAATGACGCAGGGTTCGGCCGAACGATACGGCCAATCATCCACTTCCGCCCGGCATAAGCTGGTTCCGGAAGGAGTCGAAGGGCGCATACCGTATCGCGGTCCGTTGGCGGATTTCGTATTTCAACTCATGGGTGGCTTAAGATCCGGTATGGGTTATTGTGGCACACCCACGATTGATGAGTTAAGATACCGTAGTCGGTTCTGTGCGGTGTCCGCGGCTGGTGTTGCGGAATCTCATCCGCATGATGTGACAATAACCAAAGAGTCTCCGAATTATGCAATCGATTTCCCAACAGATATTTAGAGTTTCGGCAGTAGCGTTTGTTCTGACCGCGATGTTCAGTGTTTGTGGTTGTCACAATTATGTGAATCCCTGGATTGATGAAACCGTTGATCCGGATTTAATCACCACGGCATCAGTGGAAGGTTTCAAGACCGGGGACACCACCGAGTCGGCGCTGCGAACACGGGATTTCAAGACCACGCTGGTCAGCCCGCAGGATGGAACGGTAAGCCATTTTCCACTCTGGTGGGAAGATCCGTTTGAAGACCGCGGCAGCCATGACGGCCAGTTCGCCATGACCTGGGAAGATTATTTCGGCATGCCCTATGGGTTCGGGCGTTTTATCGTCAACACGATAGGTGTGCCCGTCACCGCGGTGGTTAATCCCCCGGTCCCTCAAATGGGCAGTGACGGGATAACCAGCGAACAAAGATGGGCAGTAGATCATGATGCATCATGGCTACCGTCCGGCGACACGGCAACTCCTCCGGATATTCTGGAAATCGGATCGATTCCATCAGAAGCCGGGCAGGCAGATGGTTAAACATCAATAAAGAGTTTTTCGTAATTACCAGGTCGCAAGGTTATTGGCGAGTTAGTCGTTGATTCTGATCGCGTTTAATGAGCAGGCATGACAGATTCATCCCAAGCAACACCAGATCCACTGAATAAAAGAGAGGGACGCTGTCCCGCCTGCGGGCAACCAATCCAGGAGTTGATCGAAGGTTGTTGCGCCTTGTGTGGCCATCGCATTGAACAACCAGACGTAACCAGTATAGATAAAACGCCATATGCCCAGGGCCGGGAAAACAATAAGCGGGCGTGGCTCGATATGTGCCAATGGGTTTATCGAGCAGGAAAGAATCGTTTAGCCCATCTGGCACTTTCCCGCCCCTCGAACGCGTCGTTAAGATTCTCCAGAATCAATATTCTGCTATTTACCGTTGCGGTGGGCTGGTTTGTGTTTACCAATACGGGCTGGCACTCGGTCATGTCCGGTCCGGCAGCTACAGGTAAGTCCGCGGAGCCCTGCGGAAAAGGGTGGATACCCCTGTTTGACCAAACATCATCATCAACGCTGAATGCATCATCCGGTGTGCGGGTTACGGAGCTATGGTGGAATCCCGCACTGGCTATCTGCAATAGCCTCGCCGCGACAATTGTTGCAATAATAATCTGCTTCGTTTTACTGGGCATACTGATCCGCGGCAGCCGGAAAAAACTCAACGAAGAATCCGGAGGGATCCACAGAATACAGTGTGCTATCCAGTACAGCACGGCGTGGATGCAGTTTCTGGTTCTGGCGGTCTTTATTGGAAGCTTTAGAGAGGCAACGGTCATCTTTAAAGCACTGGGCTGGAGTGCGACATCAACCGCGATATTCGACGTACCGGCCGTCCTGGTCGGAATAACCGGGCTGTTGATGTGGTGGTTCTGGCTGATTCGCCTGGGCGACACCTCCCCCCGGGACGTGCGCAGCAGGACCAACCGTTTTTTCATTATTAACGTACCTATCTGGACCTTCCTGCTGGCAGGGGGAGCGATTTACGGTTTCTGGTTTTCCATGCCGCATCTCGCAGCAATCCTTGGACTCACCTGGTGAGATAAAATATGGCGAAAGCGACTATTGCGATAATTGACTTCGGCAGTCAATACACCCAACTAATAGCCCGGCGAGTAAGAGAACATCGAGTACACAGCCTTATCTTCGCCCCAACAGTCAGCGCACAGGAATTGCGCGACTGCCACACCGTCGGCATTATACTTTCCGGTGGGCCATCCAGCGCTTACGCCGAAGGCGCACCTGACTGTGACGACGCCATACTGGAAATGGGATTACCCATTCTGGGCATATGCTACGGATTGCAGTTACTGTGCAAGAAACTGGGCGGGAAAGTCGCGTCGGCCGAACTTCGGGAATACGGGCGAGCTCAGCTTGAAGTTGCCGACGGCAGCGACATTCTGGCCCAGATCCCCTCCCCCACCAGTGTATGGATGAGCCACGGTGACATGGTGCAGGAAACACCGGAAAACTTCACGTCCCTGGCCAGTACGGACAGTTGCCCGATAGCGGCCATCCGACATAAAAAAAAGCCGGTTTACGGTCTGCAGTTTCATCCGGAAGTTTCGCATACGCCCTGCGGTTCCCAGATAATACACAATTTCCTTTCCAAGGTATGCGAAGCTCCCATGGATTGGGTTATGGGTAATGTAGTTACCGACACTATAACTCAAATACGAAACCGCGTCGGAGATAACGAAAGAGTCATTTGCGGTTTATCAGGAGGAGTGGACAGCAGTGTGGCGGCCGCCCTGATTCACCGTGCCCTTGGCGACCGTCTGGTATGCATATTCGTCGACAACGGGCTGATGCGTAAAGGCGAGATTGAACTGGTCGAATCGACGTTTAAAGAAAACTTCGCTATCGATCTGCGTGTCGCCAGAGCGGCGGACAGGTTCCTTACCGCCCTTGAAGGGGTCACAGATCCGCAACAGAAACGGAAGATAATAGGACACGAGTTCATCGAGGTCTTCAAAGAGCAGGCCGCTAATGTGGAAAATGCCAAGTACCTCGCCCAGGGCACGCTATACCCGGACGTTATTGAATCCGGACATGGAGCCGGCGGTGTTTCTGCTAACATCAAGCTGCATCACAATGTCGGTGGTTTACCCAAGGAACTGGGATTCGACCTGATCGAACCATTGCGTGACCTGTTCAAGGATGAAGTCAGGCGGATCGGCGAACACCTCGACCTCCCGGAGGAGATTGTCTGGCGTCACCCGTTCCCGGGGCCGGGGTTGGCCGTCCGTATCATCGGCGAGATCACTCCGGCTCGAATCGCCCTGTTACAGGATATCGATGAGATCGTACTGGAAGAGGTCCGAGCGGCCGGTTGGTATGACAAGATTGGACAGGCGTTCGCAGTACTTCTTCCCGTAAGCACTGTCGGTGTAATGGGAGATGATAGGAGTTATACCCTACAACACGTTGCGGCAATCCGTTTCGTAGAGACTACGGATTTCATGACGGCCGATTGGGTCCGAGTCGACTACGCGGTATTAGAGCGGATCTCCTCCCGGGTAATGAACGAGGTCAAAGGTGTAAACCGCGTAGTTTACGATGTTTCCAGCAAGCCCCCGGCTACAATCGAGTGGGAGTAAGTAATTTTGGTTTAAGCAAACCAAATACCCTAAAATCGCTGGTTACTGGAACCAAAAGGCGGGATACAGTTGCGATTATGTCAATATCATTTTTCTTGACGCCGATTTATAAGATGTGGTACGCTTCCGCTTGCCGGGAGTGACAGGCCAATCCACGTTCTATTTGGAGTGCAGTTGATGGATATTTCCAAAGACGTCTGCACGCTCGAAGAACTTGAAAAGGGCGCGAAGCAAGTAATTCGTAATGTGGAAACCAACCAACGTCCTTTCATGGTCATGAGCAACGGGAAACCGGGGGTATTGATTATTCCCGCAGGGATCATGAAAACCAAACTGACCGCACTGAAAGCCGTTTGCGAACTGGCTGAATCCTGAATCCAAAGCGATCATGGAAATCACATGCCAGACGGCCGGCAAAGCTCCGCCGGCCAACCGCATCGGTAGCACAGTTGAAACTCGTTAAACGCCAGTCTATTAGTCAGTAACGGTTGATCCTGACTCCTTTTCAGGATCATCACCTTTACTCCGTTTAACTTCTTCCGACTGAGCGAGATCGCAGGTTACGGCATATACCGCAACATAGAGCAGGACCAGAGACAGAACTACGCGAATCCACCACGATGCCGCCGTCGCCCGCGGCGGCAGAGTAACCACTTTAGGCTGATTGGGAATATCTATCTCGATGGGATCGCCGACAGCGGTCATCTTCAGATATCCTAAAACTCCGCCCGGCGGATATTTAGTCTTTAAATAATCGACGATAAATACATTCAATTGTTCACGAACCTCGTGATAGGCGTTATCGGGAATCCAAATCTTACTGCTTTTAATCGCTCGATCCGCAAAGTCTTCGGGAAACTCCACACACTCGCCATACAAAGCGACCGCCCAGCAGATCAAACTAACTACCGCGGTCGATAGGACAATTCCCGATTTCGCCACCGGGCGATGCGGATTCGCGAAGCGAAACATAACCGCACCGATAATCAAACCGAACAACATGAAGAAGAATAATCCCAGGAAGAAAGGCAGGGATAGAGCTACCGAAAGCAAGGTCCAGGAGAGGAGTATAGCCACCAGCAAACCGGCGATAGTCGATTTCCACATACAGCCGCTTGATCCACCGTTTTCGCAAACAGCCGAACACACTTTGTCGTTATTGCTATCGCTCACGAAACATCTTCTCCTTTGCCTCGCCGACGAAAAATAACTTCCGCCCGCTCGAGGGTAACCATTCCATCTTTAACCACTTCCTCCACATACGGAAGAAGTTCTTCTATCTTCTCTCTGGAGTCAACAATCTCAACCACCAGGGGCAGATCGTCCGACAAGGCCAACACTTTCGCGGAGTGCATACGAGAATCGGCCCCGAAACCAAGCACCCCACGCAACACGGTGGCGCCGGCCATCTTGAGCTCACGAGCCTTTAAGACGATCGCCTCGTACACGGGACGGCCGTCGACGGTAGCTGATTCGCCAAGAAAAACCCGCAACAGACACCCTTCTCTCGGCACATTCATTGCCCCAACCTCCTGTTCCTAAGAAGTCATAGCCCGGGCCAACTGCTGTCCGCCCCAGCATGAAGCCAGACAGAGTATTATACTGCAGACGATATTCAATCCCGCCCGCAAAGTCTGCCGTTGTTCTATCAGCTGCAGGGTCTCCAGGCTGAAAGTGCTGAAGGTAGTGAAACCACCAAGCATACCCACGAGGACGGCCAACCTGTATTGCTCCTTGATCAGAGCGCTTTCGAAACGGACACTGAGGAATCCGATCAGCAGGCAGCCTAGAACATTAACGCACATGGTGCCCACAGGAAACAGCCAACCTGACAGGCGCTGTACGAACGAAGCTACGGCAAACCGCGAAACGCTGCCGACTGCTCCTCCCAGTCCGATCCACATGAGATTTACCACTGTTGTCTTCAAAAGGCTTTTCCGTCCGGGTTAGGCATCTCACTGACCTTCCAATTACGCCAGAATCCCTTGTATCTTGGCGCATTAAAACACTTCACGCAACCTGTTTGCAGAACCTTACCTGGTTATAGTACGCTACGGCTGGTTTACCAGCTGGGCGAGAGCTTCGGGACGAAATCGCCAATGAACTACTTGTCCGCCAGAGGATAGATGATGAGCAAGCGAAGCAGTGTTATTGAGAGAATCGGCGAAATCCGAGTCGGAGCGATCATGCGCAGCCATGACCGGCAACTTGCGGCCGACGCAATGAAGGCGGCCATCGACGGCGGATTCCGCATGGTTGAATTTACCTTAAATACGCCGGGAGCTTACGAACTGATCAGCGAGTTCAGCAAAAACGACGACCTCCTGGTGGGAGCGGGAACCACCATGACTGTTGAACAGACAGATCAAGCAGTGGAGGCCGGCGCGGCATTCATAGTCTCCCCCGTCTGCGACGAAGCGGTCATCGCCAGGGCGAGAGAGTTAGACGTAGTCAGTATTCCGGGAATATACACGCCCAACGAGATGGTCCAGGGGCACCGCTTAGGGGCTGACCTGTTGAAGCTGTTTCCCGCACCGGCGGATATCCCGTCTTACATCCGGCAGGTTGTGGGCCCGTTACCGCATTTGAAGATTTTCCCTACCGCGGGCGTAGCCACGGACAATTTCATAGACATCCTTCGAGCCGGCGCGTTCGGAGTGGCGTTCGTGAGTTCACTGTTCACTCCGGAATACATGAAAACCAAAGACTTCAAAGCAATCACCAGACGAGCAAGGAGCATCATCGAAAAACTGGAAGCGTTCGAGCAGGAACAGAAATAAGCCGAGTTCCTGGAAAACGAGGCAGCCGCAAGGCCCAACCACCAGTCGGTGATAATCTCGAAATTAAGCCAGAGAGCTGGCACTATAGCCGACAACGGTTACGGAGTTTTTGAATCTGGCCGCCGCTGTAACTACATGGCAACCAGCGAGTTATGAACGGAAAATTGGAATTGGGTTCGTTTCGTAATTTTACCGTTCCTCAGTTTCAGGTAGATAATTCCATCAGCAGGGGTGTCGTTTTAAATTTAACAAAAGAGGAGCGACGATGAAAATCAAGGTTAAAGAGCTTCTCGAAGTGGCGAGAAACTCCCTGTTAGATCTATCTCGGCAAACATTGCGAATTTTTCCTGTCGTCAGTTATTGTAATAAACGCGCTCGCACTCAGTACAAATTACCGAATCTTCTCCTTCGTTGCGTTCACATTTATCATCCATCTCCTCAAGCCATTCTTCCTGGTATTCGTCATCGCAAACTCGAACCACGCCAGCCAGCGCGATTTTAGTTCTTATATTCGTCTCCTGGTCAAATAGTTCTCTAACACGCGATATTCCTTCCGCACACTCCCCTTCCCAGGAATATGGGCCGGCAATAAAACGCTGCGCTAAAAGCCTTTGTAAATCCGCATCCGGTTCCGTGAGCAGCAAATTCAACAATAAATCAGAATAGTTCTCTAGATAGAAATACCAATTATTCATCACCGAGATTATTCTTCTTTTCTCCTCTGGATCAGATGCTGATTCGTATGCATGAAAAAGAAACTTATCGGCAAATTCAAAACTGCAACTCTGGATTGCCTTCGCTAAAGCGTTTTTTGTGGAAAGGTCGGTTTCTCTCGAGAACAGTAACCGTAGATTGGCAGTTTCACTTACACAACCGCTTGTACTTAACATCGGGTTGTCGGCAAACCAGTCAGCTAACATTCCTCGTAAATCGGTATCAGTTTCATTGAGAATAATCCGGTCAAACCGTCCCCTATACTCTGTTGAATCGCTTAATACGGTAATTATCCATTTCTTCTCTTCTTTATCAGCGGAAGATTCGTACATCAGCAATAAAGTTTCTTTTACACCGGACAAACAATTTTCTGCCATAGCAGCGGCTAATTCGCGGCGGACAGGTTCAGACACATCTTCATCCGTTACAATCGGCAAAAGCATCTCGGTTCCACGCCGCGAGTAAATCAGTTCCTCATCGTCCATGATTTTTGGAATGACGGATAAGGCAATATCTTCGGGACCGCGCAGGATTATCGCACCGATTTCAATACGACGGTTAAGATCATGGTATCGCCAGAACTTCAAACCGGCGATTACAAGGAATACGATAATGGCACATGCGATCAGTAACCTCCTGAACCAGCGAACACCACGCTGATGGTGGGGAAATATCAGTGCCGTTGGCGTAATCGTACATTCAGTCTCTGTAGGAAACTCTTTTGTCGGGTAGACCTGGGTGATTGCTCACCCAAGCCCCCCACAAATCCGGACATGCACGATTAGCGCATCCGGCTCCTCGAATCATGGTTTCGCTGCGAACGGTATACAGAGTGTACGACAACCGGTTTTGGCAGCGGGTAGCGGTCAAGAAGACGGACAAACGTCGGCCACCCAAAGTACGACTTTTGCGAACGACGTCCGAGCCATTTCTTCCAGATACGCTTAACCCCTTCCCAATAACGTTCTAATGAAACACCGTTACCGGTAATACCGTAGTAGGCATAATGTCCGCGCATCTTCCGGGCAAGCTGAACATGCTGCTCGCAAACCCGAAGGTGCCGGTTAACCCTGCACCACTTCGATATTCCCTTCAGAGATCGACTCAACCGGTTTGAGGCGGTCTTACGCTTGACCACCCAATACCCACGCCAGGAACGACCCCAGTAGTGTGTAAAGCCCAGGAAGTCAAACGTCCCGGGACCACTGCCATCAGGTTGCTCGCCTTTACGTGGCGGTCGGTTAAAGCGAACCAGGCGGGTCTTCTCTGGATGAAGTTTCAGACCGTACTTGCCAAATCGCTTCGGAAGTACCGCCATAACTTTACGAGCGTCATCCTCATTGGTAAACCCAATAACGAAGTCGTCCGCATAGCGGATAATGAATGTTCCGCCACGCAGATGTGATTTAACCACCTGGTCGTACCATTCATCTAATACATAATGTAGATAAAGGTTCGCCAGAATCGGAGAGATCACTCCGCCTTGAGGTGTCCCACTGGTTGGACGATGCAGACATCCATCTTCCAGGATACCTGCTTTCAGCCATTTACCTATTAATCGTACCAGTACACCATCACGCACCCGTCGCTTGAGAAACTCTCGCAGATGAGCGTGGTCCAGAGCATCGAAGAAGCCCTGGATGTCCACTTCCAGTACCCAGCTTACCCTAATCGACTTGCACTGCTCATAGAATGACTCTAGAGCCTGATGGGCCGATCGGCCTGGACGGAAGCCATACGAACAGTCCATGAAATCTTGCTCGTATACTGCTTCCAATACCATCGCTACCGCACGTTGAAGCACCTTGTCTTCAAACGTCGGTATGCCAATAGGACGTGTCTTGCCACCCGGGCCTTTGGGGATATGAACCCGCCGTACCGGAGGCGCTTTGTAACGCCCTGATTTCGCTCGATCCAACAATGATTGGAGATTGTTCATCAGATCAATTGAATACGAGGCCGCCGTCTCTTGATCGACGCCCGGAGCCGCATCCTTACGTACCTGATCATACGCTACTCGCAACCAGTCAAGGTCAATATGGTGGGCCAGTGCAGTGAAGCTCGTCTGCGGACCTAGTCTCGCCAGCTGTGCTATCCGATGTTGTTTCGTTAACACGCGATCGAATGTCTGTGCATCCGCCGTGTTGCCCTTCATCGATTCCATGTTTCGGCATCGCCTTCCTTCCACGGGGTCTCTCATGGGTGAAATTCCCCCGCTTCAACAGTACTATTCGATGCTCCGACTTCCTGCCGTTCATCCTGCCGCACTTCGTTGCCTTCGTTTGGCAGTACCAACCGTGTGTCTGTCTTCGCTCCTCACGACGCCTGACACGCGCGTCGCAGGCCAGGGGCTGATTATTCCGGGTAGCCCCCATCCGGATCATATCGACTGGAAACGACAGGATCTCCCACGTTCCTGAGGAACCACAGTATGCACATGCCCTGCTCTTAGACCCCGGTGGGATCGAATGCGCCAGACCATTACGGCGACTCGATGCTGCCTTCCGTACAGGATGCGGACGACGTCGGCTCCCACAAGTAGCCCTCTTTCGAGGCTCGATCACACGGCCTATGCACTCGCTGTCTACGCTTCGTCATGATGGTTACCCAGCACAACGCAAGACTCGCTTCCGGCTGCCGGTCAGCTTTGCCGGGCAGGACTAAACCTGCCAGGTTCCTACGAAAGGTTTCACACAAATGAGTCATGGGCCCATAATGCAATCCCCCTTTCTCAGGCTTTCGTGGCGCACCCGCATTCAGGGCAACGCGGTTCCGACAAGTGGACAATGCTATACCCGCATTTCGTACACAATCGATGGCGACGGCGGTAGTAAAAACACAAACCACGCGATAATACAACAATGAGAATCGCTGCAGAAACCGCTCTAAACGACGACTTTCGGCCTCTGCTTACAATCTCCCTTCTCATTGATTCCGGTGAGGCAATGCAAGGCGGATTCACGCCAACATGCGACCAACCTGCACGTTTTTCTCTTGCCACATATACAAAACACTCGCAGTTCCATCCACCGCTGAACTCGAGCCAATCTAACCATTCACAGTCATACTGATTACTATTCGACTCTAAAGCCGCCCACGCCGGGTCAATACCCTTGTCGAATTTCCACAATTTATATTGGGTATAAAACAAGAGGCCAATGCCGGTAACTACAAGAAGTAATGCAACGAAGTTGGAATATCTTTTTATTGTATCCATCAACAATAAACCTTCGCTGGAAGATCGGCGGTGCTGTAGAAAGCAATCTTTACTGATTCATTTTAGCACGTTTGAACGCAGTAAACCAGTGAACCGGCCAACGGCATCAGCGTTTGAATTATCAGCAGCAAAATCCAACCGGAACGCGGGCCATACCGCTCATCATCGTTTTGAACTATTACCACCAATCATCGTCTACTTGTGGAATGTGCCACAGTCACCTTGTACCAGGGAGTCCGCGGAGCCCAGCTGGATAGATGGTAATGACCGGTGAATTCCCAGGTACGACACATTTCACTTGTTGAACTTATCAGCAATACTCCCGGCAGAACCAAAGCGGCCATCAAAGGTTGCGGAAAAGAGAGTAATTCCATAATGGACACAAAAACCAATCCAACTGCAATATGAACAGCAGCCACAAGAAACACGCGGTCATATTCGGGAATTATCCAAACCCGGTGTCGAACGCGGCCCAATATACTGATCGGCGCCCGCTTGCCGAAAATGCGTACAAGGCAGAGAATCAAGGGTAAAGCAATACTAACAATCGCACATCCGAACCAAACGCAGCGTTGTTTTCCCGGCGATGTTGCGAAAAAAGTAATAAGAGCCGCCCACCATCCAACCATTGAGCAAAGTGCATATTCATGGGTGGAACCGAAACCGAACAGGCCGCCTTTACTCTCTCGACGTGGCGCCACAGAGGCAAACGGCCAACCGACTTGCCAGGGATTCGCATTTGCACGTTTTCTGGTGTTACTTAAAAGTTTTTGCAAAACCATTGTGCTCTCGTTGGATATGCAAAAATTCCTCATACGCGACAATGCTCGCTCGTCCCAGGGGAATCGTGAGAACATTCGCCGATGTCCCCAGCATCCAATGATATATAATCCTAGAATGACCGCATACAAACCGATCGGCGATTCGCCAATCGGAACTAAGAGACTCGTGGCAAAACCCAGCAGGTAAAGGGGAATCCACTCCGAGGTAACGCCTAGAACAATAACAGTCGCAATGAGATGCCCGATCAGCATAGCTATCGGTACAACCATTAAGTCTTGAACAGGTATCTCCCAGCCGAGAGTTAATAAAACCGCCAATACTACCAAATCAGGCCAACCATAACAGGTAGGCCCGCCAGGCAAAGGTAAACGGCTGGTCCACGGGGTAGCGCTGAGCCATTCGTAATATCCCGGCTTGAACAAGGGGAATGTCCGGACTACTCGAAAAATACCATAGATTCCTGCAGCAAATCCCAAGGTAAGCAGCTTGGGAACTTTTAATCCAAAATCCCACTCGCTAAAAACGTCCCCCGCCATGTAGCGGAAAAAAATGTCCAGACCCCAGACCACGGCGACAAACACCGCAAATATTATGATGATATAACAAGGCGGAAGTATATTTCTAAAAGCGCGGGTCATTGTTTGTCCTCCGCGAAATAGTCATCTATTTTTTCCAATGTGTGCGGATCGATGATACATTCGAGTACTTCCTGCAGAGAGCCGCTGCTGCCGGACTGACGGCGCAACCCTTCCGGAGTATCACAAGCCAGGATTTTGCCTTTATCAACAAGAGCAATACGGTGAGCTATTTTTTCCACCAGTTCCGGAACGGGAGTGGCCATCAACACAGTTACATCATCTCGCGCAGCGATTCGCTGCATCACTTTGGTAAGAGCCAGAATTCCTGACGGGTCGAGACCTCCGGCAAAAGGCTCATCCAGAATCATGACAGATGTTTCGGTGATCAGAGCCGCTGCCAACGAAATCTTTTTCTGTTGCCCGGAAGAATAGGAAGAAATAGTTGAATCGGCCAATTCCGTAAGGTTGAAAAGATCCAACAACCTTTCCGCGTGATCTATCAGGCGGTCCAGGTCGATGCCGTACAGTTGTCCGACATTAATGATAAACTCTCGCCCGGTATGGTGTTTTGGCAACCACGTATCCGTGGACAGGTAAACGATTTGCCCGCGAATGGCCTGCTCCGCTTCTACCGAGGAGCGGCGTCGCAAACCGTTTATTTCCACTTCGCCTTTCAATGGGCAAAGTATTCCCGCGGCGACTTTAAGCAAAGTGCTTTTACCCGCACCATTAGGCCCCATGACCACCAGGAGTTCACCACTTTTCACCTCAAGGGTAACACCGTCAAGGACACGTTTTATACCATAGTGTTGAGTTACGTTGTTTATCTTGATCATTTTTTCTAACCATCTCCCGATACAGATAAGGCTGTTCCAGCATACTCATTTTGAACAGCTGGATTCAGGTAACGAACCTGTCAAACAGCCTTGGCATGCATATACATTACAGGATTACCGTATCAGGAGCAAACTTCTTATTGGCGTAAATCACAATACGATTCTCAAAGGGATTCTGTTCATGAGCCGGTACGCCGGTTCCAGAAACAGCTGCTTTTTATAATCGCAGTTTGAATAGCGATGAATTTTATTAGATGACCTGGTTTCTCCTGCGAAAGCTCGCTTCGATGAAACTTCGCGTTCGGAACGGGTCGGGTATAAACACCAATGCTTTGATAGAAAGGTAATCGTCCAATTACAAAAAATATGGAGCAAGCGATAGCGTCAAGAGTTACATCAGATTCGGTTCCATGGCCACGCTAGCGTGACCATGTCGCCCGGTTAATTTGCCTAGTCGAGAAACCAGGCTCGCGAACCACGAATTTGTTTTCTCATTACATACTTGCTTTTACACTTACATGTGTTATATTTATTTCAAAGGAATTAATGATGATGAAATTCGCAGTCTATTATTACTTATATAGCTTACCCCAGGGAGGGATCGTTTAGACTGCGCGCAGAGACAGTGCATGGTGATCCGCACAGCGGACCCTACGAATTTCTGATAACTACGCCAGCCTCGACGGTTTTTCCATCGTCGGGGCTTTTTGGTGCGCGCATCGCAGAAGCTATACGCGTAGATGTTTATGCTAATAAGGGTTTTCGTTGATATTACGATATACCCAACAGAGATGGTGCGCGCAGCCCAACAGGAATAATGCGTGCAGACTGCGCGGCGGTAGCCCAATCGGCAGAGGCACGGAACTTAAAATTCCTCGAGTGCAGGTTCGAATCCTGCCCGCCGTATTGACAAATTTCCAGGGAGCTGATCCTCACGGTGGGCTGTAAACCTGCTGTCATAAAACAAGTGAGGTGGCCGACGAGAGGTTCGATTCCTCCAGTTCCCATTAACCATTTTGGTTTACCTGTCGGCCGGTTCGACGATATCGAAAAAACGACCGGCTAGTGAAAATCGATCACGTATAAATAGGTTTTTTCATTTGTTTTGGTCCGCACAGCGGACCCTATGCGTTGCGATGCGATCCCTTCCGATTTCAGCTTACGTTTTGGTCCGCACAGCGGACCCTACACATTGTGATGCGCCCCTGGCCGATTTCAGTGTTCGTTTTGGTCCGCACAGCAGATGCCTATCAGTCGTCGTCCCCGGAAAAAGCTTTTAATTTTCAGTCCACACAGCGAACCTTACGGATTTTGGTTTCGTACGTCAATCTGTTGCGTATCTTGCGCATATATCCAATCATCAATCCTATTTGGAGTTTTGGGTCAACCCGTAGGGTCCGCTGTGCGGACCTATTGTAGAAGACCGTTATCTCATTAACAACGTCTCCGGATGAAGAGTTTCGCCCATCTCCGGTTTGAGCTAGAATGACCGCATGCCGGAATACCGACGCACGTTTATGCCTGGAGGAACGTTCTTTTTCACCTTGGTTACCAATAACCGTAACTCCATTCTCTGCAATTCAAATGCTCGAATAATCTTACGGCAAGCGTTCAACACCGCTCAAACGTATTGGCCTTTTAAGATACAAGCGATCGTTCTTCTACCTGATCATTTGCATACAATCTGGACTCTTCCGGAGAATGATAGCGATTTCTCAAGACGTTGGGCTTTCATAAAAAAGTACTTCACAAAACAGTGATTAGCAACAAATGGTACGGAACAAGTGGTCAGTAACAGCAACCGAAAGAACCGACGACGTGGCGTATGGCAGCGACGGTTTTGGGAACATACTATCCGTGACGAAAAGGATTACGAAAAGCATTGCGATTATATTCATTATAATCCAGTCAAACACGGGCTTGTGAGTTGTCCGCATTTGTGGCTATATACCAGTTTCCACAGGTTCGTTTGCGAAAATTATTATCCACTCGATTGGGGATGTGAGTGCACAAAGCGAGTTCGAGTTGGCCGGTTCGATGATATCGAAAAAACGACCGGCGAGTGAAAATCGATCAGGTATAAATAGGTTTTTCCATTTGTTTTGGTCCGCACAGCGGACCCTATGCATTGCGATGCGAGTCCTTCCGATTTCAGCTTACGTTTTGGTCCGCACAGAGGACCCTACGCATTGCGATGCGAGTCCTTCCGATTTCAGTTTACGTTTTGGTCCGCACAGCGGACCCTACGCGTTGCGATGCTGCCCTGCTGATTTCAGCGTTTGTTTTAGTCCTCGCGGCAGATGTTTACCAGTCGTCGCCCCAGGAGGAGGCTTTTTGGGTTGGTTCGGGCTTGGTTGGTTTTTGCTGTTTGCTTGATCTTTGATCGCTTGCTGTTTTTTGGAACCTGGGGGGGCCTGCTTGCTTTTCTTCAATCTTTGCCCGCAGGGCGGCTACCGCTTCTTCTACCGATTTTCCTTTAGAGAGGCAATCGGCGTGGGCGTTGCATTTTGCTTCGAAGCCGCTGGCTGCTTTGGTGATGAGAATCTGGAAAGCCTGGTTCCCGATTTTCAGCGTGTCGGCTACTACTGCGAGCGACTGAGCAGCGGCCAACCTTGCTTGCTTTTTCTGATCGGCCGCTATTTTGGCCAGGTTTACGACGAAGGTCATCGGCGTCCTGGACGCAGCGTCCACCAACTGGTGTTTATCGCTGCCCAGGTACAGCACGTCGCTATCCGTTCCCACCAGAAAGGTATCAGAGGATGAGGTCACATCCAGATTGCCGGCACGGATGGTGGCTAACACTTTTTTCACCGAATCCAGGGGTAAGCCTGCCTTTCGCAGGGTGCGGGCGGTGGCCAGGTGGAAAAGGTCTTTCTCTGAGTATCGCCTGCGCGACCCCGAGCCGTCGGCCGGCTGGATTGAGGGGGAGACGATCCCCTCCCGGTCCCAATGGTTGAGCTGGCGGAGGGTTACGCCGGTTCGTCCCATAGCCTGCTGGGAGTCGAATCCTGGTAGTGTATTCGGAGCCTGCGGGGCCGATATATCACTCATAGCATTAGACTATCGGGCGTACTCTTTTAATTTCATCAATGTTTTTCTTATTTCACGTATGTGAATCGTAAACTTACATCTGGATGTGTATCGGGTCACCCACTCGTATCAGTACTTAGCCGCCAAGTAGGTTTAATTGGCGGCTTTGCATGAACTTACGCGGAGTCGGCAAGAGGTTCCGATTGCCTTTCCGCCCCGGTATACGGGGTGAGAAAGGGTTTAAAACGTGGGATTCGTGGACAACTGAGGGCGAAATCATGCTTCCAGTAGGAAACACAGCGAGTACGCTGACATCGCTGTTCAATCTGCAGCGAACACAGCAAAGTATGTTCACAGCCATGGAGAGGCTGGCGACCGGCAGCAAGATTAACGCCGGTAAAGATGGACCGGCCGCGTTGATCAGTTCAGAGCACCTGGCCGCTGAACTCGCCGCCTTGGAGGCCGAAAGCCAAAGCCTGCAGCGCGAGTACAGCAACGCCAACATCACAGAGGGACGGGCATCAGAAGTATCCAGCATGCTCACAGAGCTCAATGGCTTGATCACACAAGGAGCGAACGCCGGCAACCTCAGTGATGCTGAACGAGACGCGATTCAGCTGCAGATAGACAACACAGTGAGCAGTATTCAGCGAATGACAGGCGATACCGTTACATCACTGGACGGAATCAGCCTTCCCGATGACGGGAACACCCAAGTGGCCGACACGCTGACGACTATGTCGGGCAGTCTCGCGTCGCTCACGTCGGGAGGGGCCAACAGTCTTGCCAGCGGCAACTTTGAAGACGCCCAGACAGTTGTAGCCAGCGCTATCTCGGATGTCGCAACAACAAGGGGGACGATAGGAGCGCATCAGGCTTATAACATTGCTCCGCAAATAGCCTCCAACCAGATAGCGATGGAGAACATCTCCGCGAGTAAGAGTATCATTTCAGATACTGATTACGCGGTGGAGATGAGCAACCTGATTCGCGGCGAAATCCTGTCGGGAGCTGGGATACGCGTATTGAAGATGGCCCAGCAGAATACAAGTATGATTCTCGACCTGCTTTCGTCCGAGCGGTAGGGGTTGTCCACAAACCAGAGCGCCGGCATCGAGCCACATTATAGTGGTTTCGATGTCGGCGTTGTTTTTACTTGCGTTTATTGCGATTTGCTGGAACGCTATTATTCCGTCGGGGGTGTTAACTGCTGCTGGAAACATCTTTGATGTTTTCGATTTTTCCCGGTTTTCTGAGTTTCGCGTCTGTATCGATAATGCGAGACGGTTCCGGCATTATGGATTTGAGATTTGAAATCTCAAATTAGATTCATCAGAGCGCAGCGAAAACTTGTGCTACCTGGTTAACTTAGGTCTTTTGAAGGATTCATCGCCAAAAGGGATGCTCACTGCGGTGGCCTGTTGATCCTATCTAGCGCTGGGGGTTACGTCGGCCGCCTTCGGCGGAGTTTTTGGCAAGGGTGTTCTCCTGAACCGCCGGTTACACCCGCCAAAGGCGGGCTTCACCAGCGGCTACGCTTATGCCGACCGTCCGTCTGGAGCGGACGGGCTTGGTTTTGCCGTTTTCTGCTCTTCAGCGTTTCCCTATATAGTCCGCCCGCCTTTGCCGGACTAAGCGACAGGAAATATCTATAAACTAATCCCGTTTCAACCCGCCCAGTGACATTAACCGCCAGAAATTTACCTTTGGTCCGCTGGCGGCAAATAAACGGAATAAGCGAAACACGTCACCAATATACGCAGTTTCGAACCAAAGTACGCTTTAGTTCGGTGAACATTTTTCACGTGCGTTTATTGCGATTTGGTTAAACGCTATTATTCCGTCGGGTCGATGACCCCACCTACGGCTACTGTCAGTAACGATTGGCTTAAAGAAACAGCGAGGCGGACAAGATGTCCACCTCGCTTTGTGTTTTATCAATACAGTCTTCGTTAGCCTTCGAATTCGTTGATGGCGTTTATCAACAGGCGAAGTCGGCCTGCACTTTTTTTGTCGTAGTTGAAAGCGAGCCTGGGCAGGTCGGCGAATTCGTCGCCCTCTTCAGGCAGTGCGCCCTTGAACTGGGTGATACTGCCACCTTTGAGCATGCTCTCATACTCGTCGTTAAGCTGCTCGACGAATCCATCGGAAAGCGGGCTCTTCATGCGGATAACGAAATCGTCGCCGACGAACCGCGATGAATGGTATCGGCGGTAGTACTTGGTTATTTCCTTAACAGCGTCGTCAGCGTTATCAGTCAGGTAGAAAAGGTTCATATCCTCTTCACTGATCATTCCCGTACGCAGCAGTTCGGACTGCACGTAGGTTCGCCAGTGCTGCCAGTAGGTACCGTTAGGCTCATCGAGCAGAACGATGGGGACCGGGGCGGCTTTACCGGTCTGTACCAGGGTTAATGCCTCAAAACCCTCATCCTGCGTACCGAACCCGCCGGGGCAGAGAACGATAGCTTCCGCCTCCTTGACGAACATCAGCTTTCGGGTAAAGAAGTATTTGAAATTGACCAGCTTGTGGTCGCCTTCGATGATGTTATTGGTACTCTGCTCGAACGGCAGGCTGATGGCCACGCCAAAGCTGGACTCGCGAGTGGCTCCGTGATGGCCTGCCCGCATAATGCCGTCGCCGGCGCCGGTAATCACCATCCACCCGGCTTTTTGAATTCGCTGGGCGAAATCGACGCACTGAATATACTGCGGATGATCCTCTTTCGTGCGGGAAGAACCAAAAATCGTACACTTGGGAATATCTTCATAAGGAGCGAACATCTTGAACGCGTAACGCAGCTCCTTAAGTGCCCGGTTAAGTACCTTGGCTTCTCCCCTACCGCAGCCGTCTTTGGCCAGCCGGCAGACAGTGACCATCATTTCACCGAGTAAATCGTGGTTTTCTCCAGGGGCGAACTCTTCAAGGAATGATTTTATCGCGTTTGCCCGGGCCTCTGCATGCTGCTGCCTGTCTGTAACTTCAACATTCTTACTAATCATCAATTACTTTCTCCAAATCTCTTTTTGCCTCTTTACTACTTTTTATCTTTTCAATTATCCAAACCGCGTCAGTATAGCGAACGAATGATCACAAAGCTACAAAAGCGAATTTACAAAACGACCCCGCAAGGAAAGCGAGCAAAGAACGCCTGCCGCTGGTCTTAGAAAACCGCGTTTAAAGCATTTAAACCCGGAATAAGATAGCTTAACCGCTCAAACGGCACGCGGAGGATCCTGATGGATTCGCCCCCGTTCCCCGGATTTTCGCCGCGGATCGAGCCGGTTGAGTATCCGCCGACGGAGGAGAGTGAATGGCCTGGTTATGAAAGCATGGGCACGAACATGGACCGGTTTGCGATACGATTCGCGCAACTCCTGTTCGCTAAGCTGATCGGGGCGGGTTCTTCGTTGCAGCTTTCTCAAGTGGTAGAGGTCTGATTGCTGAAGCCTGCGCCGGAGCCAGCGCATAGGCCACAACTCACCGCCGTATTTGCGGGGTAAGTGATAGGCGATCTGAAAATCGATCAGGTATGGTTTGCCATCGTCGCCAACCAGAACGTTCTCGCACTTCTCCAGATCGACATAGGCCATCTTCCGCTGATGGATGATTTCGATGGCCGCATACAGGGTTTTAAAAAAGTCATCAGCGACCTGTTCGCCCTTATGGAGTTCATGCCCTTCGATGTACTCGTGGATAAACCCATGCTTACCAAAACGTCCCATGAACTGAGGCACGGCCTGCACATCGGCCAGCGCCTGGTACATGGAAGATTCGTGCCAGGCGTGCAGTCTTCCTATCCATCCCAATGGCAGGCCGAACAAACTGGCCTTTCGCCCGATTTTCAAAATCGCTTTCTGGTTCTGGCCAGCATATACAGCGGTAACGGCGAAGAAATCGTGTTTGAATACTTTTAGAAGGGAGAAGGATTCCTCACCGACAGTTATCTCCGCAGGAAGGGGTTCACGCCCTAGAGCTTGCAAAAAATTGGGAGGTTTCTTCTCTGGCATCGGGCAAGGCACACAATTACAAAGGATCGACTAAACAAACGGCAGCCCGAGTCACCGGCGACTCGCCTATCAGTTTATACCGGCAATGGAAAAACACGAAAGGATTTTAACCAGTAAAAATCTATATGGGGTGTTTATAAAAAGCGGGCCTCGATCGTCAGGGGGAGGCTGACGACCGAGGCTCTCCGATTCAGTTTTGGGGAGCGGTTGCCAGCGTAACAACCACGACGGGTCCCCTCGCGAATCAGTACCGCCTGAGACAGAAATCCTACGTCTACTGCAAAAACAGAAAGCGTGGTCGACCAATCCAATGCACCCGAATGACAATGACGCATGACCCGATCAGACCAGCGCACTGCTTAATTAATTGTAGGAGTCTGCTTGACGTCTGACATGAGTTGGCGAGAGAACGAGTTTAAGAACTCAGGATATAAACGGTATTAAGGTACGAATAAAAGTTATGATTGCTGGGAATATAATCTCGCCACCGCATCCATAGCATCGTCCCACACTTTGACAATAGCTACTTGGACAGGCAAAGTCAAAACTTACAGTAAAACTTTATTTCAGTGATTGCCAGCTTTCGGCAATATCGATGGCCTTAAGCATGCTGGCCGCTTTGTGCAGAGTTTCCCGATATTCGGAAGCCGGCTCCGAATCGGCAACCACTCCCGCCCCCACTTGGGCGAAAACCTTGCGTTTGCCGTTTTCGCCGTCGGTGATAACCAGTGTACGCAGCGCGATACAGGTATCCATGTTGCCGGCGAAATCGACGTAACCGACGGCTCCGGCATAAGGACCGCGGCGAGTTCTTTCCAACTCGTCGATGATCTCCATCGCCCGGATTTTCGGGGCTCCACTGACGGTTCCAACGGGGAGTACGGCCTTTAGTACGTCGAATGAGCTGCGATTGTCTTCAAGCTGCCCAGATACGTTGCTGGAAATGTGCATGACGTGGGCGTACCGCTCAACAGTCATCAGCTCATCGACCTTGACCGTCCCCACCTTGGCAACTCTGCCAACATCGTTACGCCCCAAGTCAACCAGCATTACGTGCTCGGCGCATTCTTTGGGATCGGCAAGCAGTTCGCGTTCGAGAGCCAGATCCTCCTCGTTGGTGCGGCCTCGAGGCCTGGTTCCCGCCAGTGGTCTGGTGGTTACCACGCCCTCTTCAACCCGGCAGAGAATCTCCGGTGAAGCACCTACCAGGGTGGTTTTGGGGCTTTTGAGGCAGAACATAAACGGAGAAGGATTAACCGCCCGCAAGGCGCGATAGATGTCAAAAGGCGAAGCACTTGTATCTACCGATAGGCGCTGAGAGATCACTACCTGGAAAACATCTCCCGCCCGAATGTATTCCTTGCACCTGTCGACGGCACGTTCAAAGTCTTCTTTGGCGAAGTTAGATTCAAAGGGCAGGCTCTTTTCCGGCACAGTCATGGGAGTCAAAGGGGCCGTTCTCACCTGAGACAGGGTTTCAACGACCTTTTCGATCCGCCGACGGGCGTCTTCGTAGCTGCCCTCCACACCGTGACGATCAACGTGGGCATGCGAAACGACCTTGATCAGTTTCTGCACGTGATCAAAGACCACCATATCATCGTAGATCCCGAAATAGAGATCGGGAAGATTACGATCATCGGGAGGAGCGTCGGGTAGATTCTCATAATAGCGGATAGCGTCGTAACCGGCATATCCAACCGCCCCACCAATAAAACGGGGCAATTCAGGCAAGTGAGCAACGACGTATTTGCTCAAGACCTCTTCGAGTTTCTGTAAGGGATCGGCAACTACCCACTCCTGAGTTTCCTGCTTGGAGGTGTAGGAAGCTTTGTCGCGCGTGGCTTCAAAGACCGCAGAAGGATTGGTGGCCAGAAAGGAGTAGCGGGCGATTTTCTCGCCGCCAACAACACTTTCGAGCAGGAACGCGTGTTCGGTATCTCCGGAAAGCTTATTGAAAGCGGAAACCGGAGTAAGCTGATCGCTCAACAACTGGCAATAAACAGGTATTGTGTTGGCTGTTTGAGCCAGTTTCTCGAACTGTTTCTTTGGTGGATATAGCTGCAACATGGGAGTAATGCTACCTATGCTGACAAACAGGGTCAAGGTACGAAGCGGCACGGGAAACCTCTGCAAGTAGCGGTTATCGGGCAAAATAGAGGCGTTAACGAGAATTATGGCACGAAAAAACTACGCTGCGGAACGAGGATGGTGGTCAGCACATTTGGCGACATAAACAGGCCGTGTTAGGCTGTTCATGTACGAATAAGCAGTATCGAGTAGTCTCAAAATCAGAGACGACTTAGGTTTTACACAACTGAACCTGTTTAGAGTTTTCGTTTCCCCTAATACGGGAAGGTTATGACAATGTTTGAAGTGTCGGTGGAATCGTTTTTCAGTGCTTCGCACCAGGTAATTCTGCCCGATGGGAAGAAGGAGCCGGTGCATGGCCACGACTGGAAAGTTACAGCCACTTTTGCCGGAAACGATCTGGATGAAGCAGGATTTCTGGTGGATTTTATAGCGGCCGAGGGAATACTTTCTGAAATCGTGGCGAAGTTAAATCATACCAGCCTGAATGAATGCCCGGCGATGTGCGGAATGAACCCATCGGCCGAACATGTGGCCAAGATAATCGGCGATTATATAGCCAGGGACGAAACAGTCGGAAACACCTTTGCCCGGGTGAATGTAACGGAAGCACCGGGCTGTTCGGCCACTTATATCCGGCCTGATTGAATCGAACCCCCACTCATTGCCAACCATCGCGCAGACCTGCTCAGGAAATCAGGCGAATTAATACTGATTCACGCCAGAACCCCAGTTTGACGATAAAACGGGTGGAGCATAGACTTTTTATGGGAACTTCATGGTTCCAGAAAGCTGGCTAGAGCAAAGAGAAACGCGGAAATGGGAATACTTTGTCAACATTGCAAGCAGGCTCCTGCCACCGTTCACCTGACGGACATTCAGCAGAGCGGAGAACCGACTGAACGGCACCTTTGCGAAGCGTGTGCGGCCCAGGAAGGTATCACCATGAAGGTCCAGGAATCCCCGCAGAACATGCTGGAGAAGTTCGTAAAGGTCGGAGTAAGCATGCAAGCCGGCACTCAACGAAAATGTCCCACTTGCGGAATCACTTTCGGCGAATTTCGAGCCCAGGGATTATTGGGCTGCCCTCATGACTACTCTGAATTCGGAGATTTACTGATCCCGCTCATTGAACGGGTTCAGGACGGCGCGGAACAGCATGTTGGCAAAACCCCTGGCATGCCTAGCGAAAAGAGCAAGTTGCGGGTAACGATAATGGGATTGCGCAGAGAGCTGGAAGCGGCAGTAGCGGCCGAGCAGTACGAAAAAGCGGCCAAACTTCGCGACGAGCTTCTCCGACTTGAAGCGGAGGAAGCCAATGAGTATTGACGACCTGACCGCCAACGTCGGAGAGTGGTTACGCGGCAACGGGCCGATGGCGGACATTGTCATGTCCTCACGGATCCGGCTGGCCCGTAACTTGAGCGATTACCCGTTTTTATCCCGCGCATCAGAAGATCAGCAGCGAGAGGTTTTTCGTGCCCTGGCCGATGCATTCAGCGAATCCGGTGTAGATAAGAATTTGCTTTTTTTCGATCTGGAAGAACTGGACGAAGTGGAAAAGCAGGTTTTAGTTGAACGGCACCTGATAAGCCAGCAGCACGCTAACAGCACGGGCAGTCGCGGAGTCGCGGTTTCCGCAAGTGAAACGCAAGCATTAATGATCAACGAGGAAGACCATCTGCGAATGCAGGTTCTGCGCAGCGGTCTGGAACTGGTTCGTTTATGGTCGGAAATAAGCAGTATCGACGATTCGGTCGGCGAGCAGGTTGATTTCGCTTATGACAACCAACTGGGCTACCTGACCGCTTGCCCGACAAACGTGGGTACGGGATTACGAGTATCGGTCATGCTGCACCTGCCGGCGCTGAAGATCACCGGGGAAATCGACAAGGTCTTGCGTGCGGCTAAGGATCTGCGTCTGGCCGTTCGTGGCTTATTCGGCGAGGGAACCGACGCGGTCGGGGATTTTTACCAGATATCCAACCAGATAACCCTGGGGCGTCCGGAAGAGGACATTATCGAGGAGTTTTCCGAAAGGATAATTCCCCGAATAGTGGAATACGAAAATGCTGCCCGTGACGCCCTGGCCTCAGAGCGTTCGAGCCAACTGGACGACAAGATCTGGCGCGCGTATGGGATATTGGAAAACGCCCGCACGCTGGCCAGTGATGAGGCCATGTTCCTGTTATCCCATGTGCGGATGGGTGTGGCCATGAAGCGCATCGACAGGATAGATATGGGTTCAATCAACGAGCTGATGCTGCAGATCCAGCCCGCCCACCTGCAGAAGCTCCACGGGAAATCGCTCACCGGCGAGGAACGCAGCATCGCCAGGGCAACTCTGGTCCGCAAACAACTCTCCCGGCATGAGAATAACTGACAATATCAGTGCCGATTTTGCCCCGATTCTCTTTTCCTGACACTAAATTCCCGCAGGCGCAATTACAGCCCCACTGCAATACATCGTTTTCTGTTTCCCCTTATCGGAAAGTCCTTAAACTCTTTGGTAAGTTAGGAATTTCAAAAAAAAACAATAAACAATAATGCAGATGGAAACGTAACAGTCACGTCACTATACTGAATAATGATCACTCCACATTCGGGAATATCCTGGATGTGAGCGGCTAAAGAAGATTCAGACTCCCAAACAAGGAGTGTTTAATGTTACGAGTATTTTCCGGCCTATTCCGCCGATTATATATATTGGTTTTAGCAATTACTGTCACCGCGGCCTCGGGGCAAACCATCTGGTACGTGGATGACAGCAGCACGAGCGGACTTGATTGCGGAACAGACTGGGAAAACGCGTATGTGGAATTACAGTCAGCCCTGATATTGGCATCCACCGGCGACGAGATCCGCGTTGCCCAGGGCATATACAAACCGGACCGTGATGCTTATTCTCACCAGCACACGGGAGATCGGTATTCTTCTTTCCTGCTATATGACGAAGTTGTACTTCGTGGCGGATACGCCGGTTACGGTTCCACGGATCCCGATGCCCGTGACGTGGATGCTTACAAAACCGTACTCAGTGGCGATTTAGCCGGTGACGACGGACCCAACTTCGTGAACAACGGCGAAAACAGTTATCACGTAATAGTCGCGGAAGCGGTCGGCCCCGATTGCATCCTGGATGGTTTTACCGTTACCGGCGGACACGGCAACGAATACTACCTCTCGCACAATATGGGCGGCGGCATGCTCAATCAGCACGCCAGTCCAACAATAAGAAACTGCAGCTTCACGAATAATACCGTAACTTATTGGGGCGGAGGAATGTGTAACGATAACGGCAGTACGCCAACAATCACCAACTGCCGTTTTACCAAAAACTCTTCGAGTTTCAGAGGGGGTGGAATAGCCAACTACGAAAGCAGCCCTGTTTTAACGAACTGCGAGTGTTCCGATAACTTCGCCCAAACTGGTGGCGGAGGTATGGATACTTTCAGTTATGGTCCCAGTGACACCAGCCCGAGTCTAACCAACTGCACGTTCAGAAACAACGCGACCAACAATCTCGGTGGCGGAATGTTCAACGATTACAACAGCCCGGCAATAACCAACTGCGTGTTCATAGGTAATTCGGCCGGAAAGGGTGGAGCGATGCATAACGGGGCGGGAAGCCCCACGGTCAAAAACTGTATATTCAGGGGTAATTCCGCGGTAGAAGGCGGTGGTGCGTATAACGAACGTCATGGAATCAACAACAGCTACGCCACGTATCAAAACTGCGCATTCATTGACAACATCGCCAAAGGACCTGTTGACGCCATTGGCGGTGCAATGCGAAACGACGAAAGTAACCCGACGTTGCAAAACTGCACTTTCAGCGGCAACTCAACATCGGCGATATATGGCATCTGTGGAGGTGTTTACAGCGATTCAGTCAGCTCCCCTATACTAACCAACTGCATTCTCTGGGGTAATACCAGCAGTGTCGGCAGCATCGAAGAACAGCAGATATATGCTCAGGATGCCGGTAATCCGGGAGTAGTACGCCATTGCTGCGTACAAGGCCTGGATTTATACAACGGCAACGGCAATGTTGATTGGAATCCGGAACTGACCGCAGATGGCATACATTTGCAGAGTACGTCGCCCTGCCTGGATCACGGCGATCCATTCGGTGATTATTCTGGACAAACCGATATTGATCAGGAAATCCGCCTCAATGATTCTTGCGTCGACATCGGAGCTGATGAATTCATCGATACCGACGTTGATGGCTTACCTGATTGGTGGGAAAACGAGTATTTCGATTCGCCCACCGCAGCCAATGCAGGTGAAGACGCGGACAATGATGGCATCTCCAACCTGCAGGAGTACCTCAACAGTACAGCACCAGTCGCGAATGGCGTAATCGCTTATGTATCGACAAACGGAAACGATGAATGGGACGGGTTATCTCCCGCCTGGGATGGGGAGCATGGGCCCAAAGCAACTATTCAAGCAGCTATTGATTCCACCATAACCGGCGTAGTTATAATTCAACCGGGGACGTACACCGGCTCCGGCAATCGCGATCTGGATTTGAATGGGAAAACAATTACCGTACGTGGTACAGATCCAACGAACTCCATAATCGTCGCCGGGACAATCATCGACTGCCAGGGAAGCGAGAGTGAACCTCATCGAGGTTTCTGGTTCCACAATTCAGAAACTTCCGATTCCGCATTAAGTGGCGTAACCATATGTAATGGATTCGTGGAATCAGGTGGCGCTGTATTATGCGAATCGAGCAGCCCGACGATAACCAATTGCGTATTTCGAGAAAACACGGCCACGCTTCGTGGAGGCGGGTTATGCAACCTGAACAGCAACCCAATACTGGCTAACTGCGTTTTCAGAAGCAACTCTATCGTATCGGAAAATACGCACGAACCTCACTATGGAGGAGGAATATATAACCACGCCAGCAGCCCAACCCTGGCGAATTGCCTGTTCATAATGAACTGGATAGATCCCCAATCAGATGGAGACGGCGGCGGAATCGCCAACGAATGTGACAGTAATCCTACGCTGGTCAATTGCGTATTGTGGGGAAATCGGATTTATGGATCTACCAACGAACGGGCACAGATCTATAGCCAACAAGAATGTACCCCCATAGTGCAATACTGTTGCATCCAGGGTCTGGATTCGCTGGCCGGTAATGGGAATTTCGATCTTGATCCCGGCTTTACAGCCGATTATTTTCATTTGACCAGCAACTCCCCCTGCGTAGATCAAGGTGATTCGTCCCATAGTTTCGTCCCACCAACCGATATTGACGGTGATTCCAGGAGCGCCGATTCACACGTCGATGTAGGCCCGGACGAGTTCGTGGACACAGATAATGATGATTTGCCCGATTGGTGGGAAATACACTATTTCGATTCTCCCACCGCAGCGTCACCTGACGATGACCCAAACAATGACGGAAGAGATAACCTGGAGGAATACGCAGCAGGCTCGAATCCGTTTGCAGCGCCTGCCACTTACTACGTGTCACTGACCGGCGACGATTCCTGGGATGGTTTAAACGAAACCTGGAATGGCGAGCATGGACCCAAGGCCACTATACAGGCAGGTATAGACGCGGCAGATCCCTTTGAAGGTGACGAAGTTGTCATTTTACCCGGTATTTACACCGGTCCGGGCAACCGTGACCTGGACTTTAAGGGGAAAGCGATAACCGTAAGAAGTAGTGCTCCAGAAAACAGTAAAACAGTCGCTCAAACGGTTATCGATTGTGAAGCTGACAGGTATAATCGCCATCGCGGTTTCCTTTTCCACAATCTCGAAAGAACAAGTTCAGTTTTAAACGGCGTAACCATACGTAATGGCGCTGCCGATGCTGGTGGCGGCATATTATGCGAACAGTCCGATCCATCGATTATTAACTGCCGTTTTCTAAACAACAAGGGCAGCGGACTGCACAACTACTCCAGCAGCCCGACAATAAGTAATTGTGTATTCCAAAAGAATTTCGCATCGGCTGGAGGCGGAATACGAAACGAGGATAATTCCAACGCGAAGATCACCAATTGCATATTCAATAACAATTCAGCCGGATATATAGGTGGAGGATTATACAACATAGACAGTAACCCAGTAATATCCAACTGCACGTTTACGGACAATACCGGTTTGGCAGGATCGGGAATAGCGAATTACCAAAGCTCACCATTCCTGCAGAACAGCATTATCTGGGGCAATAAACGCCGAGACCGATTCGACAATACAGAACAGATCTACAACAGCGACTCGGGCAGCAACACTGTTTTACGCTACTGCTGTATTCAGGAAATATCCAGCCATCCCGGCAACGGTAACATCGGCGATGCCCCCCTCCTTACCGCGGACAACATGCACTTACAAGCGGGGTCCCCGTGTATTAATGCAGGTAACCCATATCTTGACTGCAACGGGCAGATCGATCTTGACGGCGAATCGCGAACTAATGGTCAATACGTGGATATCGGGGCTGATGAGTTTTTCGACACTGACCTTGACGAGTTACCCGATTGGTGGGAACAGAAATACTACGAATCTCCTACCGGCGCAACGCCCGATGATGACCCCGATGAGGATGGAAAAGACAACCGTGCTGAATACGTAAGTGGGACCAATCCGTATTACAGGGCGACAAGTTACTTTGTATCCCCATTGGGCGACGATTCCTGGGATGGTCTTTATCACGAAAGGAACGGGGAACACGGCCCCAAACGCACTATCCAAGCCGGCATTGATGTTGCGGATGCCCTGGAAGGCGACACGGTAATCATAGCTCCAGGAGTTTATACCGGCAGCGGAAATAGAGACCTGAGCTTCAAAGGGAAAGCCATAACCGTTAGCGGGACGGACCCCACCAATCCGTCAATCGTCTCCCAGACAGTTATCGATTGCGAGGGAACGGATCAAGACAACCACCGAGGTTTCCTGTTCAACTCATTCGAAGGTCACGATTCCGTTTTGTATGGAATAACCATCCGCAAAGGTTATGAATCATACGGAGGTGCCGTAAGTTGCAATTACAGCAACCCAACCATTAATAACTGCCGTTTCATCGACAATACTGGTTCCCCCAGTGGAGGTGGAATATCTACGTATTACAGCAGGATTATTGTCAAGAACAGCAGTTTCATTAACAACTACGCCAATACAGGCGGCGGTTTAAGTAACCATAATGGAAGTACATTGGTTGAAAATTGCCTGTTCGAAGGCAATACGAGTATTGATGGTGGAGGTTTCTGGCAGGCATACGATTGTACATCGATAATATCCAATTGCCGATTCAACGCCAACTCCGCTATCAAGCCAGGGTCTTATCAGGGACAAGGCGGCGGGTTCTTCACTGATGGCGGTAGTTCTATAATAACCAATTGCGCTTTTTCGGGAAACGAAACGGATGGTTTTGGGGCCGGTATATATAACATCAGAAGCGATACGTCGATAATCAACTGTACGCTATTCGCTAATACATCGACCGATACCGGAGGTGGAATATACAGCCAGCGCTGCAATAATGGCCCGTCCATTTCGAATAGCATCTTCTGGGATAACACGGATCAGAACGGAGCAGTGGAATCTGCCCAAATCCGCAATATGTACTCCACCCCCAATGTATCGTTCAGTTGCATAGCGGGATTGAATGTCTATAGCGGTAACGAAAATATCGGTGAGAACCCGCTGTTTGCAAGCGAAACTGGCTTAGACGGCTCACTCGATACTGCTGCCTGCAATCTTGGATTGCAGGGGAACTCTCCCTGCATCAACGTCGGTAACAATACGGCCATTCCGAATGGCGTTTCTACCGATCTCAACGGATCACCCCGTATCCACGCCTGTATCGTGGACATGGGAGCCTACGAGTATCAGGAAAACACTTATTTCGGCGATGCCGACGAAAACTGCGTTATAGATCTTATCGATTACCAGGACTTCAGCTTCTGCCTGGAACGATTCGGATACGAACGCAATCCCATACTGGATGCCTGTATCGAAGTTTTCGACAGCGACGGCGATAAAGACGTGGACCTGGCGGACTTCGCCGCGTTTCAGGCGGTTTTCGGCCAATCTCCAGGGATATGACCCAATTTCGGCCTCGATTTTAAAGGCAGTTAAGAAAAAATTTGATTTTTTACTAACCTGCTTAACCGGAATCCGGTCTTATTCGAAAATGGAGTATAGTTGTATCCTGAAAACTGGTACCGAGAAAAAACGACATCTGAATATTATACCTTTATGGAAAGATCTATGTCAGCAACCGTGACTCGAATGAAGCGTTTCCTCTGCGTATCGACTCTGGCTTTGACCTGTACATCTTTTGGACAGACAATCCTGTATGTCGACGACAGCGCTACCGGCTTGAACAATGGTAGCGATTGGTCTAACGCATATGTTGAACTGCAATCAGCGCTGGCCGTTGCCATAACAGGTGATGAGATTCGCGTGGCGCAAGGCACCTACCGCCCCGACTATGATGTTGAGTCGGGTAGCCACACCGGTAATCGGCGTTTTTCCTTTAGATTGAAAAACGGCGTAACACTCTACGGAGGCTACGCGGGATTCGGCGCGGGGAATCCGGACCTGCGGGATGCTGATCTTCACAAAACCATCCTCAGCGGCGATCTGGCCGGAGACGACAACCCCGGTTTTGTAAACAATTCCGAGAACAGCTACCACGTTGTGTATGCCAATAGGGCGGACAACACCACCGAACTGAATGGTTTCATCATTTCTGGTGGAAACGCCGACGGAGACTATCCAGACTATCGCGGCGGAGGAATGTACAATCAACGAAGTAACCCGACTATCGCTAATTGTATTTTCACGGAGAATTCGGCATGCACCACCTATCTCAGCGGTGAGGGTGGTGGTTTATGTAACACACTTGGCGGCACCCCCACGATAACCAACTGCGAGTTCGTTAAGAACGCTGCGGGCAATGGAGGAGGCCTGTATACCGAAGACGGTAATCCTACAATCAGCAATTGTGTGTTTAACGAGAATTCGGCGATATCGTTTTTTGGATTCGGTGGTGGTTTATTCATTGTTGGAGGCTCCCCAAAAGTAGACAAGTGTTTATTCACTTATAACTCGGCAAATGAAAGTGCGGGAGGGGCAATCTACAGTACTATCGCGGACAATCCGATGTTCTCGAACTGTACTTTTACGAATAACCACGCATACAACTCGGGAGGTGGAATATATAACAATGAAAGCCATCCGACATTTATTAATTGTGCTTTTATTCAAAACACCTCTCTTTACGAATACGGCGGCGGTATATACAACGTTGCCAGTAATCCAACCTTAAGCAATTGCACATTGAGTAGAAACGCAGCCTATATTTCCGGTGGCGGTATATATAACCGCGAAAACAGTAACCCGGTTTTGAATAACTGTATTCTATGGGATAACCGCGATAGAGACGGATTCGATGAAACGGGACAAATCCATAATAACAACAGCATTTCCACAATAACATTCTCCTGTATCCAGGGTTTGAATAATTATGTTGGAAATGGGAATATCGATATCGATCCGCGGTTGACACGACACAGCCTCCATCTGCAAAAAGGCTCTCCTTGTATCGATCAAGGGGATCCATCGGGGAATTACGGAGGGCAACAGGATACTGACGGCGAGAGTAGAGTATCCGGTACCGCGGTTGACATTGGCGCTGACGAGTTCCGGGATATTGATACTGACGGATTACCTGATTGGTGGGAAAAAGCCTACTACAGCTCTGCTACCGCCGCGTTACCTGGGGATGATCCTGACACTGATGGACGAACCAACCTGGAAGAATTCGCTGCAAGCACCAGCCACTTGAGTGGTCCAAAGATATATTACGTATCCAAATCAGGGGACGATTCCTGGGACGGATTATCAACTGAATGGGACGGCAACCACGGTCCCAAGGCGACTATTCAAGCCAGCATCGACGCTACCCACCGCTTTGAAGGCGATACGGTTGTTATTCTTCCGGGTATATATACGGGAAGCGGAAACCGCGACCTGGATTATTGTGGTAAAGCTATCGAAATAAGAAGTGTCGATCCACAAAACCCAACAATTGTCTCACAGACGGTTATTAATTGTGACGGAAATCGCGATGCATATCATCGCGGATTACGGTTCCATTCGCTTGAAGGTAATGATTCAGTCCTCAACGGATTAACCGTACAAGGTGGCTACTCTTATGCCGGCGGAGCTATTCTATGTCAGCTTAGCAACCCGAAACTGGAAAACTGTAATTTCAAAAGCAACACAGCCTATAATTATTCAGGAAGCAACGCGGGGATTGGAGGTGGAATTCATAACTATGGATGCTGCCCGACAATAGTTCGATGCGTATTCGATAGTAATTCCGCAGACTGCACCTCGAATAGCGCTTACGGTGGAGGTATATCCAACTATTATAGTAATCCACTTATAACAAATTGTGTGTTCAAAAGGAACTACTCGGCCGGTTGGGGTGGGGGAATTTACAACTATAGAAGCGAATCAATACTCCGGAATTGCTACCTCACGGGAAATACCGCTGACTATGGAGGCGGGGGAATAAATAACGAAGGAAGCGACTTAATTCTGACAAACTGCGTACTGACAGGTAATACGACAACGACATACGCGAGTGGGGGAGGAATGAGTGACTATACAAGTAGCTCGACGCTCGCGAATTGCATTCTGTGGAACAATACCGAAAACTCTCATATTTCTGAACAAACTCAGATTTACACCTATAACAGCCTGCCCGTTATTAAATCCAGTTGTATTCAAGGATTATCTCTTTACGAAGGTAATGGCAACATTGGCTTAGATCCCCTATTCGTAAATACAAACGGTCAGGACGGCATAGCCGGCACCGAAGACGATGACCTGAGTTTGCGGCCGAATTCACCATGCATTAACGCCGGAAGCAATGCTGCTGTTCCCGGCGACATGATCACCGACTTCGACGGGCTGCCGCGTATCCACGCCTGTATCGTGGATATGGGTGCCTACGAGTATCAGGAAAACACTTATTTCGGCGATGCCGACGAAAACTGCGTTATAGATCTTATCGATTACCAGGACTTCAGCTTCTGCCTGGAACGCTTCGGATACGAACGCAATCCCATACTGGATGCCTGTATCGAAGTTTTCGACAGCGACGGCGATAAAGACGTGGACCTGGCGGACTTCGCCCGGTTCCAAAGGGTCTTTACCGGATCGTAATCGCGTTGAGTTCCAATCACGTAAAAGCTCCGCCCCCAAGGAAGAGCAACAGTGGATTGGCAATTATACTGCGCGTCAGAGGCAGGAGGCATTGGTTTTTCGCTTAATTCGTCGTCCCTGAAGAAAGCCATTATCCAGCAGCAGGACAAACGGCAACAACGGAGTTACTCTTCTAACCATCATTACTATTGAAGGATTACTCGAAGGATACACTCCTCTAACACTTGATTACAGCCCTGCTGAGGATGAGGGATTTCTAAGAGAGTCCGGAACCCTTGATCAGAACGTCTCGTTTTCGCAGGCGGCTATTCAGGTTGTCCCTGAGCCGGCGAGTATATCGGTTCTTTTATTGACAGCTGTTCTTATACGTCGTCGATTCGTTTCGTAGCCGCTTTTTGTTTCCGTTTCTTCCTAATAGCTGATCCAATACCGTTTCAACCCATTTGACAACACAAACAGGGCGGAGGAATTATCCCCGCCCTGTTTCGTCATACAGCAAATCTCAATCGTGTTCGCCGATCAGTCGGTCGTTATCCCGTCTCCCATAAACCACCATGCGTTTATAGATATCTACTACACCGTATAAATCTTCCGGATTTATCGATCAGGTAATAAAACCCCACGCAGCGCATATATATTAAACCGGATCGATGATGCAACCTATGATAATGCGTAGATCGCACGGCTACTTTTGCATGATCGGTTTAACCTGCGGACAGATGCCTGCACTCTCCCGGTACCTGTTTCTTCCCAGACGATGGATCAACCCGTCCAGAATTCTTGCCTCCGTGAGGCACTCGTCGGACAATCGTTTATAAACCGATGCCTTAACTTCCAACAGCATGTCAATATCGACCGGAGTAGCCACCGATAAGACGTGGCGATCTTCCACCCAGGAAAACTCACCACCAGTTATCCTGTTTCCTTTTTTCCAATCGGCGGCCGCACGTATCAACTCGGCATGAGTAAGTTTGCGATCGTCCTTTTTCAATTCGAATCGCTCTTCCCGACGATCGATTCCGGCTATCAAAGCATTACGTTCAACGATTGTTTTTCCGTCAAAGGTTTCCCAATCCATTTTCAGAGCGTCCACTACGCTGTTGACGTAGTTCCTGCAATAATCAGCTTCCTTTTCCCCTGGAGCCACTTTGGAATGCTGATATAAAGCATCAAGAGAAACCGCGTCAGTCAGATCGGTGAGAGCAAAAACCGTTTCCCTACGAACAATCTCCGCTTTGTTTTCCAGCATCCTGGCCAGATGGGGATTAGCTCGAAGATCACCGTAAAGTGACAGAGCGTAGACATAGGACTGCAGCACCAAAGGCTCGGTTGATTTCAAGCCGGCAATCAGCATATCGAAATCCTGCGGATGCCCATATTTGCCAATACCATCAATAGCGGCGCATTTGACTCGGACATTCTCGTGGCGGGCGAGTTTTCTGAATTCCGGAAGAGCGGGCAGGTATTCAGCCCGGCCGAGCAGTTTCAAAGCAGATTCCAGGGTAACCGGATCATGGGAGGTTTTGACTATTCGCAGCAGTTCGGGCAAACCGGCAGGCCCGTAGCAACCCCAGATGAATTCATGAGTCAGTGGCCACTCCACCGACATCGCGTGATTATGGAGGTAAATACTGCCCTTATCGTCTTTAAGCAGAGCTGTGAGCATAGGCAAGGCTCTGGGGTCCTGCGTTTGGGCTGCCTTGAACGCAGTGTAGAAAACGTAGTTGTATTGGAGATCAAGAGGCGTTTTTTCCCAGATGGCGGCGATCTTCCCGGCCGACTCCAGGCCGGAAATCCCCCACATCAGATCGACCGCCCCCAGCTTGAAAAAGTTATCCTTTGCCCCCTTTTTCTCAATCTCCGCCAGTTCTTTCTCAAGCCGCAGTTGTCCCTGTTTGCCCGCGTTGGTGATAACCGACCAGGCCGCATCCAGTTCCGCAGCCTTTTGATCCTGTTGTTCGGGGCTGAGACTGGCCGGGTCGATATTCCGTAAGGTCATTACCGCTTTGTCCAAGGCAGATTCGCCCTGTTCGACAGCATACGTCTGACCGGTAAAGAAAAACGTAGTTACAATTGCCAGAGAAGCGATAAAAACCGCAGGGGATTTCATAATGTAAACCTCACAAAAGGTGTATTTACCGGGGAAGAATCGTACCCCCTTTTCACCTGTCAGAATACGCTATCATCGGTGGACCGACAAACAATAAATCGAGGCGATGAAACCATAGTTGCGAAGTGCAGGAACCGGCTCTGCTGGGAGGGTTTACAGTATGATTAAGCGATAGTGCCCCCGCTCCTCGGCAAAAATCCGCGAGGAACGGGATTCGTCCTGCTAATATCTAAAAACAAAGACCGTGCGATTCATGATACGGGCTTATCAGAAAACCGAGCGTTAAGCGGGTCCAGTTCCTGGCCACTGCTTTCGGTTAAAACATTATACAGTTCCGGGCGCCGGCCTCTCATCCATCTCCGCCCGGTACACAGCGGTAGCAAGGTTAAATCCAGATCAGCCACCACCATAGTGTCCTGAGGCCTGGAGGTTTCATTAAGAATACGCCCATAGCAGTCGATAATCATGGCGTTTCCCGTACGCACCTCGTCATCATCCTGCCCCACACCGTTACTGAATATGACAAACAAGCCGTTATCGTGGGCCCTGGCCGGCAACCAGCGAAGAAGCCACTGGCGTCCTTTTGGACCGAGGAACTCCTCTTCTATTGCCTGGCGATTGGCCTTTCTATTTTGCCAAAGGGTCACTTCGATTTTTCCCATCGCGTGCGGGCTTCGAGAATCGCAACCTCCGGTCTGATGCGGAGCGAGAAGAATATCCGCTCCGGCCAGGGCGGTAGCTCGAACGTTTTCGATAAGGTTATTATCCCAACAGATCAATATACCAACCTTACAGCCGAACGGTGTCTGAAAAACCGTGTACCCCTCCCCACTGCTCATGTGCTCACTGATAAAGCAATGAAGTTTTCGATGAACGTAAGTACTGCCATCGGGAAGGCAACATACATAACTGTTAAACAGCCTCCCATCCGCCGCTCTTTCGATCAGGCCCGCCCCGATCATCATGTCATGTTTCTGGGCGAGTGTCTTGAGTTTTTCCATTGACGGGCCGGCAGGAACAGGTTCAGCCAGATCATGTATGGCTTCGCGGCTGAGGTTTCGAACGTGCCAGTACCCGGTAATACACATTTCGGGAAACACAAGTATCTTCACTCCCTCAGCAGCAGCCTGGGCAGCGAAGGTTTCGATTACCCCGATGTTATAATCCTTATCTCCCGGATGATGATTGAACTGTACGCTGCCCACTCGTATATATTTATCAGGTTTCAATTTCCACCCCCTATTCAGTATAAATCGCAGCCCAATCCCTGGCCTGCACATAATTCGCTATTCTAAAGAATCGAATAGTATATGCCAGGTGAGATGCAAGTAAGTTCACAACATCGCCCCCACATGTAAACACAAGCTGGCAATTAGCAAAACCAGCAGTTAGAATTCCAATATGAGCGAAGATTTACCAAACGATGCTATCTGCAAGAACTGCGATTACCCGTTGTGTAATCTGCCGGCACAAAGATGCCCGGAGTGCGGACGGCCGTTTGAAATAAATAATGAGAACACCTATGGTTTGAAGTCGGAGCCGAAGCGAGGAAGGTTCTTTGACCAGGTTTTTCTCTATACCGCAATTCATTTTTTCGGAGTACCGGTTCTGAGCGCATTCGGCGGGGCGATAAATATCATTTGCGATACCGTTATTCCCAGCGCACCACCGATCGGTAATCCAGTAATCTTTATCGCAAAACTATTCCTGCAGCCCAAAGCCTTTCTACAGAATTCGCCAATCGGTCAGAGCGTTCCGTACCCAAACGAGTTTCTATATTATTTGATTAACAGTTTTTTCTGGGGATTCGGCCTCGCATACACGATGTCGTATATCAAACGTTGCAAGAACCGTAAATGGCTGAATAACGTGGCATGAGCAAAAACCTTCCACACGACGCAATATGTATAAACTGCGATTACCCGTTGTGCAATCTACCGGAACAAAGATGCCCGGAATGCGGGAGGCGGTTTGATCCAACAGATGAAAACTCGTTCATGCTACGATCCGACCGAAAATTCAAGATTCCTTTTTTATTGGGATTCCGTTTATCAATAGCCCATCTCGGTATCATACTTGTCTTGTGTATCGCTACTCCGGCACTCAGACCGGCCTGCACTCCTCCGCATTGTCCTCCTTCATTAAAGGCTGTTTCCTTTATTGTTAACATTCTCATGCAGCCAATAGGTATATTATTAGAGAAAAAGCAGGGAACCTTGGAATGGGTATTATTCTTCACCAATAGTCTCCTCTGGGGATTCACTGTGGCGTTTGTGGTAACGTACATTAAGCAACATCGAGCTGGTAAGTGAGTTGAATCGAAAGATGATAGAGAAACACCTTCCCAAAGACGCCACATGTAAGAATTGCAGCTACTCCTTGCACGGTTTGCTGAAGCATAGATGCCCGGAGTGCGGTGAACCGTTCGATCCGGATGACGAGAACACCTTCACCTTGCCATTAGCGAAGAACCCCCTAACCATCTTACAATTGAGTCTTGTTTTTTCCGGACTCAATCTCAGTGCAATCCTCATTTCAATTCTTTGCTGCACTTTTTTCGGCCTCAATACGATCGAAAATCCTGCTTTTTTAGTCATGGACACCCTTATGCTGCCTTTATCTTGGCTATTTAATCTAGGTAATCCACATAATCTGAATCCAGGTGGTTTTTTTTGTTTTACCCAATAGCCTCCTCTGGGGATTCACTGCGGCGTTTGCGGTAAGGTACATCAAGAGCCGCCGAACTCGTCGACGAGTGGAATCATGAATATTAAAACCCCTTATGATGCCATACGCAAAGAATGCGGCTATTCACTACGTAATTTAACAGAGCATCGATGCCCGGAATGTGGACGACCATTTGATCCGGATAATGAGAACTCGTTCGTATTGAAGTCAAAACCGAAGCCTGGAATACCATTCCTACTGTGTTTCGCTCTATCGGGGCTTCACTATACAGTAACGTTGATTTTGGGGATGATAGCGTTCTCGGCAATTGCAACCAGCTTGTATTTTCCAAATTCTAATTTCAACTCCTGGCCGAGAGTGGCCGCCTTCGCTCTTAACATTATCGCCCAACCAATAATATTCATTATCAACCCGCAGATCATAGTTGATACGTCTCGCTTCGTGATATTAATACTACTCGCTCTTAACAATATGCTTTAGGGATTCAGTTCAGCATACCTGCTTACATACATCAAGTACCGCCGCGTCCGTCTACGGATAAAAATAGAGAGCTGACCGGATAGCCGAAACATCCGAGATTCCGTCCCCCACTCCTCGCAAAAGATCGTGAGGAATGGAACACCCTTGCTTCGCAAGAATCGAGATTACCCTTGTATCTTTTTTCCGTGTTGTTCGGTCCGCACAGCGGACCCTACGAATTCTTGAATTTTGTTATTACCAATTCCAGCAGGTAATGTACTATCCGGGCGGTTACGCCCCAGATTTCTGTATTGTCGTAGGGATAGGTGAGGTTATCCCACAGCTCGGTTGCGTTCTGGTTGGTGTAACCTTTTTCCAGATGGATTCCGGCCAGGTACTGCAGGGGGACTTCGAAGATGTCGGCAACCTCCCGCAGCTGGGGAACCGGCTCGTCTTTGCCAGACCACTGGCCTATATATGCGTGCAGGTCAACCGGAACCAGGTGGGTACGGAAAAAACCCAAATCAGCCACGTTGGAGATGGCGCATTCGGGAATAGCCACCTCCTCAAAGGTTTCGCGGTATGCTGTCTGCCGGGTGTTTTCATCCTGATCTTCAACCCTTCCACCGGGAAAGGCTATCTGACCTGACCAGGGATCTCCCCTTTCAGCCCGGCGGATAAAGAGCAGGTTTGGTTCATCTCTTTCAACCAGCAGAACGAAGACGGCCGCCTGAATTTCCGCTTTTCCAAAGGGACGCCGCCGTGGACCGGTTCCACGAACCAGTTCGATTATGCTATTGGGTTTTAACTGGTCGGGATCTACGTAAAGATTCGATTGTTGGGGATCATTTTCCGCGGCCATGATCACCTTGCCCTGGTTGGTTTGGCTCTTCGTTTTTACTGTCGTCGTTACCTGGGAGCAACTTTTATTGTTACCTTATCGCAAAAACAAAACCCTTTGGTAACTTAAAGAGCAAGGCGGGCCATATGCCCGCCCCGCTTGTTTGTCTGTTTGAAAATCTATTTTTCCGGCACTACTCTCACCCAGCCGTACTTATCGGGTTCGTCGCCTACCTGTATTTTCGTGAGCTTTTCGTACAAGGCGGTAACTTTTTCACCCGGTTCGCCGTTGGTGCTGTAAACGGCCTTCCGGTCGCGGTAAGTGATCGAAGAGATAGGAGCGACAACAGCGGCCGTCCCGCAGCAGGCGGCCTCCTTGAACTCGAAAATCTCCTCAACCGGAATCTGCCGCCGCTGAGGACGAAGTCCCAGATCGTCGGCCAGTTGGATAAGCGACATATTGGTGATCGACGCCAGAATCGACGGGCTTTCCGGAGTTACGTATTGATCATCCTTGGTAATGGCAAAGAAATTCGCCGGTCCGGACTCGTCTATGTACTTGTGTTCCTTGGAATCGAGATAAACTACATCGGCGTAACCGGCTTTCTTCGCCCGAACCCCGGCGCGAAGACTGGCAGCGTAGTTACCACCCACCTTTACATCGCCTACTCCCATGGGAGCCGCCCGGTCGACCGATTCCTCGACGATCAGGTCAACAGGCTTGAAACCGGCCTTGAAGTACGGGCCAACCGGCATAACGAAAATCATAAAGGTGTATTCCGTGGCAGGTTTAACCCCGACTTCCGCACCCGAACCGATAACGAAAGGCCGGATATACATGGAGGCCCCGCTTCCGTAGGGCGGTATAAACCGGCGATTGGCATTGATTACTCTGTAGACGGCCTCTATGAACAGATCCTTAGGAACCGGAGCCATGAGAATCTTCTCGCAGGACCGATGCATGCGGTCTGCGTTTTCATCGATTCGGAAAACTACCACATCGCCGCTCTTGGTTTCATAGGCCTTCAAACCTTCAAAGCATTCCTGCCCGTAATGCAGGCAGGTGGCCGCTATGTGGATCGGAACAGTCTCATCCGAAGTGAGGACACCATCATCCCACTTTCCATCTCGCCAGGTATAACGAATATTCGCATCTGCTTTCCGGTAACCGAAACCCAGATTGGACCAATCAAGATCAGCTTTGCACGTTTCCACTTGCTTTGCCATCGCGACCTCCTCAGTTCAACTGACTTGCCGTAGATTCACTTTTGAATTCGACCGTCGATCAAGCGCACGCATCGATCGGCGGACTGGGCGATACCCGGATCGTGAGTGACCATAACGATGGTCTGCCCGGCGTCGTTCAACGCCCGGAGGATATCGAGTATCTCCATCCCCATTTTAGCGTCCAAGTTGCCAGTCGGCTCGTCGGCAAATAGAAAACGTGGTTCATTCACAAGCGCCCGAGCAATGGCAACCCGCTGTCTTTCCCCGCCAGAGAGCTCATTAGAGGCATGTTTGAGCCGTTCGGAGAGCCCGACGCTTTCCAAAATCGCTTCCGCTTTTTCTTTCGCTTCCTTGCGTTTCGCCGGCCATTTGAAGATGGAAGAACTCACCATGCGGGGCATTAGGACGTTCTCCAGCACGTTCAGCTCCGGCAAGAGGTGGTAAAACTGGAAGACGAATCCGACATCGCGATTTCGAACCGCGTCCCGGCCACTGGCCGGTATGGCGAAGAGATTCCTGCCATCCAAATGAACAGTACCCTTGTCGGGAAGATCCAAGGCACCAAGAATGTGGAGCAGGGTACTTTTACCGCACCCGCTGGAGCCGGTGATGGCCAACATCTCACCTTGGCGAACTTCGATATCCACGCCGCGAAGCACGCGTAAGGGGATTTTACCCATCTGGTAGGACTTAAAAATACCGGTCGCTTTCAGCGAGACTTTGTTCATACCAATAATCCGCTACTCGTAGCGCAATGCTTCCACAGGCCAAACCGAGGCGGCTTTAATCGCCGGCACCAGGGCACCGAGCGTAGAGGTTATAACCGCCATGAAAAAAACCGAAACCGCAACATAGGACTTAACCACATTGGGTATACGATCGAAGGTGTAGACATCGGCACTCCAGACTCGCAGGTTGGGATTCAACTGAGCAAGTGCGTCTTGAATATCGTTTATGTAGGTCACGAAAACGGTTCCGCTGACTACCCCCAATATTCCACCGATGATACCAACAGCTGCGCCGTACATGAGGAAGATGCCGGCCACCCCCATCCGCGTTGCCCCCACGCTCTTGATAATTCCAATATCGCGGGTCTTCTGCATGACAATCATATAGAAGATCACACCGATAAGCACGATAGCTACGGCGCTGATTATGACGAAGAGGACGGTAACCAGAACCTTTTCCTTTTCCACGGCGGCGATAAACATTACCTGCCGTTCCTGCCAGGTTTCTATCATCACCGAGCCGAGCAGCCGCATATCGCCGGCGGATATCTCATTCGCAATGGATGCCTTGAACCTGTCCCACTCCGCCTGTATGGCCTTGCGGGTTTCGCGAGCGTCGTTTCCTTCCTTCAAGCGAATGAGCAATTGGGAGGTTCTCGGCCTGGTGTAAGTCCCATCTACTCTCTCCAATGGCCCCATGCTCAACAGATCCTGCATCAGCTTGAAATCGGTATAGACGCACATGCTGTCGATTTCGTAGACGCGGGTTCGGGAATCATCCACGTGACGAAGGGCTACCGGAATAGGGTCTTCCGCTATCTTGCCGGCACTGGTCAGAGGAAGAATAGTAAGCAGGATCTCGCATCCGCGAGGCAGCAAACGGTTATAACTTCCGTCGTCGGGGTCCCTATCGTAAATGAGGTCCGTTCCAACTATCACTCCCGGCAGTTCATTTCCGATATAGCCCGGCTCATCGAAAGATTGCTCAAACAAACCCACGCCGTGCGGAGACGAAGCAGTGCGTTTTCCCAAAACCTCTTCCGGATTATCCTTGCGAAAACGGGCGAACGCGCGTTCAAACTCAGGCGGCAGAACCGGCTGAGTCTCACTCTTGTACCCGGCATAAGGCATGGGCATGGGCTTGAAAGTTGTCAGCCCCGGAAAGTATTTTTCGTAATACAGACTTTCCTTAAACGTATTGATCTTGCAGTACTCTTCAAGATTGACCGCCACCAGCCTAACGGGCTTGGTGTAGTTGTTACTCCCGACACGCATGATTCCGTAGTTGTAAATAACCGGAGTGGTCATCTCCACCTTGTCCGGCATGGTCCTGGCGAGATAATCTCCGAACTCCTCGTAATACGGAAAACCCTGGAGAGTCGCGTTGTCGACGATGACGTCACTGAGCAACCCCCGGGAATGCTGCTTGATATTATCCAGGAAACCATCCATAACGCTGAAAACAATCAGCACCATGGCTACACACAACCAAACGCTTAGTATTGCGAAAATAGCAATCTTCTTCCGCAGCAGGTAGCGCCGTGTCAAAAAGAGTTTATACATGCCTAGCTTGGTTCTTTCTCAAAATCACCTTCAGATTCATCATCAGCCTGCACACGTCCCGCTGATGGTCTCTGCAGGGGGAATAGGATGACATCGCGAATGCTGTCGCTTCCGGTAAGCAGCATGACCAGGCGATCCAGACCTACACCCAAACCACCGGTCGGGGGCATTCCATGCTGCAGAGCTAAAACGAAATCCTCATCCATAACCGCCATGGTTTCATCCTGACCCACCAACTGCTTTTCGAAGTTGGCTTTCTGGACATCCGGGTCGTTCAGTTCTGTATAGGCATTACCCAATTCCATACCGGCCACAAAGGCTTCAAACCTCAGGGCGATAGTGTCATCCTCCGGATGCCTTCTGGTCAGCGGGCAGATAGCGGCCGGGTAATCGTAAACGAACGTAGGCTGAATCAGGTGCTCTTCAACCGTCTCTTCGAATACATCGTTGATGACCACCGCGTCGTCCTTGCCTTTTTCGTGGATCCCCAATTCGCGAGCCTTGGTCCGGACCGCGTCAACATCGGTCATATCCACACCAGCGTATTCGCGGAGGAGGTCGCCATATTTCCGCCTTGCCCAGGGAAGAGTGAAATTTAATTCCTGGCCGCGGAAAGTCCTGGTGAAATTGCCGTCCAGAGCCTCGATAGCCGCCGCAGCCATCCCCTCAACCCGCTCCATCATTACTTCGTAGTCGCCGTAGGCCTCGTACAATTCCAGCAGGGTGAATTCCGGGTTGTGCTGGGTGCTGATTCCCTCGTTACGGAAGTTACGGGAAAATTCAAAGACCCGCTCCATACCGCCGACGATAAGCCGCTTGAGGTACAGCTCCGGACTGATCCGCAGGAAAAGGTCGATATCCAGCGTATTATGATGGGTAGTGAAAGGCCTGGCGGCCGCTCCACCGTAAATCGGCTGAAGAACCGGAGTCTCCACCTCCAGATAATCGTTTTTAACCAGGTAGTCGCGGACAGCCTGTAGGATTGTACTGCGAGCTTTGAACACCTCGCGGACATCGGGATTGCTGAACAGGTCGACGTACCGGTGACGATATCGCAACTCGACATCGGTAAGCCCGTGCCACTTCTCCGGTGGCGGGTGGAGCGCCTTACAGAGTATACGGAACTCATTAGCCCATATGGTGAGCTCGCCCGCTTTGGTTTTGCCAATGATGCCGTCGACGCCGATCAGGTCACCGAGATCCAGCGTCTTTATGACGGGCCAATGCTCTTTCAGATCGCGTTTCGACAGCCCCAGTTGGATATCGCCGCCACCATCACGGAGAGTGATGAAGCACAGGTTGCCCATAACCCGCTGGAGAACGATTCGCCCGGCCACGCGAGCGGATTGATCTTCCGCCTTCTGCCCCTCTTCCAGGTCAAGAGCCTCGCCCCGTTTTCGTACATCGGGAATGTGATCGACATTGTCGTATCGGGAGCCAAAGGGATCTACACCTAACTCACGCAGCTTATCCAGCTTCTTACGCCTCTGCTCGACAAGCGAATCTTCTATGGACATGAAAACGGTCCTTCCAAACCAAAGCCAAAAGGCTAAAACGCCAAATACAATCCTCACGAGCGGGGCAACCGGACTGCCCGCTCCAATTATGTTCAGGCAATAAGGGCGCCGCCGCAACACAATCGACGGGCCTGACCCGACCGCGCAACTTCACCGACTATCGAGATAACAAATCGGCTGGGAAGATGGTATCACCGCAGGTTGAACCGAGCAAACTGGAGATTACCAGGCGATGCTTCGGCCACCATCTACATTAATGATCTGACCGGTAATGAAATCGCCCCGCTCCACCAGAAAACGAACAGCGGCCGCTATATCCTCCGGTGAGCCAGCTCTTTTCAAGGGGACCCTGGAGACCAGCTTGTCTCGCGATTCCTCGTCATACTCTTCTGGAAACACGGCGATTCCGGGCGAAACTCCATTGACGGTAATGGTCGGAGCCAGCCTTTTCGCCTCAGCTTTGGTAAGATTAACCAGAGCCGCTTTCGAGCAGCAGTATCCCGGTTGTGCGGACCAGGGCCTGTCCGCCGCTATATCGCAGATATTGACCACCTTACCGCCGCGCCCAGTCGCCAGAGCCTTTTCCGCGGCCGATATCAGCGCGGCGGGGGCGAAAACATTCACCCTGAACAGCTCCTGCCACCATTCGTAGTTAAAACCACTTTCCGGCTTGGAACTGAAAACAGATGCGTTATTAACCAGAATATCCAGCCCGCCAAGTTTAGAGTTGACCTGCTCGATTATTTCTGATGGGGCATCCGGATTGGCAAGGTCAGCCTGAATAAGCACTGCGCGACCTCCCGCAACAGAGATTTCATCTGCAAGACTCTCCGCCTCCCGCTGCGAGCGGTGATAGTGCACAGCCACCGCACAGCCTGCGCCGGCTAATTCCAGGGCTATTGCCCGCCCGACGCGTTTGGCCGCTCCGGTTACTAACGCTTTGGCTCCTATGCAGTCCATGAAAAAGCTCTATCACAGTTCGTTGTTTGATTCCGGATCACGGTATTCCCGCTCCAATTCCTCCGGCAGTTTGTGCATTGCCCAGACATCGGTGGCATCAGTGGGAGCAGAACGCTGCCGTAAAGATCGGACTCTGGCTCGACGCAAAGCACGAAGAATCATCAAGCCGCCGAGTAGGACAATAATTAAAAACACCATTGCCCAAAGAAGGGCCATCAGTCGTCCGGCCGACTTGACCACCTCTTGGGGAGCCGGAGACGCAGTTTGCCCGAAACAGATGACAGGAAGCAATATGCATGACAAGAATGCCAGTGCGGCAAACACTCTATTAGGAATAACGGAAATAATACGTACTGCAGATTCAACCATTTTCGTAACCATCAAAGAGTTTACGAGGTTCATCCGTGTAAGCGGATTCGAGCGTTTTAAGAGCTTCGGTCTGCTGTTCGTTCAGTTTTTTGGGGACCTGAATCCTTACCACCACGTATTGGTCGCCAACTGATCTTGCCTGGTGAGCGGGTACACCTCGCCCTTTGAGCCTAAGCTTGCTTCCTCCGGAAGTTCCCGGCGGAATCGTAAGCGAAACCGTACCGTCTAACGTGGGAACATCCACCTTGGTCCCCAGCAAAGCCTCGGTAATAGTCAACGGCAGATCAAGGTATATATCAGCTCCTTCTCGCCGGAAGAACTTATGCGGTCTGATACCGCAGATGAGAAACAGGTCTCCGTTTGCCCCGCCGTTCATACCGGGGTGGCCCTTGCCTTTGAGCCGGATTTGCTGGCCCTCTTCTACTCCGGGAGGAATTTTAACGGTCAGGGTTTGCGATCTCCCAATACCGCTGCGAACATCGACCTCCACAGTGGTTCCGCAAACGGCGTCGGCAAAAGCGAGATTGACTTTCTGTTGAACGTCCCGGCCACGAACCGGCGATTCGCGACGGGGCCTGGCAGTTCTCCTGCCACCTCCGAAAAACTGGTCGAAGATTCCTCCTCCACCACCGCCGCCACCCATTCCGCCGAAGCCTCGGAAGAGATCTTCCAGATCTTCAGCGTTGATACTCTGCCCGCCGGTTCCCCAGCTATAGACTTGTTCGCCGCCCCTTCCGGTATGGAAATCACCGGCGCCAACCTCACCGAACTGGTCATACCGGGCTCGTTTATCCTTATCGTGGAGGATAGAATAAGCGTGTTGAATCTCTTTAAACTTCTGCTCGGCCGACGAATCGTTGCGATTCTGGTCGGGATGGTGTTGCTTGGCCAGCTTGCGATATGCCCGCTTGATTTCATCCGCGGTTGCGGTACGGGAAACTCCAAGGATTTCGTAAAGGTCTTTGCCGCTCATTTAAACTTGACTTCTTAATCCCAAACTAAGTGGTGGGACTTGGGTATCTTGTGCTATCTTCTCTCCAGAGGCTATTGCCTGAGATGATTGTAATCTGACCGGGGGTAGTTGAAAAGAAAAGGGGACAGTTCTAGGATGGAACCTAAGAGCGAATAGTCCATACAGACACTAAAATCGCTCAATAAAGTGACCGGAAACCGTTTAAACAGGCAGAGGCGGACGAAATGAAGCGATCGATCAAGGTAGCGGCGGCTCAACTTCCCGGACTTCCCCTGGCATCGGCAGAGGAAGTTCTACCACTTATCGAGCAGGCGGTGGCCGACGCCGCCGGGCGGAAAGTAAAGCTACTTGTTCTGCCGGAGTGTGCATATCCGGCTTATCACCTGGGCAGCCGGGAGGCTTATGACTCGGCAGATATTATCGATAATAAAACGCTCGTTGAAAAACTTTGCTCGCTGGCGGCAAAGCACAAGATCACTCTAGTCTGCGGATTCGTCGAGCAGGAAGGGGATAAGCTGTACAACTCGGCAATCGTGATCGGTGGAGATGGCAGGGAATGCGGGAGATATCGCAAAACTTTCCTCTGGGGCGAAGACAACAACTGGTTTGAACGCGGGCGAAGGCTGGCTCCGATCGATACGCCGGTAGGGAAAATCGGAATAGTAATCTGCGCCGACGCCCGGGCACCGGAGACGGCCTCGGCCATGGTCGCCCAGGGAGCGGAGCTTATCGCCATTCCCACCTGCTGGGTGAACGTCGCCTCCGAGCCTGGAGGTTATCGCAATGCCCAGGCTGAGTTCATGATCGAGGGGCGGGCGATAGAGTGCAAGGTTCCCATCGTGGCCGCAAACAAGTTCGGCCAGGAAACAGAGGACGTCAGCTACTGCGGTTGGAGCCAGATAGTTGACGACAAGGGAAAAGTATTGGCAAAAGCCAGCCCGAATGAAGCGGAAATAATCGATGCGGAAGTATCGATTGGAAAACCGCCAAAACTGGAAATACCCGACTGGGCGGAACGGCGGATTTTCTGCACCTATCCTCCGATTGAACCCGACAGGGAGGAGCTGGATCTGATCAAAATAGCGGTCGCCCCTTCTGCGCTTACAACCCCATTACGCGAAAACGAAAGGGGGCTCGACCTGTTCCAGGAGTTTTCGGAACTGGGAGTGCGGATAGTAACAACCTGCCTGCGGCAGACAGACGTAGCAGAAAATCTGGATACGTACGGACGATCATTGGGTATGGCCGTAATCGGATATCCCTTTGTGGAACGTTTGATGATCGAAGAGTTCGGCTCTTTCGGTTGCGTGGCCTCTGAACACGTCGATTCGTTTATCCCTGCCCGATTAATGGCATTGGACGGCGCGTCGATCGTTTTCGTGGTCGGCGACGAGGTCCCCGTTCCGCTGCTTAGAACCAGGGCGGCGGAAAACCGTATATTCATAGCGGCAGCGGACGCGGATTCGGCGATTCTCATAGGACCGGCCGGCGATGTAATAGACCAGGCATCGGCCAGTGACGCTCGACCGATTATTGCGGAAATAGATTTGCGGGAAACCGCGGACAAGTATGTTTATCCGGCAACCCACATCTGGGAACAACGCCAGCCGGAAATATATGCCCGGGCATTTGGTGTGGAAGCGAATTTCCGGCATTAGACTGGAAACGGGGACGACTGGAAACGGGGACGCACTTAGTTTCTGCTATTGGTTATTTCCTAATAACTAGCTGCGTCCCCGTTTCGCACACTCAGTGCCGCATTCGGGACAGACCCCGCTTGTGTTCCCTTTAAGCTGGTAGCCGCATTTCATGCAGATGGGTACACCAGTATCGTTCAACTGCTTCCGTAAGGAGTGTTGGATTTTCCTTTTGGAAATCCATAACGCCGCTGCCGCACTTAAACCGCCGCTTATCCCGCCGGCAATACCGCTGACCATAGAATCGGGTACGCTGAATGCCGGGCCGAAAGTTCGCCCAGCGGATCGTAACGCAACGTTCATAAAAATCGCCAGACCAATCAACAGCAACCAATAGAGCGGATTCAGGTAAATACCCTTCGACGCCTTTTTAAAAGCCCGCTTCTGCTCCGCCTCCGTTTCAAACAGGAGCAGCTCGGGAAACATCCTGGATTGCTTTTTAACCCACTTCACGAAATTCTCCCGACTATCCTGGCAATGCTTACAAACCCTAGATCCCAATATACCTTAGACGAAATATCTAGATAACGAATCGCTAATCATGGCTTTTCTATCGCAGTGTTATGGGGGTTGCAATAGCGATCTTCGTGAATTCTCTTATCTTAAAACTGAATTACCTTGCATTAATGGATACCAATTGTTTACGACCTCATGATCTAACAGTAAAAACATGTAACCGGGTTCGTTCCTTCGAGAAACGAACCCGGTTATTTACGTTCATTGGGTAAACCAAGCAGACTATGCGTCGTTTTCACAAGTCCCAACGTCGGCAAAGTCTCTTACTGTAAACACTCCCCCTACTTCCGGCGACGAAGCATAACCAGGCCACCAAAACCGAGCAGTGCCAGGCTGGCCGGCTCCGGAACGTATTCCAGAGTGAGCGTGCCGCTTAAGAAGGTGGCATCAATAGTATCGATTTCGTCGTCGTAGTCCTCAAAGACCTCAATATCACAAAGACCGTCAACGACGATATTGGATACGCCAGCATCGACGAGATTAACTATTCCACCACTACTATAGGGCGTTGTATTGGTACCTCCAAAATCGTCACCCGCACCAATCGTCAGATTGACTTGATCCTCAAACAAGAGAACCGGTTCGCTGAGCCAACTGTTACCAACGGTTTGAATAACCACATTATCCCAACCGATTCCAGTGATCTCGGTACCAGCGGCAACGCTCAGAGTCTCGTTGTTTAGGGAACCTATTTCGTCCCAAGAATTAACACCCGTCAAATCGACAGTAACAGTAGTGGCATTGGCCGACGTAGCCAACGCACATAAAGCAACTAGTACCAGTAACTTTCTCATTCTTTCTCCTCCTGTGGAAATAAGCCAAAATAAAAACTCTCCCAGAAACGAATAAATAACGTACACAATGTACGCACATACCTAAAGCGACACGGTGCGAATACGTAATAACCCCAACCACAGCCCGCATGCCGCTTGACCAATCGCTAGCCCAAGGCTTTCCCCGCGATTAAATCCAACGACATAAACAAGAATAGGAACGCAAAATTGAGGTATCCACCCGACATGGTTCGATAAGCCTAAAAAACAGCCCGGTTATTGTTGAAGTCCGATACTAACGACCGTCTGAAAACCCAAAAACAGAATACGGTAAATGCCGTCGTCTATTTGTTATTCACAATTAGAAACATTATAGGAATTTAAACCAGGCAAATTCAATATCCCCACAACTGCAACACCTGCGATCAGCTGTTACATATACCCAACGAACGGCCTGAGTGGCCCATCCATCATAAAAATAAGGTTCTTCCGCATAATTCATGGAAGAACTGAAAATGATTTGTTTCAATCAAAGTGAGACATTTGCGACGTTTGAATAAAGCATATATTTTCCAGAACAAATCCGGCCAGCCGTGTTTTCTTGCATAAAATAGGTCATAGTTGGCGAATACCATAGAGGTAAATGCAATGTATATGTATGAAGTGCATCCAGGATATCAAAGCACAGAACTGCTTATTGGATTTCGCGATCCGGCCTACGATAGCGTTTTTGTACATGATCTTGTACGTACGCTGGAGAGCGCTGGTGTCCGCGTAGGCAAGGGCCACGATTTGGTTTTTCTATACATACACGAAATGGACAGCCCGGTCGGACCATTCACCCTGGAACGCGGCGAATGGCACCTCATTTGGATTATTGCGGAGGAAAATCAGCAGGCCATCACCTTCGTCGACAATGTCCTGCAAATGGATGACCGTTTCATGAAGTTGCCGGTGGATGTTACGAAGTTTAAATATCCTTCCGCGGACACATCCGACGCTATGGAAAAATGCAATCGCGGTAGCGTCAGCAACAGGCCCGCAAATAAGAGAGAAGATGATAAGCGACCCACTGGTCTTGAGGAATACTTTTTACGCGATTGTACGGCAGACAGGCAGGGTTTATATGCCAGCGTCAGATGCAATTGCTGGGAAAAAGGACTCTGCAAAAGATACATACATGAGGACAGAATCTGCATCGACAAGGAAAACCGCCTCTACCTCTGTACCGAGAACGGTAAGACGCCTGGCGATCAAGACGAGTTCAGTTCGTGGATCGCAGATTGCTGCGAACACCCGAACATGAAACTTGTGAACTGCAGGATTGCAAGCTGGCCACGCCTTAGAATCATACAGGCAAAGCTCGCGAACCTCGGCGAAGATGATTTTCCGACTCTAAAGAGAATCTTGTCGGCATCGCCCCGGGGGACAGTCTCCCCTGAGGATTGCGAGTCAGCACTTGGCGAACTCGAACGATTCGCCCAGGCCGACCACGATCTGATACTCGTCGCTCGAGATGTAAATACAAAAGCCCGTTTATTTGAACATGTTCCTCAGTATTTCGGGGTCATAAAAAAATCACCAAAGTATGAAGTCGGCATAGATGAAAGAGGGTATTTCATTGATGAATACCCCAGGAAGGGAAGATTCGAATTTTCTCCCAGTAAAGGGGACAAAACCATCTTCTCTTCAACGCTTTTTGAACAAACGGTATTGCCCGACGGCAGGGTGAAACTACACGATAAAAGGAAAGAAGTAATCGTCGACGCTTTTGCCGCTGCGGGAGAATGCCTAACTTTACCCTATCTCACGGGCGAAACTGAAAAAACAGGTATCGGCACACATATCGCCGAAACAGTTATCGTTGAACGACAACGGATCAAGCCCGGCGAGTTCGATCAAGAATTGAACGCATTGCGAGCAGTATTCAGAAGATCAATAGATAGCGGCAATCCACTTCGCTGGTATTGAAACTGGAACCGCTTATAATCTCACACATCGCCATTGCGGTAGCGATTAACGTATGAACGCACATAAGTATTGTTGGTTTCCGGCAACCAAACTGCGGCAAGCCACGCAATCGGAAAGGTAAGATGTATATGAAAATCAGAAGTATCATATTGATGTTATTACTAACGGTTGTGGCTGGTTGCTCCCAAAGCGAACCGCTTACTCTCCGTGTTCTTACCTATAACATTCACCACGGCGCGGGGATGGACGGCAGGATCGATCTGGAGCGGATCGCGGGGATAATCCGCGAATCCGGTGCGGACATCGTAGCTCTTCAGGAAGTTGATAACGGCGTCAGGCGATCAGGCAAAGTTGACCAGCCGCAGAAGCTGGGCGAACTCGCGGGCATGCAGGCCGTATTCGGAGGCAACTTCGATCTCCAGGGCGGTTCATACGGAAACGCAGTCTTAACGAAATTACCCGTAACCAGCCAGACGAACCATCGATTACCCCGATTGGGAGATAACGAACAGCGGGGACTGTTGGAAACACACCTCCGGAAAGGCGAGCGGGAGATCGTTTTCCTGGCGACTCACATTGATCACCAGAAGGATGATACCGAAAGGCTGGCCAGTGCAAACGTAATTGAAAAACTGATCGAAGACAAACCCGAAGGAATCGTATTTTTAGCGGGCGACTTCAACGCCACGCCTGAAACCACAACGATAAAGAAGTTCAAAACCTTTCTGATTGTTTGCGAAAGTCGCAGCGATGACCCGCTGCTTTCGTATCCGGCCGACGTACCTGCCCGAAGGATTGATTACATCATGTACCGGGAAAACGACGCTTTGAACTGCATCGATCTACGAGTTCTGGATTATGATGTTGCTTCGGATCACCGGCCGGTGCTGGCTACGTTTGGCCGTTAACTTGCCTTAGAAGTATCATTTGAGGACATAACCAGACCGCTACAGCTTGAGGCCAACTCCCTAACCGCACACCTTGACATATCATAACCTCTTGATATTATATGATGTCATGAAGAAACGAGCAGCCGGACCGGCGGCGGAAATACCCATGGAAGTCCTGCAGGAAGTCGGAGACGTTCTCAAGGTCCTGGGGCATCCGCACCGGTTGAAAATAGTTGAATTACTGGAAATGCATCAGCTTACGGTGGGCGAGCTGGCCGAGAACATGAATATTGCCCCCAACGCCTGCAGCCAGCATCTGAACCTCATGCGGGCTCACGGTATTCTTTCAGCACAGCGGGATGGCAAAACCGTGCATTACAAGGTGAAACATCCCAGCGCTCACACAGTCATTCAATGCATACGAATGAACATGAAGAAAAGGTAACACCGCTCGCCGGTTGTGAATTAACAAGCAAGAGTTTTGGAGTAACACCCGATGGCAATAAGTAAACTGGTGATAGTCGGCGGAGTGGCCGGCGGAGCGACGGCGGCGGCTCGAGCTCGCAGGCTGGATGAAAAACTGGAAATCGTGGTTCTCGAGCGAGGACCGTATGTCTCATTTGCCAATTGCGGTCTCCCCTATCACATAAGCGGCGAAATAGCCGAACGAGAAGAGCTTTTGCTTCAGACTCCGGAAAGTTTGAAAGATCGTTACAACCTCGATGTCCGCGTTTTTTCCGAAGTTATCGAGATAGACCGCGGCAATCACGAAATCGTGATTAAAGAACTGGAAACCGGTCGGGTCTATCGGGAAAAATACGACAAGCTGATTCTCGCACCCGGTGCCGCACCGGCACGCCCCCCCATCGCCGGAATCGAAAGTGAAAAGATATTCACCCTGCGCAGCGTACCCGACATGGATAAAATCAAGGCCGCGGTTGATGCCGGGGCGAAAAAAGCGGTTGTGGTGGGCGGCGGGTTCATCGGGCTGGAGATGGTTGAAAATCTCAAGCGATGCGGCCTGGAAGTGGATCTGGTGGAAATGCTCGACCAGGTAATGCCGCCTTTGGATAGGGAGATGGCCACGGCCTTACACAACGAGCTGGCGGGTAACAATGTCACCCTGCACCTGAAAGACGCGGTGGAATCATTCGCTGATTCGAGTGACAAATTCACCGTAACGCTCAAGAGCGGCAAAACTTTGGAAGCCGATCTGGTTATCATGGCCATTGGCGTAAAACCAGAAGACGAGCTGGCCAGGAACGCCAACCTGGAAACCGGCGAGAGAGGCGGCATCTTGGTGGACGAGCACATGGCCACTTCCGATCCGGACATTTACGCCGTCGGTGACGCGGTTGTGGTTAAGAGTGTCGTCACCGGTACTGATATTCTCGTTCCCATGGCCGGTCCGGCTAACAGGCAGGGGCGTATCGCCGCGGATAATATACTTGGGCGAAATTCCGTTTACCGGGGAACCCAGGGAACTGGAATCGTGCATCTGTTCAACCTGACTGCGGGCATAACGGGCGCTAACGAAAAACAACTGATCCAATCGCACCTGGATTACGATAAGGTTTATCTCCATGCCGATCATCACGTAAAGTATTATCCCGGCGCGGAGAAACTGGCCATCAAGCTCTGTTTTTCCAAAGCCGACGGAAGAATTCTCGGCGCCCAGGTTACCGGAGTGACCGGCGTGGACAAACGGATAGATGTTTTCGCAACCGCCATCCAGTCGGGAATGACCGTATACGACCTGGAGGAACTGGAATTGGCTTACGCTCCGCAATACGGAGCGGCAAAGGATCCGGCAAATATGGCCGGCTTTGTGGCCGCCAACTCCCTGCGAGGAGATGTCAAGGTTTTCCATGCGAACGAGTTACCGGTGGATGGTTCACTGATCGACATTCGCGATGATGATGAGTTCGCCGAAGGAACGATTCCCGGCGCCCGGTTCATCACTCTCCCGCAACTGCGCAGCCGACTTAATGAAATACCCAAAGAACAGACCGTGCATGTTTTTTGCCAGGTGGGAATGCGCGGCTACGTGGCGGCCAGGATTCTCTCTCAGCTGGGTTACGAAGTTCGCAATCTGTCGGGCGGGTACCTGACTTACAAGGCTTTTAATCCTTGAAGCGTTTTTTAGCTGTTCATCGTGTCAATGTTTTTGGCAACAGCCCCAACGCTCCATCAGGGATGTGCGGTGTCGGTCTTGGGAAATAGTATATTCATCACATCGTCAATCCGCTTGCGAGTGAGCCGGTTGGCCGTTCTACTGCTGCTCATCCAGCGATTGGCGTAGGTATTGAAAATCTGCGGGCTCAGCAGCAGCACCGTCGGATGTGTGAGATGCAGCCCGGCGGCGATGCGGCGGAGAAGATCCCGCTGGGGTATACTCAACGGAAGCTGGCGAACCACTTCATTGAAAAGCGCGTGCGGACTGTTGGTATCCTGCTGTCGCCGCCGATTGATTACGGAAAAGATGATATAAGCAAGAGCCATACCACCGAGCACAACCCCCACGATTCGGAGAAAATCGGCGGTCAGACTGCCCCCGCCTTCATGGAAATGCTCCTGTATACCGCGCATTCGCGGTGGTGTGTATTGAGCAATAGTAAACAGAAGGTTCACGATATGGCCTCCTGATTCTTAGCGGATGCGGGGTTGTCTTTCTTGTTTTTCCCCTGCCTGCCCACTTCTTCGATTATGCGTTTGGCTCTATTCCGCACTCGTTGATCCTGATCAGATTGGGCTACAACCTTGAGCCGCTCAAGAACACCCCCCAGTTGCATCCTTTCCACAACCCAGAGCGCGCTGATCCGATCCTGGCAATCTTCGCTTTTGAGCATATCGAGGAGTTCCTCGGCGGCCTCGCGAACTCCCAGCTTGAGCATGGCTTTAACCGCATTCGCCCGAACACGATTATCATCCGATTTTAGTTTCGGCGATATTCGCTCTATCTTGTCCGGTGACAGCGAGGCTTCCATCGCTTCCACCGCGTTAGCCTGTACCCGGGTATCGGGTTCACTCAGAGCCGCCTGGATTATTCTCCTGCCCGCACTCGTATCCAGAATCCCCAACAAGGGTATGGCCATACTGCGGATAACGCTGTCAGAATCCTTAGCCGCTTCGTAAATCTCGTTTTCAAAAGCCGCGGCCAGGTGCAGATCGCGGATAATCTTCAACACCTTAATTCGATCAACCGCCGCTCCACCGTTCCATTTTTCCCGAAGCTGGATCTCAAAATCGTCCGTGTTCTGCTTGACCAGGTATCCAACGGCTACACGCTCTGCTGCCGGTAAAGAATCGAAATCCTCCCAATAGGGAATAAAGTTCGGCTCGATCTCCCTGATCTTTTCCGGAGCGACGTATTCGCCTTTTTCCGTGTACCCCTTGTCCCTAGGGGCAACATATGATTCCTTTCGCCGCCGGCGGAGTTCCAACTGGGCAACCCAGGCCATAGGCATGTTCGATCGGGCAGCGATGGACTTAAGCGCTTCTTCGCTTCCTTCAAACGGATTATTCACCAGTTCCCAGACCGCCGCCCGCGCAGCTTCTTCATTACCGGAAAAAGCCAATTGCAGCAGTTGGGTAACCTTGACCTGCTGACGGATACCACACGCGGCCAGAAGCCTGACCGCCCGCCCAATCGCTCCCGGTCCTTTCACACTTACTATATCGGTGAAATCATGCAAACAGGAAACGGCACGAATCCGCATGCAAGACTTGCGCACCTCTTCATCAGCAAGCAGGTACACATCGTCCACAAGCAGTTGCCGGAACTCCTCGTTATGCGTAGTCGCCAGCAATCCCACCACGGATGGGGCCAGTTGCGGAGAACGAAGAGCCCGCAAGCAGTATCCGGCCAGCTTGGGATCCAAAGCCCGGGTTACGAGATTATTCAATGCCCGGGCAACCTTGGATCTTGGATCGTCCGCCATTTTTAAAATGGTCTCTTCCAGGTAACGGGACATCCGCGCGGCGGCGGTGACAATTTCGCCCCTGAAATGCAGAGGCCAACTCGCCAGCCCGCGGCGAATGGCGATAGCCAGATGATCCATCTCGGTTTTTGGATGGGAACTTTTAGTTACCGAATGCTGCCCAGTATGATCTTGTGCGTGCTCAACCAGTGACAAAAGAGTCTGAGCCGCCAACGCTACAGTCTTGCGACATGGTTGAGTCAACGCTTCACCTAAAAGGTAAGCCAGTTTGCAGTTTCCACTGGCACGAATCAAGTCCAGTGCTGATTTACGAACCTCGAATCGTTCATCGGCCACACAAACGCGAAATCCAGAAGCAAGACCATCCGTATTGCTTGCCAGCAACTGCTGCAAATGAGCGTCGTAAGTATGCCAGTGAGCAACCAGGCGAATCAGGGCAGGTTCGTAATGGCGAGCGAGCAGCACGGAAAGAGCCATAGGTCGATACGCACTTTCCATAACCTCAATGGCCGTAACCAGAGCAATGTCGGCGGCCTTGTTGCGCGAACCCAATAGCGCAGCATAAGCCGGTGGTCGGATTGGCTCGTTTCCAGTCATACTCTCATGGATATATCGGACTAAAAGGGGCTTGCACTTGTGAAATGGGCGGGGCAACGATCTATTGAAGCGAAAAAGGGCAATCAGGAGTTAACCAGCAAACGGCTTCAGGCTTCAAAAGCAAGCGGAGTCATTACTCGCTACCGCCCGGAAACATCCAAATCCTGCGTTAACAGTATTGATAAGGGCGGATTTGTCTGCCGGCTACATATGTTCGCTAAAGTCTTTTTCAAAAATGACGGTGTTGGCGTGATACTCGTTATCCCAGCAGAGTCCTATTATGTTGTACTCCTGGCTGAGGGCAAATTGCAATCCCAGGTGGTAATGGGAAATGTATTCGAGTCTGCCGGTATGATAGCCGTGTTCAAAAGCCCAGGATTGTTCAGCTTCGGCGAGTTGAGAAGCGATTCCGGATCTCCGGAAATCGGGCATAACTCCAATCAACCAACTAAACCACACATTGGGGATAAACTCATAACCACAGGAAAAACCAACCGGACGACCACCCACTTCAGCGATCAAGCTCAACGCATTTGTCTTATTCTGGAAGCGGTTTTCAAAGAATGTTATATCCACACGCGGCTTGTAAACCTCGTTATAGAGGTCTGTTATCAAACCAAGCTCGGACCCGCCAACAAGGTTTATTTCGGCATTGGCCATCGATATACCTCCAACTAGCCATAACATAGGAAGTATACGATATGCCAAAACGACAATATTAAAGAAAAAACCTGATTTATCACCGACTCGGTACGGTAATTATACACGCGATGAATCAACCGGGCGTTTTTGCAGGTTTTTACTGGACTGGAAAATCAGGATTGATCCGGAAACTTGAAATCGACAACCTGCATCTCCACACTGCGACGGCCTTTGAACTCGTTAATGATCGGCTCAAAGGCGACCCGGCACTTGCGATGTTCCTTAAGCTGTTCGGCCTGGTCGGCCGCTCCGAATGCGATGGCTTTTATCACCGCCCCATTCTGTCTGAGTACACACTGCAGATGATCTCCGCCCCTGCCGACGCACCGAGGTTCTTCAGCGAGGGTAAGCCAGTCACTGGCCAACACCGGCTTGGGGTTGCTGGTTCCAAACGGCCCGAGATTGTTAATTGCCAACACCGTCGATTCGCTCAATTCCTCCAGATCGATTACGCTGTCGATATGGAGTTTGGACACGATAGCTGTTCCGCTAAGCGAGTTATTCGCCCTGCGGATGAACGATTCGGTAAACGCGGGGATTTTGTCCTCTTCTATTCTCAAGCCGGCAGCCATGGCATGCCCGCCATGGCTGACCAGGAACTCACTGCAGTCCTCCAGAGCCTTGTGCAATTCAAAATACGGAATACTTCTTGCCGATCCCTGCCCAACCCCGTTGCTAAGTGAAATCAAAACGGTCGGTTTGTTATATTCATCCACAATACGGGCGGCCACAATCCCGATTATTCCCGGATGCCAATCTTCAGCGGCAAGTACAATAGCCCGCTGCGTATCGCCGTCGAATCCGGCGCGTTCTATCATCTCCGACGCCTGCTTTACGTATTTACGTTGCTTGGCCTGCCGATTGCGATTGTGTTCGTCAAGGTATAAGGCAATTTCCCTGGCCCGGTTTTCGTCGGCCCAGGTTAAAAGATCGATAGCCAATCGGGCATGCCCCATCCGACCGGCCGCGTTGATCCGCGGAGCAAGCTTGAAACCAACAGCCGTCCCATCGATGGCGGAATCTGCCAGCCCGGAAACATCTATAAGCGCCCGCACTCCAGGCCAGGGACTCTCCTTAATCATCGACAAACCACATCGGGCAATAACCCTGTTCTCCCCGGTAAGAGAAACGACGTCGGCAATTGTTCCCAAGGCGGCCAGGGCCAACGCGTCTATCAGAAACTGGCGGTATTCCGGCGAGACGCGCGGAGCACCGGTCAGTTTCTGAGCCATCAACCAGGCCAGCTTGAAAGCCACTCCGGCCCCGCAAAGATCTGGATTCGGGTAATTCCCATCAAGCCCCGGATGAACAATAGCCGCGGCCGCAGGGAGCTCCGCCTGCGACTGATGATGGTCGGTTATTATCAAACGGGCCCCCATATCCGCCACCAGCTGCGCCTCGGCTACCGAGGTGATACCGCAGTCGACGGAGATTATCAGCCGGGCACCTTCATCGATAATCGTTTTCAATGCGGAGGAATTAAGCCCATACCCTTCTTCCACCCGGTGAGGCACGTAGTAAGAGACATCCGCCCCGGCTTTCTTGAGCAGGTGCCAGAGGATGGCCACCCCGGTTATTCCGTCTACGTCATAATCCCCATACAGAACGATTTTCCCACCTTCGGCGATCACCTCGGATATGATCTCAGCGGCCTGCTCATTCCCCGGCAGGATTTCCGGTGGGATCAGATCAATCATCTGCGGAGCGAGAAATGCTTTGGCCTGTTCTGTCGTTTCCACTCCCCGGTTGTACAGGAGCTGTGCCACCAGTGGAGAAAGATTCCAGTCGATACCCGCCTGCTGCCGAGCTTCCCACGGCTGCTGAATGATCCACTCTTTACCCACAAAAAACTCGCTTTATATCAAAACTTCACGGTAATCTCGCCGGTGTTGCCATCATTACCGGTCGGAGAGTTGAGTCTACCCACCTCCATGTTGCCCTGCAACGAGCAGTTGGACTCTGAAATGAAACGCACCTTAAAAGAGGGTTCAAATGAATGTTTTTTGACCATTCAAGGCACATATTTACCTGCAAACACCGTAAAAACGTGTTTGGAAGACAAAACCGTTGTCATATGACGCGGTACACGCCTTGACGAAACGGAGCTTACCTGTAATTATTCTCACTCCGAACGAGGAGGCGTAGCTCAGTTGGTAGAGCAACGGCCTTTTAAGCCGTAGGTCCTGGGTTCGAGTCCCAGCGCCTTCATTTTTTACAGGGAAACGGCCGCGAGTGGTCCGTTTCCCTTTTTTTTAAAACATATCCTCGCCCCCAAGTTTGGGCGCGTTTCGCTGACTGCGGGAACTCAGCTGCCATCGGACTACTTGTAGCCCGTTTTCCCGGCAGACTGATTGCCTTGGCAAAACATTCCCATAATCCTCGATCTCGGAGAGGAGTTACGAACACTAATAGCCGTCTGCGCATTATTCAACAATGATTAACCTTGCTGTCCTGGAAACACGAGCGGCGAATATCGGAATGCCGCTTGATTCAACAAGAGTTGGGAGTTTTCCTTTTGTCGAATCCGATCAAACGCGGCTTCCATTAAAACCGGATAAGTGCTTATGTGTTTTATCAATACTCAAGCGACCGGCTTTTTGTTCCGGCAAATCAACCACCTGCAGGTTCGAGTGAACACCCGTAGCATCCGGTTTTCCCTATGCCGAATCATTTCGTATAATAACCGTTGAGTACAAACTCTTTAGCGAGGATACGGATAATGCCCAAGATGACCATATCGATTACGGAAGAAATCAAAAAGGAGCTGGAACAATACGGTAACGCTTTGAACGCATCAGAAGTGTGTCAAAACGCCTTGGCCAGAGAATTGGAGATCCTCGCCACCCTGATTAATGGTAAAGATAATATGACCCTTGTGGAAAGATTGCGCACGGAAATCGAAACCACCAGAGAAGCAGCCGAAGCGGATGGGCGCAAACTGGGGATACAATGGGCCCAGGACCATGGCACACTCAAGAAACTGGAAATGATGAGTGAATATGTAGAGACTATTGATGCCGGCAGGCAAGTAGATACCAAGCTGGCCAACCAGGTCTGGGAGTACCTTGCTGAACCGTCAATTGCAGACAAATTTCGGGAAGATTACGAATACCCTGACAGTTTCTGGGGGGAATTCGAAGAAGGTTTTATCAGGGGAGCCACCCAGGCTTTTGACATGGCAATGGATGAGGTATAGCGGCCTTCACATTTCGCTCTTTGAAATACCCCTCCATACCGGCGAACGACACAGCAAGATTTCAACATTCTTTGATGTCACTTAACTGTCATCTACGGTTTTCCTTATTCAACAACCCTGACTCGAATAGGATACAGTATTCCCCCCTTTTTCTGTTTTATCCAACACTCCCTCAGAGGAAAGCACAATTGGGGAGAGGAATATCCCCTTCTCAACCGATATGATCAGAGCATTGGGCCTCATTATTCGACGTTGGCGTCGAGGCCATCATTTAGAATCAGTTCACCAGCAGCTAACCGGGGCTTAAGATTTCAGCGGGTTAATCAGTCAGAATGCAACAAAATGAGCGAACTGAGCACCCCAACTATACTGATCATCGACGACAATGACATATTTCGTCAAAGCCTGGTCATGTACTGCAAAGACCTGGGATGGATTCCCGCAGAAGCGTCAGACGGACAGGCCGGGCTGGAGAGGTTTCACGAAACAAGACCGGACGTGGTTCTGGTCGATTTACGTTTACCCCTATTGGACGGACTGGAGGTTCTCAAAAGAATCAAGGCTGAATCGCCGGATACTCCGGTAATCGCAATATCCGGTGCGGGATCGCTGGACGACTCGGTTGTCGCTTTACGTTACGGAGCAATGGACTTCATCCTCAAACCCATTGGGGATTACGCGATACTGGAAAAAGCGATCGTTAACGCCCTGGACCATATCCGGCTGGTGAACGAAAACCGAATGTACCAGCAGCAACAGGAGGAAAAAATCCGCGAACGCACACAGGAACTGGAAAAAGCAAACCGGTCACTACAAACGGAGATCGTTGAACGTCGAAAAATCGCGGACGAATCGATCCGGCGACAGAAATACCTGGACGGAATCACTGCCGGAACACGCCTCCTGCTGGCCAGCCGGGATAACATACCGCACCTTGAATTCCTGAAACATATAGGCTCGATGGCGGACGCCTGCAGAGCATACATCATTCTGTTCAACGAAAAGACTAATGGAGAAAGGGTTACCAGGCAAATCGCACAGTGGCAGGCCAGCACTCCTGAACCGGTGCCACCTTTCGACGGCTTACACGACATTCTCTTGGAAAAAGAGCTCAAATACTGGGAGCCCAAATTGTCTACAGGCAATACAGTTTACGGCGAGGTTGCCGCATTCCCAATGCCACTGCGTAAACGATTCAAGGCATCGGGAACCATAAGCTTTCTAGCTATCCCTATGATTATCGAAGAGAAACTGTTGGGCATGGTCTGCCTGGATAACTGCCAATCGCCAACAGCCTGGAGTGAAGTGGAACAGAATTACATTCGCATAGCAGCTGATAACCTGGGACAGGAATTACGACGCACACGAATAAAAGAACAACTCGCCGATGAGCGAAATCTTCTCCGCTCCCTGATAGACAACCTGCCCGATCACGTCTATGTCAAAGACGCAGACGGTCGTTACCTGGCCACCAATTCGTCCAACCTACGCATGCTGGGCTTGAAATCGGAAGCGGAGATAATTGGCAAAAACGTATTCGATCTGTTTCCGGAAGACACCGCTAAAACGCTCAACGACGAAGATTCGGCGATCATAAACTCCGGAATTCCCGTTCTCAATCGCGAAGAACTGATGCTGAATCGCAATAATGTCCAATGCTGGTATTCAACAACCAAGATACCACTGTACCATCAAGGCGTCATCAGCGGGCTGGTGGGCATAAGTACCGATATAACCGAGCGACGGAGAGCGGAAGAGGAATTGCACCGCCATAAGAATCTCCTGGAAGCCATATTCACTTCAACCCCCGATTTTTTAATACTGAAGGACGCGAATTATACGTATCAAGCGGTCAATCCGGCGTTCTGCGATTTCATTGGTAAAACCCAACAGCAAATCATCGGCAAAACAGATTTTGATCTTTTCCCAAAGGAGGAAGCCGAGTTGTTTCGAGACAACGATAAGGCGGTCTTGCGGACAGCTCAAAGCAGAAGTGATGACGAAATAACCACTGGTAATGCCGGAAAAAGCTGGCTGAATGTCACCAAGACTCCAATCATAGATGCAGAAGGAAACGCTACCGGCATCCTCTGTTCGGCTCGAAATATCAGCGAACGAAAAGCAGCGGAATTGGAACGTGAAAGGCTAATCGCCGAGTTGGAAGCGAAAAACACCGAATTGGAAAGATTCACCCACACCGTATCGCACGATTTAAAAAGCCCTCTGCACACCGTAAGGGGATTTGCCAAACGGCTGGCTAAAGACATAGAAGCCGGCAGACAGGATCGGGTCGAAGAGGAAGCCGACGCGATCCAGAGAGCCACCGATAGAATGCTCCGCCTGTTGGATGAGCTGTTACGCCTTTGCCGAGCGGGCCTGTTGGCCAACCTATCGGAAAAAGTCTCTCTGGCCACTCTGGCTGACGAAGCCGTCGAACTGGTAGGCGAAAGATTAGCCGAACAAGAAGCAACCGTTGATATATCCCCCAGCCTCCCGACAGTCAGCGGAGACCCTATAAGACTGTTGGAGGTATTTCAGAACCTTATAGACAATGCTCTAAAATTCTCAACCGGTCGGGAAAAACCACACATCAATATTGAAACTCGCCAGGATAACGGAAAACAAGTCATCTGTGTTCGCGACAACGGCAAAGGAATCGAACCGGAGATGCGCGAACAGGTATTCGCCATGTTCCACCAGGTTGATCCGTTTCTGGAAGGGACCGGAATCGGATTGGCCATCGTCAAGCGAATAATCGAGGCGCACAACGGCTCCATATGGGTTGAATCAGAGGGTACAGGCAGAGGAACCACTTTTTGCTTCACCCTGGGCGACCAGCAGCAACCGGAAAAAACTCAATACTCGTCCGCTGAATCCGCCTTGATTCATTGAACCTTAAAAGGCGAACTGTCCAGCAATTCCAGAAGCACATCGGGCTTGTTGGATATTATCCCGTCAACTCCAATATCGGTAAAATACCGCATGTCTGCCGGATCATCCACCGTCCACACAAAAACCGACAGCCCCGACTCCCTGGCCAGCCGCACCAAACCAGGATCGACTCGAAGGCGTGATACGCCCAGAGCCGAAGCCCGAGCGTTCAATGCCTCGGCGACGATCTTTTTCCGTTTATCCGCCTCTGCCGGGATTCGCCCCAATAACCAGGTAGTGGGCAGTTCCGGCTCCATTCGAGCAATCTTCTCCACAACTTCACGGCTGAAGGAAAAAATCATCAGATCGCCTGGGGCTATTCCCGATTGGTTAATTTCCGCTAACACTTCCTTTTCTATTCCGGTGGTTTTTATCTCGATTACCAGTCTGGTTTTCCCCTTGACCAGTTCGAGCAATTCCCGCAGGGTGGGAACGGACTCCCCCTTGTACTTGGGAGATTTCCAACTGCCGGCGTCGAGTTTTCTGATTTCAGCAAGGGAGGTTTCGTCAACCAGTTGGTCGAAACCGGCCGTCCTTTTCAAACTGCGATCGTGGAGCACCACGGGAACACGATCGCTCGTACACCAGACATCGCACTCGGCCATTTCCGCCCCGCTGTCGATCGCCAGCCGATACGCAGCCAGCGTGTTTTCCGGAGCCTTCGCCGAAAAACCGCGATGAGCTATGACCAGGGGTGTGCCGCGCAGCTCCCGCAACTCGGAAACGGTTAGCGGCTTGCTCCTGGCCGCTTTAACCTCGGTAACCTCGACCACCGCTCCGCGGGTTCGCAGCGCCACCATTCCCCTATCGCACACATCAGCACCTCGCGGACATCTGAATATCCGGTTCCCATCGATAAAGGTACTGATCCAATCACCGCAGGCCTGTATCTGTAACTTGTGGAAACCACGATCTGAAAAGCTTATCTGTGATGGGGCTGTTTGAAATATCCGCCAACCGCCGTTTCTACCGGCAGTTTTAGCCGCCAGCTCCAATCCGTTTTCACGAGCCGTGTCATAACGGACGGTGAACTGAATTCCCGGAGCATCAATTCCACCCTCACGCACAACCAGAGCCACCCAGGCCGACTCATCGCTCACTTCTTTGAAACGTAAATTCGCCGTCACCGTTACGTTTCGCCAGGCAGACTGCCCCAAAAGAACCTCGGACTCTGCAGTCAACTCACCTCCACCCAGAATTTGGTCATGCACCATCCACGATCCGCCGGAACTTTTCCAGCCGTCTGGCAATTGCCCGTTTGCAACCTCGGTGAACTTCTCACACATGAAGGTGCCCTCCCCCGCAAATACATGTACAGCACAAATCAGCCAGACAGCTAATACCGGAACTTTCATATTCATCCCCCAAAGCCTATCAAACCAGATTTCAAGCAAACCGACGCGAATCAGCCGTTGTAATCTTAAAACGAATAGTACATCAAAACGGCAGCCTCATCACAATCCCTGGCACAAGCGAATTACGCAACTACCCAAAACAAAACAGAATATTTCAGTACACCTTTACATCCTATTCAACCTCAATTACCTGTTTTACACGATCTTTCACTAGCGCAATCTTTAAAACAGCTTTTGATGTCCCATAAATAATTACTATAAAACGAGTTAAGGGCGAAAAAAGCGTTTTTGGAAGATATAGGTATCAATAAGGAGTGAAAACTCCATAGGAACTTGCATATAAACTCTTGCCGCCCCGGGAGTTTCGTGATAGAATTCCCGATCCTCGGTGCAAGTAAGCAACACCTGACGCGAGCAGCACGAATCGCCTACGGGTACGATCCGACTGAATACGCAAAACAGGAGTCCCGGTCGGGACCGATGGTGATCAGGGCTGTTGTTGTCAGTACCGGCTTTTTGGAGACTAGAGAAAACCCATATTGACCGGAGGTGGATCATTGACCGTAACCCCTGTAGGCACGCACTGTATCCTTGAGCTCAATGGCTGTAACCCTGAGCTGCTTAATAATGAGCAATTCGTAAGAGATTCTATAGAGCAGGCTTCCCACCACGGCATGTCCACCCTGCTCGAACTTTCCAGTCACCAATTTGATCCGCAAGGCGTAACCGCGATAGGGCTGTTATCGGAATCTCATATTTCGATACACACCTGGCCTGAACATCGTTACGCTGCCATCGACGTCTTTACGTGTGGCGAAACGGCCCAGCCTCACCGCGCTTGCGAGTATCTGATTGGCCAGTTTGAATCAACCAATCATGAATTGAAGGTGCTGCCCAGGGGCGCGAGTATTCCATCGTTTCCGCCAGCTACCGCATACAAAACGCCTGAGAAAACCGATTTATGTCAGACTCAAAATTGAATAACACTCTGTGGATTATTGAGCAGATGACCGATTATGACGCCTACCATCATGGTGTGGTGGAGGTTCTCGCTCAAAAAAAGACCGCCTTTCAGGAAATGACCGTAGTCCGTAGCGAAACCTACGGCAAAGCTCTGGTTCTGGACGGCAAGTGGCAATCATGTACCGGCGACGAGTTCCTGTACCACGAACCTCTGGTACATGTGGGCTGTGTTTACCACGGCGAGCCGAAGAATGTACTTATCCTCGGCGGCGGTGAAGGAGCTACGGTACGCGAAGTACTCAAGTGGAAGAGCGTCGAGAGAGTGGCCATGGTGGACATCGACGGCGACGTCGTGGATGCCTGCATAGAGCACCTGCCGGAAATGCACCAGGGCGCTTTCGATGACCCCAGAACCGAACTGGTCGTCGGCGACGCTTTGCACTATCTGGATAATTCTCAAGGTGAGTGGGATATCATTATCTCCGACCTCTCCGACCCAATTGAGGAAGGCCCCAGCTTCAAGCTGTTCACCAAGGAGTATTTCGAAAAGTGCAAGCGGGCTCTCAAACCGGACGGTTACCTGGTAGTACAAGCCGGTCCTCTCGCTCCTTATGAACTGCACAGGCACGCACGATTAGTCAATACCCTGGATAATGTTTTCGACAACGTGGCCTCCTACGGGTCTTCCACCTGTACCTACGGCTCGCCCTGGGGATTTGCCATTGCCGGCAGCAGAGAAATCGACCGCCGTCCCGATCCGGAAGCGGTTGATAAAATGCTCAAGGAAAAGACAACCGGCAATTTCGTAATGTTTGACGGCACCACCCTGCTGGGGATAATGCAACCGGCGAAACATATCCGCGACGCCATCGCCGCGGAAAACGCTGGTTTACACCCTGGCTGAGCCGCCCAAGTTCTTCGGGCAGAGTGCTGCCGGAAGCTGAGTCGAAATATAACGACCTGCAAACCTTCCGGGCCAGGGCAACTTGAACCCGGAAGGTTTTTTTTATGCCCGACGCATCCATTGAAGAAAACCAATCGGTCGCAACTGTCACGACAATTTACAATCCCAGACGATTCTGGTGGTTTAAACTGATCGGAGTGGGTACGCTACCGCTGTTCATTGGCCTCATTGTAGCGCACATCGTTATCCAGCATTTGACAGAAGCTAAACTGCAAAACCTCATCGAGCAGTATCGCGAGGCTGGGGAACCGGTCCATCCCAAGGACTACAACAAGATTCTGCCCATACCTGATGAAGTCAACAGCGCATTGCTATATAAAAAAGCCTGCTTAGCCTTTACCCTGCCTGCCACAATTGCTCCAGGCTTCAAGCTCGATGATTTTATGGATCCTTCGTTCATCGAAACACACATGGAAGAAGCAAGGAGAATTATCAATGCCAACAAGGCAACTTTCGATGCAATTCGAAAGGCCGGAACACTACCGGAAGCCCATTGGCAACAACAGCCGTTTAAAAGCCCTCTATTGGATACGATTTATCCTCATCTGTCAGATTGTCGCCAACTGTCAAAAATGCTCTATGTGTCGGTTCTTTTTGAAAATAAGAGCGGCAACCGCACTCGGGCCCTGGAAAACGTAAACGACATATTACTGCTATCCGAAGGCATTCGTAAAATGCAAGGCAATTTATTAGTATACCTCGTAGCCAATAGCTGCTCCACCAAAGCATTGGAAGCTATAGAGATAGCAGCCCAAAACTGGCATTTCAAAGAAACCCCAACAAGCGACGGTTATCTCGCCGAATCGATTCCCTCGGAAAAAGCTGAGTTTATTATTTCCGAACTCCTCGACATGACTGGAATAAACGAGTCATGGGCAGCAGCCATTCGTTTTGAACGAGCAACTTTAATGGACATAGCAAGCCGATTATTCCAGGGTAAATTCAATTTTAAAGCTAATTCGCGATTTGAAATCATCTTCAAACCGCATTGGCTCGTCGATCAATGTAGATTAACAGAGGAGTTAAGCGCATTCGCGAAAGCTCCGGCAACTACAGGCTTCGACGATGTCTGCAAACTGATCCCACCCGCCCCGCCACGAGGTAGCGTTATCGCAATCAGAACAAAACCAATCAGGTATTTCCTCCTGCCCGCATTCAAGCGATCAGTTGAAATACATTATCAGCTTATCGCAGACAGGAGAATGGCCGCTACAGCAATCGCTATACGTCTATACGAATCACAAAACGGACGACTTCCTCATAGACTTTCCGAATTGGTTCCTGATTACCTCCCAGCCGTCCCAATTGACCCCTTCTCTCCGACCGGAGCTCCCATTGGTTATTTACCGGAAGCACAACGACCACGGTTGTACAGCGTTAATATCGACTGCACCGACGACAACGGTGAATACGAAAACAAAGGATCATCCGATTATAGGAATAACCTGGATCGGCCGTTTTTCCTGGATGGCAAACCTCGTGAAACCTCCACGACGCTCAAGCGAACTTCCCGGATTACGCAATAACCAATCCGATTATGGAGAGTAGAAGTACTGGTATCGCACAGACTATCGCCATCACCGCGAATACGACCAACGGCAAGATCAGATTGATCGCAATACGCCTCTTCGCATCATTTCGAAATACACGCTTCGCGGTCTGATCCAGATCCGCCAGGCAAAGCCCAATCTGACCAATCGGCAATGTGCCCCCCAGAAGAACCAAGACCAACCCCGCAGTTTCATATACTGTTTCCATTAGCTGAAAACCACAAATACATAAAATCACCGGAATGGCAAACCAAGCCAACGAACCGGTACAATAATAACTCATGGCAATAGCACTGTTTCTCTGGGCAACCGGTAACTTGCGAGAATCAAAAAAATAACTGGGGACACCTGTGATAGCCAGGAGCATTCCAATAAACGTCACATGGCTCACCAACACCGGCCAAACCTCTGAAAACAACTGGTTTAAAGTAGAACCTATATGTACGTATTTCTGATCAAAGCAGGCAACGAGGGTAAGGATAAGCAGCGGCACCCAGACATGAGCAATCGTCACCCACCGAAAGCTCTGCGAATCCTTATAGCTCAAAGGCTTGGCCAGCTCCTCACAGAACCTTTTGTATCGAATACTGGTCCAGAACACAGTTTTCCAGTATGCCTTGAAATATCCAATTTCCTTCCGATGCGTCCAGGGGATACACGAAGTCTGCGAGCGAATCGAATCCAGCGGATTACCGCATTCCGAACAGCGGTTACTGGTCGAACCGCGCAGGTTATACCCGCACTCCTGGCAGAACAAATCCACGGGGATAGCCAACAACTTCTGTTTCGGGGCGCCTTCTGTGTCCATGCTTCTTATGTACAAGATCCTCCATGCCTGCTCAAGCAAAAACCCTGGATCTCTTTCTTTTCCGGTCAGCTTACCTATCCAAACGCGTAAAAACGTTTTCCGAGTAACGTGGACTACATTCGCACAACAGTGTGAGCATGCCACACAGGTTTCGAGTCGAATTGTAGTGTTGCGATATGCTCAATATTAAAAACCCTGCATCGCTGCCTCAACAACGATGCAGGGTTTAATGTTTTAATGTGCTTATACAGCGTATCTGTACAAGCGAAACGTATACGGTTAATTGGTCCCCAGCAACTCGATTTCGAAAATCAGGGTTGAGTTCGGGGGAATCCCCGGCCTGCCGCTTTTGCCGTACGCCAGATCCGCGGGAATCTCCAGGCGGCGTTTTCCACCAACCTTCATGGTACTCACGCCTTCCAGCCAGCCTTTGATAACTCCGCCGGTCATACTGAACTCGAACGGCTTGTCCCGGGCGATAGAACTGTCGAACATACTGCCATCGGTAAGCCAGCCGGAATAGTGAACTTTGCACTTGGAAGTCTTGTGTGGGGTTTCCCCTGTGCCGACCTTGATATCCCAATATTTAAGGCCTGACTCCGTAGTTACCGGCTCGATTCCCTCTACCGAAGTTTGAGGCAGAGGTCTTTGAATATCAACCAGTTCGATCTCCATTATCACCGAGGAGTTTGGCGGTATGCCACGGCCACCTTCTTCTCCAAATGCAAGCTTCGGGGGAATAAGCAAGCGACGTTTTCCACCCTCCTTCATGGTGGAGACGCCCTCTTTCCAGCCCTCAAACAGGTCACTTACGCGAACAGGCCGCAACTTATCCCGATCTCCGGAGGTGCCCAGAAGCTTCCCGTCCTCCAACCAGGCGGCGAAATGCATTTGCACGGTCGTCTTGATTCCAGCGGGCTCGCCTGTACCAACTTTTATATCCCAGTACTTTAGACCCGACTCGGTAGTCACCGGCTCGATACCCTCTACGGAGGTCTGTGCCGGCGGTTGCTTTTCAATTGCCAAAAGCTCTATTTCAAAAACCAGATCGGAGTTGGCCGGTATCTTCTTTCCCATCGCCCGCTCGCCATAAGCCAGCTTGCTGGGAATTTCCAAACGGCGGATCCCGCCAACCTTCATGGTCTCGATACCTTCCTGCCACCCCTGAATTACACGACGATCCGTTTGAAACTTGAACGGATTCCCTTTCTTGACCGAGGTGTCAAAAAGCTCCCCTGTAGTCAACCAGCCGCTGTAATGAACGGAAACCCGTGCACCCGGCCGTGGAGAATCGCCTTCACCAACTTTTATGTCGTAGTATTTCAAACCGGACGGAGTAGTTACCGGGGTTAATCCCTCGATCGATCTCTGCACAGGGTCGGGTACCACAGACTCAACAGGTTTCGGCTGCACCGTGGCTGGCTTTACGGGGACGGCCGGCACCGCAGGCTTGTCCGGAGCGGGTGGCTTAGACGGCGGAGCTGATTTAGCCTCAGGAGTCGCCGCAGGCTGAGGTGACGGGCTTGCCGCCGGCTTGTCCTGAGCAAGCGACAGTCCACTGCCAGCGGCAATCGCCACCATCGTCATGAATCCGATTAGTTTTTGATGTCTCATCAATACTTCTCCAGTTAGTCAAAAGAGTTTATCTGGAATAGGTTCTATAAACCGGCATACCGGCCACAACGGTCCGATAGGTTTCCGACAAGTACAGTATGTGGCTACTGGACGATTAATGTCAACGCCACCTGGAGCTTGTTTAATTCTTGAAACAAACCGCTATCAATCTTTGAACCGGCGGCTTACGTCCTATAAAATCATAAGTTATACCCATTTTATCGACATATTCCTTGAACAAACATGATTAATCCACACTTCTCACCCAAACCTCTGATCACGCCGATACACAACCGTGGTCTGGTTTGCGCATAAAGATTGCATCAGAGCCACTTTCCCAGACTCTTGGTTTTGGGGTATGCTATACCGTTAGATAATCTGTAATAGCGGATTAAACACCGAGTTGAACACCTGAATTCATTGCCTCAGGAGGCATGCGATGCGTCGGACAACCATCCTGGCAGTTTCACTGGCCACACTGCTCGTTACTACAAACCTGCAGACAACCTACGCAAAGAACGGCATCTTCGAAAATGTCGTTTACGGTTTGAGACAAGCCGGTTTCGACTTTGACGGAAAAGCTAACTATCTCAGTGGCGGACACGACCTTACCGTGTCCCGCACCTTCACAGGTGAAACGCTCGACTTTGGAGCCACTGAACTGACCATTCAGGGAACACCGGTCCTCAGCTTCAGTACCGGCGGGCGCGGACTGCAGATGATAGAGGCTTCTTTCAATACAAATGACAGCCCCTTTAACTACTCCTTTACAACTGACACAGGCAACCAGGTAACAACCGTTAACGGCAGCCTGTTTCTCGATGCCACCGCTTCGATGAACTCATTAGGCTTTTACGACATGCAGTTGGATGCCTCCAGCCGCCAGACGATCATCAACGATGGCCGCTATTCGGACGAGGAAAATCCCAACGATTTCGACATCGGCCCGATAGATATTCGCGGCAATATCTTCGCCGATCTTCTGGCAACCGTAACCGATCCCATCTTCGACGCTCTTGGCGTGGACAATATCTTCTCCCACTTCAGCGGTGCCGGCGTATTCGAAGACACGCTGAACAACAAGGCCGCCAAAGCCAGGGAAAAAGCACTGGCAGGCAAAGCGCTTACTGAAGAGGAAATCGCGGAACTCGCTTCCGTGTCAGCCATGGCCGGAGCAATGGGCCTGCAAATTCCTGACCTGTCGTTTCTTGATACGGCAGAGATTGCCGAAAGCATTACACCAACGGAAACCTCTTCCGCAGACAAGATTGTTCCCGAACCTGCCAGCCTGCTTCTACTGGCCCTGACTGCCCCGGCCATCCTTATGCGACGCAGGAAAACCCGGCAATAAACCGGGATAATCAAGGTCATAAAAACCAATAAAAAACCCCGCCGGCAGTTAGGTTGCCGGCGGGGTTTTTATCTATTGACCTTGAATGGTCAACCAGCGGATTCGCTGACGATTTTCTCGACAATTTCCACAATGCTATCGGGAGAAATCTTCTGCACCTCATCGTCGGTGCGCTGCTTGAATTCGACAATACCTTCGTCCAGACCACGTTTTCCGACGGTAATTCTGATTGGTATTCCAATCAGATCCGCGTCTTTGAACTTGAAGCCGGGTCGCGCGTCACGATCATCGAGAAGTACGTCGATTCCCTTGGCTTCCAACTCGTCGTGGAGCTTCTCGGCCATGGTCATCACCTGCTCTTCGCGATGATCGAGTGCAACAATTTCCACGGTAAACGGAGCGATGTTAACCGGCCAGCATATGCCGTTATCGTCGTGAGAAGCTTCGATAACCGCCGCAAGTATCCGGTTTACCCCGATGCCGTAGCAACCCATGATGATCGGCTTGCTCTTCCCGTTTTCATCCAGGAAGTGTGCCTTCATCGCGTCCGAATATTTGGTTCCCAGTTTGAAAACATGCCCTACTTCGATGCACTTTTCAAACACCAGCGGCGAACCATTGGGAGCCTTGTCTCCTTCAACTGCGAAGCGGATGTCGGCCACCTCACCCAGTTGGAAATCGCGACCGATGTTAACACCGGTAACGTGGTAATCGGTCTTGTTGGCCCCGGTCACCGCGTTGTGCATGGTGACGATGTCACGATCAGCGATCATGAGTACGCCATCCTTTTCGGCCAAACCGATTGGACCTGCAAACCCGACGTCGGCCTGGGTCAGTTTCTGGATGGGCTCGGCTTCGGCCATCTCCAGACTGACAACTTCCTCTCCCTTTTTCTCGACAATTGCTTTAACTACTTTGCTGAGCTTAGAGTCGTTGACTTCGTGGTTACCTCGCACCAAGGCGACGACAAAACCATCGACCGGCTTGGATTTCTTGCCGCCCGACCTGGTAACCAGACGATAGATCAACGTCTTGATCATGTCCTGCGGACGACACTTGAGGAAGTTTGAAACATCCTCGATAGTACTCAATCGCGGAGTGTGCACCTCGGCCAATTCCGCCATCTCTGAGCAACCTTCGTCCTCAAGGGCTAATACCTCCGCCCGCTCGACGTTCGCCGCGTAGGAGCCATCCTCTGCCCTTACAAGGTAATCCTCGCCGGCATCGGTAACGACCATAAACTCGTGAGATGCATCCCCACCGATAGCCCCGGAATCGGCCTCCACCGCGACAAAGGGCAGACCGCAGCGATCGTAAATCCGGCAATATGCCTGGTACATCCGCTCGTATGTTTCATCGAGTGAGGCCTTATCCGTGTTAAACGAATACGCATCCTTCATAAGGAACTCACGAGTACGCAGAACGCCGCTCTTGGGGCGTTCCTCGTCCCGGAACTTGGTTTGAATCTGATAAAGAGTCACGGGAAGCTGCTTATAGCTTTTGATATAAGCTCGCACGATTTCCGTTATCGCTTCCTCGTGAGTAGGACCGAGGACAGTATTTCTGCGAAACGGCTTATCAGTAAGACGAACAAGGGTAGGCCCCATCGCCTCATCCCGCTTGGTCTCCTGCCACAATTCCAGCGGTTGAAGGGCCGGCATATGCAACTCTATACCGCCTGCCCGGTCGATCTCCTCCCGCACGATCTGCTCAATCTTGCGCAGGATTCGATACCCCAAGGGTAAATAGGAATAGGAACCGGCGGCTAATTGGCGAATCATACCTGCCCGAATCATCAGGCGGTGCGAAGGCACAACAGCGTCTGCCGGAGTCTCTTTTGACGTGGGAATGAAAAATTTTGTCCATTTCATGACCAGAATCAATACTCTCTGGAGCCCGATTTTGCAAGCTGATGAGGCTGATAACACCGAATACCAGGGTGGTTTTGCCAAAAAACCACAAAATTACGCAGATGAGGACTTTCGGTTGACTAGCCACTTGGGGTTCAAACACTTGAAGTGCCTGGCCGAAATCGGACGATATCGTTCGGCAAGCAAAGTGACGCTGCGGGGATCTTACACGTCTGGTGCATCATGTAAGAAGCGTTTACGGTTGGAAAAGGCGCAACCTCCTCCCCAGGTTCGCGTCCCAAGCCGCGCAATAAGTGTAGTAACCACTGCATTTCGCGCTGTGGCTCTCAATTTGTGAAGGAGAAACAAAAATGAAGAGACTTCTGGCTGTTACTGTGTTACTTGTCGGACTGACCGGCTGTGGAGTCGACTGGACGACACTGTTCGGTTGGAACAACACCGGTGATACAGGGGAAGCAAGGTTAAAGCAGTTCACATCAGAATCGGAATTAAAGGAATACCTGGTCAACCAGGCCTCACCGCGAAACACCAATGTATACGCTCCTGTCCCAACCCCGGCCGATGCGAGTGGCAGTATGTCACAAGATAACGCGGCCCCAACAGCAATGAACGAAGGGACGGGCAACGTCGAACAATCGTCGGACATCCCCGATTATTCCACTACAACAGAACAGGAAGAGGGAGTACATGAAGCGGATATAGTCAAAAGTGACGGCAACTACCTCTACATCCTCAGCGACGGAATCCTGCACATTGTCGACGCCAACCCGGCTATCGAGATGTCAGAGGTGTCCACGGTGGATATCGAAGGTTGGGGAAATGACATGTACCTGGTCGGGGATAAGGTGGTAATTCTCTCCCAGCCCGACTCGCCGGTTTTCGCTATGGCGGAACAGTCGCTCAGCTCCGAAATAGCTTCGTTCTGGATTTTTGAGCAAACGATTGTTGTCACCGTAATAGACGTAACTGACCGGGCCGCTCCCGCGATCAAGTCACGCAGTGAATTCGACGGGTGGGTAAATTCAAGCAGAATGATCGGTACAAAGCTTTATATGGTAATAACCAACGATCTTGCTTTTCTCAACAGGATTTCCGCCGATGACGTTGACGGCACCACGACCGAAGTGGAACTGGCCGACCTGCTGCCGAACGTAACCATCGAGGTTGACGGCAAGACCGAATACAGCGGGGACGTGGCCGATTACTCCGAATACTACTATCCGGAAGACTCCGACGGTTTGGGTTTCAGCACTATCGTGACCATGGACATCGATTCACCCCAGAATTACACGGCACAGTCGGTAGTGGGCTATCCATCGAACATCTACGCGTCCACCGAGGCTCTTTACATAACCGACACGGACTACACTTATGACGGAACCTTACGTCAGACAACCGACATCTACAAATTCAGTTTCACCGATTCGGGTACGGAACTCGTTGCGTCAGGTACTGTACCGGGCCGAGTGCTGAACCAGTATTCCATGAGCGAATACAACGGTTACCTGCGAGTGGCCACCACTACTGTATCATCAGGTCGCTGGCTGTTTGATGACAGCGATTCATCCAACGCGGTGTACGTTCTCAAACAAAACGGGGACGCGTTAGAGCTGGCGGGAAAACTGGAGGGACTCGCACCCGGTGAGAGTATCTACTCCGCCCGCTTCCTCGGTGACAAGGGATACCTGGTTACATTCGAGCAGATAGATCCGCTGTTCACGCTTGACCTGTCCGATCCGACCAATCCCGTCGCCGTGGGCGAATTGAAGGTGCCCGGTTTCAGCACGTTCATCACCCCTCTTGGTGAAAACCACCTGCTGACCATAGGCCAGGACACAAACGACGACAACGGCTGGACCTTTGCCGAAGGCGTTCGACTGTCCATATTCGATATTAGCGATTTTGCCAACCCCACCCTTGCTCATTACGAGGTCATAGGTGAAACCGGAGCGTATTCAGAGGCTCTGTATAATCCCAAGGCATTCACCCTTTACACTCAGTCTGACCTGATAGCCTTCCCGGTGGAGATTTACGATTGGAACTACGCCGTTGACGATGATGGACTTCTTGGAGGAAGCGTCGCCACAGAAACGGCGACAACAAACAACGAAGCCGTAACCGATACCCCTCCAACAGAAACAGAAGGCTCGACGGATGTCGATGAACCGGCTGGCACTGTTATTGATATCCCCGCACCGAACAATTACTTCGTCGGATTATATGTTTACAAGGCAACCGCCGAAAACGGGTTCGAATTAATCGGTCGGATTTCGACGGCTACCGACAACGAGTATTGTTATTATTGTGGCCCGAGTTTTACCAGGGGAGCATTTATTGACGACAACGTGTACGCGATGACCTCCGAAGGAGTCAAAGCGGCTTCGGTAAGCGCTATCGAAACGATACTGTCCACAGTCGAATTCGAACAGCCCGAATACCCGGAACCGGTGGCTCCGGAACCGGTCGAAAAACCGGATATCGATAATGTTACGGATAACGGAAACGTCAATTCCGGAAACGCAACGAACGAGTAAAGTACAAAGCGGCCTGGATTATTGACTTTAATCCGCAGAAATCGAAAACGCCGTTTGGAAGTTTTTAATTTCCAAACGGCGTTTTTATTTCGGTGATTTCGATCAAGGTTCCGTTACACCTTGAACTGTCCGACCAGTTGCTGCAGATCGGCGGCGGTTCGAGAAATCGCCTGGCTTGCTGAATCGGTTTTATTGGCTCCGGTAGCGGATCTTTTGGCGGCCATGTCCACGCCGGAGATGTTATTACTTATCTCCTTACCCGCATCGGCTGATTGGGAAACACCAACAGAGACGGTATCAGCCGCGGTTGAAGTCTGAGCCACGTTCTGAGCAATTTCACGCGTGGTAATACTCTGCTGCTCCACCGCTGAGGCAATCGACCGGGACACTTCATTTACCTTCTGGATAACTTCCGCGATCTCGCCAATCGACTGCACGGACTCGCCCGTAGCACTTTGTATTCCTTCAATTCGACTTCTGATATCCTCAGTGGCGTCCGCGGTCTGCTTGGCCAGTTCCTTTACTTCGGTAGCGACCACCGCAAACCCCTTACCGGCATCTCCAGCACGGGCGGCCTCTATGGTCGCGTTAAGAGCGAGCAGATTGGTTTGTTCAGCAATATCCTGTATAACCTCTATCACCTTGTCGATGGCATCTGCAGCTTGTCCAAGATCTCCCATTTTCTGATTACTGGAATCAGCAAGCTCGGAGGCAGTACTGGCCACACCGGCGGCTTGTTCGGCGTTTTTAGCAACCTCGCTGATGCTTGCTGTCATCTCCTCGATAGCGGCGGCCACCACTCTAACGTTGGTGGACATCTGCTCGCTGGCGGCGGCCATGTTGTTCATATTACTGGACAGTTCCTCCACCGCGGAGGACGCCGCGGTGGTCTGCCCGCTGGTTTCGCTGGCGTCACTGGCCATTTGTTTGGAGGTTTCGGAAAGCCCCGCGGAAGCATCGGCCAACTCTGAAGCATTGCCGGCAATACCCTTTACAATCATCTGGATTTTTTCGATGAAGGTGTTGAACCATTTGGCCACTTCGCCTATTTCATCTTTGGAATTCACTTCTAGACGCTGAGTCAAATCGCCCTCGCCCTGGGCGATATCCTTCAGCATGGCCGAGGCTTTAATCAATGGGCTGGATATTTTCGAGGCGACGAAGAACGCGACGAATCCGGAAGCAATGGCAAATCCCAAAATCGCCAACCCCAGCTTGGTCAATGTAGCTTTTTTTTCCGCGGCAGCGTCGACACGTACCTGGTTCAGAGACTCCTCGATATCATCCACATACATTCCACCGGCAATGGTCCAACCCCACGGTTTAAACGGCGTAGCGTATGAAAGCTTTTTTACAATCTGCTTGGTAGTGGGTTTTTCATAATGATATTCCACAAACCCGCCACCTGCGGCAGCGGCCTCTATCAAGCCTCTCCGGAAAGGATATCCCTTAACATCCGGTTTATCCAGACTGGTCGACTGTCCTTTCAGTTCTTGATTTACACCATGAAAAGCAAACGTGCAGGTATCAGTATCATTCGTGTAAGCGAAAAAATATCCGGTTTCGTCCTGGAACCTAAGATGGCTTATAACCTTAACCGCTTCATCCTGAAATTCCGGAGTATCACCCTCCTGATGGAAACTCTCTGCAACCATGCGTGCAGACTCCACCAGATCCTTTATATATATCTTCTTTTCAGCCATTAGCGCTGTTTCCGTTCGGGCAATCTGCTTGGTGAACGAATCGTTCAACGACATGGTAACCACCACGAAGCTGGCTACTCCAAGCACAACAATACTTCCAACGCAGGTAAGACTGACTTTTGTTTTTATTTTCATTTCGATAATCTCTCGGAATCAAACTCCCTTGAACACATCGCCGCCACGGTACCCGCGCCCCTGAAGCTCGACGCGGTATTACAACGTCAGTACCCGGCTTGGATCTTGAGATTTATCGTCCGTGAATACGACGGCGATTAGATGAAGGATTGCGGTACAATAAGAGTGAATTCTTATTTATTTACAAAATCCCAAACGTATGCAAACCCTGCTATATTGTGTTTTCCTAAGACATGAAAACGTTCGAACTAATTGAAATAAAAGCATTCGGCTCGCATCACAAATATCGCACGATATAAAACCAATAAACTTCGTTCATTGTGGATGATGTATTAATATGGCAATAAAACAATACCGGCAGGAGGTTTGTAAACAGAATTTTACCCCGAGAGTACCGTCGCCAGTGAATAACTTCACTCTTTGGTGGTCTTGAGGCCGTAGTCGCTCAACCCGGGAAAGTCCGGTGCGATTCTCGTTGCCCGAAACACTGAGTTCTCTTCACCATGCTGCTGGGGCGGATGATGCCCCATTTGCATGCCTACTTTGGGGAACTGTAATCGCGGGGGTAATTGTCCACCCGGCCCCGGAGGTCCGTTTCTATCCGCCAGCGGACCGAGACGATGAGTCATATCCCCATTTGCGGCGATACCGGACTGCTTTTCCGGTGGATACTGAAAAAAACGATCTAAATCGGGTATACCATCAGGTCCGGTATCACCATAGGGATTATTATATTCCCAAACCTTCTGTCCTTTCCGATTCACTTCAAAAATCCGTCCCTGCTCGCCTGAACAGATAAGCGTATTGCCATTGGGTAACCGCTGAACCCCGGAAATATGCCCGGAATAGAAATCCCGCGGATTCGGTGCCTGGTAGCTCCACGCAGTTTTAGCGGCATAAATCCCACTGTCCAAGTCAATAGCATATGATCCGTCTTCGGACAACGGTAATGAGATTTCCATTACAGATGAATAGTCATCTCCCGGCCGCTCCTTGCCGTTATTAAAAATGAGGACATTACCTGCCCCAGGATATCCAGAAGGAATCCAACTGGCGTCGTGCTGAGCAAAGAGTTGCTGATCTTCAGCGTTACCGGCCAGATAGGTTTGCGGATTGCCCCAGCGAAACAGAATATCTCCCCCTTTACCGCTGTTTCCGCCGGAGTGAGACGCTGCTTCTTGGGTGTTTGTACTATGATCTATCACCCAGATTTCGTTGAACTTCAAAACGCTGATGGCTATCTGATCCAGCTCGGGATTGTAGGAGATGGAGTTTGCATGGTTCCAATCGGCCGCCCCCCGGTCATCGCGAGGAGCATGATCACCGCCGATGTAGCCGATTGCCTGCAGGTGTTGAAACTCCTCATCAGACATTCGCTGCACTGCCGCGGAGTAATTAACGTCTATCAATTCCGGGTGTTCGCCGATGGCACCGTAATTGTTTTTCGTAGCATCGTGCTCCTGTACGAGATGATCCCATAGATGCCACTGCCAGACGATTTCGCCGCCGCTGATTCCCTCAGGCTTTACCTCAATGATATGTTCGGTCCACAACTCCTTGATTCCGGAAGATTCCAGGTCAAAACCAGCTGCTCGCAAATCATCCTCGTCATTGCGTTCCCAGGCTAAAACCAACACGTTACCATTAGGCAAAGGCTCTATATCGTGGTGCTGACAGTGCTCACTATCAGCATAACTGAACTCCCAAACGACGTTACTGTCCCGATCTATCTCCTGCACAAGCCCACCCACTCCGCCTCCATGAAAATACCCATTGTGTGGGGTTTGGCCGCAGCGCAGCAGGTTACCGTTTTCCAGTAGATAAACGGCCTGGCCGGGCAGAGTTTCACTCTCCCAGCGATGCACAACCTTTCCGGCCATGTTCACCAGATAGGTAGTCGTTGACTGCAACGGCGCAAACAGCGTATAACCTTGAAAAGCCTCGTCGGTATTCAATTGCAAACCGAGCTTTTTCTCCTCTCGCCGTAAGTCGGTTATTACCTGCCGTCCCTTTTCCATCGCTTCAAAGGCGAGGTTCTCCTGGCCAAGCTGATGCAGAATATGTCCCAGTTGCCGGTAATGCCCGGCTAACATCATGGGAACGTGTCCCTGCTCCGGATCGACCTTGATCACTTTTTCCAGGTCGCTTATCGAATGCTCGAGCAAATCTTTAGCCTTTTCCAACTCCTGCCCGTCGGCAAGGTACATAGCCAAGGATTCGCGCACGATTGCCATCCAAACACGATAGGACATCACTTCCGGAAACTTGTTCACGAGATCGTGTTGGAGTTCTAACGCTTTCTCCAAATGAGTCAGGGCTGCTTCGGGCGAACGTCGCTGGAGTATTCTGCCCAAACTATGCCTGATCCATACCTGTGACCTGACGTAATCCGGTATATTCGGGTTGCCCTTTACCAATTCATCCGATATAGCCAAAGCTCTTACCAGAAGCGATTCGATTTCGTCTTGGTTTTGCTTATCCGCACGGTTGTTCAACGCCATTACCACATAGGTTTCGCTCAGCCCGTATCTATATTCAGCCACAGTCGGAAACTCCGCGGCGAGTTTTTCCAGGATCTCCCGGGCTTTCCCCATACTCTTTTCCTGGGTAAGCAAAGGGCTCTCCGGCGGCATTTCCCGGTAGCACAGGGCGAGAAGGTATTTATAGTCTGGAACTGACGGATGCTTGTTAACCAAATCTTCCAGTATTTCAATTGCCCTGGTCAGGTTGGCGATTTTCCCCCCTCTTTCATATTGTTGAGGCGAATTCCGGCTGTCCCGTCCGGGAGGTTGGTGCATGGAGTCCGGTCCGGCACCATCCAGCCCTCTTCCATCCGGATTCGGACCTGCGATTAAATCCTGCGGACCTCGGCGCCCGAGTGCAAAACAGGTTCGGGCAAGTTCGTATCTGAAATCGGGAGTCAGTTGATCACCATCCGCCTCCAGAATCGATTTAGCTTTTTCCAAAGAAGCGTATGCACTTTCAAAATCCCCCAACCCTTCATAGGTATTGCACAACTGGTTATAAATCCTCGCCAGATCGACAGACACACCGGGTGAAGAATCGCCACGAATATTCGCGTTGTCAAACAGACTCACAGCCTTCAAGTAGCTGTTCTTTGCCTGCTCATAAGCTCCGAGCTTCCTATGAATATCACCGAGCCGGCGACTGGCATTAGCAACCTTCTCCCGCAGGACCAGGTCGTCATCACCCGGTTCCGCCAACCTGTCGTAGAATTTTAGCATGTTCTCCAGAAGGCGGGCGGTTTCCCGGGTTAATGCCGGTTGGCCCGAACTCTCCAGTTCCACCTCCTGCCCAATTGAGTTTTCAATGGTAAGATCCGAAGCTGAAACCACCCTGTCGGGCGCCAGTTGATCGAAGATGGTGTCCAGAACCTCCATGGCCAACACGGTCGTCGCTTCAGCTTTTTCCCTTTGCCTGGAAACATCATGAAGAGCCCGGTTTATCTCGATATTGGCGTTGCGTGCATTGACATAACCAATACTGGTCACAATTGCCACGGTTACCAGCAAAGCCAGAGCCGTAGCGGACAGGCAGGCGACCGCCCGGTTCCTCCGCGACCATCTCCACGCCCGCTCCGCGAGATTAGCCTGTCGCGCCTTGATCGGCCGATCCTCAAGAAAACACTGCAAGTCGGCCGCAAGTTCGCCAGCCGACTGATATCGATGATCTGGATCGCGCTCGATCGCCTTGAGAACTATAGTTTCCAGATCGCGGGGAACCTGAGGAGACAGTTTGCCGGGACGAATAACCGCGCCGTCGGTTATTTTCTTTATCAGTTGGTTCCGGTCCCGCTCTCCAAATGCCGGGCGAAGAGTTATCAACTCGTATAGAGTTAAACCAAGACTGTAGATATCGCTGCGTACGTCAGACTCTCCGGAAAACCTCTCCGAAGCCATATAACGCAAAGTACCCACAACCGCTCCCGGCTGACTCAACTCATCCTGCCCTATGGCTTTAGCCAAACCGAAATCCGCGACCCACGTATTACCGTGTTCGTCAATAAGAAGGTTGCCCGGTTTGATGTCACGGTGCAATGTACCCTGGGCATGAGCATACTTGAGTGCATCGGCCACCTGCAATCCGATCCGTCCCACGTTTTGCCAGTATTTTTCATTGAACGCATAGTCAATCGTCGGTTCGTCGCTACCCTGCTCAACTCGCTCGGCATCAGCCAGCGGTAATTGACCGGAGAAAAGCTCCCTGGCCACCTTGACCACTTCACTTGTTCTCTGGTTCGCCGAATGCGACCGGAAAGTGGAATCCCAACCGGCTTTCTGACTGTCGCCGTAAATCAGCCGGGACAGTTGCACCATCACCTCATCCAGCCCGATTCCCCGAATAAGCTGCATGACGAAATAGTGATAACCTTCATACTCGCCGACACCAAAAATCGGAACGATATTGGTGTGATGAAGCTGGGCGGCGGTTTGGGCTTCCCTTGCAAACCTTTCCAGTTGCTTTGGATCCAGCAACATCTGCCGGGGAAGAACCTTTACCGCCACATGCCGTCCGAGAGACTCCTGTTCAGCCTCGTAAACTATGCCCATCCCCCCGCGGCCCAACTCCTCGATAATACGGAAATCTCCCAATCGTTCCAGCCGTATGCCGTCGAAAAAAGCACTTCCCCTGGCGGATTGCTCCTTCTCAACCTTAAGGTTTTCCATTGAAACTATGGTTGGGAACAGATCGTAAATATCGCCGGCCAGTTCCGGGTGTCGGTCGGCGTACTCTTTAATGGCAGGGCTTTCTCCCCATCGATGCCGCTCGATAAACTCAGCGGCAAGCGCCTCCAACGGGTCACGATCAGATGATGTATCATTCATTGGCAATGCCTTCGCACTATAAACCTGTTCCACAAAACCATCATTGAGTAACCGCTGCGGATTAAAGAACTTTTTTACCGAAACGCAAGAAAGGGAAGAACCGTCCCCGTTTTCTTATTTCTTCACATTCCACTCAAACTTCATGGTCGCATTTATCCGTTGATCCGCGCAACAAAGCCCCGTCATATTCCATATTTGTAATCACTGTGAAAACCTGGGGTTTCCTCCAGAATCTCCTTGAACCGGCGAATAGCACGCACGTATCGAATGCTGGCCGCTTTCTGCTCTATGCCCAGTACTTCAGCCACCTCGCTGTTGGTCAGTTCCTCAAAATGCCGAAGGGCCAATACCTCCCTGTCGGTTGGATTCATGGTATCGAGGGTTTTTTCCAACTGGCCGGCCATCTCCTCCCGCCGGGCGTTCATAGTGGGAGAAGTCATATTACCCAACAGGTTAGCGGCCAACGACACGGTTGTGGTCTGCGAGTATCGACCGGCCTGCTGATTAACTTCCCGATCAGCATCACGCATCTGCGCCCCGAGATGCTGACGATGAATATCGATAAGAGTCTGGAGAACTACCATTCGCAGCCAGACAAAAAAGGACGAAGGCGAATCGCCGGTAAAGTGGTGCAGACGTTTAGCCGCTTCGATAAACGCCTCCTGCAGGATATCGTCCGGATCAACCCGTCCTCGCAGACGAGCATCCATGCGAAACCCCACTGTACGGATAAGCCGTTCCCGATTGAGCGATAACAATGTCCCCAGTGCCTGCTCATCGCCATCTTTCAGCCGACCGACCAGATTTTCCAACTCTTTTTCGTTCATTGCATACCTTCAAAGTATTTTAAACGAAAATCCGCTCCCGGAATCTACATTTCTACACAACAGAAAATTCTTTAGCCAGTATTTCATAACCGCAGCAACCTGATCAGGTTTCTCTTTAAGTTTAGAAATCTCGCCAACCCCCTCAAAAACCGGCTCCCGATCTCCTGAAAATAATGATAATCAACCAGGTTCCCCATGGCATGTAGATTCTGCAAACACTTCTACGTTTCCTACCCACAGCAAACAAGAGTCGTTCGATTCTAAAGCGCAACCCGAAGCGCGAAGCAGAAATCAACAAGATTAAAGGAGATGAAAAATGAGATTTTCAAAGCAAACCCAAACAATCATGACCATGGCGGCGTTCGTTGGCTTGTCTCTTCCATGCTCTCTGTGCAGAGCATCCGATGATACCGAGGCCAGCCTGCAACAAAACACAGAATTGGAGCAGACAGCCGTAGACCAGGAACTTCGGGAAGTTGAATTCTCGCAAGATGGAGAACTACCGTTGCAGGATGGACCGGGTGCTCCGCCGAACGATGGCCAAGGGCCTCCTCCTGACCATGGTCATCGCCCGCCGATGCATAGACCGGCTCCCTCAGCGGTCATGATGGCTCTGGACGTCGATCACGACAGACAGCTTTCCGCAGATGAAATCGCGGCCGCGGTAAACGCTCTATTGACTCTCGACGAAGATGGAGACGGAATGCTTTCCTGTGATGAACTCAAACCGGCTCCACCGGCAGAAAAACCGGAAGAGACCGTAAGCTTCGCGGAGAAATTGATGGAATTCGATGACGACGCCAGTGGCGAGGTTACTGAAGACGAACTCCCCTGCCATATGAAAAAGCTTATAGAAAAAGCGGATACTAACGGTAGCGGTGGAATCAGCGAAACGGAAGCAGAGGCAATCAAACCTCCAGGACCGCGTCCCGGGCACAATAACCTTGAAGCAGTTGAACAGGACACGGCAACCGAGACAATAACTGACGAGAGTTGATTATTACAGGCACGCAACAATCGCACACAAGTGATTCCAGGCATCTCGATTAAAACAGTATTCTGGTGCCTTTATTAATATTCCCCTGTGTTGGAAAACCGGCTCGACATTAAAACCGTCGGGCTGGTTTTTCGATTGGCACAAATCAGCATATTAAGATTTTCGAGGTTTCCCGGAAAGACTAAACCAGGGACAGCCTGTAAGACCTGCCCCCGTTAAATTAAAGATATATTCCAACCACTCAGCGGATTCTTTTAAGGGCAATAGCCCCTAACGCCAATAGAGCTAAAGAACCGGGCTCGGGAACCGCAGTAGGGTATAACCTGACACCAAATGAGGGAATCTTATCATAATTAGTGGTATATACATGGAACTCTGCACGTTCTCCTGGCATAACAGGATCATCATCGAAGTACAAATGGATCTCTGACCCGGTACCGGGATTATCGATCTCCCAGGACAAGCCATCCTGAGTACTCGAGGGCTCACAAAAAAAGTAATCCAACCAAACTACATTAGAGATATCCTGCCCACCCATGGAGTCGAAAATTTCAAGGTGAAAACCGCCCCAAGGTTCATCACCCCAGTTTCCCATTGACAGGTTAAACCAACTGGACCATGGATCAGCATCCTCATGCGTAATCTCCGCCGCAAGATCCACTCCAGTAACTCCAAAACCACCGGTAAGATCCCAGTCATCGGCAACAGCCGATGATACGACGCACATCGTAATTACAGTAAAAGCATAAATCCCCAAACACCGCAACATCCTCTCGCCTCCTCCAAGCAATAGCCCTACACTCAGAAGTCATTCGCATATAATGATTGTTATACCTGAAAGCATTATACTCGCCATACACGCCTTGATTCAAGACTCATAAAACACTCCCGTACCGCAAAAACCCCGTCTTCCCGCCGAATTTAAACGTCCGCATTCCAACTGAAAGCCATACGAGTTCGGAAACGACCATACAATAACCCATTGTCAATAAACGGGTTACGCAGATAAAAACCATTTAAACTTCAAGTCCCAACAGGTCCGGATAAAACACACAAACGTTGCAGGCAATAGGGTATATCAGACGCGTTTATGGATATTCCGATTAGGCAAATAACCTAATCGACAATTCGAAACACTAATCAGGACGGTTTTTCCATTAATCAAGTCTCTGGTAACACTCGTGCAGATCGCACAAATCACAAACATAGGGACGATAGATTACGTTTGGACCTATACCTATTATTCCACTGACCGACTTAATCGGAGTCATCAAGAAACTGTCGTTCAGCTGGACACCGGCAGGCGTTTCCGGCAGCAGGCGAAACAAATCAGCCTGCCCTGACGTAGGCCACGAACAATACCCCGGACTGAAACGATTGGTGATTTTCATATTCAGCGGCAGCAGTTCATCAGCTATATCCTGCTGCACAGAATCGGCCACCAGTTCCACCGCCACGGAGCCGATCGCGTCGAGAACAAAACCATCAACCGAATCGCCACTCTTCATCAACTCCCGCGATTGATCGGACAACTCGCGGCCGACAGTTACTACGAAAGCAGCAATAGCTATCGAGTCCCGCAGTTGAGCTACTACCCTGTCGCCTACGTTTAGTAGCACATCTCGTGACGATGAACTGAAGACAGTTACACCATGACCATCAAGTCGGACTTCCAGTGGAATCCAGATGGCGGAAGGCTCAATCAGTTCCCGAGCGACGTCTAACATCTTCTCCACGCTGGCGCCAACGTGATCGGGTATGGCCTCTTTGCTCTTTTTACCGTACCCCAATGCCCGGGCAATATTCGAGTCACTGAAAGATAAATCATCAACCAGCACAGAATGCTCTCTCGGTAAGGCGGTAATCCAATGATCAAAAGCAGCGTTATCCATTCCAGATCAATCCCCCAACAAAGCGACCAGAAACCATGGTTCCCTTGATCTCAAAAGTATAACTCCTGATGGTGCGGTTTTAAACCTTACGGCTTGTCCGGTAAAAACGAAAACCGGGACAGCCTTTTACAGGCTACCCCGGTCGAGATTAATACTTCAAAACCTTTTTACCGGCTTCTTTTGAGAGCTACCGCCCCTAATGCCAGCAAGAGCAAAGAACCCGGCTCCGGAACCGGAGTTGGGTAGAACATAATGCCGAAAAATGAGAGCATATCCGGATTCACGTTATAAACGTGAAACTCGGCAGTCTCACCCGGCAACACCGGATCGTTGTAGTAATACAGATCGATCTTCGCGCCAACTGGGGTATTATCAATCACCCAGGAAAGACCGGTTTGTGTACTGTACGGATCCAGCCCCATAGCCTCCTGCCAATCCACATTCGAGATATTCTGACCGCCGATGGGATCATAAATCTCGAAATGGAAATCTCCCCATGGATCACTACCCGTGTTGGTTACCGACACGTTAACCCAGCCTGCCCACGGATCAGAATCTCCATGCGACACCTGCTCCGCAACGCCCGCACCGACTCCGTTAAAACTCGCCGTGAGATCGGCATCGTGAGCATAGGCCGATGAAACCCCAACCAACATAACCGACAATACAGCCAGAACTCCAAGAGATCGTACCATCCTCAGTCCTCCTCCATGCAAGTTAATATCCTTACACCCGAACGACCTCTCTCTTTCTTTATAGATGGGCCTCCCAACCCTACCGGCGCATTGTACATTTTTTACACATTTGGATGCAAGAGGCTTTATACGTTCTTAATCTGTTTCCAATTTTCCCGGATTATTTTTTTTCAAATCACCACTCTTCCGCGAAAAGTTAATATAGGAGAGATGCGATCATAACAGGGTATTCTGAAAGGAGTTAAATATATAGTACCAAGTGACTTCAAATCGGTCTAATTCGTGACCATATAAACGGCAGGGACAACAACTTGTCAGTTTTCCTCACTAGTGTCCGGTTAAAAAATACGTTATCGCCATAATCTATTGATAATTCATGAGTTGTGCGCGTTTCAGTTTTTTTTGATTTCAACTCGGAGTGACGTTTCGGCCATAATTCTTCCTTTTCGACAAGGAGGAGGTGGCTGATGCATTCGGGCCGTTACGTGTTTGCCCAACTCATGGATTTTCTTCCCAAGTACGAGTACGACAAGTGCGTGCGACGTTATTGTGGCAACCGGCGGGTGCGTACTTTTTCTTGTTACGACCAGTTTCTTTGCATGGCCTTTGCTCAACTTACATATAGGGAGAGCCTGCGCGATATTGTTACATGCCTGAATGTTTTGAAACCGAAACTCTTTCATGTTGGCATTCGTGGCAACGTATCACGCAGTACTTTGGCCGACACAAACGAGAACCGGGATTGGCGTATCTATGCAGACTTTGCCCAAGTACTGATCGCAGAGGCCCGAATGCTGTATGCCAACGAACACTTCGGTTTGGAACTGGACAATACCGTTTATGCCCTCGATGCCAGCACGATTGACTTGTGTCTTTCGCTATTTCCATGGGCGAGGTTTCGAAAGAAAAAAGGTGCTATTAAACTGCATACCTTGCTTAACCTTCGAGGCAATATTCCCGAATTCATCCATATTTCAGACGGAAAACTGCATGATGTTAATGTTCTGGACATCATAATTCCCGAGGCTGGTTCCATCTACGTAATGGATCGCGACTATGTCGACTTCAAACGACTCTATGCATTACACCAAGCGTCTGCCTTTTTTGTCACAAGAGCCAAGAGCAACTTTCAATGCGAGAGGCGTTATTCTCGTACTGTCGACAAGACAACCGGGCTGCGATGCGATCAGACTATTTTGCTTACAGGAGTACAATCTCAAAAGGACTACCCGGAAACAATGCGCCGCGTCGTCTATGTTGATTCTGAAACGGGCAAGCGATTGGTGTTTCTTACAAACAACTTCACACTACCTGCGTATACCATCACGCGATTGTACAAAGCCCGTTGGCATGTGGAGTTGTTCTTCAAGTGGATCAAGCAGCACTTGAGAATCAAAGCATTTTACGGGACTTCAGAGAATGCCGTGAAAACACAGATCTGGATAGCTGTCTGTGTTTACGTACTCGTAGCCATCGTAAAGAAGCGGCTCGGCCTCGAACATAGCCTCTACACAATTCTACAGATTCTGAGCGTTGGGTTATTCGAAAAAACATCTATTACACAGGCGTTTTCGGAACATCGGCCCGATATGGAAACAGATCAAAACTGTAACCAGTTGAAATTATTCGACTTATAACCGGACACTAGTGAGTTTTCCTTTAAACATCCTTTTTAATCGCATCGGGGGGATTCAAAACCGCGGCAAATTAGAATTGTCGGCCGGTACGATAGCAATGCCTTCAATCTCCACCAGCCAACCCGGGCGGCAGACCGGCCCTTTTACTACAACTGTCGGGATGCCACCAAACCGCTTGTGCATGTATTCGCTTACCAAAGCGAAGTCGGCCGAATTGCGTATATAGACAATGAAATGAGCCATGTCATCGAATGTCGCTTCCGCTTCTTTCAGCAGAGCTTCGATATTGATCAATGTTCGTTCAAGCTGGCGGGGAACATTTCCTTGATGAAGGATTTCTCCATGTTTGTCGATGCTGGCCGTTCCGGAAATAATCACGTGTCTGCGATCACGATAACTTACCGCCGTTCCCCGTTCAAAGGTTACACCGTAAATATGGGTGGGGCTGAGGTAGTCTTCAGCCGCCAGGAATTTCAACTGGTCAGATCGCAATCCTGACAAGCTATACGCGTCCATGGAAACCAGGTTTTTCCCATCACGGCTTTTCGCCTCGATACCGGAACTGGCTATGAAGTGCGTATCGGGCGTCAAACCGTTGCGACAGAACAACTCCCGCCGGGCATTAACCAGACCGCCGTAATTCTTATCGATATCATCAACGAATAACCAGGTGCGCAGAACATTATCCGCAAGAGTTAATTGATTTTTATCAAGCCAGTTAGTGTATTGTTCAAAAACGGATTCAGTCTGCTCAAAAGAGTTACCACCGCCTTCCGCATGAATCCCAGCACTCCAATGATGAGTAAGATCGCTGCGTTTAACTGAGAGCACGCTGCTTCTTTCGCTTTTTTCAAGAGGAGCCTCAAAGTCGTTTATGTGATACGCCCACAAGGCAATCTCCGCAGGTGAACCGGGTGCCTGCCCCACCAGCGAAATCGCACACTGGCTTGCGTCATCGCCATTAGTCTCCGCGTTTTTTGCCTGAATTACCGGTGCCTGACCGGCCAGATCGCTGCAGAAGTAACGCTTGAATACAGAGGAATCGTGGTTCAGATCAACCGCGGCCAATGCGGCCTCATACGCGTCAAACAGGCAATCGACCTGGTCTGTTTTCACTTGCGACTCATAAGGAAGCACGATTACATGATATTCTTCAACTCCGCCCGAACCTCTAAACATGGAAATCGAAACTGTACAACCCGAATCAGTAAAACGCTTATTACGATAAACCATCAATTACCTCGCTGGTAGTTTTATTCCAATACAAAGGGAATGGCCGGTAGAGTTCCCATGTACGATGTCCGTTTTTTACCGCCCTTCCGGCCACGTGCGCCAACCTCGGTTGACAAGGAAACAATCAGGTTGTCCTGATAACCCGATTGTGCTATTCCCGTTTGAGCCGCAAAACGGAGCATAAAACCGCCGCCCACAGCAGTTACATTTTCCAGGGTAACGCCTTTCGGCGGTTGATCGAGAGTGAATTCGACGTCGCGAAACCGCGGGTGATCTCCGGTGACAACAGTTACGGTAGCCGACCCGCCAACGGGTATGCTTACCGGCATATCGCTGGAAATCTTAATCGCCGGGGATGGACGCCGCCCTTTAACCGCAACCATAAGGCTTTCGGCCGGTACGAGGTGACGATAGAGAAAAGCCTGCATAACATCATCGGCCGGCGTCACCTCGCGATGCAACTGTCGACCGGATACATTCGCGATTGCTTCCATAGTGATTACCTGAGGTTCCAGCGGAGCATCGACGGCAGCAGTTAATGTCATGCGGATACGATCCATACCGGCCGGTATGCGATTACCGCTGAGTTTAAAACCTTTCGGAGCATCTTTTAAAACAATCTCAATATCCTCCGCGAATCCGTCTTTACCAAGTGCGTGTACAGTTACGGGCAAAGATTGGCCATTGAGAATATTTATGCTCGACGGGATCAACCTCAGAGCAAAATCGGGACGCGGAGCACTTATCCGCAGGCGATATGCGTATTCATTACCACCGTGCCGCTGGGCATCTGACAGTTGAATGAAGTAAACGCTGTTTTTCTCCACCTTCTTCATGAGATATGAATCGGCATGATGCGTACAAAGCCCCTTCTGCTTGTCCACATGATCGTCATTCCAATCCAATATTTTCCCGTCTTCATCCAGAAGACGGACAAGCGAATCAAGTGGCGAATCCAGCCGGCGAGCCAAAACTTCAGCCACAATCGTGTCTCCGGAACGCATATGGAATTTGTATATATCGATATCTCCCGGTTGGTTGATTTTACCGTTAATGGTTCTGGGAAGAGGTATTCTTTGAGAATCCTGCAATGTATCGTTAGGTTCAGACTCCATGCTTTCCGGGAGAGAGTCGACCGCATAAGTCACCGGATTTGACCATCTAGACCGCTTGCGAACTGACGTCTGCCGGATATTGCCGGAGTTTCCACGGCCATCTAAAGGTAAACGCTGGCGCGGCAGATTCCAACCATCGATAGCGGCAAGTCGTCTTATCCCCGTGCGCGCTCCCAATGGAAAAGTCTCAGTAATGAAAGGCCGCTCACCAATCGAAACACGATAAACGAAATCCTCTCGCCCGCGGTAGATTGAATCGCGAATTTCCAAGGTATACACACCGGTCTTGGGAACCTCGTAGAAAAGCACCGGGTCAGGATTGAACCGGTAATCGTCGGCGAATGCGACCTCTTTCCCTCTTTCATCATAAAGAGCCAGAGTCGCTTGAAACCATCCTGGAACGGCGTCGGCCAGGTAAGGCACCAGGTGCCGGGCGAGTGTTTCTATAACCAACCTTTGCCCTTTTTCGGCATGAAAAGCGAACTGATCGATATCTCCCGGACGAATCTGCCCGTTTACCAAAACCGGAAGCTGCAACGGTTGTTCACCTTTAATAAGACATTCCGTATTCGGACCGTTTGTTTCCAACTCACACTTCTCCGGCAGATTTCCCACACAAAAGCACATGGGATTGGTAAGGCCCTGCGGAGTTACAAGCCTGATCTCCCGGTCACCGACTATTGCCCTTTTACTGATACTGAATTCCACCAGTACCATTTCACCCAATTGAGGATTTCTCTGGCTACGATTAACCTCAAAAAGCTCGTACATGGCATGTCGCAACTCGGCGAAAGATTTACTTTCCAGGTTTTCCAGAAATGGGTTTTCGGGAATCTCAATCGGCTCGGTTTCACCTGGCTCACTATCTTTTTTTCCGCCCATTCGATCAAGGCGTCGGATAAACCGCCTGCCCCAGTTCGTAAGTTCCGCACCATCCCGAGCTAATTCCTCCCAGCGGGCCATAGCCGCTCGAGCTAACCTTCGCCCTATCTCGTCTCTCTGATTCTTATCCAGGTTTCGCATTGACCTGTAATGCTTGATCACTGTGGCTTTTACCCCCTCACCGGAGATAAACGCCTTGTTGGCTCCCCTCAGGTTCTGCCCCCCGATGATAACCCTGACAACCTCACCGCATTCACCACCTGCGGGATACACGTAACCGATATGCGGTTCCCGCTGATTGGATTGTCCCAGCGCAACGGATACAAAAACCAGCAGAACAACGGTAAACATTCGACCATCTACAATCATGATCAGCCCATTATTTCATGCAACCGGTTTACTTCTTCGGAATCTCCAGATGTACCAAGAACGGTAACATCGTGTCCACTTGAATTCGGTAAAGGCCCATGAGGATCAATTCCCATCAATTCGTAGATACTGGCAAGCAGGTCGCGTGGATGAACGGGCCGGTCGGCCACTTCCATCCCCCTGTCATCCGAGGCGCCGACAACCCGCCCGCCGACAAAACCACCGCCCGCGACAACCGAGGAGAAACATGCCCCAAAATGTCCCCTGCCCCCATTCCAGGGCGGATCCCATTGCACCTTCGGGGTTCTTCCGAATTCGCCTCCCCACCATACGATCGTACTGTCAAACAAACCGCAATCAGTCAGGTCCTGCAGAAGCGTAGCCATCCCCTTGTCCAGCTCCGGTAACTTGCGATTCATAATCTGAAAATGCTGCTTATGAGTATCCCAACCTTTATAGTTTATGGTCACATACGGAACACCTGCCTCAACGAGCCTTCTAGCCATCAGACATGACTGCCCGAACGTGTTTCGCCCATAGCGATCACGGAGTTCGTCTTTTTCCGTCGACAGGTCGAACACTTCCCGAGCCTCGCCAAACATCAATTCGTATGCGTTTTCCTCACACCGATCGAATTTCTTAAACTCTTCGCTTTCCGGTAAAACCTTACCGAGCGAATCCAAACCGTGCAGCAGCTTCCGCCGACCGATCTGCCTTTTGTCGGAAATACCCTGGGCAACTATACCTTCAACGGCAAAACGTTTATGATTGGGATCTCCACCAGTAGCAAAAGGCTTGTATGCCTGCCCCAGAAACCCCGCCTCGGAAAATCGCCCCTGGGTTTGGGTAAGAACGACATATGGCGGCACCAGTCCGTCGTAACCGTTGGCATACCCTTTGAACAACGACACAACCGCTCCTGCAGAGGGAAAAACTATTCTTCCAGGCTTGTGTCCGGTTTGAACCAGGTATGAGGCGGTTTCGTGGGAATTTATCCCGTGAGTCATGCTGCGGATAATGGAATACTTGTCGGCCTGCTTGCTCAGCAGAGGGAGCATTTCACCTATGCGTATTCCATCCACGTTAGTGGCAATCTCTTTTTTCAAAGGACCAGTGTAGTCATCTCCGGCTCCTGGTTTCGGATCGAAAGTATCCAGGTGACACGGGCCTCCCCACATCCATATTTGAATTACCGACTTGCACTTAGCCGGTTTTGTCGAGATGGCTGCAACTTTATCCGCGGCTTGCAGAAGGTTTGCCGTCCCATCCATAAGAGCTAGACCAGCTGCCGCTTGTAGAGAGATTTTTATTGCCTCTCGCCGGGTGATTTTGTTTGTACCATTATTCCCGTTCATGATTTATCGCCCGTGCCTAATGCCGGTATAGAAACTCCTTGCTGTTGATCAAAGCCCAGGCCAGATCAACGGCCGCGTCCTGGCGATTCAAGCCGCAATCCTTGAGATACTTCAACCCGGTATCCAGTTCGCCCTCGGTTGGATAACGCGAAAGAATATTGAGATAAATCAGCCTGATAAGTTTCTGGTTATCCGCCCTGGTGGAGTTCGAAACGCCTCTCAGGCGGCTGCTGTTTTGTATCTTTTTTTGAACATGAGTGGAGTTGAGCAGATGCAGACGCTGGGCATCGGTCGGTTTATTACTGCGTTCCGACTCCAGCCCGGTATCCCGCGAAGGTCGGCCGAACATCTCCAGGAACTGGCTGGTAATACTTCCGTCCGCCAGGGAAATGGTGCGCTGATGCATTGGTATATAGGTGAACGGCTCCGGAATCATGCTCATATATTTTTCATCAGTACCGGATATCCAGCACAAAGCATCTATGAGCACTTCCGCGTCGAGGCGCCGGACAGAATAATGAGCAAACAATTCTTCGCTTCGTGGATTATCGCAAGCGGGAATACATGATTGCTGGTAAGTACTGGAATTCAAAATTTCTCTGAATACCTGCCGCAGGTCGTAATCAGCTTCAACCAGGACCTTTTGCAGATGAGCGAGTAACGCGGGATTGACCGGCAAGTTATCCGCGCGAATATCGTCCGGCTCGTGGATTATCCCCCTGCCCATAAGCCAATACCAGATCCTGTTGACGACACAACGGGCAAACCAGGGATTTTCCGAATCAATCAGCCAATCGGCAAAAACGATCCGGGGGTCGTTTTCCGGATCGATGGTAACTTCCACTCCGTCAGGAAAAACGGCCTTCAAAGTTCCAGCGGGCGTCGGGTCTGGAAAAACTATTTCCTCCTTCCACTCCGCGGTTTTCTTGTAGGCTATTCGGGAAAAGAAGGCCGCGGTTCCCGCGCGCCGATCGGCCGACCAGTTCTCCATCCGCTCGCCCATAAAAGCCAGAACCGCCGCCCGGGCAATAGTCTCAGGCTCCTGCCCTTGAATCGCACGGTAGAAATTGACCGGCGGCACACGAAAGTTACTCCCGCTGGAGGTGAGTAGTTCACGTACGAACTGATCATAAGGCTTGTTCGCCTTTACACTGTCACGAATCCAACGGTGGTAGGCCTGCACCGCGTTGGGCCAGAGGTTTATGGGGAATTCCGCTTTAACCCGCAAGAGATCGCACCATTTAAGTGCCCAGTAATCAGCGAACTCTTCACGCGACATGAGTTCATCGATCAACTGCGCCCGTTTATCCGGATCATCGCTTTCGAGAAAACGGCGGACTTCCACAGGTTGTGGAAGCGTACCGATGACATCCAGATAAACCCGCCGCAGGAAAACTTCATCGGAGCAGATTCGTGCCGGTTGAATGCCCTGCCGCCGCCACTCGGCCTGGTTCAAGACATCGATTATCCCGGCGGGCTCAAAACCCGCATCGGATTCAAATGGCTTGACCGGCTCGGCCGCCAAGCAGTAAGCAAAGCTCATCATACAGGCGAGCAGCGCAATCAAACTATAATTATCGGACTTAATAAGCATATTCCCAAACTAAACCGCCATCCATCCTGAAAGCCGACATCCTCCGTCCCGATCCACCGCTCAGCCGACAAAACGCTGTAAACCGAACAACACCAACAGCTTACCATTATAACGAACTTGCTCCCTTTATTATTGCCCTAAATCTCCTGATTTGGCCAGCATGAACTACTCGAAACTGAAATCAAGCTCTAAATCGGTTTTCAAATGTCTGCGGAGAGCAATCTCCTCATGAAAAACATCCCGCAAAGTGTTTTCGATTACGATCGGTGGCGCGGCCCGAGAGCAGGCAAGTTTCACCAACACCACCTCAATTGAACTGGCTACAACCGCATCTTTCCAACAGTATCCTCGCCCAATTCAAACCAGGTAAACAACAACAATGCTTTTGCGTTTAAACCAGAGATATAAATACAAGCCGCATATTTTACTGAAGCGAAATCCTGGCCTAGTGAAGCTTTCGGGAAATCATTCGATTCATTTAAAACGCACAAAATGAAACCCAACGAATACTGTACAACATTTAAACTTATTGATATTATCAGGTAAGCATCGGGTAAAACTGCAGTTAAGGCTTCTGCGACTTTGGTAGTCAACGGGGTTATGGGCTAAAACACAATACGGCATCGCGGAATCTTCGGGGCATCGGCACACACGAGGATCGATAAAATGACAGCATCGGGCTTAAGTAGAACTTTATATTCCAACAATCATCCTGTTCGTAATGGAAGAGGTGCATTCACCCTTGTCGAGCTACTGGTTGTAATATCAGTAATCGCCCTATTAATAGCAATCCTGCTTCCATCTCTCAATGGTGCCCGCGAGCAGGCAAGATCGGTGAAATGCCTGGCAAACCAGAAGGAAATATCCAATGCCATGAACGTTTTCGCCGGTTCCCACAATGGTTTTTGCCAACTATACGCCAATGACGGCGATGAGATAATCGGGCGAATTTCGGTCGATCCTGATCGCAAACGATATGAATACGACGCAGACGGAGAGCTGCTGTGCTGGCCCGCGGCATTGGCCAAAGCTGCCGGCGCTAAAATCGTGTCAAACAGCGACTGGGGAGTACTGGCAAACGATTTTCAGACCGGCAAGAGTAAATTAAAGAGTAATAAAAAATTCGAGCAGTTCATCTGCCCGTCGGATAAAGTTGAAATCAATACCCCTATGTACCCTTCCGGGACCAGTATAAAGGCGGAGACATCCAGCAGCGAGCTTCGATATTGGGGTTACCTAAGTTACGGAATCAACGAAGACTTACTGGGCGTCGAGGACAAGCCCAGACACGGAGTGGCATGGCCCGCTGTTTTTCGTAATGATATATGGGGCGAAAATAGCACCTCCAAATGCTATGAAGCTGGACTGCGACTTCGTGGAAATTTGGATCGTGTGCAATCTCCGTCCGAATGCCTGCTAACTGTGGATGCCGGGCTGAAAAACTCCTCTGCGGCTAAAACCGGCACTTGGGATCTGGACACTGCCTTGGGGTTTGGCAATTCGGTAGACACTGCCCGAGTTCAATTGGGCCCGTGCCTTGAAAACTTCATCAACTGTTACCCTCAAAGATTGCCTTTCAACCGTCACGGGCGCAAGGGCACACTCAATATCGGTTTCTGTGATGGCAGCGGGCACCGGATAACGGTTGGTGCCTGGAAAGACGACCCATTCTACTTGATAGAAGAAGTTCCCAAGAATTACAGTCAAACCGTTCGAATTTCTCCCTATCGACGGTAACGATTCCTGCGAATTAGCTCGCAAAAACCACTTTAGAGTTCAGTACGCATCGTTTTTCAAGGCCGGTTCTCAAACACCCGCCCCTATATTACCTAAAATAACCCAGACGATTTAAGCTAGACAATTCTCATTGCTCAGATATTTCCATTATTTAACAATTAGCATATGTAGCTAAATAACACTGCAACATTCAGTACAATTCTGGTATTATAGTAAGTGGCTGGACAAGCATCAGGGCCAAAAACACTCGTAATGCATAAGAAGTATGCGCGGAGACATAAGCTAATGTTGGGCAAGAAACGTATTGAAATCAGCATCGCGGTTTTAGTTGGATTATTTATAACAGCGACTGTACAAGCAGACCAGATTTATGTTGACATAACCGCGACAAACGGACTGCAAAACGGTTCTGATTGGTTTAACGCCTACACCGATCTGGAAGACGCTCTGGAACACGCCCGCAATAACATTTCAATCACTGAAATCTGGGTTGCACAAGGGGAGTATTTTCCATCTGAAGCGCCATTTGAAGCATTGAGCAACCCACGTAATCCAACTTTCATGCTGGTCAGCGGCGTAGCAGTTTACGGTGGTTTTTCTGGCACCGAGATCCTGCGAGAAGAACGCAACATCGAAGGCAATCCGACAATATTGAGCGGAGATATCGGAATCAAAGACGACAATAGTGATAATGCCATTCATGTCGTCACCTGCGACACGAATGGTTTAACCCTTGACGGTTTCATAGTCAAACTTGGAAATGCGACAATACCAAATCCCAATGAACTTGTTGATCGCGGAGCGGGTCTGTTTATCAAATCCGGCGAAATAAACGTTTCCAATTGCACGTTCACAGAAAATCAGGCCATTAATTTAGGGGGAGCGGTTTACAACCAGGGCATAGCCTCCTTCACAAGTTGCCTGTTCACATTAAACGTATCAGAATACGATGGAGGAGCAATTTATAATGAAGCATCCATCTCGGTTTTTACCGATTGCCTAATATCGAATAACCACGCCACAAACCAATCCGGAGGAGCGATATACAATCACTTATCCGATGTTTCCTTTTACGACTGTACGTTAAGCGAGAACACGGCAAACACAACCGGAGGGGCACTCTCCAACGAAAGCAGTGAACTTTCTATTGAATCAACTAGGATCATCGCTAATGGTTCCGGAGCGTCAGGCGGAGGCATTTATAACCTATCCAGCCAATCAGTATTGGTTAATTGTTTTTTAGCGAATAACAGCACTTTGGGACCAATTGGTTCAGGCGGAGCATTGGCCGATAATGGTGACAGCTATTCCACTTTGACCAATTGCACTTTAACAGGTAACGAAGCTTCTCGCAGCGGTGGCGGCGGCGGTATCCACTTCAACGCCAGCGATGGCACAATAACCAACTGCGTATTCTGGAATAACAGCGACGGTAACGGATCCAACTTCGACGAATCAGCCCAGATCCGAAAAGCACCGAGTAGAACGCTTGAGATCAGTCATTCCTGCGTACAAGGTTGCAACACGTTCTGCACCGGCGTTTATGCCGGCAGCCACAATACTTCGGGCGACCCTCTGCTTATCCCCGGGCTCCCATACCTCGGAGACGGTTCATCGGCTATCAACGCGGGTAATAACAACGCCGACATTGACGCCACTACTCCGGAAACAGATCCACTGCCACTTACAGATTTAATCGGCAATCCACGTGTAGTGGCTGGCACAGTTGATATGGGGGCATATGAACGGCAGGACATCTGCAGTAACGGTACCCCCTGCGATGATGGTAACGCTTGCACCATAAACGATGTTTGCTCTAACGGGATTTGCCAAGGCGTGCCGGTAGTTTGTGACCCGTTGAATGAATGCAGTACCAGATCTTGCGATCCTAACGGAGCAGAAGGCAACTGTGATACGATAACCCCTATTAACGAAGGGGGCGACTGCGATGATCAGAACCCATGTTCTACGAACGGCATTTGTTCCAACGGCGCCTGTATCAGTACCCCAGTCACCTGCCAGCCCCCCGATCAATGTCACGTTGCCACGTGTGACCCAATTGGGACGAATGGCAATTGCGATATTATCAACATAGTTGAAAACGGAGAGCCTTGTAACGACGATAATGCTTGCACAATCAACGATGCCTGTTGGGATGGCAGCTGCCAGGGGAACACGTTCACCTGTAATCCGCCTGACGATTGCAATAGCGCATCCTGCGATCCGACAGGAGCAGAGGGAAATTGTGATACAATAACTCCTGATAACGAAGGAGGCACCTGCAATGATGATAACCCATGCACGAACAACGACATCTGTTCAAACGGCCACTGTGTCGGCAAATCATTCACATGCGAGCCTCCGAACGATTGTAATATAGCAACATGCGACCCAATGGGGGCAGACGGCAATTGCGATATGATAGACTGGGCAGAAAACGGAAAGGATTGCGATGATGACGATCCCTGCACAATAGACGAGGAGTGTTTCAAGGGGGATTGCGTAGGATTTCCAATTATTTGCGATCCACCGAACGAGTGCAGTGCGGCCGCTTGCGATCCAGAAGGAGAGGAAGGCAACTGCGGTAACATCACCCCCGACAATGAAGGCGAAACCTGCGATGACGGAGATGTGTGTACAATTGACGACACGTGCTCTAACGGTTTTTGCGTGGGTAATCCTGTCGTATGTCCCGATCCCGACACATGTAACATCGCATCCTGCGACCCGGTTGGGACAAATGGAAATTGCACGATAATCGAGCCTGCAAACGAAGGCGGCCCCTGCGATGATGAAGACGCCTGTACAATTAACGACGTTTGTTCCAACGGCAATTGCAGGGGAGTTTCTTTTGAATGTGAGCCGCCTGACGTATGTAACCTGGCATTCTGCGATCCAACAGGAACGAACGGCAACTGCGATAACTTAATCCCAACCAACGAAAACGGATCATGCGATGATGGAAATCCATGCACCATTGACGACATATGTTCAAATGGTACCTGCAAAGGTGTTTCAGTAGTGTGTGACCAGCCCTACACCTGTAATATCGTTTCCTGTGACCCAGTTGGAACAAACGGAAACTGCGATGTCATCACTCCGGCCAACGACGGCGGCTCATGCGATGACAGCGATCCATGCACCATCGACGACGTATGTTCCAACGGAACGTGCGAGGGTATTTCATTCGCATGTAACCAACCAGATGTATGCAACATAGCTTCCTGCGATCCGATAGGAACTAACGGAAACTGCGACGCTATAACCCCTACTAACAACGGCGGGGCATGCGACGACGGCGATCCATGCACCGTTGACGACATGTGTTCGAACGGCACATGCAAAGGAATCCCAATTATATGCGACCAGCCTGACGCATGTAATATAGCCTCATGCAACCCGGTGGGTACTAACGGTAACTGTGACATCATTACACCAACCAATGAAGGCGGCACATGCGACGATAATAATCCATGCACCGTAAATGATGCTTGCTCAAACGGTATATGTGCAGGAACACCAGTCGATTGCAGTATACATGATGGTAAATGCCATACCACATCCTGTGACCCATTGGGTGCGAACGGTAATTGTGATGTAATTACACCTGCAAACGACGGTGATATATGTGACGACGACAACCCGTGTACCGAAAACGATGTTTGTTCGAGCGGATTGTGCGCGGGTATACAGTTTGAATGCCCCGATCCCGATCCATGTAATATCGCGTTCTGTGATCCGGCCGGTACAAACGGAAACTGCGATGAAATTATCCCCGCGCACAATGGAGAACCCTGTGATGACGCCGACATATGCACAGTAGACGATGCATGTAATGATAATGGAACCTGTGTGGGAATAATATACGACATCGACAGTGACGGTGTCTCAGATATTTGCGATAACTGCCCCACTGTATACAACCCAGAGCAGGGTGACGATTGCGATGTGCCTCCAAATATCCTTTGTGTAAAATTCAATGCCATCGGGGCTAACGACGGATCGAGCTGGTACGACGCGTTCAACAGATTGCAGGATGCGCTCACTGTCGCTCAGGCATCAGGTGGAGTAATAACTGAGATTTGGGTAGCGGCAGGCCCCTGGTCTTACAAGCCCACCGACGATACCAACCGCAGGGCTACTTTTCAGCTCATAAGTGGCGTTGGCGTGTATGGTGGTTTCGCCGGAACGGAACAATCCAGGGGCCAGCGAGATATGAAAAGCAACGTCACCATTTTGAGCGGCGATATTGGTATTCCCGGCGACCATTCAGACAACTGTTACCACGTCGTAACGGGAACCGGAGCCGATGAAACCGCGGTCCTGGAGAATTTCCTTATTACGCGAGGTCACGCAAACGGAACTCACTCCGCCGAACTGGACATGGGAGGTGGGCTGTTTTACTTTGGCAGTTCATACGATCAGTCAGGTCCCTCAGTAATCAATTGCGTTTTCCTGGCTAACCATGCCCACGAATCGGGAGGTGGTGTATGGACAAAAACAAGTCCATACAAAGGAGTCACGCTGACTAACTGCGTATTTCTCGATAACACAACCGACGGCAACGGCGCGGGCGTATCCAACCCCATTGGAGCAATCGAAGTCACCAACTGCACTTTCCTTAATAACACGGCCGGCGACTTTGGAGGCGGATTATATACGGGCGTTTCAACCGCACAGGGCTGCCCAGCTAACTCGGTTATTACCAATAGTATTTTCTGGAATAACCACGACCAGAGCGGTTCCGATCAACAGGCTCAGGTATACGCGATCAACACGGGCTGTTCCGCGGAAAAGAGACTGCCGGACCGCTCAGCAAAACCCGATCCCGCAGCGGTGTATAACTGCTGCATACAAGGCTGGACAGAAGAGACCTGGCTGTATACGGGCGATTATGACCTGGTCATGGAAAAATCGAATTTTGCCGACAACCCCATGTTCGCCAACTCCTGCGGGATAGACGAGATTTGCGGAACAACAGACGACGATTACCGGCTGACTTTCGGCTCTCCATGCCTGGATTCGGGTTCCAACGGATTCATTCCCCAGGACATTTCCGACTTGAATTCAAACGGATCAACCACGGAACCGACACCATACGACCTTATTGGTAATAAACGAATAGTGCATGAAGTGGTAGACATCGGCGCTATTGAATTCAAATACGATTGCAATTCAAACGGCATAGAGGATTTTCAGGATATAGAGCTGGGTACGAGTGAAGACTGCAATACCAACACCATTCCAGATGAGTGTGAAACCGATTGCAACTTCAACGGGGTTCCGGATGATTGCGATCTGGCTGCACATACCAGCGAAGATTGTAACTCAAACGGCGTTCCGGATGAATGTGATATCGCGTACGGTACAAGTACTGACTGCAACACTAATGGAATTCCAGATTCCTGCGATATCATATCCGGAGTAATAGGCAGCGGCTGGATCTGCCTCTCCGATCCATGTGCAGTCGTGACCGACGAATTCGCCGATTGCAACTCAAACAGCATTCCGGATGAATGCGAACTGGGTGAACGGTTCTTCATCCTCGAAAACGGAGACATAACCGCAGCCAGCCGACTTCTGGAATTCAACCTGGTAACCGGGGCTTCGAAAGTTATTATTAACCTTCCAATTGGAGGAAATGACCGGGGTTTAACCGTTTTACCCGAACAAAACGACTTGTTGGTCACCGATTTTGAAAACCTCCTTATATATCGCATCAATTCAAATAACGGCGATATCATCAGCGTAACGGATATCTCATCCGGGGAATTGCCTATACTGGAGCTGGCTTACGACAGGCACCAGAACACCCTGTATGGATCGGCAAAACACCACGGGCTGCATGAAATCAACCTGGACAGTGGCACTGTCACCCATATCATGGATTTACCTTATTCACTGCCGACGATGGACGAGTGGGTATGCCTGGCCTATGACGGCTTCACCAGGCAGCTGATCGGAGCCGACAGGGAAGAGCAGATACCGTATTTCGTTAATCCAACAACTCAAACCTATACGGCACTTCCCAACAATCTCAACGTGGGAGTAATGTCCGATCTGGCCATCGATTCCGCCAGCGGCTTGATTTACGGCACGAATCAGACAGGTCAGATCTTCCGTGTTGATCGGGCAACTGGTGAGACTACTTACGTGGTTACTGTACACAATGTCGGTTTCACAGTAGGCATTGCGGCCGCTTTCCGAACGGCCGTTGACTGCAACGCCAACAGCGTTCCGGATGAATGCGACATCGCCGCCTCAACCAGTAGCGACTGCAATACAAATGGTTTCCCGGACGAATGCGACGTGCTGGCCGGCACCGCTAACGATGTCAACAGCAACGGCATGCCCGACGAATGCGAACTGGACTGCAACAGTAATGGAATACCCGACGATATTGATATAATCTTCGGCACTACCCATGACTGTAACGACAACCTTCTTGACGACAACTGTGAGCCCGACTGCAACAACACCTCCGTCCCTGACGATTGCGACGTACTCGCCGGCACCAGTGAGGACTGCAATGACAACCTGATACCCGATGAGTGCGAAACAGACTGTAATTCCAACGGAGTTCCGGACGATTGCGATATCACCTACGCCACCAGCGTCGATTGCAATACCAACTCCGTACCCGATGAATGCGATCTGGCAGGAGCAACCTCAGCTGACTGTAACAGTAACAACGTACCGGATGAATGCGACATCAGCGGATTCACCAGTACCGACTGCAACGCAAATACTGTCCCAGATGATTGCGAGATAGCATCCGGCAGTAGTGCGGACTGCAACAGTAATTCGATACCGGACGAATGTGACATAAACGAAGCGACCAGCGGCGACTGCAACACCAACTCCATCCCAGACGAATGCGACATCGCGGCCGGCTTCAGCCGTGACTGTAATACCAATGGTATTCCCGATTCCTGCGATCTTAGTGGAGGCACCAGCCTCGACTGCAACGCGACAGGCATTCCGGACAGCTGCGAACCGATGGGCAATGGTGACTATGACGGCAATGGGCAGGTAAGTATCGACGATTACCCCTGGCTTGCTGATTGCCTGGCCGGACCGGACAGCCTGCCTGCCCCGCTGTCGCCGGACTGTGTTGACGCGTGTTTTACCGTCTTCGATTTCGATTCAGATGGCGATGTTGACCTTGAGGATTTCGCTGAATTCCAGAGAAGGCTGAACTAGAAGTACCGGTGAATCTTCAGCCAAGTTTTCCCGATCCTTGCGGCAAAAACGCTGTCTACCATGTTTCACTGCGGTTACGAACGATGATTGCACGGTGAGTTACAAATCGATAGAATTTTCGCTATGATTCGCGACGGAGTCATCCTGCTTGCGGCCTGGTGCCTGGCCAGTTTTCCGCCCTTGTGTATAGGCGGAATGCTACATGACGATTGTTTTGACCAACAATCCAGTTCACATAAGCATGAACACCATGATGAATCGGCCCCACATGACCATTCGTGCCCGGAGGATCCGTGCAGCGTCGCGGCCATCAATATGAGCAACCCGAATCAACGGGATTCCGATAATCTCTTTGATTTTCCGGTTGTCAGGTTAGTGCCGTCCCCAATAGCAGTCGTTCAGTCCTGCATGTCTGATTACTGCGAACCTGTTGATTGTGATACGGCACGACCGGTTCAACTTCCCTTCCCAGCCAGCGATATTCCACTTCGGATCTGATTTAGAGCCACCGATACGGCTTTTCAGGTGCCCGTAACCAACGCGCCTGCGCGCGTTGGTTTTCGGACTTTCACAGTCATCGGTAAGGCTAAGGTCGCCTGCTGAATCGGCGGCTTAACCGTAATTGGAATATCCAGAAAATGATATTTAGATGCTCTCTCGGTTTTTTTAGAACCTTCGGGTTCGGTAGTTTCGTTTTTCTGTTTACATTCTCGATTGGTTGCCAGCAATATGAAAGTAAACCGCTCGATATACAGAGTTACGATCAGCAATGGATCGTCCGGGATATAAATATTAAACCGGTTATCGACTATGCACATCAACTCCAGGCGACGGAAAACGAGCAAGCAGTGGCGTTCAATCCAAACGACGGCCTGTCGCTTTGGGAAGCGAAAGCAGTTGCGCTTTACTTCAATCCAGAGCTTCGCCGGGTGCGTCTGCAGGCCCAGGTCCCCCTGATGAGTGCCAGGGAATCGGGGTATTGGAACGATCCAGAATTAGAGGTTGAGATCCTGCGCATTCTGAATCGTGGCCAGGGCGATCGGTACAAGCTTCAGCGTCCCTCGATAGAAGGTATGTCCGGAACCGGTTTGGAAATAGCTCCACCGCAAATCGGTAAGGTGGAGGGAGACAGAGTGGAAAAACCTTGGATCATCGGAGTTGGGCTAAGTCTGACAATTCCCCTTTCCGGCCGACTGGCGGTGGAAAAGGAAAAGGCCTGGGCGGAATACGGAGTCGCCTGGCGGGAAATCGCCATACAGGAATGGCATACCCTGAAAACCTTAAACAACAAATGGTTTGAATGGTCGGCCACGAAAGCGGAAATCAACTTAACTCGCGAATACCTGCAGCAACTGGAGAAGATACTGGAGACGGCGGAAAAACTATCCGCCAGTGGAGAACTCAAGCCGATTGACGCCCGAATATTCGCGATAGAAAAGGCATTCAAACAAACCGAACTGTATGAGTTGGAGGAAAACGAGGAAAGGCAGCGTTTGGAGATACTCACCCTGCTGGGTCTCGAACCGCACACACCAGTTGAACTGATACCTGATTTATTCGCGATTAACACGACTGCTTCCGAAGAAGATCGCAGACGCGTTCTCCTTGAAAACCATCCCTTACTGGCAATGGCAAAGGCCAACTACCAAACGGCTGAACATGATCTTCATCTGGAAATACGTAAGCAATATCCCGATTTGACGATCGGTCCGGCATACGGCTGGGAGACGGGGCAATCCCGGCTGGGACTGGGGTTTGGATTTCCCATACCGTTATGGAACCGTAATCGGCAGGCGATAGCGGAAGCAACAGCTGCCCGCGATGTCTCTCGCAATCATGTAGAGCTCACCTGGGAACGGATACTGGCAGAACTGGCACAGGCAGAAACCTCTTTAAAGGCTGCCCGAAAACGCAGAGCAATGCTGGCTGACACAGTAGCTCCATTAGTTGATCTGCAGGTTGAAGAAACCAAACGATTGATAGCATTGGGGGAAACAGATGTGCTCCTGATAATTGACGCGTTCAAAGGTTCGCTTGAAGCCAAGCTGGAGCTGGTAAGCGTCCGGCTCGCCGAGGCAACGGTTGCCAGCGAGCTGAACAGCATGCTCCGACCTCAGTGGTTCGTTAAACCCGAGGACCGAAAGGAACAATAATGAATTGCAGTTTTTCAAGAAATTCAGCGTTCAGCCTGATCATTACTTCAGTTTTTCTGATGCCGCTCGGCTGTGATAAATCGAAAGAGGATCATTCACAATGCTCCAAACCTGCACTTGAGACGACGGCCGAGAAAAGCAATCGGATTGATATACCACCCGCGGTCAGGCGAAACCTGGGAATAACCTTCGCAACGGTGGAAAAGCGGCCGGTCGCGAAAACCATAAGAATACCGGGCCAGTTCGAACTCATGCCCAAAGCCCGCCGGGAGTATCGGGTGATGCTCACCGGACGTATCGAACTGGCGGTGGATCAGTACGATAAGGTAAAAGCAGGTGACACTCTATTCAACATAGACTCGCCCGACTGGTGGAAAATACAGGAGGAACTGGTGGCCGCGCACAACGCAATGCGTCGAAGTCATGCGGAGCTTTCCGTCGCTCAGGCTGCCCTGGAAGAGGCGGTAAAGGAAGTTGAGTTTTTGAGCCAGAGGGTGAAAAACCTGGCAGATGCCAACGTGCGACAAGTGGAATTAGAGGCTGAACTTAACTCCAGACAAAACACGCTACCCAGGTTGAAAGCTGAATTACAGGCGGCGGAGTTAAACCTGCAGGCGGCACACACTCATTATGAAGTACTACTGGTCAGCGCCTCAAGTATAACCGGAATTCCACGTGACGAACTGGACAAACCGGCCGGTGAACATCATCACCAGGATGGCTTACCAAAATGGTCAAAAATCAATCAGCTTTCGGTTATGGCACAAGCAAGCGGAATAGTAGATACGATAGCGATAACCAACAGCGGCTGGGCGGAAACCGGAGACATGGTACTCGATACGCTTAATCCGGAAAAAGTACGATTCCACGCCGACGCTTTACAGACAGATATTAACATGTTCAAGGATGGGCAAACGGCGAAGATCGTTCCACCGCCTGGCGGCAGTATCGATCTGCAGGATGACATCGATGGCGTTTTGCAGGTCGGCTATCGGGCCCACTCCGAACAGCGAACGATTCCCATCTTCTTGGTACCTGCTGAGCTACCCAAGTGGGCGAAAGCGGGAGTTACCGCTTACATGGATGTTTTTCTCGATACATCGGAGATGGAAACGGCTATCCCTGAAGCGTGTGTCGTCCGTGACGGGCTGCATTCAGTTTTCTTCCGTCGCGACCCGACCGACCCGGACAAGGTTATCCGAGTAGAAGCGGACCTGGGTATAAGCGACGGCAGGTGGATAGTTGTTCACAGCGGAGTGAAAGCAGGCGATGAAATAGTACTCGCCGGTGTATACCCACTGCTGCTGGTGAGTTTCCAGAAAGGCGATCAGCCGGCGGCAGGCCATTTCCACGCCGATGGAACTTTCCACGAGAAGGCACATTAGGAGGATTGGTAAATGTTACAGAAATTGATCCGATTCTCTTTGGATAACACCGCTCTCGTGCTGGTGATGGCCGGTTTTATGATTGCTTTTGCCGTTTACCAGGTTCCGCGTATGGCCGTGGATGTGTTTCCGGAGTTGAATGCCCCTACGGTGGTCATTCTATCCGAGGCTGCAGGTTACGCCGCGGACGAAGTGGAGCAGTATATTACTTTTCCCATAGAGAGTTCGGTTAATGGTTTACCGGGAGTACGGCGGGTACGAAGCAGTAGCACCTTTGGTTTATCCATAGTGTGGGTGGAATTCGACTGGGGAGTTGACATATACAAGGCCCGTTATCTTGTATCGGAGCGGCTGACCATCGCCGACGACGTGCTGCCCGAATCGGTACATAGCGAAATAACTCCGGTAACGAGTATTACCGGAGAGATAATGCTAATATCGCTTTCTTCGCCGAGTGGCACAGTCAGCGATCTCGAATTACGTGCGTACGGCGAATTCAACCTGAGAAACCAGTTACTGGCTGTACCCGGGGTTTCCCAGGTTGTAGCTATCGGTGGCGAGCTTCCGGAATACCAGATCAACGTCAATCAGGGCAACCTTCGGTTATACGATCTTACAATAAGTGACGTAATCGAGGCTGCGGAGAAAGCTCACAGTACGGCCGGTGCCGGGTACCTACCTAATGTCAAGGGTCAGGAAATCCCTTTACGGCAAGCAGCTCGTGTGCAGTCGGTAGAGGATATTCGTTCTACGCTAATCAAATACGACAAGGGAACTCCGATAACGATAGGCCAGGTAGCCGAGGTTAAGATGGCCGGTGCGATGAAACGGGGAACCGCCTCGGAAGGCGCTCATCCGGCAGTTGTAATGAGTATTCAAAAAGCGCCGGGCACTAACACGCTCGCCCTGACTGAAGCTATTGACGTTGCTCTCAATGCGGCAGAGTCAGGAATGCCTGATGGAATTCATTTGAATCGCCATGTAATGCGCCAATCGGATTTCATAAACCTTTCGCTGGATAACGTTCTCAATGTAACCCGCGATGCGATAATCTTCGTGGCCGTCGTACTCACTTTGTTTTTACTTAATGTGCGTACGACGATTATAACGCTGTTGGCTATTCCGTTATCCATAGACGTGGCGCTGCTCGCTCTATGGGGTTGGGGCGAAACAATTAACGTAATGACCCTGGGCGGACTGGCCGTGGCAATCGGGGTTGTGGTGGATGATGGTATTATTTTCGTCGAAAACGCCTACCGCCGCCTAAGAGAAAACTCTCTTCTACCGATTGAGCGACAGGAATCCCGGGCCACGGTGATTTACAATTCTTCCAGTGAAATTCTCGGCTCCATCGCTTTCGCCACGCTCATAATCGTGATCGTGTTTGTCCCCCTGCTGTTTTTGAAGGGGCTTGAAGGTCGCTTTTTCAGGCCTTTGGGAATTACCTACATAATTGCGGTGGGAGCATCGTTACTGGTGGCCATCACGGTGACGGCCGCATTATGCAAGCTGCTGCTGAGGGGAACCAGCAGCGCGAATGCCAGGGAGAGTATAGTTGTCAGAATACTCAAGCGGGTATATGAACCTACCCTCCGCCTGGTGGTGATTAGGAAAAAAACTACTGCGTTTTGTGCTACGGTGATAACCGCATTGAGTATATGGCTGGGAACTACTTTCGGCAGCAGTTTTCTGCCGGAGTTTAACGAGGGAACCTTTACGGTTTTCCTCATGGCTCCACCGGGAACGTCACTGGAGGAAAGCGCCCGCCTGGCGGAAGGAGTGGAAGAGCGACTGGTCAACATCGATGGCATTCGCAGCGTGGTCCGGCGAACCGGAAGAGCCGAACGGGACGAACATGCCGAACCGGTCAGTTTTAACGAGATCGATGTGGCTATCAAGCCGGGTTTCAGCAAAGAAAGCGTACGACGCGATATCGACGAGATAATCCACGACGTCCCTGGTATTACCACAATGATCGGCCAGCCCATCGAGCACCGCATGTCTCACGTATTGTCCGGCACGCCGGCTTCGATAGCTATCAATGTCTACGGCGAAGACCTGAGTGTACTTAGGATTATAGCCAAGGAGATTGAGCAGGCGATTGAACCGCTGCCGGGTACGCGCGACGTTGCCGCCAACCGGGAAGTAATGACAACCTCCCTGCCGATACGCTACCGGCATCACGAACTGGCCCGTTGGGGTTTAACACCTGCGTCCGCCGCTGAGCAGGTGCAAAGTGCGATATTCGGTAAAGTCGTTGCGGCGGTAAATGAAGGTGTCAACCGTTACGACATCGTGGTAAGACTGGCACCAGATCAAAGAGAAAAACCAGAAGACGTCCGAAAACTGCTATTAAAGGGTACAGGCGGCGCTCTGGTCAGGCTGGAAGAGGTGGCGGACATAGGTCTGGAACAGTCATCGAACCTGATTGCCAGGGAAAACGCCAGGCGTAAAGCGGTGGTCTCCTGCAATGTTTCCGAAGGATACAACCTTGGCCACCTGGTTTACCAGGTCAAAGAGAGGGTCGATCCGATTGTGCAGAAGCATGGATATTCGGTAACCTACGGCGGGCAGTTTGAAGCGCAGCAGGCCGCATCCCACACGATATTCGTCATGGGAGCCGGAGTGGCCGTCGTCGTATTACTGCTGTTGAGTATGTCTCTCGATTCGACGCGGGCGGCGATTCTGGTAATGCTTAATCTGCCTCTGTCACTGATTGGCGGAATATTAGCCGTATACATCACCGAATCAGGCAATGTTGTTGAGAATACACTATCCCTGTTCGGTCTTGGCAGCGGCGAATACCACGCACCGGTAGTTTCCATCGCCAGTATGGTGGGGTTCGTCACTCTCTTTGGCATAGCCGTACGCAACGGGATTCTCCTGGTAAACCATTACACGTACCTGATGAAAAACAGGAACCTCTCTTTGCACGATGCGATTATCCAGGGATCCATGGAGCGGCTTGTGCCAATCCTCATGACAGCCTTAACTGCGGTGCTGGGACTTTTACCTCTGGCGTGGGCGGCCGGCGAACCGGGTAGCGAATTACTTTCTCCACTGGCGGTGGTGGTCTTGGGCGGGTTGATATCCTCAACGGTTTTAAACCTGATTGTCGTACCGGCCGGTTACGCTTTGGCTTTCAGGAAAACGCAGGAACATTGCCGGTATATTTAATGTACATTGGGATTATTCAATAAATACAGGAGGTTTTACATGAAGCAATCGATTATCTTAACTCTGGCAATCGTATCGGCATTGACAATCTGGGGATGCAAGCCGGAGGACAAGCCAAAGCCGGTGACGAAAGAAAACGCCACACATCAATGCACCGATCCCAGTCATAATCATGCACATGACAACAAGACGGCCGATGAACACAATCACGATCAACAAGCCGGGCAACCACACGCTCACGATGGTGATGGAGAAAAATATGACCTTGGTAAAAAACAGGCAGGCGATTTCACTGTGGCAGTAATTCAAATCGGAACATTTACTCCAAGTTCAACGGAACTCGCGTTTGAGATAACTGTAACCGGCCCGAATGATCCTGAAGCGGTTAGAGCTTTGATTAAAGCTGGTGACGGCAGCGAGTCGCTGAAATCCAAAGCAGATAAAACCGGTGCTACAACTTACCACCTGCACGTCAGCGAACTCCCGAAGAAAGTGGAAGGATCGAATCTCCTGGTGGAGGTAGCCACTAGCGAGGGTAAGGTAACGGCCGACTTCACCGTTCAACACTAACTGGCTTACGCTTAATAGCTAACTCCAGCCGGCCACAGGTTAAAATAGGCAATCAAGGCTTCCCGGATACAATCAAACTATCCAGGAGGTCTTCTTTTCTGGCTAAGGCCAAGATAAACGAGTAGCCTACAATTTCCTGGAGTAGAACCTGAACATGTAATCAAGGAGTAGTTATCCAATGCTCGATCCATATGCCATCTTACTCGAACGAATAAAAGAGATTGGAAAACTGGACGCGATCGACGCCCTGCTGGAATGGGATCAGGACACGACCATGCCCGCCAAGGGTGTAACGGCACGCTCAGAAACCGTGGCGCTGATTGCCACCCTTACTCACCAGAGGCGAACGAGCACGGAGATGGGCGATCTTTTGCACCAGTTGGAGAATGCGGAAGGTCACGATCACGTTCGGGTAACCAATATCCGGGAAGCAAGACGGCTGTATGATCGGGCAGTCAAGGTTCCTACAGAGCTGGTAGAGGAAATCGCCCGCACGTCGTCGCTGGCCAAAAGTGCCTGGGCCCAGGCACGGCAGGAAGACGACTTCGACATTTTCGCTCCTACTCTGGCGAAACTGATCGACTTGAAAAAACAGCAGGCACAGGCCATTGGTTATGCGAACGAACCATACGACGCGCTTCTGGACGAGTTTGAACCGGGTACTTCAACAGCTGAGGTAGCGGGACTTTTTTCCACGTTGCGGCAGGAACTGGCCCCTCTGGTTAGAGCAATCGCCGAAAGCTCGCAGAAGCCGGATTTTTCGATACTCCAAAGGGAATACCCTAAAGACACACAGGAAGCGATTGCCCGCGAGTTCGCCGGACAGATGGGATTCGACTTTGAGGCGGGCAGGCTCGATGTTTCGGTCCACCCATTCTGCACATCGATGGGCAGCAGGGATGTTCGCATTACAACACGTTACGACGAGCGCTACCTGCCGGCCGCCCTGTTCGGCGTAATGCACGAAGCGGGCCACGGTCTGTACGAACAAGGCCTGCCGGAAGAACACATGTTCACACCGGCCGGGAGCTACATTTCACTGGGCATACACGAATCCCAGTCCCGTCTGTGGGAAAACATGGTGGGCAGATCCAAACCTTTCTGGCTGGGGCATTACGGTTCGGTACAAAAACGCTTTGCCAACTCATTAGGCGATGTATCACTGGAGGAATTCTACGTGGCGATAAACACGGTAGGACCGTCGCTGATTCGGGTGGAAGCGGACGAGGTCACTTATAACCTGCATATCATCGTCCGTTTCGAGCTGGAGCGGGATATTCTAAACGGCAAGGTCGACGTAGTGGACATTCCGGACGCCTGGAACCGGAAGATGACCGACCTTATAGGTATCACTCCACCGAGCAACGCGGAGGGATGCCTGCAGGACATACACTGGTCCATGGGCGCAATGGGTTATTTCCCAACATACGCGTTGGGCAACCTGTACGCCGCACAGTTTTTCGCCGCCGCCCGAAGAGCGATCAGCGATTTTGACGTGCAGATCGAAAAGGGGAACCTGCGGCCCCTGCTCGACTGGCTCCGCGGCAATATCCACGGGCACGGACAGAGATACCGGGCCAATGAACTATGCGTGCAGGCTACCGGAGAGCCTCTTTCAACCAGACCATTCATGGATTACGTAAATGCCAAATTCAAGCCGATTTATGGATTGAGTTGATCGTCTCGCAGTTATACTGACGAATCGATTTTCGTGTGAAGATGTAAACAAGCTTGGCGGGACAATTTGTGCGCGTACAATCAGGCAGTTATTATCGCTTTTGAGGAGAAGTAAAATGCTCACTATGGCATCGTTAACATCTATTCTACCACTGCTTGGTACTACGCTGGCCGCCCTTGATATCGACGGCTTCCTGACAAGTCAGTCGTTTTTGAGTTCGTTGAGTAACCTGATCACAACCATAATCATGACCTTAATCAACGCGTTTCTAGGCGGCGCGATCGGGACCAGCTAATCAGGGCAGGTTGGACCATTTCAGTCGCTATCGCTTTTTCAGCCCTGATAACCGCTGTTTTAAAAGGCTGGCTAAACACGCGGATCGTTTACAGCGGCGTTGAAAACAACGGGCAACCACAAGAATCTTGACCAGAAATGCCGATATGGTATCATTATCGGTTGTGTTGGTGTCAGGGAATTGCCTGTGCGCTGGCGAAGAATCCGTATCCTGACAAGTAAACAGGAATGCGGAATAACTGTTGATCGTATATAAAGTGGCTCAAGGGTTGTTTACGGTATACACATGCTAGCCTTTTTTCAGTGCGGACAGGTCAACAGGCCTGAGCGCTGGGCTTTGCAGTGTCCGCATGACTCCTTGTGCCTTTTTTAGTTTTTACGCCCCTCAATAAAGGGGCACAGCACCTAACAACACCTGTTTGCAGGTTTGGAAAAGGGAGTAGAATGGTGACTATCACTCTCCCCGACGGAAAACAACTGACGGTAAAAGATAACGCAACGGTATACGACGTGGCCGCTGAGATAGGTCCCGGTTTAGCCAAAGCAGCCATTGGGGGCACTACAACGATAGATGGCAAGCGAACCATCGTCGACCTTCATAAACCGCTCCCCGGCGACTGCGAGCTTTCCATACTCACAGCCAAGGACGAGGATCCGGAAAGCCTGGAGCTCTTACGTCATAGTGCCGCGCACGTAATGGCCGAGGCTATCTGCACTCTATATCCAGATACAAAGCTCGCATATGGACCGGCGTTGGCAGACGGTTTCTATTACGACCTGGACACCGAACACAATATCACTCCGGCCGATTTCGAGAAGATCGAAGCGGAGATGACTAGGATAGTCAAGGAAGACCGCCCGTTCAGGTGCTATTCGATGTCGCGTGAAGAAGCGATGCCCAAGCTGAAGGCGGAGGGCAACCGTTTCAAAGTGGACAATGCCGAACGCGCTGAGGGTGATTTGCTAAGTTTCTATGTAACCGGCGATAAAGCGGGATCGAACTTTGAGGATCTGTGTCGAGGTCCGCACGTTCCGTCAACCGGTGTGATAAAAGCGTTCAAACTGCGCCAGGTCAGCGGCTCTTATTATCGGGGCGACGTGAATGAACAGCAGTTGCAGAGAGTGTACGGAACGGCCTTCTTCAAAAAGAAATCGCTCACCGAATACGAGCGACAGGTGGAAGAAGCCAAGAAACGCGACCACCGCGTCTTAGGCAAAGAGCTCGATCTATTCACATTGAGCCCGGAAGTTGGTAGCGGTCTGGTTCTCTGGGAGCCAAACGGATCACTGATCCGTATCATGCTGGAGAATTTCATCAAGGTAGAGTTGATCCTTGGTGGTTACAAACCGGTATTCACGCCGCATATCGGGCGGCTGGATCTATATCGTACGAGTGGTCACTACCCGTATTATGAAGATTCGCAGTTCCCTGCTCTTTATGAAACCGACCGCGGCCGATCCTTGTCCTGCCTGCGAAATGTCCTGAAGAGGACGAAAGAGAGTACCGGTGAAGCCAGAGAAGAGGGTCTGAAGAAAGCACAAACGCTGGCTTCGGCCATCAAAGAGGTATTCGGCGACATAGGCGGCGTGGAATGTTACGGCTGTGCAGAAGAAATGGCAGACGGAGTGGACAACCAGTTAGCCCAGGAAGAGGGTTACCTGCTCAAGCCGATGAACTGTCCGCACCACATTCACATTTACAAAGCCAGCCCGCGCAGCTATCGGGACTTGCCGGTAAGACTGGCGGAATTCGGAACGGTATATAGATACGAACAGTCGGGTGAATTGGGTGGAATGGTCCGTGTACGGGGCTTCACCCAGGACGATGCCCACATATTCTGCACCGCAGACCAATTGCGTGCGGAACTGCGCAAGACGGTCGAGCTAACCCAACTGGTCCTCTCTACGCTGGAATTCAAGGACTATCGAGTCCGAATCGGCTTGCGGGATCCGTCCTCGGCCAAGTATACGGGCGATTCGGCCGCCTGGGACCGCGCGGAACAGGATATCCGCAACATAATTAAAGAACTGAATATCGAAGCAACGGAAGAGGAAGGCGAAGCGGCGTTTTACGGTCCGAAGATTGACTTTGTGGTCAAAGACTGCATAGGAAGAGAATGGCAGTTGGGTACGGTCCAGGTCGATTACAACCTTCCGGAACGGTTTGATATCAGCTACGTGGGAAGCGATAATAAGGAACATCGCCCGGTCATGATCCACCGAGCGCCCCTGGGCAGCCTGGAGCGTTTCGTTGGAATCCTGATCGAGCATTTTGCCGGCGCGTTTCCGCTATGGCTCTCTCCGATCCAGGTTGCAATTGCAACGGTAAGCGAAAAGAGCGAGGAGTATGCCAGGCAAGTGGAAAGCCGGTTACTGGAAGCCGGGCTGCGTGTCCAGGTCGATACCAGCAGCGAGAAAATCGGCCCGAAGAAGCATCGTCTTCGTGCCTTGAAAATTCCCTATATCCTTGTTGTAGGGGAAAACGAAGCGGCGGAGAACACGGTCAATATCAACGACCGCAACGGTGCGAATATGGGTTCTTATCCGCTGGAGAATTTCGTCGAGTGGTGCCTTATCGAAATCCAGACCAAAGGTAAGGAACGACACGAGGCACTAGCAGGGAAATAGCACCGCTTCCAAGCCCGAGGAAGGCAATGGTGTGAGATACAAAGGAAAATCGGGCCAAGAAAGGAAACTATCATCGCAAAAGCACCTCGACTCAATGATCAGATCAGGATTTCACCAATCCGCTTGATCGATCAGAACAATGAGCAGCGTGGAGTGATTGACACAGCGGATGCGCTGCGAATGTCGCGTGAACTGGGATTGGATCTGGTTGAGATTGCACCCCAGGAACGCCCGCCTGTTTGTCGGATCATGGATTACGGCAAGCATAAATACAACATCAAGAAAAGGCAGAAGCAGCAGGCAAGCCACGAGATCACGCTCAAAGAGGTCCGTCTGCGTCCCAAGACCGATGACAATGATCGCCTGATCAAGATGAAACGGGCGGACAAGTTTATCGAGCAGGGGCACAAGGTTCAGTTCACAATGCTCTTCCGTGGTCGCGAAAGGCAGCATCGTGATATCGCGTTTGAAGCCATGCGGGAAATAGTCGAACATTTTGGGGAAGAGGTGAAAATCGAACGTCCGCCGAAGTTTGAGGGTCGGCGCATGACGATGGTTCTCGCTCCGCTAAAACCGGTTACCAAAAAGAAGCCCAGTACCCCAAAAAAGGAAAAGGCTGCAAAGGAACCCGTGAAAGCCCAAGAGACACCTGCGAGTGATAGTGAACCGCAACCTGTTGCGGAAGCACAAGTTGTAAGCGAGGCGCAGGAACAGCAATAAATATCGATTGCAAAGAGTTTGCGGCAAGGCGCTTTACGACAACCGCTGTTTCGCTTGATAAACAAGGGGCAGAATACCGGCTGTAAGTCGATAAGACATCATGTTTATGGTGTTTTGCTCCGGCTTGTTAATCCTGCGATTCGAACAGATTAAAAGCATATCTATTGCTATCCCCTTCAGCATTCCGGTCAGGTTGCATTTAGGGTAATAGTCCCCTATGCTCTTTTTCCGCTCGCCCAAAAGCGGCTGAAACGGAGCAATTGCCCGCTAGAACAGGAAAGGTGAAAAATGAGTAGTCATATCGTAGAACCGCATGGTGGAACCCTGGTAAACCGTCTTAATCCCTCAGTTAAAGGTCGAGATGTAGTAGCAACGATCAAGCTTACCGACCGTCAGCAGTGCGATTTGGAGATGATAGCCATTGGAGCGATGAGCCCACTGACCGGCTTCATGGGTGAAGCCGACTATCACACGGTTTGTGACGATATGAAATTAGCCAACGGCACAGTCTGGCCTATTCCGATCACCTGTGCGGTAGATAAGGCTGTAGCGGATAAAATCTCTACCGGTGATTCTGTCCAGCTTAACGATGACCAGGATCGTCTCCTCGGATACCTGACAGTAGAAGAGAAGTACGTCCACGATAAAAAGAAGCAGGCACAAACAGTATTTAAAACCGAGGATGAAGCCCATCCCGGAGTAAAGGTACTCATGTCCGAGGGAGATGTTTGCCTTGGTGGTCCTGTTGATGTCGTATCGCACAAGCATGATGTAGAGTTCCCCGAATATGATCTTGACCCGGCCACTACCCGAGCCGAATTCGCCAAGCGCGGCTGGAAAACGGTAGTTGCGTTTCAAACCCGAAACCCGATTCACCGGGCACATGAATACCTGACCAAATGTGCTCAGGAAATCTGCGACGGTTTACTTATCCACCCGCTGGTGGGACAAACGCAACCGGGAGACATACCGGCCGACGTCCGCATGGAATGCTACCAGGTACTTATCGAGAAGTACTACCATCCCGACCATACCATGCTCAGCGTGTTACCGGCAGCGATGCGTTACGGTGGTCCGCGCGAAGCGATTCTTCACGCAATTTTGCGACAGAACTATGGTTGCAGCCATTTTATTGTCGGTAGAGATCACGCTGGGGTAGGTAACTATTACGGAACGTACGACGCTCAGGAGATCTTTGATAAGATCGAGCCTGGTTCGCTGAAAATCGTCCCATTGAAGTTCGAGCATGCGGCATGGTCCAAGCAAGCGGGCGGTATGGTATCGGGTAAGACTTTCCCGAAGATTGAAGGGGATCAGATTTTCCTGTCAGGTACCAAGGTCCGGGATATGCTCGCGGCGGGGGAATGCCCGCCAGTGGAGTTCACTCGCCCTGAGGTAGCGGAAGTATTGGTCAGGGCGATGAAAAAACAGTGATCCGCTCCGGCTGGCAAACGCTTTCGATTTAGGATTCAGCGCAGAAAGTATGAGGAATTCCGGCACTCAACCTCCGTCCGAGTTGGTTGACGCGCTAGATGCAGCACAGCGTCTGGTATGCGTAGGTCATGTCAATCCAGACGCCGATTGCCTTGGGGCGATGCTGGCGATAGCCCGTGTTTGGGGCAGGGGAGAAAATTGTACGGCGACTGTGGCGCTGCCGGAAAAAACCCTGTCTAAAAGGCTGGCGTTTATGGTGGAATGGGCAAAGGTCCCATTGGCCTGTAACAATGATCTCATATCAGCCCACACGATAGTGGTAGCCGATACGGCCAAGCCAACGCGCTGCAACGTGGCTGAAGACTTGCCGGAAAACTGGCTGGCAAACCGTAATGTTTTGAATATTGACCACCATGTAACCAACACCAGGTACGGCAGCCTAAACTGGGTGGTGGACAGTGCGGCCAGTACGAGCGAAATGGTGTTTTCTCTTTTAAGGGGAGCGAACAAGGCTATAGACGCGACGACAGCTTCGCTCCTTTACGCGGGTATTTATACGGATACGGTAGGATTCTCCGTTTCCTCAACCAGCGGAAACACGTTAAGGGCGGCAGCCGAGCTGGTAGACCTTGGAGCCCGGGTGGGCAGCTTGTGCGAACGTATAGGCCGCTCACAGAGACCCGAGGAATTCCGGCTGACCAGATTGTTTTATGAAAACACCAGGCTGTCTGAAGATGGGCTGATCGCCTACAGCAAGGCGGGGCATGACGAAATACGAAGTACGGGGTGTGGTCCGGAGGATATAGATAACCAGGTCCACATTCCCCGTTCGATGGATGGGATCAAAATAGCCATACTGTTCACCGAAGGTCCCGAAGGCCGGACAAGAATTAATTTTCGAGGCGAACAAAACACCAGAGTACTGGAGTTAGCCCAAAGGTTTGGCGGCGGCGGACATAATGAAGCGGCAGGAGCAGTATTAGATTGCCCTGTAGATGAGGCCGTTGCAAAGGTCGTACCGGTGGCAATGGAAGTCATCAATAAGCAGTCGGGATAAAACCATCATTTATCCATAACATGGATGAGGATACCAGGATGTTAAAAAACAAAGAGATCGCCATAGTCTCGGGCCTGCCCCGCAGTGGAACCTCGATGCTGATGAGCATGATCAGCGCCGGAGGCATACCCGTACTTGCCGACGGAATCCGTGAGGCTGATGAGGATAATCCCAAAGGTTATTTCGAGTTGGAAGCGGTAAAAAAAACCAAGGAAGACAAGAGCTGGATGGAAAACGCGGGAGGGAAAGTCGTAAAGATGATCTCCCAGCTCCTGCTGGATCTTCCCACGGATGACGAATACACATACAAGGTAGTTTTTATCCGCCGTAACATCGACGAGATATTAGCCTCCCAGAAAAAGATGCTGATCCGCAGGGGAACGTACAAGCCGGAAATCTCCGATGCGGAGATGAAGAACATGTTCCTTTTGCACATTGAACATATTGTGGACTACCTTCGCAGCCACAAGTGCTTTGAAACGCTCTATGTCAATTACAACCTGATGTTGACTGATCCAACGGATAAGATTCCGGCCATTAACACCTTCCTGGGTGGCGAGCTGGATACTGAGGCAATGGCCGCAACTGTTGATCAGCAATTGTATCGCAACAGGAAATAACCTGGGTATTAGACAGCGATTCAGGTCTTCCTGCGTCATTACTGTTGTATGATGGGTATGGACGAGTACGATAGGCATCTATGGTTAAGATTGATGACATAACCGCCATCGTATTTGACATCGGTGGTACATTGTTTGATTTGCAGCAGCCGGAAACGCTGGCGGAGTTGAGTGCCGGCTTGGCCAACGCATACGAGGATTTGTCATCGGCCAACCATCCTCTCCCCTCTTTCAGTAAGTATCGCCGGAGGATTCTCCACCGCCTGCTTCAGACCTACCTGTGGTCACGGCTAAGGCGCGGGGAACTGGACCCGATGAAGCAACTGCGTATTATTCACGCTGGATTGGGTATATCCTTATCCGAAAGCGATCTGCACGAACTGGCGAGGCGGATTTACGAGCCGACAAAATCAATTGCCCACGTACACCAGGACACGCCAATGGCGCTGGCGGAACTGCAAAAAAGAGGTTACAAGCTGGCGATCATATCAAACACGGTCGCCCCACCGCCGGGACTGGATGACCACCTGCGATGCGAAGGTGTATTAGAGTATTTCCCGTTGCGGATTTATTCCTGCGTATTTGGAGTCCCCAAACCCAATCCGCGAATATTCCGGGAAGTACTCAAGAAACTCTCCGCCCCCCCCCACCAGGCAGCCTACGTGGGCGACAAGCCCCGGATTGACGTCAAAGGCGCAAAGCGCGTGGGAATGATGTCGATACTCAGAACACCTAAGGGTAATCCCATGCTACCCGGGCCACGCGGCGATTACGATATAAACGAAATCGTTGACCTATTGGAAATCTTTCCACCTCGAGCAACTGCATGATAGAGGAGCTGACCCCATCGCTGCTGTTAAGCGCATACGCGCAAGGAATCTTTCCGATGGCGAACGAGGATAATGAAATATACTGGTTCGCTCCCGATCCACGCACAATAATCGACCTTAACGGTTTTCACATTCCTCGAACTTTACGGCAGACATATAGCCAGAAGCGTTTCGAGTTGAAGGTGGACGCGAGTTTTGAAGAAGTAATCGATTCCTGTGCCGACAGGCCCGAAGGAACCTGGATCAACCAGGACATACGCGAAGCCTACATACGATTGCATAAGCTGGGATACGCCCATTCGGTGGAAGCTTGGCAGGACGGCGAGTTGGCTGGCGGCTTGTACGGAGTGTCGCTGCGCGGGGCGTTCTTCGGCGAGAGCATGTTTCATCGAGCCAGCAACGCGTCGAAAGTGGCTCTGGTCTACCTGGTGGAACGGATGAAAACCCGGGGGTTCTCCCTGCTGGACATCCAATACACAACTGAGCATCTCAAGCAGTTCAACTGTATGGAAATATCTCGCACGGATTACCTCGAACGTCTCGACGAGGCACTGGCAATTGATTGTCGTTTCGCGGACTGAGCGACGTTCAACTCACGTTAAAATCTATTCCAGGTATTTCTATGCATCTTCTGTCATGATTGATAGAATTTCTGGAATCGTTGCAGTATTCCGTCGGGTTGGAACAAGGGGCGATTAACATGAAAAGAATCTCTGCTATTTTCGGCGCAACGGCAACCTGTTCGATATTATTTGCGTTTTCCCCAGCGTATAGCGACGAACCGGGCGAATACGAACCGCTTGTTTCTGGCTTTCACTCATGTCAACGATCGACGAGCGGCGGAAGTATAGACTGGACAGAAGGCGTAATAATCGCGGAGGGCAAAGGATACGCGGATGGCACCAGCGATCAACAACGGCTCATGGCTAGCCGGGCAGCTAAGCTCGACGCAGCCGCTAACGCGCTGGCCATTTCCCTGGGCATAAACGTCAACGCAAACGGAAGAGCAAGCGGTATCCGCAACGGCCAGAGAATACTCAAGGGATACATCAAGGGGCATACAGTAAGTGAAGAGAGCTGGTATCCGGATCACACACCACCGGAATACCGCCTGACTCTACGAGTGCCTTTCTGGGGTGCTAAAGGTATCTCCAAAGTTTTCATCGAACAGCAGAAATCTCTAACCCGACGGCAAAACACTTCGCGAATGCAACTGACACAAACCACTGTGGATGTTTCGGATTCGGTACTGGTAATCGACGCTCGCGGTACGGATCTTCAACCCTGTTTATTCCCGGAAATAATAACCGACAAGGGAACCGTTCTTTACGACATCAATACGATCACCAGTTCGCAGTCAGGAATGAAACCACTGGTGCATTACGTGGAAAGCGAACAACAACTTAAGGATGCTCGAACCAGCTTGGGCAATAGAACGGGGAAATCATCCTCTGGAAGTCCACGAATAATCCTCGCTTCGTACAATCAGGATAATCCCCAACCGGAACCAACTGCCGAACCTGCCGACTCACCCGAACCTGATAAGAAGAAAAACAAAAGGAAGCGAAGGAGAGTGTCGGTAAAGGCGAAAAAGGCGGAAGGAGAGTTAAAAGGAAAGATAGTTCTCACCAAAGAGGATGCGGATAAGCTCAGTAAGAGTGAAGTGGGAGCCAGCTTGCTCCGCAAATCGCAGGTGGTAATAGTAGTCGATTCCGCAGCTGCCGGCATACAAGGCATGCTGGATATTCCGGAAAATCAACTTATGATCCTCGCCCAGAATCAATGAGTGATAACGGCAACAGCCCGACTTTGTACTTGCGGGAAAGACCGGTCCTTTCGTCTTTCCAGGCCCGCTTATTGCTGCTCTTAGCTCCGGTGATTCTGGCCGGGGCAGCTACCCTGTTTACCGAAGCGAAACTTTTCGATCAACTTGAAAAGGTAAGTATCGACGGGCGTTTTGATATTCGTGGTCCGCGCAAACCACGGAGTGACATAGTTATTGTTGAAATCGACGAAAAGAGCAGAAGAAACCTGCGGGAAGGAGATTACCGATTCAATATAAGAAAGCACCTGCCCGAAGCGATTGAAAACCTGATAGACGCAAATGCGCTTATCGTAGGTATAGACGTCATTTTCGATGCCTTGTCGACTCCAGACGTGGATGGCAGACTGGCGCAGACTTTTGCCGAAACGGATGTAGTCATGGCAATTACACACACCGACGAAAAGAGAATTCGCGCCCATAATGTTTTCCTTGAATCGGAGCCATCAGAGGGCGTCGTTACCGTTTACCCGGATGACGACGGGGTTCTCCGCCGACTACCGGAACATCTATACCTGGACGTTTTGAATGCAAACCAAACCATCTCGACAATCCCGCACTTTCCTCTAACGGTAGCCATGTACGGGTTGTGGCAAGAGGACACAAATGCGGAAATCAGGTTCACTGACACTGGTGCCACTTTAGGGAACAGGTATATTCAAAAACGGGAGCTGATAGATTACAGCGCACCACAAGGTGCGGGATGGAAAACCATAGCGTTCGATTCGGCGGTACGGAACGAATTCAATCCAGAACATGTATCCGGGGCTATTGTCCTGATAGGGGAATCCCGGTCCATTACAGACCAGTTTCCGATGCCCCTGGTTGAAGGTACCAATCCAGGTATTTACTACCATGCGAATGTTATTGCACAAATCCTGGATAACCGATCTCTCAATACGGACTGGACCGAAAGCTCGCCCCGGTCAGCCCTGGTTTTTCTGGTAAGCCTCGGCGCAGGATTTTTCTCCTGGCACCAGCGTAGATGGTGGGAGTACCGCTACAGCATTTTGATGCTGTTTTTTTACATTCTTGCGGGCACGATGTTTTTCATTGGCGGATGGAGTTACCTTGCCTTTTACCTTTTTGACAAGGGAACGGTAATCCCGTTAGCCGCTCCCCTGGGAGCTATTGCCCTTACTCTTGGAACGGGGCTGATGTTTCAATGGATAGTATCCACAGCCAGCAGTAGACGGCTGTTGCAAAGAGCCCAGAGAATAGAAGCCCTTTTCGGCCAGAGTGTTTCAGCAAGGGTGCTGGACACCTTGAAAAAAACACCACAGGACATAATGAGAACCAACGTCAGGGAGGTGTCCGTCCTATTCTGCGATCTCCGGGGATTCACGGCCACCTCTTCATGCCTGGATCCGGAGAAGGTGGCGGAGTTTCTGAATGAGTATTTCAATCATATAACCCAGGCCGTTTTCGAAAACGACGGCTTTACGGACAAGTTCGTGGGTGACGAGATAATGGCAGTCTTCTCCGCCCCGCTGGAACAGGAGGATCATCCGGTTCGAGCGGTACGAACGGCGGTAGCGATCAAAAAATACCTGGCGGAACTGAACGAAAAACGTCAGGTACGCGGCGAGCCGGCATTGGAATGCGGCATAGGGATACACTGTGGATTAGCCGCATGCGGTCATATCGGGTCGAGTGAAAGATCCAACTACACCGTGGTCGGAGACACGGTAAATATCGCGGCGCGCATAGAAGGTTTAACCAAAGGCGGGGAAATACTAATCAGTAAGGAATTGAATGAGCGTTTGCCGAAGGGCATCAGTACCAGCTTCTGGGAAGAGGTGGAAATCCGCGGTTCGTCGCGCAAGTACAACCTTTTTCAGGTACAGCCCCCTGAAACAAAGTAGTCCTATAAGGTGCGTTCAACCAAATAAAGCCAAAAGAGATTCGCTGCTCAACAGCGTTTAAAGGTGCGACAAACCATAAGTCCCATAAACATTAAAGCAGCATTCAGCCACTCCCTGTCCTGTTTGATCTCAATAAGTGGAATCAGGATAACGATAACGCTATCAGGTATTATCTATAAATCGCCGGGCGGTGCATTAATTCCAATCCAGGCTGAAGTCGGGATTGAGTAGCCCCAAAAAACAATCAAACCAAACGACGCAACTGGACGCAGATTGCCATAAGAGAGAGCGTTTCCGATGAGTGAAGTCGTAGCGGTAAAATCCAAACGACTTGTAATCGAGTTCGACACGGACGCGGTGGTCGCCACGATCAAGGTTCGTAAAACGGAAGATGACGAACCGATCACTAAAGAGGATATAACCGAAGCGGTAAACAAGGCGGAGATCGATATTACGGATTCGGTGCGCGAACGAATTAAGGAATACGCGAACCTGCTGAAAGATTCCGATTTACCGCCGGAATCGTATATTATCGCGGAAGGCACGGCCCCTGTATACGGCGAAGACGGAAAACTGGTATGGAATGAAGAATACAAGGCACAAGCTGCGGAATGGGATGAAGAGGGCACGGTTAATTATTACAACGTCAGCTCTATAGTGACCGTCAAAAAGGGCACGGTAATCGGAAAAGTCCTTCCTCCGGTTAGCGCTGTTGACGGGGTAAACGTCAAAGGCCAGAAAGTCCCCAGCAGAGGATCGTCGATAGCACTGGAGTTGGACGAAACGATTGGTCGAAGCCCGGACGACCCCAGCATGGTGGTTGCCCTTATCGATGGTCGCGTTCGTGAAAACCAACATCTATTGAAAATCGAGGAGGTTCTGCATATACCGGGTAACGTCTCTTTTGAAACAGGTAATATCACCTCTACCGTAGACGTCAACATAAACGGAAAAATAGGCGACAGGTTCGAAGTCAAGGCGAAAAAATCCATCACCGTGGGTATGTCCATAGAAGCCGCGAGGGTAACCGCAGGAGAGGACGTTACCGTTCGTCGAGGTATAGTCGCCCGCCACGGCGGATTGGTGACGGCCGTACGTGATATCGTTACGAAGCACGCGGCGGAAGCAAACCTCGTGGCTTACCGCGATATCAAGATCGCCAAGCAGTTGATGAACTGCCAGACTTGTGTAAACCACAACCTCATTGGTCCACACGCGAAAATAATCGGGGGATGCGTTTTCGCGGGAGAAAGCGTGCTAGCGGATACGCTAGGCAGCGGAGCCAATGTCCGCACTCGGATTGTGGTGGGTGCGAATCCGGAGGTGGTCCGGAAAATGGCAGTGGTTCAAAAGCGGATAAACACCAATAAAGAACTGGTCAAGAGAATCAGGGAGGTTATCAAACCGCTCACGGATGGAACGCAGAAGCTCAACGCGGAACAGAAGGAGAAAGTAGACAGCATTTCCGAGAGAATGGAGCAAGCCAAAAAGCAGACCGCCGCCGATCAGAAAATATATGCGGAACTGAGTGAAAAGGTTATGGCCGAAGGACAGCCCCGGGTTGAGGTAAACAGAACCATCTTCCCAAAGGTATCAATAAGAATCGGGGATAAAGAGGTCCGTTTTGAAAAAGAATTCAAAGGTCCGATCGTAATCGAAAAGCGAAAAATGGATCGAGTAACTGAGGTAGTAGCGGTAAACAAGCTGACCGCGTCGATAATAACGTTAAAAAGTCAAAAATGTTCGGTAGATGAATTACTCGAAGGTTTCGAGCTGGAGCAGGAAATACAGGATTGAGATATGGCTGCGGATCGAGAGGAATAGCGGTTCAACGTCCTGATAACGGCGATTTTTCGCCATAATGGAATACCTATCCTATTGCTCGACACCTGTCACCTGGTAATTATGGAAATAGAGAGTCTGACACCGCTGTCAAGGGTGTGAGATATTCGGTAGAATAATCTGTACCAGACACCGCCACACTGCACATGGAGTCGGGAGATCAGATACAGGCGATAAAGCATTAAATCGGGGATAAGAGAAATGAAGGCACTCACGTTTAAATCCAGAGCAGTTCAAATAGCCGGATGTATGGTTGCGGTTATTCTTTTAGCCCTCGCCTGTAATACTCCGATCACATTCGACAATAACGGTACGACGACGGGAGACAATTCACAAACTCCCCGCCCGATCGGCACCCCAAGGGGCCTACGGCCGCCCCTACTCCTACTCCAGCCCCGGAAGCGGAAGATCCCGACTGTACAAACGATGAAGATTGCGAAGGAGACGAGACTTGTGATTTATCCACCGGAGAATGCGTAGAGAGTGGCTCCTCGTGTGTAACCAATAAGGATTGCGACACTGGGCAGGAATGCAATCTCAACACCGGCACCTGCGAGGACGTAGTATCTGAAGGGTGCAGAACCGATCTGGATTGCGAGGGCGGAGAAAGCTGCAACAGGGATACTGGGGAGTGCGTATCCGATCTGTTCAGCAACTGCACGGCATCCGCGGGGCCCTGCAACATCGACAATTCCAGCCCCGGCTGTAACAACATGCAGTGCTGTGAGGACATTTGCGTTCTTTATCCTCAGTGCTGTTTGATCCAATGGGACGAAACCTGTGCGGCTCTGACCTTCCAGATAACCGATTGCCTGGCAGATTGACTACCGGCCAATCAGGACTTTTGCAAATCTACATATTTCTTTGCGATTCGCGTACTACAATGTACGATGAAGCAAGTGTTACAGCACCCGTCAAGGAGATACAGATCATGGCGCGACGAATAGTGGTGGGATTGGATGGCTCCGAATACGCGGCGAATGCCCTTCGCCAGGCTTGTGAATCAGCCAAATCCTATGCGGGAACGGTTATTGGAGTGGCCGTCGTGGATAGCCCGGGTATAGAGTCCAGCTCTCTGGGAGCAGGAATCGGTGCTTACGAATATGCCCGTCGAGCACGAGAACAGAAGCTTTCCGATGCTCACGAACATGTTAAGGAATTTCTTACGGATTTCGAAAAAACTTGTACGGAACACGGCGTACCGTTTGAGTTGGCATACCATGACGCGGTGCCGTTCCAGGCTATCGTCGATGAAGCAAGATGTGCGGACCTGATAATGATAGGATTGCGTACGTACTTCCACTTCGAGACCCAGGAGGAGGCGGGTGATACGCTTCGGCACCTGATGGAAGTTGGTATATGCCCGGTCCTGGCGGTACCGAAGATTCACGAAAAACCGCATAACGCTGTTATTTGTTACGACGGCAGTCTGCAAGCCGCCCGGGCTATGCGTGCTTTCATTCACATTACCTCTCTTACACCGGGGTCATCCACAATCACTCTATTGAATGTTACGGAAGGCACCGTCGAAGATGAACACGTACAGATAGAAGCTGCTCAGAAATATATCCAGGGTTATGGATTCGACGTGGAAGTAATCACGAAGCCAGGCCGAGCCAGCGAAGTCATCCCCGAAGTAGCGGACGAAAAAGGCCCCTGCTTTATCGTAATGGGAGCTTATGGACGTCGAGGAAGCATTAAGCACATGTTCTTTGGCTCCACAGCGAATAACCTGGTACGCAACGAGAAATACCCCTTGTTCGTGTATCATTAAACGCGTTTTATGCCCCACTCTAACCTGCCAGAGAGTGGGGCTTTGCATTTTTACCCGTCAAAGCCTTTCGTTACAGACCATGCGCTTATGGATCATGGGGTGGAAAAAGCGTATGATAATTTCGGTTTTGTAATGGTACAGGCTAAATCTTTTCAAGAAGTTTGGTTACAGGGCAATCCATGGAACCGGATAGTGCAGATCAATTCCTGATCGATGAGATCCGCCAAGGGAGTGAATCGGCGTGGCGTCAGTTGATCGAGCGATTCAATGGGCGACTCCTGGCCTTTGCCCGTGCCCGAACGGCCAGCCTGGCGGATGCCGAGGATATAGTCCAGAACACGTTCATTGGATTCCTGCAGTCGTTACCCAATTACGACAGATCCCGATCACTGGAAACCTACCTCTTTACCATAGTCCGCTACAAGCTGATCGATCGTCTGAGAAGCAAAAAGACAGACGCGATTAACATCGAATCAGAAGAGGAGGATTGGTGGGATAGAATCCTGCCTAAGAGTGAGGAAACACCTTCACGAGTGGCAGCGGCCGCTGAGGGCGCAGCCATTCAAGAGCAGGTACTGGCGGATCTACTCAAACGGTTAATCCACGATTACCGCGATCGCGGAGCATTTGGTGACTTGCAGATAATCGAGCTCGTTCTCTATGCCGGCAAACGTAATCTGGATGTAGCGGAATTATTCGAAATTGACCAGAAGACAGTCGCGGGTATTAAATTCCGGGCGATAGGCAAACTCCGTAAGTACATGGAAGAGATAAACGAGGCAATCGCTGATGATTTCACGGATGAAGCTGCGGAGATTTCGGTAGCCAACGTGTGGCGTAATCGCAGGTTGACATGCTTGAAAAGAAGTACGCTGGGTTCGTATCTGCTTGGCGTGCTTGAAGATCCCTGGCTATCCTACACACAGTTTCATCTTGACGTAGTCGCCTGCCCCATGTGCCTGGCCAACCTTAAAGATATCGAGGAAGAGGAGCTGGACGACAGCGATCCGGCAATGACGGAAAACCTTTTTGCTTCCAGCATTGGGTTTTTATCAAGAGCGTCCAGCGCCTGAGCCAAGCCATGCCTGACTCGCCATGCCATTTTTGTCTCGTATTGCATGCACACACGCCGTACGTTCTTAACCACGGAACTTATCCGCATGGGGAACACTGGATATACGAGGCCGCAGCCGAGTGTTATCTTCCCCTTTTGAACACATTCGACGAACTGGCGACCCAGCAGGTCGACATCAACATCTGCATAGGTTTTACCCCCATACTCCTGGAGCAACTGGACAACCCCGGTTTCAGGGACGGGTTTCGCATCTACCTTGAAGAGAGAATCGAGCGAGCCGAGCAGGATTACGGGGAATTTCATTCAAAATCACAACAGGCGACAGCGACGCAAGCCGATTTCTGGCATCGGTTTTACGGTCAGCAGCTTAAGATGTTCAACCGAATAAAGGGGAACATACCGGCCGCTTTCGCGGAGCATATCCGCCAGGGGCGTCTGGAAATACTCACCGGAGCAGCCACCCACGCTTATCTGCCCCTGCTGGCAACTGAATCGTCCCTGCGTGCCCAGTTAATCGCCGGACAGGCCGTCAGCAGCCGCATACTTGGGATTAATCCAACCGGGTTCTGGTTACCGGAATGCGCCTTCCGCCCCACCGGCATGTGGCAACCAGCCGTACCGGTAGTTGAACCATCGCATAGGCAGGGATTAAACGTCTCATTGGCTGAAAGGGGAATAACTCACTTTTTCACGGAAGGACCGCCGGCAACACGAAGCGACTTCACTTCATGGTCGCATCCCATGGGAGTTCTGGATCAAGAGGGCTACCGCGACGGTATCGCTTTCCAAAGGCACACCAAACTCTGCCAGCAAATATGGTGCGCCAAGACCGGGTATCCGGGCTCGCCGGAATATTTGGAATTTCACAAGAAACACCGACACAATGAAAACCCGCCCGGTTTACGTTACTGGAAGGTGACCGGCCGCAACCTGGGTCTGGGGGATAAGGAACCATATAACGCAAGAGAGGCGGAACGAGCCTGCCTGGAACATGCCGGGCGGTTTTGTGAGTCGCTCCGCGCTATACACAAAAACCATCAGAAGGCGGAATCGGATCACGCGGTAATTACCGCATGTTTTGACGCGGAGCTGTTCGGACACTGGTGGTTCGAGGGGCCGGAGTTTATACGTCAGGTATTGCTGCAAATCGATCGTGATCCTTATCTGAACACGGTCACGGCGGCGGATTACCTGGCCGGGCATCCCCCGAAAAGAAGTATTCACCTGACCGAGGGTAGTTGGGGTAAAAACCAAAACAATACGGTCTGGCTGAATGATGAAACCACCAACCTGTGGGAAATCGAATACCGGGCAGAGCTTCACCTGGAGCGATTGGTAAAAAACCTGCCCTGGAAAACCTGCCAGGGTACGAGAGACGTTCTGGAAGGAGCGGCCAGGGAGTTGCTGCTGATGCAGGCAAGCGACTGGCCTTTCCTTGTGCATACGAAACAGGCGGCCGACTACGCCGTCAAGCGATTCTGCGGCCACGCAACCAGGTTTGACAACCTTTGTGATATCGCAACGAAACTAGGAAACAGAACACCACTCGATCAATTGGATAAACACCACCTGAAAGACGCGACTATCCACGACGATGTTTTAAACAAGCTCGATTTACACTGGTGGTCCAATGAATAACAAGCTGAATGCATATCAGTGCGCGTTAGGTCTGTTGCCCCGATCTACAAACTACGAGCGGGTTATATCCGGCCACGAATTCCGTTGTAATTGTTCTTTGCGTCGCTACTATGCTCAGTGACCGTGCAAGATATACAACATGCAACCCGATAGGGCTCGAGTTGGAACCCCGTCGGATGCACAGTGATCGCAATAGATGCGTAACAGGCAACCATTTTAAACCAGCTTTAAAGGAAAGGTGGTAATCAATGGCTAAAAGTAAAGCTGCGGTTCAATGGTACTATCATCGCAAGGGCTGAGTCTCCTCTGGCAGATCGCAAGAGTTTCTTGCGAAGAATAAGATAGAGCCTAAAGAGACCGTGGACGCCAGGATCAAACTGGGGCAAAACGATGCCTTGGAACTGGCTCATCAGGCATCTATCGTGGTAGTGACCAAGGGGAAGAAGGTAACTACTATCGACATGAAAAAGAATCCGCCCAATGACCAGACACTGATATCTTACATGTTGGGACCGACGGGCAATCTGAGAGCTCCGGCGATTAGGTCGGGTAAAACGGTTCTAATCGGTTTCAATGAAGACGTTTACGCGGAAAACCTGGTTTAATAGACTGAGGAGTACTATTGTCGGGATTGTAACGTAATCGGTTCAGTTTTTTGTCGGCGATGCTTCCTGAGCCCGGAGCCCTTGACGAAGAGGGTTTCAACGCTTGAAATAGCTTTTGGCCCGTGAGTACGGGTTCGCAAGCGTAACCCGCCTTGAAAGGGGCTTATTGGAAGAGTTATGGCTCAGTGGGACGTAGCAAGATGTGGCGGCGTCTGTACCGCTACCGGCAGACAACTGGAAGAGGGCGAAGAGCACTACGCGGTACTCTTTGAGGACGGGGAGGCTTTCCGGCGAGAGGATTACAGTCTGGAAGGTTGGCCCGGACCACCGGCCGAGTCGTATTGTTTCTTTAAAACCCGCGTACCGGTCAAGGAAAAGAAGAAAAAGCTCCTGGTCGATGATAACCTGCTTATCACATTCTTCACCCGGTTGGCTGAGGAGGAGCAGGAGACGCGGCTGCATTTCCGTTTCGTACTAGCTTTGATCCTTATGCGTAAACGGATATTGAAGTATGAGGACACGGTCATCGAAGATGGTAAAGAGTTCTGGATGATGCGGTTGGCCAAGGAGCTTACCCTGCACAAGGTACTCAATCCCCGGTTAAACGACGAGCAGATAGAGCAGGTCAGCAACCAGTTGGGGGTCATTCTGCACGGGGACATGGGTGAGTTTGAGGACCTGGCCAACGACAGCGATGATGACACCTATTACGACGAAATGGATGAAGATTACGAAGACTCATCCGCAGAAGCTGATGCTGAAGAAGGGTCAGTCGATAATGACGACGACGGGGAAGACAACGAGTAGAACCCGGTTCGCACCGGTTCAGATCGCCGCTGGCTTGCTTTTTACCCTATTGGCCTGCGGCGGCTGCCCTCCCCATGAAAACCTTGAACGGTTCGAGCCAGTCCCCATCGATCAGGCACTTGCCCTGGTGAATACAAACAGCAGAGAACTCCAGTTGACCGTTCGAGCGAAAGCAGGAAACGCAACCGGAGTATTCGTCGAGCCGGACGGCACCAGGCACCGGTTCGACGTGGATGCGGCCCTTCTGGTTCATCCCCCCCGATGCATGCGAATGGATATGAGTGTGCTGGGTAATTCCCAGTTTGTGTTCGGCTCCAACAACGAGCGTTATTGGGCGGAGCAGGTATCGGCCAACGCACTCTCCTGGGGCAGGCATGACCGCCAGGTGGATCCAGCCGCTGAGGACATGATCATCAGACCGGACCTGATTGTTGAGGCACTTGGGATTAATCAATTGCCGACGACGACACATGTGCTGTACGGTCCGTTCCAGCGAATCACCGAGGACTGTCAGGAGTTGCATTTCGTTGATTATGACGAAAAGCTGCGAGGTTTCATATCTAAAGAGTACTGGTTGAGCCGGTATGAGCCGCGAACAGTGGAGCGGATTATTTTCCGTGACGCCTTAGGCGAAAAGATAATGGAGTCGCATCTGAGCAGATACAAACCAGTCAAGCCCGATGGCCCGCTTTTGCCGCATAAGGTGTACATCAGCTGGCCTGCAACCGGAAGTAAACTGATTTTCACCGCCGCAGGCTGGGAATTATTGCCCAAGGTAAGCGTAGATCATCCGGCATTTACTTTTCCCATAGAGCTCGGTAAATCTTTTGATCGAATCATGGATATAGACGTAAAGCTGGACGCGATTAATGACCAATCGGTTGTGGATTAGTACTTTTGTTGTGGTTCATCCTATTCTGAGGGGGATGGGGATAGCTCCCAATGTTTCGAGTTCGTTCTGTCGGCCGCTTCGGTGGACGTTTAGCTTGCTGAGAGGGCATCGTTAGCAGATGAATTCGGGTTTTATCCGTCCCCCATCCCTTGCAAAAGACGCGAGGGGTGGGGCACCAGGCGGTTACTTATATCGGCCCGCAGCCTTTGGTCCGCCTTTGGCGGATTAAGCCAATGAATCCGTGATACCAGCTTTTTTTTAAATCACGGTACGCTTTATCGCATTTGTCGATCAAGTGTATCGGTGTTGTTGGTGACTTATCGGTACAATTGGTAACTGTTGGCTTACGAACAGCCAGGCGAACAAGATGCCCGCCCCCCAATGGGCCTTGATCATTGGTTCGTGTTAAGCGAGTTTTGATCTAAAGGAGTTCGCAGGCTTTTAAGGTTTCGCGAACGGGTGGCTGGAATCGCTGATTCCGTACTGGTAACACGGATTTTTCAATTGTTACCAACCATATTATTGTGGGATTATCTACGACAAGAGTAACGCTTGACCGATCAACCTGTGCATTCATAATGCCCTTATGATTTCACTAACGAATCAACGCTGGATTTTATTACTGGTAGGTCTTGTGGCAGTGGCCACCTCGACCACCCTGGCAGCTACTCCGCTGACACTGATAGGCGGGGACAAGATAGTCTGGGCGTACAGATCGGTTGAAACTGATCCTCAGCAGTCGGGTGCAATAACTTTCACTTACACCTATCCACCAACGGACAAAAACAAGAGCCTTCGCTTTTTCACGTTGCCGGTCGATCCGACGAGTGGCCCGTTAAAGCTCACGGCCGTCCGGGATAAAAACCTGTACATGTTTTTCAAGGACGGTTCGCATTACCGTTTCATGGCACCGCGAAAACCATTGAAACCGGAAGCGGCCCTGGAAAAAACTGATTTCGTTGAACGAAATCTCCCTAACTCGGTTTCACCAATTGCCCTATGCGGAGATGATCGGGGCAATTACTTGTGGGCTGTTGTACCGACGGACACGGCTAACGCTCTTGAAGAGCCACCATCAACTCCTGAACCTGCTCCAGCAACGGAACACGAAGCTGACCAGGAAACGACCGAGGAATCCAAGCAGGAGACCGGCAAAGAAGAGGCAACTGAGCCGGAATTCGTCAAGCCGGACGAACCACAGACCGGATACGCACTTATAAGCTATCAGCAGGGTAAGTGGACGAAAGTCTCGCAGATTCCGGATTTTTTTGATGATCAGGTTTTTTGCCGAATAGCGGCGGATGGTGGGAATTGCCACCTGTTCTTTGCCCGGGAAAACACCCCGGACTCTTTGCTTTACAGTAAGTTTGACGGCACATCGTGGTCAGAAGACAAGGCGGTTCCCGGAATTCTGCCTGCGGATGTTTTTGAGCCATTTGCCGGTTTTGAAAAAGTCGGGTTGATAGCAGGTAAATCCGGCGAAACCGGTATAACGGCCGTCACCCTTTCGGAAAACGAATGGACCAGAAACAAGCCGCTTACCCGTGAGGGGAAGGAAATCGTTTACGAACAGGACAAGGTTTCCGTAAGCCGCCTGGGCGATAAGCTGGTGGTGGCTTTTTTTGACAAGTTTGAAGAAAAAGAGGTAATAAACGCATCGCTTTGGGAAATAACCGGTGGCGATCCCATTGGACAACCGATGAGAATTTCCGCTCTGTTACCAAAAAATCAGAATGCGATAAACGAAGATTCAGTCACCCTGGCAGCCATCATTTTTTTCGCGATCACATTGACTTACGTTTTCACCAAGAGGCAGACAGACTTGCTTCAGGAAGCGACGGTGCCGGCAGGTTATATTGTCGCCCGTCTATTCAAACGGTTTACCGCATTTATAATAGATTCGCTGGCCATCTCACTGGTAACGGGACCGCTGCTTTTCTACGATCTGGCCTTAAACGTGGCGAATGCGAATGCCAATATGTTTGAGGAATTGATGTACCTTGCCACAGAGGATCCGGACAAGTTATTCTGGCGGATTATCCTGAGTGCAGCGGTTTTTATAGTATATGCGACCTGCTTCGAGACCATGCTGGCGGCCACCCCGGGTAAACTGGCTTTAGGGTTACGGGTTTGTACAAGCAAGGGCAAGCGGTGCAGTTTCCGCGAAATTCTGATACGGAACATTCTCCGGTTCGAGCTTTTCCCTCAATTCAACCTGACGGGAATCCTGATAATCCTCACACGTAATAAGCAGCGGGTAGGCGATCTTGCCGCGGGGACGATAGTTATAGAAAAAGCGCCGCGTTTCGTAATAATCGCCAGACCGAAGGATCCCGAATAGGCCCGTACTCGGCTAACAGAAGTTTTTAACTTTGGTTTTCCAAGAAGATAACCTGGCAGAGACGGGCTCGAGAGAGTGAGTTTGCAGGTGTACAACATCCCCTTTGCGTTCTATATGCCCGTGGGCGATAATGGCAGCCACTGTCCGGGCCACTGAACGATACTGCTCATATACTTTTGGACGAACGATCAAATTGGCTATTCCCGTTTCATCTTCCAGGGTAATGAACACAATTCCCCGGGCGGTTCCCGGTCGCTGGCGAACCAGGACCAGGCCCGCCACCGAAACCATCCTTCGATTGGCGCTATTCCTGGCATGGGCACAGGTCATGATCTTTTGTTTTCGCAACTGATCTCTAATAAGCGACATGGGATGAGCTTTCAGCGACAATCCCGTAGTTTCATAGTCGAAGCCAACCTTTTCGTCCAGGCTCATATTGGGAAGTTCCACAGGCGTTTCATCATCCTCAACCCCCGAAAAGAGCGGAAGCCCATCATCCATGGCGAGTACCTGCCATAGAGCCTGGCGTCTTTCCATTCCCAGGGAGCCGAAAGCGTCGGCTGCGGCCAAGCGGGCAAGAACTCCCGGTCCCGTACCGCTGCGTCTGGCCAGATCGTTTATACTTTTGAATGGTCCTTTTTCTCTGGCTCTCACTATCCTTTCCGCTGCGGCGGCGGGCATGCCTTTGATCAGCCGCAATCCCAACCTCAGGGCTGGACCGTATTTTCCCCAATCCTGCGGCGGGTCATCCTTTCCGGCAGGAAATCCTTTTTTTTCCTCCAGGGTGCAATCGTATTCGCTTTTGTTTATATCTATCTCCAGGACGTTCACACCGTGTTTCCGGGCATCGATCACCAGTTGAGCCGGTCCGTAGAATCCCATGGGCAAACTGTTAAGAATCGACGCGGTAAAGGCGGCAGGCTCATATCTCTTTAGCCAGGCGGAGGCATAAACCAGGATAGCGAACGAGGCGGCATGACTTTCCGGGAAACCGTATTCGCCGAAACCATACATCTGGCAAAACAACTGGTTGGCGAATTTTTCGCTGTACCCTTTTTCGCGCATACCCTTGACCATTTTCAAGGCCATTTCCTCCATCGTGTCCCTTTTTCGCCAGGCGCCCATGGACCGACGAAGCCGGTCGGCTTCTCCGGGAGTGAATCCGGCCGCCACTACCGCCAGGCGCATCGCCTGCTCCTGGAACAGGACCACGCCTAGGGTTTTACCAAGGACACCGCGAACCTCCTCGCTGGGAAAAGTTATCGCTTCCTCCCCGGCGCGGCGGCGAAGGTACGGGTGAACCATGCCTCCCTGGATGGGGCCGGGGCGAACAATGGAAACCTCAATCACCAGGTCGTAAAAGCAGCGAGGCTTCAAACGGGGAAGCATGCTCATCTGCCCCCTGCTCTCGATCTGGAACACGCCGACGGTGTCGGCTTTGCAGGCCATGTCGTAGACGGCCGGATCTTCCGGCGGAACAAGTGCCAGGCGTTCGTTGGCATCCTTACCAATTAAACTTCTGGCGAAATCGGAATTATTCAACCCCTTTTCCGCCCTGCCGGCAATCAGATCAAATGATTTTCTTATGGCGGTCAGCATTCCCAGGGAGAGGCAGTCAATCTTGCGTATCCCCAACTCATCAATATCGTCCTTATCCCACTCGATGAAAGTTCTGCCGGGCATGGCCGCGTTTTCTATGGGCACAATTTCGCACAAGGGGCCAGCGGTAATAACAAAACCGCCCACATGCTGAGAAAGGTGCCTGGGGAATCCCATAATCTGTGTGCAAAGCTTTATCAAAGCCCGCATCATGTGATCATTCGGATCCAGGCCCACCTCGACAAGTACCTCCGATATATCACCCGCCTTCTTCCACCAGTCTATTTTTCGAGCGATTTCGTCAACCCTGTCCAGGGAAAGCCCCAGAGCCTTTCCCACGTCACGGACGGCGGATCTGGGACGATAGGTTACTACCGCAGCGGCGATTCCCGCCCTCTCCCGGCCGTACTTGTCGTAGATATACTGCATAACCTCTTCGCGGCGTTGATGTTCGAAATCCACATCGATATCCGGTGGCTCGTTACGTTCGGCCGACACGAATCTTTCAAAAAGAACATCTATACGGTCGGGATCAACCGAGGTTATTCCCAGGCAGTAACAGATTGCGGAGTTGGCAGCACTTCCCCGTCCCTGGCAGAGTATGCCCCTCTCGCGGGCGAATTTAACCAAATCCCAAACGGTTAAAAAGTAGTGTTCGTACTTGAGCTGAGCAATAATTTTGAGTTCGTGTTCGACAATTCCCCTCACTTTTGCCGGAACGTTTCCGTTATAGATTCGCCGGGCACCGGAGAAGGTTAAATCGGCCAGGTGTTTAATGGGCGTGGTACCTTCCGGACATAATTCCGGCGGATACTCGTAGCGCAGCTCGTCCAGGGAGAAGTTACATCTATCGACGATTTCACCGGTTCGCTCCAACGCATGGAGGTATTCGTGGAACATATGATACATCTGGTCGTAGGATTTCAGGTATCGCTCGCCATTGGGAAATAGCAAATGACCAGCATCAGGCAGTTTTACCGTTTCGCGAATACAGACCAGTACATCCTGAAGAAATCTTCGTTCAGGCAGGTGGTAATGAACGTCATTAACCGCCACCAGGGGAATATGCAGTTTACGGCTTAGCGCGTTCATCTTCGCCAGATGCCGCTGATCATTGGAGTTCAAATGTGCGGATGTTCCGAGATAAATGCGATTGGCAAAAGCAGATTTGTAGCTGCCCACCTGTTCATTATTTCCACAGACGATGGCGATCAGATCCTGGGAGTGTTCAAGAACATCGCTGACGTGTAACCGACAGGAGCCCTTTTCCTGCCTCCTTCTTCCCGTAGTAATAAGTCGAGCCAGCCGGCCATAACCGGCGCGATTCATGGCGTAAAGACAGACCGGCGGTCCATCCTGAGGACGAATTTCCGCTCCCACCAGCAGTTTTATTCCTTTTTCTTTAGCCGCGACATGCATGCGCACCACTCCGGCCAGAGTGTTGATGTCGGCTATGCCAATTGCCGGATACCCCAGCTCTGCAGCCCGGGTAACCAGTTCTTCCGCATGTGACGCACCGCGTAAAAACGAGAAATTGCTTTTGCATCTAAGCTCTATATACTGTTTATGCTTGATCAGTTTCGTCACTAAACCTTCCTCGCCAGAAAAAACTAATCAATAAGCGATTCAATGATCTCCTTTGTGCCTTAGGGGGTTTGTGGTAAAAACTATGAATATAAACCACAAAGACACCAAGACACAAAAACGACAACCTGATAATATTGGAAACTTCAGTAATATAAGATTCTCTTACTTTCTTATACCTAATCGAAATACCCCTGAACGAACCACTGGCTTCGGTTACGGTCACGAAACATCCAGTAGCGACAGCCGTTGTCACTTTCCACCCGGTAATAGTCGCGGCAGATATATTTCGATCTCCACCAGCCGGTCTCTATTCTTTCCGGGCCGGCATAATCGGTTACCAGGTGATTGCGGGTTTCAAAATGAAAAAGAACCGGCGGTCCGTTGGGAACCAATGCGGTTACCGCTACGCGAGCCGGACGCGCAAGCAGGCGAAGCGGTCTTACCAGTGTATATTCGCTTGAATTTATTTGCTTTTTGCCTCGTTGAGATCGGCAGTCGGGCTGCTTGCGTGTATAGGCCAGCTCCGGCTGATAGTCGTTTACCCTTTCCGCCCGGAAAATCGCTTTTTTCCCCATATGCATAATCAGACGATCAATTAAATCTGCGAGTACGACTTCATCCTCCGCGGAATCCTCCAGGCCAAACCACACCTGCTGAGGAGCATCGTATTTTTCCAGATTGTCAGCCCACAACTGCAATGAATCCACATTCACCGGCACTTTCAAAGCATCGAGGTGTACAGTTATGAGCTTGTGAAGGCGATTGAGGGTTCTTGTCGGCCTGGTCATGTCCACGGTAACGGTATGATATGCCGGTAAATCCGGATTATCCTTTACGGCATACGGATCAAAGTAAAAAGTCAGGTACGCCCGCCGAACGGCCACCACTTTTTTCTCCAACTGATCACAGAATATCTTCAGGCAATGATCGACAGCTTCACGCAGCAGATCCAGCCGTTGAGTAGGAGCGGTGAACCGAACCTGGGCACGGACTATCGGCCGGGGCTCGAACGGGTCAAGTATTTCAGGCGCATTTCCCAAGGCCTGATCAACCCGGTAAAGCACCTGCTCGCCAAAACGCCTGGCTAATGAAGCCCGAGGCAGGTGGAGTAGAGCCTCGACAGACTCTATTCCCACCGCGCGCAACCGGGCCGTTGCCTGGGGATCGATACGTAATGACCAGACCGGCAACCTGGATATTTCCGCAACAGTCTGCCCGGCAGGCGCTATGGTTTTTATTTTTCCGGAAGCGTGAGCCAGTGCCCAGGCAGCACCGGGCGTATCGGCGATAGCGGCCGACACGCAATAGCGCTGCTGAGCAAGATCAGATACCGCCTTATCGATGATTGCCCTCTCATCGCCGAAAAGACGCTTGCAGCCGGTTACATCGATCAGTAAGCAATCATCACCTTCAATATGAACAATTGGGGATAAGCAATTACCCCAGGCAGCGATAGATTCCAGAGCAGCCCGATCAGCCGCAACATCCTGCTGATAGTGGATCAGCCCCGGAGCCACAATCGCGGCCTCAGCCAGGGTATGCCCCGGTTTCACTCCATACCTTTCGGCAACATGGTTAACCTGAACGACACGCATGGTACCTGCGGATTGAGTGACAATCGCTATTGGTTTATCATTACCCTGCCGCGGTTCTTTCCGCTGCCGGGTTATCCTTTCTATTGGCAGTTGGTTCAAATGTAGGCATAAAACCCGCTTCATCCGGAATCTCCAACACGAACGGACCGGCGGGCATCCCTTCCCTGACCCGAATCACAGTTATATTTACCAACCGCTTACCTGTTTCTCCCTGCTTTGCAACCTCCGGCAGTACAAGCTGCTTGCCGGCAACAAATGGTTCAACCAGCAGTTGAACGGCCGCAAACGATCTGGCACTTTTAATCTTGCTTTGCCGCGAGCGCAAAATGAATCCCACTCCACCGCAGGCTTCAGCCGCGAGCTGCAAACGACGGGAATGAACCGTTTCCAGGTTGGCAAAAACAGCAACCACCGCGCCGATGGCCGAACATAGCAAGCACTGCTCCGCCGCCCAGAAAGCCTGCTTGTGATCCGCCGGTTTGACGATAAGCAGCCGGGATAGATCCACCCCGGCATCGGCGGCGGCCGGCGGGTAGAACTGGTTATCACTGTCGATAAAAACAATCTGCCGATGACCAACGCCAGTTGGATCTCTCGATACAGCCAGCGCCATGTGCAAAACCAGCCGCGTGGCACCTGTCCCAGGAGATGGACATAAACAGTCCACAACCGTAGCAGGCTGTAAGCCACCGGCCGGCAATGCCTCATCCAACAGGGCTAAGCCGGTAGGGTAAACCGCAGAGCTGGCCTGTGCATTGTAACGGGCAAGTCGATAATCCTTCAAGAGCGTCTGTAACCGTTCAACGGTGCAGATCTGCTCAGTCGCCACCGAGTCAGGCGGGCAAACGGCCACAGCCTTTGAGGACTCAACCAACTCTCCAGATCCTGCTAAAGCCATTAATCTTCTGGAGTTACGCGATTTTGCTTCACAACCGTGGAAAAAAGCTTCCGCTCCCATACTCTATCACCAGCCCTTCCTGAACAAGGACGCCATACATCCTAACATACACCTAATATCGAAGAAATGCAAGCTGATGTTGAAATTTTCCCCGTTTTCGACAGCAGTGCAAAAACGTCTATAACCTCTTAATTTACAAGGGGATTGTTTCAGAGTGGCGTACACTGCTCGAAATGGCTGATATTCGTAAAGTGACTATGCGCGAAGAGTTATGTCGGCCAACCACCTTTGAAATTCATCTACAACACGGCAACCGCGAACCGAATACGGCCATCGTATCTGCTGTTCACAAAACCGCATACTCTTTGACCAGTTGACTCTGAAATGTTCTACTACAACTCATTTCCACCCTAAACGGCAAAGACAAGCGAGAATGAAGCAATTGGCAATATTCAATTTCATTTTGAGCCTATTACATACCCGAAGCTGGTCCATCTCCCCTGATCCACTTCCAACGTTTTGGGATCTCCCTCGGGATCTTTTTTACAGAAAGGATCGTGCCTGGCAAATTCCAGCCACCACTGCCGGGCATCCGGAGCGTAATCAGCCTCTATTATGTTGAACCCGGCCTGCTCCACCGCTTTTCGGGTCTGGTGGATATCACTAAAACACTTTTTCCAGGGAAACGGATCCTGGGAGACGTATGGCTCCAGGTCAGCGGGAAGAGGAACATCCAGATGCATCGGCTCACCCAGAGCGAATTTCCCTCCCGGCTTGAGAACCCGCCGTATTTCTTGCAGGCAGGCCAGATACCCCTCATCACCCTTCAGTCCACGAACCATCTCCAGGGATGTAGTCGCATAGACATAATCAAAAGACTCGTCGGCAAAGCCGGTATTCGGCACTTCAGCCTGAATCGCCAAAACCTTATCACCGACGCCCCACTCATCGGCCAACTGCCGGGCAAGTTCAACCATAGGCTTACCCAGCATTCGATCTTCCCATGGATCGATCGCCACTACAGAGGCCCCAAATTCCTTAGCCAGGAAAATGCTTTGTATACCACGATTACAGCCCACATCCAGCAGTCGCTTACCGGGTTCCAGACCGAGTTTGCCGGCCATGAATTCCGCCAGTTTCAATCCTCCCGGACCGCTGCACTGGGAATATATCATATCGAGATCGGTGTATTTGCTTGAAGGATTATGACCGGTCAACATTGCTCTCCCGAAAAATTTCTGTTTTATCGGATAGCCATGTTAACGATAATTTCGAATATGTACCAGCCAGCCAATCAGGATCAAAGCGGTACGTAAATTATCAATTATCCTGCACAACCAGGCATCTGGTAACCTTGTCGTGTAATGCCTGCCGTTTGGAATCCCACAAGGGCATCAGGTAGCCTATGCACATGGTAATCATTGACAGGGATTTAGCCAGATTTCTGAGCGAAGCCCGACCGAAGGTTACTCTTTGGCCTTCGAGGTCCACAACTTTTATACCTACGAGTTTTTTGCCTGGAGTCGCCTGCCAGGAAGAACTCTCCAGGTACACACTATAGAACAGGGCAAAGAGTGAAGTAAGAATAAGAGGTCCTACCATAGCTACGACTATGGTCTGCCCGTTAAGGTTACCGAACAGGACCGGTAGAAAAAGGGCCTCTATAAAGGATGACGCCACCTGAAGAATAATAAAATCGATAATGGCCGCCCCAACCCGGGAACCGAAAGAAGCGTATGACAGGCTGGTTGAACAGGCAGCAGATTCGTTTACAGGAAAAAACGACTTATCACAGGGGACCGGAAAATCCACAACAGGTGTCAACTCCGCTCGCCGGGCGACAGGAACTACCGGGTTGGGTTTCTTCAAAATCGGCACATTCGCCGATTCATGCTTTAAACTATCGATCTCGATCGGCTTGGACTGATAACTATGCAAGGCAGTTCCTTTCGTTATCGGCGGAATTCATTTCACCATTGACAGGTTACGGGTAGTTTACAATACACACTCAAATAACTCCCACTAAGCTTAATAGTTCGATAAAACAGCAATTAACGAATTAGTTGTATGAGAAAGCTCATTCCTATAACATGGTTCAAGCTGAGTATTCGGGGCGTCCCGAGAATAGAGAAAAGGGAATCGGCATGGTATTGTTCTGTATAAGATTGTTCCTCGTCGCAGTATTCACCGGACCTGTGGCCGAGAAAAGCAATTACGCGGCATCAAACCATCAAGCGGCAAATGCCCCGGCTAAGAAGAAAAAGACAATAGAAAAGATCAATCCAGACATTTCAGTATTTCCATCCCTGGACACTCTTCCTGCGGAGGCACAGGAGATAGCCAAAAAACTGCAGAAGGAATGCGTCACTGAACAACGCTGGCACAGCCGAGCATTGGTCTATCGCATCCGCACCAACGACAAGAAGCAGCAGCAACGAATAAATGTTGAATTTCAGTATGGGTTAACCGGTAGTGGTGGAACCATGGGAAGTAATTGTTTAACAAACACGTTTAACGTCTTTTGGATGAGTATTGATTGCAATTTCAGATTACGAGCCGATCTCCCCGGATATCATCAGTTGGAACGAAAAATACTCGCTGAAGGAAGCCGGATACTTGTTCTCGACGATCTTGAATTAGAACCTGTGACCCCGGACAACCAGGCAACTCTAACCGGCACGGTTCACCTGGAAGATGATGCGGATCCGTCCGGTATCCGCATACGCACAGGAAAATATACCGTAACCACCGATGCTTCGGGCAAATTCTTTTTTCCCAGTATGGGCTCAGGAGTTTTCACTATTTACGGGCATAAGGACGGTTACCTAGGCATGCACGAAACCGTAAACCTGAAGCGCAAGGAATCGCAAAACATTACTCTGCACGGTTACCGGGAACGTCTTGCGGTTGTGCGCTGGGCATACCAACCCAACGAATCGCGTAACTTAACCGGTAAAGACTTAATAGAGGGTTTTGCCGTGCTGCGGGCGAACGGACTTGACCGTGTAAGTTTCAAGGAGGGTTTCGTCAATGTTAACGGTGAGAGTGATTTCGGTATTCGCCAGAAGGAGGAAAAGCTCATTCTCTCTCATTCTGACGGCGGGCGGGAAGAGGGGCAATATATGGTCGTTAAGAATAGGACTATGGACGATGTAGTCCATGCCCCAGGTGGAGAGTACCGAACCCGTAGTATTACGCTCGCCCAAGGCGATGTATACGTTATCAAATGCTGGGGACACAGGAATTACGGCAAGATGGAAGTTCTTGCTCTGATCGAAGATGGCCGGAGCGAAGCAGAAGCTCTAGCCATGATTAAAAACCCGTCGTGCATCCTGCCCCTGATTAAAGCGAATTACCAATTCCCCTCGCTGGCAGTTATTGACCTGGATAGCGCCGACTGCCTGTCCGAGAGCGAGTCCCAAGCAATAACCGATTTAGCTCGCGATTTAATCCAGCGAAGCGAAAGGTACATTATCGTAGACAGAGAGAGCATGATCCATATCCTTGGCGAAGAGGATTTCGTCGCCTCGGTCAAATGCGATAACACCCGATGCATGGTTAACTACGGTCGTAAATTGCGAGCTCAGAAAATGATGCATGGACGAATAAGTAAGGCAGGACATTCGTTTATACTGTCCCTGAAAATGCTCGACGTCAGCTCTGGGGTTATAGATGCCCAGGTAACTCGACGAATCAAGGGCAATATCGACGAGTTGCTGAATGAAACCGAGGATGTAGCATGTGCCTTATTGCGGCAGGTGTTCAAGTAACGTGTATTGAAACTTGACCACCATAATAGCGGTCCTGCCTTTGGGTGCCTTAACAACCAATGAACACCAATTCTGAAAAGGGAATTATTCCATGCAATATCTGATCGCGATTTTCGCTATCATGCTTGTAACAGCCATTTCCCTGCCTGGCTCGCTTTATGCAGATAATCCGGATCAGAACCAACCTGCACTACCACAATTGCCCACAGTAGTTACCAGTAATTCGACATTGCTAATACCTGTGGATCCTCCCTTTGAACAACTGAAACCTGATATGCAGGTAGTGGTAAAGCGAATCCATGCACAATGCTCAACTGCAGAACGCATGGACAGCCGTGTGGTGATTTTCCGTATCCCAAACGAAGGTAAACCAGATAATCCAGTCTATATAAGGTTTACGGGGATTTCGGCAGGGCACCGCGGCTACAGGCAAATAGAATGTATGCAGGGTACAATTGAAACAATCTGGCTCAGGCTGGATACCGATTATCAATTCCTGGCAGACTCGCGGGGATATCACCAATTGGTACGTACCGTACCGTCCAAGGACAATCGAATTGTCGTATTGGATAATCTCAAACTCGAACCGGTTACAGCTAATACGAAAGCAACTCTGAAGGGTACGATAAAACTGGAAGGTAATGCCGATCTATCCGGGATTAAAGTCAAGGCAGGAAAAACGTACGAAACAACTACCAATTCCGCGGGGCAATACTCCTTTAACAACATCGGAGCAGGCGAAATATACCTGAGTGCTTACAAGAAAGGATACACTCTGGCGCGTTCGCAGGTAAACCTCAAGCGAGGAGAAACGAAGAGATGCGATTTACAAACCTACCTGAAACGATCTGCCCAGGTTCGTTGGTCGTTTCAGCCGAACGGGTCAAGACGATTCTCCGGTAAAGACCTTCGGGAGGGAAAGGCCATCCTCCAAGCGGGCGGCCTGGATCAGGTAAGTTTTAAAAACGGATTTGTCCAGGTTCAAGAAAAAAGAGATTTCCTTCTCTTTCAGAAAAAAGACCAGATTTTCCTGAGACTCTTCGACACGGGAAAAAACCACGCGGAGTTCATGAAAATAAAGGCCACAGCGTATGACGAGTTACTCCTGGCTCCCGAGAGGGGCTATGAAACGCGGCAACTAACGGTTTACGAGGGCGATGTATATGTCTTCAAATGCCAGGGAAACGCAGGCTACGCCAAGTTAGAGGTTTCCGCAATATTGACAGGAGAGCGAAACAGCGTCGATGCACTTAACACACTAACCGCTACAAGATGTAACCTTCCTCTGTTGAATGAGAATTACCAGCGGCCCGTTTTAGCATTTATCGATCTCGATAAGGATAAAGACGTATCAGAAGGTGAGGCCAAGGCTCTCACAGACCTGGCTTGTGATTGGTTCCGACGAATCGACAGGTACACCATCCTGGATCGCGAGAGCATGATCCATATTCTGGGAGAGGAAGACTTCATCCGGGCAACCGGTTGCTACCAAACCGGGCCCATAGTTCGTTTCGGAACCAAACTGCAAGCACAGAAAATCATACATGGACGAGTAAGTAAATCCCAACAAACAATGGTACTGACCATGAAAATGTTTGACGTCGATTCCCGTAAACTGGAAGCACAAGAAACCATTCACGTCAAAGGGGGAATAGACGAATTATTTGACAAATTGGAAGATCTAAGCTGTTCCCTGTTACTCAAGACTTTGGAAAACTCCAGCTCTGAGCGTTAAACCATATCAGATACATTACTGCGTCAACCGAAACCGCAGAATTGATACATGCTGCCGCCAGATAAATGCTTTCTATCTGCTTCAAGAATTAACGCAAGCCAGGTACTAATAACTCGTGCCAATCCTGGAAAAATTTAACTGGAATACGGCAAAGTCTTTCAGATCTATTGAGCTATCCGCGTTCAAATCACCTTCGAAGTAATTGCTGGATGATCCGGATTGGAGTCGAAACTCTTCATAGTCGTCAAGCGTGACTTCAAAATCACGATTCAAATCACCGATAACTGAACCGAGCGTGTTTTCCACCAGGTAAACCAGGTCGGCCTGATCTATGACCCCGGCTGACGCTCCGGTCGAGACCAGATCGTGAATCGCCTGGGGAGGAGCCTGATTGAGATAATCAAAAAAGCTGTTTCCGTTATCCGAAATACCATCATCGATATCGTCAAAGGTAACGACGCCGTCATTATCGAAATCACCGGGGATTGCCGCATCCCAGATAAACGTCGCTACCGAATTTCTCACTAATCTATAAGGTAAATACTCATTCCCGCGTTGAATATCGAACCATTGTGAACTATCATTGGGGTTAAGAGCAATGAGCACTTCAGTACCGTCCGGGTTTCTAAAAGCCACCGTTTCAATAGTCCCGTCAACGCTATCCGAGTAAATTCTTTTCGCTCCCGGTTGTACGAACTTTGCCGCATGAGCGATTATGTAATACTCAACTTCCCTCGTAATCGAACCGGTATTAGTATCAATAGTCACTACTCCCCGGCAATTACTGCACCCGCCGGGAAGAAACGGGCCACTGTTCTGATCGAGGGCCAGATTCCAATAGATAGCGGTTTTAGCCCAGTTACGTGTCGCCCCGATTATCACATTACGCAACCCCCAAACGAGGTTGCCTGTGAAATCGGTAGCCCAGCCGCCTCCGGAAATTTCAGTAAAATAGATCTCAGTTTCCCTGCCGCTGTTGTTCATAAAAAAATCGTACAACGAAGATTGGGCTGATACGTCTCCCGCATAGCCGTGAAAAGCAGCAGCCGAAGTGTACAATGCCGTTTCCGGATCGTTGAGAACAACCAGTGGGTAATTCCAATTCTCCCAGTTATGGTCAAAACAGAGTATCTTCGTATCGATCCCTGCGGCGGAAAACGCCGGTCCGAGGTTATCGCCAATAAACGCACTTTGCTGATGAGTAGGCATTCCCGCGGAAGGCAACGCCGTACTGTCTTTCAGCGGTTCATTCTGTACGGTTACCGCATTCACCTCTAAACCGTAGGAGAGATAATCCTGAATGAAACGAACAAAATAATCCGCATACACGCCATGGCAATTCCAACGTAGAGAACCTCCGCGGAGAACTCCCGAATCCTTCATCCAGGCCGGCGGGCTCCACGGCGTTGCAATAATAAACAGGTTCGGGTTATAGGCTATGGCATCCTGCAAGACCGGAACGATATCGTAAGTGTCACGATCCGTTGAAAAATCATCGAGATTCCAGTCTTCCTGACCGACCGGAATATCGTTGTAGGTGTATTCGCTTAACGCAAAATCCGAAGCTCCCATACAGATCCGAACCGCACTGATTCCTATGCCATCAGAGGCGGAAAAGAGTTCCTGGATGAGATTATCCCGAGCACTGGTGGTTAATTCGTTTTCTATCAGCCAGGCAGACGATTCGGTTAACGCGGCACCGAAGCCGTCCATAACCTGGTAACTTGTTGTTGCGTCGATCTCGATTTTGGTTGCGTGCGTGCCGGTACCGGCCTGAAAAGTGACATCGGGTCTGCTCTGTAACAGACTCCCCTGATCCCCGCGAGTCAGCCACACATTGGCTATTCCGCCAAACAGTGGTGAACATGTAACGAGAACAAGCAGAGATCCGAACATATACCTCAAGCTACGTTTTTTTGTCTTTGTATCTTTCATCTTGCTTGCATTATATCTTTTTTCAGACCGAAATTACCAGTACCAGATACAGAATCGGCCACCACAACCGTGGCGGCCGACTCCGTCCGAAAACGTGCAAAAGGAAGCACTTGCAACTAGCCGGTAAACGCAGCCTGGAATGCGGCATAGTCGGCCAGATCTACATCATCGTCACCGTCGAAATCAAATACCGCAACACAACCAGCACCGGCCGGTGAAGCCTCCGGACCGGCCAGGCAATCGGCGAAATCCTCGTAGTCATCTAAATCAACGTCACCATCACCGTCACTATCACCGCGAATGGTGACAGCAACTTCGGTAAGCGAGGTTGAGAAAACGAATACATTCGTTTGCTCAGCGGCAACCGTACCTACATTGTCGAACCCGATAACCGGGCGGACGTAAACGGTACCAGCCGGCGCCGTCCCGGTTACGGTGAACGAAAGGCTGTCACCTGTTGTACTGGTATCGGCCAGCACGATAGTTTCACCAATCTTGGTTCCGTCATCATCACCGTAATACTCAAGTCCGTAGAACAAATCGGCGTCAAAATTCTCTTCAATCCGTACATCGAGCAGATCGAAGCGATAATCCTCACCTGGAGTACCAAGAATCGCCTGTTGGTACACACCGCCGAAATTAGTCGCATTGTCCGCAAAGAAACTGGCGTGCGAATTGTTATCTCCGAAGAACTCGTGGAAGCCGGCCGCTCCGTATGAACCCCAGTAATCTCCAAAATAGCCGTCGCCGTCGGTATCTCCGAAACCGCCGTTCTTGAGATACTGACTGTTAGGCCAGGGAGCAAGCCCCAGGTAAGTATTGAACACAAACGCGCTTGACTGCGGCTCTTCCAAGTAATCCTCGTTTACGTTGTCGAACTTGATAACCGGTCTGACATACTTAGTTCCAACCGGTGCAGTCCCCTGCATGCTGAATACGTTGCCGTCGACGCGTGACTGTGCAACCCTGGTGGCCGTGTCCGCCAGAACCAGCGTCTCACTGATCTTAACCGCATCATCCGCACCGTAGTATTCCAAACCGTAATAGAAATCCGCATCCCAACTCTCTTCGATGCGAGTGTTCAGCAGATCAAACTGGTAGGTAACTCCTGATACACCAGCGATACCCAGTTGGTATACACCGCCCTCGCTATCCAACCAGTCACCGTAGAAGCTGGCATGGGGATTTCCAACCCAGTAGTCGTTAAAGTCTGTGTTTCCGAAGAAACCCCAGCCGTCGCCGAATTCACCGTTGGTATCCAGATCGATGAAACCGGGATTTTTAAGCATGTCGTAACCAGGAGCCGGTTCAACCAGGGAGACTTCAAACACGAACACATTGTGTTGGTCACCATCGGTCAGAACGTTTTCAAAGCGGATTACCGGTCTCACGTAAACAGTGCCGGGAACGGCCTGTCCGACAACGGTATATGCCAGTCCATCACCGGTTTTAGCCGTATCGACAGGAACAATCGTTTCACCGAGCTTGGTAAAATCATCAGCCGCGTAATATTCCAGACCAAAAAACAGCTCGCCGTCGAAATTCTCCTCTACGCGTGCGTTTTTCAGGGTGAACTGATAGCTCGTACCTGGCTGACCAAGCAGGCCCTGCTGGTATAGGCCGCCTGAATTTCCCGTGGTATCCGCCCAAAGAGTGGCGTGGGGATTGCCCGGCCAATACTCGTTGAAACTTACATTGCCATAGGCACCCCAGTAATCGCCGGGGGTACCATTGGTATCGAGATCATCAAAACCAGGATTACGCAACATCTCCTGTCCGGGAGCTGGAACAATCGACATATAACTGTCGAAGATAAACAGGTTTGCTTCAGCCTGTCCGGAATAAGCCGAATTGACATTTTCAAAACGTACGATAGGTCGAACGTATACGGTTCCGGCAACAGCCTCGCCGGCAACACTGAATACACTACCGGAATTGTTACCATTGGTTATTCGTTCAGCGGTATTCACCAATTGCACGGTTTCACCGAGCTTGGTCGCATCGTCGGCAGCGTAATACTCCAGGCCCACAAAAAGATCCGCGTCCCAGTTCGCTTCGATAAGCATATCCAGCAGATCGAACTGGTAGGTCAGGCCCGGTACTCCTGCTATACCCAATTGATAAATACCGCCAGCGTTGGCCGCATTATCGCCATACAACGACCCATGGGCGTTTCCGCTGAAGAAATCGTTGAAATCGGCGGCTCCATAAGCACCCCACCCATCTCCAACCGGCGGGCCTTCGAAACCTGGATTAACCAGTATATTGGTTATTGCGTATCCGGGAGCACAGAATCCCGGCAGTGATATAGTGAAAAGCGATAGGCACAAGATCTTTTTTAACATGTCTTTGTTCACCCTGTCAGCCGGTGCAACCACCAGCCAGCTAAATCTCGAAACTTTCCGCAGCTATAACTACCCCGGTACTCCCACTAAGTCAGCGAGAGCACCGGAGATTTCCATTCTCACACTTTTACTATCTACGACGAATCAGAACCAGCGCACCGAGTCCCAGTACGAACAGTGCGGAGGGTTCCGGAACCGGAGTTATCGTGGCGTTATCGAAATTTAGCGAGCCTCCCACGCCGGTAGACTGCCAATCGGCAATAACCAATACGATGCGGGCAATATCTGCGGTTGCCGGAGCGGTAACCGTGCCGCCAAGCTCAACCCACTGATCAACCAAACCGCCATCGGAATAATACTTATCTATATCCACTTCCAGCAGCCGGTTGGCAGCATCAGTCCCCAGGGCGCTATTGTAGAATTCAGCTTTAATCAAGCCGTTCCAGCCAAGCAACTGATCTTGCGAATAGTTGAATACCTGTACGCCAAAGTCATATTCCTGCCCACCGATAACGGTTACATCCTGCCAGACACCCGCGTCATCCCACCAGAACTTGATGGCCTTAGAATCTATGGTTCTTCCGGCATCGTCATGATGCCACCCACTGGGGCCCCAGACATTCCACCCGGGAACACCTGCGCTTATTACCCCGGGATCACCGTCCTCGAAACCACCGTTAACCAGCATCTCCGCTGATGCCGTTGCCGAGAATCCGACAAGCAGTGCTGTCACCATCAAACAACTCAACAATGATCTGGCCATAATTCCTCCTCCTGTTTTTTTTTGAGAGAGCCAATGTTTATTAATCCTTTGCAACAACCAACGAAGCGTCATCAAACTTGATGGCCGCCTCACGCCCTGTCTCTTTACTGGGATTTACCACAATCAATACCCGCACCGCATCTGTCGGCACGGTTGCGGTTAACTGCAATTTACTCCACGCTCCCCCTGTAGATATCACATCGCAATCGTAAGTTCTGGTCGCCAATCGCAAAACCCGGCCGTACGATGGACTTTCCATTCTCAACTCCACGGAATCGGGGCCGGCGTTTTTGTGCGCCGGCTTGTCCCCCAGCGCGTAAACTGTGAAGGTTACACGTTCACCCGGGGTCAATCCCGTCACGTCCTGGTACACGCCGGAGTTATCGTTGGACTCGATTTTCCAATGATGGTAAGCCAGCATGCACTCGCCGTCTTTTTTCGGCTGCCAGTTATCCTGGCGATTAAACCATTGCCCCCACCGGTTCCAGGACTGGGCGCGATCCGAAGCGTTTTCAGCATTCTCTACCACCTCGAAAGACCCATTCCGGAGCAGGTTCTTTTCGCTGGCAAACTCAATTCCGCCTTCGCCCGACTGGGTAGTAAGACCACAAAAAGTTGCTGGAACGGCATATTGCCCATCGTGAGAGAGAACGGCCAGCCCGACCCGTCCTCTCTTTTCCAATGATGGTACAGCGGGAACAGCAACCTTATTGCTTTTCCCATCAGAATCGGTAAACCCGACGTAAGCGTCTTTTCCCTTGCGCCCGATGGTCAACCGCACGGGGAAACCGGATATCCCCAATTGCTTCTGACTGGTCTCGCCCCCTTTATATTTCCGATAAGCCAGAATCACGTGACCATCACTAAACACGTGGATAAAAGCGTTAGCGGCATCGGCAGAATCATCTTCACGAAGCATCAAGCCTGCCTTAGCGAACCATTCAAAAGCGGTAAAGGATTTCAACAAGGCACTTACTTCAAAATCACCCGCAGCTTTACGGTGGAGGAAATGAAAACTGTCGCGAGTGTCCCAGATATCGTCACCGGCTCCCCAGACTGTTATACTACCATCTCCGTTATCCTGAGCTTTTCCGTTTTTTGCCCCGCCGATATCCCGACTACTCCAACCTGATACCGCTTTCGCCCGGGTAACTGTTTTTAGTTCTCTCCCTGCCAATAACAGCTTTCGCGGCGAGGCTGTCGTAAGTTCCTGACGCAACTCCTCATCGACATCCAGTTTCTGCGTTCCCAGTTTTCGAAGCCCGGCTTCGATCGTTTCATAAGAATCCTTGTGTAGATCAGGAAACGAGTACGGTTCGGCGTTGGTTGCCAAAAACCAATTGTCCCGATGAACGCCACCGGCCGGATGAATCATCCGCAGCGACCACATGGTTGCCATCCAGCCATTACCGTTAAAAATCTCGTAATAATTCCGCATTAACTCCGGCTGGGCGGCCCAATCAAAGACCACGTTAAATTCACCAACTAAATAGGGTGAATTAAAACGCCGCATCAGTTCTATTCGGGATTGTATTACAGTGTCGATGAATAGCGCATGGGTTTCAAGGCACGGTTCACCTCGATGGAAGAGGCCGGGATAAAAATGCTCAGTAAAACCAACATTCTGCCACCCGCGAGTTCGCGGCTCACCATAGAAATCAACACGCTGAAGATCACCCGGAGCCAGAATTAAAGTATCGCCATCCACTCGCCTGATTTCGTCATGGATTTCACCAACGAGGCTGACGAGCGTGGAACTGACGTCCTGTTTGTAATCACTCCAGGGCTCGTTTATCAGGTCATAAGCGACAACTGCCGCTCGATCTCGGTAACGACGGGCTATCTGCTGCCAAAGCCACGCAGTTCGTTTCTGGTATATTGCATTATCCCAGATCAGGTTTTCACCTATTCGCCCCGAAGTCATATCGGTGCTCTGACCTCCGGGGGCGCCGTGCATATCCAGGACAACGTACACCCCGGCCTGTTCCGCCAACTCTATCCCGCGATCGAGCCAGCGAAAAGCGTCAGGCCGCAGCTCAAACGGTTTTTCCTCTATGGCCAACAGGCTGTGATGAAATGGAATGCGGACAAGATTAAAGTCGAAGGAACGGATAATCTCGAATTCTCGCGAGGTTATCCAGTTTTCTTTATATACATCAAGAAGAGCTTTTGCTTTAGAAGACCCAAACCGCTCATTGAGGACGGTGAAAATATCATGCTGATCACGGAGACGGCTATCGTGGATGCCCAGCATCCACGGTTCAAGCAGCAACCAGTTGCCCAGGTTGCATCCCTTCAGAGTGACCCTTTGCCCCTTGGCATCAACCAGATAGCGTCCATTTACCTTAAGAGGAACCAGGGGTTCTGCGGCACCGGCATAACCAGCCGCTACGCCGATTCCCAGGACAAGGGCAATAACCCGACGACGAATTTGATTGTCGCTTTTCTTTCCCCTCAACTGTTATTCCTTACTTTTTGACAACCACGTACCCATCCCAGCCGTTGGCAAAAAACGGATCCATCACCTCTTCACCATATGTCGCATATGGGTTTTCATTCAAAAAAGTCTTCGCAGCCATTGGTTCTACATGACCGTCGACAAAACCGACATTAAAACTTGGATGACTACCCTGATGCGGGAATTTCTTTATCTCCCAATCCAGCCACACATAATCAAACATGAGTGTTGCGGCAGCCGGAGTTCGAACCGTGGAGGTCTTTCTACCTATAACCTCCCTCGTATCTTCAGAGAAAATCCCGGCCTTGTGTATATTGTATCGATAATGGTTGTGTTCGGGATCATTAAACCAGGTATCCCGCGGAGATCGAAGCACAGCCGGACAACGAAAAACCTCTGAAAAGGCTATCTTGTCATTGGGCGTCACTTCACTCCGCCTATTTCCTCCCACATAGGGTATTAATGCATCCTGAATAACATCAATAGTTGGTCGCGCAAAAACTCTATAAAAATTACGTTCCCATGTAGGGAATTGCCTTGCCGCAGGAAAACGATCATCCCAATCCATCGCGTAGTAATTAACCGCCAGCAACTGCTGCTTTAAATTAGCCTGGCAAACCTTCTCCACAGCCTGCTGCCGGGCGTTCCGCAGAGACGGGAGCAATATGGCGATAAGCAGAGCGATGATGCTTATAACCACCAATAACTCAACCAGAGTAAAACCGCGTCTCTTCATATTGGCTATACCATTATTTTTCGATAGCACAGTCTATCCTCCCTGACCTGCGATCTGATCACTGCACGGCTGCTGCTCAATCCTCTGCCCGGTGGGGGTAACCCTAACAGGAACCGCCGGCGGCTGTGCCGTGGTCTGATTAATCTCCAGGAATGCCTCCATCTCCTGACGCATAGACGCCATCTTGCGGTCGCGGCCACAGTCTTCAGCCAGCGTACGGCACAACCAGCGACCTGCCTGCTGACCAAGTTCGGCCGCATTCTGACAAACCGCGGTAAACACGGGGTGACTCATTTTTCGTAAACGCTCGTCATCCACACCGATCACCGAAAGTTCGTCAGGTACATTGATACCTACTTCCAAAGCCCTGCGCAGTGCGCCCATGGTCAGTGCCGGATCGGTAAAGAAAATCGCCGTCGGCGGTTCCGGAGCAGACATCAACCTGTTCAAGGCAGCGGCCCCGCCACCGAGATCTGCACTTACGGAGATAATCAATTGCGGATCAACTTCTATCCCCGCATCGGCAAGAGCTGACTCGTAACCGGCTATTCTGTCCTGGTGATCCGTATCGAGTACCACGTTATGGCAAAGTGCGATCCGTTTATGTCCGAGATGAAGCAAATGCTCAACAGCTTCGCGGCTGGCCCTGGTGGAGTTACACGAAACGTAGTTAACCGATTCCTCTTCAAAGCGATCAGCCACAACAACGTGCGGAACACCCTCGGCCGCTATTGTCGAACAAACACTCCGAGTTTCGCCATCAACGCGAATAACCAGCCCTTCAAGCCCCTTGCGGGCAACAAAAGAGCGGAAAGTCTCGTTCGGCTTGCGATCCAGCGGGTTAATAACGCAAACGTCATACTGGAGAGCCACTGCCGCACGGGCGACTCCGCCCCAGATGATCGCGTCGTAACCGCCAAACCGAGGCCCGGAGGTCTCATCGAAAAACACTATACCTATCCGCCCCGTTCGCACATTTCGCCTTTGTGGGGAATACCCAACTCGACGAGCTTCCGCTATCACCTTCGCTCGCAGATCCTCACTAACCTCCGGAGCGTTATTCAGTGAACGAGATACCGTCGCGGGAGAGATCCCCAACGTATTCGCTATTCCTCTAACCGTGGCGATGGACAAAACTACCTCCTAACTGGGAGCAACAAGCTTGTTTCATGAAACAGGATCCCCTGTTTCAGTTTCACCTTAATCTACCCCATACGCGATATCAAGAAAAAATCCACAAAACCCCTTGTTTCTTCTTGAATCATCCACCGGAACAAAGTAATGTTTGTTTCAGAAACAGGATTTCATGTTCCATTTTACAAGAGAGTTTCAACAAGAATGTCATTCCCAAGCGATTTCATCTGGGGCGTCGCGGCCGCATCTTTCCAAATCGAAGGACAATCACCGACCAACGGAATAGGCAAAAGTGTCTGGGACGCCTTCTGCGAAAGGCCCGGTGCCGTTTTTTCCGGACATAACGGCCAGAAGGCCTGCGAACACTACAAACGCTATGCCGAAGACGTATCCCTCATTGGCGAATTGGGAGCGAAAGCCTACCGCCTCTCAATAAGCTGGCCCAGAGTCATCCCAACCGGAACAGGCAAACCGAACGAAGCCGGACTGGATTTCTACGATCGGCTGATCGACGCCCTGCTGTCCCATAACGTTCAGCCCTGGGTCACCCTTTTCCACTGGGACTTCCCCATAAACCTGTTCCACAAAGGCGGGTGGCTCAATCGCGAAAGCGTTGAGTGGTTTGCCGAATACACCCAGGTACTGGCCGAAAGGCTTGGAGACAGAGTCCAGCACTGGATGACCTTTAACGAACCACAGATTTTCCTGGGCATGGGGCACCAGACAGGCCAACACGCGCCGGGCTTGAAATACAACCGATCAGATGTATTAAGGGCCACGCATAATGTCCTGCTGGCTCATGGCCGAGCAGCTCAGGAAATCCGGAAACACGCCAAGCTGCCACCAAAAATCGGATGGGCACCACACGGTTCGATACCTTACCCAAAGGATAGCAGCCGGGAGAATATCCAAGCAGCCCAACGGGATCTATACGGTGTCCCCAATAGCGATTACTGGTTTTTCAGCACCACCTGGTTTTCGGATCCGGTACTTCTCGGCAGTTACCCCGAAGAAGGGTTAAGTCGCTTCGGCAAAGAATTGCCGTCAGGTTTCGAACAGGACATGGACGTGATCAGCCAGCCTATGGATTTCCTCGGGCTCAACATTTACCAGGGACACAAGATGGCTGTCGATACCGATGGAAACGATTACGAAGTAGCCAGACCGAGCGGCTATCCACACACCATGTGCCATTGGCCTATCGAGCCGGAGGTGCTTTACTGGGGGCCACTACTTCTCCACGAGCGATACGATTTACCCATATATATAACGGAAAACGGATGTGCTTCGATGGACTGGGTTCACCAGGACGGCAAGGTACACGACGCACCACGTATAGACTATACCGCCCGACATTTGACCAGCCTGAGCAAAGCCATAGCAGACGGAGCGGATGTACGCGGATATTTCCATTGGTCAATCCTGGATAATTTCGAATGGGCCGAAGGATACCGTATGCGTTTCGGACTTATCTACGTTGATTTCACCACCATGGAGCGTATCTGCAAGGATTCCTATACCTGGTACCAGCAAGTAATCCTATCCAATGGGGAATGCCTGCCAAAGAATCCTTCACCATTAAGGTAATAGCGGTTAACCTCCCGGCAGAAGGATCTCAGTTTCGGATAGAGCTGTTTTGAACCAGGAAGGATCATGAGGTAATTCCTTAATGGCTGGCAAAAGTACCCAACAATCGATCTGCAATTCAATTGCCGAGAGCCTGCAGGCTTTCAGCCTCGGAGCCTGGCTGATTGTGGGCATAGCCGTCTGCTCAAGCCTATTTGTGCTTTTTCGCCAGGAGCAAGAGACGACTGGTCTGGAAATGTGGACTTACGCGAGAACCCACGTGAAGAACTACGAACCGATCGTGGATACGTGGAACAGAGATCCGGCAAACTCCGAGCCCATGAACATTTTTATAATAGGCCCGAAACCGCTGGAAAGGCGACTGCTTTCCGGATTCATGTCCGGAACGCCGGTAGCCGACCTGCTGGAGATAGAACGGAGCATGTCCGGACTGTTCTTTTCCGGCCCGGTCGAAGCGGTAGGGTTTACCGATCTCACGCAGCGGCTGCATGATGAAGGGTTGTACGAACAGATTAACGGTCCCAGTTTCGGCCCGTGGACTTCCCGAGGGCGCATATTCGGCATTCCCCATGACGTACACCCTGTCCTGCTGGGTTACCGGGCAGACATTATTGAGCAAGCCGGTATCGAAATGTCTACCATAGAAACGTGGGACCAATTCGCTGAAACGCTCAGGCCTCTTATAACGGATATTGACGGCGACGCCCGCCCAGACCGCTACCTGCTCAATATCTGGCATACGAATATCGATGCGATGGAGGTCCTTTTTCTCCAGGCTGGTGGGCAATTCTTCGGCGATACGGGTAAAGCGATTGTTAATTCCGATATCAACGCAACGGTTCTGGCTACGATTGTTTCCTGGGTCTGCGGACCTGACCGTATAGCAATCGATGCTCCGGAATTCACCGCATCCGGCAACCAGTTACGGCTCGACGGCATGGTCATCTGTTCACTTGTTCCCGACTGGCTTTGCGGTGTATGGAAAAACGACTTGCCGACGATGGAGGGGAAAATAAAACTGATGCCCCTGCCCGCGTGGACGCCCAATGGAAGGCGTACCAGCGTATGGGGAGGAACCATGCTGGGTATTGCCAAATCGACCAGCGACTTTGAAGCGTCATGGAAATTCGCCAAACACCTGTACTTTTCCGATGAACTTGCCGAATCCGTATATAAAACAATTGGCATTATCAGTCCGGTCAAAAAAACCTGGGACATGCCTTTTTACGATAAACCAAGCCCCTATTTCTGTAACCAGGCTCCCGGCCGACTTTATGTCCAAGCGGCCCCGGATGTTCCTTTCAGGACATCGTCTCCCTTTAACGAGATGGCCAAAGATCACGTGAAAGACGCCGCGGTGGATTTACGACGATACGCCATAGCCAACAAGAAGTTCACGGTAAGCGAGCTTATTCCTCAGGCCCACATTCTGCTGGAGCGTGCGGAATCACGGGTCAGGCGACAGATGCAACGTAATGTTTTCCACAGTGAAAGGGAATAATGCTATCCGTATCCCGACATAACTGGTGGGTGCCTTACCTATTCCTCAGCCCGTTCATATTGGTGTTCGTGCTGTTTATCGCCTATCCCACGTTTCAGTCTATAGTGCTTTCGCTGCAACAAACCTACGGCCCGCAGGTAAGCAGATGGGTCGGGCTGGATAACTTTCGCCAGCTCGTAACCGACCCCATGTTCTGGAAAGCGGCCCGTAACACGGCGGTATTTGCGGCCGGCTCGGTATTCATTCAGCTCCCCTGCTCGCTAGGGCTGGCCATGCTGCTCAACAGCAAACTGGTAAAATCTAAATCACTGTTCCGCCTGATATTCTTCGCACCTTCCCTGGTAGGGCTGGTTTTTGTCGCGGTCATATTCGGCTTGATCTTCGAAAAAAGAACGGGGATGCTCAACATTCTTCTGCACAGATCATTCGGAACTGATCCGGAATTTCCCTGGCTGGACGAATACGTAATGCCCGCTCTCATAATCGCCGCCTTGTGGCTTTACGTGGGCTTCAACATGATTTACTTCCTGGCCGCCCTGCAAAATGTGCGTCAGGAACTTATCGACGCGGCGTATGTAGACGGTGCCAATTCATGGCATAGATTTCGCCACGTAACCATACCGGCAATCAGGCCTGTGGCGACGTTCGTCATCCTTCTTTCCCTGATCGGCAGTTTCCAGCTTTTTGAATTGCCCTACCTGCTGCTGGGAAACAGCGGAGGTCCCGACAACCAGGGATTAACCCTGGTCATGTACCTCTACCAGACCGGCTTTGAAATCGGCGACCTGGGCTACGCCAGCGCAATTGGATGGGTAGTAACCATGATCCTTGGCACCTTCGCCATCGGGCAACGCGTCATAGGACGCGGCGAGGAGATGTAAAATGTTAAAACGCTTATTTTACATTTACATACCCCTGTTTATATGCTGCGGTCTGATCATTATCCCTTTTGCGTATTTACTATGCGCTTCAGTTAAAACCAATGCCGATTTTTTCGGTTCCGTGTTCCTGCCCAAAGGAGATGGAGCCTTCGGAATTGCCTGGGATCGCCTTACCGATGAACATTATTCGAGGCTGTTTTCTGAACTCGGGTTCGGCAACTACATGATTAACTCGTTTTTCCTCGCCTCGGTAACCAGCGTATTAGCAACCCTTTTCAGTGCAATGGGCGGATACGCGCTGGCGATTTTCAAGTTCACCGGAAGAACTTGGATAACCCGGCTGGTGCTGGCCACACTCGTTTTACCCAGCGTCCTGCTCCTGGCCCCCTCTTACCAGTTGCTTTATCACTTCGGGCTTCTGGACAGTTACGCCGGCGTAATCCTGCCCGTCGTGGCTCCCGCGTTTGGTATATACCTGTTTCGCCAGGCGGTAATAAGCAGTTTACCACCCCAGATGCTGGAAGCCGCCAGCCTCGACGGTTGCGGCGAAATTCGGGCGTTCTTCATAATCGCTCTCCCCATGGTCCGCCCGATGGTGGGAGCTTTTCTGCTGATTACTTATCTCGGAACCTGGAACAATTTCATCTGGCCGCAAATCGTATTGCAGACACCGGAGAAACTGCCGCTTTCGGTGGCAATCGCTCAGTTGCAGGGCGTCTACTTCCAGGATTACGGAATGATGATGGCCGGTACGGCACTTTCCATCGCTCCGGTGATGATTCTTTTCCTGCTTCTTCAGCGAGAATTTATAGCGGGGCTTACCGCGGGTGCAGTGAAATCGTAATAAGGCAATATCCAACAACGCCTAATTCGATACGCTCATAAAAACGAGGCTGATCGGCAAAGCAAGGTTTTAACTTCACCGATCAGCCCCTGGGCAGCGGAATATTACTGTTAGAACTGGCTCAAATCCTGATTATCATCCAAAGCCATGAACTCATCCGAGGTATTCGCCAACGGCTTTGATGAACCCACACCGGCCGAGACCACTCGCGATTCATTCCGTGCTTGCGGTTTGTTCAGCCTTGTTGCCGAAACCCTGTCGGTCGAGCGCTGCGAGCGTCCTTGAACCATAGCCGATAATTCATCAACCATGCTCTTTACTGTACTTGCCTGAGCCGATAGCTCCTCTGCGGCAGAGGCCGACTCCTCTGCCCCCGAAGCGTTAACCTGCGTAACCTTATCCATCTGGGACACGGCCGTATTTATCTGCTCAACGCCTTGAGCCTGCTCTTGACTGGCCTGGTTTATCCCATTCACAATCTCAGTCACGCTGGTAACATCCCGGGCAATTGTCCCCAAGACAGTTCCCACACTGCTGGCCACCTCAGTACCCTGGCGGGAATTGTTGACCGCCTCTTCGATCAGTTGAGTGGTTTCCTTCGCCGCTTCTGCCGCACGCTGGGCCAGGTTACGGACTTCATCGGCTACTACGGCAAAACCCTTACCATGCTCGCCGGCCCGAGCAGCTTCAACTGCAGCGTTAAGTGCCAGCAGGTTGGTCTGGAAAGCAATCTCCTCAATTGTCTTGATAATCCTGCTGACCTGCTCGGATGACTCATTGATGGCATTCATGGCCACGTTCAGTTGCTTCATAGTCTCATCACCTTGAGAGGCAGCCACCCGAGCCTGCTCACTGAGTTCGTTGGCTTTCTTCGAGTTCTCCGCGTTCGTACGGGTCATAGCCGCCATCTCCTCCAACGCACTGGAGGTCTCTTCAAGGGACGAAGCCTGCTCGCTGGCCCCGGAAGCCAACTGCTGTGAAGCACTGGATACCTGCCCCGCAGCATCGTTCACCTGGTCGGCTCCTTCGTTCAGACTGACTATTATCCTTGTAACACTCTTTACGATTCCGCGAGATATGAACACCGCGAGCAAGATACCGCCGATAATGGCAATAACCCCTACCATGGTCACGTTGCGTTTTGTACCCTGAGCCGCAGCTAGCATAGCGTCGTCGGTCATGACATTGGCTTTTACTTCCTCACGTATTTTATTCAACAATCCCTGCACTTTCTCAAGGCTGGGCTTGGTCTTTGCGGCAAATACCTCATTTGCGTGACGCATACCAGCCAGGGAAGTGTTCACATGCTCCTTGCATTCCCCTAGTCCTTTCTGCGTTTTTACCAATGCAGGTATAGTGTCGTTTTCAAATATCGACTGAGCCTCCGCCTGCGAGGCAAGAATCTTATCTTCCGCTTCGATAGCTCCGTAAAAACTCTTTGCCACCACGGCAAGAGCCGGTACTGTCTCTTCAGCGTATACACGCTTGGCGGTTTCCTTATCGCCTGAGGCGAAAGCCTGCTTGATTTTTACCGCTGAAGCATGCAGCGCATTATGCGGTTCGCGACAGGCGTCCAGTTGCTCCTTGAGCTCGGGAAACTCTCTACACCATTGTTTACATTGCTCGCTTTCCAGAAACTTACCAAACGCGCATTTGGCGGGATCGGTCTCCACCTGGAAATTGGCGTCTTCCTGCACACATGCCTGACAAACCTTACTCGTCCACTGACGATGATCATCAAGCCGGTCTTTCAACTCCGTACGTAAACCCTTGTGTCTCTGCTTCCAAACATTTTGAATCGCGATTGCGGATTGGTGCAAATGATTATGCGGCTCCTTACATGCCTCCAATAATTTACCGAACGCGGGATCCGCTGCGGCAAGATGTTTAGCCTCTTCGCTTTCCATCCACTTGCCAAAAGCACATTTACTCGGGTCTGTCTGAACATTCAGGCTTTCGCCGTTGTTCAGGAATAAATCCTTTACTTGAGCAGCCCAATTCAGATGATCCACCTCTCTTGCACTAAGTAAACCTGGCAACATTACATCCGCCTGTTTAAAATACTCCTTAATCTCTAATGCCGAATGATGTAATTCGGCGTGATGCCCCTCGATTTCCCTCAACATGGGGGCAATGGACGGTATTGCTTTCTCTGCCTCCTTACGCCCTTCTCCATATAGCCATTTTCCAAAGGCACATTCATGATCGTCCGTTTCAACATTAAGCTCAGTGACACTGTCATCAGTCAGCAGAGCACTGACCTGGTTAGCCCAGTTCAAGTGGTCCACTTCCTTTTGGGCCAGATTTCCATCCAGCTTGTTTCCGGTAATCACTTCACTGGCATTTTCTACAATACCTCCCACGCCTGTATAGGAAATAACTCCCACAACCACAAGAAACGCCATGACACAGCCAAAGCCATAACCTATTTTTTTCCCAATCGTCATATCTTTGAACATATTTTTCCCTTTTCGAGCACAGCAGGCGTCACAGATCGTTCCTGCGATTTTCTTGTCTATGTTTGACCAATATGCACAATGAACGCGGAAAAACACATATATCCCCGCGTCCCGATTACTATGCTAACAAGTAATTACCATTATCCGTCACATCACAACCAGTACACAAATCACTACCGATAATCCTGCGATGCCCATCACACTTACTACCTACAACCTCGGAAAGAGTAGTATTTGAAAGCAGCGTCCTCATTTGCGATTGAAGTCTTGTTACACCGCAGCGAACCTTACATCCGTCAGCCCGGTTGAGCGGACAAACACGGTAAGATTCACCGTCCCGGTCATTGCGGCTGCTCATGGCTTCCACAATCTGCAAAACGGTTATATCACTCAGAGAACGTGCCGAAACAAACCCACCGTCCCTCCCGCGAACAGATACGATTAATCCAGCATCGCGCAGGAGCGAAAGAATTTTACGTTCATGCTCCCGTGGCACATTAACCGCATCCGCTATCGTACCGGCGGAAATGAGCAAACTGCGATCCTGCATGCTCAAATAGCACAATGTATATATCGCGTGGATTACGGTTTTGCTTAAAAGCACTCATCTGCTCCCTGGCTACTGCCTTTATACAACATTCTTCCACCCTCAACCTACGCCTGTATCGTTTTTCCGGATATTGCACATAAGCACAATTGAGAGTTTTTCGCTCTCTTTTGTTTACAATAAACGTATCTGTTCCGGTTGGTTTTGAATCTCATCCAGCCCAAACCGCTCAATCACAAACTACAAAGCCGTCGCCTACGCGACATGTTTCTCTTAATGTTTTTCCCAAAAACAAACACAACCTGCGATTTTTGACCAGGCTTGTGGAAAATCTTCCCCGACAAACTGAAATGCCGGGCTGAACCTCCAACTCTATGGATGTAACTGATTACCTCACAAGGAGTAGCGACTTTTCCACACATGCCCTAACCCGGCCGTAGGCAAAGCCCGCCGCTACCGCTATGATGCCCCAAAAATCAGGTGCCCTGAAACGGGAAAACCTGTCGAAATAAAGAGAAATCGAACGATTGTGCGGCAAACTGAACTGCCGACGCTATCATTGGGGAACAAGTGGATTGAACCTGCTGGCTTGAACTCAGGTCAACAAGTAACCTATACAGGGGAGTAAATAAATGATCAGCAAAGCGGACATCGAATCAATCTTCAAACCTATCCTTGACCTTATGACTGATGCGGAGTTGCGTCAAAAAACGATAGATGCCTGGGTACTCGCTTGTGAACGAGGTGGGTGGCAGAGTGTAGATGACCTCACAAGCATGCCCTTCACACTCCTCACCAACACCCGGGGTGTTAATTTCATTGAACATACCATAGCGGTAACCAAAGGAGCGTACCAACTGGCCAAGGCCCAGGAAGAGGTCTACAGCAAGATGCCCTACAATATCAACTATAACCGTCTGCTGGCCGGCGGGCTACTTCATGACGTTGGTAAACTCCTCGAATTCGAACGCGACAGCGACGGCAAATATAAAAAGAGCCGCGCCGGTATGTGTGCCAGACACCCCATCTCCGGCACAGCCATCGCTTATGAACTCGGTTTCGATAACGAACTGCTCAATACCATCGCCTGCCACGCAAAAGAGGGAGATGGCCGACCCCAGGTCCTGGAAACGGTTCTCATTCACCAGGCCGATTTCGCTACTTTCAATCCCCTGGTCATGAAGGAAAACGGAACCTTGATAGAATAACCCACACAACACTTTTACGTATCGCGGTAACCAATACGAATAGACTTACCAACCGGACACCTTTCCGGTTGATCAACGGGAGAATGTCATGGGAATGACAATTGTAGAAAAAATCCTCAGCAACCACTCCGGCCAACAGGTTAAACCGGGAGATATCGTAGACGTAAAAATCGACGCCAGGGTCGCCCGAGACTTTGGCGGAGCCAACGTGGTAAAAAACATCCGCGACCATGGCCTGACCATTCATGATCCATCCAAAACCTTCTTCACCTTTGACTGTAATCCCGGAGGATCAGACCAACGTTATGCAGAAAACCAGCAGCTTTGCCGAATATTCGCTCGAGAAAACGGTATCAAGATCTTCGATATCGATTCTGGAATCGGTACACACATCGCCGTAGAGAAAGGGCTCGTAGGCCCCGGGCAGACGTTCGTCTCCACCGACTCTCATGCCAACATCATGGGCGCTATCGGAGCCTTCGGCCAGGGGATGGGCGACCAGGATATCGCCGCGGCTTTTGCCAACGGCAGTGTCTGGTTCAAAGTGCCGGCCTCGGTCAAGGTGGAACTAACAGGGATGCCCTCGGCATCCGCAACCGCCAAAGACGTAACGCTGGCCATGTGCAAGCATTTCGGAGCTAACGGATTGCTGGGTTACTCGGCCGAACTATACGGGACTTACGTTGACCAACTCGATGTCGCCGGGCGCATGACGCTTTCCTCCATGTGTACGGAAATGGGCGGTATCGCCGTGATGTTCCCCCCAAATCAGGACGTCCTCGATTTCTGCGAAAAAGCTTCGGGCCAAAAACCTGAACCGGTTTACGCAGACGAAGATGCCAACTACGCCCAAAAGATTGTTGTCGATATCGATAAGCTGGGCCCCATGGTCGCTCGCCCTGAGCATCCGGACGATGTCGTACCGGTGTCGGAAGTTTCCGGTACGAAAGTCGACTCGATTTTCATCGGTTCCTGCACGAACGGGCGATACGAAGACTTCTCCCTGGCGGCCAACATTCTCAAGGGGAAAAAAGTCGCCCCCGGCGTTATCCTGAAAATCGTTCCCTCGACCGACGCGGTCTGGAAAAAACTCCTGGAAGAGGGGCTGGTTAAGGTTTTCAAGGATGCCGGAGCTTTAATCAGTAACGCCGGTTGCGCCGGCTGTGCCGCGGGACAAGTTGGACAAAACGGCCCTGGCGAAGTAACTGTAAGCACTGGAAACCGCAACTTCCCCGGCAAACAGGGAAAAGGGCAAGTGTACCTTGCGTCACCGGAAACCGCAGCGGCCAGTGCCGTTGCCGGAACGCTGGTAACCAAAGATACTATTCCCGCCGCGCCTGCGGAATATGCTAAACCACAACCCGGGCAAACCGACAAGGCCACTCCGGCAAAACAAACTGCCTCCCATGGTGATGCGGCAAAACAGCCGACCGCGGTCAAAGGCCGAGCCTGGGTCATACCTCAGGACAATATCGACACCGATATGATTTATCACAATCGTTACCTGGCCATCACCGACCCGGCCGAAATGGGACAGTACACTTTCGACAACCTCGAAGGGTGGAAGGATTTTGCCAGGAAATGCAAACCGGGCGATATTGTGATAACCGGCAAGAACTTCGGTTGCGGCAGTTCCCGGCAGCAGGCGGTAGACTGCTTCAAGACTCTTGGGGTCACGGTAATCGTAGCCCAATCCTTTGGTGCCATTTACGAGCGAAACGCCATTAACGCCGGCATGCCCATAATGTACAGCCCGGCCGTCGAGACTCTCAAGGATGGGCAGGAAGTCGAAGTAGATTTCACAACAGGCACGGTCAAAGCCGATGGCCAGGAAATAAAGGGAATCCCATTTTCCGAAGCCCAACTGGCTATCTACCAAAGAGGAGGTTTGCTCGCCGGAGCGTAATCAAAACCAGTTTCATTGGTTAAACACATGTTATCGACCGGAGCCGTTTCAATTGGGAAACGGCTCCGTTTTGTTTTTTACCCGGATATGAAAAAACGAGCCGCCCACGTGCTTGCGGGCGGCTCGCTTGCGTTGGGTCTGTTGACCCGACCTACAGAGGTTCAGTTAGAAAACGGCGATTTAACGACGTACACGTCGCTTGAGAGTTATAAAACCGGCTAACATAGCTAACCAGGATACAATACCGGCCGCTCCACAAGGAGCCACTCCCGAGCCGCACAAACCGGTATTCGGTGTCGGCGTCGGTGTTGGCGTCGGAGTTACTTCTGCCTTGGGAACACCAACCGCAAACGTTCCCAAGGTATCCACTACCGCCCAGGCCGAGTTGATCGAAGTATCGACACCATAGTCACCAAGCGTTTCAGTGGCTTCCGTATCACCCTTGTCATTGGCACCGGGGGCCTCGTACTCGCCGGAAGTAGTGTTAAGTACGTAAGCTCGCAGGTCAGACTCAGTAACGCCTGCTTCTGTGACATCAGCATCGGTATAATCAAGCGAGACCACGATTTCCGCCCCTTCGTTAAGGCCCGTTGCATTGATGGTTACGCTTCCACCGAGACTTTGATCATCTTCGAAACCCTCGAAGCCGGTTACGACCTTGGCTGACGCGGGGGCCGTGTTGTAGGTAATGGTGAATACAACATTGTCGCCAGCACCTGAAGTCTCGATATTTACATCAATCGATTCACCGGTTTCGTCGGTAACGGATACCGCCACGGCGCCGTCGTCCGTTGTGGAGAAACGCAATGTTGCCCCTTCCGGAAGCGAATTGGCATCCAGCGTAACCGTTGAACCACCAGCACCGGTAAGGACTACCATCTGATTCCCCTGGTCATCGATGGTTACATCAATATCCGCGCCGTCTCCGAGGCCTGCAACCTGAAGATTCAAAGCTTTCTTGCCTTCGGAATTGGTTAGGACCAGTTTCTGATCACCGTTTTCATCGATGGAAAGAGCAATGTCTCCGTCCTCCTCAAGACCAGCTACTACTACGACAGCCTTGGGAGCCGTTGTGTCGCCGACGGTAATGGTGGTTTTACCACCAGCTTCGGTGTCCATACTGACCGCGGTACCTTCTTCCACACCTTCGACAGTGGCTTCGTAAACATCATTGGCTAAATCAACATTACCGGCATCGTCCGCGGTGTCTTCGACCGGGTCTTGATCCGGAATAGGATCAGGAGTTGGTGTAGGTTCGGGCGTGGGCTCCGGTGTAGGCGTGGGAGTCGGAGTAGGAGTAACCATGCAATCACCAGTCCAATTTACGGTTTCCGTTGTTTGATCCAGATTTGCAACCGTTATTCCATCAGCCGCAGCGGGACAACCCGTATCACTGGTATAAGTCGCTCGAGATATATCCAGATGGTTCAACGTCATGTTGGTCGATGAACCCCTGTCAACGGTAAACGTTCCGGTGTCACCGATCGTGTCCAAAACCACTTCATTTCCATCGGTATTACTTCCCAATGTCAATGTTGCATTTCCAGCCAGGGTAACTGTCGAACTCGGTACGAATTCTATTTTACCATCATTAACAGTCATGATGAACGAACCCGTAGCGTTAACATTCACATCGCCGAATTGGTAAAGGTATGCTCCGCCGAGTGTATAGTCACCGTTGGAGCCGGCAATATTCGTCGTTCCCAATAGTTGGAAATCGTTATTAGCCACAGCGGTAAAGGTTTCCGCACCGGCGGTAGAGTTAAGATTTACCGTTGAACCGGCCGCAGCATCCAGGTTCACATTTGCACCGGCCGCACTTACGGTAAAACTGCCGTAAGTCGTCAGCGTAGCTCCGCTGGAAACAACCAGTTCGTCCGCGTCCTGGGCGAAAGTAATATCATCGTTGGTACCGGCCGACCCTACCAGCAATGTTCCCGCGGTCACATTGACTTTCTGAGTACCGGCTGTTCCGAAGAAACCGGTAACACCGGTACCGATAGTAAGCGATCCGGTCCCCGCTTTGCTGATTATATTGCCATCGGCAAAGGTAGAATTGCTTAAATCTGTAACCGTACCTGCTCCGGTTCCGTTCCAGGTAAAGGTTCCCGAGCCGGGCGTAATTCTAAGATCGCTGATTGTTGAACCACCGTTGTCAGTGATTGTTCCGGTCGTTGCAGTAACCTTGGAAAGCGTACCCGAACCCGCGAGCGTCAAAGTCTTCGTAGTCAGCACCAGGCCGTTCGTCAAGGTCAAGGTAATTCCACTGGCAACGTCGATAGTCACTGCTGCTGGAATAGCCGAAACGGTAGTAATGGTTGTAGCCGCATCGATATCCAGATAACCAGCAGTCGCCACAGTCAGAGCCAGTACCGTACTCGCTCCGTCGAGTTCCAGCTTGCTGGTGGCGTCGGCCCCGGTAAAGGTTACAGCGGCGGCCAGAGTCGGCGTGGTTATCGTAGCGGTTTTACCCGATGCGACATCGATGGTGGTCGCTGTGGCGCCGGTGTTATTGAATGCGGTAAAGGTGGCTGACTCGTTTACATCCACAACCGTAGTATCACCCGATCCTATTACCAGCGAAGTAAACGTACTGGCACCGTTGACTTCCAACTCACTGGTTCCATCGGTTGTGATGGTTCCGGTAAGAGTTCCCGCGTTAGTAAAGGCGAATTTACTGTCCGCCGCGGCACCGGTAAGCGTACAGGCAGCTGCAATCGTGGGCGTTGTAATGGTCAGCGTCTTCGACGCGATCAGATCAAGCGTAGTTGCAGTCGCGCCAGTGTTATTAAAAGCGGTAAAGACAACGTCGTTGTCCACGTCAACCAGGCTGCTCGCACCGCTGCCGATCACCAGCGAGGTAAACGTACTCGCCCCGTCGACCTCCAGTTCTCCTGTACCAGCAGTGGTAATCGTACCGGTCAGGGTTCCGGCGTTTGTAAATAGCAATTTACTGTCCGCCGCGGCACCGGTGAAAGTACACGCAGCAGCTATGGTGGGAGTAGTAATAGTCAGAGTTGTACTGGCTGCTACATCAATAGTAGTCGCGGTTGCTCCCGTGTTATTGAATGCGGTAAACGTGGCCCCGCCGTCAACGTCCAACACGGTAGTGGCGCTGCTTCCTACGACCAGCGAGGTGAAATTACTCGCCGCGTCGATTTCCAACTCACCAGTTCCGGACGTGGTAACTGTTCCGGTCAGTGTACCGGCGTTGGTAAATAACAATTTACTGTCAGCGGCAGCTCCGGTGAACGTAGTGGCAGTCGCCAGAGTCGGTGTGGTAATCGTTGCGGTCGTGCTGGCCGCTACATCAATCGTAGTGGCTGTCGCCCCGGTGTTGTTCAACGAGGTTATCGTCGCGGAAGCATCCACGTCAACGGTACCCGCTCCTGAAGTAACCAGTACAGAATTAAGTACCGGCGTTCCACCAGACGCAATTTTCAGCGTGTTACCATTTCCAAGCAGAATTCTATTCGATTGAATCGATGTGTTGAAAGTATTTGTCGCCGAGGTAAGGGTTAGAGTTTTACCGGATGCTGTAGTAACAAAATCGAATCCACCACCGGTAACGTCACCGGTTATGGTCAACGCACCGCTACCCACCAGGGTCATTGCAGCATTGGCATTGGCAAACGTAATATCGTTATCCTGTTGAAATGCAATCGTTCCGGTTACTCCGTTGTTAACAATGATTCCTGTGACGTTAATCAACGCCTGGTCCATGGTCAGAGTGGAGGTTGCGGTAAAGGTTATTGTTCCTGTACCACTACCACCCGACAATGTTCCCTGAATGCCACTCGCATTCGTAGCTCCGCTGACTGTAACATCATCCGCCCGAGCGCTTGTAACCATCATGGCCAGTGCCGTAACAGCCGTCAGTACCTTAAGTCTCTTTAACATGTTCGTCCGCACCCTTCTGTTGGGTTAACCAGAATTCGTTTCTCCAGCACTATTCGGCCACGCCACCGAACGGACTGGAACCATCCCAAATGTACACACTTCCCCGACCTCAGAGTTTGTACGTCGTTCGCCCTCTCCTCCCACTGACAATGCATAAACAAACCACACCGGGCACTCTGCATTTGAAGAGAGAGTTCAATTCATTCATCGGTCTATCGGCTAAGCCAGGATGGTTTCCTTAGTGCTTCTCGCCTAGAATCAGCAACGACAACTCATTGCAGACAAATGAGTTATGAACGAATCCAACGACAGGAGACGAGGTAAACCACGGTTTACAGTATCAGGATGGGGCTCAACTAAGGAATAACTCTTACTTTAAAATCGCAAGGTAAAGGAATACAAGTCTTGCAGGACGAACCTGCTGATCCGACCCGCAAAATCCTTGCCTGGTAAAACAAAAAAACGGAATCGCCCCTGTTTGGGACGACTCCGTTTTATTTTCCACTCCATTCCCGTAACGCCTTGTCAGGCAAACCGTAACGGAAATGCTAAAAGCTACCTATTTGAAATCGGAAACGGTTAACGTGGTACTCGACGTTCCTCCCAACCTGATAACCGCATCCTCGCCGGCCGTGTACCCAGCCGTACCAGTACTCTCAATTACCAGGTAGGTAAAATCAGTACCACCTATTGAAGCTCCTGTCAGCTTAACAACCATAACGTCACCGGCTTGAGTCATAGCCGCATTACCACCGAAATTAGTAACCGCTGTAGCGAGATCAGTTGCCAGAGTACCGGTTGTGGTTCCCGTGGAAGCTACCGTTCCAGAGTTGAAGTTAGCAGCGGCCGTAGCGCCGGATACCGCTGTGGGAACAGTATCGATATCAAACTTGTCCGTACCGCTGACGAAATCGTTTATCAAGTCCATCGCCGTATTAAGCGAATCGGTCTCAGTGGTATAGACGAACGTATCCGCACCGCTGCCACCGGTTAACGCATCGACACCAGCCTCACCCTCAATAGTGTCCGCCCCCGTGCCGCCTGAAATAGCATCTCCGCCTGCCGATCCCTTTACATTGAGTTCACCGGAAAACCCAGTGGCAGTAATTGTGCCAGCGTTCGTCATTGCTCCGATTGTGAGGTTCGCTGAACCAGTAACCGTAGCAGTACCGCTGACCGCCATCGTCAATGTGGTAATCACATTAGCAGAACCATCCGGCGTTGTACCCGTCGTATCGTTATTGGAAGACTTCAGATAGACGTTTTCGTAATTCGCAGTACCAACGATTCCGACATCCGCATCCCTCAACTCCACCCGGGCAATGTCACCAGGACCATTCACTGCAGCAACCGGAATGAAACTGGTGGCGTCTTCCAGAATAATGTGTTGATAGCTATCCTGATTGGCCGTAACCGCAATCGTAGCCGGCGTACCTGAGTAATAATACACACCGCCGGTCACCATCGCCGCGACCAATGACAGGTCCTGGTCCAGATCACCGACAAACCGCATTCGCTCAAACCCTGATACATTAGCAAGGTCACCAGCACTCACGGCGGCCGTCACCACTAGCGTATCGGTGCCAATACCACCAGTAACGCTGTCGCTGCTCGTAAGACCATTAACTTCGAACCGGTCGCTTCCGCTGCCAAGCGTAACCGCCACGTTGGTTCCCGTAGCCACACCGCCCACGAAATCACCGGTAAAAGTACTGGCATCGATCGTAACAAAAGTATTCGCCAGATCCGTGGTTATGGTTAAATCCTGATTTCCCGTTAATTTCAACTTTGTACCTTGCGCACCAGCCAATGCAGCCAACGTTGATGCCTTATCAGATGTGGACACGTTGAACGTCTCGATACTGCCGGCGGTTACACTGGAATTAGTCATTGCCCCACTGAGCGAGAGGTTCATGGCGTCACTTCCACCAGTAACGTCACTGGCTTTGTACGTCACCGTAATCTGGCTGTCCGTATTCTGAACACCTATGGACGTTGTCAGGGGAATGTTACTTATCGTAAAAGTGTTATTGCTGCCGTTCACAAAATTGACGAGCGAAGGCGCGGTCGCTCCCGCATTCAACATCAAAGTGTCATTGGCCGCACTTTGAATTTCATACGTTTCGATCGATATCGTTGCGTTTGATGGAATTGCCGCACCAAGGTTTGACACTATACGAAGCGTATCGGTCCCCCCTTTGCCGTCGATCGAATCGCCCATATTCCAAGTCGGGTTGGTTGCAGACGACGTACCGATAAATAGATCCGCCCCTGAGCCTCCTTCAAGAACGTCTACGCCTGTCGTAAGCGCAACAGTCGTTTCTGAGCATGTGTCAGTCGCCTCAACGCACGCATCTGATGAACACGGAGGAGTGCCGTCTACACAAACACCTTCAGCACTACAGGTCTCCTCACCATTGCAATACAATCCATCGTCGCAGTCTGAATCTTCGTCACAGTCGGGCACCGCCTCGCAGGTATCCGTTGCCTCCACGCATGTTTCGTTAGATTCACACGGATTTACGCCGTTTATGCACTTGCCCCCAATACATGTCTCCGTCCCGTTGCAATACAGATTATCAGAACAGTCGCTATTTCCGGTACACTCCGGCACGATTTCTACGCAGATACCATTATCACACTCTTCATCATCCGCGCACACAATGTCCGTACCCATACATGATCCGTTACCACAAACATCGTCGGTTGTGCAAGGGTCGCCATCATCACAGGCGGCGGTATTATTGGTGTTTTCACATACACCGTTCGAATTACACACATCATCCGTACACACATCACTGTCATCACAGTCCTCGTCAGACGAACATTCGGGACCAGCAACACATACACCGTCATCACAGACCTGGCCATCAGGACACTCGACGGGGGTATGTACAACCACGGCAGCACCGTTTTCCCCAATTGTACAAGTGTCAGTCGTACATGGGTCTTTGTCATCAACTACCGTAGTAGTACACGGATTAGTTGGTCCGAACGGCGTGGTACACCCGTTTCCTCCGAGTACGATAATCAGACCTATCACCATGCAAAAACTTATTATTGCCTGGCTTTGAAACAGGGTTTCCTTTTTGCCGGTATATATTGACTTTCGCATTACGTGCAAACCTCCAATGAAGAGTTAAAAACGAACCGCTCCAAGTATATCGGCTGGTCCAGAGCCCCTTCGTTAGAACCCTTTTTCGTGAGTCGCATGGCTCGACCGTATCCCCTTGGCTATGCTGGTCCAATCGCGCCTCTTCTCGTCATCGACTACCACGAATCCGAAATGTATACAAACAAAGCGGGGCTGCCCGGAAAAGGACAGCCCCGCTTGATTTACTATTGGCAGGCGGATCTGTTACGTTCCGCCTTTGTACGTCTCAACTAGTTGATCACCAGGAAGTCGGTGTTGCTGAAGGCAGTCATTCCAGCAAGCGTGGTGATCGTGTCAAAGGTAACCGGCAACTGACCAGCAGCAACGGCAACATCGGTACCGAGCGTGGTGGTGAAGTATGCCTGAGCCTTGTTCAGTGTGGTGTTGAAGAAGACGACAACTGCGTCGTTGCCCGAGGTCGAAACCGCAACAACGGCATCCTCTGCCGCAGCAGCTGTCGCATAACCAGCACCGGTCAGGACGACTACTTCGTAAGTGGTACCGGCGGTCATCGAAGCAACAGCACCTTCGTAGTAGTTCGCGGCGGTAACTGCGGTTGCAGTCGCACCACCGGTTGCAGTACCGAAGTAAGCAGCCTTATCGAACTGAACCTTGTCGACGCCCACTTCAAAGTCACGCAGGGTGTTGTCACCACCACTGTAAGTAGCGTTGTCGGTTCCATCAGTGATGTAGAATACGTCCGCTCCACCGTTACCGGTCAAGAGGTCGTTACCCTCATCGGGATCGAGTTCGTCGTCACCAGCACCACCCTTGATGTCATCTGCGGCGGCTGAACCCTTGACGCTGAACTTCGCAGTCATTGCACTTGCGTCGATGTTGGCGGCGCTTGTGGTATCAGCAATATCCAAAGCGGCGTCACCGCTGATAGTTGCTGTTCCAGATGCGGCCATCGTCAACGCGGTGGCAATGTCATTGTCATCACCATCAAGCGTGTTCGCGGTTGTTCCGCTTCTTGACGAAACGATTGTCAACTTCTCGTAAAGCGCGGTACCAACAGTAGGTACGTCAGCATCCTTGAGCTCGACGATCGCCGTGTCTCCGGGGCCGTTAACTGCATGCACAGGAATGAAGCTGGTGGCGTCATCCACGATAACATGCTTGTAGGTGTCCTGGTTGTTGGTGACAGCAATCGTGCCACCACCGCTGTATTCGTAGGTACTGTTAGCAACCTTCGAATTCACAAGCGAAAGGTCCTGATCGAGGTCGCCTACGAACCGCATCTGCTCGAAACCGGATACATTCGTGAGGTCTGCAGCAACCAGGGCAGCAGTAACCTGAAGGGTATCGGTACCTTCACCACCAGCAACTGTATCGGCAGTGGTCAGGCCATTTACCTCGAAGCGGTCATTGCCGGTTCCGAGGGTAACCTTTACTGTACCACCAGTGGCAACACCACCAACCAGATTGCCGGTAAACGCCGCGGCATTAATGGTGGTGAACGTGTTCGCCAGATCAGCGGTGATGGTCAGGTCCTTGTCGCCGGTCAGGTTCAGAGTCTTGCCCTGAGCGCCGGTGAGAGCAGCAAGGGTCGAAGCTGCACCAGTATTGTAAACATTGAAGGTTTCAATACCAGCGGCCGCAACTGAGCTATTCGCGGTAGCGCCATTGAGATTCAAAGTCATCTCGTCGCTCGTTCCAGTTACATCATTGAAAGTCACGGTGATCTGACTATCACAGGTCTTGAGGCCGATGGCGGTAGCTTTCTTGACGCCGGTCAAAGCGTTAAAGGTGGTGTTGCCACCGTTTACGAAATTGACTGCCTCAGGAACGGTAGAGCCGGCATTGATGGCAAAGGTGTCATTTGCGGAGCTCTGGAACTCGTAAATCTCAATGTCAGTCGTGGGGACCGACGGAATCGCGCCAGCGATATTCGAAACGACACGGAGAGTGTCCGTTCCACCACCACCAGAGAGTGAGTCACCCAGGTTGAAGGTGGGGTTGGTCGCTGAAGACGTTCCCAGGAACAGATCGTCGCCACCTGAGCCAGTGAAAATATCAATGGCGGTGGTCAAAATGAAGTTCTGTGACGGGCAGGTGTCGGTTGTGGTATCACAATCGTCACACGGCGGGGTACCAGCTTCGCATTCGTAGGTCGTCAGGTTACAGGTTTCTTCTCCGTTGCAGAATACGCCATCATCGCACATACCATTGCTCGTGCACTCCGGTACGATGCAGTAGCTGGCAACGCATTTTTCATCTGCAGCACAATCGCCATTGCTGTTGCACTCGGCTGCGAGCGGCGTGCAAACGCCGTTTGTGCAGTAGTCGGTGCCAGTGCAATCGTCGTTCGTGAGACATTCGACACAGCCACCAAGGCCATCACACATCAAGCCGGTGGTGCAAACATATGCCGTTCCTTCGCATACACCAATCGAGCAGACATCGGTATGCGTGCAATCATCACCGTCATCACAACCATTGGTGGTGTAGGTGACAACGCAGGTGTTGTTGGTATCGCACATGTAGGTGGCACAAACATCATCGGTGCCACAATCGGCGTTGGTGTTGCACTCGACGCACTCGCCGGTGGTCTCGTTACAAACGCCGGTGCTGCAGACAACGGCAGTATGAACGGCTGTCGCCGCGCCGTTTGAATCGACAACACATGTATCTACCGTGCAGGGGTTGCCGTCATCGACATTGAAGCCCGTACAGGGATTAGCCGGCGGGAAAATAATATTACATCCCGGTACGACCACTACCATGACAGCAACTGCAAGCGCAGTCCCCATCGCCAGAGTACACAGCGAGGCGAAGGACCGCCCGGTTGTACTTACGTTCTTGTTCTCTTGCATCAGTTCGTGAACCTCCAGTGAAAAATTTGGGGTGATCCTAGTCACACCGTGTATCGGTTATACGAAAACATTTTCCTTAGAAAACGTGTCCAGCCTAGCCTGTCGTCGAAACTTTTCGTCGACAAGGCATTACAAAATACAAATTGTTTCCAAACTCGACCAATTAGCGATTTCCCGAAACGCTTATTATTAAGCCCACTTCAGAACCGCGGCGCGCGCCAAGCCGAGATACTTTGTAGGACTAAAGCAAGTCCGGTCCAACTTTAACTGCCAGGTGAGGTTTGCTATAAACCGCGCCACGCCCGCTTACTTCCAGCCAACACGTAACAACAGCTTCGCCTCCCTGCGAAACGAATACCAGATACCGCCCCCGCTAACCAACTTACAGACGGCACCTTTTAATACTCCGTTGCGGGCGAATTGTAGGTATTGCAAGTTTCAAGTCAACACCTAAATTCCAAATAGCTTGTCCGAAATCAAACACAAGCTGTTACCCCACAACGCGCAACGATAGCATTGCAAGTCTTTTCACTATCGACGCACAGGCCCAAAACCCTTGAATATTTCAAGCAAGATTCGTCGACTATTATTGTTTTCATCTAAAGTTACAACCAAATCCCAACCAGATTTGCGATTTTTCCGGCAATCAACAGTATACTGCGATAAAATAGGATAAATAGGGAAAATAATGGGATGTCTGTTAAGCAAACCCTTCCATACTTCTCGCGACGAATTCAGTCAACTCTCACTTTAACTAATGTCACTCACTAACCAAGAACGCAGGAAAAAATATTAGAAACTTGGAAGACAGTTGTAAGACAAAAAGGTAAATCGAAAACGAATTCGTCAATTACCTACATTCACACCAACGCGACTCGACAAGCTGTCACAAATATTCATGTAGTTAATATAGCTATCATAGGGAGAATCTGCAGGTGCCAGCCATCCCCCCAATCGTTGAATCTCGGCAGGGGCCGTACTCATGCTCTCGAAGTATTCGCATGCCTGCAAACGCGACCAATCTTCATGCAAATCCGGATCCCCGCTGTCTAAAATACGATCCTCCAGCACGAACAGATTGTGCATGGCGTGCGACTGTAACGGGTTCCCCAGCCACGAGGATAAGTTGGAATTCCTTTCTCCGGAACTTATGTAATGAGGTGGACGATAGGCGTCACTTACCGGATAAGTGGTAAACGCCTCTGAGGGAGTAATAAAACTTAATCCGGATTGATTAAGAACCTTGTCCGGAAAATACCGTAGGAAGTCGAAAATCCCGCTATTATAGTCGTTTTGCAAACCGAATACGGAATAATCCCAAACCAGAGTTACCAATTCCTCCGGACTGCTGAATCGCCCCAGCCAGTCAGCGAATTTTGGAGCGGTCAAGGGCCATTTATCCCAGCTTCGATCTGAGAAACGCTCTGACACGTCGCGAGTCAATCTCTGGTTGCGCAATAACAGGGGCAATTCCTCTGATCCCCCACAATAAACCCGGCTGCATGATCTCCCCCCCAATACATCTTCAACGCCATCACACAAGGTGCCGGTAAACCCCAGTTGAGCCACCGTGTCAGCTAGATCATCCCCGTAAATCAACTCGCTGTTGCGAAATACGCTCGGCTTCTGCCCAAAAACGCTTTCGATGCGCTCGGAGTGCCTCAGTACCTGCCTTTCAAACGCGCTTTCCGAATACAAGAGGGCCAGCGAATTACTGTACGGCATCCCCAGAAACTCAACGCATCCGGTGTCCGCAAGCTCCCGAAATGAATCCAAAACGTCGGGGAAATACCTCGCGAAAAGATCTATAGCGGTCCCCGAAATACTGCACGAAAAACGAAATCGCCCCTCAAAAGCCCGCAACAGCCCCACCAATACCTGGTTGGCAGGGAGAATGCTTTGCATCGCATACCGTCTGCATGCTTCCCGGCTCTTGTAGCCATCGAAGTATTTGTTATCAGTGTCGAAAACACTGTAATGTCTTAACACAAACGGCTGATGAACGTGAAGTGACAAGCATATTGAGGACATTTTGTTACCCCGTTTTTTGGGCAGATTCGCTCTGCCTGGCCGGTAACGATCTGTAATTTAAGAGCCTCTCTTTAGCCTAAACTACAACCACTGGTCAGGTCCAGCAATTACTTGCTCCAAACCACATAAAATCTTCTTTCTTCGTTTTCCTCCCCCTCAATCGATCTATAGAGATTCTAGTTCATAATTAAAATAACCAGAAAAGAAGCTACAGCGGCCAACCCGTGAACGATAAAAGGAACCAGCCAGCTATTGGTCCGGTAAGCAACATATGCCAGAAGTATCCCGTTGAGAACCGAAACCGCCAGTTCACGCGGGTCCTTCCCCAGGTGCAGCAAAAAGAACGCAACCGTCGATCCCCCGATAGCCAGCAGGCACCTGTCGGGCAACCCCAGCCAGCGGGTGATTTTCCCGACGGTACCGGAATCGCCGACTAGCTGAGCCAGGCCACACCATTGGAGAAAACGCACCACGGCGGTTTTACCATCAGCAACGACAGGCGGCGGATCAGGCCAGCGCATGCCAGGACGCAGGATCGCCAGCAAAAACCCATGGCAGAAAAAATGTTCCGAAAAAAGGTTAATCAGAAAATAGGAGATTAACACGGGATAACCGGCACGACGTGCCATGGCCAGATAACAGGGGGCGAACTCTTCGCCCAGCGCCACCCAAATCACCGCGGGAATGGATAAACAAAAGCCCACGACAATCGCCCGCACTCCGATACGATTGGGTTTACGCAACCCCAGGTTAAAAAAACTGCCACGACGAAGGCAAATCATAGCCAGCCAGGGGATAATCACTGCCAGTATAAGCAGGTATGCCGCGTGGCGAACCTCGTTATAACCTGCAGGTTTCCACAATGCCCCAACAGTATTATCCACAAGACGAAAAACTGCATTGGTGACGGCGTTACTGAAAGTGCTGATAAAACGCGGAAAGTTCTCGGGAATATTCACCAGAATGGCAGTGAAATAGACAGCACAAACCAGCGTAATAATAACCGGCCAGGCTGTTCCAGATATAGAGCGTTTCTCAATCATATCGCACAATATAACCGGACGGACTATGAATGAATATATAACAGACAGGCAATTGCCAAATGATGTGACAAAAAACTTCAACCGCGATTCATTTCGCCGATTAGCTGGACAAGAGCCTTCTCCAATTCGGACATTTCGCTAACCGGTTTTCTGAACGCTCTGCTGAGCACACAATCCATTGCCAGCAGGTCGGCGGGAATATCATACTCCGGCGAACCGGTGCAGATAACAAATGCCATTTCCGGCCGCAGACGGCAGGCCTGCCGAATGAATGCGTCACCGTCCATACCTCCCAACCGTATGTCCACTACCGCACAATCGGGAGATTCCTTTTCCAACACCTCCAGGGCCTGTTCCCCGCTGTCCGCCGGCAGCGTCCGCCAGAGATTATCCTCAAAATAATCACAGAAGCTCTGCCTGATAATGTTTTCGTCGTCTACCACCAGTATTGTTCTCGATTCATTGATCATTCCAGCCCCCTCCGTATCGGCAGGCGTATGATGAATCTGGCACCCGCTCCCGGCCGCGATTCAACCACCATTTCCCCATTATGATTTTCCGTTATAATGAAGTAAGATACGCTTAACCCCAGCCCAGTTCCCTCCCCCACCGATTTGGTCGTAAAGAAAGGTTCGAATATCCGCTTGCGTATCTCTTCCGTCATTCCCGGTCCGTTATCCTCAATCTCCAGGCAAGCCATGGCCCGATCTTGATCGAAGTGCGTTTTAACAACAAACACCGGATCCACTATCTGTGCCTTCCGCATGGCCTCTGCGCCGTTGCGCAAAATATTAAAAAGTACCTGCTGAATCTTTCCTGCCTCGCAATATATCATCGGCACGTTTTCAGCATATTCCCTAACGATCCGAATCATCTTGAAATCATGCTGTTTTTTTAAATCATAATCAGCGGAGGCGAGTTCGATAGTTTTATCCATCATCTCCTCCAACGAAACCTGAGAAAGCTGCGCATCTCCCTTGCGGGCAAAACTGAGCATATTGTTGACGATGTTCGCCGCTCTCCTGCCCGACTCCTTGATTGATTCGAGCATGCGCAATATTCCTCGCTTTTCCATGAAAGCGTGAATACTGTCCATACTTATCCCAACCTGCTCGGCAGCCTCAACATTCCCCGGTAACTCCGCATTGGTCAACCGACTGGCCAGCACGTCCGCGGTTTGCATCATACCCGCCAGAGGATTATTAATTTCGTGAGCCATACCGGCGGCCAATCCACCTACCGAAAGCATCTTCTCACTCTGAATCATCATCTCCTCCAGGCGAACATGCTCGGTTACGTCATCGATACGGACCACCGCTCCTTCAGCCCCATCGGTTATCAGCGGGTATATGGTTATATCCTCATAGCATGTACCATCACTGCAGGAATACGGCTTTTTCTGATCCTGCATCGTCTTTTGAGTCCTGATACTCTCGGCGATCTTTTCCATCTCCGGTTGCAACCTGGGGAAAACTTCAGATAAATGTTTTCCGTATGCCTCCGATGCTTCAATCCCGGTTGTATGTGCCGCTGTTTTGTTCCACTGGGTCACAGTGCCGTCACCATCAACGCCAACCAGTATCGAAGGCATCGAGTCAATGATGTTAGTGATATAATTTCGAGCTTTCCTCAAAGCCAGTTCGGTTTGTTTACGAACGGTAATATCCGATGCCGTAAACGTAGCGCCCTTCAATGGATTCTCCGGATCAAACGGTGTGGAACTCAGAAGAACATCTATTACTGTCCCATCTTTTCTCACCCAACGACTTTCCGTGCTTTTCCTTCTTCCCAATGCCAGACCTTGCCTGTAGTCCTCCCCCACTCTTTTGAATTCCTCTTCACTCTCATACAACATCCGCGCGTTTCGCTCGAGCAGTTCACCCGCCGCGTATCCGGTCATTTCACACAAGCACGTGTTAACATGTTTGAACACCCTGCCCAAAACCACCCCAATACCAATTGGAGCAACGCGAAACAAACCTTTTAAAAACGCTTCGCTCTCCCTGAGCGCCCTCTCCGCAGTCTGACGTTCGGTAATAAACCGTGCCTGCTGTACATTCTGGTATGCCGTGGTGGATAGTTGATTGGCCAGGGTATACAACACCTGAGCAACTCCGAAAAACTGTTCTTCCGACATAATCGGTACTTCCCGAAACGCCTCCAAAAACTCGTCCTCATCAGCACCGATAGACCGGGCATATTCAAGCATTTTCGCCTCGGTCTGCGTCTCATCGCGCACCTGTCCGATCAGCCAGTTGCCAATGTGCTTTCCCCCGACACTGATCGCGGCCCCGGCGTCCCACAAACCTCCGCTAAGACATGGTTGGATTGTAGGACCACTAAAACATTGACGACCGATTACAGCGTCCGATTTACGACAGTTAGCCTGCCCCTTCTCCGACTTACGGATAATATCCATACAAAGCCTGCAGAAATTGCTGGGCTTGGTAATCGGTGTTCCGTCTGTAGTCGTGATAATAGAAGCTACCCCTGTGGCCGTTGCGAATTCGTCCTGCAGTCTCTGGATATCCTCAATATCAAAAAGGTCGGCAAATTCTATATTTCTGGTATCCTCAAGCGGCCTGGTAAGCGCCACCAGCCGCTTCTCCAGTGCCTCCTCGTTTAGTTTGCGTTCGGTGATGTCACGATCCATTCCCCGATACCCGGTAAGCTCTCCGCTGTCATTAAATACCGGTATCCCGCTGGTTTCCAGCACTACTCTGTGCCCACTCTTGTGCAGGCACGTGTTTTCAAGGTTAACGATGGAAACTCGCTCCATAACCACGCGTTTGAATACCGTACGAATACGTTCGGCTTCTGCCGGAGGCATCAAGTCATAAACGTTTTTACCTATCACCTCTTCAGCTTCGTATCCCAGGATGTCTTTCACTTTGCGACTGGAGTATGTATAGACACCTTCCTTATCCACCTCCCAGATCCAGTCGCCGGAGGATTCCACGAGGCTGCGAAAACGAGATTCGCTTTGTCGCAGTTCTCTGGCCATCATGTATTTTCGCGAAACATCCCGGAATACCAGTACAACACCGGTCAGGTCCTTATTGTCTCTCGTAATGGGATAAGCCGAATAAGCGATTTTGAACTCCAATCCATAACGGGAAACCAGAACCGTGTCGTTCGCCGGTTCAACGATTTCACCCGTTTCCAGTACTTCATCCACGGGATGGGGAACAATTCCTCCGCTTCCTGACTTCACCGTTTGAAACACATCGACCGATGGCCTGCTTCTGGCATATTCTTCAGTCCAACCGGTCAATTTTTCAGCTACGGGATTCATGCGGACTATGCGACCACGAAGATCGGTAACCATCACTGCGTCACCGATGGAATCCAGCGTGATAGCAAGGTTTTCCTCCCGATCGCGGGCAACCTGTTCCAGTAAAGCCATACGGGAAAGAACCTGAGAGACAGTATATCCTCCAACTATTACGGCTAAGGTAAAGATCAATCTCAAAACCAGGGTTTGCGGATCATCGATGGACATAAAAGCGGAAACGAATCCCTGATCGTTTTCATTGAACCACAGGTATTGAAAGAGCGCAGATCCCAGCCACAATGAAATCGCCAGAAGGAAGGATGCCCAAAGAACAGTACCGGACAATCTGTTACGATCCGCACTCATGCCCGCCTCCCTTTGCAAACAGGATTAAAAGAGGGGGAGCAAAAAGCAATGTCCCCAGGGCATGCGCCAGAAACCAGCGTAATAGCGACGGTACAACGTCGGAACCCGGTACAAAACCGAGCATCCATTTGCTGACTATTCCCCCCAAGGCGGTCAACGCCGGAACAAGTACAACGCCTGCCAGAAGCAGCATGGTAACATCATGACCTTTCCAGGTTGATAGTGGTTTACATAAAACCTTTTTCCGAATTATGCCCGCCCCCAGAACAGGTCCGACCGTATTCATTATCGAAATACAACACGCAAAAACCAACGAACTCCCCAGTGAAAAACGATTAGTCGCTATCGCGGCCAATACTATTCCAGGAGCAACCCGGTACCCCATCATGATCGCCGCAACCAAAGCCACAGCAGCCGCAGGCCAGATAGGCATGGGGAGGACACCAACTCCTCTGAATACCATCCCGTTCAGGTGGCTCACTCCCCAGTAGGCCGTAAACACCATCAGATTGTCCAATATCCATGAGTCCCGCTTACAGATCGAACATTCGATAACCGCAGTACTCTCTGTGATCACAGAATCTCTCCTCAAAGCAATTCCGGAAAAAACTTAATCCGGAAAAACTGAACGAAACCCCGACCAGAACCCAATTACCGCAACAATCTCCGTTTCAACAAAAATCAGTTCTCCCCAGAGCCAATTGCGGATAACTTATCTATCTGCCGACAAAGCGATTCCTCCAGGATATCCAGATTAAAAACCGGTTTCAAAAAAACCTGCTCGCATACCTGGGCCAAGTCGGCCACCTGATCCGAAATTTCGTACTTCGGAGACCCGGTGCAGATGACATACGCCAGCTTGGGCTTCAACTTGCACGCACAACGTATAAACTCATCACCATCGATGCCGGGTAAGCGTATATCAACCACCGCTCCATCCGGGTTTTCTCTAGTAAGCACGTCCAGCGCCTCTTCCGCCGACCCGGCCGACAGTACACGCCAGCGGCTATCCTCAAAGTGATACACGAAGCTGTCACGAACAATCGCGTCATCATCCACAATCAGTACGGTTCGGTTTTCTTCGTTCACCCCTGCTTCTCCTCAATGGGCAAACGAACGATAAACGTAGAACCGGAACCGGGCTGGGACTCCACCTCCATTTCACCACCATGGTTCTGAGCAACGATGAAATACGATACGCTTAATCCCAACCCTGTTCCCACGCCGACGGGCTTTGTCGTAAAAAACGGCTCAAACACCCGTTTGCGGGTTTCCTCGTCCATTCCCGGTCCGTTATCTTCTATCTCCATACAAACCATTTTGCTCACGCTGTCATATCCGGTACGAATTATTATTCGCGGATGATCGGTCCCGCCGTGCTGCATCGCCTCGGCACCGTTCCGCAATATATTGAGAATTACCTGCTGTATTTTCACCACTTCGCAAGATACATCGGGAATCGTAGCGTCGTATTGCTTTTGCACTTCTATGGTCTTGAAATCATATTGTTTTTTCAGATCGTAATCAGTGGAAGCCAGATCGAGCGTTTTGTCAATCAATTCGTTAATATTCTGAGGGCTTCCATGAGCCTCGCCCTGACGGGCGAAGCTCAACATGTTTTTCACAATCCCCGCGGCACGACTTCCGGACTCTTTTATGGATTCCAGCATTCGCAATACCCCACGCTTGTCCATAAAAGCGTGAATGGAATCCATACTGATCCCAACCTCTTCAGCGGATTTCAGGTTGCCGATAATATCCTTGCTGGTCAATCGCCTGCACAAAACATCCGCGGTCTGCATCATGCCCGCCAGGGGATTGTTGATCTCGTGAGCCATTCCCGCGGCAAGCCCACCTACCGACAGCATCTTCTCGCTCTGGATCATCATCTCTTCCAGGCGCACCCGCTCGGTAACATCATCGATACGAACCACCGCACCTTCCACCCCATTGGACACCAGGGGGAAAATAGTCATGTCTTCAAGCCGGATTCCCTCACCCGTATGGATAGGTGTTTTTTCCTGCCGTAAAATCCGCCTGGTCCGGATACTCTCGGATATCCTGCTCATTTCCGTCTGTAAACGGGGGAATACTTCCTCTAATGCTTTTCCCTGTGCGGTATCCGCGGACACACCGGTCAGTTTTTCCGCAGCGGTATTCCACTGAGTTACGTTTCCCTTACTGTCTACGCCGATCAAAATGGAGGGCATGGAGTCAATGATATTGGAAAGATAGTTACGCAGACGTTTCAGCTCGGCCTCCTGCGTTTTCGCTTTCGTACTATCCTGTACGGTACCCTTTATCGCCAAAAGATCGCCATCTTCACCATAGATTCCCTGAAATGTCGACGTGTAATATCCCGTACTTCCGTCGGGCAGGAGAAAACGCTGTTCGAAATAACCGGGCTCCCGGTTTTTAATTGCCTTTTCCATTAATTCCTGGTGACGCCGAGCATCCTCAGGCCACGGCGAAAGCTTCATGACTGAATCGATCTGCGGGGTGAACTTCTCCGGGTCGAGCTGGAATATCCGGTACACCTCGTCAGACCAGTCAACTTCACCGGTCTTTACATCCCAATACCAGTTTCCTATACGAGCCATTCTTTGCGATTCACGCAGGCGACTCTCACTCTCTCGAAGTGCCGTTTCAACGCGTTTGCGTTCGGTTATATCAACAATACTCGCTCGACCAAGCCTTTTCTCTTTCGGCGGAAGAACAACCAGACGCACTTCGCAGTATACCTCCTCACCCGTGGCTTTATTCAAATGTGTCCACTCGAAAGTCTGCGAATCTCCTTCCAGCATCCAGTATATTTTCTCGGCCGCCACCTGTTGCGTTGATCGCCCATCAGCCTGGTATTCAGGACTCATATCGGCCACTGAGACTTTCAGTAACTCTCCCCGCGGTAAGCCGAACAAACGTTCGGCGTTATCGTTCGCATCAACGAATGCAAGTGTGTCAACATTGAAAACCAGTATCGCTTCCGGCGCGTTCTCCACCAGTACCCGATAACGCGATTCACTATCGGCCAACTCCTCCTGTTGCTGTTGAATACCCCTGTCGATACGTTTAAGAAAAATATGGAGAAAACAAATCAACGCGGCTAGAAATACGGCTACACCACTACCGGCAATCAATAATACACTATTGAACCGGGCGATGGCTTTTGTCGTATCCTGAAATAAATAGATATCTCCGATTTCCCGGCCCGACAAATCTCTCAACGGATGGATCAGAACCCACCATAATTTTCCATCGAACTTCACCTCATCCAGACGATGGTAGTCGTGCGGCTTTTCGTCCTGAAGGTATGGTTCGCATTGTGCCGGAAACCTGTCCATCGATGAATATATTATCACGTCCCGATCAAAGTGGTCCCAGTTAGTCTCCCGGCCCAGCATTTTCATCCCCATTTCCCACATTTCTCGCTGTACGCCGCTTTTACGAATCGCAACCGCAAGTTCCAGATCTCTTTCAGCAACAACGCTGGTGAATATCTCTCCAACCTCCTTGCCTAATTCCAGGTATCCCACCAGATTACCATTATCGATAACCGGCTGAACCACGCGCAACGTAACCATTCCCAAAGGCCCCAGTTCGATTCCCGCGGCTTTTTTCTCAAAAGCTTCAGCCTCCAGAATGGTTACCCGATTAATCAGATCGCCGTACCTTTCCGGCTTGTGGACGCGGAGCAGGTTTGTTCGGTCAGGACGATGAAAACCGAATTGCGTTACACCATAGTCGTTTTTCAGATGATCGAAATATACCTGCCAATCATCAAGAAGACGCTGTCTATCCTGTGCCTTGAAAGCGCTGATCAGGTTTTCGTTAGCGAGCAAAATCCTTTCCACCGCTGACAAGGCCTGAGCCTGTTCCTGCAACGAACGCTGCATATTGGTGGTGACGACATCGAGCCTCTGCCGCCCCAGTTGTTTCAAATTCGCCTGCTGAAGAAATAGCAGAATTACCCCAAAACCACCGACCACCACTACCAGAAAAACCGTTAACGGCATCAGCAAACGACGCTGAACTGGCTTGATGGCAGTTTGATTGGCAACTTGCGATTTCGTTAAACCAGCAACCGCGAATATCAACACAACCAGTATCAATCCGACGGGAACCGCGCATTCTCCTGCCACATCCCAGGCCCAGGTCCGGGCATCGACATCCATTCCCAAAACGGCGATCAACTCGCCGGATTCTGAACTCACCAGCGGAACAAGAGCGGTAATCCAACTCCCCCACCGGTCCGTAACCGGCCCTACAGTTGTTTCCCTGCCAACTTCAAATACACTCAGAATATCTGAAGGAATTTCTTCATAGATTTGCCCGGCAGTTGATTCATCCGCCGATCCGGCAGGTTCACTATCTACATAAAAGAATACTTCGCCGGTCTTTTTTTTCCCCATGAGATATACAAACCGGCACTTATCATTAATATCTCTGGCACTGGCCAATTGCCCTTTAAGCCTAAGATAACCATCGGTACCAAGATCTCTCTCCGTACCGGATAATGATGCAAACCACGTCCTATTCACACCCTGCGACACCAATCGTGCCCTGGTCAGCAGGTCGGTCCGCATTTCTTTTCCGGTTCTATGCACTATATACAGAATAAACACCAAACCGATCATGAGTATTAATGCAAGAGAAACGCCGGCTCCATGCTTTTTAATCTTCACAACCGGATTTTGGCCTGCGCGTTTCATTATTTTTCCTTATCGCTCCTCCTGGCAGCCGATACTAAATAACCAGATCATTAGACAAGGTGTCGATTCAAAGATGCAGACATAAAATACCGGTAACAGCTTAATTGATTTTTCCACTATAAACCTGAAAATAACCAAACCGCTATTGACGCATGCAACTTGATACAGATGTCACCAGCACCGTCCCCCGACCAAAAGAACGGCAACCGCTATGAATACATTGAGGTCTCAGTAGCAAACTCCGTCACATTCCTGATCCAACTCTCAATATATTGCCACACAATACACATATCGGGCAAGACTTTTCCATCCCCGGAACACCATTATTCTCCCCCTGAACAAACTCAACGGCATTTAATCGGCGTAAAAGCTCGGCCATGATACCCAGCGTTTCTATATCAACTAAATCGTCAAAAACTCACCGATAAGCGTTTTATTCCATGACCTTAACAAAGACAGGTATTGGATTAATGGACATGAAAATCGATACTCGCCTGAAATAACAGCACTAAAGCCGTTCAATGCGAGCCAAGGCCTTCGTGTGGCAAACCGCAGCTAAACAATCACACAAGCTTATCTGGATCAGTGAACAGCTACTGCAAGGAAGTTTCACCCTGCGACGCTTCGCTGCAACCGGATCCTTCAGGAATAGAATCCGTTACCGGAACCATCGAGTCATACACTTTACAGCACCTACGGGCCGAATCCTGCCAACTCAAACGGCGAAGTTCGTAACTTGCTTGTTTTTTAAGTGTGGCGTGAAGAGGAGGATGCCGCAATACCGCTACTATCTTGTTGGCCATCTCCTCCACATCCCAGAAATCCACTTTCAATACATGACGCAACAGCTCTGAAACTCCGGATTGCTTGGAAATAATAACCGGAACGTCGTAACTTATAGCCTCCAGAGATGCTATACCAAACGGCTCGGAAACACTGGGCATCACGTAAAGATCGGCTGAACGGAAGAGATTCTCCACATCCTCGCCCTGGAGAAAACCCGTAAACACGACCTTATCATCTATACCCATCTCCGCAGCCAAAGCCATGGTCCGGGATATCATATCCCCACTGCCGGCCATCACAAAACGAACATTGGTATAAACCTGAAGTACCTTACGGGCGGCGGCCAGGAAATATTCCGGCCCCTTTTGGATCGTAATTCGCCCTAAAAACAGAACGATTTTTTCATCGCTCTTGATTGACGCGGGATCGCTCCTGGCCGCAGAACTGGCCCCGTTGGATTCCACGGCATTGTAAATTACCGTAACACGATCGTCGGGAACGCTGTAATGCCGCTTAAGAATACCACTAGTCATATGACTGACCGCGATAACATGGTCGGCACTATCCAGTCCCGCCCGCTCCATATCGTATATTCGTTGATTGATATGATTACCACTACGATCGAACTCGGTGGAATGTATATGGACCACAAGCGGTTTTCCGGTCATATCCGCAATGGCCTTGGCGGCCGGAAAGGTTATCCAGTCATGAGCATGTATCACATCAAAAGATCTGCCCGCAACCGCCTGAGTCGCCTGATGAGCGTAACGATCTATCTCGCGAAACAGGTCATCATCCACCTGGTTAGGTACAATCACCCGGTTGATCGGAACAGGCGAACGCCTGCCCCCTCCCGCCGGATTCACTTCGTGCCGGCGAGCATGAGCAACAGGCTCAACACCTTTGCACTGGTTGCCACCACCATTGCTTCCACGCGGCGAACAATACCTGGGGCGAACGGCCGTGTCCTGCAGCATCTTCTGTACACCAGGAGCTTTTTCCAATGCCGTCGGCCTGCGGTAAGGCCACAATTCAGCATCCACCCGAACGAATTCCACTCGTTGCGGCTTAATACCGGGATTGGTGGTGATCGAGGTCCCGTTTTTAGTTTCTGAAACGACGGGGGTAGAATCGGCGGCTGCAGGCTTGGCTGGAGGAGAATCAGGCACCACTGGAGTTTCTTGCGACAACTCCTGCTCCTGTGAAACGGAATCGAACCGAACTACAGGCGGAGTAACCGGCGACTTGCTTTCCTCGCGATTCCCCAGACCGGGTAACCCGATCCACTCAACATCAGATTCATAAGGAATTTCCGGACTGCGGGGCAACACAAAGAGAATATCCGTCCCTTCGGCCGAAAGCGCCTTGGTCAACCCTTTGCACGCTGTTCCAAGACCTCCAGAAATGACAGGGGGAAACTCCCACCCCAACATGAGCACGCGCATTTCGGATAAAACCCTTTGTACAGAAAAACCTGTAGTCGCCTCTCACGCAAGAAAGCGATCAACACATCTATTTCATCACCCTATTGTGATATCCCCAACTTCTGTTCAATCTGTTTCTTTCAGCTACGCGGAGAAGCTTTAACGTGCCCCTTCACTGCTCCCCTGCTACCAGCTTGCCAAGACCCGACTTCATGCGAACTGTGTCGTTAACGCATAATAAGAGCATTCGTACACCGTATCGAGTATAGATCACACTCAAACCGTGTCAATCGATCGTGTATGAACTAACTTTTCAATCGTCATGCGCATACACAACGGAACTGCTACAAAGACGGCCTGTTATTTAGTCGCCGTTAATTTGGGGAAACCTTAGCACATTCTAAATGTTCAATCCCGCAACAAGATCTTCCACTTTTTCTATTATTGCTCTGGCGACATAGTGCTTGTCGCCTGTGACAGGATCGCTCCACGGCAAACTTACACTCTTGATTTCAACAGAAGCGTTCTCACTGCCCAGAGTTTCTGGACCGTTTAAAACAATGGCATCACAATTCTTACGAACCATTTTCTCCTCTGCTCGCTCATAGCGGTCTTCATCCTGCACAGCGAAGCCCACTAGCACGCGAGAGCCTTTAGTCGCACCGAGAGTAGCACAAATATCAGCGGTTGGTTCAAGTTCAACTGTATGCCTGGAAGTCTGCTTTGGAGCTTTACGCTTTAATCTTACGGCTGGTCTCCAATCAGAGACAGCTGCAGTCATAATAGCAGCGTCTACACTGTCAAATTTTTCACAGCACGCGGTAAGCATCTCTTCCGCCGTTGTAACTCTCACTAATTCCACATCAGGCGGAGCAACAAGAGATACTGGCCCGCTTACCAAGACAACTTCATGTCCCTTTTCGCAAGCGGCCGAGGCTAATGAATACCCCATCTTGCCACTGGAGCCGTTGGATATGAATCTGACAGGATCAAAATACTCCCTGGTTGGTCCGGCAGAGATTAGGATTCGCACAGTCAATCAACCCTTGTTTCTCAGACTTGCATAGTAACGAATTGAAACAATCAACCCATAGTCATCGATTTGGGCGGATCAGCCTTCAACAGCTTAGCAACTGCGTCCAGAATTACGTCAGGCTCCTCCATACGCCCGGCTCCTACTGCTCGACACGCGAGCCAACCTTGCCCCGGACCGACGAAATGGAACCCCAGTTCTCTCAGCTTAGCTACGTTCGCCTGAACAACTGGATTAGACCACATATTACAGTTCATCGCCGGCGCGATAAGTACCGGGCACGTTGCCCCGACCATCGTCGTCGAAAGGATGTCATCTGCGATACCGTGAGCGATCTTAGCAATGATGTTGGCCGTAGCAGGCGCAATTAATAGCAAATCCGCCCGCTCGTTCAGCCCAATGTGATCAGGATAATAATCCTCTTCCTGCCCCCATATACTGGTAACAGCTCGCCGACCGGAAAGAGTTTGAAAAGTCAGGGGAGTAACGAAATGCGTTGCGGCTTCGGTCATAACGCACGTAGTGCCCGCACCTCTTTGAACCAGGCCGGACACTACCGAGCAAACCTTATACGCCGCGATGCCACCAGCTATACCAACTACAACCTCGTAGCCGGTCAGATCACGAACCGTGTCATTATTGTTGTTCGGTTCATCAGACGTTGACATCATCCTCATCGTCCTCGATATCAGCTACTTCACGAGCAGCGATTTTATCTTCGACGAGTTCCTTAACCGCAATTTCCACTTCGGTCAGCCCTTTGGTTTCCACTAAAGGCCTGGCACCCTGCATTAACTCCACCAGACGGCGTTGAATCAGAGCCGTCAGCTTGAACCGGCCACCGACCTTGTGAATAAGCTCGTCGTTCTTAAGTTCCTCGATCATGCAAATTCCTCTGAACAATCAACCTATGTGCTTTTTAATGATATCAACCACTTCTTCCACCGTGTCCTCCAGGACATCGTTGGTAACGAAATATTGGTAACTGCCCGAATCACGGGCAATACCGATCTCACCATCGGCAACGGCGAGACGCTTTTCCATATGTTCGGCCGACTCCGTGTTCCTGCCTTCGAGTCTCGCTTTAAGCGATTCGAAATCCGGAGGCAACATAAAAACGCGAATAGAATCGGGCATCCGCTCCGCCACCTGGAGTCCGCCTTGTACGTCTATTTCCATTACGACTATTTTACCGTCAGCAACCCAACGTTCTACTGGTTCAATAGGAGTTCCATACCAGTGACCACAGTATTCGGCCGTCTCCAGGTACGCCCCCTCAGCTTTACGTTTGGCGAACTCGTCCCTGGTCAGGTATTCGTAACTCCTACCGGCCGACTCAACACCTCTTGGAGGCCTGGTAGTTGCTGACACGCTCCAAACCGCCTCTGGAATACGCTCCAGGATTGCGTTACAGACGGATGTTTTGCCGGTACCGGACGGACCACTGACCACGACAAGCGTCCCAGCTTTCCGCCCAATCGCGTCATTCGACATTCTGAACCTGTTCCTTCAAACGATCAATACAACTTTTTATTTCTACTACGCTTCGGGCAATCTCCGCGTGGTTACTTTTACTGCCGATAGTGTTTGCCTCTCGAAGCATCTCTTGTGCCAGAAAATCAAGACGGCGCCCTGCCAATTCCGGCGAATCGCACATCTTTTCAAACTGATCTAAATGGCAGGTTAACCGGGCGATCTCCTCATTGATGTCGCAGCGGTCCGCGTAAATCGCCACCTCCCGAAGCAACGCGTCTTTATCCAGTTCCAGTTTCGCGTCACTGAGTAACGAGGAAACCCGCTCCCTCAGTTTGTCTTGATATTCAGTGACAACTTGTGGCGCAAGAGCGGCTATTTTAACCGCCTGTTTACGAATCTGATCGCAGTTTCCTACCAGGTCTTTCTTTAAGGCCTCTCCTTCGATCCTGCGCATCTCCAGCAGCGAACCAAGTGCCTTTTCCGTGAGCGATTTTGCTATTTCCCAAACCAGCTCCCGGGCAGTCTCGTCCTGCTCTGGCTGATCACATACTCCCGGTAAAGACAAAAGTGATCCCAAATCCACCGTCGGAGTCAAACCATCAGGGAAAGACGCGCCGTGAATCTGCTTTATATACTGCTCCAAAGCAGCCTGGTTAATCTCGTATGCCGCTGCGGCACTGCTGTTCCGTAACCGCAGTACGTAGCTGACACTGCCTCGCTGGATTTTGCCGCGAAGAAACTTCTCCACCTCCGGCTCAAGATAACGAAGGTTTTCCGGCAACTTGATATTCGACTTGAAATACCGATTATTCAGGCTGCGAACTTCCAGCGCATAACTAACGCCATCCTGAGCATGATGCGCCTCGCCGTAGCCTGTCATGGACCGAATCATTTGCCGTCCCCAATATCCACTAACTGCTCGCGCATAACGCGCCGACTGTTATCAAGGATTTGATACCCGAAAAACACCGGGAAGAACTTATTCCTCAGTATCCGCAGAGGGTGCGTCACCCGCGATATCCGGCTCACCTTGCTCAGCTGACGGAGCAGCAGTGTCCGCCTGAGGTTCCGCTGTTTCAGCTTCGGATTTTTCCTCATCCGTATCGGCAGAGTCGGCTGCGGATACTGGAACTGCTGGAGTACCACCCTGTGGCGCTGGCACACCCTGAACTGCGGGACCCGGTATACTCGCACTTGATTTCAGCACGAAATTACCCGTAACAGTCAGAATCAAAAACACTGCGGCCAACACAACTGTAATACCAGTAAAAACATCACCGGTCTTACCGCCAAAAGCACTGCTGCTTCCACCACCGCCACCGAACGCGGAAGCCAGACCGCCGCCACGACCTTTCTGGACCAGGATGATCAACATCAAAAGTACGCAAACGCAGAACAGACTCAACGCCATGATCCAGTGAGTAGCAGTCATCGCCAACATGGTAGACATATCAAATGCACCTCATACCCGTGTTTATCAAGAACAACTCACCCGCAAAGCAAAAACTCTGCGGGTGGTCAATCAAACCAAACAGTTTTATTCAGCCGCCGCTATAATAGCGGCAAAATCGTCAGCTACCAAACACGCACCGCCGACTAATCCGCCATCTACATCCGGACAGCTGAACAGCTCCTTCGCATTCCCCGGCTTAACGCTACCACCATACTGGATTCTGAGCTTTTGGGCTACATCATCGCCGAAAAGTCCCCCCAGCTTTGCACGAACAAAGGCATGAACCGCCTGAGCCTGATCCGGAGTAGCTGTCTTACCGGTACCAATTGCCCAAACCGGCTCGTAGGCGATGGTTAAAAGCGAGGTATCCAGATCAGTCGTCAACACCTCTTTCAACTGCTGCTCGCAAACCTGCTCGGTTTTACCGGACTCACGTTCTTCCAGCAGCTCACCAATGGCGTAGATCACATGCAAACCGGCCTGCTGGGCAGCGGCTACCTTCTTCTTCAGCATCTCGTTAGTTTCGCCGAAAATATGCCGTCTTTCGCTGTGACCTATAATTACATAGGTACACCCGGCGTCCTTAAGCATTGAAGGGGCGATTTCGCCGGTGAAAGCTCCCTTAGATTCAAAATGGCAATTCTGGGCACCGAGTTTGATCGGTGAACCGGCAATGGCCTCACCTATCGGGAACAATAAAGTGGCCGGCGTACAAACGGCAATATCACACTTGGTGTCAGCCGGGATCTTGGCCTTCAAACCTTCGACAAGCTCCTTGCCTCCGGCCAAATCGTTGTGCATCTTCCAGTTACCGGCAATAAATGGCTTTCTCATCGTTCTTATTTCCTGTTTTCCTGCCGGAGCTGATCGCTCCTGCCACATCATCGAGCAACCATAACCCGCCAACACCGTGCGACGAATCCGACCTGTCTGCTCGCAATAGTTATCAACAACCTTAACTCATCCAACCGCCACTTTCGATCCTTCGGGGTCCGGAAGACGACTCTCCCCAAGCGGTTACCCGATGCCCTACGATCTCCGCGGCTTGTCTCAGCTCCTCCATAAGCTGCTTGAACCGGTTAGGCAATACCGCCTGCGGACCATCACATAGAGCCTTGTCCGGGCAACTGTGTACCTCCACAATCACGCCAGCGGCACCCGCCACTACACCTGCAAGTGCCAATGGCGGAACCAAGTCCCTCTTTCCACCCGCATGAGACGGATCGACAAACACCGGCAAATGACACCGTTCCTGGATCACCGGAACCGCTGAGATATCCAAAGTAAACCGGGTTTCGGTACCAAAAGTGCGAATTCCACGCTCACACAGAATTACCCGGTGATTCCCCTCGCTCAGCACGTATTCGGCCGACATCAATAGCTCGTTAATCGAAGCGGCCAACCCACGCTTGATAAATACCGGCTTGTCGGTTTTGCCAACCTCCAGGAGCAGGTTGAAGTTCTGCATATTCCGCGCCCCGATCTGGAAGATGTCGGCATATTGAGCGACCACTTCCACATCCCGAGGATCGGTCACCTCGGTGATTGTAGGCATATTGAACTCTTCGCCCGCCTCTTTAAGCAGCTTCAACCCTTCGACACCCATACCTTGAAAAGCGTACGGGCTGCTTCTCGGCTTGAACGCCCCACCGCGAAGAATCGACGCGCCGGCCTCTTTCACCGATTTGCCAACCTCAAACAACAAGTCCCGACTCTCAATAGCGCACGGACCGGCTATCACATTGACATGCGGACCGCCGATACGAATACCCTTAATATCGATAATGCTGTCCGCTTCGTGGAATTCTCGAGAAGCCAGCCGGTAAGGCTGGGTAACCATTATCACCCGGTCCACCCCGGCAAGCTGCTCCAACTGCTCGATCACGGAAACGGCCTGGTTACCCGTAGCGGAAATCATGGTACGAAACTCACCAGGGGCAACTCTAGATTCCATCCCCAGGTCGGCCGCTCGGGCAATGACGGACTCCTCCTGCTCTTTGGTTGCCGTCGATCGCATTACCACTACTAGATCCATCGTTTCCGCCTCTACCTACTTTTTTTAAACAACTTCATCTGCCCGAGGAAAAGCACCCAAGACCCGAAGTGATCTGCAATACGGCTTCACATCTTCGATCACCTCCGCAATGCGCGGATCATCAATATGCCCCTCGATATCCACGAAAAAGCAATATTCGAATTTTTTCTGCTTACTGGGGCGAGACTCAATATAAGTCATGTTGACACTCGCCTTGCGAAAAACATCAAGTACTTCAACCAGGGAGCCCGGTTTGTCGGCAGCTACAAAAACAATAGCTGTCTTGTCATTACCGGTCGGCTTGGCGTGCTCCTTGGAAACAACCAGGAATCGCGTGATATTACCCGGATCATCTTCAATCCGGTCCCGTATCTTGTTCAAGCCATATATACTCGCCGCCAGCTCACTGCCCACGGCGGCCGTGTTTTCTTCCTCAACTGCCAGTTCCGCCGCCCTGCTGGTGCTGGCCACGGCAACCGTCTTATCCTGCATCCCGGTTTCCGCCAGCCAGTTCTGACACTGGGCAAAAACCTCCGGCTTGGAATAAACCTTTTCCACGCTTTCCAGGCTGCAATTAGCCAATAGGTGATGCTGGACCGAAAGGTTAACCTCCGCACAGACCTTTACGTCGTACTTGAGAAAAGCATCAAGAGTATCGACTACACCGCCTCCAAGGGTATTCTCAATCGGAACCACGCCAAGATCCACGTGCCCCCGCTCGATCTCATCGAATACAGCCGATATATGCTTGACCGGTTCAAACTCGAAACTGGATCCGAACTTCCGCGTGGCCGCCAGGTGCGAATGCGTTCCCGGAGGACCGAGGTAGGCAACCCGCGGAGTACGTTCCAGCACGAACGAACCACTCATCAACTCCCGATAAATCGCCAGTATGGTGGCGTCAGGCAGCGGACCGGAGTTAGCCTTCACCACCTTGTCCAATACGGCACGCTCCCGGGCAGGAGCATAGGTAGCATCGCCTGAATTTCTCTTGATCCGCCCGATTTCAGCGGCCATCTCCGCCCGCTCGTTGATCAGGCGCACGACTTCCGCGTCTATCTCGTCGATCCGCTTCCGCGGGCCTGCAAGTTGTCCGTCCAAATCCGACACAGGCGTCTATCCATCAAAGGAGTTCCGGCAGCGGCTCAGGAAAGGGCCACAAACCACGCTTTCGGGCAAAAATAAAGAACCGCGAAGGTTACGCCACAAAACCGATTTTGTCAATCATCCCTGAGGAGCCTATATCGCCATAAACTCCTGTTCTACAAACAGTTGGAATAACAACCGAGCTGTTTTAACAAATAAGAATCATTGCTGTAACAACCTGCCCATTCTTCGAAAACACTGTCATAAGCACAGATTCTCCCCTAATCCCATCGGTGGAACGAGAAAAACGCGTAGGCATTTCAAAGAAGTTGGAAGCTTGAGCCAGACCGGCGATACTCTTCTCGCATTCGTATCGCTATAACAGGAGACAAAACTCACTGGACTTAATCGACCTTCAGATTCCGTAGAGATGGGCGACCCGACAATGAATATCGAAACAGAAAAGGACAAGATGCTGGCCGGCAAGTGTTACAATTCACGCGACCCCGAGCTATTGGCCATGTATCAAAAAGCCAGGGCGTTACTGAGAGCCTACTCGGCCACCGAACCAACCGATGCCGAGTCAAAACACGAAATCCTTGCCGCTTTGCTCGGGAGCCTGGGCGAAAACGTGTGGATAGAATCCCCCTTCTTCTGTGACTACGGCGAGAATATCTCGATTGGGAATAACGTATTTCTAAACTACAACTGCGTACTGCTGGACTGTAATCGAATCACCATAGGAAATAACGTACTAATCGGTCCGGCGGTACAAATCTATACAGCCACCCATCCGCTTAATGCCAACGAACGCATTATCACTACCGGTAAAGAAACTACCGTATATACAACCAGAGCCTTATCGGTAGAAATCGGAAATAATGTCTGGCTGGGCGGCGGAGCGCTAGTCATGCCCGGAGTAACAATCGGAAATAACACCACCATTGGCGCAGGAGCAGTTGTAACCAAATCAGTACCGCCGAATGTCTTTGCCGCCGGTAATCCCTGCCGAGCTATCAAGGAGATTGAGGAATAACAATACAGAACGGTTTCCTCACAACGCAATCGAGATCAGTTTTATCTCTGGCAATAGTACGGCGTCTCCACGCCTCAAGTTTCCGTAAGGTTCGTGGAAAATCGACGATTAATGAAATGTTTTCGCGCATTCACGGGCTCGATTAATGCCTCGCGTTTTTTCGGTCCAAGGTTGTTTTGGCAAATTCCTCTGACCAGGATATTTGGAAATAACCGAGTGACTCCATGGCAAAATTCAAATCAAGGTGCTTACCATCGACAGTTGCGGGAATAACACCCTTGAAAGGAACCCGCGATTCCAACTTCACCAGGCGAAAAACATCCTGAACTGTTTTAGGGTAAAACTCCGCCGGTGGAGGAACCATATCCCACCACACCTGATCGTCATATTCCTCAGGACCGAAGTACTTCATCCATGCTTCACCCGTTTTGGGTTTAACGCCAATCCGTACTTTCAGCATACCATCCCACATCGCCTGGAGAACAATAGCCCCCACAAGCCGGAGTGCACAAGTTTCGTCCAGAGCAATCTCCCGCTTTCCAGAACTCCACTCAACTATCTTAAGCCGACCAGATTTATGTAACTTTTCCAGCATTTCACACTCCGCGACTGATCCTGAATAGCTATAACCCATATCGGTCGTTAGACAACAGCTGTTGCTATTTCTATACTCAATAATAGCTGTCGAATTGAACGGCGGCAACTTAAAATCGCTGACAAAAACGCAAAAGATAGTATTGGAGAGAATGCCATTTTACGCGTTTTAAATCCATACCACCTAGTCGAATCCTTACGTATTACGACGTGCCACTGCTCTGTGAGCAGTGGTTACTAGATAACCAATATACTGTTAAAGTACAAATCGACGGGATCGAGCTATAAATGCGTGCCAATATCTCTGGAAACAATAATTGGCGACGATTAATGCTAAGAAGTTCGATATAAAATCCTGTAAATAGGTGAGCACTGCTCACAGAGCAGTGGCACGTCATTTGATATGGGTTTCTTGAATTTAGGTGTTTTTTTATCGAGCAATACTAGCGCAATAATAACATTTGGCGGTAATTGGTAGATAAGAAATCAGGCGGACAAGATGCCCGCCCCCTTAGCCTAGTCCGCTTGGCGTAGGAAAAAACCGGAGCCAACTGCTGTAGCGGTCAACGCCAGCTCGGAAGATTCTAAGCGATGGTCAACTGGCCAAGGATGTCGGCCATATCCTGCTCAACCGTGGTTATGGGCATAATGTTAAATTTCTCCACCAGCACGTTCAGGGCGGCCGGCGTTACAAACGCGGGCAGCTTCGGTCCCAGGCGAATATTCTTTACTCCCAGAAACAGCAGGGTAAGCAAAATACAAACCGCCTTCTGTTCGTACCAGGTGATTATCAGCGATAACGGCAGATCGTTCACTTCGCACTCGAATGCATTGGCCAATGCCACAGCAACCTGGATAGCGGAATAGGCGTCATTACACTGCCCCATATCCAGCAGTCTTGGAATACCGCCAATGTCACCGTAATCGAGATGGTTAATACGATACTTGCCGCAAGCTAGAGTCAGAATTACACAATCATCAGGAACAGCGGCGGCAAAATCGGTATAATAGCTCCGCCCTTCATGCCGGGAATCGCAACCACCAATCAGGAAGAAATGCCTGATCTTCCCCTCCTTTACTGCTTCCACCACTCTATCGGCCACACCTAGTACCGCATTATGCCCGAATCCAACGGTAACGGTTTTCTCCTCCGCATCGGCACTGAACCCCGGCTGGGCCAAAGCGGCCTCTATCGCCGGAGTGAAATCGCGGTTTTCGATATGCTTCACTCCCGGGAAAGCCACCAAACCACAGGTGAAAATCCGATTAATATAATCATCGGTGGGCTTTTGAATACAATTGGTGGTCATTACAATCGAACCGGGAAACGCAGCAAACTCCTTGACCTGGGCATGCCAGGCTCCTCCGTAGTTACCGACCAGGTGCTCGTATTTATTCAATTCCGGATAGCCATTTGCCGGAAGCATCTCCGAGTGCGTATAGACGTTAATACCCTTCCCCTCAGTCTGCTTCAAAAGCTCCTCCAGATCCTTCAGGTCATGCCCGGAGATCAGTATAGCTTTTCCCTTAATAGGCGTAGTCCGGACTACCGTGGGTACAGGGTCACCGTAGGCATCGGTATTTGCCTTATCCAGCATCCCCATCACTTTGAGGTTGACTTCGCCGCAGCGCAGGTTCAATTCAAGTAATTCCTCAATAGTGGTATTGGCTCTGGTCAACGCATCCAGAGCCTCGTGCATAAACGCATAGACTTCGTCATCCTCCTGCCCAAGAATGAGAGCATGGTCAGCGTAAGCGCCGGTTCCTTTCAGCCCGTAGGTCAAAAGCTCTTCCAGCCCGGTTAAATCCGCACCTCTATCGGATATGCGTTTTTCAATGGAAACAGCCAGCCCCTGACTCACCAGGTCATCCACGGTCCTGGCAGGTTCCCAGGCGGCAGGACCGTCAAACTGCTCAGGGTTCTGACCGTTCTTGTCGCAACCTTCCATATACAACCGCTTGGCCAACTCCTTGAACCGCCCGGCTTTCAACAACATTTCCTGCATCCGCTGGGCATCGAAGTTGACATTGGTCACCGTTGTAAACAGTGCCTCCAGGGTAAACCTGTTCAGATCGCTATCGGTTACTCCTAGCTGCCGGGCGCGGTGAGCATACTTTGATAAACCCTTAAGAGCATGAATCAGTAAATCCTGCAAAGCGGCAACCTCTGGAGTTTTTCCACAAACTCCCTTAATCGTGCAACCGGTTCCCTTGGCTGTCTCTTCACATTGATAGCAGAACATCACGTATCTCCTTTACGCACTAATCAGTGCAACATTTCCTTAATCTTTTATAAATTTATGCCAACACCCGCCGCGAGATTATCTCGCCCTGCGTACTGACAACTATCTCATTCAATGGAACCGGACTTTTAGCTCTCATATGGGCTTCCATCACCATCTGCATAATCCCGCTGCAACATGGTACTTCCATCCGCACTACCGATATTTCCCGAAGATTGCCATTGCGAATAATCGCTTCCAGCTTATCGACGTAAGTACTGGTATCATCAAGTTTAGGACAGGCGATTACGACTGCGCGGTCTCGCAGTAGCTTCTCATGGAAATCGGCACACGCAACAGGAACACAATCCGCCGCAACCAGAAGTTTCGCGTCCTGAAAGACGGCCGCGTCAGGCGGAAGTAAACGAAGCTGCACAGGCCAATGCGTTAACTCCGATGGCCTATTTCCCGTTGACTCTTTCTCCGCCTGACCACTCCTGCCCTTATTAGCGAATTGGGCAAAACGCGAACCGGGACATCCACCACCTGCTGACGGCGGAAAGCTGGCAGCCGGACAGGCTGGAGGTTCGGTCTCGGTATCGGCACCGCCTTTCCTGAGGTGATCCACCACGGCCGCCTCATCGAAGGGATCAGCTTCCCGCTTCTCTATCCTTACGGCTCCCTTGGGGCAATGCCCAAGACATGCACCGAGCCCGTCACATATATTGTCAGCAACCAGCCGGGCTTTCCCGTCTATTATCTTTATGGCACCTTCATGGCAGGCGGGTACGCATAATCCGCAACCATCACAAAGTTCTTCGTCTATATGAACAACGTCGCGTATCATCTTCTTAACCTCCCGGCTTTAACCACAGCGTTTGACAAGCAACTTGCCTTTCACGATCAATTCTCGGATAATTCCGCCCCTGGTTCCTTGATCTGAATCAAGCGGAGATTTTTTGTGCAAAACAAAAACGAAGCTCCATTAAACAGCAGGGAAATACTCCGTAAGTGCGGTTTATTCAGGACCTTATCACCCGAATGGATAAACGTGCTGGCCGCCGAAACGGTCATCCGGAATTTCAAACGGAACCAGATAATCTTCCGCCAGGGCGATGATTGCCCCGGACTATACGCAGTCGGCAGCGGTTTAATCCGAGTCTTCAAAACAGCTCCCAACGGTAAAGACCACGTCCTCCATTTCGCTGATCCGGGAAAAACATTTGCCGAGGTGGCCGCCCTGGGAGATTTCACCCTTCCAGCCGCCGCTGAAGCGATGGAGGATTCCGTCTGCTGCCTGATCCCCGCGCGTCGCCTGCAAAATCTTCTGCACGAGCACCACGAACTCTGCCTGCAACTGTTATCCGGAATGTCCTTCTGGGTGCGTCAGCTGATAGGACTATTGGAAGACATCGTACTCCGCGATGCCGGGGGCAGAGTTGCCCGGCACATAATAGAAGCTAACCCCACCGGTGGTCCGGAACCGTTCACATTGCCGGTCATGAAAAAGGATTTAGCAAGCCATTTGAATCTCACCAGCGAAACTCTTTCACGTACCCTGCGCAGGTTAGCTGAAAGCGGCCTGATCGAAATGGAACCGGGTCAACAAATCCGCATTGTAAAACCCGCGGCTTTGCAGGATGTGTCGGATGGAATCCTCCCGGCTGAATTCAGTTAATCTCCCGTTAAAAACCCAAATCCGGCAGGCTGCAAACTGAAATCTTCCAGCAGATCTTCACCAAACCGATCAGCCACTGTGATACGCTTATTTCCGGTATTGCTTTTCACTAATGCAATGTTTCTTGTTCTCCTTAGAAGTTCCGGGCGTAAAAGAGCGTTTATCCCCTTGCATTTGGCTAACGATTTATCAGGCCAGGTTCCGACACCCATAACACTTTCAAACCGTTCAATAAAAGCCAACTTCGCCGCCAGGCTGTGAACCTCCCATCGCTGAATGAAATAATCGAACATATTCAGCTCAGCAAGCTCACAATCCTCCCGCTTGTCGGCCTGTTCAAGATAATACTCCACTGTGCGTTTCTGGTTGTACGTCAGGATTTCCAGAGTTCTTCTCAGCTTCCGTACCTGGTCCGTGGGCATCATCCTTAGAATATGCTCCAACTTACTCACTTGAGAACTGAACTCGTACACGGCGGAATCTCTCCGTTGCAACCCGTCGGGATAGTAACAATTCTGACTTGAGTTATTCAGCAGCCAGAAACAACGCCAGTCAATCAGAATAGGCTGTTTATTTTTCCCCGCCCTTGACCCAACCAGTGCATCGGAAAAACTCCCCGCAACCATTAGAGGTCGCCTGTTCGATAATGCATTTTCCCTAGATATGAACTGAATACATTGACATCATCGTTATCAATTTACACACCTGAACACACAAAGTGATTCGGTTGGTTTGAACACACTTGCTGTTGTGACCTGAATGGTTCACCGGACCAATCCGGCCGTTTACGATTTGAAACTATTATCCCAGGCCTTTTCCGGACAGTTAAGACCTGATCAGGATATCCCTCCAGATCAGGCATAGCCAACTCAACTGTTTTCTCACATAATACTCCCGGATCTGAACTCGTATGATTGGAGCGACCCGTGACCGTTGCCAGTGAACACAACAGCGAAAACGAATCCAAGCTGACCTGGATGGAAAAACACCAACGCGATCTGCTGCAACTACTTGAGCAACAGAAGCAGCGGGAATGGCGATGGGGTTGGGCAAGAATCTTCACGTTCCTCGCAGCGGCCTCCGTCTGGATACCCCTTCGAGAATCACCACCTGTAGCAGGAGGGGCGGTTCTCGGCGCGTTAATTCTTTTCGCCTTCGGCGTGAAGCGGCACCGCCGAGCCCGCCTTGAGCGAGAATCCGGTCAGCGTCTGGTAGAAATGACCCGTGAATCCCTGCAGAGGTGTGGCGGAACGGTCAAGATAATCCGCTCCGGCTGTCGTCCGGATGACGGAGAGCCCCATAATTTGAGTGGATTACCCAGCGGACCGACGGCCCCTTTGACTGCACAGGAATGGGATGACCTGGACCTCTATGCTCAACCGGCCGGAATCTTCGGACTGATCAACAGAACTTCCACAATCTGGGGAGCTCGCCATCTCCGCGACTTTTTGGAAAACCCACTCGTATCAACCACGTACATCATCCAAAGGCAAGAATCCATCAAATGGCTCGCACAAACCAGTGATAAACGAGTACGGTTGATGGCAGCGGCTGCCAGCCTGCGCGATAACGATTCAAAACTCGATTCGCTGGTTAAACTGATCCACACAGCCGACAATCTCCCCTCCCCGATCCTGAGACGGGTAATGCGTTATTGGTCAATTCCCAGTACAATCCTGACCTGCATCGGCTGCATACAGGCCGCTTACGGGAACCTGAACTGGTTACCATTTATTTTTCTACTTTGCGGCGTTAATTCCGTTGCTCTCCTGCAGATATTCAAACCTCTGAGATCTGCGGTAAAACCATGGCAAACCCTTTCTCCAACTGTTGGTGGATTCCACATTGCCGCACAACAGGCCGCCGAAAACCTGCCCGACACCGGAGAACTCGGGCAACTGCGTCTCCAGACTTCAGCAGTTATCGATAAAGACGTACTACTGTCTCTACGCAATCGTATCGCCTGGTCCGAGAGTGGCGGAATAATGCACGCCATGTGCAATATTGTCTTTTTCTACGACCTTCACGTCGCTACTGCTATTCTCAATTGCGTATTAAACCATCGGGATGAAATACTCACCGCTGCCGGCGCTATTGCCGACCTGGAAGCACTTAACAGCCTTGCATGTTTTGCCTGGGAACAACCTCTTACCTGTTGGCCGCAGATCACCGACGAACCCGTTCTATCCATTGAACAGGGAATCCACCCACTGATCGAACCTCAAAAAGTAGTCGCCAACTGCCTGAATCTCGAACCGAAAGAACGTACCTGGATTGTCTCCGGATCCAATATGGCCGGCAAAAGCACCTTCCTGAGAATGATCGGAGTTAACACTCTGCTCAGCCTCACAGGCACAACCGCTACAGCCGGGACAATGATCATCCAACCCCGCAAGTTAATAACCGATTTACGAATCCGCGACGATCTCTCCAAGCACGAAAGCTACTTCCTGGCCGAGGTTCGCCAGGTGCGCAGAATGATATGCCCCGAAGATAAAGGAATTCCTATAATCGGACTTATCGATGAACTGTTTCGTGGAACCAACTCCCAGGACCGGGTGGCCGCCGGAATAGCGGTGGTCAGCCACCTGATCGACTCCACCGGATTCTTCGTTGTCGCAACTCACGAACAATCGTTGTCCGAACTAGCCGACAAGGGTAACGCTACATGTTATCACTTCCACGAAGATCTGACCAACTCCGGACCAATCTTCGACTATCACTTGAAACCGGGATCGGCCACCAGAAGGAACGCCCTGGAAATACTGAGCAGGGAAGGATATCCCGAAAACGTTATCCACATCGCCCGAACTCACATAAACTATGAGACGAACAATCAACCGCGAATTGATAAAACGGAGTGAAGATAACCAATCGGTAAAATCTCAATACAATTTTAACTGTTTTATACGGCACGAAGGTTTTAATCATAGTGTCCATACGCATAATAGTTTTACCCAAGTTTGGCGGTAAAGTATAAGTGACATACGAATTACTGCCTTCTCATTCCTCCGTTCAGACATGCCGAATTACCGTAAAGGATTGTTCCGCTGATTCCACCCGCCGGCTTGCAGGCAGACCTGTAAACCAAAGAACGGGTACGGATTGGTTCCTGGAGTGTTGACACTCGTTCCAATCTTTAACGGATTGGAGTGATTAAACCGCCATCCGGTGGAAAAACACACGAGAACGAAAACCTATGTTAAGAACCGCTCCTCCTCATATTCGTTGGACGTTACGTGTTGGTATCCCCTGCCTGGCCACCGTAATCCTGCTTGCGGTATTGATCTTCGTTATCGTTGTTCCAACCGTGGAGGAAAACATCCTCGCCAACAAGATGGATACTCTTCGCAGAGTCACCGAGACAGGATGGAGCATTCTTCAACACTACGAAGAGTTGGAAATAAGCGGACTACTTACCAGAGAGGAAGCTCAAAAACGGGCAATCGCTCATATCCGTACCATGCGTTACGGTCCGGAAATGAAGGATTACTCCTGGATCAACGACATGCATCCCAATATGGTGATGCACCCTTATCGCTCAGACCTCGACGGGACGGATATATCAGACTTTACGGATCCCAACGGTAAGCATCTGTTCATTGCTTTTGTCGAGGTGGTCAAGCAACATGGCGAGGGATATGTAGATTACATCTGGCAATGGAAAGATGAACCGTCCAGGCTTGAACCTAAACTGTCTTACGTTAAGGGCTTCAAACCGTGGGGCTGGATCATCGGTACCGGTATGTACCTATATGATGTACGTGCCGAAACCGCCACGATTACTCACCATTTAATCCTGTCCTGCTCCGCTATCCTCATCGTAGTCACCGTTCTTTCCCTGATAGTAGCCACCTTCAGCCTGAGTACCGAAAGAACTCGAGAGCGAGCCGAAACAAGATTCCACGCGCTTTTTAACAGCACTTTCCAGTTCATCGCCCTGCTTAAACCTGATGGTACAATAATTGAAGTCAACCGAACCGCCCTGGACAGTGTTAATGCTAAACGTAAGGATGTAATCGGGAAATACTTTCCAGATACGCCCTGGTGGAACACCTCTCCCGAACACCGTCAGCTTATAACTGACGGTATTGCCACCGCCGCTCAAAACCAGTTTGTCAGGTTCGAACGACAACTGCTGTTGGCCAACGGTGAAACGGCCGAAATAGATACCTCCTTAAAACCATTAACGAACGATGCCGGAAAAGTTGTCCAGCTACTCGCCGAAGGCAGAGATATAACCGACAGAATTAAAGCCGAAAAGGAGCTGGCCAGGCACCGTGACCACCTCGCAGAACTCGTGGAGGAACAGACCCAGGAATTAAGAGAATCACAAATCCGGTTCCGCGACGTGGCTCTATGCTCCGCGGATTGGATATGGGAGCTGAATCATAACGAACAATATGTTTTTGTATCTGAAGGAGTGGAGCATATTCTCGAATATAAACCGGATGAACTGCTCGGACATACTCCATTTGAATACATGCCGGACCCGGTTTCAGACCATTACAATCTGAAATTCACGGAAACCATAAAAGATCGACGGCAATTCTTTGATCTGGAGGTCTGGAGTATCAGCAAAACGGGAAAGAAAGTATGCCTGCAGACAACAGGTAAACCACTGTTCAACGATGAAGGTGAATTCCAGGGATATCGCGGTGTTACCAAGGATATCACGGAAAAGAAAATCGCCGAAGCCAAGCTTCAGGCAACCCAGGAGGAACTGGTCGAAGCTTCACGCCGTGCGGGAATGTCCGAAATAGCCACCGGAGTATTACATAACGTCGGAAATGTCCTCAACAGCATTAATGTCTCCGCCAATCTCGTAGCGGAGCAGATTCGCAAATCAAAAGTTTCCAAACTTCAACAGGCCGGACAACTGGTAAACGACTATTTGGACAACCTGGCAGATTTCATAACCAATCACCCACAGGGAAAACATTTTATTCCTTATATCATAGAGATAAGCCAACACCTGGCCAAGGAACAGGAATTCGTACTCGAATCTCTGACTTCACTCCAGGACAATATCGAACATGTCAAGCAGATCGTACGTATGCAGCAAACCTACGCGAAAATCTCCGGTACAAAAGAACCAGTCTCCCTTGCGAATATAATCGAGGATGCGTTGAATATGCGATCCAGCTCCTTCAGCAGGTACAATATCGAAGTTACACGCAAGTACGACGATATTCCCGACGTCCTGACCGATAAACATAAACTGATGCAGATCCTCGTTAACCTTGTGGGAAATGCCAAACAAGCCGTCGCCGACCGTAAGGATCTGGAACTGCAACAGGGTAGAATTACCATACATCTGTCACAGCCTGACGAAAAACACCTGTCAATCATCATTGCCGATAATGGTGTTGGTATTGTAAAGGAAAATATGGAGCGAATCTTCAGCCACGGTTTTACCACAAAAGAGGGAGGCCACGGTTTCGGTCTGCACAGTGCAGCTCTGGCGGCTGCGGAACTGGGCGGTAGCCTGTCCGCACACAGTGATGGACCAAACAAAGGCGCCGAGTTTGAATTGATCTTACCATTACACTTGGTTAAAGAGCGCAATAAGTCATGACTAACCCTTGCTACAGTCGAAATATGCGTATACTCATCATCGATGACAATGAGGCGATTCATGATGATTTCAAGAAAATCCTGAATCCCGACAGGCCGCTTGACGAACTGACCGAACTCGATGCGGTATTCTTCGCCAAACCCAAGGAAAGTAAAAACCCAACGGCCGAATTCGAACTCCTTTCCGCATACCAGGGAGCGGAAGGACTGGAAGTCGTCCGTAAAATGAAGGAAAACAAAAAACCATTTGCGATGGCCTTTGTTGATATGCGCATGCCGCCCGGATGGGACGGACTTGAAACCATCTCTAGGATATGGGAAGTTGATGAAGATATCCAAATCGTAATATGTACAGCCTACTCCGACCACTCCTGGGACGAACTGGTCAACGAACTGGGACGCAGCGACCGGCTGCTGATTCTGAAAAAACCATTTGACAATCTGGAAGTGCGCCAGTTGGCCTGCGCACTCACAAAAAAATGGAACCTCCAGAAAGATAATGAACGAGCTCACCAGGAACTGGAAAACCTGGTACTGCAGCTTGAAAAAACAGCAAACCAGCTGTTTCATCGTAATACCGAACTAGAGGAATTCACCTATTTGACCAGTCATGATATGCAGGAGCCACTTCGCAAACTATCCTGGTTCACGGAAATGCTCTCCAGTGACATGGATGAAGGTGAAGCGGAACAGGTGGCTAACGACCTCCATTTCATAAACGAAGCCACCCAGCGAATGCAAGTGCTCGTTTCCAACATCATCAGGCTTTCCAAAGTTGGCAAATGCACGTTCAATCGAGAGCTGATTTCCCTTGCCGAATGCGCTAACGAGGCGATTAACAATCTCGAAAAGGAAATCGAGCAGTCTGGTGCCGAAATAATCACCGACTCACTTCCCAGGGTTATGGGTGATTCAAAAATGCTTTCTCAACTTTATTCCAATCTTATTGAGAACTCCATCAGGTACACAGCCCCTGGTGAAAAACCTCACATACACTTGACCGCCGACGACACTTTGGACGGCTGGGTTTTCGGCGTACATGATAACAGCGTAGGTATAAAGCCGGAAGACAAGCAACGCGTATTCTCGCCTTTCATCCGATTACAGGAAAATAACGAATACCAGGGTACTGGCATCGGATTGGCTATCTGCCGAAAAACTGTGGAACGACATAATGGCCGAATATGGGTGGAATCCGAACCCGGACAGGGATGCCATTTCAAATTCACCATTAGTAATGTCGCCGAAGACAAGGATCACATGGAGCTGGAACAATGCCTGGCGGAAGCTGCAACAAAATACACATTCTACTAGCAGACAATGACCCTTGTGTTCAACAGGTTTTCACAAGAGCTTTACAGAACAACATGCCTCCGGTAAAGCTGTCCACTGTTGCCAATGGAAAAGCAGCTCTCGATTTTTTACTACACCGTAACGAATTCGCTGATCGAAACTGCTATCCCAAACCGGACTTGATGTTTCTCGATATAAACATGCCTGAATTAACCGGTAAACAGGTAATGCAGGAACTTAAGAAAACGGACATTCCTCAGGAGATACCTATAATCGTTCTGACCACTTCGGACCTGGACGAGGAAGTAGAGGAACTGACCCAGCTGGGTTGCACAGGATTCTTCACCAAACCGGCTAAACTGAATGATTTCGTCAGCCTTATACAGGAAACCATCTACAAACTCGCCCCTGCTCCAGGCCGCTGACTCATGGAGAATACGGTTATCAACTATTGAACACCGATCAGTTATTCACCGGTTTGCTCAAGCTGTTCGTCGCCCGCTGCTTGTGGCATATATTCCGGTTTAAGAAACAGGTAGTACAGCTTTCCTTCGGCGCCGGTACGTCCGGCCAGCGATTCAGCCTTTCCGCCCACACCCATGAAAATATCACACCGACCGGCGGCACGAATCGCGCCTCCCGTATCCTGGTCAAGGACGAACGAAGAATATGGTGCCGTTACAACCTGTCTTCCCTCGAGGTGAGGCAGCCTCGACTGCAGAAAGGCAAGACACGCTCGCGGATATATTTCCTTATCGGTAGCTACCGTTCTGAACGGCACGACCGGAACACCGATGCTGCCGAACGGACCTCCCGATATCTCCTGGAAAAACACATATCGTTCATTAGCCCAGCAGTAGCGATGAACATCTTCCGGATGGGCGGAAAAATATTTGATCATCGCCTGTAGCGAAAGCGAATTGGCATCTATCAAGCCATCGGCAACCATCATTCGCGCAACCGAGGTGTAGTCATACCCGTTGTTTCCCGCATACCCCAGTTCGTAAAGGGAACCGTCAGCCAACCGCAGCTTCGCGGACCCCTGCACTGAGACTACATACGCCTCAAACTGATCCTTGAGCCAGGCGATTTCCTGACCGGCCAGCATACCGCTTTCTTCAATCTCTTTCCGCGAAGCATAGCGCACGATTGAACCGTCTTGCGTTTTCCGACCCTGCGTTAATCCTTTTTCGTCCTTCACCAGATCCTGCGGTAACGCATAGAGCGGATACTGAAATTCTCCTTCTCGTTGCTTGCGTCCTTCAAAAATAGGGCAGTAGTAACCGGTAAAAAACACCGTCCCCATTTCATCGCACCCTACCGATTGATATATATCGAACTCGGTCTTCAATACCTGATCCAGTTCACTGAATGACTGCATCTGGTTTAAAAGCTCGCTGAATCGTTCAAGCGAAGCAACTGCAACGTCATGGGTTATTTCACCATACGGGAAATACTGCTCACTCGATGGTTTACTGAGATATTCCAGACTGTTAAACACCGCGTCGCGCAAAGCAACCCGATTGTAAAAATCCTTTGAAAAATCGGGATAGGTGGCCGGGTCCGTCAGTTTGCGCAAAGCCAGCTCTCCCGGAGGTAATACCCTGGAATAATCCTTGGGTACTTCCAACAGCTTCGCCTCCGGCTTGTGGCACCCCGAAATCGAAATCCATCCACCAAGGCAAACCACCGCAAGCATGAAACGCAACATTTTTAACTCCTTAATCAATCGGTTCCTTCCGATCGCGATTTACTTTAGACTGCTCCCCACGCCCTTCAGATTGCTCTATCCCCTCTCTTACGTCAAGTCCCCCATCAGAACTGGACAACTTTACGCAGTTGAATTCTCAAACGTGATAACACAAAAAACGCACCACCTTCGAATGAAAGCGGTGCGTCCTGATCGTTTTGCGTAACCTCGGATTCTACGCCATTACATCCCCCAACAACGAATCCAATACCGCTTCGATTTTGCCGCTGACATCGTAATTGCCGCTTATCAATTCAGAACGGATTCGGGCAACCTTGTTTATCCGTATCCCGTCTTCTTCCGTTCCATCTCGCTCAAAGCGATCAGAAAGCGCCAAGCCTCTGGAGGAAAGCTCAACCAAGTCCCCCACCTGCCCCGTGAAACCCTCTTCGATTCCCCTCTTGCCATAAGCCAATGGCGGCGGCGTTGAAGCAATCGGAACTGCCAACTTCAAACTGCGGTTAATCTCATTCATAGTATGCCACACCACGTGAGCATCGCTCCCTAAAAGCCAATTCAAGCGGGCCCTGTAACAAGCCCATACCCAACCGGTCCGATTCCTTTCCGAACCGGGCACTGACTACGGACCGCATTACACCCTCATGTATACCGCAACTTCCCAGGGTGCAGCGCAACCGCATACCTCAACATTCATCCTTGAATCGTGGCCCTTATAGGAACTTCCTTGTCCCTGCTCCTAGTATCGGCAGTGGGGTTTTTATCTCTTTAAAGAATCGTAAAAAAGAGTCCGAAAACTACGAATTGACACTACATCTAGATATTCTCAGCCCCTCTAACTGCTACATATTGCCGAAGCTAACCATACTAGGCAAGCAGGGATGATTAAAACACTTCGGCCCCTTACACAATATACTGATAATGGGCATCACTGAAAAAACAGGCAAGATCGAATCGTTCGTCATAGTCATCGCACCAATCAGAGAAAACACACTGGTTCCAGCACGGCTGGCCGATTCCACGAGCGATACTATTCCTCTTTCTCATCACCTTCCGACTGCAGTTTTACTATCCGCTGTTCAGCACTTGCCAGAATATCCCGGCAGCGCTGAAGAAGCTTCATGCCTTTCTCATACTTGGCAATAGACTCTTCCAGACCTATCTCTCCGCGTTCAATCTCGTCGGCGATTTCTTCCAACCCGGCCAACGCATCCTCAAAACTTAACGCTTTCTTACTCATGATTCCCTGTTTTCCATCTCAAAGTTAAAGCTTTAATCGAATAATTCGCCCTGATCACTATCCACTACCCGCGACTCTATCGTCCCTTCGAATACCTCGGTAACCAACCGATCCCCTTCCCGCAGCCCCTGGCAGCCACGAACCAAATAACCGCCCTTCTTTAACCTGGTTATTGAAAAACCCCTTGCCAGGGTAGACTTGTGTCCCATGGCCTGCAATCTCGCCCCTACTCCGCTTACTCGCTCTTCATCCTGTTTCAACAGGTTCGCCATTCCCCGCAACAACCGTCTCCGCAGTTCCCGCAAACGCTGCACATCGCCTTTTAAACGCAATTCAGGATTACGCCGCTGTAACTTCTGTTGCCCGTTAACGATTGCTCGGTCGGCCATCGCCAGTTTACGTGACAAAACCATCTGTAACCTGTGATCTATTTCAAGCACTCTGCTCTTTTGAAACGCCACGTAACGATTCGGATGCAGTCCCTGTAAACTCAATGCCATCGCTGATATTTTCCGAACATACACGTTCAGTTGATCGCCAAGCAATACCTTCGTACGAAGCTTCAGATCAGCAAGCTGATTACCCAGGCGCTGAATCAATACCAACGGATCGCTGAAGGGCTGACGGCGGGCAACGGAATCCAGCCGAGTTGCGGCTAATTCAAGTTTGTGTCGCAAACTGCGAGAAAATACAGACTCGCGATATGACAGCTCCTCCAGCACTTCCGACAATTGTGGAACAGCCAACTCGGCCGCCGCAGTCGGCGTCGCCGCACGCACGTCGGCCACCAGGTCCGCTACCGACACATCCGATTCATGTCCGACAGCACTGATAACTGGAATTTCGCTGGCAAAAATCGCTCTGGCAACAACCTCTTCGTTAAAGGACCACAGGTCCTCGGTGGAACCCCCTCCACGTCCGACAATCATTACATCCACACCGCCGAGTGAATTACTCTGCCGATTTACCCTGCGAATAGCCTGAGCGATTTTTCCAGCAGCCCCCTGCCCCTGCACCGGCACCGGGCAAAACACAACCTTCGCACATGGGTAACGGCGCTTTAACGTATCCATAATGTCACAAATCGCCGCCCCCGTCTCGCTGGTCAAGACAGCTACTGTCTGCGGGTATTTCGGTATAGGCTTCTTATACGCTTCATCAAACAGCCCCTCCTGCTGAAGCTTTTCACAAAGCCGGCGAAACGCAAGTTCCAATGCTCCTACCCCCTGGGGAACCATTGACCTCGCATAAAGCTGATATCGCCCACTCTTTTCAAACAACCCGATTTTACCGCTCACCTGCACGTCCATACCGTCGGCAGGATCAAACTTAAGCCGAGCCACGTCTGATCGCCACATCACACAGGCGAGCTCACTTCTTTCATCCTTGAGTGTGCAATATAGATGACCGCTACTGTGTAATTTGGTATTACTCAGTTCACCGATAACATGAACCGTCGTGGGAAGAGAGTCTTCAATCGCCCGCTTGACAAGTTGCGTAACTTCCCATACGGAAATACCATTATCCGCGGAAGACGGTTTTCCGACACCACCGCCAACAGCTAAATCAGGATTAAATGGTTTTCGGCCCATCACCACCACTCAACAGTGAATTCCAGCAACAGCGTGCATAAAAAAAACACCCCAACCTGCACCGCAAGTATACGAGCAAAGTTAAACTGTTATAAGGAAATACATATGGTTCGATTCAAGTGTGGACTACTTCGACTCCGGTCCAATCACCATTTTAGGACGAGCTCGCCCACTTCTTCCCCTTTTTTCCGGCAAGGAACGCTCCATTCCGTCCTCCTCACTGCGGATAAAAATCTTTTCACCGCGTTTGGGATCATGGGTCGCGTCGAACTCACCTGATAAAACCACCTGCCCAACATCAGACCATCCTGTCAGAATATGAAAGTTCTCCTGCCCGGCAATCAGTCGAAACCGACCGTGCAGCTTATTTCCCGGAGCAAGCCAGATGGCGATAATTCCACGAATTGAGGAAAACCTATCATGCACAGGCCCCCGTCGCCAGTAACAGCGCATCATCTGTGAATCGACCTGGTAATCTCGAGCACGATCGGCCGGAGCCTCCGGAAGAACAAAGGAACAATCAAGCCGTTTGTGGTTCATCTCCCCGAGTCCGACACCCTCCTCATACCCAAGCGACAGGCGGATTTTATCCTCATCCACCCACCAGAAGCATTCCGAAACCGGCACCTGGCTGATTAGAGGCCCTTGCGTGGGAATCCTCTTGAAATTCAGTTCGTCGAAGCTGATCGTTCCGGACATGGAGCAACCGGCCGCAAAAAGCAGAACTACACTCGTAACCTGCCACAACACAGCGTGTCGGATTGACCTTTTCACACCACGTACCTTTGTTACGGGAGCTGAAACTGATTGCAAAGCTCATCAACCTTACTGTGAACGTTGCTAATGACCGCTTCCTCGCCCTCACTCCGCAATACCTGGTCGAGGAGATCAGCAATAACCTTCATCTCATCCTCTTTCATGCCACGAGTGGTCAGAGCTGGTGTACCAATACGCAACCCACTGGTGTGTATCGGCTTGCGCTCATCGAAGGGGATCATGTTCTTGTTGGTGATAATCCCAGCCTGCTCCAGCCAGCCCTCAGCATCCTTTCCAGTCACCTGCGGATAATTGGGTCGCAAATCAACGAGCATCAGGTGATTATCCGTACCACCTGATACGATCCGATTTCCCTTGGCTACCAGGAACTCTGCCAGAGCCTTGGCGTTTTTCAAAACCTGTTGCTGGTATTCCTTAAACGAAGGCTGAAGAGCTTCACCAAACGCAACGGCCTTTCCGAAAATGCAATGCATCAGCGGGCCACCCTGCGTACCGGGGAAAATACGGGAATCTATCTTCTTCGCGTATTCCTCCTTGCACATGATCATTCCACCGCGCGGACCTCGAAGAGTCTTATGCGTCGTGGTGGTCACGAATTCGGCCGTCGGTACTGGAGATGCGTGCAGCCCTACCGCAACCAATCCGGCAATATGAGCGATGTCGGCCATATGCAGAGCGCCCACTTCATGGGCAATCTCGCTGAACTTGTCAAAATCGATGGCTCGCGGATAAGCGGATGCACCGGAAATAATCAACTTCGGCTTATGCTCCCTGGCCAAACGGCGAATCTCCGCGTAATCAAACTGCTCGGTTTCCCGATCCACGCCGTATTGAACAATGTTATAGAGCAAGCCACTTATGTTGACTTTCAACCCATGGGATAAATGCCCTCCATGAGCAAGATCAAGCGACAGAATTGTGTCACCCGGTTGCAGATGAGCCAGATAAACGGCGGCATTCGCCTGGCTGCCGGAATGTGGTTGCACATTCACATGATCGCAGCCGAACATCTTTTTAGCCCGGTCCCTGGCCAGATCTTCAACCGAATCCATGTTTACACAACCACCATAGTAGCGTTTTCCAGGATACCCTTCGGCGTACTTGTTGGTATACACAGACCCCACCGCTTCCCTCACTGAGGGTGAAACGTGGTTTTCAGAAGCGATCAGTTCAATGGTCCCGTGCTGTCTACGCTCTTCAGCCTGGAGCATTTCAAAGGCCGCGGGATCGGTTTTAGCGATAAACGAGTTACTTGCATCGGTGACCGTAGACATCATTACTTCCCCTGTAAACCAGTACTCACAATCGAAGACCTGCAACCAGCATCCATATATAGCGCGTTGAGCAGGTTTTGGCAACCGCGCTCAGAAGAATCAAACGACACAAATATCGTAAAAAGAAACCCGCCCGCCCCAAGTGTAACCTCGGGACGGGCGGGCAATACAAGCTTTCAGTTCACGGTAACCCCCGTAAAGGAAGCTCCGCTAACTCAACAGACAATACTTTACCTTACGGAGTAGCAGCTGTCGGACCCGTGATGTAGTAGTGGAACAGAGACATATCGATCTCGTTCACATACCCATCAGCGTTCAAGTCAGCACAACCGCAAGGTATACCATTCCATGCTGTACCATCGAAGGCCGATCCAGTAACCCGACCTTGCGGCTGGGCATCATCATGACCTTTCTGGCCAGCACACCACTGCATGGCTTTGAAGTCCGCGGCGTCAACATCGCCGTCAGCATCCATATCACCATCAACTGCGTGGAGGCAGCACTCATCCGGAATATCATCGTAGTCCGGCGCACCAGGATCACCCGAACGGTCCTGACTTCCACCACCAGTTAGACCGTTAGCGAGGTCAGTCACATCGGGAACACCGTTATGGTTGCAGTCATCCTGGCATTCATCCGGGATACCGTCTGCGTTGACGTCCAAAGCGGTACCTGCAGCAACCTCAACACTATCGATCAGCCTGTTACCGTTGCAGTCGAATTCGAGACCGCTGGTGACATCGCAATCATCCGGAATGGAGTTGGTGTTCAGATCGTAACTTCCACCACCGAGTTTGGTGATGTAGCAATTCGGGAAGCTCTGGGTATCCATGCAAGTTCCATTAAACATTCCTTCGTTAGGCAATGTTTGATCAATGTCACAGTAGTCCGGAATACCGTTTCCATTACAGTCCGGCGCACCGGCAGCAATCTCAGCATCATTGAGACAGGCTGCAGTCCAACTGGTACCGCCAGCGTCAAAGGTGCAATCCCCGTTGCAGTCCTGACACCAGTCAGGAATAAGGTCACTGTTCTTGTCGAACATGGGGTACTCAGTAATAAAAGCTACGTCATCACGACCATCATTATCACAGTCTACTGCTGTTTCATAATGGAAGTTATCAAACCAGAACTCGGTGTCGTTAGTCGCACCAAAGTCATAGGCGCGAATCAGAATCTGGCTGTCGCCACCTTGCGGAACATCCGTATCCTGGATGCGAACCAGTCTCTGAGTTTCAGTCGTCGCCGGACCAGCTAACATGTGTTCTTCGTCAAACAGATTCGTTTGAGTATCGTTCCAGTATGCCTCGGTATCTCCGCGACTGTTGATAATACGAAGACCAACAGCTTGCGAATTGCCAACAACCTGTCCCGCAACAACTGCAGGAGTGATACTCAGGTTTTCATACGCCCGGCTTTCACCAACGGCACTATCATCCTTAAGCATCTGCATTCGGATTTCGCCTTCCGGCAAAGCTTCAAAACCTTCAACGTTGTTGGTTACCCAGCTTAGACCGGTGTTAGCGGTACGCAACACATCACCGAGATAATAGTTGCCATTATTCGCCTGCGTAATATCATAGCCGTAATCTTCGCAGAGATCGAGAACCTCAACAAACAGCTGGCCGAAATCGGTATTGGTTATCTGCATATCCCAGGACCAGAGTTCGATATCAGCGGGCTCAACATTGACCATACGCGGAGTGATAACCCAGGTTAAACGGTCGGCTTGCTCAGTATCCTCATCTTCCGCGTCCTGCGGAGCCCACTTAACCTTGAGGTAGTTACCAGTGCCAAATCCGGAACCATTACCAATAATTGCCGGACCACCAATCAGTTCAGTCCAACTATTAGCCGCCGGGTTGCCAATACCAATAACCGTATCGACAGCAAACGACGAGAAATCCTCGTAGACGTTACTGACTGAGAAGTCAAACTCACAATCATCAATGATACCGTTCACGTTGGTATCCGGAGCGGAACCTGCAGCGATTTCAGCTGCATCGGGGATATGGTTGTTATTGCAGTCATAGCAATAACCTTCACAGTGATCGAGAACACCGTTGCCATCCAAATCCTTTTCCGCTTCAAAGTGGTCGCAGATACCGTTACTGTCACAGTCCTGTGACGGACTGCCATCCGGCATTAAGAACTCACTGCATGACATACTACGTGAACCACCTTCACAAATCGTGAAGTTGTCATAAGTGAGATAGCTATACGGTACACCAGTAGTGTTAATGTCTGAGTTGCCGTTATCCCAAACCTGCATACTGAAGTAAGCCAGACGCTCAACACCTTCATCCCAAGTGTAACCACTCCAGACTTTCGCGCCGTCAATCCTCAATTCCATAGTCTGGGTGGAAGCGAATAGGGTGACTTCCATATCGTAGCACTGTCCAATCACAATATCGACACCGGTGGAAACGTAACCGTTAACCGGATCGAGAACATTGATATGGCCAGGCTCAAATGCCGGGGAAACATCAAGACTGTTGGAGGAAATATCGCTTGAATAAACCAGCAACAAACCGAAATCGTTATCTCGATCAATCAATCCGGAAAGGAAGTCAAACGTCGAGTCAGGAGCACCATCAACGCGAGCCTGGAATGAAATGCTCATTTCGGCAACAGGATCCGGCGTGTTTCCGTATTCATCAAGTTTAAAATCATCGCTGAAAACTGTTTCGGTAGTGTTACTGCCCTTGAACTGAATAGCGGCATCACCCGAACAGGCATCACCAGTGGCATTGGTAATCCAACCTTGGCCTTCCCAGTTACTGCCGCTCGTATCAATGTCGATACCAGCAACATAAGTCTCAGGCGGGAATTGAGCGTGATCTTCAAAATCACCCCACAAAGCAGCACATTCTTCCGGAGCGGCACATTCATCGGGAATACCATTTGTATTCAAATCGTTGGACAAGCCATGGAAAATATCGCAGTAGTCTTCTTGGCCATTGTGGTTGCAGTCAAAATACATAACGCGTTCACAATGATCCAGAATCCCATTGTTATCACAGTCAAGCGATTCGCCGGAAGCAAGCTCACAACCATCGAGAACGCCATCCTCGTCACAGTCCCAACAGGGGTAACCAGGACCTTCGCAATTCATGTAGTCGCAGATATCAAGGATACCGTTATTGTCACAGTCAGACGCACAGGTTGACAAGTCGGGATCGCAGTAGAAAGGCCCGCCGGGAGCGGTACTGTTCTTGTCAATCTGACAAATATCCAACGTACCGTTGCTGTCACAGTCGCCGCCAGCAAAACCACCACACGTTGTGGGGTAAGCATCCAAGCATGTTTGTGTGGGATTAAACGGGTTTAGCGCCGCACAGTCCATGTCACATGCATCCGGGACTCCGTTCGTGTTGCAATCGTTCTGATCACACTCGTCAGGAATACCGTTACTTGGAGCAAGGTCACATTCCGATTCGAACACATAACCAATATCAAACGGGTCGCCGAACAGGCCATTAGTGGTCGGATCGAGAATGGTCCAACCGAAATTACACATTGCATTCGTGGAGCAATCGTGCGGGGCCGGATCAGTAAACATCTCGCCGCAAAGGATTTCCCAAGCATCCGGATAACCGTCATTCGCGCAATCGTCGAATACACCGCCCTGGATTTTGATCAGGGCATAATTGTAAGCCGCACTACCAAAATACCACTGCCCGGAGTAACCCGTGTAAATACGGTCGCCGGCAGGGTCGACACCACTATGCTCGGAACCGTCAATGTAGAAACCGTCTTTTTCTTCACCAACGGTCGGTCCACTTCCCTCGTCAGCCGCAACCAGGGTAGACAGTGTACCGTCTGCTGTAGCTTCCACAAAACGGTCAAACGTGCCGTCGTTTTCGATAGTACCGGGTACGATCGAAACAAACACCTTGTTATCAGCACCAAGCGCAATCGGAATATCCAGCTCTACTGCATAGAATGTCCAATAGGAGCCCGGCGGCAGAGGTCCGGCGCTGGTAAAGATTTCTCCACCAAGATAAGTAGAGTGAACAGGATCTGATGTCCCGCCCGCCGATGGTATATACTCATCGTAGAATTCAACCAGAAGGGCCAAAGTCTGACCTGTATAATCGGTGGTGTTGCCGGACATGTTATAAAGCGTAGTATCGCTGATCGACAGAATCGCAGGGACACCCGCACCGGGGGTTTCCAGCTCCAGAAGGTCACCGAAAGAACCGGGAGCACCACTCGGATCATTCAGGTTCTCGAAGAAAACCCAATCTTCTGCATCGCGAAGACCCTTCTCCGGAGACAGCGTAGGAATACCGTCTGCCCGATTCAGAGCCTTGGTGGCTGGAGTCGCAATAACTTTTCCACGCAACGGCGAAACTTTGGTTTGCTGTTTCGTCACGGATGTACTTCGAGCAGTATTCTCCTGCGAAAGAGGAGCCAGTTTTTCAGGATCAAGCCGCTTCAGAGTCGTTGAGACATCCTTAGCGACATATAACCTGCCCTTGTACTCGACCATTCGCTTTTTGCTCTGATTGCCATCAGCGGCAAAAGCGAGGGGCGACAACACCAACCCTGCCAGGGTGGCGAGTGACACGCCCAAACAAAATCTTCTAAAATCCATTAACCTTCTCACGTTTCACGTCCTCCATAAAAGCCAGCAAGCACGCTGCGGTTTATTCCGCCCAACACTGCAGCTACCAATTACCAATATATCTTTCCGACGCTCCTAATATTCATCGACTTCGGTCAAACACAACTGAGCAACCAGCCCCAAAAACAAGGCAAAGACCCCCGCGCGGCGGATCCGCGTCGAGCCTGGTTAAACCGAAACCGAATTGTCTCAAGGGGTACCGAGTATTAATGGTACGACTAGGTCGGCCGCTCCTTTTCCTTCCCGCTTCCTTACCATCCAGGCCAGCTCCGTTCAACACAAACGCAGCCTCAGGCCTGCGATGCTCGCCCAACACGATCCCCGTCCGATCATGCGTAGCGACATAACCGCCAGATCCATATGCGGCAGCCTCCAGGGCATGAGCATCAGCCCATTCACCCGAGAACCTAAACACCATTTGCCGTTGTTCAACCCACGCAACCCCGCTCGCAGCAGGAACCGCGCCGCTTCCGGGTCGCCAACGACCGGTAAAGCACGAGCCAGAAACAAGACTATAACCAGTGCCTTTTTGCCTCGTAATAAAACGACGCGCAGGGTCCCTGGACTCTCGCACTCTCTCGGGCATGGACATTGTACTATGGTTCAAACCGGCAAATCAACCCTAACAGACTCTTTTTTTCGGAACCGAGAACGGAAATGACGGCTCACACACTTTTTATTTTTTCGACATTTTTTGGCAAAGGCTGAGCAATTTCCCTGAACTTATTAGCAGCGAATTAGACCCGGCTTAACGCCATTTAAAACACGATGTTTTCGGACGTTATACATCTACCCCCAAGATCAGGTATCTGCTCCCCTGGCTACAACCATACTTTGAATAGGATTGCTTGTTTATTTCATATATGCAGCAACACGCCAGTTCCTGCTGCATAAAATGCATTCCACCTCCACCTTAACTATTCCGTCAGCACAAGAAACCCGGTCGCGGCCGTGAAGGAATCGTTGAAAGCAGAGGAAAACTGAACAATTCTCAATCCTCCCTGGATCAGAAATCGTGCCCACCAGTTTTCGGCTCATCCGGACGCAGATCGATCGCGCCCAAGGTTTCCTAAACCAGAAGTCGGTCATACGACACCAGCACTAGGTTGACGGTCCCTTTTAGTCCACGTATAACGCTGTCAGATTGGCTTTAAGCGGCTGTTGAGCTACCTGGAAGGCAGGGCAGCTCCACATTAAACGTGCCTGCGGTTGGCGCATCCACAGGCTGACAGACCGCGGTTCCCTCCCTTGTGTATAGCGGAGTATCGCAGATGACTCGACCGTCGAACACGACAACTTCACCTAACGCCCGGTTTGCTCGTACCGTAGGGGTTTTGGCTATTCTATATGCAGCATTTACAATAATCCCCAGTGGTTGCAACATTCCCACCCCCGGACCAACGCCTACCCCGGAACCAGGTACGCTATATGGTACGTTATCGCTAAACAGTAACATTAAGCTGTCTGGCGACCAGCCCTTTACGATTGTGTATAGTGTCAGTGAATCGGCCAGTCAGGTGTCGGCGTTTTATGTACCGGTTGAGAGCACGGACATAAACGCCCCAACCACCGGTGCGGAAATCGTTTTCCAATCCAACCTGGATAAGGGCACAAACAAAACGGTATCGGCTGATATCTCAGCACTAGCCAAAGGGCTGTATCGTGTTGGACTAGAAATAATCCGCAGTGGAGAAACTGTTAAGGTTTACAGCCAGGGAACGATTGAGCTTACCGACCTGCCCGAACCTGAATTCAAAAAACCTAGCCAGGATCTGACGCTTGTACCGAGCGAATACGTCGAAATTCTCGCCAGTCTGGGCGCGCCTGAAAACCCGGTCCAATGGCGTCTATTCTATATAGAAACCCCCATACCGACAAACGGCGTACCCATCGATGAACTCGGCACGGGAATCGATACGGGGTCCGCCAACGTAGCGAACATCAACTGGAATACCGCCGGCGTACCAATTGGCACGTACCGTCTTGGTATTTCCAGTACAGACACCGGACAATCGATTGCTCAGGCCGTAGCTGCCGGAAATTCAGATAAAATCGTCACTGTTTACAGTGAATACACTTTAACTTTTCAAGACGCTCTGAAGCTTCCCAAAGTGGAAATAACCAAACCCGCACAGGATGAAGAAATAGCCGAAAATGCCACATATTTGATCGAATTCCAAGTCACAGTGTACGAATGCGACTATTCGCGAAAGGGCTTAACAGTATTCTACGATTTCGATGGCAAGGCAGATACCAAAGACGAGCGGGTAATCAGTGCGGATTTACCAATGTCAACCCCCAGCACCGTTTTTAACAGCAGCGTATTGAATAAAGGCGACGAAGTGTATATCGGCTTTGAAATCGATGATGGGAAAAACAATCTGGTAACCGTTTATGCCAAAGGAACCATCACTGTAAAAAGTTCCACATAGCGACAACAGAAATAACGCCTGTACGGTTTTGCGTTTATAACTGTAACACTATACCGAACGAGTAGTTATACGAACGCCAGGGAGATGATCTCTGAACCCTGTCCGCCTTAATCGCACATGGAGCAGGTGAAGATAAGGAAAAGCGATTTCCTTTGTGTCGAGCCTGGGGGGAGATTCATCTCCATCAACGCGAAGATCCAACAGGCCTCAAGTGTGCTTTAATCGAATGAATCGTTTTTAATCGTTTTTCGTGGGGCGTCGGGAGTTTAATCCGATGCTCTTTTTTCTTTTACACGATTTCTCACAGGTTTCGGGTGTGCAATCCTACTCGGAAGGTATAATGCACCTCCAATGGACCTCAAGGAACGCGACAGGATGGCACTCTGCGACTTCGCCGCCAGCGAGCGGTGGCTGCTCGTCTGCGCGACGTTCGCACTGGGAGTGGTTCTGTTTTCCAATCAGCCGGCCAAGGGACACTGCCTGAATAAATCCGTCTTTCAGAAAAGTATCCTGGGAGTGGTTACCTACACTCCTACGGTTGCTTCCGCTCCGCCGGCAATTGCCAACCCAAAGCAATGCGCAGGTTCCACTCCGCCGCCACAAAAGTCGGCTGAAGCCGTCACGGTCACCTACAAAACTACCCGACGCACAACGCGAACTCGACATGGCGGTTTATACGGTCCGTAGCCGAATATCAAAAACATATCGGCGCGTGTACATCGGACGGTAAGTTAAGCCAACAATTCAATAACAACCATACGAAGGTGAGGTTATACGTGGGCATACAATCAGGAATTGCTAATCTGTACAAAAAGATATTCGGCACAAGAAACGACCGGTTGCTTAAAAAACTATCTGCTTTTGCCAACGCCGTGGAAGAGTTCGAGCCTAAGGTTAAAGAGCTATCGCCGGAAGCTCTAAAAGCGAAAACAGATGAATTCAAAAGCCGGATCTCCGGCGGCGAGAGCAGTGAATCGGTAATTCCCGAAGCGTTTGCCGTTCTGCGTGAAGCGTCCCGGCGAGCGCAGGAGCATAGACATTTCCACTGCCAGCTGATCGGAGGCAAAGTGCTCTTTGAAAACAGCGTAGCGGAAATGCGTACCGGCGAGGGGAAAACAATCGTCTGTCACCTTGCGGCCTACATGAAGATATGCGAAGGCAAGCACGTTCACATCGTTACCGTAAACGACTACCTCGTGCAACGTGACTCTGACTTTGCCCGCCCGGTATTTGAACTCCTGGGCTGCACGGTGGGTTGCATCCAGGCCCAGGTTGATCCCGGCGGATTCGAAGGCCTACGGCAAAAGGCTTATGCCTGCGATATAACTTACGGAACCAACAGCGAGTTCGGATTCGACTATCTCCGCGACAATATGAAGATGCACCGCCAGGCACAGGTGCAGGGCTCGCTTGATTATTGCATCATCGACGAGGTGGACTCCATCCTGATCGATGAGGCCCGTACCCCGCTGATTATCTCCGGGCCGGCACACGATAACCTGGACAAGTACCGCTGGGCGGACAACCTGGCCGGTATCCTGGTCCGTAAGCAAAAGCAGCTTAACCGGGAGACAGCCGACAAGATCAAGGACTGGTACGACAACCCACCGGAGAACGCCGGCTTAAATCCCAAGTTTGAAGACGCCATGGGCAGGTTCAAGGTCGACCCGGACATGCTCACCGAAGACGAGGCCGAAGCCATCGGACACAAGCTGCTCTACGTGGTTCAGCTCGATCGAAAGTCAGTGGGGTTAACCCATGATGGCGTGCAGGCCGCCCAGGACGAGGCCGGGATAGGCAGCTTCTACGTCGGGGCAAACATGGATCGCCCGCACCTTATCGAGCAGTCTCTCCGGGCACATGCGGTTTATACCCGTGACAAGGATTACGTGGTGCAAAACGGCGAGGTAATCATCGTCGATGAATTCACCGGTCGACTGATGATAGGCCGGCAGTGGTCCGACGGATTGCACCAGGCTGTGGAAGCTAAAGAACGGGTTACCATCAAGGAAGAAACCCAGACCATGGCAACCATCACCATCCAGAACTTCCTCAAGCTCTACGCCGAACGGGCGGGCATGACCGGAACAGCCGCCACCGAAGCGGACGAGTTCATGAAGATCTACGGGCTGGATGTAGTGATTATCCCAACCAACCGCCCCATTAACCGCCAGGATCACAACGACAAGGTCATGCGGAGTACGCAGCACAAGTATAACTCCATCGTCGAGGAAATCCACGAGGTTCACCGTAAAGGCAGACCGGCCGACCCGTATCTGCTGGCCGATGTACTCGCCGAGCTCGGCCCCGTCATCGAAAAAACCGGTGGCGATATATCTGACATCAACGAAGCCATAAAACAATACAATGCGGCAAAAACTGAAGATCCCAAGGTCATCCAGTTTATGCTCGATACGTACGACAGGCACATGGGTGACCTGGCTACCGGCAGACCTATTCTGGTCGGAACCACCAGCGTGGAGAATTCGGAAAAACTCTCCAGGCTGCTCGACCAGGCTTACGGTATTGAACATGAAGTACTTAACGCCAAGAACCACGCCCGCGAGGCGGAAATAGTCGCCAAAGCCGGACACCGGACCTTGTCCACCAGGGGCAGCGAGAAGATTCCCCTGGGCAACGTAACCATTGCCACCAACATGGCCGGTCGTGGTACGGACATCAAGCTGGAAGAGGGCGTGGTTTATCCGCTATGCAAGGTGTCCGCCGAAAACACCAGCGACGAGGCGTTTAACGAACTATACCCTCCCGGCTCGACCAAGTGCTGTATCAACTGCGCGGAGTACGACCCGGCCACCAACTGTGCCCATTGTTTTAAACCCAAACTTGATCCGCGGTTCCCGGAACTGGGCCGCAAGGTATGCAAGCTCAACGTCCCCTGCGGGTTGCACATCATCGGTACCGAACGGCACGAATCCCGCCGTATCGACAACCAGCTTCGCGGTCGTGCAGGCCGGCAGGGCGACCCCGGTTCATCCCGGTTCTTCCTCTCCCTCGAGGATGACCTGCTCAAACTCTTCATGCCCGACTGGATGCTGAAGATGATGGAAAGATTGGGCTTTACCGAAGGAGCCAGCCTGGAAGACAAACGGCTCTCCAAGGGTATCGAAAGAGCCCAGCGAAAGGTGGAAGAGCGAAACTTCAGCCAGCGAAAGCACCTGCTGGAGTGGGACGAGCCGATGGACTACCAGCGGCGGAATTTCTATAACAAAAGGCAGGAGATTCTCGACGGCGGTGCGCTGCGGGAAGCGGTAATAGAAACAATCTGCTCCGCGGTTGCCGAGGCCGTTGACCGACTTATGGCGAGGGATTACCGGGCCAAATGCATCTCCGAATGGTGCAAAGTCAACTTGGATTTACCCATAAACCCTGATCGCATTCGCGGCGATGACCTGGAAGAGGTCCAGGAAACGGTCAGATCCCGGGCGGCCAGCGATGCCCGCGAGCTGATCAACACATCGGTTGGCGAATACATCGACGAGGAGGCATCCCCAAACGACTGGGACGTAAGAGGTCTGCTCGACTGGGCCCAGCGCAGCTTCAACGTCAACATGACTCAGAACCAGTTGCGTAAAATGAATATTTCCGAAATTACCGACTGGCTCTGCGAAGCGGCGGAAGAACATTATTCCAAGGTGGACCTGGCCGGGTTGGCAACCTATCTGTCCGAGGATTACCCCCTGGCGATGCTGGCCGACTGGTGCCGGGGAAAAATCGGTATCGAAGTCCGCTCCGAGGAACTGCTGGAAAAATCAGAAAAGGAGATTATCGATCTGGTAACAGAGAAAATCGAAAAGGCCTATCGGGACCGTGAGGCCACCTACCCGGTTGAAGCGATTCTCGAACGCAGCGGTTTCGCCTATGACGTCGCCGACAGTGCCCAGCCCGCCCAGATCATGGCTGAATGGGTTAATGCCAAGTACAACCTGGACCGCAGCCCCGATTACTACCAGGGCAAGGACGTTAAAGCGGTTTACGAAGAACTGGTAAAACTCAACCGCGAGTACCTTCACGAAGGAAAGCTGGAAGAGGTAATAGACCAGGCCATCGCCGGTAAAAGCGACGAGGAGGCGATCGCCTGGGGCAAGGAGCGGTTTGAAAGAACCTGGAACGAGGTTCGCTTCAACAACAGCGACGGCGATGTACGGGAAAAACTGTACGAACAGGGGCGAGAGCTTCTGCGCTACGAATTGTCGAGGCTGGAACAGGCCGTTCTCCTCCGCATTCACGACCAGTGCTGGAAAGACCACCTGCTGGAAATGGACCATCTTAAGGTGGCCATCATGCAGCGTCCCATGGGCGGCGACCAGACCCACCCGCAATCGCAGTACGCAATCGAAGGTCGAGAATTCTTTGACCAGATGTGGGAAAGAATCCGCGACCGGGTAACGGATATAATCTTCAAGGTCCGCATGGGCGGCGGACCTCGAGAAGAAGGTCAGCCGGAACCTCCGCAACGTTTGCAGATGGTCCATTCCGACGCAACAGGAGCGGGCTTCTCCCAGGCCGAAGCGGATCAGCGTGCGGCAATGCGAGCCCAGGGTGTGGATCAAAAAGTGGAAACCATACGCCGCGAGCAGCCCAAGGTAGGCCGTAACGATCCCTGCCCCTGTGGTAGCGGGAAAAAGTACAAGCAATGCCACGGCAAGCGGTAAGAAAAACCCATAGGTAAACAGGGGGGCGGGCGTCTCGCCCGCCTTGCCTTTTACCAATCCAGTTTTCCGCGGCAGGATAAAACCGTCTGTAATTTAATACACTAAAAAACGAAAGCGTAGGGTCCGCTGTGCGGACCAGAACGAATGCCACACGATCTCAATCATCTATGGCAATTATAATAATTCCAATATTCCCTTGGTCCGCACAGCGGACCCTACACGTTTAAAGGTGTTAGAACAAAGCAATCCCCACCTACTCCAACTCCTTCATAGCCGCAACTAACGCTGCGGTATTACCCGGCTCCGACTGACCGTGTCCCGACGCCTCGGCGATCACCAGTTTCGATTTCGGAAGCAGCTTGCAGAATCCATACGCCACCTTCGGCGGGCAAATAACATCGTACCGACCGTTCACTACTATCGTTGGAATATCCTTTATCCGGTGAGCATCTTGAGCAAGTTGATTATCGCGCAGGAAACAGTTATTCACCATGTAGTAATTCTCAATCAACGCAAAATCGTACGGATCCCAACGGGTAAAAATCTCGGCAATACCCTCGTCACTGCGATCGAGATAGCAGACTTTAATTTCGTACGTAGCCCAGGCGACGGCCGCCTTACGGCGAACCTGCGGATCGTCACTGCGAAGCAGTTTCATAAGCCGCTCGGGCACCGTTCCTTTTTCACCCGGCGGCAGTATCTTGATCAGGTTGTCATACTCTTTAGGGAAAAACCGAGACACTCCCCCACCGTACCAGTATTCCAATTCAGCCTTCGTACAGGTCCACAGTCCACGAAGCACCAGAGCAGAAACATGTTCCGGATGCGCCTCTGCATACGCCAGACCGAGCGTCGATCCCCAGGAACCACCGAAGATGATGATTTTTTCCAGATTGAGCTTATTGCGAAGTAACTCTATGTCGGAGATAAGATTCTGAGTATTGTTCTGCCGCAACTCCGCGTAAGGCTTACTTCTACCGGCACCACGCTGATCGTGAAGGACGATCAGGTATTTTTCCGGATTGAAATATCGGCGCATGCGAGCGGAGCACCCACCGCCAGGACCACCATGCAGGACAAAAACCGGCTTGCCTTTTGGGTTACCACAAAGTTCATAGTAGATTTCGTGGATATCGCTGACCTTGAGATATCCCGACTCAAACGGCTCGATCTCCGGAAAGAGTACGGCATCTCCCGGCTTTTCCGCAGCAACGCCCGAACCGGTGAACAGGGGAAAAAACATTAGAAACGCAATAATCAGACAACACCTGTTCCCCGGCAAACTACACCGAATACGATCCAAATCCATGCTATACTCCTAATCCCAGAGAGTTGGTCCATCCTGCCCTGTCTCCATACGATAGACACGAGCGGGAGATTCCGGTTGGCCTGTCTTGGCCGACAGGTAAGAGGTCTTGATGACCGCCATGGTTACCTGGTGAGCTTCCAGTTGCGAAAACATTTTCGAAGAATCCGTTTGCAGGTATTTACCGAATTCCCTAACAGATGGAACAAAACGGTTACTCGTCATGACCTTACTGCTCACCGGCTCTTTCCCCTGGGCATCCGCGGTAACCATCTCCTCCGGCGTAATCAGGGCGGTGGCTTTGGTGCCATGCATACGATATCGCCAGTAATGATTATCTCCAATACGTCGACAGTTGATTGTAGCCACCCTGCCTTGGGAAAACTTCATCATAACCGTGGCCGCGTCCTCGGTATCGTAAGAGAGAACGCAATCTGGTTCAGTAGCCGCGGCGAGAACCGTGTATACCTCTTCCGGCATTCCCATAATAGTAACCAGCGCATCGACCTGATCGTAAGCGCCGTTCAGAAGCACTCCCCCACCTGCACGAACAGAATCTCCTCGCCAGCCCTGCAGATCCCGGGCCGGGCATATCACGTTGACATGCGCGGAGAACAACCGCCCTGCCCAGGTTTCTACATTGAGTAGCCGGCAGTAAGCAGGCTCCGATTGCCAGATTCGTGAAACACAGCATGGAGTATGTGCCGTGTCCAGAATTCTGGAAAACTCAACACATGCCTCCAGCGTGGGCAAGGGTGGTCCGGACATGAAAACCGGGGATTTCCGCGAAGCAGCCAACTTCAGGTATTCCGGACGAAGATACGGCGGCATGGCCATGAAAATAACCTGGGCATCGGGCTCGACTATAGCCGACCGATAATCGTCGTATCCCCTGGCCGCCATCGACTCGGCGGTGTTATCGACGATCTTCTTATCGCCGTCGGCTACCGCAACCAGTTCAAAACTGGGATCAGACGAAACCGCGGCGCAGAGATCGGCCCCTGCATCCTTTAAACCCAGAACTGTTGCCCGAAGTTTATCCAATACAAAACTCCCTGTCTTTTTCGCTTGCGAGCCCGCTTGATTAATTGCAGGCAATCCGAAGAAACGGCCAGCTCCGACTCAACGCACCTGACGAGCGTTTACTAAAAACGCCCGTACACATTATTACACATTAGGTCCGAAATTGCACCTGACGTCTGCTAATAGCGCATTATTCGCACTATAATGTATCTTTTAAGCTTCTTGGTACCAGACTATGGATTGACTTCCCCAATAACACTTCCTACGATCGGTTACTGGAATCAGGTTGTGAAAATAGGGTAACTTTTTATGTTTCTCGCAATACTCCTATGTATTGAGGAGGCCATAGAGTAGCGGGGAAAAGGTGCCTGTTACGGGCGAATGATGAGTACGGATAGCGGTAAAAGCAAAGGGCAGGTTTTTCGACAGGCGACTCGCCCGTATTTCGTGGAGTTGGATACTGAAGGTTTATGCGAATACCTTCGGAATAATTGCTCCGCTGAAGAGCTAACCAGTTTCGCGGCCGATCCCGACCCGGTAGTTTCGCGAGTCGCAATCGTCTGCCTGGCACTTCTTCAACTGTTCGACGACACATCAAGGCTCAGTCAAAACCTGCATGACGATGATTATTTCCTGGTTTCCATGTCCGAAAAGGCGATGTGGAATATCTGGTTCAGATCATCGTCTAAAGAATGCTGCGAATTGTTACAAGCGGCCGTCCAATGTATCTGCCGCAATGAATTCGATTGTGCGGAAGATCTTTTGGACCAGATTTTAACCGAGGATCCTGACTTTCCGGAAGCGATGAACCAGCGGGCGATTCTTTACTACTTGAGCGAGCGATATCCGGCCTCAATCCTTGCCTGCCATCGAACCCTGGCCTTGAATCCGTATCACTTCGGAGCGGCGGCAGGTCTTGGGCATAACCAGTTTCAATTGGGCAAGTACGAGGAGGCCATCACCTCTTACCAACGTGCTCTGCAAATCCATCCCCGCATGGAAGGCGTCCGACAGGCAATGAGAAAAACCAAGGCGGCCGCCTCCATGGATATAGACCAGATAGCTAAAAACGTAATTGCCCAGCATTCGCACGGGTTCCGGTTGCCCGATGGTGAATACACCTATTTCCCCCGGTAATGGATCTCCAGCGTTAATCAACCGCCAAATTCCGCATATACACTCACCATACAACCCCGGTCACGGGTAATTCTATTTATCCTTATAGCCTGGTGGCGCGAATCTTTCGTCATCCAGAGAAATCTGCTGCGGGTCTGTTGCTTCTTTTTTGAGGCCGAGTTGAACGTCAGTACAATCAATCGAACTGCCGAATTGCTGGTTTTCCGGATAGCAGTAGCGGACAAAGATATTGCCGGATCGCATCAGGTACCAGCCCAAAAGAGCAGGAAGGGCACCTTGAAGGAACATGTGTACCGTAATCCATGTCATTGTATGCGGGAAAACTTTATTGAAATCCTCAATAGCTTCCTGCACGTGTGGAATATTAATTATCGATTCAGGAAAAAACATTTCTGCAGTCGGTTGGTCAAAATAAACCGGAATCATACTAAGTGATACGAGAATCCCGTAACAAACCAGAATCAGACCTAACGCTTTACTGTAGAGTTCGAATTTCTCTCTCATGGCACGTTCCCTCTGGCAAGAATCGCAGTTGCAGATTATCTCCGCGTATGGCAGGCCTACATAGTCGTACCACAAACTCGGTTCTCGATTACGCCAATACTACGAAGCCATAGCCTGGCAAGAAAACTGCGTGTTTATAATCCCAGTTTTATGGATTACTTTTCACGGCGTTGTCTTTGTATCGTTCCTTCAATTTAGCCAGCTCTCTCTTGTGCAGTCGGACCCAGCCTTCATATTCGGGATCGTCAAAGACATTATTCAATTCGTTGGGGTCTTTACTCAGGTCGTAGAATTCCCAGCAATCTACATCGCCGGTGAAGTGAATAAGCTTATAGCGGTGAGAGCGTACGCCCTCGTGCGGGCGCACTCTATGCCAGCCGCCGTTACCCTCGTCGCCGTACTCGTAGTAGTGGTAGTACATAGACTTTCGCCAATGGGGCGGGGTTTCACCAGCGAGCAGAGGCATCATGGATCGGCCCTGCATTTCCTCGGGAGCTTTCGCGCCGGCCGCTTCCAGGAAGGTCTGGGCAAAATCGACATTAAGCACAATATCGTCTCTGACCGAGCCGGGTTGGATTCTCGCGGGCCATCGGATAAGCAGTGGCATGCGCAAAGACTCGTCGTACATAAACCGCTTATCGTACCAGCCGTGATCGCCAAGGAAGAAACCCTGGTCGGACGTATAAACCACTATTGTGTTTTCGTTTAATCCCGATTCCTCCAGAAAATCGAGTAGTTTGCCAATGTTGTCATCGACAGAGGCGATACAGCGGAGATAATCCTTGATGAAACGCTGGTACTTCCAGTTCTTCAGTTCAGCCCCCTTGAGGTCGGCCGGTGGCGAACCTTTCACATCTGAACGAACCAGGTGATGCTCTATTGTCATCGCCTGGTGAGAGGCGGCCTCACAACGGGTTGAATAATCATCATCAAAGGTGGCAGGCTTGGGGATATCCTTATCATCGTACATATGAGCGTGCTTTTCGTCCGGTAGCCACCGGCGATGGGGTGCCTTATGCTGACAAAGGAGCATAAACGGCTTACCCTTGGGACGTCGTGAAAGCCACTTGATGGAATCCTCTGTAATCAGATCGGTCACATAACCGCTTCTTTTGACCTTTTTGCCCATCTCGATCATTTCCGGATCAAAGTACTTGCCTTGCCCGGAAGAATACTCCAATAGTCGAAACCAACAGGGTCGCTCTTCAGGTGCCACTTTCCGATCAAGGCGGTGTCGTATCCAGCTTTCTGCAGAAGCTTTGGAAAAGTGGGTTGCGAAGAACGGAAGATGTCCCGGTTATCCATTACCCCATTCATGTGGCTGTACTTGCCGGTAAGGATAGTCGCCCGGCTGGGAGCGCAAATGGCATTAGTGCAGAAAGCGTTGGTAAATCGCATCCCTCCACTGGCCAATCGATCCAACTGTGGAGTCTTATTGATCACACTGCCGTAACAGCTCATTGCGTGGGCGGCGTGATCGTCAGTCATAATGAAAATAATGTTGGGACGCGAATCATCGCCATACGCCCGCGATAAACCGGTAAGCGAAATAACCATAGTGCATGCGATAGCCAACAATACACTTGTATTTTTTACTGAAGCCATAGCCTGTCATCCTCGTTGCGCAGATAAAATAGTTTCCGTCAGCTTACACTGTCGGGCGAGGTAAATCGAATAAATTCGTGGTATTGGAGAAAGTATCACGTCCCAGCCGACCTACACTTGCGCATTTTCCGTGGTCCACCAAACCATCGTCGGCCAGGTACTTGTCGTCAACGTGGATGGCAACAATCTTACCGAATATAGCACAACCGCCACCGGGACCCGACTCAAACTCCATGACTTCGTGCAACAGACATTCAAAATTCACCGGCGACTCGCCAATAAGAGCAGGAGAAACAACCTTCGCCGGCTTCGGCGTAAAACCGGTTTCCAAAAACTCGTCAACCTCCGGCGGATAAACCGCGCTGGCCTGGTTCATCGCTTTTGCCATCGGTTCGTTCACCGTACCTACCACGAATTCCCTGGTTTCTTCAATGTTTATGCGCGTGTCCTTTTTGCTTGCGTCACGGGTCCTTGCGGGACAGAACATCAGGATCGGTGGATTGCAGGATACCATATTGAAAAAACTAAACGGAGCCAGGTTGCGAATTCCTGTAGCAGACACCGTGGAAACGAACGCAATCGGGCGAGGAGTAACCGCCGAGACGGCCAGCTTATATAGATCCTGCCATTTAGGACGATCTTTAACAATATCGATATACATGCCGGTTGCCTCCTTCGCGACATAACTCAAAAAACACTGGGGACGATAGATGAACAGTTTAAGGTAGTCGCTTTGCCGGGAAAGTTGAAGTTGTATATCTAAAACTACCAAAAACTTTCAACAGCCATTTGCATATCCGTTACCGCCTGGATTGGGCGAAATTAGCAGACATCGTTATTCAATGGCGGCAGAAGGTACGTAAATCGAAATGCGAAAAGGCGGTTATGGTACTTGAACGACAGCAGTAAAAATAAAAAAACCCGCCGAAGCGGGTTTTAAAAAAAATGCACGGCAATAACCTAATCTCGCCTTTCGACTACCCTCGGCCACTTGGGCTTAACTACCGTGTTCGGAATGGGAACGGGTGTGGCCCCAAGTGTATGGTCACCGCACGAAGGAAATAATACATTGCATTCAGATTTCGTCAACCCGAGTGGCCCAAAAAACAAAAATTTCGTTAATTTATTATTAGGCAATGAGTTATGCGGAGAAATAGTCATACACCATCTCTTTTTACCAGACGAATTTCGACCGGTTTTGTGTCACCTACGAGTTTAACCCCTTCAGGCAGGTTGAACCGAGGTTTGAGGTAGCGGTATTGACCGGGGTTAGCCTTGTCTTCAGCGGACAGGGTGATAACGCCCCAGATCTTCGTTCGCTCGGCTAAAAGCTGCCCCACTATGTGAGATGGACCTTTAATGGTGATCGGCTGGGTAAACGGCGCCCCTTTCCCCAGACCTTTAACCTCAACGTTGTAGCCATTGAAAAGGTCCAGGCTGGCCTCGATCTTGATGGGTATGGATTTCAGACTTTCTTCGCGCAGTTCCTCGGCCAGCTTAAACCGCAGAGTGACCGAATCGGGATCGAGTTGCACGCCAACATTGTCAACCATTTTGGTAAGGGGAACAGAATCTGTTATGTGCTTTCCTCGAGGCGCTGTTCTCAGGTACTCGTCTGGATACAGGAGTACTTTCCGCTTGTCAGGGGGCAACGATTCGTAAGCTAATTCAGAGATAGTTACCAGAACCTCGGTCGGTTCGATCATTATAGGCCCTTCGTAGTTCAACGAACCGGGTTGAACCAGGATAGGCATTGTGACTTCGATATTGTGATCGACCTGAATAGTCATCGTAGGCGGATTTACATTCTGTACTATTACTTCCGACAGTTCGTTCTGGTTGGATCTCAACTCGTCTACCAGGGTAAGCTTGTATACTCCAGACTCTCTGAGGGAGACAGGAATGCTCAACGAAAGGGAATCGCGGGATTTCAAACGGGAGACAATCGTTTGCTTGCCGGTTACCAGAATCTCGTACGGTCCTTCAGATGTCCGCATATCTGTTACAAGCATGTCGGCCGACCCGCTGGGTACAGGTTTCAAATAGACTTTCAACGTTGCCGTGTCAGACAAAGAGTAGTCCGCCACCACCCAGATCAGGATGGTTAAAAGAGATGTCATAACCAGCAACCACATGTGGCGCATAATCTAGTTCCTGTACTTACTCAACGTCAGCAGTCTCTTCTGCTGGCCCATCGGACTGTTTCGTTTCTTCCTGATCCGCCTTCGTATCCTCTTGAACTGCGGTGATGACCTCGCTCTCGCCGGCGGCGGACTCGGTAGCTTCACTCAACTCCTCTACCGGGCTGAAGAGAACCGCTCCCAGGATTTCCCGCAGTTGCCCCACAGACAGACCGCGGCGAAGAGTGCCGCGGGTCGCTATCGAAATAGCCCCGGTCTCCTCGCTGACTACTACTATCAACGCATCAGATTCGAGACTCATCCCTAATGCCGCCCGATGCCTGCTTCCGATCATTCGATGACCCGAATCAACTTCGGCCAGAGGAAATTCGCAGCCAGCGGCGGCCACTCTTCCATGGCTAATTATTACTCCGAGGTCATGCAGGGCCGAACCAGGCCAGAATATCGTCTCCAGAAGTTCGTGGGTGATTTCAGAATCCAGCATAACTCCGGTTTCTTCAATCGCCCCCAGCGGGATGCTTCTTTCAATAGCCATCAACGCACCAACCTTCCTTCTGGAAAGGTTGGCCGCACACGTCACCACTGGTTCTATCAGTTTATGAGATTGCGCCTTTTGGCTTGCCCTTCCTATGGATTCGCCGATTCTCATCAAACCGCGGCGAAGCTCGGGTTGAAAGACCACCAGGGTAATCAGGAACGCACCACCAACGAAATACGGATAGAGAACGAGAATCCGATCGAGTTCCAATATCCTGGAGAAGATGGCAATAGCTAAAAGAGCGGTCAGAATGGCCAGTACAGCCTGAAGCAACCTGGCACCGCGAGTCCCTTCCAGGAAGCGAAGAATCGGGTAAATGACAGCAGCAATGAGTAATAGCTCGATAATCGCCCGCCAGGAAATATCCACGCCATCTCTCAACCGGTGAAGGTACGAATCAACCAGGGGGAAGCGGGAGGCCTGCATGATTAAATGTGTAACGTACACGAGCGGTGCCTCGACAGGAAAACGAGCGATAAAAACACGTAAACGTGGTGTTACTATATCCTTATAGCGGTTTGCTGCCAAGCTGAATCGAACAGTCGAACCGGTGAAACAGGATTTCCTTCCTCTTTGAGAGACCACCGCCAAATCGAAATAGTCCGGGACCAGCAAAAGGTCTGGTTCTGACGTCTTGACCGAAACGGTTTTGGCGGGCAGAATGGCTGTTCTATCGCCGGAGTGGCGGAATTGGCAGACGCGCAGGATTCAAAATCCTGTTCTGGCAACAGAGTGTGGGTTCGATTCCCACCTCCGGCATTTGAGGTTGGCATAGTTTCGGCCTACCAGTATTTTGTCTGCAGGACAGGTTGATTTGATCAGCCTGTCCTGTTTTCTTTTCCTGATTTTCGAATTCATAACCCATGTGAACGATCGATCGTCAAGCCTGTTCTTGATTACTTTTCGATATCGGTTTGGATGTATGGCAATACGTTTCTGGAATCCAAGCTCTTTTACGTCATTAAAGGCCGCTTCCAAACCGAATGTTCGCGCGGCCGCCTATATTGGTTTTCCTTAATCGCCCATCGACGAATTACCTCTTGAATATGATCAATTCATTCCTCTGGAATCCGGGGTTTCGTGTTCCCTGTCCGACAGCTGTCCGACTCTAATTGCGATAACCATCTATTGACCGTGACGGTGCCTGATTAGTACGTCGTATTTTACGATAACGACCGTTGAACGCAGATCTTTTTAACATAATAGACATGGCTTTAACTGTGACGATGAAGGCGGTGGAGATTGGAAAGTCGAGAGTAGACCGCAGGAGCGGGAACAGTTAACTGCCACGTTCCCCTCTGTTTTTGTCTTTTGTTTTTTTCTACTTTCTACTCTTTACTTTCTCCTGCTCTAGTAAAAAAGCCACGGCAACTGTCGTGTTTTTTACTAGGATCCCCCCTTCCGAGTTCGAACGGTTTTCGTTAGAGTTTTTGCGTTGATTCCTGGATCCATGGTTGCAACCTAATGTTATTGAAGAACTTATGACTAACTGGACCTACAAAGCCGCTAATCAGCAGATGTCGATGCGAACCGCCAAGCGGTTTAGAAACCCATCCGCCTGACCCATCTCCAAGTTTTAGCTTAATCCCAACTCGTCAAACAGCCATTCGATACACTTTTTGCGTCAATCTTCCTGGCGTCTACAGCAGGTCAAAGCGGTCATGTTGCAGGGACATTGCTATTCGATGCAGGGACTTTCACCTGGAAGTCCCTGCGTCGAAAGTCGGGGCAGCCCCAAACAGGCTTGATGCAAACATCAGATTGACACACCTGTTCCTGTTCTGGATAACATTTATCTGGAAGGACAAAGGGCAACCAAGAACCGCTTTCCTCCTCCCCGCTTAAGATCAACCGATCGTTATGCTCACAAACGCCTGTAACGCAGTTATCAGAAGTACACACACCCATCAGAATCGTTTACACATGCAACAACAACTGGCAACAATCACCATTGCCGGCGACGACGCTTTGTTTTTTGGGAAGGTGGTTGCGAAGATTGATTAACGAATACCCCTATCTCTTTAAGCTTTTTGATAAGAGGCGACTTGAACTTGCGGTCTGCGAGTTCCACCACAGTATCAGAAATCGGTGTGAGTTTTTTACCGCCAACGGCCAGTACGCGCGTGGCTACTTCGGTATCCGGGCAACGAATTATAATTGCGGTTTCGATCGCTACTTTACCGCACTGATCATACCAGTCCCGAATTTCGCGGGTGACATTGGCGGGGATGGCTGTTTTACAGAGATTCCGAAGATCGTCAAACACTTGTTCGCATGATATGCTGCAACTCGCGGCCGCGAATACGGATTTCTTTGTGATCTTGAACAGGGTCCCCACACCGATGCCCTTTCGCTCAGCAAAACGAGCAATGGTTGCTTCGGCAAGCGGCGCTGGCGAAAGGAAAACTACGTCAAAGTTTGGTTGAACAACAATGCTTCCCTTCTGTTCTTCGTATTGGCCGTATTCGAAATCCTTGGCCAGACCCAGCAGGTAGCGCCCTGCATCGGTAAGCGAAATACACATTGCTCCGTCATCATCTTTGACACCAACTTCCGCGCCGCCCAAAGGCAACAACCGGTAGCGAAAAAAGTCAACGAGTAATCGCCCCCAGAAATCCTCCACTTCTTCGTCAGAAGGTTTCCGCCATGACCATCCTTCATTAAGCTTGATCGGCTTAGCTCCAGGAGGGCGGTTTACCAGGGGATTGTTTTGCCGCATATGGTATTGGACAAACCGCGAAAACTCCACGAAACACTTACGGGTGAGAGAACCGAACGTATCGGCCAGCGCCGCTGGAATATCCAAGTCACGAACCGAACCTAAATCCCATCTCGCCGTTCCCGGCAGGAAGCGAAGGCAATGTCTATAACCATACGACATGAATGAAGCATCATCGTCGTCGTCATCGTCGTCATCGTAACCGTCGTAATCACCTAGCTGGGATAAGATATGCATATCGCGTGCAAAGCGGACCATATCTTCGATTTCGTCCTCGTCTGCCTCTTTATCATCAGGCATGTCGTCGATAAAGGTTTTCTGCGGAAGGTCCGCTTTCAAGCGATCTAAAAGAACCTTAAGCCGATCAGCACTGGGCATCCCCAGCCAATCCTGACCATCCGTTGTCGGTTCAAGGCGAAAATCCTTACCGGGCGTCCCTCGAACATTAAGAAACCTCAACCCCTTAAGAAATTCCACGGCAGTCTGGATGCGATCCTCCGGCGAACATCCGTCTATCTGCATCAACCATTCGGGGAGTGGTGTCAGGTTTGATTCAAGTTGCTTTTGTGCCTTGGCAAAAAGGGCAAGGTCGGCGCCGCGGATTCGTAGTGGTTCGCCACTCGAACTGACGAGCGTCATCGTCATGTCTTCCATCAGGTAAGCATAGTGAAACGTCTGATCCGGCTTGACCGATTCGGGAGCCTTTGCCTTTGGCCGATGAAGCCGCTGCGGGATTTTAGGCCAGACGTTAATCATCGGCGTCATATCAACATGCCGCATGCTAGGGAAAAGCAAAAGATAACGAATTCCCGCAAAACACCCCCGCGGCAAGATCCGCAAGATTCAAGTGTTTGAACCGAAGCAAGAGTTCCTTGAATGAAACTTCATCGGTAGAGGACATCAACTCTTTAATGATCGATTGGGCGGCTACCAGAACTTTACCGCTTTCAAGAATTCGTTCATCGAAGTTTCGTTGATAACCATAACTGTTACGTTGGCGTCGAGATTCCCAATCCCGGGCTTGTTTGATGTTCTTTAAGAATAAGAAGTCATTCAACCACTCAACCGACATGACATCACTTACCAGGTTCTGGATACTATAGTAGTAATTCCGGGGGTCAGGCGAAAGCGCATCCTGTTCGGCGTTCGTGTAGTGGTCGGCGATATATTCCTGCAGCGTAGCAGCATCAGGCCGGCTCAGGATGTCATGTTGACACATGGCCCGGATAGCCCGGGCAAAAGGATGGCAACTCTTGTGTAACCTGGCTCGTTTTCCGTCGGTGTAAACGGTTATAAAAGCAGATTCCTCCAGAAGTGATAAGTCATCGCCGAACCCCTTGACGTCAACTCCCAGGTTGGGTTTCAGCTCAGCGTAAACCCTGCGTGAACTCAACGTAAGTTTTTCCCATACGACCAGACGTTGAAGAAAATCAAGCCAATCCAGGTCAAACAGTTTCATGTTACACTCACTAAGCGGATCGAAGGGTTAAAGCCTGCCCCGCATTAAGGAATTCTGGTTTATTCAAGTCGCTCTCATCGAGTATGTTGTAGGCATATCCCTGTTCGGTAAGGAAGAGCTGGCGTTTAAGAGCGAAATCCTGCTCGAGAGTTTCCCGGGTAATCAAGGAATAAAAATAGGCTTGATTCGTGCCCGGCTTGGGACGCAGCAATCGACCAAGCCGCTGCGCTTCTTCCTGTCGCGAACCGAAAGTGCCTGAAACCTGGATCGCAACCGCCGCATCCGGCAGGTCAATCGCAAAGTTCGCCACTTTGGAAACCACGAGCGTACCCAACCGGCCTGCGCGGAAATCTTCATAATACTTTTCTCGCTGCGCGTTGGAAGTCTTCCCTGTAAGGACTGGCACTCCCAGTTCATCAGCAAGCTCGCCCAGGTGATCGACGTATGTGCCAATAATTAACGTCTGCTCACCACGGTGACGATCGAGGATTTGGCGAAGCGCCCCCAACTTGGCAGGGTTCTCAGAGGCAAAGCGAAACTTTCGGCGCCGCTCCGTCACCGCGTAAGTCATACGCATATCTTCCGGAAGGCGAACGCGAACTTCCGTACACACGGCCGTGGCAATCCAACCCTGGTTTTCCATAACCTTCCAGGGGACATCGTACTTTTTAGGGCCGATGAGGGCGAATACGTCATCCTCCCGTCCATCCTCGCGTACCAGGGTAGCCGTTAATCCCAACCTCCTGCGTGCCTGGATGTCTGCGGTAAGCTGAAACACCGGCGCAGGCAGCAGGTGAACTTCGTCGTATATAATTAATCCCCAATCCCGGTCGTTAAATAATCCGAAGTGCGTAAAATCGTCCTGCCTGTTTCGCCGGTAGGTAAGGATTTGATACGTACTGACAGTAACCGGGCGTATATCCTTGGTCTGCCCTGTGTACTCCCCGACCTGATCGGAACAGAGATTCGTCTTGTCGAGTATCTCACGAATCCACTGGTGAACCGCCGCTGTGTTAGTAACCAGTATTAACGTCGATGTGGACGTCCGGCTCATCACCCCCAATCCGATCACCGTCTTACCCGATCCGCAAGGAAGAGTAATTACGCCGGATCCTCCAGTAACGTCGCCGCCAGCGTGAAACACGTCGGCCGCATCCCGTTGATACGGCCGAAGCGAAAAGGGCACCCCATCGACAGTCGTATCGCGTAGCGTAACATCAAGCTTCTCTCCATCCACGTAGCCAGCCAAGTCTTCTACGGGCCACCCGATCTTGACCAGGGCCTGCTTGAGTCGACCCCGGTTGAGCGGAAGAACACAAAAACCTAGCAACCCATCGCGAGACTCCAGATACTCGCGTACATCGTCGCTGCGCCAAATCTCCTCGGCCAATGGAGCATCTGTCGCCGCAAGCCGAAGAACATCGCCTTCCATACGAAGTACAAGCCGTCCGTAACGACCTGCAAAATCGGCAATCTCGGTCAGGACATGCGCAGGAACATCGTATTTAGCGTACTCATTTAGCGCCGACTGAATTTGCTGCGGAGCCATCCCTGCTGCTGAAGCGTTCCAGATGGATAGAGGCGTAATCCGGTATGTATGTACGTGCTCTGGTGATTTTACCAGTTCGGCAAACTGAGAAAGGTAGTTACGTGCATCCTCGTACCGTGGGCTGTCCACCTCGACCAAGACAGTATGATCCCCCTGTACGATCAGCGGATTCTGTGGGTTGTGGTTCATATGTAAACTTTCGCCTCCCTGGACAACCAAATGACCGCGAATCAGGAGAAGAAAATGATACAAATGCACGGCCCCCGCGTCGAGGCTCCCAAGAATCCGGCTATCCAAAGATAACCAGCCCCCCGCTTGAAAAACGACGTCGTTACTACATAAAGACTCGCGTATTTCGCCGTTTCTTGACAGACAAACTGTCATATTACGATTGCGAATCAAAACGGAAACTTGCTATGAGGATTTTGCGATCTGGAGATATGCGCTTATTACGATTAACGTAACGACAGAAAGTAGAAAGTTGAGAGTAGACCGCAGGAGCAGGAACAGTTAACTGCCACGTTTCCCCCTGTTTTTGTTTGTCGTTTTTTCTACTTTCTACTCTCTGCTCTCTCCTGCTCTAGTAAAAAAGCCACGGCAGTTGCCGTGGCTTTTTTACTCGAATCTCCCCTCCCGAGTTTGAACGGTTTTCGTTAGGGTTCCTGCATTGGTTCTTGGAGCCATCGCTGCAACGTAATGCTATAGAGGAACTTATGAATAGCTGTCGCTGCGGTTCCACTGATCAGCAGCGAGTCGAGTCCAAATCACTAAGCAGTTTTGAACCTCTTTCAGTCTGATCAACCTCCAGTTTTTAGCCTAATCCCAACTCGTCAAACCACCATTCAACACGTTTTTTGTTTCAATCTTCCTGGCATCAACAACAAGCTAAAGCGGTCCTGTTGCAGGGACATCCTGATTCGATGCAGGGACTTTTACCTCTATGTCCCCGCAAAGTCCCTGCGTCGAAATCGTTGCAAGCCAGAATATATTCATCAACAACTCCGATTACTGGCAACTCCAGGTGACGATCAGTTCTCCGAAACGTCATTCCGGGTTCGAATATAATATTTTGGAAGGACAACACCTATTTCAGACTCGAATATAATATTCTGAACGTCACCCGCATCATATTCGCTCTTCCATTATATCCTTCAGAAGACGTCTGGTTTTGCCGTCATCCGGATCGATGGAAATCGCTTTTTCCGCGTAAACCTTTGCTTCTTCTGTTCTATCCTGACTGAATAGGAAATTCGCAAAGCATCTTAGAGCAACTGAATCGTCTGGCCAGGCGTCGATGGAGAGTCGATAATGGACTTCGGCCTCATCATTTCGGTTCCGTCCTTTATAGAAATTGGCCAATACCATTTGTGCTGCCGAATGATCCGGATCGATCTCAACGGCTTTTCGAAGCTCCTTTTCGGCATCGTCTATGAGCCCCATTTCTTGCAGAACGAGGCCGAGGTACATGTAACACCAGACATCGTCGGATGCTAACGATATGGCCTTGCGCAGAGAAGCGGCCGCTTCTTCAAGTAGCTGTAAACTGAGCAATCTCTGCCCCATTTCCAGATAGGCGTCAGCACAATCCGGATCCAGGGAAATCACTTTTTCCAGATAAGCTACCGCTTTTTCATCCTCCTCCTTTGTGCATAGCATCGCCAACTGAAGGAATGCTTCTTCGTTCTCGGGGTCTATTCTCAACACCTCACGAAGAGCCGCTTCGGCCTCTACAAGGTTTTCACAAACCCTCTGGGCGTCCGCCAGGTAAATAAAGGTAAGAACACAGGGATCAAGCTTCGTTGCGCATTTAAAAGCCTCAACCGCTTCCAGATTCTGTGCCTGCATTCGCAGACTCCTGCCGAGAACTCTATACGCATTAGGTAAACCACCAGGTTTACTCAAGGCGATTCTAGCGGAGAGCTCTGCGTCCTTTGTCAATCCTTTTTCCAACTGCATATTTCCCAACAGCACCCACAGAAACCCGTCCCCAGGCTCCTGTTTGGTGGCGCAGTTCAGAATTCGAATAGCGCCATCGATGTCGCCCTGCTTATTACATGACCATGCTTTTTTGATTTGTTCTGTTATCCAATCAGACATATTCATCACTTATACGATAATGGCACTATGCAATCGATACTATGCGAGCTACTTTACTCTATTTCCACTACGATAGACAATTAGCTACCGACACATGGACAATCGGGGATGCTTTGGTATCCGCGATTGTCACAACCATCTCGTTTACTTCCTCATCCAAACCGGAAATAGCTTTAATAGCACGGCTGCTCCCATGTTACACCAACAGTAGGCAGCCAGCCCCAGTCGCTCCAGCCGCCTGTGTTATCCCAGCCCAAACCCGGAATAATGCCTGCCTCATTCATTTCTCTACGTTGCAGTTCTACGTCGTAATTGTGTTGTTGTTGCGATTTTTCAACGGACTTAATCCGATCTTTAAGTTTAGCTCTATCGAGTTTCCGTTTTGCGCCACTAATACTATCTAGTTGCTCACCACTATCCTCAGATTTTCTATTTTCTCGGCTTTCCTTATTATTCTTATTGTTTTTGTTATTCGCGTCCTTTCGCAATTGGTCGTCATATCTTTTTTCAGCTTGCTCTTCTTTGCGTATTTCCGCATCATCATCGGAAAAGTTTCCAACTCCCATCCAGACCGCAAGCGCTCCTACTCCTGTATTAGCAGCATTAAGGGCTCCGGCGCCGTTCACCATTACCACTGTATGTCCAGTCGTCGTAACGCCTGCTTGTAATATTCCACCAAGTCGACCAACATTTCGAATACCATTAAAAACAGCGCCTCCACCCGACACCGTCATTGTTACATTAATTACCTTTCCATTCGCGTCGCCTGTCGAAACGCCATCGTTATAAGCAGTTGTTTTTCGGTTCATCCGACTAAAGCGTACATGGACTAGCAAAAAGGCGGACATGATGTTCTCATCTGAGGTTATCAAAGACTTCAGATACAGGAGACGCCATCATGTCCACCAGCTTACTATATCACGGATTCGGGGTTCGTGGCTATATTTACGAACGAACAGAATACAAGCACGGCCAGGTTTTTTTCTCGCTTAGTCAGCCACGAAACACCCTGCGGTGTTCAGCCTGTGGTTCAAAGAATGTTGCTCCCCGTGGCCACACTGAGCGGAGTTTCAAATCGGTACCAATCGGTGGCAAGGCAGTGAAAATCGTTCTTCCTATCCCTCGCGTTGAGTGTTTAGACTGCAAGGTCATCCGACAGGTGGAGATTGGATTTGCCGATCGCCGCCGGAGTTACACCCGGTCGTTTGAACGATATGCGTTGGATCTCTTGCGTCATATGACGATTAAGGATGTGGCCGAACACCTGCAGGTTAGTTGGGATGTTATTAAGAAGATACATAAACAGGATCTGCTTAAGCGGTTTGTCCGTCCAAAGCTCAAGCATTTACGCCAAATAGCTATCGACGAAATCTCGATCGGCAAAGGTCACCGCTACTTGACCGTAGTACTCGATTTAGAGCGTGGTGCGGTGGTGTATGTGGGCGATGGCAAGGGAAAGGAAGCTCTCAAACCGTTTTGGAACCGATTGCGAAGATCCCGAGCGAAAGTCGAAGCGGTAGCCACTGACATGTCTCCGGCCTACATTGATGCGGTCTCGAGTAATCTGCCAAACGCGGCACTGGTTTTCGACCGCTTTCACGTAATGAAGCTTTTCAACGATAAATTGTCGGAGTTGCGAAGAGATCTGTACCGTGAAGCCAAGGATCAGTTGCACAAGAATGTGCTCAAGGGGACGCGATGGTTGCTGCTGATGAATCCCGAAAACCTGAACTCTGATAGCAGTGGACTAAAGCGTCTTGAAAAAGCGTTACACCTCAATCAACCTCTGGCCACGGCCTACTACATGAGGGAGGAACTACGCGAAGTCTGGGAACAGGAAGACGGCGAGGCTGCCCAGGCCCATCTGATGGATTGGATATTTCAAGCGGAGGCCAGCGGAGTCAGGATGCTCAAAAAGTTTGCCCAAACACTCCGCCTTCATGCGTTTGGTATATTAGCGTATTATGATTATCCAATTTCAACCGGTCCTCTCGAAGGAACAAACAATAAGATCAAGACCATGAAACGCCAGGCCTATGGATTTAGAGATAAGGAATTCTTCAAACTGAAAATCCTCGCCATTCACGAAACAAAGTACGCTTTAGTCGGATGAACCTTGTATTGCTTGTATCTTGGCCATCTTGAGGTAATTCGCCATCATGATCCCCTTTGACCCACCATGGGCCAAAGAACGCCATAACACGAATTACCACCTCCTCAAGGTGGCCGATTTTCACCCGCCCATTACTGGCTGGTTTTGACTGCCCGCTGACAATCTGAGAAGTGAAGCTAGAATTAAGTATGGTGTCCCCGGAACTCCAGTCCAGGAAATTCGCCCGCCCTATTGCCCGGGCGAGGGAGTCGGCCGACCGGGGGATGGCCACAATGTGGACGTGGTTCGTCATCAGGCAATAGCCAAGAATCGTCAAGCCGTAAGTTTCACTGCGGTCCTTGAGAAAAGCAAGATACTGCAAGCGGTCATCGTCGGTGAAGAATACGTCCTGGCGATTGTTTCCGCGTTGAGTGATATGGTGCGGCTCGTTCTCGATCACGATTCGGGCAGCCGCAGCATTTACGAAACGTAAAGCAATCTCCTTAGCAAGTCAATTCATCGAGAGCAGTCAGGAAAAAAGACAATCGCCTATCTCCTTTTTACCAGCAAGAGGTAAGCAATTGCGTGTTTAGGGTATATAGGCAAGAAAAACAGGTGGCTGTCCCTTAGCCCCTCCTGTTAAATGCCGGAGCCATGATCGCAAATTCTCAAAAGCAAAAAAAGATGTGCTTCACTGAACGGTTACCGTCCATATCCGCATAATACGCCCGATCACCAGCCAAAATTGCGCAGACTTACCGGAAGGACACCGGGTTGCTCTCGGAACCAGCAGCATTTTCGAACTTGCGGCATACCGGCAGAAAAAATCCTGGTTCCGTTTGAGCGTGCAAGGGAAACGGTTGGTCAGCCAATCCGATTGGCCGATGCCTTGTGTACGATGCCGGCGAAGCCATTGCTATCCGGGTTGTCGTGATAGATGTCCCCCTACGCACCCTACGCCCAGTACGCCCAGAGGGATACTTTACGTAACAATATGACAACCAATATGATTGTTTACAGAGGGCAAGAATGCCCGGAATTGAACTAAACTACCAATTCTGAATATAAGTAAACTGCCCGTTCCTATCCACTCCTTCACAATATCTAATAGAGTTTAAGTCCTGTACGGGATTTGCTACGTAGTCCCGTATTGTACTCGAAACCTGCAAATCAAAATGAGCCTGAATATCACTAAGAAACTCGGTCAAGTCGCAATCTATCTTATTTGCGCTGTGTTGCAGCTGTACACAACTAATTATCGTTTCTCTGTAGTCGTTTTCGAAGTCTTCAAGACAAAGTCCTTTCAGTCCTAGAAGAATCCATTTCTTGTCGTTCGCAATAACCGCCTCTGTCGCGCCGCTAATAGAGATGCCTCGTAAAAAGGCCAAATCATCACTTCTAAGTGGCTTGATAAGCTTTGCTTGTTCAGAAACGGGTAAACGTAATAGTGTATCCACCGTTTCAGTCACTATCGTATAATAGACACGTGATCGGTCAGCAAGACTTGCCGTTTTACCAAGCTCGCGGCAAGCCTGTTCAAACCTATGACGACACTCACCTATAATATTATTGTCCACTATGGCATCCCCGGTAGCATTAGGTTTCCTCGTCGAACGTAACCAGCATCTCGTAACATTTTAAGTTCGTGATGAAAGACGGTTAGATCTCGCACAATTATATTTGGTTTCCGCTGTAGTCGTCTAAGCGAACCCCAATTCACCTCACTTGCAAGTTTGAATGTACGTTTCTCCATAATCCCTCGCATCATCCATCCGTCATTAACGTTCAGGTCCCAAATATTCGTATCGAGTACCCTATGTCCTTTTCGACCGATATAGGCCGCAGTATCCGATTGGCGTCCGATGACCATAATGTCATCAACTGCTCCCGGTCCGGCAAGATTATCCCCTTTCAAAAGCCCACCAGGTCTTGGGCGAGGGTTCGGATAGTGCGATCGAGTAACATTAACGTTTACTCTCGAGTAGACGCCCCTTGTAGCCGAAGCATGCTTCGACTGTATTAAAACCTCTCTAAAACCGGCCGAAAGATACTGTTTTCGGAAACGATATGCAAGTTGCATCGATTGGCCAAATGAGCGTCCTGAGCGTAGGGATGCGTATCCAACGGAAGCCGCAGGTTGAGCTAAGTACCCAGTGCCGCCAACGAATCCCGTCAGCTGTGAGAGACCCATGAGTCCCGTTTGGACTCGGTCAGTCCAACTATCGAATTTTCTGGTTTCGATGTGACCGTCTTCATGGAAGGTAACCGTATCTCCGCGTACGAAACTATCAAGCGCTGTAACTCCAGTGGAATCCGCAGCCCATAGTCGATAGGCTTTCGCTAATACCCAATACTCGTCACCTGCATCAGCTCCTCCCAATTCGTACTCGGCTCCAATATACCGGTTTATCCGTTTTTGTTGGTCGCTCAAATGGAACGGACTTACGGTTTTGCCAACCTCTACTGCACCGTAAGCAATACCCTCACCCCCACCTTTTAAGAATCCCCAAGCTGTTCCCTGCAGACCGCCTTGACGCATGAAATCCACATCGCTAATACCGTATTCGCCAGCCAGCATCCAGGTGATAATTCCTGTCCCCATGGGATCGGAGAATCTGGCGGGATTACTTTCGAAAGCCTCATACAGGTTTCCTCCGTCAATGTAACCCTTGGGATCTCTGGACATCCAGCAGCCCAGCTTGGGGTGATAGTGCCTTGCCCGTGCATAGACCAGTCCGGTTGTTTTGTCTACTGGTAAGCCGTGCAAGCCCAGGATGTAGGTTGGTTTTTCTCCTGCGTCCGGTTCGTATGGATCGGGTGTGGCCGTAGTACTGGTGTCATAAAGACCTGGTAATCCCTTACCCAGCTCGTTTCTAACACAAACAAGATCCAGTTCATCAATGGCGCTGTCGGGCGTCAGTCCGTCTGTTCCTCCACCACAAATGTTCTCGCGAGCGCCTTCGGCAGCTGTTGGATCGGTGGTATAGGCGTTTAGAACAAGCACTAGGTCGGTAGCGCCAACTATACCGTCGCAGTCGATGTCGGCTCGGCGACATTTAGCAGCCGTTTTTTCGTAGATTTGACCGTGAGCGTCGTATGCGTAGCGCTCGACTACCTTAACTTCAACCTCCCCACTCCGTAATCCAGGCGGCGGGTCTGTAGCCACGATTGCCGCTGTTGGCGAACCCATATGATCTGTTGTAAAATAGAACGACTTAAGTGGATCAGCTCCTTCCGCGTCTGGGTCCTCGTCGGCACGAAGGATGACATCGAGACCTTCGGGGCTCCAAAGGTTGCGTTTAACCAGTACATCATCCTGTCCACCTATAACCTTGGTTATTTCCAGAACCCGTTGACCTGCGTAAAGGTTTCGTAAATGAAGAATTACGTCACCGTTAGAATCGTATTCTTTCCTACTAATTTGACGCCCAAGTCCGTCATAAGTCATTGAGACTAATTTGTCGCCCAAGAGGGTGATATCGTCAGGTCCGGTAGATGCGATAATCGCCGTACCTACCTCATGAACCTCGATTAACTGATTCAGGTCGTTGTATTTTAAATAACACCAACCATCGTAGATCATGTTACCGAATGGATCGTATACTGGCTCAAAACCTTCTTCCCAACCATTTTTCATGAATACGACATCGTCAAACATGTTGGCTATATTGACATCAGCTGTGAATGTATTCGTGGATGTAGTTCCATCTGGTTGAGCTAGCGTAAGAGTAGAATGAGTAACGTTACCTTGGAGATCAAGTCCATTCTCTCCATTGGCGTCAGGCGTTCGATCATACTCCATAACTATCGAACCGGCGGCCAAGCCTGTCGCATCGCCAAGTGTTTGATTTTCGTCGATATTGGGATCACCCTTACTGGCTTTGAGCATACGGTTCAGGGCATCAAGTTCGTAAACCGTGGAGGAGAACAATTGATCACTGTAAACAGCTGTAATGTTATCTGTTACGTCATAGTACAGTTCAAACTCGTCAAAAACTTCTCCGGTAGGATTCTCTGCTTGATCGATTCTACTCCATTTACGGTTTTTCTGGCGTCCTTCGTCGTCAAAGGTGCGTTCTAACTGCATGAACGCAGTTCCGTTCGGAGAGAAAACTTTTATACTTTCAATAGTGGAACCGAAATACGCCGGTTTCATAAAAGTAACTTCGGAACCAGCCACACCAAAAGAGACTGTTGTTGGACGGCCTAAATCATCGAGCCCAGTTCCAGCGTTGAGATTGAGAATTTCGCCACCAGGATAGGTTATAGAAGTTAGCTGCCCCGCATCGTTGTATGCGTAACGAGTTTCGGCTGGTGAATCAGCTTCACTGTAAGTCTGGGTTTCCGTTTTTAATCGACCGTAATCGTCGTATTCCAGTATGACACTACTGGAAGACTCAGGGCCCGCAACGGAAGCTTCCGTAATTTGCCCCAGAGCGTTATAAGCGTATGTATAAGTTCCACTGGTCTGAGTTGTGATTACAACTTGTCGCCCCTCCGCGGTGATTGAGTGCGCGTATGCGGTATTACGATTCGCGATATCTTTCTTAGCGGCAAGCTCCCCGTAAACGTTAAATTTGAACTCTTCCGTATAGCTGCTCGAACCATCAGGATTGGGATACCTGATTCCCGTAATCGTACCATCCGGGGCAATTCGATAGTCCGTAACCTGTTCTTGCCCTCCAGTATTGTAGAATGTTTGGGATACTGGTATTCCCTTCGGGCCTGTCCGACAGGTACTGGTACGAGATAATCCTCCTACATCTTCCACAACTTTGCACACGCTGCTCGTGTTGTCGTAAGTGAACGTCGTTTTCGATTGTTTGCGATTCGTGTAATCCGTAATTCGACCGAGTGGATCAAAATTGGCCGTAGATAAGGGACCATCAGCTAACCGCTGAACGGTTTTCTCCATATTGGAGGCATCGGTGTATCCAAAATTATAGTTATAGTCAGTTGAGCTTGGTTGCCCTGAACCGTCACCAAGGGTTGTTTTTAGTTGTATTAGTCGTCCCAGGCCGTCAAACGTCGATTTTATCTCGTTTCCAAAAGGATCGGTTACGGTTTTAGTGTGATTGGAATCATTATACTTATAGGTTATCGCTTTGCCAATGGGATTAGTTATTTTCCAAAGTCGACCTTCGTTTCCGGATGGACATTCTGGTTGTGTACAATCGGAATCACCGTAGTAGTGATAGGTAGTAGTAGGAGATTGACCGATATCTTTTGGAAGAGACTCTGTGGAAACATCATATGTTTGTCGAATACGACCGGCCGCATCGTATCCGTAGCTGGTATACTTCTGTACCGTTGTTGAGTTGCCGTTATATACAACCGTATCTACGGGTAGAGACAGGCTATTATAAACGACCTCTGTCCGCGGCCCACTAGTTCCCCCTTCGCTGCTAGTTTGTTTAACCAACCTGCCAAGCGCGTCATAGGTACTGACCGTACTTCTAATACCCATGGTTTCAGTAACCGTTGTACCTCTATTATCTTGGCTTACTCCGTAGCTGTACGATTTTGAACGATCTTCGTATACTTCCGAGGTGTTAAAGAACGCGTTAATACTGGTTAGGTCCGTAACGCGGCCAACCCCGTCATAGCTGTAAACCGTGATGACGTTTCCCGTGGTTCTATCACCCGGTTCCGGAGGCGGGATAAGACTTCCGTTAAAGATATCGCTTCCCCGGACAATCGTTTCGGCGATTCGATTATCCGCTCGATAAGTTGTCAATTCTATCTGAGTTTCGCCGCCATTTCTCGCCGCATTGGTTACCTGCCATGGCCGTTGAGCTTCATCATAACAGGTAAAAACATCTTTGTAAGAAACGTTTTTTTGAAAATCAGTAATCCTGATAATGTTGCTGTTGCCGTCGTAGGTTAATAATGTAGAAAGTTTGCCGGGAGATTCGGTGATCTTTTTGACGCGGCCGAACTTGTCTCGGGCGCCCGAACCATCATTGTAATTAACGACGCGCTTTTCTTTCGCGTCCGTTGCTTCTTCGTTAGTAGTTACAGTCGCTACGCGTCCGGATTCGTCGTAGGTGTATGATACTCTTTGGCCGGTGTACTCTGTACCTGTCGATATATCGCCATGCGCGACGTCTGCACCGTAGCCCACCCTTTCGCTTTCCACGAGACCTCGATCATTCCACCTGGTTTCGGAGTATATTCCGTCCTGGCCTATGGTATATGCCAGTTCGCCTATATTGGTATACCCGTATGCAGTTTGTACAATCGTGCTCGTACCATCACCCACTGAAATGTTGATTACTTGCCCCAGACGGTCTCTTGTATAAGTGGTTACCTGCGAATCTGATGAACCGGCCTGATGTGCAACCGGAGTCCCGCTTTCATCAAACGCGTTAAGCGTCAGGGTTTCTGTTTCCAGCCAACCGTTGTCGTCGTACGCGTAGTCGATGATCTGAGCTTTGTTACTTTGCGTATCGTTTGTAGCAAGGAAACGTTTAACATTGGTTACTCGACCGGCGTCATCGTATGTATACCCGGTATAGAATCCGTAAGGATCCTTGACGAAATCCGGCTGCCCATCATAACGTAACGGATCGGCAGTTGTGGCATACTCGGTTACGAGGTTTTCGTTTCCTTCACCAGGATCAACAATAACTCTAAGTAACCGACCAAGACTGTCGTATTCGTATTCGGTGACGTTCCAGGTCGCCGAAGCGCCATCCGTAGCTTTAACCTTTTTTTGGCTTAACAGGTTTGCCGAATTGTATGTAAATATGGTTTCGGCTTGCTGATTTTGTCCTCCAGGAATGCCTTGTGTAACCTGTGGCCCCGTAATGGTTTCTATTAATCCAAGATCCAAACCGCCGTCATCACGGTACTTAATAACCGTCTCGTTCCCCATGCCATCGTACGATTTGACGACGCGTGGCATTCGGAGTAAACCGGCTTCGCCAAAGATTGCGTAATTTACGTCAAATATGCTCAGCTCACCAGATCCGCTTGAAGCCACTAAGACAGTTTTACGACGGAATGGAGTATCCTCGCCCTCTTCCTCTTGCTCGCCCTCTGTGCATAATTCAATATAACCATTATCACACGGTGAAAGCGTGGGATACCATTCACCGTGTACATCACGGTGTAGATCAGCCCATACGGCATCCCGCGTACTAACGTAAAGGTGACCAAGATGCAGTGAAGACAGGAAAGTAGCATCCATGTCTAATTGTGCACCGTGTTCATCATAGGTGGGGTGGTTTTCTCCGACGCATAATGTGTGGTAACGCCCTGTACCAATCCTGTCAAAAAGTGCAACGCGCTGCGTAGCGCCATATTCTCGGATATGCTCAAGTTCACAAGTGAGATAACCACTACAGACAGTTAGGAGTTGCAGATCAACTCCGACCGACACGTCCTCAATCATGAAATCTTCGTCAATCGTTATGATGCTTTCCCAGATTGTGGGCATTGTCTTTGTACCACCGTCAGGAATCATACTGTTGTCAATCTGAGCATCCAAAACGTGTATCTCGCCCAATGCATCTACGAAATTCAGATTCCAGGAGTTTACTGTCCCGACTCCGTGTTGACAGGACATTCTTTGGTGCATATACAGCCGTAATATCCAGTCTCCCCGGGCATTTGTGCCACATAATCCTCTACCGCTTTCCCCTCCCCCAGTTGAAGCATAGTAGTGCTTCAATTTGGTATTGTTGGGAAGTATTTCTTCGAGCAATACTACATTTCCCCATTCGTTAGTTTCATCCCAGGTATATTCGACTCTATCGTCATACCCACCAGTCTGACTAACAGAAGACAATAGATGCGAGAAATCACCCGATGTTTGCCCAATGTAACTACAACTTATAACTTGATTTGTAGTGTTATTCCCCCCTCTTATGATAGTCTGTCTGCCATTATAGGTATCGTTATAATACGTATACTTCGCTTGGCCGGCCGATGATTCGGTGAGAATATTAGCGTCATAGACATCGTAGGTGAACGAGTACATCGTCCCCGTTCCTTGGTTATCGTCATTGTCAATCCACTCCAACCTCCCGCTATTAGTGTCATGACCGTAATAACGATTTCCTTTGCCGTCCGGTTGAACGACACTGGAAATCCATCCGGCATTTGAGCCAATCGTCCAAATAGCTTTTTGTGTACCATTTTCCTTAACAGCTACACTACTTACACAACCGGTCGACTCCCGATTCAAGTGAATACTGTTTCCATCACCATCCGAAATGGTGGACAGGTACTTTCGACATGGACCATCAGCATTTCCGGTAGAGCAGCCTGACTCACTTGTCGAATTCGGAGTAAGAAAATATGTATAGGAAACAACCGCCTCCGTACAGTTTTCACAACCCTGCGGGATTATCTTCTTTAAATACCAAAGCCCTTCCGGATCACTCTCGGATAATACCGCATCATCAGTTTCCTCTGTAGCGTCCACCGGAGCTGGCTCGCTGAATCTGTATATGGTTCCATCGGGGCCAACAACATCATACCCCAGCCCTTCTCCGCGATCTTCCACCCAATAGCCCGGTATATGACCAGGCCAGGGCGTTCCCAGGTTAAACGTTTCCCTGTCCTGGATAAAAACCGTTTCCGGCATTCCGGGTAATCGCACATCATAAGATAGTATTTCCACATTTTCGTCACCGCTGTCGATTACGTGCAAAAATGAACGTCCAATCATGTGCGTAGATTCGTTTACCGTGGCAACTAGCTGAGCAGCCCCCGAAACTACATCTAATACAACACTGGATGAATGCCACGGGTGAACCCCACTCACTCCGTCAACCATTGATGTCGGTGCTACACTGATGTCAAGAATGCCGGTTTTGGTTACTTCAACTTTTTCGTGGCAGGAACTATCACAACAACACTCGTAGTCACAATAAGTCGGCGGTCCGAGAATGTTATTGCAGTCACCGCAACAGAATGAGGTAATTGTAGATCCGCAAATACAAACGTCATCCGACGCTGGTCCCGTATGCGTACCTGCCTCGTAGCTGAATTCGATTGGAAAGTCGACCTTCTTTTGTGATCTTGTTCCGATCGCCTTTATTGACAAGTTCCAACGCCAATTAGCGAGACTGCTTCCCTCAGAAATCGACACCGTCGCTTCCAACGGTTCACCGTTAGGAACGATTTCGGGCCCCGATGCATTGTGGCCTTGATATATACGAACGACATCCCGATCCCAGCCAGATGGAAATGTTAATTTAGCAATTGGATAATCCGGGTCGTCATGACCAGGATCTTCGTAATAGATAACAAAATTCTTAACCTCACCATAGCCCATATCCATACACGCCTCGCGCCAGGCTGTAACCGGACCTCGATATGGTGCGTTGAGGACGTTGTCGGTGTTAACGTCACCAAGCTGAGCAATCGCTGGAGGAGAATTAAGCAAAAGACCAAGAACAAAACATGCACCAATAACGCGAATAACGCTTATATTCATAACTTTTCCCCTGCTGCTCTCTCGACCGAGGTGGTTAAAGCTGGCCAAACAAACTGTTTCCAAAGTTGTTTTTATGTTTTGGTTTTGAGTGTTCATTAGTTGCAGCCCTCCACATAAATAACCAGCTGACTATCATCGGAGTAAAGCAATGTGGCCTGATTGGTGCCCGTCGGATCCCCCGTGGAGATCGAGGCAGTAGGTCTGCGGAACCGATCATCGGCTATCTTCAGCGTGTATACGGTGGCAACAGCGGGTGCTGTCATATTGACTATAGCCAGCCTCCCACTTACGGGTTCGGAGGTACCGGCCGGTACGGTTATCGGCGTAGAACCCTCGTACTGGATAGTCCCCATCAAAAGAGCGGAACTGGGATCATTCACCACAATCGGAGCGTAAGCAGTACCTGGTGGATCTGGATTGAATAAATCATCATAATCTGCTGTATCGTTATAAAGCAGATCATACCAGTCAGTATTCGTGCAGCTACTGCCTCCGCACCAGAGTAAATCATCTCCATTCGCGACTAAATCCCCCCACTGGATTGAATTTACCGTAAATTCTTGACCATCGCCCGCATTGTAACTGCTTGTAATTTCAAGGAATGCAACCAGACTTTTAATCTCTATGGCAGAAGCTGTACTGTTTTCCACCATTAAACTAATGTTAAATGTAAGGTTCTGACTACAGTCTATAAAGCAGGTATCTGGCGAACCAGTATTTGGCGAACCAGGACTGCAGAATATATTGCCATCATCGATTTCCAAGAAAAGACTACGCTTGCGACAATCGCCAATCGCGTAATCCCAGTTACCGGAAACACATGCTGCATGTTCGTCAACACAAACGCCTTTTTCGACATCGCAAACGTAACCATCTTCCGTACAATGCGAATCATCCGTACAGTCTACACAACGTTTATTGTCCTCATCGCATACAAGACCTTCACCAACACATGGATCTCCGGAAAAACCGCATGTCGCACAATCACCGCCAGAAAGCCGAACTCCAGTCAGGCAATCAGCTTCAAAACATCCCTCAAACTCACCATTGCACCATTTGTTTTTTTCATGATCGCAATGTGTAGTCGGCACCCATTCTCCGCAAACACCAATACTCGGCTCACATTCCTGCCTCTCGCAGATAGTGGAATCGCAATTATCGATAGAAACACACTCGCCAGTTTCAGGATCACAACTTTCGGTCGTACAGAGATTCGGATCCTGATCGCAGACCACTTCTTCGTTAACACAGCCACCGGAGAATGGGTCGCAGGAATCGGTCGTACACAGGTCATCGTCATTGCAATCTGTTGGTTCGTAAACACACGTCTGGTATGTACCACAACTTCCATCAATCTCGAGGCAACAAGTATCAGTAGTGCACGGATACCCGTCGTCGCAATCTTTATCCTCCCCACAATCCGACGACGCAAATCCAATGTCAAGCGTAGCATCACACTCGCCGGGATCGAACCCGTTTTGCGCCAGAGCAATCACATTTGAATTCGCTTGGCTGCACGCATCGTATTGAATGGATTCAACCGTATTGCGGATACCAAAACCTTCAACAGCATCCCTTCCACTCGGCCCATGACCATAAAAAGCGCCAACAACATACTCATCGAGTCGATCCAGAACCAATGTACCGGAATATCCATGCCTATCCATGTATTCCTTTGTTTTAGCCAACTGGTTCGCACATTCCCAATCCAGAACATTTGGGGGGCCTTTTCGCCATGTTCCGGCCATAGCACAAACTGAGGCCGTTATTGGTTCTCCGTCCATCATATTCAGGCAAGCTTCAAAGGAACCGTATTCCCCTACCTCTTCGGCGTTAGCAAAAACAAACACGGATTGCAACTCAACATTACCAGCTCCGATGGTAGCATCGCTTGTGGTGATAGTAAGATCCCAGAGTTCAGGGAAATTCCCGTCTGCGTCGAAAGTAACTTCTATCTCAATAAAGCGCCCCGTGAACTGGCCAGCCGAGAATTCTACTATACAGTCGTTGCTATCGTCCTCCAGATCAGAAACCTCTGTAAAGGGCAGGTTCCGCAGTTCCGCCATGGTGTCCGCGACACGTATGTAAACAACCAGCCCTGTAGATTCGTCGGCCGTGCAACTTTCAGCCTCCTGGTTCCAACTGATTCCACCCCACTGATTACCGACAATCCTGGAATCGTGAACTGTAGACCAATGCCCCGTCTTGGCTGCGGCCAAAGTGATCATCCCTGTCATGTTGTTAAAACCAGAAGGACCTGCATCTTTAAAACAGGGGGATTCCGGATGGGCAGCCTTGTATAATCCATCAAACGTACGGCAGCATACTTCATCCAGTTCGTCCTCCTGCGATTCATGGCAGGTTACATTACAGCAAGCATAATCCGGATTCAGCGCACAATACGACGATCTGTCATACATCAGACAACACGGATCGTTGTGATACTTTTCACAATGGTCGTCCGCCAGGTTGCAACACTCAAAATCAGGGTTTTCCTCACAATATCGATCAGCTAAGAGGCAACAACTAGCATCAGGATTGTCAGCACATAAATCGTCATCATGTTGAAGGGAGATAACCATATCCACTTCATTACTGCTGCTATTTACCCGCATAACATTGTTTGACTCTTCGCACGTAATCCAGACGTTACCATTCGCATCGATAGATATACCCGTGGGATCTTCGCAGCATACGCAATAGGAACTGCATTCATTGGGGTACGAATCGCTGCAGTGTAAGCTGCAGTTGGATATACAATCGTCGCTAGTCACGTCATCAGTGTTTGCCTTAGCGTATTTAAGCGGAATCCTTGCTTCTTCTTCCATATTAGAATCGTCAGAGTTTTTTCGGTAACGAACCACGCTGTACGCGTTCTCACTATAACCTTCGTGGTCCAATGTGTTTCTAGCGATAATCCAGAAAGTTTCATTCGTGTCGATAGTCAAAACGCCACTATCGACTGCTTTGTTAACATTAGCAGGTTTAACCAAATCACGCTTGTAAACCGCTATTCTTGTCTTATTCGGAGTTGTTGCTGATTCATCTCTGGATACCTCGAATTCGTATAGAAAATCCCCATTCCAAGGTGTTGCCCAAACAGTTCCGTCAACAGGATTCATCGCTAATGAACGAACGATAACCGCAACCGAGTCATCGGGAATCCCCGTAGATACATGACATTCGTTGTAATCCGATTCCAGGAAAAGAGGTGTTCCGCTTCCGGGTTCGAAGAAACTATAAGCATCAGGTTCAAATACGAGTAAAGATTGGTAGCAATGGTCGGTCATACCGTACCCTTCGCCACAAAGCTCAGGGTTCCCCGCAGGGTCACATTGGATACCACAAGACTCCCCCCCCGACCACAGTAAACCATCTGCGTCTATTAATCCGCCACCACCACCTCGAGTTCCGTAATAGGTTGACCAGGTGAGAACGCGGTCTTCTGGATTCATGCCCAGATCACCCTTAAGCTTCATATGTGGGCCACCAGCACAGCCAGCAGAGCTACAGCCAGGACAACCTGCTGCACTCCCTATCCAGATGTCGTTGTTTGAGTCGATTGCCAGTGTCTCTACGCTATGCAAAGATGCTATGCAATCCTCGCCAAAGTTTCGTCCGCATGCCCGTACATAGTCTATGATGCATTCGTCTACCGCAGTACTTACACCACCTTTGTCATCAGGATAAGGTGGATCGCCGTCTGGATTGTTTGGCCACCCCAATATGTCACCCAATCCGGATGATGTATCGATGAATTCGTCATCGTTACGATCCGTACAGTATCCTCCTTCATTCAGTGCAACGCGCGTAACGGAGCTAGTCTCTTCAATAGAACTAGCGTCCAAGCTGTTATTCCAATCTCCGTTATTGGAAACCCAAACATTCCCCAGCAAATCCACCGCTGTGCGCGACGGACTCGGCTCCACTCGATTTGGATCCATATCTGCGTACTCGGGAGCAGTCAAATACTCGCCGAGTATCTCACCCGTTTCGGTATTGATTTTTACTACGGTTCCTCGGTTAGTTGCCGGAACCCAGATAAACGGTAGAGGTTTTACCCCTCCCGCACTTGTGGCAAGAGTAAGCTTATTCGAATCTTGAATCACATTCAGGAATTCCGCCTTATCGCCGTCAGCGAAATCGTCGTCAGTAGTGAACACCCTGTTAAGATCGCATAGATTACATTCATCCGGCACACGGTTTGAATCCTCGTCGATGCTATAACCATTGATAACATCCCATAGGTCCGACAGGCCGTTATTATTGCAGTCGAACATGGTCTGAAACGTCCAGCGATCACCAAACACTCCGCTTACATTACCGCAACTGTCGTAAACAAACGCCTTCACCTGCCAGGCGTATTCCGTCCCCAGTTCCAATGCGATTCCCGCAGGAAGTTCCCAGGAGCACTCACCATCCTCACAGGAAACCCACTGGTATCCCAACGTGGTCATACTTTCACGGGCTTTTCCGAATGAGATACGATATCCGTCCGTCTCTACACCCTCCGGATGAGTCCAGCGCAGGATCAGCGGAAGGTTTTCTACCGCCCCACCATCTCCCGGTTTTTGGATTACGACACCCTGTTCGCCATCGGCAGGATACTGGCCGGTGAACACTTCAGACTGCACCGAATCGCACGTACTGAACCAAGTTGTCACTCCGCTGGCAGGTGTCAAATCCTGATGATAACAGCCTTTTGCGCACGCTTTAACTTTCCAGTAATATTTCGTCGCAGGCTCCAAGGTTACCGGCACAGTCCAACCGGTCGGTGATGAACTTTTTATAGTTTTGACATGAGCGAGATTATGTTCACTCGTTCCCAAATATACTTCAAACCGGTCAAAACCGTAGCTGTTGTTTGTCGTTTTCCACCGCAACCATTGCGTTCCTGCCGATAGCCCTTGAGCGCCGTTGTACGGATAAACGTTTCTCGGTGTCGGCACTTTGCCAGGATCAGTACATACGTCTGCCGTAGTGAATTCCCAACTATCTACAGGAACCGCGTCTCTTATCTCGTCGCCACAGGCATTACGGGTTTCGACTCGCCAATAGTATTTCGTATTTGTATCAATAGGGAAGATGCTGCTGGAAACCGAGATTTCTTTCCAGGCTAAACCCGCAGTAGAGAACCAACCCGGGTAATCACAACTGATTTCGCTATCTGACGGCTCCAACCAGACCATCGTAGCAGGATCATCTTCTAACCCTATTTGGATTCTTGCGTATTCACCGTGCGGCTTCCACCCCAAGGTCACGGACTGTCCGGTCACCGGGACATCTACCGCGTTGTCAATTGGTTCAGGATTACTGGCGAGAGAAGGTGAAGTGGGGAATCCACCACAATCGTCAATTGTGGCAAATCTCCAAACTTCAGAAGCCGCAGGTTCGGATACAATACCACCACATTCGTCATAATAATAAGCTTCGACCCGCCATTCGTAGTTCTCGTTCTTGTCCCAGATTTTTCTATTCATATTTACTGGGGGAAATTCCGGGTTAGGCCAGACATATTTGCTCGTCCCTGCGACGGTTACTTCGTCAAGCTTGAGAATCTCTGGATACGTACCGTCTCCCGAATCTATAGCCGTTAATCCCTCCAGGCTAACCGTCGATAATCCGCAGTTAAATTTACCAGCATAAAGGTTAAAATAAGCATAGTCATCATCACTGATCCAGGTTAACCCGCTGGTCAAAGAAACGTCAGTAGCTCCATCTTCCGGATCGTCCACGGACGGAAATTCTGAATACTCCGCAGCGCAAGTGGTAAATTGCCAATCACTACTTTGTGCCTCGTCATATAACTCACAATCCTTGTTTTCGTTGACCGCAAGGACCGACCAATTGTAGGTTGTCAGCGGTTGCACGTATGCACTGGGGATTGTATACGCCGGACGTTCTCCATCCGGTGTTTGTTTTACGTCGACCTCCACATGGTCATGGTCGTATCCAGAAAAACCGGATATGGTCAATGTGTAAGAAGACGCATTCTCGCTCCGAGACCAACTCAACGCTAAATCTTCAGATGAAGCGTCGTTCGAGTTGATTTTGGGACGCGGATCTATAGGTGTTTCCGGTTTAGCTATAGAATCGGGGCAGTTATTATCATTAGGATCGGAACTTGTATAGAATTTGAAAACCTCGCTGTACGATACCACAGAGAGCGTATCTATACCGTCATCATCACCCTTACAATATTGGGATTTCGCCGCCACCTGCCAATAATAAGTAGTGCCCGGTTGGAGCGTTATTTCGAGATCGTTGATTTCCGTTTCTTCAAACTCCCCCTTGTGTAAACCATGGTTCAAGTGATCATTTGGTCTCAATCCGTCACCGTTAAAATCGTGTTCATTCTCACTCAAGAATAAATGGTAAACCTGCGCTTTTGAGTCCCCCTCCCATTTGAAATTACCTAACGGATACCCTACGCCGGCTTCTTTATTACTTGGAACACCAGGATTCTCGGGATTAGCCAAAGTAACATGTAGACTTCTTGGAATACCAAGTAAGCAATTGTCGGCCATCGTGGTTGTCGTAAAACCGCGAGATTCCGTAGAAGAGCTTCGCCAATCTTCCGGCCCGTAAACTCCTTCCGCACAGTCCCTCTCATTATCGACTACCGTAATGCTCCAATTGTAAAGCTGCCCCGGTTCAAGCTCGTCATTAATCGAGATTTGTGCACTTACAGTATCACCTGAGTCAGGATTATCGACTTGCAGCGGAGTAACAGCCGCGCTGTTTGATCCATCCTTGAAAATACAGATCGAATAGAATTCCGCCTCCGGAATCCTATCCCAGGACAAAGTCAAGCCTCGAAGAGGTATGTCTGTAGCCCCATCCACGGGGATAATCGAATCTTCACTTGGAGTGCGGGGGTTAGGCCAGAAATCCGTACAAACATATCCTTCTTCTGTTTCCGGAGCCTCCACGCAACAAAGCCCCGTACCGGCACACAGATCGACCGGAGTTGCGGGTACACACAACCCGTTTTCGTCGCATTCTTCTATTCCCGTACAGACAAGACCGTCACTGCATCGTTCCGCACAACTTATGCACCGGCGTTCCTCTTCCGAACACTCCTCCCAGTCCCCACACGGCGGACCAGGACTAACCCAGGACCATGTTCCCGTGTTCGGATCGTATCGACAATACTCCACACCATTGCAGAAGTAGGGATCTCGATTATCTTCATCGCATCCATGACAAACGTCATAGAACTCGTCGCAATTTTCGCGTCCCTCCTGGCCTGCGCATGGATTCTCCCCAGGAATACAATTGCCGTCTTCGCCGCACTCCTCGATTCCATTGCAGAATTCACCATCATCGCAATTCGATTCAAAAATACAGGTAAAACCACTGCCACTACCATCATTGTCCAAAGGCACACATAAGTCTATGGTACAATCATTGCCATCATCACAACCCGGGGAGGTCTCATCGTATACACACGCTGTTTCGTGTACGTAATACCCACCATCCGCATACCCGGCACCGGCGTAATGACCGGCGACTTCCTTACATCGTGGACTGGCACACCCCTCCGGCTGGCCTCCTTGTTGGTAATACCCCAAACAATCGCTATCTTTTTCACATTCTCCACAAAATACATGCTTGCGTCCTCCAGGGGAACTGGCATCAAGTGGATTGTATTCGCGGCATATCATATCGGCTGGACAATCATAGTGTGTTTTCATCACAGTCCATAAACCTGAACTAGTAACGTCCGGTCCCCAATATTGAAGACCGTTACAGTAAAGACCGTCATCCCGATCCTTTGGCAAACACACTCCGGATATGGCTTTGTCCGTGCCTTCCCAGCAATCGCCCAAAACACCATCATACCTACACAAACAGTCGCTATAAAGCATATTACAACATCGCCCTCCACAATCCGTTTCCGGTGCCCGACAGCACCCATCGACTTCAGAACACGGACTACCAACGGGGCAACATTCCTTTCTATCTGCGTGGAATGGTCCACCACCATAATAACAGAAATACCATCCTTGAATTATACATATATAGACCGGGTGCCATGCACCATGGTGGGGGGGGGCACCGGGATCATACACAACGGGGGGATCGATATATGGATACACCGTCGTTGTACATCGATAACCATCAATAGGATAATCTAACCAGTAATCCCCAGTGCCACAACCGCAATATACTACGTTATGATTTGCAAAGGTCATGGCATCGTAAGGATCTTCGCAAAGATATTCGTCATTAAGATAAGCGGCTAAAGTCTCCGCGTCATAACACTCATCCGGGATACCGTTTGAGTCAATATCAGCGCTGGTTCCCGCAGCCATATCGCACTCGTCCGGAATACCATTTTCGTTGCAGTCCAATTCACATTTGTCACATATACCGTTACCGTTGCAATCGGTTTGAGGAGGCAACTCGCCATGCAGGGCCACCGCGTCGATCTCTTCCCAGACATCGGTCATATGGGTCGTGTCGATGGTAACCTTCAAACCTTTAACCACGTAAGCGGTTTTCGTCCAGTTGACCACTAACTCACCGATTTCACATTGCGGTAAGGGCAATGTGCAATTAGCCGTATCCGAACCGCTCCATACCGTGTGTAACTGATCGTCCAGGTCAACTGCATCTATCTGGGTAACGAAACCTGGAGCCATACTCTCGACAACCGTTGCACCTGTGGCAAAAACAGGATGCGTATAGTTAAGAATGATATACTCCGCTCCATCGTCGGCATTTAACGTCGCCCAGGCCAGCTCATTGTCACCGTGCTCCCGAACGTCTGGTTTGCCCAATGCCTGCGTCGCATGCCAGGAATCGGTCGAACCGTCATCGTACTGTGAACTATACTCCGCGACGGAATCCGCCCACTGGATAAACGCGAACCCACCGGCCACATCACAGGAGTCCGGGAAACCGTTATTGTCACAGTCAATATCCATACCCATGGCTATTTCGCAGGGATCATAGATGCCGTCGCCATCGCAATCCCACTGGCAGTCATCGGGGACCCCATTGCTGTCACAATCGGTACTGGTGTTACTGGAAATATCGCATTCGTCAGGAATACTGTTATTGTTGCAGTCTAAGCTGGTTCCCTGATGTATATCCCAACTGTCCGGAATACCGTTGGTGTTACAGTCTGGAGTTACCGCACAAACCGGGACATCACATCCGCATCCGAACGTATTACCGGTATTGAAAACCGCAGGATCTCTGATTGCATCTAAATCGAAGTCGTTAACCATACCGTCGCGATTAACATCGGTTCGAGGATTACCGGCATCCGCACACATATGATTCTTATTCGACGGCGCGTTGTAAATCAGGACATCCCCAACATCCACATAACCATCGCAATTGACATCCTCGTTTCTGCAGCCACACTCATCGGGAATGCCGTCGCCGTTTGCGTCGGTACTGCTCCCGCCTGAGCTTATATCGCACTCGTCCGGTATACCATTATCGTTGCAATCTGGATGAAGCGCGGGCGTACCATGCAGTTGAACCGCGTCGATTTGTTCGTGATCATCACTGTAGTCAACAGTGTGGTGCGTAGCGTCAATAGTGATTTTCACGCCCTTAACCAAATAGGAAGTCGACGCCCAGGTGAGGTTTAGCGTATCGATACTACAATTGGCAAAGTTGCTTGAACAATCCGTGGTATCTGTACCAGTCCAAACAGTATGCAGTTGATCGTCTTCATCCACCAAGTCAACTTGAGTAACAAACCCATTGCCGCAAGTCTCAACGATTGATACGCCTGTCGCATAAACAGAATCAGCGTAACCCAGGGTTATATACTCACTTGCTGTAGAGGAATATGGCGTCCAAGCCATAGGATTCAAACCATACGCGGTTACATCCGGAACCCCAGTAGCCTGAACCGCATGGCCCATTGTCCCTCCCCAATTGGCCTGCGAACTGTAACCAATGACAGAATTAGCCCACTGACTTACATTATACCCACCGGCCAAATCGCACGAATCAGGTATATTGTTTGCATTACAATCACTTTCGTTACCGCTTAATATCTCACAAGCATCCGCGATACCGTCTCCGTCGCAATCGAACTGACATTGGTCGGGAATACCGTTTAAGTCACAGTCATTACTTATTCCGCCGGCAATATCGCACTCATCGGGAATACTATTATTATTACAGTCAGCACTTGTACCTTGATCAATATCCCAGCTATCTGGAATATTGTTGTAGTTACAATCAATAATAGTTTGACATGTCGGAACCTCGCATTCGCAATGATATCCGTTCCCCGTCCCCCAAGTTCCTGGAGCGGTTATCGTATCCTTATCGAGATCGTTAACCATACCATCTTGATTAACGTCCGCTCTCGGGTCGAAAGCCTCAGGACATAGCTTGAGCCAATTACCGGAATTCATTACCTTAGCAATATCACCACCACCAACTGCACCGCTACAATCGGCGTCGGCTATCAGGCAAATACATTCATCAGGAATACCGTTGCTGTTTAAATCTAAGCTGGTTCCTTCGGCGATGTCGCACTCGTCCGGAACACCATTTTCGTTGCAGTCCTGGCTTGTACCCTCGGCTATATCCGTGGCATCCGCCACGCCATTACCGTTACAGTCCGCTTGAGCGTGACTTGGTAATACAAGCAGACTAAAAGCAAGAAGAACCAGAGAAATAAAAAATCGCTTCCTCATCATAACAATACTCCCGAATTTGACAACTAACCCAACCTATATCTCATGAAGTGAAATAGATTGAAGATCACCTATTTATTAAACGTGTTGGTACTATACCGATATTATCGATTGCATTGGCATTTTCCAAACACCGAGCGAGTTATTTTCGTTTTTTTATAATCAAGGCTTTTTTCATCCAATGCTTACGCAAACTGCTCCAGCCACCTAAAGCCAGACTGGAAATCATCAACTATTTCTTTGCGGGCTCCCATCTAAAGCTACAGACCTTTTCCAAAAAAGACGCGCCGGTATTCGTCTAAACACAAACCGAACTATGATAAACGCAATTAAAACGCCTGTTCGTAATATTAACACGGCATCCGATATTAAAAGCGGACATGAATAATTCTCAGCCCGCATTACGTTTTCTTTGCCATGTACAACAGGTCTCCAGCAACCTAAAACTCCACATCGTCAAAGAAATCGGATTACTCAGAGCACGTTGTTCGTGATAATGCATCGACAATGGCATATTGGGCAGGATTGAGACGTAACGACTCCTGCCAATAGTCAACAGCCTGATTGGTATTTCCTAGTTGTTTCTGCACAAACCCCATCTCCCCGTAAGCCCTGTAATCATCTGGAGTTGCAGCAATTATCTGCTTTAGCCAATATTTCGCCTGCGGCCAATCACGAAGCACCTTGTACGTACGGAAAAGGTTCCACCTAGGTAGCGCATAACGCGTATCTAGCGAAGCTGCCTGCTTGAAATACTCAATAGCGTTTTCGTCAAATCCCTGTTCTCCCAACGCGCTGCCAATGTTGTTAAAAACCTCCTTTATTCCACTACCATGGCCTGTTGCCGAGATGAAGTGGCGCGTAGCAGGTTCGAGGAGTCCTTTTTCCAGTTCCTCCAATCCCATAAAGATCTCGTAATCACATAGAATATGATCCGCACCAAAATCCACTACTCCTGGACATGAATCGAAAATATTCCTGTAATTACATTTTTCCAGTATCTCTTCATTGTCAAATGGTATACCTTCCGGCAATAAATGATATAGAATTCCCGCCTGCTCCCAGGAAACATCAGGGACTGGCGAAGCCTTCTTGGTTGTGAAATACACCGGCCGACGCTGCTTCTTGATTACCCAAGTTAACGGCGCGTCCTGGCTATCAACCGGACGATCCTTGTACAACTCCGGACTCACGTAGCCGTAGATGTCGGCGATCAAAACATCAGGCCGTTTTTCTTCCACCAATACCAGGTAAACCAGCGGAAACGCACTGTGATCTCCAGACGGAAAAATCATTGAGTTGGGCAACATGCACTCCAGCATGTTCTGTGCGTGATCATATGCGTACCAATAATTCGAGTAATCGCATTGCCGCCAATGACTTACGACTTGTACTGCTGGCCCAGTTAAGACGAGTACTCCCACCAGCAGCGTTGAAAGAATACCCTTCCCGGAGAACCTGTCCCGGACAATCCCAACAACCCAATCCATGAAAACAGCAAGAGCAACTACAAACCCCAGAGGAACCGGGATCAAGAATACCCGCATGGCCCACCGAGAGGTTCGATCCAAATCGTAATTCGCAAGCAAGGCAAACAGAATTCCAGTACAAGCAATCCACAAAACCACCAGCACAAATGGCCACCGCCACCTTCGTTGAGCAACCATTAGCACAAGTCCGCCCAATGAGGTTATCGCCAAATAGATCGTCATATCATCGACTAGCGAATCCGTAAGATACCCAATTTGCCCACACAACCTGGCTGCCGACGTTGGCTCAACCACCTTCATAGGGCCCAAAGCGCCATACTGATCCCGAGAAACATGTTCCCAGAACCGTTGTGGCGTTGAAGGATCCCCCCAATTGATTACGGGTTCGCTCGAAGCGCTGATTGGCAGGTATATATAAGGTAACAGGCCGACTATGAACGCTCCGACGCTAAGCAGGATTAACCGCCATTGCTTGAATAGAGCCGGTTGTTGCAGAAGAATCCAGACGGCCACCGTCATCCCGCATAAGCCGATGGTGTGATGGTTTGACATCCCCAATCCCAGAAACAGGGACGCCCAGACCAGAATCTTTCGATCCCTCGTAGCGTACCACCTTAAACCACACCAGAAAATCGCCGCCGTAAGTAATGTATTCAGGCCGTAAACCTCGGTAATAACGCTTTGCGACCAGGACCAACGGCACCAAACGAACACAAGCGACGCACTTGCACATACAAGCTGAGACAGCTTCAACTCCCGCAAAGCGGCATAAACCACCGTTGCCGCCCCGGCACTACATACCGCTGAGAACAGATTTGCTCGGAAAGCGATCGAACCGATAGGAACAAGATGTGTAAAAATCCCGCAAAGTATCGTCCACAGCGGATAGCCGGGAGGATGTGGAACCCCGAAATGCCAGGCAGCAGCGATCAGCTCACCACTATCTTCGGCGGTAACAGTTGGGGCGAGAGTAAGCACGAATACGGTAAGAGCAAGGATTCCAACTAAAAAGGGTATACCCCATCGAAGCCATCGACGTCGGTTGTCTTCCTCGTTTACTTTCATGCGGGTACTCGTGTTACCAATCTAATATTCAGCCTACAGATAACTCGCTACGGCCCCCTCATTATGGGCATCAGTCATCATAAATAACCATAACCAATCAAAACAGCTCAAACAAGTAGATAACCAATACCGTTTTCCAGACAACTAATCACTCAACCTCGTTTCAACGAACCTCTTTACTAATCAACACATAATACCCCGGCCGAGGCTTCCGAATAAACTCAATCATTCCTCGACTGGACAGTCCAGCAAGTTCCCGTTTTGCCTGTTTGTCTTTAACGCTGAATTGCTTCTCAACCATACGGCGCGTGATTTGCATCCCTTGGCGTAGTTGCTCCAGAATCCAGTACTGACGATCCGTCAACGGCTCCTGGCCAGTAACAGCCGTTTCCGCTTCCAAGCAGGATACACCACCAACGGGTGAAACCACAGAATCGCCACTTGAAGCTCTAAGATCACCATCGTGGCTTTCAATCACTAACCAATCGGCCAGATGGTAACCTTTACCGCCGTTGGCGATAACGTCGTCGCGGCCAACAGTAATGTTACCGTTAACCAGCATGGTTTCGGAGATATTGGATCGGAGCGTATGGATACAGGAATTAATAGCTCCATCCGAAAGCGGCCATTGTGGATCTATAGCTTTCGCTAATCTCGGGGCGCTCAACCGGGGAAGTTTGCCGTTTTCTCGCGGAGTGCGGAGTACTTGCATAATCTCCCACGAATGGCCCGGGGCATCTTGTTCCAGAATTATTTCACCATCCAACTCTATATGGTCAGAGTAGAAGACTAACTTACCACCAGCGAATCTCCCTGGTGGATCACTTGGCAACGTGCCCGGAGGAAACGCTTTACGGTGTTTCTCAATAACGCCCTGAATAACCTGCGGTAAACTCTTGCCCGATGTACCGTCGCCGAACGGCTTAGAAATAAAGTCCATCACACCATTACCCAACAGTTCGATAGCCAGATTCAGGCCATTCATGTGATGAGCCGTCATGAGGATAACCGGAATGACACCGCGACCTTTGATCTGTTGAATCTGTTCAACCAGTTTCTTGCCGTATTCGATCTTGGCAAACCCGCGACCGGTTCGTGATGGAATTTCCAGATCGGCAAGAACGTAGTGGTAACCATTCTGTTCGATCAACTCGCGGGCTTCCTGCTGACTTTCAGCCCAGTCGAAATCGTGCCCCAGTAGGCCAAGCACGTCCTCTATTTCTTCCTGGATTTTCAAATCGTCTTCCACAACTAAAGCTTTTATCTTCGAATTCATAGTCCCCTCACAACTATCCCCGACTACTTACACGGCAATGTAATGGTAACCGTAGTGCCTACATCCTCGACGCTATCGAACACTAACGATCCACCGTGAGCTTCGATGTACCTCCTGGCTATGGGTACACCGAACCCGGTACTTCTGCGTTTCGCCTTATTCCTTCGCCTGGGGATTCCAGAAGCCAGTTCATTCAGATCCTCAGCAGCCATTCCCATCCCGTTATCGTGAATCGTAATGCGAACATCTCCATTTTCCCGGTAAGCCGTTATGCTTATCTCGCCTCGTCGCAGGTGTTTCTGCCGCTCCATAAACGATTCGTAGGCGTTTTTCACCAGATTAACGACGGCCAGAATGAACAAGTGCCGCGAAATCCTACATCGCGTATCGGTAGGAACATTCAACTGCAGAGCAACGACACGCGAATCAAAACCGAGTTCATCTATGTTCTTGGCAGCCATGTCGCAGGCGAGTTTGAGCACCTCCGCGAGATCTTCAGTTTGATGTTTTACCGGAAGTACTTCCGTGTATCGTTCCATATCGCTTACGCAGCGATCCATGAAAGCCAGGCCGTCAACAATGCGGTCAACCTTGCTCCGGGCGAGCGTTTCATCGGTTTCGCCGTTTAAGATTCCCTTCAATCGACACGCTGCTGGTTGCAGGTGAGTCAGGATGCTTCGCAGATCGTGAGCTATGGTGCCGGCGAGTTGGTTAAACCGTGTATCACTGATAGCGATAATCTCATCAGTTATATCGGGGCCATGTTTATCCCGAAGGCGTGCCATTCGGTTAGCCAGTTGTCGATCCACTGCTTCACGTTTGTTGTTATTACGATGGTCGCGTCTCCGCATTGCGTAACTCTGCTCGGCTGACCGTTTAACGAAACTATTGACGTCACCAAGCAATCGAGCGGATAAATCGTCGAAAACCTCATCCACAATCAAGTTCAAGCCGTTAGCGATTACCTTACGAACCTCCCACTTGGGATCATCAACCAGGATCCGCAGCAGTTTTTGTATTGTGGGCGTGGTATCGATGATCTGCCCGGTCTGGAAAGCTTCGATCAGCCTTTCAGCTATCACCAACCTTTCACGCCAGTAGCTGTCGCTATTATTATTCAGGGTGGCGAGCATTTCCTTCCACTGATCTGTCATCAACATGCGTATCTCTCCCGGCGTTGGGCAAACGCTTCCACTCCCCCTTCCAGCAGGTTGATGATCTCTGACTTACAGGTATCTACATTGCCCTTGTTTAATAGCCATGATTTCGCACCGTCCGAAGTTAAAACGAAAACACAGGCAGCGTCGCCAAGGACCGGGATATTCGGGTTATGCGTAATCAGGATGAGCTGGCGGCTGGTCTTCACCTTTCGCAGGCTCTCGACTACCGTGTCGTAGATAAACCGGTTATCGAGGTTGTCTTCAGGCTGATCTACCAATAATGGGTTTTCACTTTCCAACAGCAGGATAGGCAAGATCGTTGTACACTTCTGGCCGGTGGAAAGTGATAACGAGTCTTTCCAGTCATCCCCATCGTGCAGTTCGATTCGCGGCAAGTCAGTCAGGTTAACCGTTTCGATTCTGAGCAACGTCTCCATGTCAGATAAGGCGCAGATAACTTTTTCTGCCTGGTTGTTATTCAAAGCGGTTTGTTTCTGCAGTGCTTCAGTGTCGTGGTTACGTACCAAGGTCACCAGCTCCGATGGAGCGACCACCTTGGCGATCCGGGTGGCGACGGTCTTATGGTGCAGTCCTGCACGTTTAAGTGCATCTGACAGCAAGTTTACATACGGTTCCCGGCTCTCATCCTGAGCTATTCGTACCCTCACCGGCGAGGAAACCCCATCGGTGATTCTATTGGCCACCGCCTGGCGCAATTGGAACCGCTGATCGCGAAGATCGGTGAGTCGATCCATCAACTCTCGCCGATCGGATTGCAGTTTTTCGAGCTTAGTCTTCAATTCCGCGTGTTGGCGTTTTTTATTGAGCAGGTCGTTACGCTTTCGTTCCCATTCGGCCCGCTCGGTCGCCAGCCCCTGCGCTTCCTTGAACTTGCTCATCAGATCGCGGAACGCCAACTCCTGGCTACTATGCCTGGTTCGGAGTTTCTGGACCTCATTGGCGATGTCGTTTTGAGCGTTGTTTAAAACGGCAACCATCTGATCGAACAAAGCGTCGAGTTCAGTTCCGGCTTTTTGCATTGCCTGCCGGACTGTTTCGAGAATCTCTCTATTCGGGCCTTCCAGAATCTCTTTTGGAAACATTCCATCAACGCGAGTACCAAACCGCCCACCAGCATTGCCAAGCCGTTTGGTGTATTCATCAACTAACTTACCGGTTTCATCCAAGACTCGTGTCTCACGATCTCGAAGAGCCTTGTGGGTTTGGGCAACATTCATTTCGTCGGCGTTCTCGCCGCCAACGTCGGCCAGTTTCTCGATTCGGTCTTCCACGCTTTTAAGTGTGGTTAGTTCATCAGCCAACTTACCCAGAGTGGTTTGGGCCGGAACAATCGTCTTAGCATTGGCCTGCAATCTGGCTTGAACCTCAGCTATGGCTGTTTCCATCTCGCTCATCTCTTCAGCTACAAAGCTATCGATTAGAGCTAACTGCGATTCCGTGCTGTCGGCGATGTTTTCCACCTCGTTCTGGCTGAAGATGTCAGCGCCGAAGATTCCCCCGGAATTGATGGTAATATCCGTTGGTTGTCCGTCAGCAGTAAGCACTAACGGGTTGCCACTGGTAGTGCGATCGACAATGTATTCCAGTCCGTCCTTGGTCTGGATAGTCAGGCGAATTCGCCCATCACCGAGGTTGCGTTTAACGAGATTCTCCACCCGGCGACGGTGCGTTGCTCCCGTATCGCCTGTCGAAAAACCATCGATAGCATACCGCACGAACTCCAGGACGGTGGTTTTTCCCGTACCTCTGTGGCCAATCAAGCAATTCAATCCCTCGGCAAAGTCAACGTTTAAACCGTCGAGAAACCCACCAACTACCGACATTGATTTCAATTTGTGACACCGTTTTGTAGCGATCATATCTAATCTCCGTTTTATCTGATTTAGCATTTAAGGTTCGTTTTTCGTGGCTGGGGAAACCTATACATTCCCCGCCTCGTGGTAACCATTTGATATACACCGCCCGCTTGGGAATATACGGACGTACCGGTTCCACGGTTAATCGAGATTCGTATTCTTATTTGTTGGGATAGTTATTGTGGTTTCATGTCAGCACACTCCTTACAAGTGCATGACATGGGCATGCGCAGCTCCGTCTGCACAGAAACCACCTTACAGGGTACTTGATTGTCATCGTGATTTTCACCTTTAAGAGCCGCAGATAATGGATTGAAAAAGTGCGACTCAAATTAACCCGACTCCGGGGTGGCGGAACAGAACCGCCTAGGGTGTTCCCGAAATCGACCGTTGAAAAGGTATCAGAATAGAACCCTAATGTCAACCTAAAATCTACTCTGTGGATTTATTAATCTGAGGGACTTTACGCGGGAAGAACACCACCTTGCGTTGAATCGAGCAGACGGTTTGAGTAGGATAGCTCTTAGAATTTGGTTATCTGGGAAACATCCACTGAGCGAACCCAAAAACAAGGAGGCAGCCATGCGATCGTTGAACAAGCGTGCCGACAATCATGACCGGAACGTTATGGTTACTGTAATCTGTGCCGTTGGATTGCTCGGCCTGGCTTGCTCTCAAAATTCGTCAGGACCGTGTACCGAACCAGCCATCAAACCAGGGCAGTCCGTCGCGGCTGCCCCCGGAGCTGATTTGGACTCAGCCCCTGAAGAAGAGCAAGTTGAGTCCGTTGGGGGCGACCAGTCGGCCACGGTAGCCGACGCCGAACTAGAGGTGAAGAACAAGCCCAAACGCAAGTATCGCTCGACCTTCTACACCACAAATCGGAGCGGATCGCCAACCTCCGCTGTGGTCGTTGACAAGGGAGTTAACGTGAGGGTCGTGGAACGCTACGACTATGATGCCACCGGAAACCAGACCGTTACCATTGTGCATGGGACAGACGGCGGTACAGACCCATGGGCGGATCGCTATGATCGCATCAAGTATGGTATGACGCGGCAGGAAGTGGAGCAGATCACCGGGCCGCCTACTTTCGAAAACCCGAAATATAAAGCGTACGGCTACGGCCCGGAAGCACGCACGAAAGAGCGAGGATCACAGGGCCAGAAACTGCGCCGCATTCACGTGCACTACTCGGAGGAGGGCCGTGTAATTCGTCAGTGGCTCAAGTAGTACTCCTACGCTGGGCACATTCTGGTATCCATACCTATGTTTTGCAGCTTCGTGCGCGAATCCTCGCCTCTATCTCTGGTGCTATTCAACATAGAAGCGATCGACGACCTTCCCAAAACCCAATCCGGAAAACAACTCGCCGTTGTGCTCCTCTGTAAAACAAAACCATGCACCATAAGCCCTGTTACTACGCCTATACCGCTTTGTATCCCGAACCGTATCTCCTAGAACTCAAACCATTTCATATTTTTCTTATTTTAATTAAATTTTTTCTGAATTATTATATCGAATCCCGCATTCCTTCCTCACACCTAAAACCCTAAGTCTTTTCTAAAAAAGGTAGTTACGAGCAATTTATCAACAGCGCCTTTTTCTGGCACACAACAAGCTCAGGAGATCTTCAGAAAAGGAGGTCCCCATGACCAGCCAACGAACCCACACAACCTTCAAAGAAATCGCCGAGGAAACGCGTCACGAATCAGCGAAAACATTGTTTCGTAAAGCACAAATAGCAAGTCGATTAGCAAAAACCGTACGTCGAGGACGACGGCGATTGTACCAGGTAAAACACATTGCTTTGGCTGAAGCTCTGAGAATAGCGCCCGATTTATTCCACGTTTCGATCGATACTCGACATCATGTTGGTTTAGACCTCATCGTTCTGGATGCCCGCAACGCCCTGCATACTCATCCATCATGGATTCGTGATTCAATGAAACATTCTGCGTAGGAAGTCCTAAAAATGACTGAATCGATAACCAACACCAACCCATTACTTGTGCGACGCATATCCGAATGCGCCGAAACTGATCATTACCAACCTCGATTAGTTTGGGATCGTCACATCCAAAGATTTCGACTTGTGGACCCCAAGAACGTAAAAGATCCCTTAGTTCGAGCGGCCATTTTGATCACGCTCGTTGAGCGTGCCGGTAAAGGCTCGAAATAAATTGCGCGAAATGCTAGGATAGATGGTCGCCTCGGAATTGTACAAAAAACATCGGCATATGACCTTATCGAAAGTGAGGAAAACCGAATGTGTGAAAGAGTACTCCCCTTCGGAATAAACCCACTCCCAGTAACACTACGAAAGAAGGACGTCAAGGACCAAATTCGTGAGCTTGGAGGAACCCTAGAATATCTGTTAGATATAATCGATCCTCGAGAGGAAGATGACGATGGACGCGTGCTAACCCTCAAACCAAAAACAAGAGCAAACAACCATCTTTTCACCGAGTTGGGAACAGTGCTGTTTGCCATAGACGTTCGAAACGCTATAACTCATCCTGATGATAGACCGATGCCATCTGGAGGCGACCTTCAGAGAGCACGCAACAAGCTTAACCGTGCAATCAACGAAATACTTAACCGAGTGGAACCTGAGATAAAGGACGCATTATTGCGCGATCCACACGGATATGAACCTACAATGCCACTAGACGAAATCGAGAAGGTACCCGACGCACGTCGCAAACTGCATCTCCTATTTGAGGCACTTTCTAACCTCTTAGCAAAGATTGACGCAGATGAGGGATTCCCTACCTACTCCATGATTAATGATGACTTTGTTTCTACCGCACAACGACTTGGAAGGCATCATGCGCGATTTCGCAACCTAAATACCGCTGCAGTCGAAGAAGCAATCGAGTTGGCAATACGCTTAAGCGATCACCCACACGAAGATGTAACCTACGCCAAACTACTCGACGCTTGCATGTATCTTTCGCAAGCTGTTCGCCAATTAAATACTACGACTTCTCGAACAAACCAAAATGAATTAGACAACTACACTTCAATCAAACCAGATAGTTCACAAACATCGCCCAAAATGGATACGCTTAGGAATGGGGATTCTATCGTCCGAATCCCTCTGTGGACAGACTTCCGCATCAGCATACGCACGCGTACCCTCGTTCGGTTTACACTGACAGGATGGACAGTAGCTGCAATATTAGCAATACTCGTTTTCATCGTCCGTTCACCAAACCACCACCACCTCACAACCCAAAAAACACAACTGGACCTCCGGGAAGCAAGCGTCAAGAGCAGGGAAAACGCATTATCTCGGGAACGTACAGAATTTCATGAAACCCAAAACGTTCAACGACTTGAGCTAGACAAGGAGCTTGCGAATCGTCGTAGTAAACACGAGCATGATTTAAGTAAACTGAAGGCAGATGTTGTTGCCGATCTAGACAAGAAAAGAAAAGCTAACGATGCCGCACTAGAAACCAAACGATTAATTTTTAAGAATGAGCAATCCAGAGTCCGCGATGAACTGGACCTGCGGGAACGCAAATTATCGGCAGCCAAAGATGCGTTAAAAGAACTGCGGATGGAAATTGCTACAATATCCCCAAACGAAAAAACCGCTAGACTAGCTCGGTTGACCGAAATTACTGGGCATCTATCGGCGAGCGAAAATCGCATCAAGGAACTCGAGGCAGAATCAAAAACTAATCAATCACTTCTGGCAAGAAACGATTTTGAGAAACAACTATTAACAAAACGCATCGAAGATGCCCAGTCTGAAGCAGCCATGTGGTTCAAAACCGCCGACCAACTAGCCACATGCCTGTTCCCCGAGCGCACGTGGAACAGGCTCACGGACGCTGAACAGTCTTTACTACTTGATCGTGCTTGGAGATCACAAATCAAATTGGGAGCTTATCGCAATAATCCTTATTTTTCCACAACGGATGCCATAGAAGAGAGTAAAAAATATAAACCTGTAAGGAAAAAATCCTGGGAAAACAATTATCAATCAAACTTTTCAGATGAATGCCTTGCGTATCTTGGCCTAACACCCAACATCGCTGATACGAGAGCATACCAGCTATTTCGCACTTTGGTTATCGAGAAAGCATGGTTTGCAAATAACACAAAAGCACAAATAGGTTATTGGACAGATATCGATGCTTTTCCCAATCGCAAAACCTATCCTGACGAAACTAATACGGCCGCCACAACAATTCAAACGCGACTTGACACGAAACTAAAGTTCGACACAATCAATGCTCTGATTGCTGATCGTGACAAGCTAGACAAAAGAAAACAAGAGCTCGCCAAGGAAAGAATAGAGTTAGTAAAATTGCGAGACCAAATCAGAAATCTATCCTCAAGTGAACAAACCGACCTCTTAACACATCTCACTAGCGAAAATTCTCGTTTATCCGAACACGAAGAACGCATTAAGGAACTCGAAAACGAGTTAACTAAAAAGCGTCTTGAAGCACAAGGCTGGAAAACGACAGCAAAAAAACTTGGGGACTACCTCTGCCCTGAAAAGTCGTGGGATAAAATAGACCAATCAGGCAAAAAACTGTTAATAGAAAGTACGTGGAATACTAGGATTAGTTTTGCCTGTGCACCTGACCGAAAAAGCTTCATTTTAGGTAAATCAAAAGAATGGCCCAAATTTTGGGACGCCATCAAGGAACACTGGACTTCGCAAAAAAAACAGGTAATATCTGCAAAGCATCTACGAGATTTGTCGCTAACTCCTGAGGAGATTCAGGAAAAAAGCAAGTACATCTTCGTCACATTTCTTATGGAAAAAGCGTGGAACTGGAATAACCCGGTGAAGAAAAAAAGTACGCGATTCTCTAAATAGTAACATCCATTGCTATTCGCAGTTGATCAATCTACTCTACCGTCTTTTCTTTGGGCGTTCTAGTGTCAGGCCTATTCGCTTAGCCGTGTCACTGAAGGTTTGCCCTGTCTTAAGTCCTAGTAACGCCGCTGCTGCTTCCTTGTTAAAACCTGCCTTAACGTATGCTCGTTTCAGAAAACTTCTGCGTATCTCCATGAGTGTTGCTGAATAATCGGACAGAGGAATATCCTCAAAAAAGCTTTCGCGGGATTTCCCCGTAACAAATTCGCGAGTGTGTGAGAGAACCTCTTCTTTACTAACCGGTTCATCACTCATGTCAAGGTGAATACGAATCAACACACGCTGGAGTGAGCGATAGTTCCCGGACCAATCACATTCGTATGCCAATGCATGAAGAGCTTCCTCAGTAAAGCGACGTGGTGCTCGCCTCCGCGATTCTCCAAAAATCTCGTCTAATAATGGTACAAGACCGCATTCAACAAACGCCATGACATCTTCCGGCCGCTCGCGTAATGGTGGAACACGTATCTCGACTGTAGAGATACGATAATAGAAATCTTGCCGGAAATCTTCCGACCAGACCATTTGTTTCAAGTCACGATTGCACGCCGCCACCAGACGAAAACTAACTCGCCTAGCCTTCACCCCACCAACTGGAATAATCTCGAACTTCCCTCGATTACTCTGCAACGCCCGAAGAAGTTTAACTTGGTGATCAGGTCGCAATTCACTTACTTCGTCGAGAAATAGTGTACCGTTCGCGGCTTGAATACACTTACCTTGGTTTTCCGTAACCGCACCAGTGAATGCTCCCTTCTTATGCCCAAAAAGTGTGCTCTCAAATAAATCGTTTGGTATAGCACCGCAGTTGAGTGGCACAAATTCGCCCTTAACACCAGATGATTCGTGGGCAATCCGTGCTAAACCCTCTTTCCCTGTACCAGTTTCGCCAATGATTAGAAGTGGAGCGTTGGTTTCTGATGCAGTCAACTCCACACGACGCACAATCTTTCTAAAATCTTCATTATGCGTAATAAAAGATGAGCGAGCCGGAAGTTGGGCTGCACGTAATTCGGCAGTTAGAACATTTGGCAATACAGACAGCCACAATGGTGTTATCCTAACCTCTTCGCCACTTTGTCGGCGCGTTTCTGGATCAAAATATGACTGATAGGTTTGCCCTGGGAACCGCGTCTGGGAAAGAAGAACGTTTATGACAATCATCGCGGGAGTTCCAGGGCTTAGATGGTACGCCAAGTCGATGTCTCGGTGTTGTTGACGTAGAGCCTCAATCCCTTCCACGGCAGCCGCTAGTAGCCTAGCATAATCAGTAACGTGTTCAGATTTGATAGGAGTCACATGAAGACTCACCGTTTGTTGCGGCGATTGTTTTCGAAGCCACCTCTGATATTTTTCTAAATCAGGTTTAGAGTATCCAGCCCCTAGCAGCCAAACGATGTCAAAACACTCGTTGCATGCTGTAAGCAAACCGGCAATAGGGCCTTTACCAGGTATCTCACCCTGGGCCGCAAGCTGATCCGTTTTCCCAACCCAAGCGATTAACGCAGTCATATTCTCATTTTCAAGAAAAATACAATTATAGTCAAATATTTTTGAAAACAGATAATGGACTTAGTACAGCTCAGAGTCGGACAACTCCTCCTCGAAATACCCGCCGTAAAAACGGTGGTCGCTCACCAAAGTCCGCGAAGACATCATAGCGACTAAGAAACTTTCGCAACCATTAGACTGCTAGCCCAGCAACGAATTACTAGAAACGGTCTGTATAGTAACTTCTACCGCGTTACGCCCAGTGCGACATAAGGCCCATGATCGGACGTTACCGATGGATTCGATGTTTCGATCAAATTGAGTATTAGATAAAAACATGTCAATAGTGCCATAGAGGGTTATATTGGTATAATCGCTTATCAAGAGTGGCTTAGCGTTCTATTATAGCGGTATCATAAAAAAGCAGCTTAATCAGGGAGAGAAATCTCTAGAGATCGAATTTTGGCCCCCTCTGCTCGCTGCTTTACGGTATGCGACTTGTTACAGCACTAAAGGAAAATCGAGTTCAATGAGCAAATTACCTAGTGAAATGAAAGAAAGCGTAATCCGCGACTATCTCGCAGAACGATTACCACAACTTCGCGAGATGATCAAAAACGCCGACGTGTTCAGCAACAAACTCAAGGCGGCCGAACAGGCGTTCTTCAACATTTCATCTGAAGACGGTGGCCCCACGGCACTGGACTTGCTCAAACGAATCCTCGCTAAACGAAACCTGAAAGGTTTTGCAGAGCTATACGACTTACAACTTCTTGGAACCGAATTCCCGCTGCTTACACATACCGGGCCAGGCCGCCCGGCGTCAGCGGATATCTTGGCATTAGCACCTGAGTCGGGCACATTCTTCATTCTAGAGATTAAAAAAGACGTATCGACTGAACGGCAAGCCACCGGCGAATTAAGCGCGTATTCGCTCGGCTTGCAGCAACGATTCTGGGGAATGAACCCAACCGACCAAGTGTGGGTACCCGTTTCCACAAAGTGGTCGAATCCCGTACAGGCAGCCTTTGCACATCAAGTTTTCTTCGCTGGCCGTGCCGTACTTCCGCTCCAAGCAGCGATCACTCTAAGTGACGACAAGCAGGCAATCGCCAATATCGACCTGGAACTCATTGATCTAGCACCGGGTTTGGATGAAGCACTCGCTTCCTCCCAGTTTGCCTGGGATTGTTTTGACACACTCAGTATTCAGCTCTCAACTGAGCCATCCGATCCGCGAACCATCGTAGATTTCATCGTGGGCACAGCGTCGCGCCTCGGTTATTCCGGTTTTGTAGCTTACGCTGTCTCGCCACTCGAGAACACCTTTCCATACCCATACAGTTTTCTCATTGCAGCTCATAACCCAATCCGTGGCACTCTGAAACGTTCGCAGTTGGAAGCTATCCTGACTAACGAAGAAAACGGAGGACTCCACAAGATGCGATGCGAAGTGAAGAAACGGATTTGGTCCTGCTGGGATATTGATCTTCTTGATTGGGAAAACGGAGTGGACGAAGAGACGACAAAGCAGACTGTTGAACAGCTCAAAGAGAACGGATTAAATAACGAAGCAGACGAAGAATATGCAAAATTAACCAAGCGAGTTTCCGTGGCCGATATTGCCGCTGCAAGTGGAAATCGAATGACACACCTTTTTAAGGAGCTCAAAACTCGGGTTGACGTTATGGGTGAATATGAAATCGGGTATCCAAACCTCCATAGCATCGTCCATTGTAATAATCCACTTTACTTTCCGCCCATTGACTATGTAGGATATTTCGGCCTAATGGAGGAAGCGGTCTATGAGCGACTACTCTACGAATACCATAACAGAACTGAGGTCGGTGATGGGCCAATAATCGGAGATCTTGGGGGAGACCCTATTCGCCGAGCATCCTCCCCCACCACTTGGGTCGACTTCATGGAGTTGATGAACTGGGAACACGATAGGCATATTGCCTATACTGACGAAAACGAGGATGATTGACAACACAGCGCAATGACTGCAACTCAAACGGGGATAGGTTTGCCAATTACCCGCCCCAAAAGATTTCGGTCCAGCCTGAGAATATTTCCCATATGTTACTCTGGAAAACCGTACACCATAATTCTCATGATCGGACGTTTCTGTTGAACTTACGATGTTCGGCCCCCCTCCGCTTGCTGCTTTGTACCCCGTGTCTCTTGCGCCTTTCGGGCATTAAGCAGCTGGATATAGCGGGCGAAGACCGTCGAATCCTGTGTGCGGGCTGCGTAGTTCACTAGGAGGTTACCTAGATACTCAGCGTCCTCCACCGGCAACTCCAGGGCCAAGAGAGAGTACACTCCACGGAATCGCGGATCGTCTACGTACGACAGTTGATCACTGGTTGGAAGCTTCCTGAACGCTGGAATCAGGAAGAAATCGCGGATCTTCTCGTGCCGGAACCACCATTCGCGAACGTCAGTATCCTCTCGATCCTTATGATCGCGCCTGTATGCCATCTTATGGTTTTCCAGGCACTGGACCTCCTCTATGAAATCATCAGCTGGAAGCGGCCTTCGACGGCCCTCGCTTTCAAGATCGTTTTCAAGCACCCTGCGGGAGAACAACTCGAGCGGAAACGGGCGCCTATGGTCCTGCTCAAATCTCTGCGCCATCAGCTGGTACTGTTCTTGCGGCAGTCTGAGTATGGATGGCTCGCGTCGACACGCCAACAATTGGGCGATCGTGCTCAGGTCCATCGGGTTGGATAGAATAGCTAGACAGCCAACTTGTTCGTCCTCGTCCTCGATAGCATCCAGCTGTCGGTACTGCTCGTCGAGATAGGTCTCGCACTTCTCGCGGAAAGGATCGCCGGCGAGCGGGGCATCGCTAGGCAGCGAGCTTTCCCGCGTTTGGAGAAACTCAATTGAATCAATCCGACTCAGCGGCTGTAGCTCAAGCAGCCTGCTGCTCGGCGGATCCCACGCCATCCTCTGCATCGTCAGGACTACCGGTGTGTGGGGGTATCGGTCGACAAACGTCGCAATCTGCAACCGCACATTCTCGCCGACCTCGTTGACACCGTCGATGTAGACGTCCAGTGCCCCGACATGCAGCAAATTTTGAAGGAACAACGCGTCCTCGGGTAGGCCATGGAGTCGCTGTAGGATGGCGGTAACCACGCCGCTAGTTCTCGCCGAATCGTCAGGCTCGGTGCGGCATTGGCTCGCAGCGACGTACACGCACAGCCTCTTGGACTTCCTTACCGCGTGGCGCACGTACATCGATTTACCGAGCCCAGAATCGCCTCGGATTACGGTCAAGCCCTTTTGGGGTGGAGCTGCGGCTTCGACGAGCGGCATGGTATTCCCTACGGCGTCCACAACGACGGATTTAGCGAAATACTCGCCCGCGGCGCGTGCGTACTCCGCATCTGCGATTCCGGTCTCCTGCCGAAGGTGCCGTTTGAACGGCGCAAGAAGAATGTTGCGAAAGGGCCATTGCACCAACACGAAGTTGACGTACCCCAGACCGAACGTTCTGCGGACGGTGGAGTTCCAGAAGAACGTTGCTTGAACCGATCGGGAGATTGGGTTGTCCCACGGGTAGAGTGTCAGCAAGACGCCCCAGAAGATAACGTGCCCAAGCCAAACCGCGAAACTAATGCGGACGGCCTTCCACCACCTGACTCGATCCAGTACGGATTCGAGCGACGCGGCCGATTGTAAAAACGGCCCGCCTCCGGGGCCGGACGGCGCCTCGCGGAACTGTTCCGCCAATTGCGCCAGCTCTATGACATTCGCTTCCTGCCACCCGTCGGTCCGCATTGCGACATCGGCTATAAGCGAAGCAAGCTCACGGCGAAGAGAGTCTAGGCCAAGCTGGGTCGCCTCGTTCCAGGCATCGCGAGCGATCCGATACACAGTTGCGCCATCTTCGTCCTCCCAATTCGGTATTGCTGTCTGATTTGGCTTCCCGACGCGCTGGAGGAGCCGCTCTGTAGCATCTTCACCACCGCCGATCACGTGTGCAGCGAATCGATGGTGATATAGCTCCGGCTTCCCGAGCCGGCCACCGAGAGTGTTGAGTGTCACGAGGACCAAACGGTACGTCGGGCCGGTATGAGCTTCGCGTAGTGCCCGAATAGCGGCCTCGCGGACCGAGTTGTCTTCATCGGCGAGCATTGCTACGATCTCATCTACGTAGGCCGTCACTAGTTCCGGAGACGTTGCAAGAGTCATGCAAACGACTTCGCGGATGCCGGGATCTACATCACGTAGCATCGCGACGATTGTATCCGCATGCGCCTTCACCGCTTCCGGCCAACCACCAAAGACTTCTAATGCAGCCGTACGCGTATCTGGGTCCTCGTTGCCGAGCATCGCGACGAGCCTGTCCGCCTGCACCCTCACCGCATCTGGCGAGCCAGCTAAGGCCTTGATGGCAGCTTCACGGACGTTAAACTGGTCGTCATCGAGCATCGCGACGAGCCTGTCCGCGTGTGCCCTCACCGCATCTGGCGAACCAGCTAAGGCCTCGATGGCAGCTTCACGGACGTTAAACTCGTCGTCATCGAGCATCGCGACGAGCCTGTCCGCGTATTCCCTCACCGCGTCTGGCGAAGCCGCCAGAGCCGAGCACGCGCACTCTCGGATGGTGTCGTCTCGATTATCGAGCATCGCGACCAATTTGTCTGCGTACTCCTTCACCACTTCTGGCGAATCAGCAAAGGCATGCTTAACGCTGTAGCATGAGAAATATACCTCATTATCGCCGAACATCGCGACGATCCTGTCCGCGTTCGCCATCAGCGCCTCCGGCGAGCCAACTAGGGTTCTGAGTACGGCCGCACGCGTATCTCGGTCCCTGTCGTCGAGCATTGCGACAATCCTGTCCGCGTGCGCCTTCACCGCTTCCGGCGAGCCTGCTAAGGCCACAACGGCAGCGTGGCGGACATTCCCCGAGTCATCTTCAAGCATCGCGACGAACCTGTCCGCGTGCGAGCTAACCGCTTCCGGCCAACCACCTAAGGCCTCGACGGCAGCTGCACGGATTCCTGAATCCTCGTTGCCGAGCATCGCGACGAGCCTGTCCGCATGTGCCTTCACCGCTTCCGGCGAGCCACGCAAGACGTCGGCGGCAGCCTGGCGAACATTCCCCGAGTCATCTTCAAGCATCGCAACGAGCCTGTCCGCGTGTTCCCTCACCGCTTCGGACGAGCCATGCAAGACGCAGGCGGCATTCGAACGGATACTTGAGTCCTCGCTGCCGAGCATCGCGACGAGCCTGTCCGCGTACGCTTGCACCAGTTCCGGCCTAGCATGAAATATGAGTCTGGCCGCCGCGCGTGCCTTGGACGAATCATCTTCCAGCAACCCAACTACGTCGTCCGCACGTTCCGCCACCGTGTCCGGATAAAAACACAAGACATGGTAAGCTGGTGATGAGAAAGGGAACGAGCTTTCCCGAAACATCGTGATAATCTTGTCAGCTTGCGCCTTCAGCAGTTCCGGCGAACCAGCTAAGGCTATGACGGCAGCTTCACGGACGTCATTCGAGTCGTCTTCAAGCATTGCGACAAGCCTGTTAGCCTGCGCCTTTACCGCTTCCGGTGAGTCACGCAAGACGCAGGCGGCAAGTCGGCGAATATCCCGCGAATTGTCTTCGAACATCGCGACGAGCCTGTCCGCCTGCGCCCTCACCGCTTCCGGCGAATGATCCAGGATCTTAGCGGCGGCCCATCTGGTATTCTCGTCTTCCGCGCCGAGCATCGCGACAATCTCGTCCGCGTGCGCCTTCACCAATTCGGGCGGTATCTCCGCCAACCACCAGAGCGACAGAATTGCCAGACTACGCACCTCCGGGTGGCCATCATCTAGAGCTGCGAGGCTACCGTTAACAAGCCAACCCGCCGTTGGCTGCGGCACCGAGGCTACACTTGGTGAATCTACTTGCCCAATAGCAGTCGAACACAATATCCCCGCGGCGATCAAGGCCGCAGATGAACGTCCGACGCCCATGGGCATCCGCCTCCTGTGCCACCAACGATCGGCTCCGTCCCAGCTTGACCGAGTTTTTCCATACATTGCTTCACCTCGCAATCCAGTGAAATCTTCCGACGGCAGAGTGCCAGACCTTCCACTACGTCTTCCCATGTTATCGCGACACGCTGTATCCTGCGCCTTCGAATAACTTTTACATCGTCGCCACACAAGGACCTACGTATTTCGCCAACTCTTGTGTGACAGGCCATCATATCATCATTGAAAGCCAAAACGAAACGTATCATGGGTGTTTTGCATGTAATGTTTCTGTTCTTTTGCGTTTAAAACACAAATCGGAACAACACCACATGAATCTCAATCTAGGACTATACGACGATTCGTATCGGGCTGCGGCAGATGTGGATTTACCAACTGAGCAGATTCTGCTATACGTTTTCAGAGCCCATCCGTAAACCCAGGCTAGGGCGTGGCATCAGGAAGTACCCTAAGGGGAGCGAGTACGCAAGATGTCAGAAGCCATCCTTGGCCCTGCGCTACATAGTCTACCACTCGGCCCATTATCTCACATATCCACCAAGAGTGCGGGAAATCCGTTTTTCCCCCAGTGACACATCCACCAACCATTCTGTAAATGTGGCAGGGATGCGAGTAACACGCCTCACATCAAAGCCAAGGCATGAGACCGCGATCTATCCCACCGTCGTCTCGGATGAAATCCACATGGTTAATGCAGATTGTTGCGTTCGCACTAGCTTCACTCGCCTCATACATAAAGCCACAAAGAGCCCACTCCGCTTCTCCTTCCTTTTGACTAAATGCGGCGCAACCACTCATGCCGCTAAGGGAACCAAAGTCCTTAAGGTGGGGATTGGACTTAAGCACACGTCGTGATAGATCCTCATCCACTATCAGGAGTTGACGATCAGAGCAGGCCGTAACCACTTCGCAAATTCCCGTTAATCGACACTCGAGCCCTCGGTTGGACTTTTTTCTATGCAGTTCGGGAAATCCGACGAGGAACACATGGTCTCCTTCTCTCGCTCGTGGGGGCGGCCACTCTGCATGCGAACAAAAAGACTTTCCAGCGTTTTCGAAGAGTTTCGGGTATTCGAAATCAAGAATAGCAAGGTCTACACCAGACTTGATTCGATCAACGATAGTTGCAGATGAGATATCAATTGGTTTTGTGCCAGTCTCGGTAGTTACCGCAAGGAGCGCCTCCGGATGAGATTCCTGCGCATTCTCAAAAGCTTCGAACACATGCGCGTTCGTCACCAGTAATTTCTTTGAGCCTGAATCAACAAACGAAATTGTTCCGTTGCGGAGAACACTCTCTGGTCCATTTTTATCTTTGAGAATTAGAGCCATACCGACGTGCTTTTTAAACAGCTCGATTCCCGTTTCCATCTTGGCAAATATCTTATCATCATTCATTTCATGTCTCCTTCTGACGATAGAATGTAGTAAGTAGTGTCACCGGGCGGGTTAAAACTGCTCTCCTACGCTCTTGGTTAAACAGTGATTTCGCACCATAACTCCTATGATCGGACGTTGGCCGCGGGTTGCGGCAGGTATGGATTTACCATCTGGCAAACTCCGTTCCGCGTTTTCAGGGGCCGTCCGTGGACCTACGTGTTGCAGCTTACGACTCGAACTGCTTTTTTCACGCTTTCACCAAAAGTGCGGGAGAACCGTTTTAACCCGCCCGGTGACACCAGTGCACGTTCACCTTTAGTGTCAAAAACATCACGCGCCGCCTTCAAGTCTGAAGTCAGGCGATTGTCGTCGACAACTCGGAACACGGCTGGATAAAGCCGAGTGAGCTCAGAGCACATCAAGGAGTCCCCAAAATAGTGTCACGGTCTCTTACTGAGGAGGCCGTTCATGTCAGCGGGCAGTCAAAATCGACTAGCGATAAAATATAGATTATCTCTTCGCAATGTCGAAAAAGAGGTTTATACACAAAAAACGGCGGGAGTCCGACTTCCCGGACTCCCGCCGTCGGTTATAGTTGATTTACCAAGTGTTTCGATCAATCCCTTTGTAGTTCGTGCCCTCGGTTGATTCGCACACGTATAAGATCACTATTATCAATAACGCCATCACAATTAACATCGTAAAATACCGTGTCCGCCGCAACGCTCTCTCCACGATGGATTCGAACTGCAATAAGATCACTATTATCCACTAGCCTATCACGGTTAACATCTCCGAAAAGTACGCCAAACTCGATATCTCTATCACCGGCGACAGGACAACTTGAGGCATCCGCAACTGTGTCCGCAACCTCAACAATGAACCAGTCAGCATCCGGTAAAGGATTGCATAACTCAATAGTCAAACTTGATCCAACTTCATCTGGTAAAACATCGCAAACGGCGATATCGCCTGTTCCAATTCCTCGCACAACAACCGATCCTTCGCCAACCGACACGGGATCGATTGCGCCATCGAAAGTAATCAGTAATGTGTCAACACAATCGCTAGCCATGATTGAATCGTCGCCAATCTCAGATTGAATAACGTATTCGCCATTACTAAAAATGCTATGCCAATGGCTGATCTCTGGAGCAGTAACCGGCTCAAACGTCGCTGCAAAAGTATGGTGACCACCAAAAACCAGTGTACCTTGTTGCGAAGTGGGTATAGTCCAACATGGAATATCGTCAAAAGTCACCGTGTACAGTCCGGCAGTCAAGTTGTACACGACTTCATTTCCTACGCCGCTGTATGTGTATTCTTTCGGGCCGCGAAGTGTCCAGCTTGCTTCAACAGTAGATGGCTCGATATCAACTACGATTGTAGCGGGTTCCGCGATAAACGTTTTCATTGGATCTTCTGCGTTTCCCGCTTTGTCAATTGCATAGTAATCCACGACATCACCTGGATTTAGCTCAAGAGGGGACAAGTAGGATTGCCAAGTACCCCCATTCAAACGATACTTGCTACCTTCAATCCCACACCCATCTCCATCATCGGCATAAAGCGTGAACGTATCGCCATTCAAACCATGTGATGATGACGGAGGAGTTATATCAATTTCAAACGGACCTATACGTCCCGTGTCTCCCCAATTACCGGCGTTATCGACAGCACGAATATGAAACCACCAGTCACCCTCATCAAGTATATCACTATCGCAGGCGATAACAGATTCCTCGTATTCGAGATCTTCATCAGGCTCCGACACGGGGCTTTGCGTCCATATAGCTGAATAGCCATTCAAACCGGAGCCGCCCACGTCATTCGCCTTGTCCCAAGATATTGATATAACAACTTCGTTTGAACATTCACTTGCAACATGACTAGTAGAAATCAAATCGCCAACGATTTCGGGCGGAGTCACATCTTCAATATCCGTTGTCAAGTGATAATCGTCTGGAGTCCCGTCCAAAATTTCTATGTAATGGAATCCCGAAACGTTTGCTACCAATTGAGCCGTTTGGCTTGTATTTCCGGTACTCTCCACGAATACGGATTGATCAGGCACATATAATCTATGCGTCAACCCCTCTCCAATATATGTGGTTAGCATTTGACCTTCCGCCAAATTTACTTTGAAGTAGTCATCGTCGTAAGACTTGAGAGGCAAATTTGTAACCTCTCCGATCTCCGCAGCCGTAGCAAATTCATCGTTACCTAATCCGGAATCATAAGAATCATCGGCAGACCACTCAATATGGAATACGTTCGGCTGGTTAATTAGATCGCTAATGTCTGAAGTAGTTAATGGCCCGTGAGTAGCTCCCGGTCTAAATTGAACGTAAATTTGGTATTCCTCGTTCGTTGGGACAACATGCTGGATGCTAACGTTAAAAGGAATGATGATGCTCTGACAGCCATCAATAATCTCAAACATGGTTTCATTCGTCCCAGCATTCCCAATAACTATTAACTGCAAAACCCCACTATCCCCAACTTCCATACCTACGTTAACATTAAGATCTACAATAGATCCAACGGGAACTAGAGGTTCAAAAACAGGATCGACCGCAACAAAAGTTGACATTAATCCATTCTCACTACTAATCGTAAAATCCATCACGTCAGGCTCTATTGGATAAAACCAATTAGTCCAGATTAAATCCCACTCAGATATACCGTTTTCTCCTAGGTCAATAGCATGGCTACCATAAGGACCGGTATAATCAAAATGGTTATCTAGAACTTTCAATTCGATACTAGGATTGCCGATAATATTGATTTTATAGTCTACCAGCTCATTAAACGATGCCGATCCTCCAATAGGATTCGATAAAACTCCTGCATTGTATAAGTATTGACTATCGTAACTAAACCTGCCACGACTTGCATCTAGCTGTGCCGGAAAGTTACAAATTGCCGGCGAACCTGAAACGAGATATGGGAGTCCTTGGGGATTATCCGTACTATATTGGCACTGAGTATTCACTAGCCCATTACCAGCACTAAGAACATTTGTGTTAAGATTGTACGACAAATCCGAGTCACTTGTCTGCCAAGATTCGACCTCGACAGCATCCCGAAAAGTGCCTGGCAACATAGTTAATCCTACAACGCCTGCCGACCCAAGCGTAACAAGACAACCTACGCCAGTTCCTAAACAAACCGGCACACTAAGAACAAACACTCCTTTCGCGCCGGTTTGAAGTACTGTGGATACGACTCCCCACGCAGCCCATCCATAACTTCCTTCACTTACATCCATCGCTATAGCATTCGCTCCGACAGCACCAGTCGGATCTACGAGCCCGGCAAATTCGGTCAATCCCTGATCCTTGATAGACTGCCAATCAAACCGCACAGAAATCGGCAATATCTGTTGCTGCTGTGCAGCTAATGGCTCGTTAGGAATTATAAAATCTTGGTTTATAGTATCGTACGATAAACCATAGCCAGGTATGGCCATTGGAGCCGTATTAGTTTCGTTATAAATCAAAAGGGTTTTTTGTTTTATATACTCGGCATTAATAATTCCCGCAGAATCGCTCGTGATAAGAATGCACTTGATTTCACTGAGATCAAATGTTCCATCATTAATTTGAGAGGTTGTACACTTTGCATAATGTTGACCGGATGTGTTGAGAAATTCCTCAAACGGAATTTGTTCAGAGCCGCCGGGCTCCTTAACCATATCCTCAATTACTAGAACTGTGGGAGGTGTAAGCAACACAGTTTCGTTCTCATCATCTGAGTTATTGCTTTCGTTCTCCTCATCGATCTGATTCAAAGCATCAGCATAAAGACCAAAGTAAACTGTTCCATCATCTGGAAAACCAAATGGCGGTAAGTTTGGAAGATTCACCGTCGTGGACATTCCCCATGGAGTGCCGCCTGCTGGTACGGTCCATTCAGCCAACTTGTGATCTGACGATTGGATATTCGAATCGTTCGAGATCACCAAAAAGACCTTAAAACTCCGGTCCGTCGGCACGTTCGAAATATTATTAACTCCTACCTCAACGCCAACCATGTCACCCCAATTGAAGTTGGAACCAATCACGGATAAAGAAGCCGTAAGGTCAGGCAGTGGTTTATTAACATTCTCAGCTTCATAATCCGTATTGTTCGCCTCGTTCTCTTCGTCAATCTGGTTTTGGGCATCAGCATAAAGACCGAAATACACTGTTCCGTTATCTGAAAAGCCCAATGGCGGTAAGCTTGGTAGGTTCGCAGTTGTGGACATCCCCCACGGTGTACCACCTGCTGGTACGGTCCATTCAGCCAACTTGTGATCTGACGATTGGATATTCGAATCGTTCGAGATCACCAAAAAGACCTTAAAACTCCGGTCCGTCGGCACGTTCGAAATATTATTAACTCCTACCTCAACGCCAACCATGTCACCCCAATTGAAGTTGGAACCAATCACGGATAAAGAAGCCGTAAGGTCAGGCAGTGGTTTATTAACATTCTCAGCTTCATAATCCGTATTGTTCGCCTCGTTCTCTTCGTCAATCTGGTTTTGGGCATCAGCATAAAGACCGAAATACACTGTTCCGTTATCTGAAAAGCCCAATGGCGGTAAGCTTGGTAGGTTCGCAGTTGTGGACATCCCCCACGGTGTACCACCTGCTGATACGGTCCATTCAGCCAACTTGTGATCTGACGATTGGATATTCGAATCGTTCGAGATCACTAAATAGACCTTAAAACTACGGTCCGTAGGAACATTGGAAATATTATCAACTCCCACCTCAACCCCAACCATGTCACCCCAATTAAAGTCGGAGCCAATTACGGATAACGAAGCAGTCAGATCCGCGTATCCGGTTTCAGTAATCTCAACAGAATCTCTATCTGTCCCATTACCGATATTCCGATTATTCCCCTCATTTGATTCTTGCACATCAGAATCGGCGTCAACAATCATACCAATGTAGTACGATCCGTCTCCGTTCTCGTACGCACTATGTCCACGCACAGGCAGAGCAAAACTCGTATTAACCTGCGGGCCCGTACCACTTTGCATCCCCCCGAGAACTTGGAAACTACCAAGGATGTAATCTGACGTAGATATGGTACTATTATCGCTCAAATAGAAATCCACAAAGAAACTCTGGCTAGTTTCGCCTCCCGAATTCTTAAGAGAAAACGATATGTCACAATCTTCCCCTGCTATGAGTGGCTCCTCTGCGTTAAAACTATTCCCTTGAAGATCAGGGAGAAGCGTACCGATACTTTCAGCTTCATAGTCCGTATTATTTCCTTCGTTCTCCTCGTCGATTTGATCCTGGGCATCGGCGTAAAGACCGAAATACACTGTTCCGTTATCCGAAAAACCTAACGGCGGTAGGCTTGGTAGGTTCGCAGTTGTGGACATCCCCACGGTGTACCACCTGCTGATACAGTCCACTCAGCCAACCTGTAATCTGATGATTGGATATTCGAATCGTTCGAGATCACCAGATATACCTTAAAACTACGGTCCGTCGGCACGTTCGAAATATTATCAACTCCTACCTCAACGCCAACCGTGTCACCCCAATTGAAGTTGGAACCAATCACGGATAAAGAAGCCGTAAGGTCAGGCAGTGGTGTACTAATAGTTACAGAATCATAGTCTCTCAAATCAAAAGGATCACCAACATGCACGTAATAGTAAACAGTTCCGTTATTGGGCATGTTCGGATATGGCGAGGATGGAAGAGTCCATGTATAGTCGTTTCTAATCCAATGGGCTCCAGGTGCAATTTGAGCGTGCCAATCAAATATGATGTAATCATCACTGTCCCAAAGCGTTGTATCATTCGACGCTATAACTTTGATATAGGTATCAGCAGTCTCCCCCCCGGTGTTCTCGACATCCAAGTCAATACGCGCAGTTTCTCCCCAAGCCCAAGGCTCACTCTCGCAATCCCAATCTTGTATTACGAGTTCAGCGGGATCATCTTCGTAATAAAGATCGATCCACCAATAATCTATGTAACCCGTATCGCCACTAGCACAATCTCTCGCCCAAACACGCCAAGTTTGATTTACAGGTTCCCCATTATAGTTAACAACATCTGACCAGGTTTCACTAATATCGTCGGCACTACCTCCTTCGCGATCCCAAAGTGACACGCAATGATCTGATGCTTCGTTGCATAGGATAACCTCAAGATCACCCACATATGTATGTGTGATTTCTAAGTGAAGATCCATACCTGTTATTGTCTTTCCGGATGGAGCGCAGCCAATGCTAATGGGACTATAGACATCCCACTCGCACACATTATCCGGTATAGAATAGTTTGTCGAACGAGATCCGTAACACGAGCTTCGTGCAGTACCTACCTTATTAAGGCCTTGGGAGCTTTCCCCAAATTCTATCATGCTCACTTCAAGAGGCGGATTCACAGAAAAGCTCTCAGTAAATTCACCAACGTCAACTAGCAGCGCAACTTCCTCTGGCCAAGAACGAGAGTCTAGATCAAGTTCCGACTTCTCTTGTGTAAGAAATGGTTGCTGCAAACCATTTGCTAATACTGTATTCAATGAAGCAAAGAGGAGAACTGAAAATACCGTTACTCTCATACATATCGTTAAATCTCGAGCCATCATCTATTCCTCCTTCACTGGAATGACTCACGACCTCGTATTTTCAGCGACAGAACCAGACTTTTCGATACTCGAACCATCATCTAGCCAATACCGGCAGGAGTTTATTACTACGTCAGGTTCTGATCGCGTACATTAACATGAACCAATACAACACCAACAAACTATGATCCCGGCACGGCAGACACGAAAACTCACCTACCAGAATATTCGCAGGAAACACTTATTCAAACCACACTGAATCTACCCAACATAGCGTGATTGTTTTTGCCCACATTGCGTCCGACTAAAGATAACTGCATTCCCTTGCCCGAACCTACTCGGCAGAAAAGAAATTGAGCATTAACTGTAGCATTAAGGTAAATAGCAGTCAAACTAAGAAAGTGAACCACGAGAAAACGGACAGCTTAAATACTGAACACTCTAATTGAGTAAACAACGAATCGTTTCTTTCTGTAAGCGTGGTTACCGATCCGCCTCGACTTATCTTGGTTTGGTCTAAATCTTCACCAATTGATGTTGGAAATCTCGGATTGAATTCCACTAAACACTTTCTTCGATTTCTAAAACGCATAAACAACTAATTAAAGAGGAGTTACGCACACTACATAGAATCCGTAAATCAGGATATTTTAAGGTTTTTTCAAACTGCTACTTTGGGAAAACTAGGCCTCTCCCCGGTTTTTCTTGGATAATCCGCGTTTGCCGGAAGTTCACACTAGAAAAATCCTGCTCGGTTCTTGTATTTTAAAATTCGCTTTGATAGTATGGATATACTTTTCGGGAGAGGAGGAGGCGCCATATCCGGCAATTCCTCTTAGATTAATATGTTCATTAGGCAGTAAAAGCTAGGATTGGGATGCTGCTAACCCTAGCCCTATATAGCCCATTTTAACATATTTATCAGTTACCATTTCTTGGGAGAGAGAAAATGAGAGTAGGTTTTATAACATCGATTGCAGTTGCTTTTATCTCGTTTATTTCTAGCACAGCCGTTGGAGTAGACTACACTGTTGGATTACGCTTCGACGATGGATCAAGTACCAAAACCATAAGCTTATCAGAAACAACAACACTTGAGCTTTTTATTAGCACATCAGATTCATCGGCCGCTATGAAGGAATTTTTAATAGGGTTTAGCAGTTCAACAGCTGACGATGGCGGAACTTTAGACGGCTTGGAATTCACGAGAAACGATAACATGCTCACGAATTGGGATTACGAGTCAAGTAATTTAACCGGGGCACTTACAAATCGGTTTGCTACCGCAAGCGCAAGCTCGCCGACGGACGACGTCACGGGGTCTTTTACAGAACTAGTTGTGGATCGTATCGAAATCAGTCCATCAGAAACGGGTTATGGACGTTAGCTCCAAATCTACTTAATTTCGACGTAATTATCGGTGATCGTCATGACCCGGTAGCTGGCAACGCTCTTGAAGCAAACAGCAGTAGTGTCACACTAATCGTACCCGAACCAACTACGCTGGCCATTTTAGCGATTACTGCCTGTTCGCAAATCAGACGACGCAGAAACGAACGATCTGTAATCCCCAGGTAAAAATCGCCTCGCCAGCATATTACTGATCAAAACAACTGATATCATGCCTCTGGTTTTTTAAAACGGAGGCATGATATATTCACGAACTAGAAGATGACGTTTTTCAAAGTAGGCCTTCATACAATATTGAACCTTGAATATATAAATAGTAGCAAATCAAGTAGAACCATGTAAAAGAAGTATGCGTTACGATATCTCCTTTGTTTAGTTGAGATTGCATCCCCATCATCTTATAGCGAAAATCCTCTCCTTTTTTAAACCCCAAAAAACACAACATAAATTATCATATAGGACGATACTATGGAGGTCGTGTCAACTTTTGTGTAAATTGCATTTGAGCATCCCACGATAACCATTTTTTACGCGGCCTTCGTTTTCGTTTTTTTGGACACACCGGGCAGCTTCACTGTCGAGCATAAGTGGGCCGATCTCAATCGTCTCCATCGTTTGGATTGCCGCTCCATCACTTGGTGCATCAGATGTACGCCGCTTCGTGTTTTTCTGAATCGCTTGGCGGCATTCGTTCTTAACCGGACCGTTGCGAACAGCGATTCCACCACGTTAGAGGTCCGAAGATGCGGCCAGTGCGTTTTTGGGAACTGATAGAACGCCAGACAGCGATCCAGATCGTCCTCCAGGCAGTTTGCCGCACGATCATATCCCGCCGCGCGGAGATCATGAACCACCTCCCGAGTCCGCTTCCGGGCAGCATCTTCACTGTCCGACTGCCAGATCGCCCGCAATCGTTGTGCGTATTCCGGACGTTCGCTCTTCGGCAATTTGTCCAGTACGTTCATCGTCTTGTGATTCGTACACCGCTGCTGGGCCGATCGAGGACTTTGCTCGTTGATCGCCGCCCAGATGCCCAGCGCACCATCGGCGATCCAGCAGGCCGGCTCGTTCATACCGCGATGACGACAATCCCGAATCAGGTCACCCCAGCTTTCGGTGCTCTCCCGGTATCCTTCCCGCAAGGCGATCAGATGCTTGACCCCTTCGGTATCCGCACCAATCAGAACCATCAGGCATGCTTTCTCTGTGCCTAGACCGGCCTTCAGATAAATCCCGTCGCACCAGATGTATACGAACTTCCGGTCGCTGAGATCCTGCTGGTCGAACGCCTCGTACTGATCCTTGAACCGGCGGGTCAATCGACTGATCGTGCTCGGCGACAACGGGGCATCTTCTCCGGCCAGCAGGCGAATAGCGGGTTCGAAGTCCCGCGTCGCCAGCCCTTCGATGAACAGATTCGTGAAGGCCGTGTCCAATGTGTCGCTGCGACGCTGATGCTTACGCAGAATTTTCGATTCAAACGGCTCTTGTCCGTCGGGAACATCCCGGATGCGGGGAACCGCCAACTGGATCGTACCGCTCCCCAGGGTCAATTTTCGAGGCGTCGTACCGTTGCGGTAGCCTCGGCGAGAGTCGGTTCGTTCATACCGATCCCGGCCCAGGTATGCATCCAGTTCTTCGTTCAACGCCTTGGTCAGCATCTCGCGGGCTCCCGCACAAGCTAATTCTTCCAGTTGATCATGAACCACGATAGTGGCCGCATTACCATCCTTGACTAATCGTTTCTGTTCCTGTTTAGTAGCCATCAGGGCGTCTCCTTTCAAAATAAGTGCTTTATTCAAATACACTTATCGGGGATGCCCCTCCTTTTTGCAATTTACACAGATTTTGAGACTACCTCGATACTATGAGATGTGTCGGGTTTCCGGCTCATCGTGTGACCACCACTCATGAATGATCCATGCTAAGAGTATATACTCCCAGGCTGAGCCGACATCGAAGAGTGCAGGTCACAAATTAGGATTTAAAATGTGCGAATTAGCTTGCTTGTTCGTTAAAAGCGCTGTAGGAACAATGTTAATACAGATGATGTACCCTAAAGTCCCCAATCAACGGCAAAGGGAATAAACCATGTAGATTAGCATTTTCTGTGTGCGTTATCGCATATAAGTTTTTGAGTTCGTCGATTAAACCGTGATAATTATTTGTAACATTGATGGTGGAATTATGGAGTTATTGGGACGATGGTTCATAGAACGACAGATGTGTTTGGCGTAAAAAGTACATTGGTTAAATCCTACATAGAACGCGATTCAGTGGACGAAACATTCAAAGCTGCCATTGAAAGTGGTAACGAAGTGATTGTTTACGGTTCGTCGAAACAAGGAAAAACCTCACTTATCTTGACGCATCTTCCCAAGGAAAAGTATGTTAAGGTCGAATGCTCACCACAAGCTGGACCAGTCGATTTGTATAAATCAGTGCTTCGGCAATGTAATATTACTTTTATCGAGTCAGAAACAAACGAAGTAGGGCAAGAGCATGGAGGAAAAATCGGTTTTAAAGTTAAGGTTCCATACGTGGAAGGGGCAAGCCTGTCAGGTGAGGCAGCTGATAAAAATACTAGTAAAACGAGCCAGACAGTTAAATACGTAGAGTATAATCTTGCGCTGGCACAGGATGTTTCCGAATTGCTGAAAGTAAACAATATCTATATTGTATTGGAAAATTTCCACTATTTATCCGCGGAGGTCCAAGTACAACTCGCATATGACCTTCGTGTATTCCAGGATCATCATGTCGTGTTTATTATCCTGGGGATATGGAGAGAAGCTAATCGCCTTGCGCAATTTAACGGAGACCTGCTAGATCGGATTACTGAAGTTCCTGTTGAACCTTGGGATAAAAGTGATTTTGTTAGAGTAATCAACAAAGGTCAAGATTTATTAAATGTTGATTTTTCTAAAGTCATGGATAACCTAATAGCTGACTCGTTTGACAGTATTGGCGTTGTCCAGGAAGTGTGTAAACATTGTTGTCTTTTAGCAGGCGTGGAAAAGTCTGCCTCCAGCAAAGTTATGATAACTGAGGAGCACTTACAGAAAGCCCTGGAGATCAAAGCAAATGAGTACGGTGCTCGACATACTCGCAATTTTGAAACATTTGTTGACACAACAAAAAAAGTTAGTAGTCAAAGCGGTAAACCTTCGCTTGCCTTCCCGTATTATTTTATAAAGCTACTGTTGACCAGAAAGTTCGAAGGTATAGAAAAAGGGATATCCAGATCTACATTGATTGATGAAATAAAAAAAATACACCACAGACCTGACGATGTACGTTCAGGTGATGTGGGTGCCTTTTTACACAATATCACTCAGCACCAGATTCGAAAGAATATCAATCCTCCATTTGTGGATTATGATCGCGGAGGTAAGATCTTAAAAATAATCGATTCCTCTCTCTATCTTTTTTTAAAACACTGTGATCGCAATCAAATATTAGAGGATATTCCTGATCCTCTTGAGCAGTAACTTCATGTCACCGGGCGGGTTAAAACGGTTCTCCCGCACTTTTGGCAACCATCGGTTGTGGTTGTTTCTTACTTGGCAAAATTCCAGGAACAACAAATGTTACTCTGGTGTAATCGGCTTAGGTCATACTCCATAGGCGTACATTCACAAGAATGGGCACTTCTTGTCTTTGGGCGTCAGGATTGTCACACGTTCTCTTGCTCGCGTAGCTGCGACACGTAGCGCCAAGCGAGCCTGAGCGATATCATTCTCCGTCGCGTTTGTACTGACAATTCGCCCTTGGAAGCGTCCTTCGCATACGAATATTTCGTCGAACTCTTTGCCTTTAGACTTGTGGATCGTCATAACATGTATGCCCGCCCATGTGCGCGTTGATGCAGAAAAATGTTCCTGGAGTAAGGCATCCCGCACTGCCTCCTCAGCACCGAAATAACTCCCCTCTGTGCGCCAAATTTCTGATAGCCTAGAACGAAGCATCGCGCCCTTGTGAAATAGCCGCAAATACTCCGCATCTGCGGCAACCTGCGCCAACTCCACCGCCGTCGCACCTTCAAGCAGCCGCCGAATCGCCAGCCAGTCCTCCCCTGGGTCACCCGATAGCTCAAGTTGCTGCCTTGAGGCGGCAATGCGACAGATATCCTCGACCAGCGCCTTACGTTTCGCTCCTCTGAGTCTTCCCGTTTCGAGAAACACGTTGAGGGAGTCGGCCATTTTGACCTCAGTCTGATTCGGTCCACTAACGCCCTTTCGTCCCCGAATATACATACATAGGTCTTGGATTATCCGACGACTTACCTCCTCGCTCGCGAAATCCGCTTCGAGAACTCCGGCGATCAAGGTCGCGGCCAATGATGGGCCTTCCGTATCTAAGGCAACATCATGTCGCAATTTGGGAAGTCCATCAGCACTCGAAGAGAAGTAGTCTGAAACGGTTAACATCAGTCGCTTGGTCGGAACGAGTACGGCTATTGACCAATCTGCTTTACCCGAATTAACTTGACGCCTCAATCCTTCCAAAAGCGATACTTTAAGCTTGAACAGCTCATTCCGTCCATGGTAATACCCATAGCATACAATCGAAACATCACCGTAATTCTTGCCCTTGTTTGCACCAGTAAGTAGATCATTGCCAAACGCGACAATATCGGTTCCATTGCTCCGCCTATTCACAGTTCCAAAATCGAACTGCGATGGACAACAGGCGTTAATAAACTCGCTGATCCGTTTGGGATCCGCACCTCGGAATTCGTAAATGCGTTGCTCAGCGTCAGCAAGTGCGATAAGGTGACTGCTCATCCCAAACGCCTGTATCATATCCCATTCTTCAGCATTCGTGTCCTGGAACTCGTCGAGTATGACGACAGGATAGGCATCACTGACAATCTTAGCCAATTTCCTGCTACCCGATAACAGTTGGGCACTGAGCGCAGCGAAGAGGTCGAAGTGGAGCAGACCTTCCACATCGAACAGTCGCCGTATCTCTGCTTTCCGCACATCCGGCGACATTCCAGCCAGTCTAGCCGCGGCCTCCGGAGGTGGCAGCAACGTGATGGCGTGGTCCGCATTTAGCAAGTAGCCGTGGCTTCTAAGCAACGTCCATGCGAATCCGTGATATGTGTTTATCTCAATCGCTCTTACATCCGGGCTAGTAATTAGATCGCCTACTTGCTCAGCGACGCGCGCCACGGTGGCTCGGGCAAAACTGAGAAAAAGAATACGCTGGCCCGACTTCAGGCTGCCGGAGGTCAACTCCCGCTTAGCCTTGAGTAACGCGATCGTCGTTTTACCAGAGCCTGGACCACCGAGAACCAGGAGGTGCCCCTTGGCCCTCAGGAGATTCTCATGCGTCCGCGTGATGTCTATTGTGATACTCACGGGTCACTCCGTCTGTACACTATTTTCGTCCACTGTTTCCGGGGTGGTGATATGGTCTAGCTTAGGTTGGGCCGCCATCTGAATCGCGAATAGCGTTTTCACGATATAATCCGGCATCTCGTCACGAAGGCATTGTCCGAGCAAGTCCGCGGCACTTCCAGCACCCTTTGCACCTTTCAAGTATTCGAGCAACACATCACGCAAACTTTCTGGAGGCATCTGCTCTGTGGGCGTACGCGAGGCGAGATGTTGCGGCCACTCACCGTTTTCCACAAGACCGAGCGCGAAGCGGCGAAGACCGGACTCAGCGGTCCCGTTGATGACGACGTTCTCAAATCCATCCTCCGGGGCCTCATACGAGTAACTGACCGCCGCCTCAATCTCAGCCTTTGACACTGGCGTCTGTCGGTCGAAAACAGCGAATACCGTTTTTCCAAACTCGGAGAAATATTTGCCAAGTGGCGCTACCTGTGTGTCGGTTTCGGCATTCACCACTGCGATTCCTAAGCTCTCAAGCGTATGGAACTCGTCAGAATGCAGCTGATGCAATCTGCGTGCTGCTGCAGGAAACGCATCGTATTCCGTTCGTCCTTCAGTGATCAGTACCCTCCTCGCAAGCATCGCTTCACAAAAGCGAGTTCGGACGTCCACGCGATAAGCTTTCGGTTTCACTGAAGGGGGATACGCCGCTGGTGTTCCTATCAGCACACCTTCGGTCCGTTGAACAACGAGAATCTGTTCCGGCTTGAACTCCTCCAGAACGTATGGTGAGTGCGATGTGAAGATTGCCTGTGCGGATTTTCTTCGCACCTTGTCGATTATCCCCTTTTGCGTATGAGGCGGGAGTGCTATTTCCGGCTCCTCCATGGCGAAGATCACGTTCTGTTTGAGCTCGGCCACAAGCGACAATAACGCAAGCACAAGGGTATTAATGGTCCCCGTACCCTGAAGCTGGAACGGCGCCACATAGTCGGTACCGTCTTCGCGCTTTGCCCCTGTACCCATGAACACGGTCAAAATGCGACGGAGATTCTCTCGCGTCAGGTTAGATACACGCATGTGCGGCTCATCAGCCCAGTCGGACGGAACAAACTCGCGGATCGACTTCTGGACCGAAGAGAGGAGGTTAGTGATACCGAGTTCCGGATTCTCAGCAACGGACAGTGCCCTTAGCTGCGTCAAGACGTCTTCCCACATTTGGAGTCGCTTTTCCTGAAGGCGCAGAATGATATCGAGAAGCGAACCCCGCTCGAGGCTCAGTGCGCGAGAGCCCGTCCGCAGTGTCCGGAGGAATAGGAATCCGCACAAGCGTTTATCCCGGGCACAAAATGAGTCGCGCGTGCCATCCTCTCGCACAGGCGAAAGAAAATACGTTGACCCGAGAAAATCATCCTCTTCCGCATCGTAAGCGCCGGTAAATCCTACACGTAGTGCCGGAATCACATAATCTTCGTCCGTCTCCTCTACAGGTGGCCCTTCAAGCAAACCACTCGTGTTAATTTCCCACCACTCGATATGGTACTTGAAATGGCGCTTCTGTTCGTCTGAAAGACCTACAACCACAACTTCGACATTAATCTCGGCGGGATTCTCATCGCTGCCAATATACTGGCCGGCGTAGAAGTCGTGCTCGTCAACCACTGAGCGTCGCGATAGCCGATCAGGGCCAAGAACGAGATCGATTGCTTCAAGTATCGTCGACTTGCCGGAGTTGTTGTCGCCAACGAATACCGCATGTTCCGGTAGAAGCAGATTTGCTTTCGCGATTCCTCTAAAATTCTTGATCTTGATGCGTGCGATTCTCAAATTGATACTCCCTGGAGTTTAAGCCTGTCGCTCATTTAGCACGGATCCGTTTATTTGAGTTATCCCGATAAACCCGTCCGACAACTAGCCCGCTCGAATGTTTGGTAGGCCAATTTACAAATGCTGTTATATACGAATCAAATATACCCCGCGTGAAAGCGAGTTGCATATATCTGTTTTTAATGCGCCTTTTTTACTTCGCCCATCGCATCCCTCAGAGACTTCTTTCGTAACTCGTTGAGCCGCTCCATAAACACCCTGCGTAGAGCTGGGCACTCTTGGACTGGACGCGACTCGATAAATCGGCTTACCCATTCTGGCCAATCCCCCCCTTCATAGCCCACTTCGGCAATCCGTAAGATGGCATTGAATATCGTCCAGGCACGACTAGTAGTCGTCCTTGGTCGGTCAACCTGTTCGATTAGCGTTCTCGTCCATCGCTCACGTCGGCATCGTTCCAGCGTGGCCTCTGCCGCATTCCTCACACTATGAGATGGATCTTGTAGCAAAGAGGTGACACGGTCATACACATCCTTGTTATCTATTGCAGCGCCCATAGAAAGTTTGCATGCCGCCGTCCGAGTGGTGGTCGAGTTGTCGCTTAGTTTATCTAGCAACCACGCAGCATTGGCGGATTGAAGGGAGAGCATCATGGCCCACGTAACGGCAGGGTTCTTCTCTTTCGCCGCCATACCGAGGAATGTTTCGCGAGCTTCATCTGGATCGAGCCGATATAGGAGAGGCGGATATATATGTCGATCTCGAGACTCGCAATCGACCATCGCCTTCTTCGCAGTCAATCTCGCAGTATTCGGGTCAATAACAGCCAAAGCTCGGATAGCGCCATATTTCATGTCGAAAGTCAACAGTCCGCCCTCTCCGCCGAGGGCCGCCTCGCGAACGTATTCGGCCAAACTGAGGCACCGGCGCAATATATTCCCCAGCACGTCCTCCGAGGCCATGCCGAAAACCAAATCGCCACCATCTATCCAGAAGCGGGGGCTCCGCATATCCTCTTTCTCAATCCAACTGACAAGACTGTCAATAGCCGCCACCCGCGTATCCTGGAACTGGGTCAGCGTAACAGCGACTGATGGATCCCAACGCTCATCCAATGAGGCAATCAGAGCTCGTCGCGCATCTGCAGTTTCGATTTGCCATAGAGCGGTGTGAGATGCGTGGCGACATTTCTCGAAACCAATCTGGGTTTTAATCAGTTCCACCGCCGAATTCGCGCGGTCGCCGAACAAGCCGAGGCTAATAACCGCAGCTATACGAACCTCGTCATTGGGTGGATCTTTGAGAATCTTGAGGATCGCTTCCATGGCTGGGGAGTGCCGTAACAATCCGAGCACATACAACGCCCCTGGCAGAGTAGCGGGATTCCGCTCTTCCATAACGTCCATCGCGCGTTGAATACCTTCATCCTTGCCCACTATCTGCGGACAAAGCCAACCCTCAAGGTACCTCGGTATCTTCAGGCCCAAATTCATAGCTCCTTCGATAATCCCAACTATATCGCCCGCTGAGGCCAGAGCCTTCATAGCCTCCTGCTGCAAAACTGGAAAATCATCATCCCAAAGCACATCGCTTGTCACGATACGTCGGAGTTTCTGGAGAGTTTCCTGATTGGGATTGGCGAAGGTCTCCCAGATGGCGTCTAATTTTCCGTATTGGTTGTCAGCATCCAGAAAAACGTTTACTACGCGCTGGTGCCCGCTACCGCCCATCCTTCGCAGTAATTCCAGAGCTGAATCTCGAGGAAAACCATCGTATACCGCCCACTGACGTGGGCGAAATACATCAATCAGTAAATCTACCAATCGATTCTCCAGAGCTGATCCTTTTCTTGCGATAAGTTCATCAAGGAAAACGCCTCGTCCCATCTTGGCAAGCATCTCTAGTAAAGTGGAGAACCGAATACACTTATCGCGCACCTTCGATAGTCCAAAGCTCGCTGCTTCCTCCAAGATTTTCGTAACCTCCACCTCAAACGTATCGAGTAGAATATTAAAAGTGTTTACGTCCATGGAATTCTCGTTGCCACGATAGACTAGAAACGCAAACATCCGGTCCTCAGCAGCAAGAATATTGCGACGAAGCTCTTCATTCGTTTCGGCGGGAACGCTCGCGAAGAGGCGCGAGAGAAACCGGCCCTTGAAACACCACTGATCGCTAGGCAGACGATTGAGATTACGCACCGCCCTGAATGGATCGATTTGAGCAAGCGCCTCCAGGGCTGCAGCTCCCAGAAAATCCTGATTGACGTTCACTACCTCCTCAAGCCAATCTGCTTTCGACACATCGTGCCATATCCCGATATTCAATGCCAATGATCGGCGCTTATCGTGTGCGACCATCGTGAAGAGGTCCTCCTTGCGGATACGCCACGTGTTTCCGTCGTCATTTAGCCTCGCCGTCAAGTACGCTAGATCATGCACCGGCTCAACATCAGGAGCAGCACACCGGATTGCTTCAGCAAGCCACTCCGGCTTGAGTCGCGTGCATCCACGAAGTGCGTCGAATCCAATATTATAGAGAGAACGTGCTGCTGCCTCGGGCCTGCCGCGTTCTACCTCGTCAGCAGTGAGGAATCTTGCAGAATCATCTTGCATCTGTTTGTGTAAATTCCAAACGGCATCGAGAGCTTCAGGCACCGGGCACCGGCAAAGGAGTCTCAACGCGGCCCGCTGTAAGAGAGGACTAGATTCTCCCAGAAGCTCTATAATCCGCGGCTTCAATTGCTCAATCGGCAGCGATGCGAGTCCATCAATAACAGAACTCAGCCCCCACGCTGTTCCCTTTTCGGCAATATTCACAAAAGAATCCCAGAGAAGCGGTGGTGCGGCTGCTCCCAGAGTGGGCAATAGATCGCGATGGAGTATCTCCTTGGAGTGATGGTCTAGCTTATCGCAGAGCAATCTCAGCACCGATAGCGCTCCCGCACCGTCTTTGTTATCGCGGCAACGAAGGAAAAACCAATCCATCGGCACATAACCAAGGTACGGACCACTGTATTGCTTGCGGACGTCCATTATCAAAGCAAACCGCTCAGCCAACTCGGTATCCTCAATCTGCTTATCTCTATGCCCTTCCGCAAGATATTTAGCCACAGCGAAATTCAAGAACCGGCTGTGTGAAAATTCATAATAACCATCGGTATTGATTCGAATCCATCCGCATTTTCCCATCCGATGGACAGCTTCCTCATCGATACCAGCGTCATCAAGCGAGCCAACTTTCCATGGGTAGGGCTCACCGTCAAGAATCGTGGCAGCAAGCCGCCGCAGACGTAGTTCGTCTCGGCAATGGGGCGCAATTTTTCCTTTGGTCAGGCGCAGCCAATTTCTCTCGATTAGCTCATACTCATTCTGTGGCTGCCACCCATGCTGCTCACTCGCGATGTCGCAGTACGTTGCCGCTAGCAGCGGAGAACAGATCAATCCGCGAACAACCCGAGGAATGTCCACCCAAGTATCACCAAGCCTACGTTGGATGTAAGTATCTCGCTCGCTCGTACTGAATGGACCTACACGAAGAACCTGAACCCGTTCGGGTTTTTGACAACGATATTGTTCAAAGACCTCGGCAATTGCATTATCGCAGGTGACAATTACGCGCACACCCCATTCTTCTAATGGCTCAGTTAACAGAGCGTTGGCCTGATCGACATTCTTGAGGTCATCAAGGGCAACCAGTAACCACGGCTGGTCCTGCGCAATCTCCAGAACATCCGCCCGTCGAGCAGAAAGTCGTTGCAGGTTAAGTTGACCATCATGCCCCAGGGCGGTTCGCCACACTTCGTCCGCGGCGTTCTGGAGATCTCCATGCATATCGCCGGTTGAGTTAAGGAGTACGACTGCCGTTCCGTCAGACCTTAGAACTTCGTCGCACAATCGCCAAGTCTTGCCATGGCCGCTTTCACCCGTAACTGCAGTGATCGGTGGCAAGGAGAGTAGCTTGTGCGACACGGAATCGTCGGATTTTCTTACATCCCATTCTGGATAGTACATGAGCAGTTGTGCCCGACGCTTAACCTGCTCGCGCGATCGTTCCCTAAGAAGGGTACTGCAGCCCACTTGCACCACGTTCTTCAATCCATGTCGATGAAACAGCTCAGCCGGAGTGATGGTGGCACGGCTCTTACGCGACCTATCGATCAAGTAGCCGACCATTGCATCCCGGATCGACGCCAGCTTCTCACGGTGCTCTACAACAGTTAGCAGGTAATCGTCCAATTTCCGCCGCACTTCGTCATCATGAACATCGCCTTCGAACTTGAAGTGGGCTAGCAACTGCCACGTCTTACGACGTGTTTGCTTAATCGAGGCTTTCTCATTAGCTGCCAACTCCTTCTTGTGAAGGTGTTCCAAAATACGATCAAACACTTTGCGTTCGGTCCGGGTGCCCTTCCAGAAAGTACCACTAGAACCCGCGAATTTCATCGCACAATGATCATCCAACGCCTCGTACGCTGCGCTCAAGCTTTCATCCAATGCATCCTGTGGAAACCGTTCGCCCAACGATTTGAAAAACTTCAGGACTGGTTTCCAGTCACCTAATCGCCCTTCCGTGACAAACTCGTATGTTACTTTTCCAGTCTTGCGAAGTTCTACAGCGCGATAAAGATCCGGCAGAACATCTTCAACAACTTCTTTCAGCGACCACGTGCCTCGATAAGCCGTCTTCAATTGAACAACCCGACGGTGACCAGGTTGCTCAAGCCATGCATCGCCGCCAAAAGGCTCCAGGATGAGTTTTACGCCTCCAGTTTCGGATGTTTCAATCTGCGTGCTAGCAGCTTGGAACGCACACCAGAGTGCCTGATACCAGATGCCCTTGTGGGTTGCCGCGCCACCGGTTTCGCCGTTCTTATACGCACGCAAATGTATTCCCATAAAGACCACTCGATTAAATATTACGCAACGGAAGTATTATTGTTTAAACACTTAATTGCTACTCGCAGAGGGCCAACTAAAATCGATCATAAAAGTAACGATTTTTAGTTCCGGATTAGCTTCTCCAAAAAGTTTCGCTTGCTCTTCCAACGCTCGCTTCCAAGCTTCCATAGAATCCTTGCGGAGAGGTCTTTTTCCTAACGCATCTCTGGACCATCTACCGGGTTCATACCACCCTACTAGGTAAATACCATGTGTTAGATTGAGTCCCTTAAGATAATCTTTTCCCAACTGCGTCACCATACTTCGTGAGATGGCTGGGTTGTCAGACCATTTTATTTCGATCACAACGGTAGCTGTATCACCGTCGATAGTTGGCGATTGCACCTTGATATCTAGACGCTGATCACCGGTCGCGAGTGGCTCTCTATCTATAAAAACTACCAGCGTACTTGACGGGAGCACTGCGTTTGGTAAACGGTCGCTCAGTCGACATTTTACATAAGCCTGTAATGCATCCTCATGAAGTCTCTTCTGCGTTTTTTTCTTCTTCCTCGGAGTGTGTAGCATGTGAACGTGCTCCCGCGAATCTTTTCCAATAAACGCGAGTTCTTCCAACAGAATATTTTGAAGATCTTGTGACGAGCGGATTAATCGATACCTTACGAAATCGATAAGGTGAACCAACTGATCGATAGGCACTCTATTCCTAGTTATCCCATTGCGTCCTTCCAACGGATCTATCAGGTCAATCACGTCATGCGCTTTACGATGAGCTTTTTTATCTTCATACCATCGTCGAACAATTTTATACTTTTTACTCAAACGTTCGATAGCATCACAATCAGAGTCCTTATCACGATTATGTATTATTGCGGGAATTTCGCGTCTGAGCATCCGTAGCTCATATTCTGGAGTGACCATGAAAGCAACACCTGGCTCCGCTTTCGGATCCTTATCAGGGGGAAATGCATCATGAAGCATTTCGAACAACATTTCCAAATGTTCCGTTGGTAACTCGGATAATTTTAAGGAACGACCGCTCAAGGATCCTAGCAGCGCATCAAGTTTAACAAGGATCTCTCGCCCATTTTCTTGAACATCCTTTTTCAGTTCTTCAATTCCCGTGGGGGGATCAATTGCAATTAACGCGTTCAAAGCCGCAAAATGTTTTTGCTCGATTTCTTCTTTCTTTCCTTTTTTGGAGTACCGCCATTCCTTAACAATTGCCAAAGCGTGAGAAGCTGACCGGTTAATCAATAGATTTAACAATGTTATCCGACCCGCAACTGAATAACGCTCGCAAGACGCTAGACTAGCCATTTGCTCTGACAGGTGTGATGACCATAACTTCGCGGGAAACATCGCAAGTGCACTAATATGCTCTAAACCAGATCTCAGTTCTCGTTGAGCCTCTTGGATGACGACTTCCTCAGTTTTTCTACGGTCGACTTTGACACATACAGAAAGCGCCTCGCTCAAATTAACGCGAGAGAAAAGGAGACCTGCTGGTAACCATTTTTCGATCTGTTTCCCTGTTAATGTGTGTTCCCAAGAACGATCAGTTAACGCCCGCACGAAGCACGTACCTTCGTAAATTACAGTCGATGGAAAGGTACTGCCGTCGGGAATGGGAGTAGCGCTGCATCTTTGAAGAGCTCTACCACATACCTCATAGATTTTCTCTCGAGTGTGTTGATTCAACTCTAACCATCTTCCCGATACGTTAGTTGGTCGGCGGCTATCTTCCTCGAAACAGCACATCGTTAAACCAACCATCCGCTGGCGTAATGTGAATTTAGCGTTGTTCAGAGTATTATTAACTACCTCATCAAGTGTAAACTGCTTAACTTGCGCTTCTTGATCATCCGATCGTGGTTGCCACTTTCGCTCTTCCGCGCGGCGGCGACGCTGGCTCAAATCAAACTTGATTACGATATCCGGATCAACTTGACGAACTATTTTTCGGATACACTTTCTTTGGCCAACAGATATAGAATCGTATGTTGTCAGTTTCAGTACGTCCTGCCACAACCAAGTGGATTTGTTTCCAAACTTTTTCGCTTGTTCCGTAAGCCAATCAACATCTTCAGCTCGAAGTATCCATCGCCAGGTACCAAATCCTGGATTTACACTAGTGGGATCCTTACGGAATTCTTCGAGAAATAACTCACGCCTTGCTTTTTCGCTTCTCGCGATTATGGACATTATCTGCAGTCTATTAAACGAACGATCATTAAGCCTTTGTTTTCGTACAAAATCCACCAGAAGTTTATAATCGGACTCCAAGAGATCCTGCGTTTCTTCCATCAAGGTAATTGCTTGACCAAGAATCGAGTTAAGCCCCGCAGCGCCTCGTGGTCTTTTCGGACGTCTTTTGGGTAACCGAATCTCTCTACATGAAAGCATTTGCAGTATTTCTCGTGCGTTCTCCAACGTCATCCCGGACTCGAGATTATGCCAAACCATATTACCGTAATCCTGTGGCCCTACTTGAATCGGAGCATATCTTACGCAAGTTGCGAAATCCCACAAACCTTTAATACGAAGCGCGTATACTATTGAGCCTATAATTGACCGCTGAGTAGAGCTTCGACGACTTGCTTCTTTCACCCATCTTCCGAGGCCGTAAAGCTGTTCGTCACTCGCTAGTTTATCTGCTAGAAAAACTGCCGATTTTCGTAATCGCGGATCTTCGCGGGTGTCGCGAATCATCTGACAGGCAGGTTCAACGGCATTTAAAGCATTAGTAGCCTCTGCGATGTCAATTAATAGTTCTCTCTCATGTAATGTTAACGAGTTGTCAACAATCCTTTGGGCAAGTATCTTATCCAATCCCGGAGCTACGATTCTTTCCAACCCTTGGTTTTGCCAAAAATATAATCCTGCTCTCGTTGTTCGAGCAATATCCTGAAGCCTATCCAGCGTTCTAACGGCGTGGTCTAACGTCCAAGGTGCAGCGTCAGATCTCGGAGCTATTCCACCATGTAATTCGATAATCCAGTTTCGAACATCGTCATGGTCGGTTGTCTCTGCAAGCAATCCAAAAATCCCAGATAAATCCCTTCGTGGTTTATTGTCAGTATCTACTAGAAGGGGACGTATCCTGGTAAACGAAAATGCCTTTAACTCGAACACTGCAAACCATTCTTGAACGTGACGCTGCCGAAATCCATAACGGTCATCTATACGGTAAAACACAACCGATCCGAGAACATACTTAGAGGCATTCCGTAGATCACGAGTTCTTTGAACGTTCGTTGGAAAGAGGTCGTCAAACGATGGCATACCATCCGTCGATTCTTGAATAGTGAATTCCTTTTGACCACTCAACAACAAAATCGCCGCGATCCGAGTTATCGCTCGAAATTGATCTTTAAGAGATGGTTCGACGCTGTTAGCATCCCCTACATTGGCCTTATCTTTCAGTAACTCAAGAAGTACATTTCGCCAAACCTCAACATGTGTAATAACAGTTCCTGGTTTCTGCCGTTTTAGACAGTCTAACACCGTTGGGAGCCCTCCCAATACTCCTAGGTTGTTTGATGTGATTAAATCGAAAACTCTCTTCTGGTTCTCTACTGATCCAATAAAGGTCTTAGCGTTTTCCAGATCCAACGGAGCAAAACAAATATCTCGGACGCTGGATTCACCGTAAACTTCGTTGAGACGCGTACGTATCTTAGATGGCACGTCGTTTTCGCGACAGAACAAGATCACAGTGACACAACGACGCTTGTTATCACGAAGTTCACCAAGACGATTTAGTATACTAAACATCTGGTTATAGTTTCGTCGGTAATCTTCGTCCAAAGCGTCCACAAGCCAACATGCTTTATGGTCGCTGCTCAGCCATTTTTCCCACCAAGTGGGAAAAATTTCTCCACCAACAGCGTATTCTTCAAAGCTAGTCCTATGGAAATATTCGCCAAACCGTGCCGTTTGAGGTTTTTGCTCCGCCTCCCTTTGTAGATAAAAATACGTTTGTTTACATACATAGGTCTTGCCTGTCCACGGAGGTGCAACAACTAAGGTGATCGGAAACTCGAATAACTCCAATACGTTTAATGTATGAGGAAGAAACTCCGTTGAAAGAAAACCATATTCATCCAATTCCGGTTTCGATTCAGCGACCAAAAATCGTCTTGTCGGGAGACAAGAACCTATCTCTGCACTTGGTAAATAGCTATTAGCAGGGTTAAGGCTCATCACGAAATTCCTTCGGCGATGTTTTTAGGAAGCCCACTCGAAAACTTGTGCTTCCGGAAGGGCTTGGGGAATGGTTCTAGTTCTCCCAAGTAAGAACCTCCGCACCACAAGCCGCACACACCCGGTGGAACTTAGAACCCGATTTACGAATCCGTCCTTTCGCTCCACACCCGCCACATGAGTAATCCATGGGTGTGTTTTTGTCGCAATCGGTACATTTAAAGTAATAACCGTATCTCCCATAACTCGCGACGAGGTTTTCGCTCTGACAGTGCTTACAGGAGAATCTATTGTTTTTACCGGCTTGGTCGGGTTTCGGGATCTCAGCCGGTTCGGCAATAGGTGGTGGTGACGTTGCCAGCAACGAAGGTGCTTTCTCAACAGGTACGTCTTCTCTCGGAGTGTGTTGTTCCAAAAGGAACCTCACAACACGATCCAACTCTTCCGGTTTGAGTTGCCAAAGTCCATAATCACCATCTGGTTTTCCAAAGAAACTATTAGCTTTACGGTGCCGAGCGATTTCCTCTTTGATGCGATCACAGACTTGATCAGCTTTACAGATCTCTGGGGTGGCCTTCTTGCTTTTTCTCTTAATGATACCTTTATCAGAAATCGCAGCATAAACATTTATTGGGCAATGTTGAAAAGTCGGCTGCAATTTACCAAATATACGTTTATCCCTAAGTTGCTCTTTACTACTATCAAGTCGCTTCTGCAGGAACTCGCCTTGCCGTTGGGCTTGCGTAATTGGCGATGACATTCCCGTTTCCTTACGACCCCAAACTCGAATCCACTCTCCGTGTTCATTGATAATAACTTTGCCGCTGACGCTCTTACTCTCAACAATGAAGACACCAAACCGATGGATTATTAAATGATCCATCTGAGCGGCATCCTCACTATTAGCCAGACGCAAATCGTTGAAGACGAACACCTCTGGATCATCGCCGAACGCGCGGCGTAAGTAAAAAGCCATTTGCTCCTCAGCCGCGTTACCAGCCTGCTCGAATTTGTCATTCGTGGGAATTGCTTCTTTCGTTTTAACTATCATGTTTTTTGCTGTTAATACTATTCACACACTTTATGTTTTTTCTCACACGCTGAGATTTCCATTCTACTTATATTAACACAATGCGTTAGTAAAGCGTTCGCGAAAATCTACCGCGTTTAAAACCTAAGGGGGGGGAGAAAACATACGCAACGATAGGAACAAAATTTCTAACCTCTTGCGGTTTATTACGATTATCAGCATCAGGATTAATCGCGTATCAATCATGTGCCCCCGTGTATTTCCCTAAGTAAATACCCTTGATCACTCCCGTAAAAACCCTGAGATAAATATTTCCCTATATTACCCATATTCCATATTTCAACTTCAAGTAAAGTTTCGCTTCAATTCCCCGCTAGTTTGCTCGTGTACACTATTTCGAAGTTCAAACAAATGAGCAAATATGCAAAAACACCCCGGCAGCCAATGCTACCGAGGTGTAGGGTCGGCCAGAGACCGGTGAGATCCCTGATTTATCCTGATATTAACATTTTCATAGATTGAATTTCAACAGAAAAACACACTCCCAACGTCTTCGATCCCGAACCGTTGGTTCCTATCACGACAATTTAAACCACCTAAATTATCTTTCCGATTTTCTTCGCTGGGAAGTTAAGTGTTATTCCCCTGCCCCACTACTACCCACCACAACTCGACCTCACCACACGACCAGGATGACTTGTTTGAATCGGCGTCACCCCCTCCGGCATCAACCGCGACAGCAATAACACCAATCCCGCATACATAAGCGGCGACATAATCCACGAAGACCGATCGCTACCTGTGGCCAGATACGCAAAAAACGACACCCAAAACGCCTGGCACAATTGGCAATTGAACGGATACAACAAAAACCGCTTCACAAACGGAGCACGATAGCTGCTGACGATTTCCTGCCGCTCCCGCCGCTGGGCCTCGGTCATTTTCGCCGGACATTAACCGTAGCCCCCTGGCAGGATGTTACGGTTGAATGAGCCTTTTGGTTGTTATGCCAGCCGACAGGCCGGTTTAAACAGCCACCTGGTCAAACCAAGTAGCTGTATAAAACGGTCTACCCGCCACACGAACCACGGCGAGCTTGCCCCGGTTGCGGCCTCGCTGCATTCGGCGTAACACCATTAGGCATTACCCGCGATAACAGCAAAATCAGGCCCGCGTACATCAGCGGGGTCAAAAACCACGTCTCACGCGTATCGCTCGTAACCAGATAGACGCAGAGTGACACCCAGAACGCTTGGCATAAATAACAATTGAACGGGTATATGAGAATTTCCATAATCTTCGGAGTCTGAATCGCATTCAATCGCTGTCGGCGTTCCAGCATTTCCGCCTCCTTCATCGGCTCTGGTTTAACCCATGCCCGATTTTCATTGCCTTCTCGGTTGCTTCCCTGGTGACTCCGCTCGCTATCTCCAACTGAAGACGCTTCGATTCGTCGCTTGATTCTTTCCCAATCTTAGATATGGCACGGCGGAGCCAGCCTGTAGCTGGATTGGTGAAACAGGCAACAGTAAGAACGAACATGCCTACTGCGGTCGCCAACAACGTCGGGATATTGGAATAAGTAACCTCTGTATACTGCAACATCTTTGACTCCTTAACTGTTCGGATTAACTGGAGGGGGAGGGATTTCCCCCGAACAATCGAAATTCAAATTGCTATGCGTCCTGCATGGTCCACGCCAATCAGGAGGATTCCTCATGCTGTTCGGGTACGGAAACAACTGCGGAACACCTTCTGAATCCAAATTCAAATCCACTCGTACATAAACACGATTTCCCTCACACACTGGATAATCGCCTAGAGTAACCATACACTCCTTTTTCCACTCATTACCGTAACCCTCGGAACAGCCAGTAAAAGCGATGATATCACACAGAAGGCTATCAGGCTCCCATTCTTCTACCCCATCAACTGTAACAGAGGTCCAATGATATCTACCAATCCCCGGTGCTTCCAACGGCGTTAAATCTACATGGGGATCAACACCCATACAAGCAGTCTTGGGTATAAACCAATGCGGCGCATACCCATTATTTGTAACTGGAGTAAATCTTTTGAACCAAGGAGGTGTTGGCCAAGTAGGATCAAGTTCTTTGCAATAATCCATATCATTATACTTATTGCCCATTGAGTATTGATTTTGAAAATAGATATGCTGAATAGGATTAGAAATACTCCCTGTCGGAATCCATCTTACTTTCTTATACTCATTGCCGTGATCAGGGTCGTCGCACTCCCAATCATCATTTGCTTTATGCTTCTCTTCCTGATCATCAGGACCACAAAGCCAATAGAACTGACCCATTATGGCATATATAGACTCTTCGTACTGCATCTGAACTTGACCAGGATTCCAATAGCAGTCTTCGTTCCCAACCCTTTTATGATAAGTAAACAAATAGTTTTCGCTTGGGTCGCAATTCAAGTATTTTGCATTGCTGTAGTTTAGCTGCTGACAATCTAAGTCAGTTTCAGGGGAAGGATGCCCAGGACCACATTTATAAGCATAGCAACTTGTACCATACTTAAAATTACAAACCCCTCCAAAATTAGAAGATTTACAATCTTCCCATGACGTTGGCGCGGGGTAGGCGTCCCAACCACCAGCACCGCCATTTAAATCGGGATTGTCCCAATCGCAAGCAAGCTGACCGCCATGCAAACTCATCCAACACTCAGGATCTGCTAATGAATTACAATTATGGTACTCGCCGCAATTAATCCCTTTATAGGAAGAAACAGTCCTTTTCCTTTTTGACACAGTTGCTGTTTTCCAGCAACCTTCGTCAATTAAAAAATCAATTGCTTTAATAAGCTCGACAATATGGATTTCATCGATGACATCGCCTTCCTTCAATCCTCTTTTTTCATAGGCCCAATTAAGCGCCAAATCATTCGGATCTGTAAAGCTCGGCTCAAGCTTGATTTCATGCCCCCACGTTCGCCATGTTTCGTCATCGCCGTGTGTTGGTTCTGCTATAAAACATGCTATTGCATCGGGCTGATTTTCGTTTAGGATGAAGTTCTTACCCCAAACGCGTTCATGCCCGCGCCATGATAATCTTGCCGATTCATCTCCAGAAAACTTAGGTGTCTGCGGATGGTTGGTTAGCGGTTCTCCATTATCGTCCTTTCCGCCGCCAATATAGAGATCGGGCGTATTGGAGCCAGACCACTTAAACTTTATATACATCGGAAAGCAACAGAGATCGCCGGCCAAAACTGAAGAACTCCCGCCTCTATGACGAGGATTGAACTGCAAATGATGCTCTTCTACTATTCGTTCCAGAACAAAACGAACAAGATTAATCAGCTGAGGCTGAATTTCCTCCGACGCATCAAATAAATAGCGATCTGTACCTTTCCGCCATTTGTCTATCATTTCCGGTAAACCACTACCGTACGGATTATAATGCGAAAACCAACGGAACGTATATCCCTGATCCGCTAACCTATCGTGCTCCGGATCATCGTTGGGAGTACCGTATGAAGGCTGAGCACCTTCCGGAACTTTGGGATCGTATATTGCATCGGCGCATCCTTCGACGAAAGCCTTGATATGCCAACCACACCACGTGTCATGAGCTTTCGCTGGCATGATGCAAGAATAGACTCCAGCGTCTTCAACAAGATCGAAACTATCGTAAGTACTACTGCCGTCCTTTGTGAACTTGGCATAGACCTTCGGAGGATCTTTAGAAGCGTCCAAAGTTACGCTGCCAGGTTTTTCCCATACTATCTTGACGTTGTCCTCGGTAGGCCAATGAAGCTCTGAAGAAATACCTGCAGGGTCATGAGGAAACGGAACATTTGTTATTGTTCCTGTTGTTGCTCTTCTAACACTGCCTAACGGAAAAACATCGAGATCATGATCCGTCATAGCAAAAAACCGTTCTGGATCTCCAGATCCCGATCTGATAGGAACACATGGCATTTCCCCGGCATAGACACCGCCTACTGCAGCAGTCTCCAATGGAACAGGATAAATATCGCCGTAGTCATTCTCCACTTCCTTCCACTGTTCGGCGCCCCACATTAAACGAGGATACTGTCTTTCCCAGGGCTGCCAGGTCATAGGCTTTGATTCGCCAGGCGCTGTATGGTCGTAAATCGGATTAGCTCCGTACAAGGCGAACATCAGCCCTTCCAACTTTTTCATCGCAAGGGCAAACTGAGCACCTAAGTTTTTGTTGGCGAAATCCCCCCAGGTAAACCTATACGGTCTATTGGGATACGCAATATCTCTACGTTCATCACCGTGTGAACCAACGCGGTAAAGCGAATTCACCTCAGGATAGATATTATGATCAGTCATGTTGTTCCAACTTCAACTTAATTCCATCGGGTAAAGCCAGCGTATCGCCAGGCATCAATGTTCGCGGTTCTGGCAACTCATACCAAAAAGCGGGATTGCCAATACCCTCTTGCTCAGTCATGTCATCGGGATACGAACAAGTCACAACAACATGCGTAATTGTTGACCAGTCAGTATCCGCCGAAGTATTTATAAAGGACTCAGCTACGTGGCCTGTCAAAGTATCTTCATATACAGACCAGCTGCTTATTGGCTTTGCCGTATATCCTTCACCTTCAATCTCGATTATCTCTTCGTAGGGGCTCTTCGTATTCAGCGGAGCTGAACACAGTCTCAGCGTCCAATTGGAACCTAGGAAATCTGCATTATCCCCATTAAGGGCGTAATGGATTAACCGGTACAGAAACTTATTTGAGCAATGATCCGACTCAAACCATCCTCTGTAGCTGATACAGACAGACTCCTGCGGCCGAAGCTGGAGTGATCGATAAAAGCGGCTATACCCAAGTATGAGACCTTTATCTGAACCACCGGAACTTTCGGCAAAAACAACCACGTTTCCGACCGGCATGGTTGAAGCTCGCCAGCGGTTATTCGTCACAAACCACGACCAGCATCGAACATTGAGATTTTCGTTCGGATTTCCAGCGTCACCATACGGATGATTCCACGAAAAAGGCGTGTGATACGGGAACCCTTGCGCCGGCTCCCACGGAAGTTTAGTCCAGGGCCTATGCCAGTCTTCAGTTTGCCCCAGCGGTCTCCATGATGCGTTGTTCTTTATACAGATATCGTTTGAACAAATGGAAACTCCGTTTCCATTATCGATTACGGACAAACTCGTTGATTGATCTTGTGTACCGTTTCCAACAATTGTTTGATGATGACCGGCGAACACCCCACCAACTAATGCCGGGACACCATTGAGGCCGTAGGGAATGGTTTCGTTGTAAATAGAATTTTCATCCAGATGCGGCGAATACGTATCACCCCAATCTATAGCTCGCGCAAAGGGAGATATCTCCGCCCCCTGGCTCCCTATTCCAGTAATCGCAATTCGCCACGATTTGGGGCCAAGGTCGAACGCTGGGTTCTGTGGTATCGGAAAAGTCCTCCCGAATATATACCTGATGCCGTAGTTATTGATCATAAGTAGGTACCTCGATAGTTGGAGGTATTGGTAAACGCGTAACCATTGGCATCTAAAAAGAAGTCGATTATCGAACCGACGGGGAGTTTCCGCATGCCTGAACCATTGGGACCGTATTCTGCAAGGTTGATTAAACTGAATGCATCACCGGAGGTTGTGAATTCACCAGAACCATTGTACGCCGCCACTTTGACCTGGTATGTGTAAGGTACGGAAGTTCCCAGCGATTGGATAACCTCCGCCGTTGCTATACTGCTACCACCTCCCCCACCGCCGAATCGGGCAACTACCCAGGCGACACCTGGAGTACTGCGTTGCTCTATTGGCTCTACCCACAAAAGGCTCGCCGTTCCGCTATCGCAACTGCTGAGTGTATTGATCGCTGCGGTTGCAACTTCTGCGCATTGGTGAGATTCTGAATTCATACTCACCTTAGCCGGACATACTCCGTCGACATATGCACGGCCTATGGCACCTGTAGCCAATGGTTCAGCCAGAATGACGAATTTACCCACATGAGTATCACCTGGAGTTACACAGGATAGAGCTATACGGTTCTTGAACTCATTCTCGTTCGCCATCGGAGTAATGATTGGAGCATCGATACCCAAGACGGCGAAACGATTGAGGTTTACTCCGCTATCGTTGCGAACCAGAACAGTGCCGGCTTGTGGCAGTGACGATTGTGCCTTCTGCCCCACATAGGCATTTCGCCTGCGTAAATCCATCGCCGCGTCTACGAAGGAGTTATAAGCAGCAGCAGGGATCTCGAACTTCTGACCTGATTGGACCTTGCGCAAAGCACCACTCATGTTCCAATTCCCAGGCCAGCAAAATTCCCCTCCTGATAGACTTTTTCTACGTAAGCGGCGATCGGTTTTTTAACCAGCGTATGCGAACTGGTATCTTCCACGTCCCCGTATCTAACCCAGAGGTATTCCCACCCTTTTTTGGCAGCTACGTTGATCGAACCGACCGAGATATCGGTTCGGTTGGGACTGGCCGCAAATCTAAAAGTTATCTCCCAGTCATCTTCGCCGCGTTTTGAACCAGATGCCCCGAGGAACAAACACTCTCCAGCAGCGAGTCCCTTATAGGATGCGTTATTCACTCTCCCGGTCAGATAGAATAGTGTAGCCCGATAGGTTGCAGTAACCGTCTCATCATCCAGATAGTGGGTTTCGCTGCAATTGTAGACGGGGAAGGTAATATCCACTCCCTCAACGTTATCGTGGGTAACACCAATCGCTCCACCGAAATCGGGAGCCGTACCGCTGGCCGCGTACCGCCCGATAGTCGATAGCGATTGAGTTATATGCTGTGTACCACCACCGGTATCGAACGAAAAGTTCGACTCACCAACTTCAGGAGGGATTTTTTCCGGTTTGACATAACGGACCCGACAATCCCACAAGCCCGAATCGGTATCAGTATCCACCACAATCGGCTCGAGCGTACACTCTTCGCGTTCCAGTTCGTTGTATTTTTTTGCGGTAGAGTCAATAAGTAATGTCTTGGCCGCTACATCATCGGCTACACCTTCGAGGATGTAGTGAAACACCACCGACTCCCGCGCACCGGTAGTCCACTCCCGGCTATCGATTTTTTCAGTTAAGCTGGCCATCAGGTAAAGCTGAGCTCCTGAGCATTACGTAATGAACGAGTATTTCGCTCGATCTTATCGATACCGTTAGCCATGCGGTCTGAAACACCGCCAGCCTGCAACCCCAGTACATTGGAAGCGAGGAAAGTCCCCCGACTTCCAATCTTGGCCACCTGAGTACTTAGTAAATCCCCCATTCCCTCTAGAGCCTGGTTCGCTTGATCGATTATTGATTTAGCGTCGTCGAGTCTTTCCGGGGCGGGATCTGCTTCCGATTCAACGCGCTGTTCCCGGGCCTGTTCGATAGCCTGCCGCCATTCGTCCCGAGCTTGCTTCAGATCGGCCTCGTTTTCGGCCATCCGCTGCTCGTACTCGGTATCCAACTCGGAATGTTTACGGAGATTCTGGTTACCGATCTCGGCCAAGGTTGCTTCGTGGATACGCGCTGATTCTTCACGTTTTCGCTGCCGATCAGCGTCCCGCTGGGCTAATTCTTGTTGCTGGGCGGTATCGATCTTGGAGATCGCTGCTTGCCGCTCTTCGTCTATCTTGGCGTATACAGCATCGCGGGATTCGGCAGTGGAATCATCAAACAATCCCTTGATCCAGGTCCAGGCCTTGCTGGCATAGGCTTTCATGTTCTCCCAGGTACGGGAGAAGATACCGGTAAAAGATGTCCAGATATTAGAGAGGAAGGAAACAGTCTCGAGCCAACCTACTTCCAGAGCATGCCAGACTGTTTCAACGGAAGCCAGTAATCCATGCCAGGTGTCATGGCCGATTCGCAGAAAGAAGTTACTGAAATCGAGCCAGATTTTTTCCAGGAAGTTTACACCCCGCGTCCATTCGGCCTTGAGTGTCAGCCAGAGAATCTTGGCTGCCAAGGAGATATCACCGGCAGCCAGGGCATCGGCAATTCCCCGGTAGGCAGTCAAGGCTACTCCCTTTAGGGCATTGAACTTCTCACCAAGCCAGGTAAGGGCCTTGCCGCCAACACCGGAAGCGTAAACCAGATAAGTTCCGAGGGCAGCTATTGCGGTTACCACCAGTCCAATTGGCGAAACCATGGCAACTATCACGCCAGCAAGCAGATTGAATACACCCGCAATACCGGTAACTATTGATACCAGTCCTCCGACAGCAGTTCCCAATGAACTGATGATCGCCCCAAAAGCAATAAGAGCGATTCCGCCTGCGAGTACCGTGGCCGCTACTTGCATTACCGTAACCAACAGTTGCCGGTTCTGATCGATCCAAGTATTAATGGTGACCGCTACGTTAGTAATCGTATCGGCCAGGGCTTGAAGCGTTGGAGCCAGAGCAGCTCCAACGCGGAACACTCCCATCTTGACTACTTTCCAGAGTTTATCGAGGGCATCGGTAAAATCCTCAGCTGCCTTGGCATCCTCAGCAGACATAGTCAATCCCAACCGCCGAGCTTCCTCCTGCAGTTCGGTGATTCCCTTCGCTCCCCGAGCGAACATGGGCAATAGGTTAGTACCGGTTCGACCGAAGAGCGTCATGGCAATGGCCGCCTTTTTGGTAGGATCGGCGATTTTACTTATCGCTTCACCAAGGAGTTTGAACTGATCCTCCGGACTCAGACCGTCGAGATCCTCAAACCGCAAACCCAGATCGGTTAAAGCATCCACCACCGTAGACATTCCCCGCCCGGCATCGTAGATGCTCCGCTGCATCCGGCGAAAGCCCATCTCCAGCGACTCAAACTCGGTTCCAGTCTGCGAAGCAACGAAACGCAATTCACTCAGCGTCCCTACGGATAATCCCGTACGCTTGGCCATCTTGGCCACCTGATCACCAAAGGAACTGAACACCTTGGCCGCTCCCAGCATGGGAGTAAGCATTGCCGTACCGATACCAGCAAACTGTAAACCGAGGTTTCGAATCCGATCACCAAATGCTTTGATTCGCTTCTGCGCTTTGCGCAGACCGCGCACGAGCTTGCTGTCGTCGGTAAACAGTTCGACGAAGGCCCGACCCGCTCGTATTCCCTGGGTTGACGACATAGCCTAGGCAACCTCCCATCGAGAATAAAAGTATAACATATTTGACATCATGTATTTCGTAGTATACATTATGTGTATATTAGCCGACATAGGAGACTGATAATGAACGTGGAACAGAAACGGGCATGGCTTGGTGTTGCGACTATGACTGCTTGCGTTGCGGGTTACTTTATCCTGCTTCCACTCTTTGGGCCGGTAGTGGCAATTGCGGCATTCGCCTTCTACGGAATCAATGGGTTCGCAGGGTTCATCGGTTCTAATGATGGCGTCGATGAACGGGACAGAAACATCGCGAGAAGAGCTACACTGACAGGAGCCATGGCTTCCTACATGGCATTCATTATTGGATGTATGGCCACATGGTTTATCGTCTTTGCTTTTCAACGCGAGGAGCAAGTACAGGTGCATATTCTCGCGACAATCGCAATACTCGGTGCAATCGTTTTCTTTTTCACCAGAAGTGTAGCGATTCTCGTATTCTACGGTCGCCATATGGAGGCCGACAATGCCTGAAATAACCAACTCCATTCGTCGCCTCCGATTCGACCATGACGAGATGACCCAGGAAGAATTAGCGCAGCGATCAGGTTGTACACGGCAAACCATCATTGCACTGGAAGCCGGTAAGTACACGCCGTCGCTTGCCTTAGCCTTTCGGATAGCCAGAAGCTTTGACTGTCGCGTCGAGGATGTCTTTATTTTTAATGAAGCTGACATCGCGGAGTAGCTACATTTGCATCTCTTCTGGGCGTATATAAGCAAACTGTTTTCCCCTATTTCCATCTACTTCGCCTCATCCAAAGCCAGGCAATACCATCCCTCAGGAATATCCATACGCCCGGCCACCGGTTCTCCATCCGCATCCTTAACCCAGATCTTTACGTTGGTGATTGTTTCGCGAAGGCGTACCGGCGTCCCGTGCGGAACGTAGATCGTCCGCACGCCACAACCAGCCAACAGAATTGGTAATAAAGCCAAAAGCAGATAACGTTTCTTCATTGCTTTCCCCAGTGCTTGCGAACCTTGTCGCGGAGTTTTTCCCGAGTTTCTAAGTCCGGATCGGCGTCCTCCGCCGTGGGCTGCGATTGTTTCACAGCCCACGGCAAAAGTGCCTGAAAGAGTGCCGTTAAAACGGCGATCACCCATTTCATTGATTAAGTTCCTGAGTTGCCAAGTACGCCCAGCCGTTCGAGATCGGCATGCTTTACCTGAATCGCCTGCTTGATTTCCTGGGTGAGTGCGGCAGAGGGCTCCTGACCGCCGTTTGCCTCCGCGTACGCCTTCAATACAAACTTGAGCGCGGCATCAAGCTTGGCTAAACCTGCATTAGGCGTCTCATCAGGGATTTCCTTTTCCGCCAGCTTGATACCGGTGATGATCGAGCCTTCCCAGGCTTTCCATTTAGCGCGGAAGGGGTTGTACTTACTGGCTAAGAACATGAACAACCCCACAGTGCCCGCCCAGATGAGGGCCGAACCCACATTTGAATTCACAAAGCTCATTACCGTGTCAAACAATCCGTTTGAATCCATTGCTACGTTCCTTTCCCATGTCGCTGTAAAAACACCTGTTTCAATGAACCGATATTCTCCGGAGTAATCTCGATCGCTTCCTCCGGCTTACCTTCGTACGGGTTGAAATCACTGGGTTTGAATGCTCTGCCCTTTTTCGGATCGCGATTGCAATTGGCTATCAGAGAACAAAGAACCGACAACCGTGTCCACCTGTCGCGACCATGACCTTCGGCCATTAACAGCAGTTGCCGCAATGTGTATGGCCGGGGATCGACACCTAAACTTCCGGCGATGATCCAGACATCGCTCCATGGATCGCCTGATCGATGTCGATTTTTTGGATGCGACTCTCGATGGCAGCCACCGCCTTCTCGATCATTTTCGCTTGAGTTTCCACGGCTCGAGCACGATCGGCCCGGCCGCGGTTGCGGAAAAAATCAATCAACTCCTCGTAGAATGCCTGCTGAGCTGATAGCAGCGTCTGGCCATCAAAACTCGCTCGCACATCTACGTCTGTGACCTTGTGCGTTTCAAACTGTTGGTTCAATAACGCGCAGAGCACTTCACCAAGTAGAAGCTCGTCAGTACCCAATCTGGTTAATAGCGGTGGATCGCCCAGTTCCGGTTGCAGTAAATCCACACCTAGTTTTTCCTTAACTGCCAGGGCAGTACCCAGGTTCAGGGAAATCGTCCAGGTTCGTCCGGCTGCATCGTTGAATGTTTTCATTATGCCACCTCATGCCACTCTTCGAACTTGGCCAGCTTGGCCGTTACATCAGCGACGATCGCCTCTTCCAGACTTTCGTTCCTGCTAAAATTCGTTATTGAAAAATCTCCCAGCGGCCCTTGTGCCCCAGAGACAGACACTTTCTGATCCAAAACCGCCAAGGCGACATTACCCGCACTGAGGAATGCGGCCTTAATCGCGTCGAATACCGCATCTCCCGGCCGCCAGACCATCTGGAATTCCACCGTACACTCGCGCAGTGTCGGAGCAGTTGCCCGCCAGCCGCTGTTACCACGCGTGGTTATATCTGCCTCCCCGGCTTCCATGCTCAAGGTAACATCGCGCACATTGTCCACCTCGGTCATACTGCCCGGCGTGGTGCTACCCGCCGCCCCTTGATATAAACCGGCGTTCATCCCCAATACATACGTCGCCATTCAATTCGCTCCTTACTTGACACTGTTCTTCCACATTTGAGGCAGCTTTGGTTTTTCCTTGGCAAAGGCCGGCCCCATGAACGGCCGAGCCGTCATCCTGACCTGTTTGCGTTTACCCCGCCTTCTGATCCGGTACGAACCTCCGTATTCCAGTAACCGCGGAGCCTGCCCTTTGCCCTTCTTACTCAGTCGTTGCGGACCGATCACTACACTGGACTGACTCCTGTCGTAACCAAAGAAGATAAACCGCTTGAGCAATCCCGTATGACTGCTCGGGGGCGATCCAGGTTTACTTGCCCGCTTACGTTTACGAATACTGCTACGTGCAGTCCTGCGTACGAACGCGCCGAACCGGCTAAGTACCTTCCTAGTTGTTGATTGGACTTTCCTTTGAACGTCCTTGCGATCAAAGAACAATTGCTTGATTTCAAAACGGATCACTTGAGTACCCGGTAAGTTACTGACAGTACACTGGTAAAGGTCCGCTGCTCAGCCAAGTGATCGGAAGCGTAAATCGGCTCGTTCATCGACTTTACCCATACAGCATCAGGAACAGATTGCAGTGATCTGCGTTTAAGATAATCTCCTATCTCCTCAACCAATCCGCAAAGCTCGGCAACTTCCGTATCGATACTTGTGCCCAGTTTCTTCTGAATACCAATATCGATCCGTATGTCATGCTGACTCAATACCCGGGAAGCACCTTCGATCTCTACCGAACCAGGAACCACGGTAACCCGGAGTTCTTTGAGATCTGCCAGTTCATAATCAGGAAGCACCCGGCGCACCGGATCAATTGGTAAACTAAATGTTCCAGCAGTTAATTCAGTAACCACCGCATCGGCGACCGCTATTGGTAAAGACATTAAGCACTCCTTTGAGCAATAATCGCATCAACCAGCCAATTTACATCTGCGAATTCTTCAGTATTCAATAACTGAAGCAGGCCAGTTAAGGACGCGCCACCTTCAACCTGCCCCTTGATCGAGTTGGCAATCCGAGCAAAACGCATAGCCTGGGCAAATACAGGCCGTTGATCTGCCGGTACCGCAGTAAACCTATCGATCCGCTGCTGGGCGGCCTGACGTTCTTCAACCGTCATAGCCGCTAAGCGGGCTTGACGTCGCGATTCCAATTCGAATCTCCGTTGTGCAGGAGTCTTAACCAGTGGTTCCAAGATATTCGGAGTTATCCCCGTATTAAGTTCGGTCATCTGTATCCTCAAGCAATCTGCGCTAAGCCAACCCCATAAGCCTGATCGAAAACAAACAAGCTTTTACCGTTGAAGTCGAGGACTCTGCCCTCTCTGCGAAACATGATGATCTTCCCCCCACCCATCATCCCCCCGCTGATATGTATGTCACCGTAAACCTTGATCTGTCCGTTGATAGCAACATTGAGTATCCCATTAGCATGAAGTCCAAAGTGTCCCAACATCTCGATGCGAGTAACCCCTGCCGTTGACAACAACCCATAAACAAACATCGCACCGCTACTGGCAACAGTAACCAGCGAATTATCCGCTAAGAGGAGGTAACCTCCCGATCCCACACTTAAATCGCCGGCAACAGAGATCTCGCCCTCCCAGTCCAAGCAAAATGCCCCGTAATTCTGAAGGACTCCACCGGAAGGAATATCTATTTGCGAATTCTCAAGAACATTCAAATTCGCCCCCGAATCGATGGTGAGTAATCCTTCAACAATCAAGGAGGCATCGAATTCCAATTGCAGATCGTTACTGATGACAACCTCACCGGAAGGTTCTATGTACAACTGGCTACCAGCCCATATACCAAAGTAACCACTTGTTTCCGAGATCAGATTCCCCAGAACAACAACCGTGGACTCTTCGACATCAACGCCACCAGCAACTCGAAGAGTTCCACCGGCAACGATGGCTAGCAGGTTACCGGAGACAACCGCAATTCCCTGGCCGGAGTTAACCGTGACTTCATGTCCATTGTCGATAATGACATCGTCAGAATAGGAATCGGGTATTGTCCCTCCATCCCAAGTACTGGAATCGTACCAATTGCCCGATTGTACGCTGATCCGTTGAGCCATGGCCTCTCCTAAGCAAAAACGCGGTACACTACACCCTGGTTATCCACGCCAACCTTTACAAAAACTTTGCTGGCATCGTCGATGCGAATCACCATCCCTTCGTAATTACTGGGCATGATGGGGATATTCTGGTTAGTACTATCGCCGATGAAACAGGGTTTGGTGTTTTGCGGATTACCGTTGCTATCCACTCGGGCACCAATCCACACGAACTGACACGGTGTTGACTCTGACATCAATGGTTGCGGCGTGGCAACCGACAAAACGGTCCTGGTACCTCCGGTCACCGATGAGCACCCGGCCACGTTGAACATAATCGCTCCGTTGGTTCCTACCTCGAGGTCCATTGAATTGATCCACTGTTTTGCCATCTCAGCCTCCCAGCCAATATTGCCATATCGCGGTTATCGCCAGGGTGACGATCACTCCAGCGATCAGCCAGGTTAGTTTGGAGCGGGATTTTTCCACCGCTTCCAGTCTATCGAGTCGTAGCTGCAGTCCCGGTTTACCGTTACCCCGAATGGCCTCATCCAATCGATCGAGCTTAGTGTGAATAGCAGCGAACTCATCCTTGCACACTTTTTCGTACTGCCCGTTGCAATCTGTCATGTAGTTCCTATCTCCCTGGTATGAATCCGCATGGTCACCCGGTACGGATCGCTCCATCGCCAGTGTTTTTCACCACCGAGTGCCATTACTTCGTAGATTGCTGTCTCGGTAACGATCTGATCGCCCGCTTGCGGCTCATCCAAGGGAAAATCCTCAGCCAGAATCAAAAAGTCCGTTACCTGAGCGCCTACCCGGATCCCTGACTCGTTATCGATCTCGTATTCTGTCTGCCCGTAAGTTGCGTTAACTGCAATCTCCGTAGTACCCCGGCGGTAGGTGACCGGGCTGGAGCAGTACGCATTCCGCTGCTGCTCCAGCCATTGAGCCCCTTGTCTCAATAAGTCACCCATTCCCTACGCCCCCCTCTCCCCGCCTCTCTCCCCAGCCTCTTTCCCAGGCCGCTTCTCTACTGGCTCAGACGTACCCTTACTGTTGCGTCACTATCCGTAGCTGCCGTTACGGTTTTACCCAAGAGCTTGTTTGCTCCAGATTCTGCATCGATCTTGACCACCTCCTCCGCTTCATCCCAGTACACCAGCGAACCAGCGGCAATTGCTTCACCCGCTCCGGTGGCTTTAGGCAATTCAAATACTCCGCTTACAGCCAAAGCACCGAAGCAATTAGCCGCGATATCCACCTTGGCAATACCCACCAAGTCCTCCTGCACCACAACCTCGCCTGCACTCACCGCAGAACTTGGTAAGTAATCGATACTTTTTCCATCGTGTACGAATCTGGCATCAGCCATTTATTGTTTTCCTTTCTGAATTGTTCGCTGTATAATTCTCGTAGTCGCAACAAAGCGGCCGAAAGGAGGTGCCAACTTGAAAGCACTTTTGACCTTTCGGTAAACACCCCAACGCGGGGATAACCACAGCCCTACCGCGGCAGGCGGTTGCGAAAAGGGTATTCAAAATTGTGGGCTCGCGGCATGGCAAGGCTTGGGAGCCGCTTGGTACCGCCACCAAGCGGCTCATTATTGCCTCGATAACGTCTACGCTTCGCCCTTCATCTTCGACGCCGCCCGGTATTCCTGTTCCCGTACACCAAAATCGATGTAACCACGGAACTGAATGCCCAGGGTATTGAAGTCGGCATCGGTTTTTTCCACCGTGGGCCGATCCACGCCGTTGAGGAACGCCACCTCGATAGCCGGAGAACGATTGGGATCGGCCAGGAGATACCAGGCCTTACTCGACGCTCCCGCGAAACTCCCGTTGGAAAGGTAAACCGAACTGACCACCTCGTACTTGCCCGTATGCGGATTCATCGACGGCTTACCCTTGTTAGCCGTGGTGGTTTCGTTGAGCTGCAGACTCTTCATCAGCATCTCCGCCGGAACCTTAAGCGCCAAGGGAACCAGCAGAAGACTTGCGGGGATTCCCAGGGGCCTGCCGTTGGGCTTGGTTTGCAGGCCAAAGCTAACCTCGGCATCAGTAAGCCCGTTTACCGACAGAACCGTATCCGCCCCAGTGAAGTAGTTGCCATGATCAGCGTGGAAGAACGCCTTACCGTCGCTCTGTGTGGGGTTGCTCAACCACAATCCCCATACCGCATCGGAGATCGCTTCCGCCGCCCCCATACCAATCTGCCGGGGGATATCTGTAAACGCCCCCATATCGTCGTTGATGATCATCTGCCGGGTGAGAGCGAACATAATCCCGTGAGTATCGGCCTTCTGTCCGAACCGCTGCTCATCCACCTTGCCGTGTTTGAGTTCACCGTCCGGTCCCACCTGTTCGAACTTGAAGCCGCCGGTCATTCGGTAGCGACTGTGCTCCTTGAAGTCGTTGACACTGGCGATTTTGGCAATCTTTCGCCAGGCGTCTTCGACGTAGTTGTACCCTTCCAGGAGCATCTTGTTGGCCACATTACTCAGGATTCCCGGCAAACTGGTGGTACTGAACGCAGCCCGCAACCAGCCGGTAGCGTCACGCCTGAACCGGGGCAACTGTTGGCCATAGGCCAACTCGCAGAACTCCTGGATACCGATCCCGCGCAACTTATCCGCGGCTTCCAGAACCGGCTCAGCAAACATGGCCTCCACCTTGGAGTTGGGTAAACCACTGGACATCACCGCTACCGCTTCAAACACCTGGGGGTTGGCTGCTTGCACAGGAATATGCACCGCAGGCAACTGGGGCCGGGAAGCGCGCAGCACATGCAGCTCGGTTTTGGTTACGTCCCACCCTTCCTCGATTGCCTTGGCCTCAATCTCCGGGTACTTATCGTCGCAGACCTTGCGGATAGATTCGATCCGCCGAGTCTCCGCCGCCACCTGCTGTCGTATCTCGGTTACCGCATCATCGACCGCAGATGCGTTCACCGTCTTCGGGCAGTCGGCAGGGGAAGTCTCGCTCGGCGGGTTCTCCGAGTTTTGTTCCTGCGATAGCTCTTGCTTGGACTGGTTAGCTTCTTTCTTCTTGTCGGCGGCCTCAGTGTTATCATTGGTTTGCCCACCATCCGCCGGATCTTTCTCTACGGTACTGACCTGGGTTCCGTCCATACACGATTGCTCCTTACTCTGTGCGGCGATCCGCGCCGACGTGGCCGAATCCGCCCCACTATCCACAAACGAGATCTCTTTAAGAATTGCCTTGCGCACTACGTGCACCGGCCCATCGAATGTTCTTCCATTAACGGTGATGTTCTGACCGGTAGGAATAAACTCCGCGTCCACCACCGCCGCTCCTATACTTGCCTGCCAGGGAAAGCCATTAACCGCACTCTTGGCTACATCCCTCGCCCAGGAGGTATCGCGGCTTACCAGGCCCTTGGCGATGATCTGACCGTTTTCGATAGCTACGCTTTGCGTATGTCCCACGCCCTGCCGCGGATTATGATCCAAGCGAACGGGGATATCCTGCCGATCAATGGAGAGCCCTTCCAAATCAACTACTACCGGATGCGGGAACCCGCTTATCCGCATCGTCCCTCCCGTATAGGCCACCATCTGGAAACTGGGCATCTGTTTACCCGGCTCTCCCGCAGCCTCGACCGTCAGTGGGCAACGAAAAGTCAAAAACTCAGGCTGCTTGTTCATACTCTCCATCCGTATCGTTCTCCTTGTTCTGGTTATCCGCAGGTTCAGGTGCGGCTGGCGGTGTAATTAAACCCAGTTCCGTCATTAAGCTTTTTTCCTTAGCCCGCTGGCGCAATTCTACTTCCCAGTCTTTACCCTGCCGGGCATATTCGGCGGCAAGCGTTGTGGTATTACTCTCCAGCCTTACTGACTGAGCTTTAGCCTCTTTGGCTGGATCGACGTGTTCCGTTCCATCAAAAAACCACTGATGCGGTAATTGCATGCCCTTTAGCTGCAAAAACTCCCCCGTTAACACTGCCTCTTGCATCCAGGCAGCGAAGATGCGATCGAGAACTCTCTCCGCCAGATGGTTCTGCTCAACCCGGATCGATTTGTAGTACGTCTGGTGATCCAGGCGGCCTGATGCATAGTTGTAGCCCGACGAATTACAGGCGGCGATGTTGTAGGGCAGGTTCAAGCACCTGGCGATCTCATTGAGGATTTCGCGTTTGAACTCTGCATAGCTGGTTGTCGGTTGATGAGCTTCAATCTGCCCCAATCTCCACCCATCGGGTAAAACCGTGGCCATGCGTTTTTCCAAGGAGACGATATCCATCGGTTCCAGCGATTGGGCTTCGCCATTAGCCGGAGCGTCGGTATAAAGTACCGCCGCGAAATCCGCCGCCGTTTCCGCTGCAGCGATCACTGCCAGGGTGTAACGTCTGAGCTGAGCGAACAGCGGAAGAGCCGGAGTAATCTCCGGGATACCTCGATGCTGGCCCGGCCGATCATTTCTGAACCAGTGCACCATCATAGAAGCCGGTACGTAGTCGTGTTGGTTTTTCCAGGAGGACGCGTCTCCCGGGTGCTGTCGAAGAACGGAGTACTGATCAGGATTACCTTGCTTATCGAAAATAATCCCGTCTACATCGTTATCGCTGGGCAACACGGCCAAAGTCGGTAAAGTAACGCAATCGGCTTCCACTGGCCTTACATCCAGCATCACCGGTGAAGCGACTTTCGGATTGAAAGCAAGTACGGCAAACGTCTCGCCATCGGTACTCTTGGCCATCCGCATGGTGCGGAGTTTTTCAGGCAGGTTTACTGCCTTGCACCAGTCGCTGAACATCTGCTCAATTCTGCGATTGAGGTTTGCATCTGCAGTCAGAAGCTGCAATCGCGGGCCGGTACCAATGCAATCATTAGCAATGGTTAACACAATCCCCTTGGCATAGGAGTTATTCGCTACCTCGTATCGTGCCCGTTCGCGGAGCTTCTTCCGCGCATCCGGTGACGCGGCGCTGTCCGCCGACAAGCTGTCGGCCATCAGCCAATGCCGAGCATTCTCCGCCGTAGTCTGGGCCGCATCGTAGCGTGCCCTGACCATTGCAGGCCGTAGCCCACTTGCCTTCCTCCTCCTATTAAACGGCCACATCAAACAGTGCCCCCCGGCGACAGCTTGGTTAGCTTTATCCCCATCCCCTTTGCCCGGCTCGCCTTCTTCGATTCCAGGTACTTGTCCGCAGCGATCTGCTCGGAGAGCTTGTGCTGCTCGACACTGCCTGAATCTCCGCTGGCTTTAGCCGGCCCTTCAGCATTGTTTTTTATCGAATCATCGAGTGTGTCTGTCATGGATGTCCTCAGAAGATAATTTCCCCGCCATATAGTTATTTGCCGGCCGCGAGGATTTTCGGACAGAAAAATTGTTTTTTTGAAATTTCGTTCCAATACTGGAACTATTAGCCACCAATGCGTTCGCGAGTCACTATTTCGCGGGCGCAAAGTCGGCAGATACGCTTGCGCAGGATGTGATCGCGCTTTGCCCGAGTGTAGTAAACACGAAGATCGCGACAACCACAGGCAGGGCAAATCAGACCAGTTTCTCGTGGCTTTGATTTGGCTATCGTGCTCATCTTCGGCTCCTTTGCAGTTCGGATAATTTAACCCGTTTCCTCGTTGCAGTTCCCTTTGCTTCCGTACCGGGTAAAACCGAACCTTGAATAGAAGCTGCTACCGCACAACCAACCAGGCAATCTAGCCAATGATTGTCTGCACCACCGGCGCGGAGTTTCCACTCATCAACAACCCGGCCACGAGCTTCGGTTCGCACGCGATATTCAGCGGCAATGTGTTCAGCCAGTAACTGATGATCGGATGGTTTGCGCCCGTACAGTGATAGGCAACCAGAGTCACCCATTGACACCGACAGTCGCGTATTGACAAAACTCTTCCAGTAGTTGGTATCGATTAAAACATGCCGCACCTGCCGGCGACCATGCACGTTGGGGATGCGCCAATGGTGACCAACTCTTTCACCGCGTTTCCGTTTGTACTCACTGAAGGGAACACTCGACGCTCCCACGTAGCGACCGTGACTGGGCATTACCACGTTGGCATGAGCACTCTGTCTGCAGAACTGGTAAACCACGTCAGTAGACTGACCCCAGTTAGCATCGATCAAACACCGCTCGATGGTTAACTCTGCTCCGTCGTCGCGTTTCCAGCGCCTTTTGAGGTAATCTTCGGTTAGTTTTTCCAGGCCGGTATAGATGGAACCTTCCAGTCCGGCACCTGGCGCAGCTCGGCTTAAGGTTTTTTGGATATCACGCAGCGTAAAATACGGCCGCTCCTGATCAGGATAGGTTCCGTAATCAATCACGTATCCTGTAAAATCATCCTCCCATGCTACGACCGTATGGAACAAAGCCTTGCCCTGCACGTCGATAAACATGGTGAGATGGCTGGCACCGATCGGTATCTGGCTCTTCGGTTGTCCGTTGAGCTTGTTGGCGATCTGCTCGACAGTAAGTTGATCGCCATCACCCTCATCTTGCGGCAACGGTTCGTTCTGGTATTCCGCCCAGAAAGCCCGTTCATCCTGCAGACGCAGGTTCATTGCATGCTGAATAGCAGATAGCTCATCTTCGTTGTACCGCTCGGGCCAGGCGATCTTTGCTCCGGCATCCATCTGCTTGAGGTGTTTACGGTAAAATTCCGTAGCCTCACTGCCATCACCATCGTTCCGAAAACTATCCGCCCGGATCTCTGCATACTTTTCCCAGAGTTTTTCATTATCCGGGAACGAATAAACCAGTTTAGTACGTTCACCCTGCCAGGCGGGGTGTTTATCCCGATCCAGGATCTGATCAGCCATATCTCCGGGCCGGATAACCGTACAAGGCATTATTCCGGAGATCTTCTGCCCGGGACCGGCCAGGTTGAGAATCGCACCATTAAGCGTTTCCATCCGGGCGCGAACCTGCTGATCACTTCGCGCCGATTCGTCTGTTTGAGGATCGTCCAATACAACGAGTGACGGACGAAGAGCCCGGCCATCGGCCTTCTTGTACTTCATGCCCCGGATACGACTTTCGATACCGGCTACGCGGATAATCGCACCAGATGCCTTACTGCCCGAGATGGTGGGAAGCACAATCTCGTCGGCCGTCCAGACAATTCGCGTGTGTTTACCTTTACACAGCTGTCCCTTGGCCCGGTTATGGATCCGTTCCAGGGCATGTATCGGATATACCGCTTCCGGGTAGTCGGCGAGTAACTGCTCGTTAGTTTCAAACTCGACCTTGATACTTTCCAGCATGCTGCGGGCGTGACCGGCATCGGAACCGATCAGGCAAACAAACTCCCGGGCTCCCGTAAGCATTGCCCAGATACACGCCGTTTCAGCCAAGGTGGTTTTACCACTGCCTCGGGGCATAGCCATGGCAAACAGCCCGCCGCGAAGAACCGCGGTTTCGATCTTGGAAATCACCTTCAAGTGATCATCCGACCAGGGCAAACAGAAAGTTTCCGGGAAGTAGGCTTCACAGAAGTAGCGAAAGCTTGTGGCAGCTTCTTCCTTGCGTTCTGGATCTACCACCTCGGGGATATCGCCGATATCTCGACCGATAGCCGAGAGCTCCGCATTGCGCGCCCGGGCGGCTTCCTTAACCGCTTCGTAGTCGGCCGTTGGTTTTACTTCCTTCGGGCCATGCCTTAGCCAGGCGAGCCAGGCGGCGTACTGCAATAAATCCACCCGCTTATTATCACCGATCAGGTACCCGGCCCGGTTACGGTGACGAAGAAGCTGCCTTTCGCTGATAACTTCGCCCAGCGGAGTGGAGTTCAGCATCCGGGTAAGTACCGATGGCTGCAGTTGTCGAGGATCAATTGCCACGGGCTACCTCCCTTACTAACCAGGCGGTGTAATGTAAAAGGTTAATCGTCCCGTCGTCGTTAGTTGGAGCGCCCGCTTGAATATCGGCGGTGATCATGGCTATGGTTATTCGCCGGTTCCCCGCGGCAGCAAGAATCTTGGCCGTCTGGGCTGGCGTTAAAGCAGTAATTTTCGGAGTATCAGCAGACATATCTATCGTGTCCTTACGTACTTATGAAAACCCATTATTTATTCTGAGAATACTGAGTAATTGCCTTGATGCTGTCGCCGAAAAATGGCTTCATGTACGTGTAACGCAGGTAATAACCACGGAGATAAACATGCGAATTACACGAATCGATTTTGAAGGCAAAACCGGATACTACGCCACCGCCCAACGCAAAGCCTCGTTCGGAAGCGAACCAAACGTGATCGCGGTAACCATCCTCACTCCAGAACACCCCAACGGCCTCGAGCAGAACATCGCCGGTGATAGCGAGAAGAAAATCTACGAGGCGGCTCAGAGATTGCAGGACGAACTCGAAGGCCACCAAGGAACTAACAGCGACATTCACGGCTACTACAACGAGCTGCTCAAGCTCAGCGACATTTAAACCAAAGGAGACTGAACCATGACCATCGACCACAAGACAGAACAAACCCTGGCAGAAATCGCCAAGAAAGAGCTGGGAATCGAGACCCTGGAAACACGCAGGAACGGCTCGCTGGATTTTCACGAGCTGGCCGTCTGGAACGTTCGCAACGCGCTGATTGCAGCGTACGAACTCGGCCGTCAATCCGTCATTAATCAGCGTGGCAAATAGCCACGCGATATTTCCAAGGAGGAACAAACCATGCAAATCGATGAAGTAAGAATCGGCAAAACCTACCTCGTCAAAATCGGCAGCAACCAGGTGGAGGCAACCATCACCAGGAAGCACGAGCAGGGCGGTTGGGAAGCGACCACCGTCAGGACGGGCAAAACCATCCGCATCGCCAGTGCGGAGCGACTTTGCCTCCTGGGCGATTCTGAGGCCCGCAGTGAAACGATAACCATACAGGCACCTAAAAGCACCACCAGCACCGAAAGACGCAACGCTGGCCAACGGGACGCGTCTGACGGCAAGCCCATGACATTGCTCAATGCGGCTGCTCACCTGCTCGCCAACAGCAACGGCGAGCAGATGAGTTGCGCGACCATCGTTAACCTGGTTGTTTCCCAGGGTTTTTGGAAAAAAGGTAAGGGTAAAACCCCGGCCAACACGCTCCACGCGGCAATTGCCCGCGAGATCCGCGTCAAGGGCGAAGCCGCCCGGTTCCAAAAAACCGAGCGGGGGAAATTCGCCTTTAACGCGGCAAACTGAATCCCGCCTCATACTAACACCTCTTCAACTGCCTCGGCGTTAGCTGGGGCGGTGTCACTGGTGGGGGACTCGTTCAATTCCGACCACAACGCTCCGTCGCTTTCACGAACCGGATTGTTTCCACTGAATTCGAAATACCTCTGACATATCACGTCAGCGTAAGCCGGATCCAATTCCATGAGGAATGCCTTACGGCCAGTTTGTTCGCAACCGATCAGTGTCGATCCGCTACCACCGAATAGATCGAGCACGTTTTCACCAGGTAACGATGAGTACTGGATGGATCGAACCGCGAGTTCGACAGGTTTTTCCGTCAAGTGCACCATGACCTGGGGATTGACCTTTTTCACGTGCCAAAGATCGGTAGCGTTGTTGGGGCCATGAAACTTATGTCCGGCTCCCTCCCGCCAGCCGTAGAAGCAGATTTCGAAGGCCCCCATAAAATCCTTACGGGTAAGTACCGGATGCTGTTTATCCCAAACTATTGCCTGACTGAAGTACAGCCCAGATTTTTCAAGCGGGGCCGGATAGTTAGCCAGATTGGCATAACCACCCCATATGTAGAACGATCCACCAGGTTTGAGTACCCTTGCTGCATTACCGAACCAGGCAAGAAGCAGCTCGTCGAAAGCTTCGTCGGTAACGAAGTCGTTTGCCAGGGGACGATCCTTGGCCCGCATCTTTTTACGCGCCTTCTTCGGATCCGTAGCACCCCGTTCCTGATCAAAACTCTGGTGGTGCAGTTGAGCTTTTTTGTTTTGGAATGAGGAAAGTCCAGCAGCGATTGCGGTACTACTGCGCGGCTCAACCCGCACATTATACGGCGGGTCCATCGAAACAAGATCAATGGTTGCGCCGCCCAGAAGCGTATCCAGATCCTCCTCGCTACCACTGTCGCCGCACATCAAGCGGTGGTTACCAAGGATCCACACATCACCGCGTTTTGTTATTGGTTCGTCCGGCGGCTCCGGTATCGAGTCCGGATCGGTGAGCCCCTCGGTTACGTCGCCATCAAGCAGCTTGGCCAGTTCCTCATCGTCGAAACCAAGCACGCTCAGATCGTATTCAGCCAGTTTTAAGTCCTTAAGTTCGATAGGCAGCAGCTCGAAATCCCACTCAGCGATGGTAGCGGTTTGATTGTCGGCGATGCGATAAGCCTTGACCTTCTCCGCCGGCAGATCGGTAGCCACGTGTACCGGAACCTTCATCAGGTTAAGCTTCTTCGCCGCCTTCCAGCGGGTGTGGCCAACGATGATCACGCCGTCGCCATCCACCACTATTGGCTGCCGGAAGCCGAACTCCGTCAAGCTGGCCGCCACGGCGTCCACCGCATCGTCATTTATGCGAGGATTACCCGGATAAGGCTTCACTTCGTCGATAGGTCGCAATTCCACGTTAAAAGTCTTGATATTCAATATTCCGCCTCCATTTGGATTGTGATTCATATAACAACGGACACCCGAAACTAACTCTGTGATTAATCGGAGCAGGTTCCCGTGGCATTTTATTCGGTTTTTCCCAGGAAGGAACCATTTTTCACTTCCTGGGAAAACCACTCGCAACATTATCCACTTAAACGACTGGCTCTATTGCACTCTGCCATATTTGCTTTTCCATTACAGCTACATGCCGAGCTGCTACATTCCAGCACCCCGACATTACACCCGTCGCCATCGCTTGGCTTTTCCTTATACTCGCCACACCAGCCACTCGAGCGAACGATCGGCCAGTAGCCGGGATTCTTTTTCGCGTCACCACCACCATGCTCCCGAGCTACCGGGCAGTTGCGATGGCAGGTACCCAGCGACTCGCCCTCGCCCAGCCTCTCCTGCTCTGCGGGATACGACTCCTTGCCCTCAACAAAGTACCGACAGCTACTGCATTGCGTTTCTTGCACCTTGAGACTCCTTGGAAGTGAAAAAGATAAACTTCAAAAACAGCCTACCCCCCTTACGCGTACGCGCGCACGCACATCACACGTGCGGGGGGTATATACAATATATGTAATTATCTCTCTCTCTTTTCTTTTTTTACTTATATACAAGCATTTTGGGCTCTGAGATTACCGCCAAAAGCCAATCGTTAATCCCATGATTATTTTGCTAATCACCCGACACAACCTCCATCGAGACCAGTTGCTCAAAACTAATCCGGCTATGAACGGAGTTTTTCTTTCGAAGATCGCAGGAGCCTGTACCCGGATTTCGGCTTCGTCTTACCTTCCACCGTACAGAACGAAGCAATCCTCCGCTCAAGCAATTCGAATGTTATGTCCTTGAAATCATTCGGTCGTTGCTTGAGCTTTCGACGTAGCTTCCAGCTCGGCATCAGGGCATCGTTACCATGCTTCTCACGCCACTGCCTGAGAATGATTACCGAACGTTTGATGAGGCTATCAAACTGCCCGTCTGCCACGTGCGCACCAGCCTTGAACAGCATCCTCCGCGTCTGGTGCATAACGAAGTTGGACGCCCACTCTACAGCAGTCCTACTAATCCTTGGCGACTGGTGGTTCTCGCTCACCGCATAGATCAAAGCAAGCTTACGAATCTGTTCGCTTACCCGGCTCCAAACAGTTGTACCGACCACATCGTTACCGGCCTCCGCCTTTGAATATTCCGCCTCCGCCTGCAATCGCGTCTCTATCAACAGTTTCTTAGCATCATTGCTGTGTTCGATGATCGTCGGAACCGGATGGCAGTTTTCCAGATTACCCGTACCGGGCCTGTAATCAGCCCACCATTTCGCAGTTGACAATACCCTCGGCGGCAGATCGCCGATCCCCGGTTCCTGCCCCGGCGGCCTTTGACCCGCTTCAAGGATTACCATTCGAGCAAAAAATCCATTGGTGAGCATGCGCTCGCTGAGGGCTTCGTAGTAGTGATTTGGAACCGCTGTGCCATAAATAACCAAACACGGCTGGTCAATAACCCCCGGCGACTCCTTACCCGCCTTGCGCCGCATGGGATAAACACTATTGGCCGACGAATACATTGTCAGCATGGTACTCATGACCATTTCGTAGCGCCCGTCCCTGTTCTTGTTGATTGCCTGGATCATAGTATCGATCTCGTCCGTCTGAAACAGCATGGTCGGCGTCCGGAACAGAGCGTCCTGAATCCCCTCGCCCGAAGAAAAATGCAATCCCAGACAGTCGCTCATCCCTATGGCATGAACAATATCACTGTTAACTTTTCGGGATTGGTCCTTACCTGATCCGGAATGCGCCAAACTCAACAGATACAGATTAGTTCGGTTGTCACCACTATCGCGAACCTTGCGCCCGGCCAGAAACGCCTGCATCGCTAGTGCGCCACCAAACGACATCACCGGATTAGGATAGGGAGCGACTTCCAGGGTATGGTCCATCACCTCGCTTATAAATCCCGGAATACGCAACATTTCGATCGGTACTGGTCCCGGATCATCGATACTCGACTGATCGTCCCCATCGAAATCATCCTCATCATCCTCCGAAACCTCTACAATCCCTGAAATATCCACTCCGGAAACACTTTCCGGTAGAGAATCGCTACCGAACCCCAGACCTCGCAACCTGCTCGCCGCCAGCCCGTAGTCTCCACCACAAGTAAGCATGGTGTAAACAGCAAACTGCGAATACCCCTTATTCTGTTCAAACGGTGTTGCATTCGACGAGAACACATAAAACACACCATCCTTTAGTGTCGCCGACGTTTTCGAATCCTTACGTGGTCGACACCAGTATTCATTCTCACCGCCACGTACGCACTTCCATCCGGCTTGTTTGAGAATCTCGCGCACATCTCCCCGCTTATTGAAGTCGTCACCCGGCCTATCTGCCAACGCATCGGCACTATCTACGACTTTGCCCTGTATGGCGTTTGTTTGGCCACTGTTGCACGATCGCCCCGGACCATCCACAATCACCGACGGACACTCGTTAAGCTCCCAGGCGGCCATTAAAAGCTTCCCACGCTCTCCCTCTGACAGCACCGGTGGATTGCAGAAATCACCCTGGAGAATTTCATAACCATCCGTCGGTGCACAAAGGAACAAACCGCCTTCGCCACGAGTCTCAATCAGCGTGATGGTCTTTTCCCCAGATCGCCGCTGAGCCAGCTTCATGTTGCCAGATACCGCCCCTTGGCAACGGTAATACACATGCCGGCCACCGCGTTGGGTCGTTTGGATTATCAGCTTCTCGAACAGCTCCTCGGGGACCTTCTTAGCCCAGGCGTCGAACAACTCGCCACCTTCGTCGAAGTCAAGCAGCTCGCCGTTACCTGACACTTCACCGCATAGGATACAGATCGCGTCATGGTCACGCTCAAACCAAGTGGAGATTTCCGCATCCGTGGGACGTCGCCTCTTATACTTACTCCACTGCCCAACTGCGGGGCGTTTTTCGCCCCGCAGTGCCGGCAATACACAATTACCAGCATCCAAGTACTCTTTCGCCGCATCTACAAAGTTTTCCGTTACCGCTTGCATACTGACTCCTCTTGAATTTTGCTCCGTAAACCCAAACATTTCCGTGTTACACAAACGCAATACCATATCTTTTCCTAAGGTCAGCTTCCGTCGGCCGCGGAGGTAGTGAAATCGCATCCATATCGATGGGCTTTCTCGACCATAGTTCCACCGCACCCTGCCAGAAAGGAATAATCACCTGATCGAACATCGCGAAATCTTCGACTTCATCCAAAGCCTGCGCAACAAACTCCAGAGCATGGTGTTGTCCACGTAACCTGGCTGCGTATACCTCATGACCAGGTCGATATCCTAGATGATGAGTTTTCCGACCTGCGCTATCGGTTCTATACACAGCACAATGGTCACGAAACACATCTCGGTTTCTTCGAGCAACGCGAAGCCGAATCGCATCCCCCCTACTCAAGCCATCGCGAACAACTCGTTGCGATTCCTCGAGAAACCCTTCCCGATATGCCTGCTCTTTTTCCACCGTATTGTTTGGCCACCCCAAGCTGTCGTCGTATAACTTAACAATGTCCTGCTTTTCGCCTGTTTTCGCATTTGCTACCATTTGAGACTCCTTCTCTAAAAAAACCTTCTAACCTAAATACCTAATTGCGAGCTTACTACCGTGAATTCGCTCTTATTATGAAAACGGGATCGCTAACGCCTTTATCACACGTTGTAACCCACGCTACCGATATCTTTGAAGTGTTCGATAAATCGATATGCATTTACCCCAAAATACAAGATTACCTGCCCCTGTAGCGGACTTGAGATTTTTTCAGGATGCCAGAAACGGATTCGTCCCTTTGGAAGACATACGGCCGACGCTTCTTCCATCAACATCTGGAACCAACGCGTTTCGGTTGCATTGTTAACCAGCACGATCGCCTCGGTGACGTCACCCGATCGATACGAATCTACTAGGGTTTTGCAGAATTCCCATATCAGCGGCTGAGAATACGGTGGATTCATGAATATTCGGCCGGACCATGGTTTGGATAGTCCATCTTCATCGGCCGAGTAATACTTGGTCGCCCCTACCACCCTGTTAGCCTCTTCGATGGATGCCGGATCCAGATCGATACTCCCCAATACGGCTCTCACCCGATCCAGGATTTTAGGCGGTGTATACCATTCGTTGTTACCAGAGTTATTGGCAACGTGCGGACGCGTACCGGTTTTAATCTTTTCCTCCGATGATGGGCATCTCTCCACCGCGCGTATTCGCTCTCTATCGGCCGACGGCAGAATCGTATCTCGCAACCCCGTATCAATTGAAACACTGCAATTATTTACACAAACCACTTTCGCTACCTCCTTTAGAATGGAACTGACTCTTCTGACCAGTAGTATTCAGGTATTTCAACATCCTCGGGATTACTCAACGTTCGTGGCGGAACCGGCCCGAGCTTGCAGTCGACAATCCGATCGAACTTCTCACCGACTACGGAACGAATGGTTATCCCCTTGGTTTCAGCAATACCGCCAGCTTCACAGATCTCCACCGCTTCATCTGCACTTTTGGGGAGCGGTTCATTCGATCGCTTTTTCCACCATGCTTCGAATTTCTTGCGAGCGTAACCGGTGTGCTCGGGACAAACCCACTCGCTACGGTAATCACTGAACCCCACCCGGTAATCGATCCGCATGGTTCGCGGATAGTCTTCTTCCGCACCGTGTTTCATGTGTACGCAGTAGCTCACCCGATCAACTTCATACTCGGTCTCAGTTACTTCTCCGGTGAGAATCCCCGCATCAGAGGCATAGCTGTCGTGTTTCTCCCGCTGTGGTGGTGGAAACTCGTATCCACAATCGGGACAGATACTGTAGGCCGCATGAATAACCGCCTGGCACTCCGGACACTCCTTGGCCGGTGCTTCGCCTTCCCGTGTATCTGGTTTTTCCTTTATTTCCAAGGCATCTACGGGCCCATGGCGAATGATGTTGCCACCGAAGTCCAGAACCAGGCAGTCCTTCTTGGCGGGATGGAGCCGGAACCCACGACCTACGGATTGAACGTAGAGCCCGGGAGAGTTCGTCGGACGTAATAACACCACCGTATCGATATTCGGAGCGTCGAAACCAGTCGTCAGTACATTGACATTTACCAAATACTTGAGATCACCATCCTTGAAGCGTTTAAGGGTTTCGGCTCTATCAAACGGCAAGGTATCGCCACAAACAAAACCACACTCGAAACCCAGCTGTTCCAACACTTGCTGAACGTGCTGGGCATGTTGTACTCCGGCAGCAAAGATCAATACGGAATTTCGTTCCTTGGTATTTTCAACAATCTCCCGGCACGCAGCCCACACCAGTGAATTATCATCCATGAGTTCTTCAACTTCGCCGGCAACAAACTCGCCGCCTCGGATATGCAAGGTTGACGTGTCAACCTTCCGTTTTCCGGCTTTAGATTTCAGAGGACACAGGTAACCCTGAACGATTAACTCACGAACACCCGCTTCGTAGCAGACATGGTTGAGTAGATTATCCGGCGAACAAATCATCCCCGTAGACATTCGATACGGTGTAGCGGTTAATCCAATCAGACGTACCTTAGGATTTACTTTACGCGCATCTTGCAGGAACTGCTGATATCGCCCCTCGCCATCTGGGGCCAGCATATGGCATTCATCGATCAAAATAAGGTCAAAACGATCAAGTTCCGCAGCACGTTTGTAGACACTCTGAATTCCGGCAACGATAATCGGATGCTCGGTGTCACGGCTTTTTAGGCCCGCAGAGTAAACCCCAATCTGATTCCACAGATCCGGAGCCATTGTGTGCAGTTTATCTACAGCCTGTTCGAGTAATTCCTTCACATGGGCGAGAATCAATATCCGTCCGCCCCACATCTGAACTACGTCGCGGCAGATAGTGGAGATAATTATGGTCTTCCCCGATGCTGTTGGCAGCACAACACAGGGATTATCATCCCTGTTCCGTAAATGTTCATACACCGCATTTACGGCCTCTACTTGATATGGTCGTAATTGCATTTCAGTTCATTTCCGTATCTGTTAAATCCCAATCTTGTCCACATACTGGACAGGAATGCAAAGGAAACGGCATTACATTCGCCACTAACCTGCCGCCCGGTACTACTTCGCGACGCCTGGTTATCAGCAGGTCAATCTGGCTGTCGTTTTCGTAAACACCAGCATGCTCCATTGCATCAATGGCCCCTTTTTGTAAATTATCTAAATCCCTAATTCGCCGATCCGGTGGAAACGCGTCCATAGCCAGGGCGATTCGCCCCCCGTATGGAGGCTTGCGCGGTCCGCTTCCGCCCAGGAGGGCACAGACGTTCTTGCGGAACGTCCGGCCCTCCTTGCTTATCAACGTGCGTGGTCCTACCCGGCGGTAATAACGATTGGCGCTTGGTGGATAAGGGAGAGTTATTAACACGATTTTCCCCCTATCTCTGCCACGGCGGTGTAGTATCAGTTACAGGTGCCTGGGGCTGTTGACCAGGCGCAGAAGCCGCCTGTTTACTCTCGTAACCTTTGATCTCGTTAGTCAGATCACCGTTGTCGTCGCGTGCCTTGAGCTTGACGGTAATGAGCAGCGGAATGTTGTGCAGTTCGACACTGTCCCGAGGTTGCAAAACCCCAACCGCATGACAGATAGCTGACAGTTCACCGCGAGCCATTCGTACCGCAGTTGCATTGGGATTGTTCAGATTCAATCTTGCCCAAACGACACGGTTCTTGTATTCGCCCTCCATTACGGTGAACGTCAGTTCAAGATATTTACCATTACCATTCTTGGTGCTTTTCATCTCAGATGCGGTAATAACGGCCAGGTACTTGTCCGCGGGCAGTGGTTCGTACGGCATGCTCGGATCGATTTCGTTTGCGTTAAATCCATTGAGGTCGGCCATCGGTTAGTTCTCCTTCGTGTTCGTGGTTGCGGAATTCTCGGAATCGTTGCTGTTCGGGGCGGTTGCATTGGACGTATTGGCGGCCATGGCCTGCATAAGAGCTGGCCAGGAAAGAGGTAGTTCTGTGGGAAGGCCATAGCGGTTCTTGGCCAGAACGATATTGGTTCCCTCGGTCTGCAGTTTACGACGATCTCCATCGCGAGATGCGTACAACACTGCGTCGGCCCACTCGATAAAGGGTGGCGATATCCAGTTGGGAAGATCAGGAGCAGCTAGTCGTAAGTCGAAGCCTTCCGGAGAAGTCATCTTGGAGTTGGCTGCGTGAGCGAGCAGAATTATCGCGATCCCCTTATCGGCAATCGCATTAAGCATGGGCAGCAAATCGCGATAAACGATATTGGAAACAATCTCGCGTGCTTTAAAATAGCCCCCATGGGCCGTTCCCAGCGTATTGGTAATATCACCTTTCGATTTACCATCGAGATCGAGCACGACATGTTCGACGATGCGTTGAACCATCCAGTCGATAGTGTCGATCGCCAGGGCGGATATCCCCTTAGGCGGCGCAGTTGCGATTTCAACCAACCACTTACGCATTTCCGGCCACGATTTTAAGTAAGGAGTCCGTTGCAAACCTGGAACAGCACCGGCTCCATTTTCGCAATCCACAAGAATTGCTTTAGCTGAAGCAGCTAATGTGGTTTTACCAACTCCCGGCTGGCCGTAAATAATCATCTTCGGTGGTGAAGGTGTAGTCGTACGTATAAGCGCATCGATAAGTGCCATCAGTTGAATCTCCTGACTAAGTTCCAGTTTCAAGGTTTTGATCTACGTACCTTCACGCTGGCCAGCGTTTGTGAGGCAATGGCAGGCGCGGGAATCGAACCCACGTTTCGAGTAATTGCGGTTTCCGAATGACTCGATTAGTTACCAAACCTGCCGGATTGCGCCCGAGGGGTGACCGTCTCTTACTGTGGACTCGCCAACACTGCTCCCGGGCGCGTATATACTTATGCAACATCTAATAGGCGAATTTCTTCATAACCGGTTGGCCACCGGTCTCGTTGATGACAGAACTTCAGGCGGTGGATCGCCGCTTCGTTTTCCCGTTGAGCTATGGACAGCGTATCCTCGCTCAGTTGCCATACGCCGCAGCGATAGGGTTCCTTCTTTTCCACCGCTACCAGGTAAACGGGAACTTCCAAACCATTGAGAGCTTGAGCCAGAACGGCTCGATAAAACGCCATCTGCCGGTGATATCCGAATCTCCGCGCATCCGATTCGAACCAAGTCAGATCATCACAGGTTTTGAAATCAACAATTCCCCGATGCGGATGCAACCAGTCGATACGAATCTGGCACGGTACGTCGCAGTAGTTAGCCCGCACTACCCCCTCCGCTTTACCATAAAGCAGGAGATCAACTGCTTCCGAGTTCATGGCTACACCGCCGGCTATCTCCTCGAGAAGATCTGCCTGATCATCGGAGAGTACTGGCTTACCCTGCTGGGCCGCCCATTCGGCATACGCCTTGGTAGTCGATCCGAACGGTTTCTGAGTCCGAGGATTGATCGGCCCTCCAATCGCATATGTGTCCCGGTAAACCTCCTTGCCCTCCAGGATCCGAACGTGTGTAGCCCTCCCTAACTGATAAGCTGGAGAATCTTTGTCTTCTATGAGGCCTAGCCTCTTCTTACGGTACAGCCAGGGGCATTTCACGAAATCGAGCAGCTGATGGCTGGAAAGGTACTCGCCAGCCTTCGCATGGTATTCCTCCGCCGGTTCGTAGGTCAGCACGTCAAGATCGATCGAAAGTTCAGATGTGTCGATTATCACCGTCATCCTCAAACTCCATTGCTCAGGGCACCGCGTCGTTGCTTTCGCCCGCCATATAGTTATTTGCCGCTCAGCCCAATTTTCGGACGCAGGGACATAAATCACATTCCTGACATATGTCTGACAGGTCCCTGCAAGGACTCAAAGGCCTTTGACAATGTCCCTGCAAGGGTTCAAAGGCCTTTGACAGTATTCCTGACATTCGACTTTCTTTTTAAAGGCCCCGCTCTAGGGACATGTCCCTGGTGTTGCCCCGAGCATCGTGATCAGACGGTTGGGATTGGCCCACCGCAATACCAAACCCCTGATCAAGGGAGCAGCAACAATGAATAACCACAAAATGATTAGCTTGTACGAAGGCGTGATTGAAACATGGAAAGCCCAACTAGCCCTGTACCGCATTCAGGCGATGAAGTTTCCAAAAAGTGACTGGCCGGACCTTATGCAGGAATTGGTCATTCTCATCATGGGCTTTAATTACGATCCCGCAAACAGCAAGGGCGCATCCGAGCGAACAGCGTTGTTCGCTGTCATCAATCGTCACCTGCTCTTCGTAATGCGTGGCCGCAAACGAGATGAAGAAAACTTCGAACGATACCTTGAATCGTTAGGCGTTAAACCGGACGGCTCTTACGAGGGCCCTCTTCAATACCAAGAACCAGAATCATTCTTGTACCTGGACGTGCAGCAAACGGTTCAAGGATTAAGCGAGTTCGATAAGCAAGTCGCAAAGGAACTGGCAGACGGGTCAAGACGGATAGATATTGCTGAGAAGTTTGAATGCGATTGGAAGGTAATAAACAAATCTTTACAGCGCATCAAAGCTCATTTTGAAGAACATGGCCTGGATGCGGAGTCGTTGTGATGACTACTGCAAAAACCATGGTTCAAAGAAATTCTCCACATCGGCCAAAACCGACTGGACATTCTTTGAACGTTGAGGATCAATGTGATCACTCCAGCCGTACCTTACCGTTGGAGACTGAATGGATAACTGAAAAACTAATCGCCCGAACGCAAGATGTGTGGCGACAACAATTGAAACGAACAGTCGATAGAGAAGAAGCCATAGAGATTTTACTGAATGTTCAACGCATCGCTCTGGTGCTTTATCAGAACACAACGGAGGACAACTGAGCATGAATGTCGTTATCTGGGCAAGAGTGTCATCAAGAGAACAAGCCGAGGGATACTCGCTCGATGCACAAATCCGCATCAACCGAGAAAAGGCTGAACGTGAAGGCTGGAATGTAATTCGTGAGTTCGTTATAGCAGAATCGGCCCGTAAAGGCGCAGAGCGCGTCGCCTTCAATGAGATGTACCAATGGCTGAAAAAGAACGCCCGGCGGATGAAGATAAACGCCATCCTTGCCCACAAGCTTGATCGCATCTGCCGCAATATGCGCGACGCCGTACGCATGCAGGAACTCGAGGACTACGGCGTAAAGATGGTTTTCGTCGATAACGAATTCGGGCCAGGAGCAGCCGGCGCTTTATCGTTCAACGTGATGGCCGCTATTAGTCAATACTATAGTGACAACCTGCGTCAGGAAGTTCGCAAAGGACAGAACGAAAAGGTTCGTCAGGGCTGGATGCCCTGTGGTGTACCGTATGGATATGTAAATACGGGAGATCGCAACGAACCGATCAAGGTAGATCCCGATAAAGCCAAACTGGTCATTCGTGTTTTTCAGCTTTACTCTCAAGGTGGAAATACTCTCGATATGATAGCAGAGCAATTGGTTCGTGAAGGATATGTTTACCGGCCCAGTGCTCCACGCATGTCACCGGCCAGTATCTCTTATATGCTGGCTAACCGATTCTACGTTGGTGACATCATCTGGAAAGGACAATTCTACGCAGGCAAACATCGACCGCTTATTGATCAACGCACCTTCAAACTTTGCCGCGATTTGCTTAAGGGGAAAAACCGGCGCACCAAGCGGGAGACTCACACTTTCGCTAACGGGTTGTTCCTGTGTGAGTACTGCGGAAGCATGATCACCGGCGAACGTATCCGGCGAAAACTCGCAGATGGAAGCGTTCGGGTTCACAACTACTATCGTTGCGCCAACAACAAACCTGGCGATGATCATCCCACGGTCAGGTGGCGGGAAGAGAACCTTGAAAAAGCGATTATCGCAGAACTGGAATCAATGAAAATGCCAACGCCAGAAATGGCCGACTGGTTCCGCGAATCACTCGATGGAGCGTTCTGTCGACTACGTAATGACCAGAACCAGCAGAAGCGAATCTTGGGCCGAAAGAGAGCGGAAATAGAGAAACAGAGCGAGCGATTGTTGTCCCTGTACCTCGATGGCCACCTCGATGCAGGGACATATCAGGACAAATCCGTGTCCCTGCAAGGGCAAATTCGGGAGGTTGAAAGCGGTCTAAAGGCTTGCGGGGACATCAAACTTTCTTGCGGGGACATCAAACATTCATGCAGGGACTTGGCGATGAAGGTTTTCGACTTCACTCAGAACATTGGAGAGGTCTGGCATGGTTCAAAGATTGCCGGAAAGCAGCGAATCCTGCGAGCGGTATCTTTGAACCGTACTCTAAGTGACGTAAGTCTTTGTCTGACAAAGAGAAAGCCGTTCAGTTTTCTCACTGAACGGCCTCATGTCCAACCAACTCGGGGCGACTGGATTTGAACCAGCGGCCTCTGCGTCCCGAACGCAGCGCTCTACCAGACTGAGCCACGCCCCGCAAGTTATGCCAAAAGATCGGCCCTTGTCGGCCTGATCTCCGAGCATCATAAGAGTATTGATGCTACGCCTTCAATGTAAAAATGTCAACATTGCCCATACCGCTTCCCGCATGCGTCCGCTACACAGTTATTATCGCTCTTACGCTGGTATTCGCATGATTATTGCGGCATCAGCAGCGGACTGTCATTGACCCGGATAGAGCAAAATCCGGTCATGGGCAATCAGAATCAGATCATCTTTCCCATCGTTGGTCAGGTCGGCAATCTCGACCCAACTCGGCTCGGGAGCCCCGCTGTTTCGGCCGTGGTACTGTTTCTTAGCAAAGACACGAAACTTGTTCCCCCGGACCAGCGACTCATCAGGCCCGAACGTGAGTATCTCCACAAAATGATCCTTCGCGTCGATCACCACCAGATCTGCCCGACCATCATGATTCACATCACCCGAAGCTATCTTCATCAGCCGGGCGTCTTTTATTGACGATTCGTATACACCTCGTTCGCGAGCCTTGGAGGCAGGTACATTCGGAAGTACCAAAGCCACCCGCCGGGCATCGGCCAGCAGAATCGATGGCTGCTCCATACCCGCCAGCGGAGCGGCAAGCATCATCTTCAAATCGAACTTGCCCACCCGAACTGTATGATCGAGCTTGAAGGTTCCCCCGTCAGACGGTTTAAACAGGATGATCTCACGACCTCGGTTGTCGTACATAGCCAGGAACGGCCGGTTACTACCCTTCATCGGAACCACGGCAACGCCCTGGATCTCCACGTCAGAACTGGGCGGATTGTACTGATCTAGAATTTCCCAACTACCGGCTTCGTTCACACACAGGGCACGCACGAAATTCCCCTGGGCAAGCAGAACCTCACGTTTACCGTCGCCATCGGCATCCGCGTAAGCGAATCCGGAGATCTGAGCCTGCTTGACCAGCCCCTTCTGGCAACTTCCATCTTTTCCCAACAGCGAAAAACTTCCGTCTTTCTGCTGCATGAACGCATCCAGCGGAGCATACGGCGTGAAAACCAGTATATCTGACAAGCCGTCACGGTTAACATCAACAACCCGCAAAGCTGCAGGCGGCTCGTCAAGATCCTCTATCGCTATCTTTGAAATCCGTTCATTATCAGTCGCAGTCGCGGACAACGGTTGAATTATGAGCTGGTAATCGTCATCTTCATTACGTGATATGTAGGCAATGATCGGATCGGCCTCTTCCTTCAAAACTGCAACATCCATCGCAAAAGGTTTTCCAATCGTTGGAACAGCCTTGGGAAATGTCAGGCGGTTATCCTTAAACACGCTACGAGCGATGAACCCCTCTTCCGAACTGAGTACGAATACCTCCTGGGCAGAGTCGCCATCGACAGCAAATGAACACATGTCACGAGTTTTAACCTGCCCGCCAAAGAGGTCGGCCGGCATCAATCCCAGCCCTTTCTTCTGACGGAAAAGTATTAACTGAGCACCATCCACATCGGCACCAACCAGGTCGGACAATCCGTCGCCGTCCACATCCCCGACAGTCAGCGGGCGCTGGGAGGATTCCGCTTTTCCAGGCAGAGGGTAGTATAAGACCGCCCACTCGTCGTCCTTACCGGCAACGGCCGACCGATCAAACGTCCATCGTTTCAACCGCCCGGAAACCCGCTCCACGCCGAAAAGATCCTCACTTTTCTCATTGCAGCCGCGGGCAAAGTAAATACTCCGCAAGCCCGGCAACTTCATCCTTTGAACCGGACCGAGGTTTCCCAACTCGTCCTGGTATTGAGCCATTAAGGGAAACTCTTCATCCTGCGTGAGGAGTACCAGATCGACGCGCCCATCACCGTCGAGGTCGGCCAGCTCCAGAGCACTCACGTTTTCCAACGCGTGAGACATCCGTTTGGGTTCAGCCAAACCGCCATTTTCCCGCTGATAAAAGAACAATACATCCGAAGCAGCCAGCAGGGCAACATCCTCCCGCCCGTCTCCGTTCACGTCGCCAATGTCAAAACTGCGGGGTATTCCAATACCATCCCGAACACGCCGGACAATCGCCTGCTCAAAGGTACCATCCCCCTTACCGGGCAGAACAACCAGTTCCTTCGGCTCGCCAAAGAGTACAATGTCCACATTTCCATCACCGGTCAGATCAGCCACTTTCAGGCAACTGACCCGCCAGGTGACCGAAACTGACTTCTTTTCAAACCGCCAGTGGTTTACCAGATCATTGACTTCCGCCGGCTGTTCCGGCTCAGCCGGAGCCTTGTCTCGCTGAAGCAGAACCTCTACCGTACTTTTGGAATTGTTGGCCACAACCATATCCAACAAACCGTCATTATTGAAATCAGCGGTGCGAAGCTGGGTTATCCCATGCTCAATCTTGAACACCTCAAGCTCCCCAAACCCGAAATAGGTCGCCAGGTTTCTCTCCTGTTCTGAGGTGAGTGCTGCGGGTTTCCCTTCTCCAACTGCCGGCAGAGTGGAAACCAGCAGAATCGCCAAAACGAGACACGCGTTTAAACGTGCGATTCCGGGTCTTCCAGCCGTGTATTTTCTCAATGACTTGGTAATAAAATTGTATGTTTTATCTTTCATGGTTCAGTTCCCTGTCGGGTATTACGGGCCATAACGATGATTTAATCGGGCTTTTCAACGCTCTAGAAGCATTGTAGGTGAAACGCGTCCAAGGGCAAGGCGACCAGGGGTTGTTGTTTGCCTTTGTTACAGTAACTTGCTATCGTGTTTTTAGAAAATGGGAAACGTATCCCCTTTTCAGAAAAAGACTCATGTTTGCGGAATGAAACAGCCATGCATATTCCATCGTTCTTTAAATTGTATGTTTTTGTATTCTCCGTATTTCTCCTGAGCGGACACCAGGCAGTGGGCGAGCGGATCTCTCTCACCGATGGCGCCACTCTGGAAGGAAAGGTGGTAAAGGAAACCACCACGGCAGTTTTTGTCGACATCGGTTTCGATATCCTGCGCATACCCCGCACCGAAATCAAGAATATAACCAAACCCGAATCTGAAACCTCCAAAGAAGAACAAACGGACACGCCAGTCGCCAACGAGAGAATCACCGAACATCTATATCGCACCGGCGATATGCCCTCCGCCTCCCTGGAGGAGCTTTCACAACAGCTCGGCGAAGGGGTTGTCCTGGTAAAATCCCCAGGCGGTCTGGGTAGCGGTTTCATCGTCCACCCCGATGGTTACGTAATCACCAACTTCCACGTAATCGAAAACGAAACTCAGTTACTGATTAACATTTTCCGCAAGGTCAACGGCGCGTTCCGCAACGAGCGGATCGAAGATGTGGAAATAATAGCGGTCAACCCATTTATGGATCTGGCGCTCCTGAAGTTTGAACCGCCGAAGGATCTTGACGTAACCGTGGTCTACCTGGCCGAAAACCGCGAATTGACCGAAGGTGATATGGTTTTCGCTATTGGCAATCCCCTGGGACTGGAACGCACCGTATCCCGCGGAATCATCAGCAAGAAAAACCGGGCGGAAGACGGGCTGGTTTACATCCAGACCACCACCCAGATCAATCCGGGTAATTCCGGAGGACCGCTGTTCAACAAAAACGGTGAAGTCATAGGCGTAACCAACATGGGATACACATTTGCCGAAGGCCTCAATTTCGCCATACCCGTCCGCTACGTCATTGATTTCCTCAAAAACCGTGACGCCTACGCCTATGACCGGGATAATCCAAATAGCGGATACCAGTACCTACAGGCTCCGCCGCGCACTAATCCGGAATCACCTTCTTTTCTGTCTCCAGAAGCAAATAAAAAATAAGCAGCTTGGGGCTTGAATTAATACGAAAAAGAAAACCCCAAACCATGATAATTGGAAGGAAAAACATGATTTACCCCACTCGACGCCTGATGACCGCTCTTACCCTCGGCCTGCTCACCCTGCCCGTCGGCAGCGTATTTGGATCTCCCAATCCGGCACAATGGGCACCTAAAGAATCGGTCATCTATTTCGGCATTCCGAACTGCGACGAATTATCCAGCGTAGCCAAGAAAACCGCCACATTCAGAATGGCTGAAGATCCCGCAGTCAAGGACGCCGTTCAACCGTGGAAAAACATCGCCAAAAAAATACAAGGAATCGTAGCCAAAAGGCTCGGCCTGGATAATCCAAAGGAACTGGAAGTGTACCCCCATGGCGGTCTGGCTTTCTTCATTACGATTGACGCACCGGCCGGCGACAACAAGGAACCGCAACCCCATTTCGCCGCGGTTATGGATATGGGAAAAGACCTTGAACGAATGCAGCGGCTGACAAAGGTTATCACCAACAAATGCCTGGAAAACGGGGCGAAAAAGAAAACAACGGAATACACCGGCGGTGAGATTACCACCATCGAATTTCCCAAAAAGGAACCGGTTGCCGATCCTGAACTGCAACCGCAGAAAAGTTCCGATTTCGTTGACGAAATTATGGACGCCATAAATTCCGAAGATCTGGGCGGCCAGGAAATGGTCATCGCCGGTCTTCGCGAAGAACTGCTCAATATGGAGGTACCAGAGGAATTTTCCTATGGTTATCTGAAAAATATCCTGGTCGTTGCAGATAACCTGGATACCATCAAACAAGTTTTTAAGCAGATTAAAAAAGGCACCGAAGGCTCACTGGCCAGCGATCCCGCCATGCGCCTGCTGAAAACTAAATGTGACCCGAAAGCGGAACTTCAGTTTATTGTCAATATCCCCCAAATAACCACCCTGGTCAGCCAGGAAGATGAGGAAGCCAAAAGAGTCATCCAGGCTTTAGGGCTTAACGATTTCGGCCCGTTTGTCGCAACCGTCAAGATGCTTCCAACTCCCAAACTGGAAACCCGATGGCAGGCATTCTAGGAAATCAAGGACAGCGACAGCGGTTTGGGTAAAATACTAATGATGCCCAACACGAAGACGGGAGCACCGGCCGGCGTTGGTGCAGATACGCTGATTTTCGCGTCCGCCAATATCAACCCGGGCACCATATTGTCCGAGGTAATTAAAATAACCACCAAAATCGACCCGGCCGATGGCGAAGAAATGCAGGCCGCCATGAAAGTACCCATGGAAAACGGGGCCGTATTGGATATTCAGAAGGATATAGTAAACCAATTTACCGGCCCGATCTTCGGCTCATTCACCGCGGCAAAACCGTACGCACCGGAAAACCTGAACGTCATGCTTGCCCTGGGACACAAATCTCGCGAAGCCTGCGATAGAATGATCGCCTTGATTCCACCAGGAATGCTTAACGGAACTGAAATGATGGGCAGCATGATCTATGACTTACCGCCCATGCTCCCTGTTATGGGTTTAGCCGGTGGACTTACCGACAGGTCACTTATCCCCGTTGGAACAAAAGCCGCCGTGGAAAACTACATACGGTCAGAAGGGCGAAATAACGCAGGGTTATCCGACGACCCAATGTTCAAGAAGCTTCTCAAGGAAGTGCCGGCCCAATGCTGTGCCATATTCTATGCAGACAATATCAAGAGTTACGAAGCCCAGTTGGCTATCTCCAAAACAACAAGTTTCACCAACCAGCCGCCCATGTTCCTGCCCGCGGGTAACATGCTTCAATGGCAACTGGCTCAGGGGTTCGTAGGGAAAAAGCTGGCCCATCCGGAAGCCCTGCGAAAATACCAGCAAGCAGGCCTCTCAACCATAACCACGGAGCCGAACGGCCTGCGCCTCGACGGCGTGGGAATGCTGGCTAACAATTAGGTAAATACATATTTACAGAAATGATTCCTGCCCCTGTAAAACAGGGGCGGGAATCGATATGTTGAATTGCAAGCGAACACAAATGAGTTTTTTTGAAGAGCAATTATTTAAATCCCGAACTTCATCCGCCTTCACCACTTGTGAAAAAACAACCTTACAATACGCCTATAGTCGTTAAGCTGAATCAGCCTTCTTTTCCGCTTCCATCTGCTTAAACAGTAGCAACCATCTTTGAGCCGAACTGACAAACAGCCGGGCCTGTGCCGTAGTACCAAAGAAATCCGAGGGGATTATCCGCAACAGCTTGTCATCCGTAGATCAGAAACTTATATTTAAACTCCACTTGGGCCAATCGATGCGGTTCACATTCTTCCATTCGATAAATTCGGGATCTTCTGTTTTGCGCACCAGCTCAACACCTTTCAACGACAGGATCGCCTTGGCTTTACTCAACAAGTGCTTGTTAAGCGTCTGAACAGTTAATGCTGCCATTATAAAAACGAATATCAGCACCCCATAATACCCACTCAGAAATATGCTGACTACGACAAGTATTAATACCAGGAACATGAAGGCTATAAATCCACGAACAAACCAGGCCCCGGGAATACGAGCAATCACCTCGGAGTCCCTGTCATAGTCAGCCCCACATTCCGGACATTTGTGCTTATCCGGCAATCCCTTAAGGCTATACGAACATATGGGACATTCAGATAAGTAATTACCGTATTTCGGCATTTGCTTGTTCACTTATTTCCCGTTTCCGGTAATCCGCCAACCACTCCCTGGCAGACCTGACAAACAGTTTCCCCTGAGCAGTGGTGCCAAAAAACTCCAACGGAATCTTTATCGTACGCTCCCCAGTACACTTGATGGTTATTTTCGAGGTTAAAACAGGCATAATCAGGCGATCGATTTCGCTCCACTCTATCGATTCGCAACGCCTGTTTCCGTCGGTTAATTCGATTCCGTTTTTTGAGAGAATCGCCCTGATTTCACCGCACTTTTTTCTAGATATTATTCGCCTGCAAAGAAAAAGGCTGTAAAGCGCAAACAGAAAAAGACTCACCTTTCCTTTGCTCAGTTCAAAACAAGCTCCCACGAACAGGATTAGAGATACACTTATAAAAAACCAGCGAACAAGAGCAGGCATGGGCGAAAAAGAAATCATTGCGCTGTTCCGATCATAATCACATCCGCACTCCGGATATTTGTGCTTGTCCGGTAAACCTTCCAGATCGTAAGAACACACGGGACACTTGGCAATGCGATTTGCACTTGCACCTATTGGCTTATTCGCAAGCATTCCTTTCACGATATTTACAGGCCGTAAACCACCATTGAGCAGTAGCTACTCCTCCGCCCTTTCCGCAATGCCCCTCCCCAAAAAACTCAAAATGCATCATCTACATTCTCTCTTTGAACCGGATATGCATCAACCCATTTTATAGCTGACCACATAGTTCTTCGTGTTTTCAACCACACATAAAGATGAAGCTTTTGCTGATAGAGTACTCCAAGCATTCACTTTACAAAACCCGGCCAGCTATGCGAAGATGAATTTTCACTATTGCCTAAATGCAATATGAAGCCCAAAGCGTTTGCCAAAAACGTCAGCCGCCGAGGAGGAGGTACAGGCCTATGAAGAGAATAACGATACCGGCTATTTTTCTAGCCATCCCGATACTTTTCGTCCATCCCCTGGAGTCCGACAGACGCTGCACCATGCCAATCGACGTTCCGCCCGCCAGGATCAACGCACAATGCCCCAGACTGTAGCAGGCGAGCAGTATCGCCCCATAGGTTAACCCGACCTTGGGTAAAACAGCCAGCACCGCGGTCAGTATCGGACCGGCACACGGCAGCGAAACCAGCCCGAAGAGCATGCCCAGCAACAACGCCCCGATGAAACCCCTTTGAGCGGGCCTCAAACCCGTCGGCGCGGGAAACCTGATCGTCA
>CAXXKI010000011.1:0-14503 GCA_963667855.2 Phycisphaerae bacterium | reverse complement strand
GGGCAAACAACCTGAATCTGCTCGTCTCGGATATTGTAGCCTCTGACCGTGTTCCTGATTTTGCCAATACAGCTCTGGAGCCTCCGTTTGGGATCGGCGAAGAAGACAGCCGCGAGTTGCTTGAGCACGCCAGAATCCTGATCGACCTCGTAAATCAAAAAGAGCAAAAAACGGTAATAGCCGAAAGCCGCTTTGAAACCCTGCGTAAAACAATAAACAACCTGTATTACGAACTGGAAAAAAAGATATCCACCGTACTCGCAGTTGCTCAAATGGACCGCGTACTGGGCCGCGAACCGGCAGAAGAAGATTCACTTGCTCCCTACGTTCTCAAAAGCTTGAACCAGTTAACGCTCGTTGCTATGGACAACCTTCTGCGTCGCCATCATCCCCAGTCGGCCATGGATGTTGTGGACAAAAACCGTCGGTTTCTTACCGCCCAACTGCCCACCATAGACAAAGATGGCAGCATGACTTTACTGTTCGACTCGCTACTCGCGGAGATCGACTCGATGACATATGCCTTTCCCAAATTCGAACAGGCAATCGGGCAACTTGAAACACGAATCAAGGAGGCCAAAAGAAGTTTTGATGAAACAATGGCTGCTTCCTCAATACACGCTGCTATAAATGAAACAACCTTGGAAGTACAGGAAGCAAACCAGGCCCTCGAATCAGCCAGCCGCAACACGTTGATTGTTTCTTTTGTGTTTCTGATTGGAGCGCCGATTCTGGTGATAGCCACCGGTTTACTGGGCTTAAACCAGCTTATTGTCAAACCTATAACGAATCTGGTCAAAGCGATGAAAGAATTCGAAAAAGGAGATTTTGACGCCGAGGCACCGGTCCGGGCTCCCGACGAAGTGGGCAAGCTCGCCCAGGCATTTAACACCATGGCTCGCCAAATCAAGACCAAGGTCAACGATCTGGCATTACTCAATCAGTCGCTTGAAGAAAGCGAAGAGCAACTCAAAGCCGTCCTGGAATCCAACGCCAATCCCATCATGATACGCGATTCCGAAGGTCATCCGGAATACGTGAATCCTGCGTTTACCGAAGTCTTCGGATGGAACCTGGAGTCACTAGCCGATCATCGAACGCAATACGTGCCTGATGATCAAGTCGAACTGACGACAACCAAGTTCGAAGAAGCCCATGCGACAGACCGGCCGGTTAAGTTTACCAGTCAAAGGCTGACCAGCCAGGGCGAAACCCTTAACGTGATTATCGGCGCAGCGTTGATCAAAGGGGTAAACTCCCAGGACAGAGGTATGGTGGAAAACCTTACCGATATCAGCGAACAGATAAACCTCGAAATACAGTTGCGACAGGCTCAGAAAATGGAGGCAATCGGACAACTCGCCGGAGGCGTAGCTCACGATTTCAACAACATTCTGACCGCGATTTTCGGAAATGTGGATCTGGCAATCAGCAAACTCAAGTCACAGTTCCCTGAAGCAATCGCCCCCCTGGATAGATTACAGCAAATCAAGGAAGCAGCACGTCGAGCGGCCTCTCTAACGCGCCAATTACTTGCGTTCAGCCGCCGCCAGGTCATCCGTCCAGAGGCGGTGAACATAAACTATACACTTAACGATCTCGAAAAAATGCTACACCGACTTATTACGGAGGATATCGATCTTGAGCTTCGTTGTGAACCGAATCTGGATCTGGTAAAGGTCGATCCAGGCCAATTGGAACAAGTTATAGTTAATCTGGTCGTCAACGCTCGCGACGCCATGAAAAACGGAGGACGACTGACGCTCGAAACACAGAACGTAATCCTTGACGAAGACTATGTAGTTAGCCATGGTGAGGTGGTCGTAGGCCCAAACGTATTGCTGGCCGTAAGTGACACCGGTAGCGGCATGGATCAGGACACATTGGAACGCGTGTTCGAACCCTTCTTTACAACCAAGCCGACAGGACAAGGCACGGGCCTGGGATTGGCCACAGTGTACGGCATCATAAAACAATCCGGTGGAAACATCACTATTTACAGTGAACCGGGCCTGGGCACAACATTCAAGGTCTACCTCCCTGCCGTGCAAGAACCTGCTGCTCCGCGCGAGCGGATTCAAGTGGAAGGCCCTCCGCCGCGAGGTAATGAAACGATCATTATCTGCGAAGATGACAACGCTGTTCGTGAACTGACCACACAAACTCTGAAGGAGGCCGGCTATACCGTAATTGCCGCAGAAGGAGGGAATGAAGCGCTGCAACTCGCCCGCGATACAACCGGGCAAATCGACCTGCTGATTACAGACGTAATCATGCCCGAGATGAACGGTAGGAAGCTGTCCGACGCCTTAACCCAATCCCGACCTGAGATACGCACCCTGTTTGTCTCGGGCTACACTTCAAACGTAATTGCTCACCATGGCGTTCTCGAAGATAACGTGGAGTTTCTGGAAAAACCATACAGCCGTCAGCAACTACTTGAGCGCATACGCGAAGTACTGGACCAACGCACCTCCAGCCGAAACGCCTGCAACGTTTCCGATTTCGGAAAACACTAATAACCCAACTGCTACAGAATCCCACAAGGAACATCAGAGTTGTTAACGAACAGGTGTATCGGCAATACGCCATTGGAGCTCTAACATCTTGCCCGCCGAACCGTTTATGAGCGATTAGCACCCCACTGTACCTGTACACCTGATCGATAAATGCTCCTCGCCAATGCCAGTAAGAGCCTGTTCAGCACCCCACGCCTCGCGCCACCACAAGGCGTGGAGAACGAACAAGCCACCACTTACTCATATTCACTTGTCAAAGAACAATACCGCACACCGGATATATAGCCGGGCAGCGGCAGCAAGGGTTCGCTTTTGGAAAGGGTGCTTTATGGATTTGTTGTCTCGCCCCTCCGCAGGCTCCCCTCCTGCTACCTTAACAATGACCCATGAACAGTTGTAAGTCAAGCGTTTTTTAAATTTATTTTCGCTTTTTGTTCGGCTTAGATTAATTAGAGAAAGTGGGCCACTTACAACGCGATAAGAGGGGCAAACTTGCTTTCCTGGTAAGTAAGCCTGACACTCTTATTTGACAATTACCGGCTTTCCGACCACTCGAACGGTTTCTTCGCCAGCGAAAAAGGCCGGTGCTGTGATACGCTTACCAGCAGAGCGATAGCCAGGAAATTTGTTAAAAGGCTACTGCCACCATAACTCACAAAAGGCAGGGTCATACCCGTGATTGGCATTAAACCAATAGTCATCCCCACGTTGATCAGCACCTGGGCGGAAATCAGGCACACTACCCCCATGGCCAGCAGTCTTCCACACGGTTCGGTGGTTACCGATGCAATCTCCACGCCGGCCAACACTATCACCACGAAACAGGCGAGAACCACCAGGCAACCCACAAGCCCCCATTGATGCCCCACTATGGCAAAAACGAAATCATTGTGCCTGTCGGGCAGGAAATTGTACTCCACGTACGTCCCCTGCCCCCAGCCCTGGCCAAAAATCCCCCCGCTGCCTAATGCCGCTTTAGACCGGACTAGCTGCATTCCGGAAGAGGCCTTCCACTCCCGGGCCTCCTGCCTGCTGACTCCGGTAAACGCGTATTTTTCCGGGTCGGCCTCAATGTTTTTGCGCAGAGTTTCCGACTGCATGGCCACGGCCGCTATCCGCGCTTTCTGATAGTCGTGCAGCTTGTTCCACATGAACGGAGCAATCACTATCCCCGCGAAAATAATAATACCCAGGTGTTTGATCTTCGCCCCCGCCACAAAAAGCATGCCAAACAGCACCGGGAAAAACAAAAGGACAGTCCCCAGATCGGGCTGCTTGAGAATCATCACCATGGGCACAACGGAGATCAGAAACGGTGAAGCCAACCCGCTGAAACCGCGGTAGTTCTTGCGATATCGCAAGTACCAGGCGAGAGCCAGGATATACCCAACCTTCATCAGCTCCGAAGGCTGCAAGGGAATACCGGGAAAACGAATCCAGCGACACGCCCCGCGCGTATGCGGAACCAGACCGCCGAACGACGTGTGAAAAAGCTTGGCCAATATCAACGGAACCAGCAACAGAATGCACAAAGCAAAAATCAGGTAAGAATAACGGGCGATACGGAGATAACCAATACGCAGAATAACCATCGATCCGGCTATAGCCACCAGGGCAATCAACGCCTGCTTGACGGCAAAGGCGGAGCTGTTCACATCACGCCCGCCGACATGCACCGTTTTGGACGCGGCGATGGAAGCGATGCCGATTATGAGCAGGACAACAACGGCGAAAATAATCGCCCATCCCGGTTGGGTAAACTCGCGGCTTGGTCGTTTCATGGCATACCCCCTATTCGAAAGGAATCCGCCCAGGCCAACCCGTCCACATATCTCGCATCAAAATCGAGATCAGGACCAAGTATCTGAATCAACAGGTGAGCCAGGTCGCGGGCAACCGGACCACTCGCCCTTCCGCCGCTGCCGCCGAATTCCACCATAACCGCAAAAGCGATCCTGGGCTTTTTATTTAAAAGAGGATGTCCGGCGGAATCCACCGCCTGCAGATAACCGGCGAACCAGGCGTGCGAATGCGTCCTTCCGGACGCTGCTGGCTGGTTAGGCCAGCGCTCGTGGATTTCCACATCGCGAAAATCAAAGGCGGCACCGGGATGATCGGCCATGAAATCGTGTATGGCGTCTTTCGCGGTGGTAGCCTGTTGAATTGCCACACCTTCATTCCCCTCGGTATCCTCATAGGGAACACGGTAACTTATCGGCCAGGGTCGAGCTTCCGCACTACCGGTTTTACCACATATAGCATATCCGGTGGATGGCTCCAGGTAAACGGTTTTATGCGCGGTACCGTCAATATCGTTTACCACTCCCCACAGACCTTTACGAATCGCTCGCCAGTTCGCGGCATCGCCCGGCAGGGTCCATATGAGATCATCCGCGAATTCCCGCACTAAAGTTATAAACCGCCGCTCACCGGAAGCGTAAGCAGCCATGAGATTCGCAGCCTGGAGAGGTGTAACCGACACTTCGGCTTGTCCTATCGCCAGGTGCCGGGCCTTTCCCGGCGTAATCGCCTGCCCATGATCCGCCAGCCAACTGGGCGTAGGATTAATCCCTGGCACTTCCTCCGGAAGATTTGTACCGGTTAAAAGACCAAAACCAAACATATTGAAATAGTTACATAGTTCACCAACGCCAACTAACTGCCCTGTCTTATACATGAATATATTGCACGAATGCTTGATGGCTTCAGACGCGTTGAGCGGTCCGTGCCGCATACGGTACCCGGTACTCGCCGCCGCCCAGCAACGCCACCTGTCCGGGTGATTGGGGAATAGCGCCCCCTGGCAATCAAAAGTGGTATTCAACCCGATTTTTCCATTATTCAAACCGGCCAGGCATACCAGCGGTTTGACGATCGAACCGGGAGCATAATGGTTGGCAACCGCCCGAAACCTCAACGGCTGTTTTTTAGTATCCAGACGCCATTTGGAATAATCCTGCTGGAACCTTGTCGGATCGTAAGAAGGATACGAAACCAGCGCCAGGCACTCCCGCTTCTCCACGTCCAGAACAACAATCGAACCGCCGGTCGAAATCGGATGCGCCTCGATATGCCGGGCGAACATCTTGTAGATTTCCCGCTGCATATCCTCGCGGATTGTCAGGTGTATATCGTTACCGGAAAGTGGGATTGTATTTTCAATAATCACATCCTCGCGATTGAGTTGGAACCGTCCTCTCCGACCGCGGAGAAGCGATTCGGCCGCCTTCTCCACCCCGGTGATACCCAGCTTTTCGTGTCCCAGGTATTTTCTGAGCGGATCATCGGCGAAGGGATCTTCCTCCAGGCTTTTCACGGTAACCGGTCCAAGCCGGCCTAACACGTGAGCCAGCGACATATCAGCGTGGAAAACCCGAGTAGTGGAATCGTCAACACTCACCCACGGATAACGGGTAAAGATCTCTCGGGCCGCCACCTGCTGCTGATCGTCCAGACCTTCCACCATCGCATGCCGCATCCGCTCCTCCCGTACCGGAGCATCAAACCCCCTTCTACTTTCCACCGCTTCCCGGATAGCCATAATCCGCTCGCAGATACTCTTCCCCTTGCCCTGCAGTTCCTCCACGCTTTCGCCGGAAAAACGGTGCAGATCCTGCCACATCTGGTTAATGTCATTGAGGAAAATCGTCTCCACCTGCTCAGAGGTTAGACCTTTCCCGTATGTACCGTGCCTTCTGAAACTGGCTATGCGGCTGGTAAGATACGCCGAATCCATCTTCAGAATTCCGTAATCCACAGTAATGTCCCAGCAAGGTTCTTCCGTAGCCAGTGGTTTACCGGTCCGATCAAAGATGCCACCTCTAACGGCCGGGACTATCTTCACCGGGAGCAATAAGGCATCATCAGCCTGCTTGCGATACGCATCGCCATGTACCACCTGCATATCCACCAGCCGGGCGACTATTATCGCCAGGGCGAACATGAGTATGAAAAGCAGTACTTTCAGGCGAATTTCAAACATCAGTCAACTCTGGAGAGACAAGCGGAGGTTGGAACCAAGTCTGGACCATCACACGATACGAAAAAACCATTACTAACCCCGAGCCAAGCCGGCATGAGTGTACCTCGGTATAGTCAGCCCCAGCCACGGAGACAATTTGAGCATTCCAGCATGAAAAAGCGGCGCCCAGCACGCCGTGTAAACTACGATAATCGTCGCGTCTAGAAATTGAGATCCCGCCGTCGACCCGCCGAATCCGGTAAAAACCAAACAATACACCCAGAATATCCCCTGAACCAGGATGCCGGCCACCAGGGTCATCGCCATATGAGATAGCGGGTGCGTCCGAAACACGTTTTCTCTCGTGGCATGCACAAAAAGTGCCACCAGCAGGTAGGAAATCGAAAACAAACCGAATCGTTCAGCGGATTGAAAATCGACCAGCAGACCAAGAACCCATCCGGCGATGGCCACATCCAGGGTGCGCACATGCAGAGCGAAAAACACCACCAGTACAAGAACCCAGTCCGGCCGCACACCGGCAACCGAAACCGCGTGCGTCACCGTGGTCTGCAGCGTTATGCAGACAAGAGCCATTACCGCAAAAGTCAACCATCTCATGAGTCAATCCGCTCCCGGCAAGTTTCGCTTATTGTAGATCAACATAACCGCTTCCAACCGGAGGTTCGTCCCCGAGAATATCGAGAATTGCCTTAGCCGCGGCAATCTGCAGCCGCGGTTCACCTTCCGTGTTCATAACCTTTTTCAGCTTATCCAGCGCCCGGGGATCACCAATAGCCCCCAGGGCAATAGCCGCCAACTGACGAACACGAAAAGTCCGGTTCTCCGCCGGATCGTTTTTAGTTCCCCTGGTTTCCGTAAAGCCCAGTGCCTTTAAAGCGGTCTTATACCCCCGCTTGTCACCAAGATTTCCCAATGCCCGGGCAGCAGTCAAGCGAGTTTCTATGTGAGCGGCAGACTTCAGCTTTTGGTAAAACAAATCCCGATGTTCCGTTAACGGATTGCGTCCCAAAACCGTAAGGGCAAAAGCCTCTTCCGCTCCAATTCCACTGTAGGCGGTGGCGTAAACCGCAGCCTGCCCCTCTTTCGATCCCAACAGTACCAGCGCCTCGAGTACGTTGGCACGCAAACCGGGATCGGAAGCGTTCGCCTGACGGGCAAGTAGTTTTACCGCACCGTCTTCTCCCAACCTTCCAAGAATCATCGCCGCGTGTTTCTGCCCGGCAACATCGTCCCGGTTCATCAGGCTATCGGCCAACTCGCCCGTATACGAGGCATCGCCAAGTTTGTGCAGGGCAAACACCGCAGCCAACCTGTCGCTCATCAAATCACTTTCGTGCAATTCGCGAAAAACCGGTTCCGAAACCTTGTCCTGTCGATTCCCTAAAGCCAGCATGGCCGCGAACCGAACCGCCGGCACCTCGTCGTGCAAAGCCTGCCGTATCCAGGGAATAACATCCTCGCCCCCGCAATCCTGCAGAGCTTCAATTGCCTGGATACGAGCAGTCGCGGAGAATTCGTAACGCACTCCTTGCTTCAGACACTCGTTTGCCCTTCGCCTTAACGCTACTGCGTCTTCCAGGTTCGTACGGTATTCGGAACAACCGGTAAGCAGAACAGCCCCCATAACGACACAAATAACACTCCTACTGGATTTTACGAACAAGAACTTAAGCGTAGTTCTCGGGGCAATCATGACGAAACCTCCCTGGCTGCCCGGCTGGCAACATAACGAACTATGATGTAATCGAGATAGAAAACACCCCACAGCAAAGCGCAGATAACGGCAAAGATATCTCCGTGGCGGGAATAGATACTATGTCTCGAATCTATACGGACATTGGCTATTCGATATCCGTCCACCCCCGGTCCAACCGCTATCCCGTTCTTCGTCACCTTGTGATGAACTCTACCGTCGGGATCGACGAAACAACTTATGCCGGTGTTCACCGCCCGGGCAACTCCCACCCTGTTTTCAACCGCGCGAAACACCGAGGCCGCCAGGTGCTGAGGCAATTCCCAACTGTGCGGGAACCACCCGTCGTTACTCAGGTTGAGCAAAAAGTCGCACTGCTTACTGCCGTCTGCACCGGTAACGAATTCCCGCGACACGTAGGGCATTACGTTTTCATAGCAGATCGGAGTCCCGAAACGGTATTCCCGCCCTTCCTGAGTTCGGGCGTGCATGGTGAAGGTATTGAATTCCTCACCCGGGCTTAGGGAATACTCCAGATCCTCGCCCCCAAAGGGAAGTCGCTTGTTTAACCAAAGGTAAACGAAACGCAGCGGCCCGTATCTGAACGGCACGTACTCCCCTATTAAAACCAGGTGAATCTTGTCGTAACGATCTGTTTTTTCCCCTCCCGGCGAAAAAATAAACGCGGAGTTGTATCTCAACTCCTCGGCCCTGATACTCAACGGTTGCGGCTCCAGCGAAGCACTTCCCGTTACAATGTACGCGTTATAGGTTTCCGCCGCCCTGCGAAATTTCTCATAGCAGACCTGCGGTCTAAGCGCATACCAGGGAGCCGTCCATCTCTCCAGAGGACGAGAGATAAACTCATGATTGAGATACATAAACCACGGAGTTTCCGGCAGCAAAAACAGATCCGGCTCTTCTTTCCCCGCCTGGTGCAGCATTTCAAAATATCGTTCAGCTCTCTCCCTTGGTGTGGGCTGTCGCCTTATCATCTCTGGATCAACATAGTTGGGATAATTCCCCTGAAGAATGGCAATCCGCGGACCATCACTTATCGTATCCCGGTGAAGCTGATACTGACCGTATGCAACCGTACCCGCTACCAGAACTGACGTAAAAACCACGCTCGCCCAGATTGAGGGCTTTTTATTCACGACCCCTTCAGTGTTGGGCCAACCCCAGCGATGCAGCAGCAGATCGGCAATCATCCCGTTAACCGCGGCAACCACGAAGCTCACCCCATAAGCCCCCACCAGGTCGCTGATCTGAATCATGGTCAGCAGGTTATGTTGCGTATGCCCCAACAAACCCCACGGAAATTGCGGAACGTACATCGAACGCACAGCTTCGCAACCAACCCAGATGATGGGAAACATCACTGCGAGAGGCATACCCCGACGTCTGACCATGTAACGGACCGGACAGGCAACCAGGGGAAAGTAAAACGCCAGCGCCAGGAATAAAACCACCGCTCCCACGATAGTGACCAGGAAAAGCCAATGCATGCTTACCGTAAAGAACAAGGCACCCAGGATGTAGCTCATTATGTAAATACGTCGAGGTGCGGGCGTTCCACCGATCACTATCAACCACGGAACAAAGCACACATACGCTAGTGGCCAGATACTGATTGGCGGAAATATCACCACCAGAAGCGCCAGCGACGTGGCAATGGCAAGAAGCAGCCACCACCAGGATTGAATCGCCAGCCCCGACCGAGCTGCCCGGTTCTTTACACTCTTACCCCTGGATTGCGACTTTCGACCAGCCGGTTTGTTTCTGGTTTTACCTCTCCTGGCGTTCACCTATGCGCCCATCCTTGGTTGCATCGTTTTTACCGGTATCCACATCCGCGGATACCCAACCGCCAATCAATCCGGCCTCGGATATCTCAAAGCAGCGGTTCTATAACGGTTCGATCAATATAATATCCACCATCTCACCCGCCTCAGCGGCCCGAGCGTGTGGTTTCCGCACAATAAACCCATTCGCTTCCGTCAAGCCAAACGGATCTCCAGATCCCCCCCAGGATAACGGTTTTACGTGCATCGAGCCAGCATCATCCACAGCAACCTTGGCAGGCCAATAGGTCTGACGCCCACTGTCCGGATGGTGATATGCGGTCAGAGTCGCACCCAACGTAGTTGGCGGCTCAATCGGCCTGCCCTGCAGAGCAAAAAGAGCCGGACGCATAATCAACCAGAACCCAATAAAAGTACTGACCGGATTACCCGGCAAACCGAACACCAGCGAGTTATTCTCCGTCATACCAAACAATGTAGGCCGAGCCGGCTTAATAGACATCTTTTGAAAACAAATCGTAACTCCACAATCTTTCAGGATCTGAGGCACAAGATCGTGAGTCCCCATGGAAATTCCACCGGTAATGCAGAGCACATCCCCCTGCAAACCGCTACGAATCGCCTTTTCCAGAGCACCTCGATCATCTCCGACGATTCCCAGGCGATTAACCTGCGGTACGATGGGTGATGATGGTAGCGACTCTCTGATAAGCGCGGCCAACTGCGGACCGTTCGCATCACGTATCTGGGCACCAGTCGGTTTGCCGGTCGGCGAGATTATTTCGTCACCGGTAACCAGCAGGTTGATTTTCGGAACGGAGTAGCCCCGCAACTTATGAGCACCGGCCGTGGCCGCTACCGCGATTTTCGCGGGATTCAACCGGGTACCGGCCGCAAGCACCACATCGCCCTTGCTCACAAAACTACCCTGAAACGAAATGTGCTGCTTCGGCTCGGCTGCCTGGGTAATGGTTACCTGGTTACCGTCTTCAGATAAGGTCGTATCTTCGACTTTGACTACAGCGTCGGCACCGGAAGGAATCGGAGCGCCGGTATTTATCTGCACAGCGCAGCCTGGAGTAACCGGAGCAGTAGGAGCCCGTCCGGCCAGTGATCGCCCTGCAACACGTAAAACGGTTGGTGGTTGCGAGACGTCACCAGCCCGAACCGCGTAACCATCCATTATCGAACGGTCAAAAATCGGAACGTCGGTATCACAAGCAATATCTTCAGCCAGAGTCAGCCCAACGGCTTCATCAAGGTCGACCGTGACAACCGGAAGCGGTTGAATCCGCTCTGCAAGTATATCTTGTGCCTTATCAACCGGAATAAATGTTGGAATGGAATTCATTCCCGCATTCTGCCTCGGCCAATCACGTGGGTCAACTTATCTTCCCGGAAAGCACCATCGGCTTAAAGCATCATCACTACTCCGCTGAATCGGCCAGATGAGCAAACGGACCTCTCCCCGCTCGGCCTTCCCGCAAAGCGCAGTTGAGACACTTATGATGAATCGATGCCCGGAACGGAACCTGCTTCGCCCTGGTTCGTGTCAACTCACCCGATTCTTCCGCATCGGCGAGTTGGTCGAGCAAACCAAGGTATCGCATGGTAGCTTTAGCCGACTCAACGGCCGGTCCCAGAATCACTAAAAGCAGATCTGCCGCGTCCTGATAACCTATTGGGAATATGTTCTCCGACAACGGCGCTGCTTTAAACTCCTGGTCACCCAAAAGAACATCTGTGGGAGAAACCGCATCCATTAGCGCTGTCGCATCATCAACATGATTAAGCCCCAGGAGATGCCCCATTTCATGAGCGGCGACATTACCGATGGCGACTCCCAGTTCGGCCGCGGTCGGGGTGACCGTGAACTCCGATGGAGTAAACGCCTCGGTAAATATGATGGCACTGTCACCTTGATCCTGATTGTACAGATCCACACTGTAAGCTACCCCGAAAATCTCCGAGTTGTCCCCGCCCAGATATACTTGAGAAAACTCAACATCTGCAGGCAGCTCATCGTGGTCACTGTCGAGAATCTCGACATTGAAGTTACGATAGTTATCGATAAAGGTCTGGATAATCGAAGCTTTGATCGTATCGGTTTGCCCGGCGTAAACAGGATCAATAGCCTCACCGGAAAAAACATTGGCAACCAGCTCGCCGAGTATGGGATCGTTAACAATTCCCCCGTCGAAATGGAGATAAATCACCTGCTTCTTCGGAGCCAGCGGCGCTTTCCCCCGCTGAATGTTAACGGTTATTTCGTAATCACCGGTCGTTGTGTGCGTAAACGTGTGGGTAATCGCCGCGTAAAAACTACCCACGCCCTCCCGGACCGAATGTTCGATACTCGGACTGGCTCCCGGACTTTCCACCGCCGTTATCGTATTTTCATTAACCAACTCGCCTTCGACATCGAAAAAAGCCAGCGAAGGCTGCAGGTTTCCGGATGTTCTGCGAGCCGTTACTTCAACCACATCGCCCGCGGTCATGATCCCCAGATCGAAAATATCCACATCATTATGCCCGTCAATGGTTCCAGCTAGAACCGCTGTGTCGTCGGCAGCAAGCGAAGCCTTATTAGCCTGGGCAAATGTCCCGTTGGGCTCAGTTTCCTCATTGCAGGAATCACCGCTGCACGGTGGAGTAATCGTATTGCAGCCGCCCAAAACAAATAAAACTGCAAAGAACAGCATGCCGCACAATTTACCAGTAATGCCGAATTGTGAATTCTTGTCAGCCATGTGACTAAAACCCTGTAACTACAGACACCATTGCATACCCCAAACCCGTCACGATATACGCAGGATAAAGGAGTATGCCGAATGCCCCGGTATATATAAGAAATAGAAAAACCAATATCCCATAGGACCTTAACGCACCAACCACTTTTCCAATCGAATTGGGAAACATAAATTGAAGCACCCACGAACCATCCAGCGGAGGTATAGGAATGAGATTGAAGAACGCAAGGAAAACATTGACCTGGAAACCGAATTTGAACAACAAAGCCAGGGCGGCAATCACTTTTCCGCCGCTTATGCCGGTTATTTCAATTGCCGATCCCGGCGTGCTGAAATTGCCGACTTCCATACCAGCCGGTCCGAAATTAAGCAGACAGCCAATACACAAGAACAACCCCAGGCAGATGGCCGCCTGCAGAAGATTGGAGCCAGGTCCCGCAATGGAAACCAGAATCTGCGCCCGATGATATCTCGGAGAGGTTCCCAGACGCACCGGAACCGGTTTGGCATACCCAAAGATGGGCCCTTGAAATATCGCCAGCATCAAAGGTAACAGAAAAGTGCCGAATGGATCCATGTGAGCCAGTGGATTCAGCGTTACCCGGCCAAGTGATCGAGCATAATCATCACCACACCACAACGCGGATATAGCATGAGCCGCCTCATGAAAAGATAACGCCAGAAGAACCATGATAATAGCCGCTGCGATGCTCCCCGGATTCCATCCCACGGTACTGGATTCACCAATAACCGTTTCGGTAACAACAGGGCTGGAAACCGTATACATCCCCAATGCACAGATGATTAACCCGCAAATGGTAATCACAATGGATACCTTTGCCATAATGCGAACATGGGTATAAGCAGCGTTCTCCCACGACCGGCGGATAGTGGCCACGGCCAGGATCAGAGCTCCAATCCCGAAAAGAAGACCGGCATAGGGGAAAAACGACAATACCGAAAACGACAAAGCCCAAATAGGCATCGCCGTCATCTTGGGCCAGAGCGATCCGCCCGCAGGAGACGCAACGGCCGCAGGACGTGCTTGCTGTACTCGGCGAGCAGGCTCAATTGACGCTGCTCCACGACCTTCACTGCCTGCAGGCGCCATATTGCTGAAAAGAAAACGGGCCTCCTCCGTAGAGACCATGAAACCTATCTCGCGATCACCCAGGTCTATATGGACCACAACATTACTGCCCGTCGGCGAGAATCTGATAGCCGACGCCCATTGTTCACGGGGCAATTCGTAATGTTCACTGCCGGAACTTATCAGCAGCGACAAAGGCGACGCTTGAATCGTCCATTCTTTACCCGTTTCCGTCGAGCCAGTACACACTGCTTGCCCGTTCGGCTGAAGAATCGGAGCCAACAACCTCTGCTCCACAATGCTCACAATTGGTCGCATCATCCGTCAGGAACGCGTTACACTCACTACATTGTCTGGGATCGGTCATAATTGCCTGCTGGACCTCAGAATAGTTCAGAAAAAAGCCATCCGAACTGCCAAGTATACGAACACCAGCAGTGTCCGCAAACGATCAGACTTCTTTACAATTAAAGAACCGCTGCGCCCGCGAAACGCACAAGTAATGATCGCACCCCGTAAACCCTGCGAACGAGCTTCAATGTGCAGGCAACAGATCGATCAACTGCCGAATATCGTCTGCGGAGGCATATACGTGGGGACTTGCCCTCAATCTACCGCCACGAACGGATACGATCAGGTTATGCTCAGCCTGCAGGCTATC
>CAXXKI010000010.1:0-327569 GCA_963667855.2 Phycisphaerae bacterium | reverse complement strand
CGATACCAATGGTGAGGTGCTCTGTTGGGCATCCGCCGGGACCGTCGGTTTCAAGGGTACCCGAAAGAGTACACCTTTTGCCGCTCAGCGAGCCGCCGAACGGTGTGCCCACGCTGCGAAGAAATTCGGGATGGCCGAGGTGGAAGTGCGGGTAAAAGGACCTGGCAGTGGGCGCGAGTCTGCGGTTACAGCTCTGCAGGGTGCCGGTATGCGTATAACCTCGATTGAGGATGCTACGCCGCTGCCGCACAATGGCTGCAGGCCTGCCAAACGCCGTCGCGTATGACGCAGCTTCGTTTTCTGTTGTAGGACCATTCGGTCTTTGTTTTACGGAATGGCTGGTTGTTTTTCCGGTAAGCAGATGCCAGGTGGTGGAGTTGAGAAAGAATCGCGGCGACAGGATTGCCGCAATGGGAATATAGGGGTTATGTCGGAAGCGGATGCCGACTCCCACAAAACCGAGTGAGTAGAACCCCTTAAGGAGAACACCAATATGCGTATTCGATGGCGCGGGTTGGAACTGCCGAGCCGGTTGGAGCATGACGAGTCCGTAAGTGATGATCAGTACGGAAAGTTCGTCGTCGAACCGTTCGAGCGTGGTTTTGGAACGACGGTGGGAAATTCGTTGCGACGAATCCTCCTTTCCAGCCTCGACGGTGCCGCCGTGTACGCCGTCAAGATCACCAACGCTGCCCATGAGTTCAGCACTTTGCCCGGCGTTCTTGAGGATGTTGCTGATATCATTCTCAACGTTAAGGGCTTGGTCGTTGCCATGGAAGGCGAGCAGACCCGAACCCTAAAGGTGTCGCGGAACACTGCGGGCGTGATTAAAGCCGGCGATATCGAAGCTGAAGCCGGGGTCGAGGTGATTAACCCCGAACTGGTTCTGGCCACCCTGACCGAAGATGTGCCGTTTGAAATGGAAATGCGGTGCAAAGCCGGTCGAGGCTATGCCACGGCAGATGAAAATGCCGGACCTGAGCAGGAGATCGGGGTTATTCCTATCGACTCGATATTCTCCCCGGTAGTTCGTGTACGGTATAAAACTGAAGACACCCGAGTTGGGCAGAAAACAAACTATGACCGCCTCATTCTGGAGGTTTGGACTCGCGGCAGCATCCTCCCCGAGGACGCTGTGGTAGAGGCGGCGAAAATAATGCGTAAGCATCTTAACCCGTTCGTTCATTATCACGAGCTGGGCGAGGATCTGGTCAAGGAAACCCCGACTGTTGCCGTTCCCGCCTCTGACGTGAACGACGAGCTGCAGGCCAAGTTGTCCCGCAGCGTAACTGAGTTGCAGTTGTCCGTTCGCGGTGCTAACTGCCTCGAGGCTGCCCGGGTTATGACCATCGGCGAGCTGGTTCGCAAGACTGAAGCTGACCTTCTTCGCGTGCGTAGTTTTGGAAAAACCTCTTTGAGGGAAGTAAAAAGAAAGCTTGCTGACATTGGGCTTTCTCTGGGCATGACTTTCGGTGAAAGCGGTGAGCCTGTTGCTCCGGTAAGCACTCCGGAAACGCCGGTTATGAGTACACCGCCGGTTCAGCCGTTTGCTCCGCAAAACCAGCCTGAAACGCCGGTATTCGATCCGGATAATCAGAGACTGCCGGTTATTACGCCTCAGATTTCCCGGATTCCCGAGAATGAGGAAATTCAACCGGAACCGCAAGATATGGAATCTGGTTCGGACGAACAGCAGTCGCAACCGGATGAAAACGGTAATTCTTCCGATTCATCGATTTCCATGATCGCGGACAGCAGCAGTAGTCCGTATGAGCAGTAGTTGTTTGGCAGTATTTGTTTGATAATTAAAGGCGATTGGCCAATACGTGAATACGGAAAACGATTTCCGGTTCACCCAGTTTGAGTGACAGGATCATGAAGCATCGCGTTAAAAGCCGAAAACTAAATAGAACTCCGTCGCACCACAAGGCGATGCAGAGGAATATGGCACAAAGCCTGATTCAGCACGGAAAGATCCGTACTACGGTGCAGAAAGCCAAGGATCTTCGTCCGTTTATCGAGAAGCTGGTCACCTTGGCCCGCAGTGCCAAGCAGGGCAGCATCACCGCTCGCCGGCAGATTCATAAGCTTCTCAGCGACCGCTCTTTCGTCCCTGCCGACAGGCAGGCCGATTACGACGATCTGTCAATGGCGAAACGCCGCAGGACCCTCCGGGCTCCCAGTGGCCGTCGCTACAGGACAGGACAGCCCAAGGGCAAGTTGGCTTTCACCGGTGAGTCGGTTACTCATCGTTTGATTAATACGATTGCCGATCGCTATTCCGACAGGCCTGGTGGCTACACCCGGTTGATCAAGTTGGCTCAGCGCCGCATTGGCGACGGTGGCGAATTGGCTATTCTCCAGTTCGTGGGTGATGAAGAAGCTCCCGGTACTCTCACCAAGCCGGGCAAAACCTCCCGCAAACTGCGTGCCGATTCCCGTTACGCTCTGGCCGTCAAGCTGGCCAAGCAGCGCCGCACGGAAGATTCAAGTGCCCCGGCTCAAGCCGAGGCACCGGTCGAGGAGCCCAAAGGGGCGGACGACGCCGGCTCTGCGGAGTAGGTGACCGCTATTATATACGCTCGCTCGAATACCGGGTCGGGCATGACATGGAGTGTCCCTGTCATGCCCGACCCGTTTCATTTTGGAGGTTAGCGCCATGGGAGAATCAAACGATTGCGTCTTCTGTAAGATCGTTGACGGGCAAATCCCCTGTTATAAGGTGTTCGAAACCGAGGAACTGCTTGCCTTTCTGGATATTGGACCGCTGTCAGCAGGCCATACCCTGCTTTTGCCCAAAAAGCACTATGCCGCAATGAAAGAGCTCCCTGATTCACTGGCCGGTTCGCTTGGTCAGGCTTTACCCCAGTTGGCCGGGGCTGTTCAAACCGTTTCAAAATCAGAGGGAGTTAATATCCTGCAGAACAACGGGCGCTGCGCGGGGCAGGAAGTGGACCACGTGCATATTCATATCATCCCCAGATTCGATGGCGATGGATTGGGTTTTCGCTGGAAGCCCACCTCATATGACGAGGGGCAGGCCGATGAAATCTGCAGCAGATTCGCTGAAATAACAGGTAAATGATCGTACTCGCCGCCCGCGTCGAGATACGATTGATAGAAACGTTTATCCGGGAGCTTCGCTTCGATGATTAGGGGAAAACACGACGTCCTTTTTGTTGATTTCTACGGTACCCTGGTTACCGGAGATCGGCTTGCTGTTGAACAGACCTGTCGAAAGGTGGTGTCTGACTTCGACTTGCAGATGACTGCAAAGGAACTGGCCATCGTATGGGGGAAAAGGTTCTTCCAGGCAATCGAGACCAGCAACCATGATCGATTCATGAATCTCTACGATTGCGAATGCAAAACCCTTCGTGAAACTATCGAACCCGCGGTTGGACCGATTGATCCTGTTCCCTACGTTGAGATGCTTAAAGAGTATTGGTCCAATCCTCCGCTCGCTCCCGATGCAGTTGAGGCTCTTTCCAGTATTGAAGTTCCGATCTGCGTGGTCTCCAATGCCGACACAGAGGATATTTTAATCGCCATCGAGCGACGGCGGCTGCCGGTTGATCATGTGGTGACATCGGAAGATGCCAGGTCATATAAGCCTGACCCGGTTATTTTTGAGACCGCGCTCCGGAAAGTTAATACCACGCCGGATCGTGTTCTCCATGCCGGAGATTCGCTTCACAGCGACGTGGAAGGTGCGGAGAAAATGGGCATAACCACCTGTTGGGTGTGTTATGCAGACAGAATCCTCGATGTTGGTACGTCGGCTCCTGATCATAAGGTTAGTAATTTGAAGGATTTACGTAGTATTCTGTAGTAAAGTCCCCCGAATTTTCTTGCATTTCGCTATGAGTGGTATATATTTAACACTGTGGAAATATTAGCGGGGCGGAGGAAAATTCCGATGCCTCAGACCTGACCGTGGAGAGGTGTGCCATGATTCGCGGACGCAGATGTTTTCGGAATTGTTTCGTTCTGCTGTTGGTGTTTCTTATAGGTCCGGTTGCGATAGCATTGGCCGGCGATAGTCCGAGTAGAAGCCGGTCCGGTCGGCAGGTGAAACGCACCGGAACCAGCAGCGTAAAATCCACTTCCAAACGGACCCCCTCTAGAGCTAAAAGATCGACGAGTCGCTCCAAAGCTGGAAACCCCGCTACTTCCCGCCGATCCGTCGGGAGATCGAGTGGTTCGAATAAAACGACCCGCCCGACAAGGGGCCGTTCCAGCGGCGTTAAAAGATCTACAGGGAAAACCACTGCACCGGCCTCGACTGGATCAACGCCTCGTGGGCGATCAGTTGCCACTCGGTCTGGTTCATCTGCCGGAGCAAAGGCGACCACGCCTGTGCGCAGGAGAGCAACTTCAACTGGAACGTCATTGGGAACTCCAAAAAGTAATACCAGATCGCCGTCGGTAAACCGCGGGCAAAGATCGACCATGACCAACTCGCGTTCAGGCATCACGCAGCGTTCAACTGGCAGGCGGTCTGCTGTTACGACTCCCGTTCGGCAAAACACGGGGCAGCGGACTACTTCTCGATCGACCACTGCCGGCAATCGTAACGGGCGAGTTGGTAATTCAGCTATCAATTGGTCGAATGGCTTCGGTAATCGTTCCGGATCTCGCAAGACTTCGCAAGGCAGCTCCACCTCTGTAACCAGATCGACGGGTATAACCAATCCGTCCTCGCGTTCCTCGCTGAGTACTGTTCGGCGGTCCTCGACGGGCAATTCAAGTCGTCTCGGGCAGCGAACCGGTAATACCCAACGAAGAAGCTTTTTCTCCCCGTCAACGATCAGCCGTACTTCCAGGCGGCAGAGCTCGATTGGCGTGGTTGTCTCCAACGACAATACCAGAGGGGACAGGCGAGAAGGTCGTCCGTCGAAAAGTGGAAACCTGCATCGCTCCGGACAGCACAGCAGCTCGAACACGGTTTGTCGCCGTGGAACCGGGCGAAATACCACCTCGCGGGATCTGTCTCTGTATTTTGGTTTTGGCAATAACCGTTCAAACTGCAGTACCAGACCGGTGGAGGTCAATAACTATAACCTCACTGCCAACATTCTTGATAACCAGCATGACCACATGTTTGACCGGCTGGATCAGAGTCCCGGTTATTATGAGTGGTACGAACGTAACGGTTATCCGTTGCGGTCTTATGGAATCGGTTACGGCTTGTACAACCGTTGTGGCAATGAAAAATCGTTATCGTTTTCCCTGGGCTTATCCTGGGATCGATACTCCTTCGCCAATTATGGATTACGTAAAAACTCCATTTGCCACAATCGTCACCACGGAAAACGACACAGTCGCTGGAGTAACTATTGCAGCTCTTATTTCGTTCCCACCTGCTATTCCAGAACTTATTGGCCGAGTTATTCTTACTCCCGGTTTAACCGCTATTACTCCGATTACACGACTCCGGTCACCAACGTATACGAAACCAACAACTACTACGGTGCGGATAACACTTCCGCCTATGATTACCGCGATAACTACAACCAGAGCTATGATTCGGGATATTACGATTCCGGCAGCGATAGTGGTTACACCGGGTTTTTATCAACTCCGGTACCGGTGAATACCGACTACTATGATTACTCTGCCGATCCTCAGGTGCTGGAACAGTCTACGCCGGCAACGAGTGCTCCTCTTTCCTCGCGGCAGTCTGCGGAGATGGCGTTTTTCAACGGTGATTATGATCTTGCCCGCCGGCAATTTGTGCGTGCGGTTCTGGCTATGCCTGAAGACGCGGAACTGCTCATGCTTTACGGTTACGCCCATTTCGCCACCGGCGATTACATGGTTGCTTCGCTTTCGATTCGACGGGCGTTGTTGGCCGATCCTACCTTGATCGACACGCCGGTTGATATTTACCGTATCTACGGTAACCCGGCTGACCTCAGTGCTCATATGGATCAACTGGATCACTACCTCGTTTTGGATGAAAACGACGCCGATGCCCGGTTCCTTGCCGGTTTCGTGCGCCACGCCTCCGGTCAGACATCAGAGGCGATTGTTGTGTTTTCTCAATGCATGAAGGAGTCGCCGGACGATTTCCTGCTGGTCATAATGCGCGACGCGGCCATCCGGGCAAGAACCCTGCAGGAAGCGGCCGAACGGGCATATGTCGACCAGGTTATCAATACGGATCCCACGGTTGTACCCTGATACGTGGAAAGAATCCAATCGCCGAAACCTGACCGGAAATTCTTTATTGCGGATCTCAGGCGTTTGGATTATCCCCATATACTCTCCGCGCGTCTGATTCGTATGTCGAAGCGAATCTGCCGACTAATAATCGTCTCTGGGCGTACACGTTTTGATTGGCACTTCCAGGCGAGGGTACAGCCACAGGAACCATCCAGACGACACACGCGAACAGGGGCGGGGCGGTCTGAACTAAGTTGCTATTTGCCGAGATTTCGCCATACATCAATGAGCAAAAACTGCGATCAGCCATCTTCTTCCTGACCTGATTCGACGCGGCGGAGACCACTATTCCAACTCTCCGTTTCCAAACCCGCTTTAAAGCGTTTAAACGGTGTTTTTACACGACTTCTGCAGGTGTTGTGCCAACAGGCTCCGGTGTTGACCGTTTAACGCGCCAATTCTAACATAGCTGTTATCAGTCAATATTGTTTTTGCAGGTTTACTGCCAGTAATAAATGGTTAAAAGCGGCAAGGGATTTGGCATGAAAATCGGAATTCGACGAGAAGACAAAACCGAATGGGAAGCACGTATTCCGCTGGTTCCCCGACACATCGAAGAGTTGATACAAAAACACGGTTTGCAGTTTTCCGTCCAGCCTTCTCCGCAGAGGGTCTTCACCGAAGATGAATTCGCTTCCACAGGCGCCCAGGTTACCGACAACCTTGCCGATTGCCCAATCATCATGGGGGTGAAAGAGATCCCCTCGGCTGTGTTCGAGCCAGAAAAAACCTATGTGTTCTTTTCGCATACCATCAAAGGGCAGCCTTACAATATGCCCATGCTCAAGCGGCTCATGGAGCTTGAGTGCAACGTGATAGATTATGAACGCATTCTCGACGACAACGGACAGCGGCTGGTTGCCTTCGGCGTTTATGCCGGGCTTGCCGGCATGATCAACTCCATTTGGTCTCTGGGGCAGCGACTGCGCGTGGAAGGTCGTCAGACCCCGCTGGCCGACTTCCAGCCTGCTCTCAAGTACGAAAACCTGCAAGCTGCCAAGGATCACCTGGCCGATATCGCTGAAAAGATCAAGGAAACCAACGCGCTCGCCGGTTGCGGCCCCATCGTCTGCGGTATCACCGGGTATGGCCGGGTATCCCAGGGCGCTCAGGAAGTATGCAAAGTGGTCGACCCTATTGAGATTACCCCAAGTGAACTCCTTTCGCTCGACGCTGCGGAAGCCGACGGAAAATTCTACCAGGTGGTCTTCAAGGAAGAACATATGGTTGAACCAATCGACCCGGCAGACAAGTTCGAACTGCAGGATTACTACAAGAACCCGGAGAAATACCGCAGTTCTTTTGCCAAATACCTTCCCCATATAACCATGCTGGTGAACTGCATCTATTGGGAAGAACGATATCCTCGGTTGGCCACCAACGCCGAAATCAAGGAACTTTACAAAAGCGGCGAGCCGCGACTTAAGGTGATCGGCGACATTTCCTGCGACGTGGCCGGTTCTGTCGAATGCCTGGTGAAAACCACCGATCCGGGAAACCCGGTTTACGTTTACGACGTGGACACCGAGCGGGCCGTCGACGGCTTCCAGGGTAAAGGCCCGGTCATGATGGCCGTGGATATTTTGCCCACAGAATTACCCCGCGAATCGTCCGAAGCGTTCAGTACAGCCCTCGTAGACCTCGTTCCGGGCTTGGCAAATGCCGACCCCAGCGGCAGTTTCGAAGATTGGGATCTACCGAAACCGCTGAAAAGGGCGGTGATTCTCCACAAGGGAAAACTGACCAAAGATTACGCCTACATCCAGCAATACCTGGAAACGTAAACCAGAACCGCTCCGGGGGGCGGGCGTCTCGCCCGCCTTGCCGTTAACCCCCAAAGTAGGTCGGGTCAACAGACCCGACGAAACGCAATTTTCACCCCCAATCACCGCTGCAGTATTTTCACCCAAGATCTGAGATTTCAAATCGGAAATCTCAGATACCGTTTTCGCCAGTTTTAGAATTCCCTCTTGCCGTCATACACCGAAACCTGTTAACGTATGGCCAATGAAAAGCCTTTATTAATCTGTAATACCCTCTGCACCTGATGGGACAAGAAAACAGGAATATATGCATAACATCCGCAAGCTAACCCAAAGATACCTGCAAACCTTCGAGCACGAAAAAGAACGGCTGCAAAGGTTCATGTCCTTCCTCGATACTAACCAGGGCGAGGCCCTCTTCAACCGCAACAACCCGGCGGGCCACATAACCGCAAGTGCCTTTATAGTTAACCCAACAAGGCAGAAAATGCTGCTGATAAAGCACAAGGTAATCAACCGCTGGCTGCAGCCCGGCGGGCACGTGGATAAATCAGACGAAACTCTGGTCGCCGCCGCCTTGCGCGAGGCAAAGGAGGAAACCGGTATCGACTCTTCGAATTTAACCTTGGTCTGCTGCAATGGGTGTGATGAATTCCCCGCAGATATAGACTCCCACCTCATAGCCGCAAACCCGAACAGGGGAGAACCCGACCACTACCACCACGATTTCCGGTACATATTCCTCTACAATGGAAACAGCAAACCGGTATTGGATAAAAACGAGGTGACGGATTACAAATGGGTCAGTATTTTGAGATCCTTCGATAGTGATTCCTTTTCGCGAATAGTCAGCAAGTTAGATGAAATGCTGGCGATGAATAGAGATGTTTGATATTCGATAACTCAAGCACGGTAATAGTGATGGATCTTTATTCGTACACAATTACACACGATACAGGCTTCGCTCCCAATCCGTTTTGGGGTTTTTGCACACTAGCAACATGTAAACCGGAGATTCGCCGCAAAGCTCAGGTTGGAGATTGGGTAGTCGGACTTACTCCGAAGGGAGATGGTAACCGTATCGCATATGCTATGCGAGTTGATGAAGTGTTATCTTACCGCGAATATTATTGGGATGAACGATTCTCCGTGAAAATTCCCGATTTTGATAGGGGGCCCGCTATTTTTCGATGTGGTGATAATATTTACAAACCACTTGGGGATGATGGTTACGAACAGCTTCGGTCACGCCACTCGAATGGGATTGAGGAAAATGAAAAAAATAAGAAACGCGATTTAAAGGGCATGAACGCGTTGATTTCCGAGAAGTTTCACTACTTTGGTTCACAACGAATCGACCTTCCAATTCACCTGTCCAAATTGATTGTTACGCGAGGTCATAGAAAAAAATTTTCTGAAGAGGAGAAGCAAGCCTTTCTTGAGTTCATCTCCTCTAAACCCAAAGGTCTCATCGGAGAACCCATAAACTGGAAGTCTGGTGATAAATCATGGCTATTGGGTTTAAAATGAAGTTAATCCTGAGCAGGAAAGGTTTCGATTCTGGTGCGGGGAAGGTACCCAGTCCTGTTTTTCCCGACGGGCGGATGGTTTCTCTTCCTATTCCGGATAAACAGTCCCCGATTACTTACGAAGATATCAGTTGGGACGGTAAGAGTATCGCTCCTTTGGTTTCCGATTTAACTCGTGGTAAGATTCCACCGCACTATCTGGCCCATCTCGATCCCGATTTGAATAAGGAGAGTTTGCCGCGTGAAAAATGCTGGAAACCGTTACTGGGGCAGACCGGTGCTCCGCAAGGGCATCTCCGAAAAAATAATATAAAACCTGGTGATATTTTCCTTTTTTACGGATTATTCCGCCGTCTGGCAGGAGCTGACGGGAATTATGTTTGGGAAAAACACGCACCAAGAATTCATGTAGTATGGGGATGGCTTCAAATCGCGGAGATCATCTCCTTGCCCGACGGTAACCTGTCGAAGGAAAACGCGGCTCGTCTGCAATGGGCGAAATATCATCCCCATTTTCACCGAGCGTTTGACGCGAATAATACGCTATACATTGCGTCGGACCACTTGACGATATCCGACAGAACTTATGAGGATATAAAGGGAGCTGGCGTTTTCACTCATTATAATGATTCAAGAAGATTGACAGCGCATGACGCGGAGGGCCCCAGTATTTGGCGATTGCCGTCATGGTTTTATCCCACTGAAAGGAGAACTCCTTTAACGTTTCATCAGGATCTTAAGCGCTGGCAGAAGATAGACGATCACGCACATCTGAAAACAGCCGCAAGGGGACAGGAATTCGTCTTAAATGCTGACGAGTATCCGGAGGCCATTTCCTGGATCGTTGAAATGCTAAAGGGGGCGGGAAAGAACTTGTAGCCCCAGGTCCGCAGGCTAGACGTGAAACGCATACACTAACCCTACTCTTCAGAGGGTGTTGAACGTGCCGCGCCGAGCCTGACGCACTGAACCTGCTGGCAAGATTCGGTTCCCGCATGATAGCGGGTCGGTACCGAACCGAATCAGGCCGCAGGACGCCACCACTTCCACCGCCAAATAGTCATCTCTTATTCACTTGTCAAAGAGCACGACCCGGCGCATCCGGCATTGCTCGCACATCCTGAAGACGCGCGAACACTGCCGGCGGTCAAGCCCGCCATCATTTCCGTTTCCCGGTTGGATTCTGTGATTGCTTCTCTCCCAGCTCCTCCGGCCAACGAAATGAACTGCTACATACAGCATGACACGGCCGTAGACCAAAGTCAAGTAGAATTTAGGAAAAAGTTAGGGGTCGCAGCGGGCCGCCCCGTAAACCCCGAAAAAAAAAAACGGCCAGTAGGGAAAAATTTTGCTGGCGGCTACGTGGGCCGGGGGTGTTGTTCAACGATATTTTAAAAGACCTAGAAACAAATGGATTACCTCTTTCGTACATAGAAAAGTGCAGCGAAAATACGTCTGCGAGGCTGTGATTACGCTAATAATAATCCTTCGCGGATATTTGTTGAGAATTGTCTAGAGTTGAGTGTTTGAGCGAAAATGGGACCGAAAACGACAAAACTGATACGAACGCTCGAGGAAATTGTTGAGCTACTGGAATCTGATGAACAAACCCATTGGTCAGAATACATGTCTACGGCCAGACAACTATTATTAACCGCCGATTATGCGGGAGTGGAACACCTGCTTCGTGCATATGGGGGAATGGGATCGTTTAATGACCTTATCCTCGGTCAGGAAATGATTGACGGCAGATTCAAGTGGAAGCCAGACAGCGAGGTCATGAATGAGCAATTATCGCGTCTAAGTTCCAAAGCTTTCGAGCTGGCAAGTTACATCAAAAGAAATCACGAATTCGAGTAACCAATATTGAATCGCGGCAAGGTTGTTATGAAGCAATCCAGAGTATTAAATGGCTGGCCCGTTTTTCTGGTAGTCAGGTGCCATTGCGGATCGGTTTCGATATTCCGTTTGTTACAATTCGAAATGCTCCGTAAATCGGAGTAGCTTTCCTATATTGACGAGCTCAAAAACCGGGACAGGTTCGGTTATTCTATTTCACTTAACGGTGCGTTGATCTGGCCATTGGCTGTCTTGTTCTGTTGAATAACCGAACCTGTCCCGGTTAATCCCGGCTAATTCGCTAAGCTACTGGCAATCAGGCACTTGAGACGCTAAGGTGACCAGATCCTACGTTGCGGATCAGGTTCAGTATTAGGAGACAAAAACGTGGCCGACCAACCTAAAACGCCGGAAGTCAAAACCATCCTTGGGCATCCGTTAGGGCTATACGTCCTCTTCTTTGCCGAGATGTGGGAGCGTTTCAGTTTCTACGGAATGAAGACACTACTCATTCTCTACATGCTTAACAGCTTCTTCTGGAACAACGAACGGGCCTCTCATTTGATGGGGATCTATACTTTCCTGGCCTATGGCGTGCCGATCATCGGAGGATTTCTCGCCGACCGCTTCTTCGGGGCGAAAAAGGCAGTTGTTTACGGGGCAATCCTTCTTTCCATGGGACACTTCCTTATGGTGTTTTCGCCAATGTGGTGTTTCTATGGTGCTCTTGGATTGATCATTGCCGGTGTCGGACTGCTTAAACCGAATATCTCCACCCAGGTCGGCAGCCTATATAAGCCTGATGATCCGCGGCGGGACGGTGCCTTCACCATTTTTTATATGGGAATAAACCTCGGGGCCTTCTTCGGACCCCTGATTTGTGACTGGCTGCGGGTACACTACGGTTACCATTACGGCTTCGGCGCTGCCGGCGTTGGTATGGTTTTCGGCCTGTTGGTCTACATCATAGGTCAAAGGAGACTGGTCGAATTCAATCAGGAGGTTCCTGACGAAGATCCCAAGAAAGTGGCGGTAGCGAAAACCCCCGAACATCCGCCGCATGTTGTTCGTGACCGTGTCATCGTTCTCCTTATTGTGTTCGCATTCGTGATTCTATTCTGGGCTGCTTTCGAGCAAAGCGGAAACTCCATTCTTGTATGGGCCGATCAACATTCCAATTTGCGACCTTTCTCCACCGAACCTCCACCACTTACCGTTCCTGGAGAGGTTACTGACGCTGTAGAGACGGCCGGAACCAGTTGGGCTGAGTACGCCATACCCTCTGGGTGGTCTCAATCCTTTAACCCATTCTTTATTATTACCTTGGCTCCGGTGTTTGCTTTCCTATGGATGTGGTTGGATAAGAGGAAACTGCAGCCGTCAACGCCAGGAAAGATGGTTATGGGTATTTTCCTGGTTGCGGTAGCTTACGCCTGCTTGTGGCCCGCTACAGCGGGAGAAAACCAGCCGTGCAGTGTGCAATTGGCAAAGCTGCCAATCGCATTTGACGTCGACCAGGAGGGGCGTATTTCCAGTCCGGCTCGTGACGATGACGGTAAGGTGAAAATTGGTACCGCCGCGGATGATCGCGTTTTTTACGGTGCAACGAGGCTTCGTTACGATGCTACAAACGAAAAACTTATGCTTAAGGGTGTGCTTATCGACTTGGATCGATATCGATTACTGGCGGAAAGTGCGCCGGAGGATTTTCATGACGCGGTTCGGGACCTCGAAGCCAAGGCCAAGAAAAAATCTAATGAAGTTTCCGGCGGCGAAAAGTGGGAGGTGTCTGAGGTTATTGCCGCTGTACCTGCAGATTTTAAAATCGTAGGTGACGAGGCGGAGAAAGCTCTGAAGTGGAACGCTGCCGAAAAGACACTGACCGCGACGGCTGAAATAAATTTACGTGCCAGAACGCAACTCCTGGCCTGCGCAGCAGAACCGGAGTTTAAAACTGCTGTGGATAAGATTTACGTTGAATCAGGAAAATCACGAGTCAGTATCTGGTGGTTGCTGCTCTTCTTTATGGTGTTGACGATGGGCGAATTGTGTCTTTCCCCTGTTGGTTTGTCACTAGTGACGAAACTGGCTCCTCGTCGGCAAGTGGGATTGTGTATGGGAGGTTGGTTTCTGGCCACGGCTATTGCTGAATACGCAGCTCACTACTTCAGTGGTTGGTGGGGTAAGATGACTCCCGACAATTTCTTCATGATGTTCGTCATAATGTGTCTCGTTGGTGCTGCTTTGATGGCCGTCTTGATAAAAACCCTAAAACGCATGATGCACGGCGTTCACTAGAGCTGCCCTGAACTTGACACATATTAAAAACAACCTCAGTTCATTTCCGAACTGAGGTTGTTTTTTTGATAAACAGTTTGTTTGCTTTTGCTGCCGGACTCTGCACTCCGGCAGGGGGCTACGCTTCGGCCAATCCTTCGCGGATTGCGAAACGAGCGAGATCCACCCGGTCGTGAATGTCCAGCTTGGTCATCAGGTTGGCACAATGCCTGTCGACCGTTTTCACACTCAGGTGCATGGTGGCCGCTATCTCCTTCTTGGATAAACCACGAGCCACGTAGCGCAATACCTCCACCTCTCGAGCGGTCAGAGTGGATGCTCTCGACTTCGATTTCTGGGCGAGTTTCGCCCCTGAAGCGTCAACTACAATTCTCGTACGAACCTCGTCTGAAAAATACGCGCCTCCGGCGGCTACTTCCCGGACGGCCGCCACTACCGTCTCCGGCGGCTCGCGCTTGGTCAGGTACCCTCGCGCCTTGACCGAAAGTGCCTGCTCTATGTACCAGTCATGCAGGAACGCACTTAGAAAGATCAGCTTGGTATTCGGCGAAGTCGAAGATATCGTCCTGGCCGCATCAAAACAGATCAAGCCGGGCATGTCGATATCCATCAGGATAATGTCCGGTTTGACGGCCATGGTTTTATCAATTGCCTCGTCGGCAGTACCGGCCGTTCCTACCACTTCAAAACCAGGCTCTCGTCTCAATCGCTCCGACAGAGCGCCACGAACCAGGGCATGATCGTCGACCACAAGGATCTTCACATCATTTGTCACTTGCTATCTCCTTTGCCGGTTCCAAGTTCGTAAGTGACGCTTTAACGCAATCGACGAACTCCGACATCTCAAATGGCTTCTGCAGTACAAATACTCTCTTGTCACGGTCCTCGATCTGGTTCGCATTCTCACCTTCTGCGATGAATATTATCGGAAGGTCGCCACAAATCGAGTTTATATTATGTATGAATGATTGTGCTGTTTGCTGCAAAAGGTTCAAGTCCACTATTACCAAACTCGGCGTCTTATTATTTTGAAACAATGTTTCAAACGTGGCCTTGTCGTTTGTGACTTGTACATTTCGATATCCACTTGAATTCAGTGCCGACAGCATAATCGAGCCGATCAGCTCGTCGGCCATGACCAGCTTGATGAAGTCTTCAGACACCGGTTCGGTCGAAACGCCGTCCGCCGTCTGCAGCGGTGAACTCTCCGGGCTCAGCAACGAAGGCAGGGCTATGGTAACCTTGGTACCCGAACCTTCCTCAGATCTGATTTCCATACGTCCGCCGTGGTCATCCACAAAACCATGTACTATGGAAAGTCCTAATCCGGACCCCTCAACCCGCGGCTTTGTGGTAAAAAACGGTTCTGCGGCTTTGGTGAGCACCTTTGGAGTCATACCCGTTCCGTTGTCCTCCACCTCCAGGATGACGAGGCTTCCCGTGTTGCTGTTTTTCGGGACTAGCGACGATAAAGCCGCCGGTTCGTTACGAACGGATATCTTGAGTTTACCACCATTGGGCATGGAGTCTCTGCTGTTGACCGCCAGGTTCATCAGCATCTGCTGCATTTGTATACCGTTGGCGTTTACCCAGGTACCTTTGGTGATATCTTCCGTTATCTGTATGGAGGCGGGCAGGGCGTGACGCAGGAGGCTTATGGAGTCCGAAATAAGCTGTCCAGATCGATCTGGTTTTTCTCCACATCACCTCTATGGGTGAACGCGAGTAGACTGTCGACCACGCCGCCGGCCTGTCTCGCCGCCTGCTCCACCATTTCCAGAGCCTCCACCGCGTGGTGCCCTTTGGACAGCGAGCTTTTAGCCACTGAGGTGTATCCGAAAATCGCGGTCAGCAGGTTGTTGAAGTCGTGAGCGATACCGTTAGCCAGCGTCTCCACTGCTTCAAGCTTCTGCGATTGGAGTAATTGCTCTTCAATGGCGATTTCGTGTGTGACATCTCGTGTTGTTATGACGTAGTTGCTTATGATATTCGAATCGTCGAAGATTGGAGAAACCGTTACGTCGGCCATAAACGGAGTGCGGTCCTTGCGAGTCTCGGTGCAGCGTCCATGCCAGGGCTGATCCTCGTTAAGCTTATCCAGATTGAGTCGGCCAGTCCAGTTTCCCCGTCGTAACGTTTGAGGATGGATGCCACCTCCCCGATCGCTTCTCCCTTTTCGTATCCGTTTATCTGGTTGAAAGCGGAGTTTGCATATTGAATTATACCGGATGAATTGGTTATGGCGATTGCTTCCGCGGACTGTTCCATCGCCGTGGCCAACTGGTCGCGCTGCTGTCGTGCCCGCCGCTCTTGGGTTATATCCTTAGAGAATAGCACATTAGCCGGTATGCCTGCCGTCATGATCACGAAGTGGCATTACCGTTGTATGGATGAGTCGGTTTTCGCCTTCCGCGTCGGTAGTGGTCGTTTCGTACTTGGTTACTCCATCGGATTCCTTTATATCTGTCGTGCGGATGAACCGGCCGGCAGGTTGTTCTCCCGTTCGCGGATTTCCTGTACGGTTTTCCCCACCAGGTTTTTCCGCCTTCTGGCCGAACAGAGTTTCAGCGGCCGGGTTGTAGTGGATTATCCGAAAATCAAGATCGGTCGCGGCGATGGCGAACTCCGTCGTCGAGGTTAGAATCGATTCGAGCATCGACGCCCGTTCCATAGGGCTCTGGTCCGCGTAGAAATTACTTGTTCCGGACGTCTTACGCTCCTGGCCTGCTTAACAACCGCTGCAAGGTTGTCTATTCCACAGGTGAAAACCATCTCCGTATTACTCGAATATCCTACAGCGGAAGGCTTGTTTGTGTCGCATTCATTATTAATGAATATTACCGGAGTACACGGAGAGCAATCTTCCAAAGTAGCTATTGTTTCTTCAATTAGAGCGTCTGAATCGCAAGTGCCGGCCAGGATTACGTCATAAGACGTACTCATTATCGCTGATCTTGCCTGTTCTATGGTGTCCACTCCGTAACATAGTATGTTGCAGTTGGTCTGTTCGATCACGCGAAAAACCTTTTCCGCATCGGTGGGGCTGTTCTCAATCAGTAGGACGCGAATTGTCTGTTGCATGTGGAATTCATTTGCTCCAAAGTGGTTGTAAGGACCCTCTGAGGTTTTACCTTTTCAACTCGAACGCATTGACAGACAGGGGCCTCGACCAATCGTTCTTCGGACGTCTGACCTTCACTCTTTAGACATCAGGGCGGGCGTGTCAATTCACATATTAGAGAGTTGCGCCTGGCGGTGGTTATTGTACGGGTGTAATAATCTGCGGGGAGGAGTTGGTTCTAATGGAAAACGATCACGCTTCCTGAATTCATGATTTTAACGCTTTGGGAGCGAGGTTTCGTGATAAATTATGAATGCCTCGTTTTCGAGTATCGCTGGGAATAACCTCAATAATAGTTCATCCGGATAAAGCGTGCTTTGTTTTAAAACTAACCGTGTATTGGCAACGCATTTGGTTCATTTGGTTCATCCGCCGTAGGCGAACCGAAGGTGGAGTAGAAGGAATCGGGGCAAACCGTGGAAGCTTTTTGTTTTCGCTTAGTCCGCCAAAGGCCGACCAGAGGCGGATCGTTGGAAAACACGACAGAGTCGAAAATGACGAAACCGAGCCCGTCCGCTTCAGGCGGACGGTCGGCGTAAGCGTAGCCGCTCGTGAAGCCCGCCGAAGGCGGGTGTAACCGGCGGAAAAGATTCGTCTTCTCGAAAACAAGCCCTGCAGCCTCTGGCCCGCTCATAGCAGGCCAGAGGCTGCGGGCCGATATAAGTACTCGCACATTGATCAGATTCTAAATATATGCAAATGTAGTATTTCCGCGCACGAATAGGCTATGTAAAAAACACCATGCTGCGCAAACCAGAATTTACAGAAACTTAAACATTAAACACGACGAACGAAAAAGTCCGTTTTAGTCGGAATAAACTCAATTACTCATCAGCCGGTTCCGACCAGTCCTCTTCCATGAGCACGTACCCGCATCGACCATTCCCCAGGTTGTCGTAAGCCTTTATAGCAATGCCGTTTTCTCTTTCCACGTATAAACGGATACCGCAAACATTACCGACTTGCTTCGCTCGCTCTTTGATATGCTCGTATATTTTGCGGTATACACCGCGGCGGCGGTATGCGGGGGCGGTATAAACACTCTGAATCCACCAGAACCAGCCGTTTCGCCAGTCGCTCCACTCGGTGGTGACCATGGTTTGACCGGCGAATTCTCCGTCTATTTCCGCTATATAGTAAGTGGCTTTGTTCGGATCGGAAATCGCCTGGCGAACTCCCTCTTCGATAAGCCCGCGATTGAGTTTTTTGCCTTCAGACTCAAAGGCCATGGCGATGTTGTTGTTCGCCAGCAGGGCACTATCCGAAAGCAAGGCTTCTCTTACTGTGATGTTATCTGCCATAGGGATACTCGAGTAAAGTAGTAATGTTTTAACCTTATCAGTATTAATCGTGGACTTCTTGCTTTGGTTCTTGTGATGGAGCGATGGCGATGTAGGGACGACCGAGCAGTTTTTTTAGGAGCACCACCTCGCCCATGTCGTTGCCTTCAATCGCGTGCCCGATTCCCTGGAGTATATAGCTGACTACGATCAACCCCACCGGTCGCCACCAGAAAGACCACAAGCCGAACCAGAGCTGGTATGCTCCCAGGAGCAGCCCGAAGGCGAGCATGGGAATACCAATAGCATGTAAAACCTGGCTTGTCCGATGCTGATGTCGCTCCAGCCAATTACTGATTATGGTAGCCATGCTTATTAACCGTTCCCCATTGCTTTAATGATCGCCGTCGCTTTCGGTCCGTAACCGATAAGCTCAAACCGCCGCTTGGTTTCTCCGGTAATTTCGATTTTAACCTCCACATGGTCGGGCGGTATGCACTCGGGAACCCGATCCGCCCATTCCACGAATACCGCGCCGCCACCATCGGCCATCTCGTCGAAACCGATTGCCTCGAGATCCTCCCAGCGCTCAAGCCGGTATGCGTCGATATGGTACAGGTATAGATTGCCCGGATACTCGTTGACGATTACGAAGGTGGGGCTGTTAACGGCTATCTCCGCGGGAGTTTCGTTGCCTTGAGCCACGCCCTTGACGAAATGCGTCTTGCCGCTTCCCAACGTGCCGATTAGAGAGACCACCGTTGAAGGTGCCAGGCATTTTCCGAAACGCGAGCCGGCGGCCAGGGTTTCCTCTATACTGTTTGTCTCTATTGTCAGGGAGTGTGTCTCGCTCATCACAGGTGCTGATATCCCCTGGGTTCTAATTTTTCTTCGTTTCCCGCTGAAGTTTTGATTCTCAGACCGGAACCGGCTGTTATTTTTCCAATAGGTAATAAACCAAGATTGCCTGCCGCATCGGCATCTATGTCTCCGGCAATAAGCAGCTCGAAATCCTCTCCGTCGCTTAGAACGTGATCGAGTATGCTGCGTCCGTCATTGCCCGACGCCTCTTTCGCCGCATCGCTGGCTGCTCTTTGCAGTAATTCCTCTTCGAGAAAAGCTCCAACGCCGGAAGCTTCAACCATACGATCCAGATCAATCGCCACGCCGTCACTTATATCCATCATGGCATGAAGCCTTGGCCCAAGTGTTCGAGCTATCCTTTCGGCCTCTACCACTCGTGGTGTGAACGTCAGATGCCTGCCGAGCAGGCTGCCGCCGAGCTTGCCGGTTACGAAAATACCGTCTCCGTCCCGGCCTCCATCTCGGCGAACAGGAACGATATCCGCATACGGCTGAGCAAGCATCGCCATATCAATAGCCAGAGGGTTATCCCAACTGGTAGTATCCCCGCCAACCAGCGGGCAGCCGAATTCCTCGCACGTTGTAATCAGAGATTCAACCAGTTCCTGAGTCTGCCCGGCGGAAAAACTTCGCGGCAGGGCGAGAGAGAGAATCGCTCCAACCGGTTTGACCGCCATAGCCGCACAGTCGCTCAGGCTGCAGCAGGCCGCCTTACGCCCGATCTCGCTTGGCGAGTGCTTTTCGCTTTGAAAATGCACTCCGTCGAGGAGCATGTCGCTGGTGACCAGAACCGGTTGTCCTTCACTGCGGAGCATGGCCATGTCGTCGCCGATCCCCAGAACCACATTGTTCCGGGGTCCGCAAGAGCGTTTCTCCAGCCAGCGAACAAAATCTCGTTCTCCACTTGCCATGCGGGGAGTATAGCGGCGAAACGGCAGTCTTGGAAGTAACTTGTTTTGCCTCGGGGCGATATCGCGAGGGCTTCATTTTGAGTTTTGAATTGAGCTTTCGTAGTTAGAAAGCTCTGGAATATATTTGTAGCGGAGAGTGTAAGGTTATTGGCCACAGTTTTATTGGGATAGGGTGAGGTACTTTCGGTTGCCATTGTCATCGGCAATGGTTTTGAACCGGGCAGTAGTTTTGCTTATGGGCCTGTTATGAACTTCGGGGGAGAAGCGTCCAACGTTATCGAGGATAATGTATTCTATAGCGGAATTACCATTGGTAAAAACAAAAAAGTCACCGTTGTCCTGCCAGCGAAGGTTTGAATGTTTCGCATCAGGCCAATGCAATTTGCTGATCGTCTCTTGTCCCTCATAGGGGCCGAATATATAAACGGTATCCCAATTGAATGTGAGTAATTGTGAAAGATCGATCTGCGATTCAGTTCTGATTGCTTCTACCACGGACGCGTTTATTACGATGGTTCTATTCAAATGTCGTATATCGATAAAAATCGCTCGAGATGTGATTGCTGCGATCATTACGAGGAAAGGTAAGGAAGGATTTCGTATCAACCATGCGACAATTCGAATTGCTGGATTATTCCTGTTTGTTATTTCTACGGGTTTAACGAACCATGGTTTATAACCGAATTCAGTTCCGCACTCAGGACACCTGTTGGATTCGAGTGAGCCGCGTAAATCGTAACAGCATCTGTGGCATAGTCCGGGTTCTTCCCAATAGTGCGGTGTTGCCATAAATACAAACAGAGAGGTTACTATAAACGAGATAATCGCTGGCCAGAATATGGCGTGGAATACGTGGCCGCCGATGATTATGACTATTGAGGTTGTAAAAATCACTAATGGGCGGGCGATACGTAAATCCCGTTTGAAAAGAAGTGGAGCTATTATAGGGACAGCGATTCCACCGACGAAACCGCCGACGATTGCGGCCATGGCTACGCCGTTCAAAGTAATCTCTATAGGGTACCAGTGTAACGTTGAGGCAAATTCTAGCGCACTGAATAGCGTACCTGCGGATATTGAAAACAGAACGATACTTACTAACTTTCTCTTTTTGTAATCTATTTTCCCACGTGGGGGCGAGATTAGAACCATTGGTTGACCGTAATCCCATATATATTCGGTGTACAACTTTTTCAGGTTTTCCTAGGAGGAGTATTCGAGAACTAGGAGTAAGTTATCAGTGCAACCTGATGTCGTTTTCAGAAATACTGATATTACAGTTTGTTCCTGTATCAGACTGTATCTTTTGTGCGATCATGTTGTTGAGGGAATGTAGAATACTGAAATGGGTTTCGTTTTCAATGATAAACGCTTTAAATGGGATACCTTTCTTTCTGGATTTCGATTGCATTGCCAGAGCATCTGGGCAATAGAAAGAATCTTCGCCTTCAAAATAAAACGTTGGTGTGACTATCATATCAACGAACAGGATGGCTGATCGGTAAAACGATTCCTCTTCGGCCCAGTGATTAAACGGCGTGTTTCCGTAACCTTCACCGTCTGAAACCACATTGTGGACGTCTGGCGCTCCGCCTAAAGAGAAAATCGCGCGGAACTCATCAGTGGCGGTCGAGGCTAAAAGGGCGAGAGTTCCGCCTGTGCTGTGACCGGCGAGGTATATTCGGTCAGGATCTACATACGGCAACTGCTTGAGATATTCCAAGGCGCTCAGTAAATCGTCAACTTCGCCGTAGAAGAGTTCGAATTTACCCGGATTATCGTTTTCTCCTCGCCAGGATGGGCACATAGTTACAATGCCTGCTTGTAGGAATGCTCGGACACTTTGATCGTTGTCTGTGGGGGCCTCTTCCCATAACCATGATCCGATACCTCCGAATCCGCCGTGTGCCCAGATGACCGCCGCGTGTTTTTTGCCATCGCCCGGGTCGGGAGTTATATATGCTGCAAGATTGCCGCTCGTGGATTTGTAGCGGACTAAATCGAAGACACCTTCGGGGGGCATGTTGGCTGGCCCGTCCGGTTTGAAACTGTTTGGGACAAGCCTTGTATTGAATTCGCTTCTGGCTTCCAGAAGGTTGGCATATTTGCCCGATTCGGATATTTCACTGCTGAAGTCTTTTTTGGGGTCGCATCCGACCGTGAGAATTAAGACGATTAATGTTAAACACGCCCCTGAAATATGCCGGTGAAATCGGTTCTTCGTTGAATTCATAAAGTCGCTCCCGGACCCAATACGTAAAAAACGTTAATCTAGTCAGCAAACGTGTTCTTTAGATATCAAAGAGTGTAATCTCGAAACTACTGGTTTCCAAGGACCGCTGCGAATTCGCCGAAGTCTTCCAGGTCCACGTCGCCGTCATCGTCGAGATCGTATGCCAGAAGGCATTGCGACTCGGTATAGGGTGATGCCGGATCAGGAGATATTTCCGGTCCGAAGAGGCATTCAGCCAGAATGCCATAGTCGGCCAGGTTGACCTGTCCATCGCGGTTACCGTCACACGGCGGGGTGCCTATGATTATGTCTGTATCGCTTTCGTCGTAACCGATATGTCCGTCGTAGTCGCGGGTAACGACCCTTATGCGGCCTTTCCCTGTGTTGACGTTGCCGGGTACTGTCCACATGAACGAGCCGTCATCGGCAGTAGCCGATGCTATGGTCGTCGGGTAGGTATTTCCACCATCGGTAGACAGGAGCAGGTCGACGTTGGCGACCGCCTCATCATCGTCTGATATCCAGCGGATTTCCACTGTAGAGTTGCCGTTAAGCGTTTCTCCGCCGCGAAGGTTCTTCTGGTACGCAGTCGGGTTGACGCCGCCAAGGTGCCTGGGGATGTGCATGACAATGCAGTGCATGACGCCGGCGTAGCCGACAATGTCTTCGCAGGGAATCTGCACAATGGTTTTGTCCGGGCATGCGTTCTGCCAGACCGCCCGGGCTGTCCCGTTGTATGAGGAAACGCCAACGCTTGTGTAACTTGGAATAAGCACCAGGTCGTTACACATAACCACGTTGGTGAAGGTATAATGCGTTCCGCCATAGGTACGGGCGGGGGGGCGGTATACGGTAAAACCTCTGGAGGCAAACCAGCTAGCCGCGTTATCGCAGATCTGGTCCTGGGTTGTTCCCGACTGGTGCGGCCAATCGCTTACTATTACCTTGTTGTCACCGACAACCTGAACCCACATATCGATATGCTGGGTTGAATCCACGCTGGTCGGAAAGGGCGTAAACAGGTTTACATTCAAGTTCTGGAAATTGAACCAGTGGGCCAGGATTTGGGCTTCAGTCAAACTGGGGTTCTCGTTGTTGATCAATCGAGTTGCGTAACCTTGCCCCAGGGCATCGAGGTGAAAGTTGCCGCCGCCGTGGGTCAGGGGAATTTCATAGTACGCGTGGTTCATGTAGGAACTGAACCCTACGGGAAAATCATTGTCGTTATATCGCGGGCGGTTATAGGTGTGATCCACAATCGCCCGGCATTGCCCCTCGTAAATGTAACGCGGACCGTAATCTCGAATCCACACCGAATCGGTTGTCCGCACAACGTAATGAACCCGGCTCATATCGACGCCGCCGGCCGACAGGACGCTGGCCGCACTGGATTGCTCCGAGGAACTGTCCAGAACTACGTACAGGTCCGCGTCGCCGGTTGTGGTTATTTCCCTGGCCATCTGAACCTGGATTGTACTGAAACCCTCCCAGGCGATCAGAATACCGCCCATCGGTTCGTATTCGGCCGGGCAATGCACCGGACCCGATGGAGGCGTACTCCTTCCACGGAACGGAGCAATGGGGTGGATCTCAAGGTATTCCCGTTCGACTTCGGTCAAGTTGCGCGGAACAATTACCCCTTCAGGGTATTCGAGGCGATCACCTTTGAGGATTGGTTCATCTGCCCATAGTGCCGGCGAAATAGTAATCGTGGTAATGAGTGCCAAAACCAGGCAAACAGGTATTGACCTGTGCCGTAGACTGCTGAGCATCTTTCAACCTCCTGACGAACCCCTGAAGAACAAGCTTATGGTTGCGCCAGTTGCGAATTGTATTCTGTTGCACAATCCGAACTGACTGAGACTATGCAGTATAACCGGGTAGAAGGTATGGAATCAATGTGAGTGTTCATAACGTATCGGAAGAAAAGAAGTTACGGATCTTTTGGGACATAGTTTGGACATGATTTATGCGGTCGTTGACGCTGAGGAATGAACAGGAGAGGAGAAGATCAGGCCTTTGAGAACGAGTATCATTGCATAACTTGCCAAGGTGTCCAGATCATGGTACATTTCAGGCTTCCCGTCCTTGGTCGGCAGTATAGCGACCGACCGCAGTGGGGCGGATGGAGATTGATAACTGATATTTCGGCGTTGTTTATATTGTTTAACGGATTGTAGCCATGCATTATCCTCGACGTTCCAGCCTGATTAAAAAGCGACGTAAACAAGGTTTCCGAGCTCGTATGAAAACGGTCGGAGGTCGAAAGATTATCAACGCCAAGCGCCGTAGAGGTAATCACAGGATCAACGTGGAGAAGTAAGCAGTTTTTCTGCTTGTTGTCTTTTCCTCGTTATTCTTATGCTGAAATACCGCGTCGTCCATTGGTTAATGGGCGACGCTGTTTTATTGCGCAGATCGAACGACTCCGTTTCAAATATAAAACACTACCGAGCGGTGCTACTCGTGTCGTTAATAACGCCTGAGTTTAGCATCTGCCCTTCAAAAACGACGATATTAATCCGCCTAATTTTACTGGATTGCCTATTTTACTGTGAGACTAAGGCAGAAACCTTAGTGGTATTCACTGAGTAATTACCGGATATATCCTAATTGAAGATAAGGTTGGTAGTGGTTTATAGTCTAGTTCAATCGGAAAACGCAGATATGCACCTTTGGAATCGGGCGGATGGAGGGGTGATGTTGTTGGTGGTCGAAGAAAGTCGGGGCTTCCCGTTTCTCCTCCGCGGGGAGTGAATTAGCCCGATTGCCATAAGCTAGTTTTAGATGATGGTTTCCATCCTTTTTGTTTCGAGCCGCAACCGAATTTCCCCCCCTTTCGGTTGCGGTTTTTTCGCATATGCACACTTGCCAGTCAAAACGGCTCGAGCAGTGTATTGTACTTCCAGTGGTTCCTCTATGGTAAAGTCGTTTTGTGAATTCTTGGGCTGCTATACTTTTCTGATTATATCTTGAACTGGCTGACTAATAATCGCAAACGCTCGCCAAGTTGAGAAAGCTCCTCGCCTGCGGTTTGCGTTTGGGATGCTCCTTCTGAGCCTTGGCGGGCGGCCTGATCCACACCGGTTATGTTTTGCGTTATTTCATTGGCAGCTTCCGCAGACTGGCTGACACCGGAAGAGACGGTTTCGGCCGCTGTGGCTGTCTGTGCTACGTTTTGTGCTATTTCCCGCGTGGTGATGCTTTGCTCCTCAACAGCAGAAGCTATGACACGGGATACTTCGTTGACTTTTTCTATTACCTTGCTGATGTCGCCAATGGAAGTGACGGCTTGATCAGATGTATTCTGGATCCCCTCGATTCGTTTGCGAATATCATCAGTAGCCTCAGCGGTTTGTTTGGCCAGTTCCTTAACTTCGTTGGCGACTACGGCGAAACCCTTACCCGCATCACCGGCTCGGGCGGCTTCAATGGTGGCGTTGAGGGCGAGCAGGTTTGTCTGTTCGGCAATATCCTGAATCGTTTCGATTACCTTGCCGATTTCGTTAGCGGCAGTACCCAGTTCGCCGACGTTTTCATTACTGGTTTGTGCCAGGGCTGCTGCGTTTTCCGCAACTTGAGCCGCCTGCTCGGCGTTTTTGGCTACCTCGCCTATACTGGCGGTCATCTCCTCAATGGCAGATGCGACGGTTTGGACATTAGCAGACATTTCTCCTGTTCCCTTGGCCATACCCTGCATATTGATTGACATTTCTTCCGCGGCAGAAGCTACCGAAGCGGATTTCCGCGTTGTTTCCTCAGTGCTTTGGTTCAGTTGGGCAGCAGTCTGGGCAAGCTGAGTGGAAGCCGCGGCAAGAGTCCGGGCGTTGTCGGCGATGTCAGCAATGACGTTTCGGATCTTGTCTACGAAACCGTTGAAGTAGCGATGCATTCTTCCGACTTCGTCTTCCGTTTTTCCCTCTTTTAGTTCAAACCTTACGGTCAGGTCGCCTTCGCCCTGGGCAAGATCCTTCAAGGTGTTGGCTGTTAGGTGAATTCCACTGGTAATCTTTTTGGCTATCAGAGTGGCGAGGAAACCAAAGGCTATACAAACCGCGACAGCACCGATAACGGTGCGCATGGTGAGTCGATCAATGGAGGTTTCCACTGTGGCGATGGCATCCTGAAAATCGTCTTCGTAGGCGCCGGCTCCGATAACCCAGTCCCAGGGTTCAAAGTAGGTGACGGCGACAACTTTTCGACGAGCCGATGTTTCGCCTTTGTTTTTCCAGGGATAGAACTCAAAATCGCATTTCCCGTTTTCCGTGCCCACCGCCTTGTTGATGACATTCTGAATGAAGAGCCGCCCGTCAGCGTCTTTGGCTGTCCAGATGTTTTCGCCGTCTCGTTTTCCACCGGCGGAGATGACGTAATCCCCCTTCTGTTCCCCTTTGCCGCCGAGGACATAAACGTAACCGGTTTTCCCTACTACTATATCCATGATACCGGCGCGCAGTTCCTTTACCGACTCCTGTCGCACGCCGACATATAAGACTCCGATCACCTTTTTCTGCCTGTCGAAGATCGGTTCGTAAGTGGTTATGTACCAGTCGTTAACCACGTACGCCCGCCCGCTGTACGTTTCCCCGTTTAATATGGAAGAAATGATTGCGTTGGGTTTTCCATCCGGATTGATGGCGGGAATATAGGTTCCGATCGCCCGGGAGCCGTCGAGTTTCTTTACGTTCGTACTTACTCGCAGCATGTCACCCTGTTCGTTCATTCGCTGGAAGATGGTGCAGGTGCCGCCGACAAGGTTAAAGATGTCGTCGACGATTGGTGAAGCGAGGTTGCTATCGTGGTTTTGGCCGAGCCAATGGTTCCCGACCATCATTTTGGGCAGTGGTGTTTTTTTCATATCCTTGGTGAACTGATTAACCGCATCCCATTCTACGGTTTCGTCGGCCAAAGAAACATCGCCCGTGTTATTAACTATGTTACGGGCTACGTTGAGGTCGGACTGTAATTTTTTCTTGACGCTTTCGTGCTGCGTTCTAACCATCATATACACGTCGCGGGCGATTGCCGCGCACTCGTGCTGAGCTTGCTTGGAAAACTCCGCGGTCAGTTCGTCTCTAAGGTCACCTCTTTCGTACCAGACTACGCCAACCAGAACAAAAGCGGTTGCCAGGACTGAGGTAACGGTGGTGGCGATGATTTTCGTGCGGATGGTCATTTTGGAAAAATCCTTATTCTGTCAGTACACTCGCGCATCGATTGGCGTAGCAATTCCTGTTGGAAATCGGCCTGGAACTATGCGTCGAGCAGTATTCTAAATAACTTTGTACCTGGTGCGCTTATCGGTAAACCGGTTGCTGCAGAATACATAGGCTGTGTGTTCTTGGGGGACGCCTGAGCATATACGTTGGATGTTGTTAAACACAAATCGTCGTTGTAATGGCAAATCAAACGCGATCAGTCATTACGCTGTGAACTGGTCCATTGTTGTGGTTTTGTCGTCCTGCTCATTTCTTGCGTTGGTAGATGGGTCTTGAAGGCGATCAGTGTTTCCGGTCGAGCCGGACATACCTGTTAACTCACAAGTGGAATCCACTGGTGTTGCCGATTGCTTCCAGAAAGTTCAGATGCAGAAGGGCTGCCGGTGTTTGGGATGACAACTGAACATACGTGTTCAAAATGGTAAAAGAATAGTGTACGATACTTGAAGAACAAAAGAGGTTGTCGCCCGAGGTTTTGTTATGAGTAGATTCAACCTGATACGCGTGTTTATCCTGGTGTTGATTGTTTCTTCGTGGTATGCGCTTGCCGGTTCCAAGGAGGCTAAAGAGCAAGCCGGGAATCCGGAAGACGATTCTCCGGCAGGCGTTTATGCACTCTCGGGAAGTTGTCGGCCTTGTCATGAGCCGTTCTACAAACTGTGGGCACCTTCTTTTCACGGGACTGCCCTGCAGGATTACACTGATGAATACGCCAGGGTGAACCTCACCTCGCAACCCAAACCGATTGTTATCGGGGAATTTTCTTACCAAATGGATATCGCTCCTGGTCGTGGCTCGGTGGAGGAAAAGCGGGGCGAAACAACAAGGGTTTATAAGATCAAATATGTTCTGGGCGGTAAGAACGTATATTATTTCCTGACGCCTTTTGATAAGGGGCGTCTGCAAACCATCCCCTTGGCCTACGACGTACGGGAGAAGGAATGGTTTGACGTGGCCGCCAGCGGTGTTCGGCACATACCGGGAATTGTCGATGAGCCGATTAACTGGAAGGAGCGGCCTTACACGTTTAACAGTTCCTGTTACGGCTGCCATGTCAGCCAGCTATCCACAAACTACGATTTCCCAAGCGATACCTATCGCACAACCTGGGCAGAGCCGGGAATAAACTGTGAAACCTGCCACGGGCCGTGCGCTGAGCATAACCGAGTATGTGAAAAGGCAACTGGTGGAAAATTACCGGCGGACCTGAAGGTTAAGGTTATTACGCAAAAGAAAGGATACACCGCTCACCAGGTCGATAGTACGTGCGCACCGTGTCACGCGAAAATGATATCGTTGACGGCCGGGTTCAAGCCGGGCGACAGTTTCTTCGATCATTACGATCTGGTCACGCTGGAGCATCAGGATTTCTATTCCGATGGCCGGGACCTGGGCGAAAATTATACCTATACGACTTGGCTGATGTCACCGTGCGTGAAATCGGGAAAACTAGATTGCATGCATTGCCATACATCAAGCGGCAGATATCGCCATGCGGATAATCCTAATCAATCGTGCATGCCCTGTCATGCTGCGCGGGTAGCCGGTGTGGCAGAGCACTCTCATCACCCCGCGAACAGCCCGGGTAGTAAGTGTATTGCCTGTCACATGCCGATGACTGAGTTTGCCCGTATGCGGCGAAGTGACCATTCCATGCGTCCACCGGTTCCGGCGGCCAGTATGGCTTTTGGTTCTCCCAATGCCTGTAACATATGCCATAAGAAACCCGACAGTGTCTGGGCGGATGAGGTCGTTCGTAAACGCTACAAGACAGATTACCAGCAGCCGGTGCTCAGGTTGGCCGGCTTGTTGAAAGATGCCCGGCAGGGCGACTGGAAGCGACTCGACGAGGTCCTGACATATTTTAAAAAAGCCAGTCGCGATGAAGTTTACGCCACTTCGTTTGTTCGCCTGCTGGCTGATTGCCGGGACCCACGCGTGGATGCAGCGTTACTCGATCGGTTGAAAAAGGACTCTTCGCCGCTGGTTCGGTCCAGTGCCGCTGCGGTTCTCGGCGATCGCTTGTCTGAAGAGGTTGTCGACGCGCTTCTATCTGCCACTCGCGACAAGTACCGCCTGGTCCGCATTCGAGCGGCGGCGAGTCTGGCTCCTCTGAATCCGGAGGTGCTTCCGGAAAAGCTGAGAAACGATTTAGAAAAGGCAACGGCCGAATTCCTGGGCGCGATGACTTCGCGTTCAGATCTGCCCATGTCTCATCACGATATTGGCAATTATCATATGGCAGGGGGGCGGTATGAAAAGGCTGTCGAGGCTTTTGAAAAAGCTTTACGGATCGATCCGGCGAACGTCGCCTGCCTGATCAACGTGTCTCTCGCTTACAACGCACTTGGTCAAAACGGTAAGGCAGAAACCAGTTTACGTAAGGCTCTGAAGCTGCATCCGAAAAACGGTGCGATTCACCTGAACCTGGGATTGTTGCTCGCCGAGCTGAACCGGTTCGATGAAGCCGAAAAATCGCTGCGAGAGGCGCTTAAGGTTTTGCCCGACTCCGCTGCGGTTGCGTATAACCTGGGGATGGTCCTTCTGGGACAAAACTCGAGTGAGGGCATGACCTGGCTGAGAAAAGCGTACGAGCTTGCCCCGGAGTCTGCCAGGTACGCCTACACGCTTGCTTATTACGAACGTGAAAAAGGCAATCCTGAAAAAGCCATTAATATACTGCGGGACTCGCTGGCCCGGGGAACTTCCGATGTCAATGTTTACAGCTTATTGGGCGAAACGCTTATGCAGATCGATCGGAAAGGGGACGCGGTGAAGTTGTACCGCTCGGCTTCTTTGGACGAAGCGCTTCCCGAGCAGTACCGTTACGGTTTCGCTCACCAGGCCGACCTTCTTGCTGGCGAATAGCAGGGAGGGAATCGGAACCAATTCGCACTTGTTACTCAGCATCGGCTGGTGGGGCGTTGACGGCTACCCGGCGAACTCGCTGACCTATCGAGGTCATTATCTCGTAGGGAATAGTATCCAGAATTTCCGCCAGACGCTCGGCGTTGTTGGGCGACTCGCGGTCGGTGTCCAGGACTATTACCTCCTGCCCCGGTTTCAATTCGATTCCCTCATTGGCTAATTCCGTAAGGTCGAGAATGGTCTGGTCCATGCTCACCCGACCAACGACGGGGACGACTCTACCGGCCACTATCATTTTGCCTACGTTGGAAAGTCTTCGATCATAACCGTCTGCGTAACCGACGGGAACGAGTCCCGTAACCATATCCCGCTCAGCCTGGTAGGTGCAGCCATAGCCCAGATAGCTTCCCGCGGGTATCGATTTTACCACGGTCAGGTAGCTGACGATTTTCATGGCCAACCGCAGGTCGGGCTTGCTGTGCATCTCCCTGCTGGTGTGGGCACCGTAAACGGAGATACCCGGTCTGACCATGGTGAAGTCGCCACTGCCGAGGTCGATGGTAGCGGCCGAGTTCGATGTATGGATTGTGGGGATTTCGATTCCGTGTTCCCGAACTCTTGCCAGAAACTGGTTGAATCGTTGTAACTGTTGTCGTGTAAAAGACTTATCTGTTTCGTCCGCAGCGGCGAAGTGGGTGTAAAGACCCTCCAGCCGTACGTACTGGTGGTTGCGGAACTCTTCTATCAGCTCCCAGAGGGCTTGTTCATCTACGCCCATCCGGCACATGCCCGAATCGAGCTTGAGGTGGATGATGGCCGGTTTCTGCAACTTGCTGCCGGCATTGGCCAACTGTTCGATGTCGTCGCGAATGATGGCCGTCACCTGGATCTCATTATCCACCAGCCAATGGGCAAGCTCCTGCTTATGTTCGGGTCGGTACAAGCTCAGTTCCGAGCCGAATAGGAGGATCGGATCTGTCCAGCCGAGCTGGCGGAGTTGCTGGGCCTCCCTGATGGTGGCCACTCCGAGCATGTCCGTTTTGGCCGCTCTCAATGCTGGGAGGATGATATCGACGCCGTGACCGTAGGCATCGGCCTTTACTGCCGCACAGAGTTTGCGTTTTTTCCCCGCCGCCTCTCTTAAAAGGCGCAGGTTGTGCTCAATCGCGGCGAGATCGATTTGGGCGATAGCCTGGTACGTTTCCATGAGTGTCCTGGTTTATGTCTACAGTCGAAATCTTATCCCCAGTGTGCGCCGGCGGCTTAGCCAGCGTACCTGATTTTAGCCTGTTTGGTTATGGATGTCTCCCCCTGAGGGCATGGGGGCGATAACCGATTCCACTTGTCGTGCTGAATACCGGACCGACAGAAAATTACCCCTATTTTGGTCTTCTCGATTGCACGAATTGGCAGTTAAAGATATTGTTGGAAATAGTCATGGTTTGACGATGAGGTTAAGGCTTTTAACCTCCTTCGCAGGGACGCGATACATGCCAGAAATAGCTTACATCAATGGGAAGTTCACCGACCTGGGCGAGGCCAAGGTACCGGTAGAGGATCGAGGATTTCAATACGCCGACGGCGTCTACGAGGTGATCGTTGCGCCTGACGGTCTGCCGTTCAAGCTGGAAGAGCATCTGAAGCGGTTGAAACGCAGTACCGACGCCATCGGGATACACGTGGATTACGACGAGCTGAACCTGCCGGCGATCATCAATGAGGGGATCTGCTGGTCGGGATTCAAGGATGTATTGGTTTATATCCAGATTACCCGGGGGGTGGCCTCTCGGAACCATATCTATTCCCAGGACATGATTCCAACGGTGGTGGCCACCTTTAAGGCCCAGCCGGTTCACGATCCGCAGTTGTACGGCCTCGGCGTGTCGATGGAGACGGTGGACGACGTTCGCTGGGCGTGGCGCGATGTCAAGTCGATCGCCTTGCTGGCCAACGTAGTTTTGAAAAACGCCGCCCGCCAGCGGGGATTGTGGGATGCGATTATCGTCGGACCGGACGGCGTGGTTTTGGAAACCACCAGTGCCAACCTGTTCGTCGTCTCCGGCGGTCGGCTGCGAACCGCGCCGGCCACCGACCGGATTCTGCACGGCGTGACTCGGGGCTGTGTTCTGGAGTTTGCCCGGGAATTGGGTATTAGCTGTATAGAGAGCGAGTTCGACGTTCCGGAGATGATGGAGGCGGACGAGGTTTTCGCCACCAGTACCACGCTTGATGTTTTACCGGTAGTCAGCATTGACGGCCGGCAGATCGGCAGCGGTAAGCCCGGCGTAGTCACCAAACAGCTTCTGCAGTGTTTCCCCATGGGTTGGCGGCGGGAGACACCCGAGGTGCAACCGGTAAGGATGCCGCAGATCGAGTTGCCCCAACACTCGATAGAAGCGAAAACACCGGTAGCTCAATAACGAAGCGTTCGTTTTGCTTTTAATTAACGGTGAAAACAGTATCAAACGACGTGCCACTGCTCTGTGAGCAGTGGTGGAACTTTTCCCTATTTCCGTATCGAAATATTCCGTAAGAATCGCCGACGAATATCGTTTCCAGGATTTATCAAGTATTGAAAGCTCGATTCTGTCGAATTATATTGAGCGGTATATTGGTTTATTCATAACCACTGCTCACAGAGCAGCGGTACGTCGTCTATGGACTATTGACTAAATTAGTTCTGACTCCAGTCTGTAGTGGTTCAATAATAAAGCATCTGCTTTACTTCGAATCTACTGTAAAAACAGTATAAAATGTTGTGCCACTGCTCTGTGAGCAGTGGTAGCACTTTACCGATCTCCGTATCGAGATCTTCTGTTGGAATCGCCGACGAATATCGTTTTCAGAATTTATCAAGTATTGATAGCTCGATTCTGTCGAATTATACTTGAGTGGTATATTGGTTTATTCGTGATCACGGCTCACAGAGCAGTGGCACGTTGTGTTTTTTAAATTTTCCGGTAGGTGAAGAATGTGTCAGGTTAGTATTTGTGGTATAAGTGAAATCAACCTGGCAATATTTTTTGATGTTCATGATAGAATAGATGAGCGTGTTCGGTATGGTGCCCTCGAATAATATGGACTGATCATAAAACGGTCCAATTATATGAATAGGTATAAAACATTGGCCGCAATGATAAAAGCGTGGCGCACTATGGTCGAGTGGTTTGTCGGAAAAGGGTGTTGGCACTCATCATTTCGAATTGGCTTTTTGCATTTAGTCGTTGTCCTGTCATTGTTCTTGCTTGAGGATGAATACGGTGTAGGTGGGAGCGTAATAATCATTGCAGATTTTCCGATCTGGTGCGCTTCCCAACTGTTCGTCAGGTTGGGAGATTCGCCATACGAATCGTATTCGCGCGTATTGACTGTGATTGGATTGGGAACCTGCATGTGGGCGATTATTGGCTATTACGGCGGAAGATACGTGCATGATAAGCGAAAAGAAGCGTCGAATTGATTTTGCGTTTAAGGCAAAATACACTGTCGTGCTTTGTTTTGTTCAATTGAGCCATGGATGATACTGGAGCATATCTTTGTGGGGAGCTGTCATGTTGGCCGGATAAGACGGCTATGGCGAGCATCTTGCGCGAAGCGGGCTTGAATATCCATGTTGGGAGATACTCCATACGTGTGGAAGATTGTGACAATTTCGCCTTTCAAGCATACGGAGGCGATCTTGGCGATCCTCAAATAGAAGCCGACGCTGACACAGAGGAGAACATGCTTCGTGATGCGAAGCAGGTTTCGGATGTGTTAGGCAATGCATATCTCAGGCACTGATTCGAAGTTTACAACTCCGCTGATGAGATGATTGGGTATTTTAATTTCGATTGGCCGACGTGAAAAAGGGGACATCACTGATTAGCGGGAATTTCTATTATTTCATTAATCAGTGATGTCCCCTTTTTGGGTCCGAATTATACTTGAGCGGTATATTGGTTTATTCATAACCACTGCTCACAGAGCAGTGGCACGTCGTGTTTTTTGAGTTTTCCAATAGATGAAGAAGGTGTCAGTTTGATTTTATCGACGCTGCGAAATCAACCGGGCGCTTTTTCATTTCTCTTTTGTTGCGATGTATTGGGAGCGGGATTCAAACGGCGAATACTCGTTTTCCTCTTCTGTATGGCGCATCAGGTTTTTTCTTAAGACTCGTACTCGGAAAATATGGATAGCCGCTGAGAGCAATCCTATGAAATAGGTGAAACCAAGCGATACAAAGAAGCATGGACGTAAAAAAGGGGACATCACTGATTAGCGGGAATTTCTATTATTTCATTAATCAGTGATGTCCCAATAGTGTTCGGCACGGCAATTGCGTATTGAAGAATGGTGATGAAAATAATGCTTTATAATGAAGGTTAAAGGCATTATCGGGAATGGAAGGAAAAAATCTGCGCAGCATCAAGGGGCGGCTGGTTATAGATAAACCGCAGCTTAGGGTTGTGGTTTGAGTTTTTCGATATGAGCAAGCAGTTCCTCTTCGTCAGCCAAGCCGCTCATGTAATAACAAAGCATTTCGTAGGTGCGAAGGGTCGGTTTCCGCCCCGTCCACAGAGTGATCAGTAGAGATGCTATAATCGCCACGTAAGTTTGGATTTCGATGCCGTTCTGGCAGTGACTCAGCAAATGTCGGCACCCCAGAATATGTTTAAAAAAACGGAAGAATGTTTCGATGGCCCAGCGATGCTTGTAAATCAAGGCTATTACTTCCGGATCTACGTCCATGATGTCGGTGGCTACAAGAAGCACTTCGCCTTGATCAGGGCCACCTCTGGCGTTTTTCTTAACCTTGTGGCGAGGTTCGCTGGCGATCTCTACTAATCGCAGAGGTCTGTTCATTCCGGTTTTGCCTGCCTGCTCTCCGGTAAATCGGATCGTCATGTCCCGTCGAATCTCACCAGGTTTGGCGTTGGGAGATGAGGCTCGTTCTTCCAGAACATCGAACACGCTGTTGTCGCGTACGCGGCAAACGAACGAGGAATTCGCCTTAAGAATATCGGCAAAGAGCTCAAACTTGGCGTATCCCCGATCCAGAACGTAAACCCGATCGGGCGACAGGTTCGCCTGCAATACGCTTCTTTCGTTACCGTCGCCGTCAGTTAAGTCCATATGAGTTGGTACGCCTTTAAGCAATTCAAAATGCGTGTGCAACTTTATGCCGTGCATCCCTTTGGCATTACTCCACATCGCCTGCACAAGCTTTGGGAGAGCAGACAGGACCGTACCGTCCACCAATGTAATAATACCGCGAATGTCTTCCAATTCCCTGTTGCCCTTGAGAGTTGGCAGCTTGTCGACCAGTTCTCCGATAATTCCGCGAAGCAACTCGGCATCAAACACCCTCGCTGCTTCTGAGAGCGAACCGAGTGAAGTTCGAGGACAACCAAGGATTCTTTGTACTTTCTTCAATTCTCCAGCCTGTTGGATACCCCGCAAACTTGTGACTATAGGGTTAAAGAAATACAGAAGAATCAAGGCCGTGTACTGGTCGTAATGGAGCTTCCGGTTACCGGCGATATCCCGGGCACAAGCGGCATCGTGAAGCTTGTCCAGCACTGGCAAAAGCAGCTTGAAATGCTTGAACCCTTGCAGATCCTGCTCTTGAATTTTCGGTTTTTTCTTCCCAGCCATACATGAACAGTATGAACCAAAGCCGCGCAATGCGCAAGTAAAATGTGGCGCGACATGTAAAGCTATGCGCGACACGTGGTTATAGAAATCTACAAGCAATTGCCGTGCCGAACACTATTGGTGATGTCCCCTTTTTTATTCTCCTTTTTTATTCTCTTTTACCGATCTCCGTATCGAGATCTTCTGTTGGAATCGGGGACGAATATCGTTTTCAGAATTTATCAAGTATTGATATCTCGATTCTGTCGAATTATACTTGAGCAGTATATTGGTTTATTCATAATCACTGCTCACAGAGCAGTGGCACGTCGTGTTTTTTGAGTTTTCCAATAGATGAAGAAGGTGTCGGATTGATTTTGTGGCATCGATAAAATCAACCTGACACCTTTTTTGTTTCTTTGTTTTTGGGCAGGTATAGTTACTGAGGTGGGATCTTCTTCCTTCGGTGTCCCTGATTCTGATTATAATCTCGATCAACTCGTTTCGAGCTTCGCGATCAACCGTGGTAGGGGTGTCCAATCCTGTCATGTTTTGAGCTCATCGCAGGTGAAACAAACACTGCCGAACAAATCTTATCCAAACTTCTTTCGTTGACGGACACTTTGGCGGCGTCCAATAATCAACCGGTTTGTGGTTACACTACGCGCATTTTAAAGGAGTGAACTGCAGTTTAACAAGGCGGTACTATGTAAGGGGAAGTTACATGAGACTACCGGTATGGCTAGGCGTACTTCTGGTTTCGGTTGTGTCGGCGCAAGCGGGCACTGTTCAGCACGTATCAAATCATGTGGCCGGCTGGCGAGGAGGGTGGAATCCGGCCTGGCATCCGCGGATAGAGCTTTGGCCTGCTGCTGCGGCAGGGGCAGGGTTGGCCGAGTTCGATCGGGCGACGCTTCAAAGTGAGATTAACGCGGCCATTGCCACTTACGGCGGGTGGGACGCGAAGGTAATTATCACCCAGGTTGATTGGGTCGACGATGCGATACCCAGCAACCTTAATCCCGTTGTAGGAGCGGTGGAGCTCGATTCGTCGACCATCTCCTGGTTCAGCGCTTATGCGTATAACGCAGGTAACGGCAGTTGGCGATACAACTCCAGCAATTACGGCAGTTTCGCTGAGGCAGTCTTAGCCAGCGAGGCCGGTGGCGATTCGGTTGTGTTTGAGGCCGGCACTACTCACTGGGAAGCTGTGTGGAAACCGCTCGGCGAAGCTCCCGTAACCGGGGCGGATTTCTGGAATATTGTTATCGATGTTCCGGAATCCTTGATTACGCACTATCTGAATAACACCGACTGCGTGGGAATCTTTTTCAGTTCAGAGCTTAGCGATTCAAGTGTAACCATATTCGGTTACGATCAGTGGGGCGGTTCGGGCGACGTGCGAATCGAAATAGGGCAACCTCCCCAGAACGAACCGTGGATTGTGCCGGAGCCCGCCGATCTCTCCTTCCTGATGGAGTTGGGAAATCCCGTTTCCGCACCGCAAAGTGTGACGGTTAACGATACCGGTTCGGGATCGCTTTCCTGGACCGCGGTTGAAGCTCCCGATGAAACCTGGATGTCAATAACTGACACGACCGGCGGCGATGGCGATGCTTTCCAGGTTGTGGTGGATGTTACCGGCTTGTCGCCGGGGACGTATAACGGGAATATCCAGATAACCGATCCCGCGGCGGGGAATAACCCTGTTGATCTGCCGGTTTCAGTTGCGGTATTTTCCGGCAGTGATCCCCATATTGAGTTATCCACAGCTTCGCTGGTGTTTGAGGTTACACCCGATGAATCCGGTCCGAGCGGTTCCGTTACGGTGAATAATACGGCGTTTGGTTCGCTCAATTGGAGTGCGGCCGTGCAGGGTGGTCCGGTCAGTTGGCTGTCGCTGGCTAACGCAACCGGTAGCGATGGCGATTTTTTTAACGTGAATATCGATCATTCGGGTCTGGCTCGGGGTGAATATTCGGCCACTGTAGATGTTACCGATTCTTCGGCAGATAATTCACCACAGAGCGTGTTGGTGACTTTGCGGGTCCGGGATCAGGACGCCGATATCGAGACGGCCAACGGTTATGACGACGCGTGGCAGGAGGGTTCAAGCGGCTGGGTGGCTAACTGTCGCACCATGCTGGAGAACAAGGATCCGGGTGAGCGCACCCAGGGCTTTGTCGTTCGGTTGGGGGATTCGATCACCTACTCCAACCCCGGTGGTCAGTGGGCCCACTACGGCAGCGGTAAGACGGCTGAAGATGTGGCTATTTGCAGTTGGATGCACGCTACGGATAGCTGGCCTGATCCTATTCATAACAATTCGCCGAACGGGTGGTACTTATCGCGGGTGGATTATCCCGGGCGTGGCGGCAGTTATACCGCCAGAAGCTCAATTACAACCGCAGGGATGCTTTCCGGATGGGGAGGGTTGCCCAGCGTCGATGAGATGTTTACTAATGGTTTCGCCAATCCCGACGGCAAGCAGTATCGGGATGCGGAGATAGTTATCATCCTTTTAGGAACGAACGATGTCAGCGGTCCGCGGGCGACTGTTGACTTCATTACCGACCTGGAGAGTATCGTTGATAAGATCTTGGCGAATAACACGGTTGCGGTTTTAACAACCCTGCCGCCCAGGCGGAATCGCGATTCGGACGTTCAGAATTATAACGCGGCTGTCCGAACTCTTGCTCAGACGCGTAAGTTGCCGCTTATCGACATGTACGAGGAGATGCTTCGCCGGCGCCCGGGGAATACCTGGGACGGAACATTGATCAGCGGTGATGGGGTTCATCCCAGCGAGAGCTACGGCGGGTATTCCGCTACCAGTAATCCTTATAGCGATAACGGAGTGGCGTTGAGCAATTCCGGTATGCTGCTCTGGTGCTGGCTGGCGGTGCAGAAGGTTGCGGAGATCAAGGAGCAGTGCATAGACGATATTGTCGTGGAGCAATGGCTTGATCCCACCGATCCGGACGTGGATGTGGTCTTGAATTCGGCCGATACGGGCCTGGCGTCTTACGCGAGCCCCACTAACCAGGTGGAGTGGCTGATCAGCCGGGGCAGTTCATCTACAGTAAGGATAAAGCACCATGACGATCCGGCGCTGATCAAGTGGGATCTGTCCGCATATAAAGGGCAGACGGTCACCAAGGCGGAGCTGCACGTTGCCCGGTCCAACCCCAGCAGTGAAGTGTTTGCCCTTGCTGCGGCGACCATCAACAGTGATTGGCCTGAAGGTACTTCGGGTACGGCGGTTGACGGCAGCCCCTCCTGGCGATGGCGAATTTACAATGCGAGTAATCCCCAAGCCAGTATGGAATGGACCTTCCCCGGTAGCGATTTCACCACCGCTGCTTTCGGTAACTTCGGATCATTGGTCAGCATTGGCTACAAGGCGTCGGATATGTTTAAGACCTACGAGGATGGTGGTTATACCTGGATCGCCATGAAGCTCGATCCGGAGGTTGTCCATGCCATGATTCTCGATCAGTACGGTGTGGTGATTACCGATGCCCGGGGAAGAACCAATGTCAATCCGTCGATTTATACGCGGGAAGCCGGCTCCAGCGTGCAGCCGCGTCTATATCTGAAAACGGTAACCGATGATACAACTCCTCCGGGCGATGTGACCGATTTGTCGGTTATTGCGGGCGAATGGAGCGGTGAAGTTGTGATCAGTTTCAACGCCCCGGCCGATACCGACGATGGTAAGGCTTTTGGCTACAATGTGCGGTACGGGACCAGCGGAACTTTCGAGACGGCCACACCGGTCGAAAGATGGCGTATCGCCCGGCCGCTGGAAAGCGGAACTACCCAGCAGGTGTTTGTCGAAAACCTGAACCCGGGGCAGAATTATACGTTCTACGTGCAGGCGTATGACAAGGTTGGTAATACCGGAAACGTGGTCAGTATTGGCTACACCTTACCGGCCGCGGCGACTGTCCCCGATTTTGCCGATGGTTCGCTGCAGATTCCAGACCCGACAGGTAAGCCGATCCTGGGGCAAGCTGGAATACTCAATTACTGGGCGTGTTCGGAGTTAGCCAAGGTCAATCCTGCCAACGGAGCCCGCATCGCCGACGGATATTCCACGGGCAGCGATGATTATAAGAAGGCTAACGCGGTTTGGGATTCCTCCTTGAACAGGATCACACTTCACGCCGGGCGGAACGAAGTTGCCGGCTTCCAGGTGATTATTGAAAGGTTGTTGTCGAACCTGACTGATGTGGCCGTTACTGTCGGCGATCTGACCGGTCCCGGTGGGGCGGTGATAGCCGCCGATGAAAACGTGGAGCTGTTCAAGCTGCACTACGTAAGTGATGAGGGTTTGTATTACGCTGATCCGGCGATTCCTCTATTCTCGCCGTTTGCCGCTACGTTTGATGTCCCCAGTGTCAACAATCCCGGCGGCGTGTGCCAGAGCGTGTGTGGGGATTTGTACATTCCGCGCGACGCGACGGCCGGTACGTATACCGGCACGATAACCATCGACTGCCAGGAGATGGCTTCACCGATAACCGTGGAGTTGCAGGTTCTGGTTTACGATGTGGTTATTCCCGATTCCCAGACGTTTTTCCTCGATGTTAACGGTTACGGCAACAAGTGGAGTAGTGAGGCCTCCCGTTTCCAGGTGTTCCAGCTCTGCAAAAAACACAAGATGGTGCCCAATACTCTGCCGTATGGCTGGTCGGGCAGTGTCAACTCCGACCGGGTTCCTGCCTTGACTGGTTCCGGACCGACCACGGCCGTAAGCGACTGGACCGAATTCGCCACTAACTACGGCCCGTTCTTTGACGGTAGCGGTTTTTCTCCTACCCATCCGACTTATCCCTATCATGGTCCCGGCGAGAATACTCCTGTGGATACCTTCTACACGGCGTTCCACGAAGGTTGGCCCGTTAGCCTGACCGATTCGACCTGGGGGTTCGACAGTGCCGGCTCCGGCTGGTCGTACTGGAACAGCCTGATTGACAGCGGCGACACCTCCGCCTGGCACAACATGCCGGATGTTATGCTGGCTTTCCCCACCGGTTACGAAACCGGTTATAAGAATGTTGCCCGCCAGTTCGCGCAATATGCCCAGGATCACGGCTGGCACGGGACATCTTTCCAGGTGTATTTGAATAACAAGTATTATTACGATCCGTGTATAGCGTTATGGGTGCTGGAAGAGCAGAACCTGGCTGACGACTTCCGTGCCGACCGCTATTTCATGGGATTGGCAAAACAGGGAGCGGAGATGGCCGACGCTCCGGACGTCAAGTGGCACTGGCGAACGGATACCAGCACTCGCTGGGGGCAGAACTGGGGCGAAATGCGGGGTATCTGCAACATGGCCGTCGTCGGCGGAGACGTGGAGTGGTATTACCGCCAGTTCCGCTACCGCAAGTACGCGGAACCTGTTGGTGAAGAGTGGTGGTGGTATGGTACCGGTCCGCAGGCGAAGGACAGCCTGACCGGTCACCCGGCGGATATTCTTCGCCAGTGGTCGCACGGCCTGTGTGGTGGCGTTCCCTATTGGGATAACTACCATACAAGCTGGACCGACGCTGATTCGCTGGCCGTGCTGCCCTCGGGTGATAACGTACCCGGTCATGGGAGTTTCGAAGGTCGCATTGCTACGATTCGGATGAAGGGAATGCGCTACGGTCAGCAACTGGCCGAATACCTGAACCTGCTGGTAGGCGAAGACGGCTGGAATAAAACGCTGGTGGCCAGGGCTTTGAGCAGAGACTACGGCGATAATACGGGTAATGCCTATGACTTATTTGGTGGAGATTCCTACGACCAGGTTACAATCGGGCAGTATTACCAGTTGCACGCGGAATTGCTGGCCACGTTATCGCAAGCAGCTGATCCGTGTGACCTGGACGGCAATGGTGAAGTGACTCTCGCCGATTTTTCCGTAATGGCCAATGACCTCTCCGGACCAGGCGTACCGGTGACCTCAATTGCCGACATGGACGAAGACGGAGATGTGGATTTGATGGATTTTGCCACATTCCAGCGCTGCTTCGTCGAATAGGTTAAACACGAATGCATCTATAAAAGAGGGTCAGGCTTACTTATTTAAAAGCAAGCCTGACCCTCATTTTCTCCTAGATCAAGAACTCGGTTTCACGACGAAATCCTGCAAGTGTTCTTTGATGTATTTCACTCGCATGGCAGAAACGTCTTCTTTGAGTTTGTAAAATTCATTATCAAGAGCATCAAGTTTGCTTTCCTCGTTCGATTCGCTGAACGCGTCTACGGTACCCTTATCCTTGAATTTCTGTTGCTGCTTTTTTTCCGTTTCGTAGGTTTCGATTGCTCGCTCCGTGATATTCGCATAGGCTTTGGCCCCTACCATGCGATATCCCGCCAGAGCCATTTGTGCGTGCTTTCCTTCGGTATTCCAGAAATACTGATGGAATCCTCCATTATTCACTTCCCCCTCGAGAATCCATGTAGAGTAAAGCATCTGTTTACCAGGTGTCCAGCTATTCACTACGGCCATTTCTCGATCATAATCTTCCAAAGCCATATCGACCAAGACGCTGAAAACTAGATGTTCAATCTGGTCATCACCTGTTTTTTCCAATTGCTCCAAGGTTACCGTTTTTATAACTTGATTATTCCGTTTAGCTGTTCCTGCTGAAGATTTATTTGATTTGGAATTTTCTTTACAGCCAGTAGAAACGATTATCACTGACAGAAACACTGCCAACACACCTTTACGCAGGTTACACATAACACTCCCCGATCAACAGTAATATTAGTAATAGAAAATTACGGAATATCTCGTATTAAACAGCCCTGACCTTTTTCATCTGCCGACGTACGCCGTGACTCTTCCTCTTTCCACATTTGTTGGGCCTGGTCCTGCCAACCTTGGATTGTCTTGATTGATGTATTTACCCGGAATCCCTTGTCTCGCAGAGCTACGAGTTTATCATGGATTTCTTGCGCATTGGTATTGATCAAATCCTCGGCGGTTTTGATTTCCGCTTCCCATAAGGCTCGTATTGTCTTTATCCCGATTCCGTCAATGTCCAGGAGAGAAACCAACTGCCTGTTCACCCACTCGTGATTACGTACATTGCAGGTGTGCCAGTTGGTATCCCGATAGTCGCCTGATTTATTCCAGTACGGTCCGCCCGGTGTCATGACTCCAGCTCCAAACGCCAATTCCAATCGTAAAAACGTATTTGGTTTTCTAGAAATTGTGGAAAATAGTGGATTCCGGGTTGAAAAGCAAGCTATTGTTATAACCCCTTGTTGAATAACGGTGTTATTGAGTTTGCTGGCGTTTTGCGGACACCGCCTTTTTGGCTGTATCAAGTAAGCACAGGACCGATATTGGCTGAAATTAACATTGGTCCCATATCCATCGTTTCATTGCCTGATGTTAAGCAACCTCTTTATCGCTCCTGCCACGAAAAGCCGTTTTCAACCTAACCGAACCTGTTCAACAAACCGATGTTTCCGGTGTCTATATGTTTTCTCCAGACGAACAGGTTAACCGTATCATGAATGACAACCTCGAAAGCAGATTCCTGCGTTATGTTTACGTGAACCTCCTGCCGTGTCTTACGGTCGCCTACCTCGTACCGTTACTTTGGGGTAGTTTCGTACCTTTTGATTTTTCCTCTTCTCCGGCCGGACCTGGTTCCAGGTTGAGTCTTTTCGGGTTGGCCGTCGTTTCGGTTAACCTTCCCGATATAGCCGGTAATATAGCCCTGTACTCAGTCTTTGGCGTGCTGCTTCATCTTGCGTTTTTGGAAAAACGGTATTCGAGAGTATTGTCGTTTTGCTTAACGGCGATTATCGGTATTGGCATCAGCTACCTGGTTGAGTATTCCCAGATATATTCCTCTTCCCGCGTGTGTTCAGTGGCCGACTGGTTCAGCAACTCCTTAGGCACCATCCTTGGAGCCATGGCCGTAATAGTCGCCCGTCCCGTATCGGATTCAATCGATGTAGTTAAGCGTAAATTCGCCGATCAGTGGCGGGAGGAGATTGCTCGCCGTCCCTCCTTGATTTTAGCCAAGGTTTGTGCCCTGGTCCTGTTCGTTTCCGCGGTTGTACCGTTCGACCTGACCTTCAGCGTGGACCGCCTGCGGGACTCGGTAAAATCGTCGCACGTTGTTCCCTTCGAAAGGGTGGTCAAACTCTGTACCGCTCCGAGTTCCGCGCTGTCGGGCGAACTTGAGGAAATAGTCCGTACTCGTGATATCTGGCAATTGTGGTTCGATTATGCCTGGCTCGTCGGCGGTTACGCGGTGTTGGCCGTCCTGTTATGTAATTACCTGGTCAGGCATTGCCGTGTTGATTACGGACGGATGGCTTTATGGTCGATCATCGCTTGTACCATGTTGGCCGGAGCATGTTCATTCGCTCAGCTGTTTATAATATCCCGCCCGCTGGATATCACCGAGATAATCTTCGCCGTAACCGGTGCGAGTGTTGGTGTTTTCTTTTGCAGGCCGCTCTCTTATGCGTGGCATATATCCCGGAACGTAAGGGGCAAGCTCCAGTTCGACAGGCCTAAACTCCTGGCTTTATCGCTTGCTGTTTTTTGCCTTTTCGCCGTTGCCCGAGAATGGGTACCGTTTACCGTAAATACCAGTACCGAGTCGATAACTGCCCAGGCAGCCAGTGCTGAGTGGATACCGTTGTGGTCTTACCAGTTAGGGCGACTTCCTGTTTCCATCGATGATTTGATTAACAAATTCTCCCGATATCTTTTTCTAGGCTGGCTACTGTGTCTGTATCGGCAATCCACCACTACGCAACGCTTTCGCCACAGTGCGGTTGGTACAGCCTTTGCCGTTGGGCTGTTTGTGACGGTTCTCGAACTGGTGCAGATACTATTGCCGACTCGCCTGCCGGCCGTTACCGATGTCATAATCGCTGTAGTCGGTTCCTTCTGCGGTGTCGTAGCCTTCAAGATCAGCTGGTCGATGTACGTTTCCTCCGTGAATTGGAAATCATCAGTATATCAAGAACCCATATTCAATGTTGAACTCGGTGAACCGGAATCGGTTACCTGGCAAACCAAGTAGCGCTGGCGCGGAGACTCATCATAAACAAGGCCTTTTTCCGATAACCGGGAGTACCGGAAGAATTACTCGAATTCCGCGACCGCTTCCAGAAGGGCCTTGGTAATACCCGGCTCGCTCTCTGAATGGCCTGCTTCTTCCACGATTACGAGTTTTGATTTCGGCAACTTCTTGTGCAGCCGCCACGCGGTAATCGGCGGGCAGGTTATATCGTATCGCCCGTTGATAATCGTTGCCGGTATATCCTTTATTCCGTCCGTATTCCGAAGAAGTTGGTCGTCAGGGAGAAAGAAATCGTTTACCGCATAATGACAGTCGATTCTTGCGCCGGGAACCAGGTCGTATTCATCCCAATTGCGGTTTACTTCCTCGTCAGTCGCATGGAGCTTTCCGCATTTGACGGCGCTGCGTATCCATGCCGCGGTCGCATGTTTCTTGGCTTTCGTGTCATTTCCATTGAGCAACTCGAGCATGGCCTGGGGGGTGAACGACTTCATGCTTGAAGGCAAAGCCGCGTCCACCTCTGCTGCCGAATCGGGGAAAAACGTTCTGGGCATCGGTCCTACAAATCCGTTCAACGGTTCTTCAGTGGATGCCGTAAACACACCACGCAAAACCAAACCGCTTACCAGTTCGGGATGTTCTTCGGCATAAGCCAGCGCCAGCGTGGAACCCCATGAACCGCCAAACACCAGCGTTTTGCCCTTGATGCCGAGATGCTCACGCAACTTTACGATATCGCTAACGAGATACTGCGTCGTATTATTCCTGATTTCGCCGGCCGGTTTGCTTTGTCCTGCGCCACGCTGATCATGAAGCAGTATCATGAATTTAGCCGGATCGAAATATTGCGTGAGTCTCGGGTAGCTGCCCACCCCCGGACCGCCGTGAAGAACAATTACCGGTTTACCCTTAGGGTTACCGAACTGGGCGAAGAAGATTTCGTGCAAGTCGTCCACCTTAAGGAAACCCGCATTGAATGGTTTTACCGAGGGAAACAACTCTCCAGGTGCGATCTTTTCTTTACCGGATACACTGATCGCCAATACGCCGACTATCAGTACGATAGGTAATAGCCTTACTGTTCGCGGCATTGTATTTCTCCTGCAATTAACCAGTTCATGATGTTGTTGACCAATTATCCGTAACCGTCCGTGTTTAAGACACTATCGCAGTCCATCTTACCCGTATACATACCGGTGCACACTCGAATCCAAAATAAAACCGCCATCTTCGCTTTACAAGACAACGTCTTACAGACGCTGGTCGGAAGCGATAGATGGCAGTTTTTGTTTAGATGCTCGCGATTAAAGGCAAACTAATCCTGGGATAGCACGATAACTGTGTACGGTCCTATGCCCACGTTGGCGTTGTAGTTCATGCCGTCTTTGCTGCCGGCGACGGCCGTCGTGTCGTAAGAATTCCAGTTGTCAAACCCGCTGTCGTAGCCGTTATAGTCGCTGTTGAAGCGAACTTTCCACGTACCGCTTTGCGGGAACCCGATATTGTAACTGGAATAGCTCTGGTTGGCGAAGTTTGCCACGACGATTACATCATCGCCGGACCCGCCGCTGTCCCAGCGATGGAAGGCGATAACCTTGTTGGTGTTGTTTATATGATGGACATTCACGTTGTTGGCTTTCAGGCCGGCCGTCTTGCCCGCGGTGTTTAAACGCAGCGCGATTAAATCGGCATACAGATCGGTAATTCCATCATAGGTCGTCGCCTTACTCCAGTCCACGGGATCGGTGTCGGCGAAATACCCGTCCTCGAGGAATTCCTGCCCCTGGAAGATCATGGGAATTCCCGGGCTGGTAAACACAATTCCGGCTCCGAGCGTCGAGCGTTTCTTGGAATACCAACTGGATGCGTTACCGGGCCAGATCTCTTCCGGAACTCTCGACTTACCGTTGGCAACTTCGTCGTGGCTTTCGGTATAAATGACCCGCTGCACGTGATCGTTGTTGTACTTGTGGACAATCGCGTCACGCACGTCATACATATCCCGGTTGGAATCGGTACCTTCAATAACCGCCTCACGAATCGGGTGGACGAAGCTCGCGTCCCATTGAGAATCAAAGCCGGCGCCTCCTGCCCCCGTGGTTCTGGTCAGGTATTCATTGTTCTGCAGATCCTCAGCGATTGAGATTTTCCAGGATGTATCGCTGTCGATCTCGTTATTCACGTATTGCATAAGGCTCCAGCCGTCGGCTATGTCACCGCCGCCTCCGTTGTTCTGGGTGCGGATGTTAACCGTTGAATCCCAGCGCAAGCCGTCAGCGTTGAACTCGGTCAGCCAGTACATGGCGTTGTCGCGGATGAACGTGCGTACCTCGCCGCGGCCGTAATCGGGACGCGTATCGCCCCAGGGCGTGGTTGCCCGCCAGTCCTGGAAGAAGTATATGCCTCCCTTGTTGTTGATCGACCAGCCGTCGAACTGCCACAGATCCAGATCGCTCGGGCCCCAGTGGTTGTAGACCACGTCGATAACCACGGCGATTCCCCGCGAATGGCAGTCGTCGATAAAGTCCTTCATGTCTTCCGGGGTTCCGTAGATACTCTCAGGCGCGAAAACGTGCGCGGGATTGTATCCCCAGGAGAAATCGCCGGCGAATTCGCAGATTGGCATTACCTCAATTACGTTAGCGCCCAGATCCTCCACGTGATCGAGCTTTGCTGCCGCGCTGTCCCAGGTTCCCGGGTTGCCACCGGCCGGGTCGTTGAAGGTGCCGATGTGCATCTCGTAAATAACCATTTCGTTCCAGTTGGGCGTGTCGAAAGAGCCCCAACTGTAACTGGCATCGGTTATGATTCCGTTGCCTACAGAGCTGGTTACCTGCTTCGCCCAGGGATCGACTTTCCAGATGGTGCCGTTGATAACGTATTGGTATTCGTCGTCGATATCGGCGTCGTCGACATCTACCGACCAGGTTCCACCCGCTTCAGATGCCAGCGGGTTGGCCGACGAACTCCAACTGTTGAACTCGCCGGCCACCGCCACAGTGGTGGCGTTAGGTGCCCACACCCTGAAGGCTGACCCGCCTGTATACGGGATAGCTCCCATGCCGCTTCTGGAAGAAGCGACCAGCGAAGCAGAGAAAGAGTAGTTGCTTCCGCTGTTGTTATCCCAGATGTTTCCATTCCAGTCGTCGTAACCGTGGAAGTAGTATGTAACTGTCTGCCCCGGAGCATAAGCCTGTGGTGGGGTGTAAGTCCAGATGGAGTTGTCGCTTTCACTGCCCGCGTAGGTCATACTGAAAGTGCTCCACGAGCCTGCTCCCACTCTGATTCCCACTTCGCAATGTAAACCCCAGTAGTCCTGGTTCATCAGGATTGTGAACGTTCCGGGATTGTCTCCGTCGTGTCGTTCATAGCTTCCGTATACACCGATCCACGAGGGGAAGGCTTGAGCTGCGGAGGAGAAAACTCCCGCCACTAAGACGATTGCTAAAATACCAATTGCTCGCTTCGATTGCCAGGATTTGATAGACCGCATTGAATTGCTCCTTTTTGAAAAGAAATGATTTGAATGACGTGTTTTGTCACATCAGCTTTATCATAGCTGAAGGAGATCTCTTTGCTACGATTTTTTTACCTTTTTGCCGTTTTTGAAAAGCGATGAGTAATTAAATGTTAATGAACGATCATTGCACCACAACTTATCGATATTGAAAGGATGGTTCAGGGGGATTGGGGGTTTTTGCCAGTTTAGGCAGAGTGTAATAATATAAAACTGCTCTCTGGAAAAAGTAGTTGATTCAGTTGGTCGATAGGCCGCCTGGATCAGAATGTTGTAACAAATCTGTTGCTTTCTTAAATCGAATCGTGTGGTTTGAAAGATGGTACGAACTATGTAAAGAGTTTGAGCAGTGTTGGCTGGCAGGTTAATCAGTATTAATGAGAGTTCGTATCTGTCAGCATTATGTGGTGTAAGAGAGTGTCTTTATAAGTTTGTCAGGTCAGATCATCGGGGTATTGGGTACCTCTTGAAACGTTGATTTTAATGTCATAAAGCGGCTTTTGATTGTTTCGTCGGGAAACTATTCAGAAACCGCGCGCGCTTTTAACACGGTTGTCGTTTAATATAATATGAAACTGCACGCTACATGTAATGGGCGACGTGTTACGGTGGAGGTTGGCGATGATTGTCCCGCCTGCGAACTGGGCATTGTCCGCGCTATCGGGAAATCCGGTCCCAAGGTTTTTCTGCAGTGTCAGCATTGTGCCTGGAGTGACTGGGCTTCTCCGATAGAAGAGTCCAGCAAGGTTCCCGCTCCTTGGGAGCACACAGCAGGTCAGGGAGATGACAGGCCGTTCGTGTGATGTCGATTCGCTTGATCGGTGGTCTAACTTGTTGGCCTTCAGCCGGTTACGTCAATTCTTTAACGCATGATACGCCTTGGACCCTCTCCAAGGTCCAGGGTTCACTGTTGATCAGAAATCCAAATCCTGGTTGCCAGATATTCGGCTACTCTGTACTTTCTGTCCATTGGTCATGCCCCAGCCGGGGGCTGGGAAATACTAAAACATTGCAGGGAAGGATTTCTAATGAACAGGAAAGTATTGCGCATAACGATGTCGGCTTTGGTGGTGGGGATTTGTTGCTCGATCGCTATTGGGGAAACCCTGGACGACGTATCCAAAAAGATTATCGAGACTTCAAAGAAAATCAAATCATTCAGCGCTAAGAGTCGTACGGTTACCAAAATGAGCCAGCAAGGATTTTCCATGACTGCTACCATGGTGGGGACGTCGGAAATGTTGCGTAAAGGAGATGAATACCTCTTTCGTAACGAAATGAAAGGAACTACAGAGAATGTCATTGCCGGTAATACTACCAGGCAGGAATCGACTACGCTGGTAATAAGCGATGGGAAATACACCTACACGCTGACAGAAGCCGCGGGAATGAAGCAGGCTTTTAAAACTAAAAGTGAGAAGACCGAGCTAGATCCTCTGAAAATGTGGCGTGAAAACGGGACACTGAAACTATTGCCCGATACTTCAATCAACGGCGAGAAAGTGTGGGTTATAGAGGTAACTCCCAAGCAGACGATGCCCGGACAAGGGAAGACGGTTATGTACTTCAGCCAGAAGCACGGGCAAATGGTGAAAACGGTTGTCTTCTCCGATAAAGGAGAACCTATGACTACTGTTGAAATTACGGAAATCCAGATCGACGCGAAAATCGATCCGAGCCGGTTTGTTTTCAATGCTCCGCCTGGGGTGCAGGTTACGGAGATGTAAGCGGCTTTCGAATTCAGGCAGTCACCAGTAAGCTATAATCCAAAACGGCACTGTAGAATGGAGAAATCGTGCAAATCTATGGTGCCGTTTTCGTTCATGTCCGTTACTTCACATTCTTCCATTCGAACTGTGGCCGGACCGGTAAGGCAGTCAATGAAACATGGAAGATCGTTGATGTCAATTGTTCCATCTGCCGAACAGTCTCCCAGGGGAGGGAGTATTTCGATCAGATCCACCTTGGTTTCAGTGGCGATCTGCTGGTGTCCGCCCGCATTGGGATCTCCCGGACGACGTGATGAACCGTCGCCTCCGGTTTGAGCGTTATATTCCACGGTAAGGGTTACGGTGTACAAACCGGGCTGTGTGTAGGTATGGACCGGGTTAGGCCCATTGGTGCCAAAACCACTGGTATCGACCGGGTCGCCGAAATCCCAATCGTAGCTGAGTACGTCCGCCATGGTCAAAGCGACGAATTCGACCTCCAGCGGGGCTCGCCCGGATTGCTGTCCGTGAACCGCGAAGTCCACGCTGAAGAAATCCTCCCAGACTTTGAGGTAATCGGTCTTGGTCTTGGTGGCCGATCCGCCTGGACCGGTTACGGTAAGTGAGACCGTGTGCAAACCTTCCGGCGGTTGATTCCACATGCCGTTGGTCTGAATGTCACCGGCCAACCCTGCAAAATTCCACTCGTAGGTATCCACTTCCCCGATTATAATCGGGTTTAAAGTCGCTACATCCCAATGCGATACCGGGTTTTCCAGGGCGAAAAAGTCAACCAGGGGAGCTGTTCCACCGTTGACCTGTATGTATGCGACCTTCGTTTCCTCCGCGGTTCCGCCCGGCGCGTCGACAGTAAGCCGGATCGTGTACAGCCCCGGTTCGAGGAATACGTGTGTTACACTTTCGCCGGAGTCCTGTGTGCCGTCATCAAAATCCCAATCCCAGGCGGTTACGCCGTTAGTGGTTACAGAGGTGAACTCGACCTCGAGCGGTGCGTCTCCTGCGGTTACCGAAGCAGAGAAGTCAACCGTCGGCGGATTGGCGGAACGCAGCGATATGGGGACCATGGCACTGTAGTTCGGGTTTTCGTCGCTAACCGCCTTGAGATACACTTCAAACTCGCCGTGTATTTCAGCCGGGGCGGTATACAGTCCGTTGCTGTCGATAAATCCCAATAAAGGATGTCCGCCCGGTATGTCATTTACGTACCAGGTGACCGTTGGAATATAGGTGAAACCTGTAGTGACCAGGAACTGTTGCGTTTGCCCTTCGGTCAGGATCGCACCGGATGGATATATGTATACGAAATTGGTGGCGACGTTCATCGTGGCGCTGGCAATCACGTTTGGATTGTGGTTACTGACAGCCTTTACGTGGTAATAGCCCAGAGCTTCCGGCGCGGAGTAAAATCCGTTTGTGGTAATAGTTCCGACCGAAGGATCGCCGCCTTGGATATCCTCCACAAACCAGGTAACGGACAAATCTCCGGGAGTCCCCACGTACTCCAATATCGCGTTTAACTGCAGGTTCCCATTAGAGGCAATCTGCATCCATGACGGTTCGATTTTCGCCCCGGTTATCCAGAACGGCTGCTCGACCGGATCGGTGCCTACGACTATTTCATAACTCACCTCATCTAGGGCGGAGAACCGGTCCCGTACCTGTACTCGTGGATAATATGTACCGGGTTCGCTGTAGTTGTGCAGGTGAGTGGGGTTGGTAATCATATCTGTATCCCAATTACCGTCCCCGTTCCAGTCGAAACGATATTCCAGGAGACCATCCCAGGTGGTATCGATGTTCGCGTCGGTTGAATTGGAAGCGTCAAAAATAATCTGTGTATCAGTGGAAGCAATTAACGGGTTTACGGATAAATCCGCGACGGGGGCGTCATTGTAAGGGCAACTCCAGATTTCGCGGGTGATTTTTGTGACTCCGCCGTTCGAATCGCGAGCCTGCATGGCCACTGTCCATTGGGCGGATTTTCCACCTTCGTTCGTGGGCAATGAATAAGTGTGATTAGCCTGGAGATTGCTGGAAAATCCAGTGTCCCAGGAATTATTATTATCCCAATCCCAGCGGACTTCGACCGTGTCGCCTTCAGGATCAAAAGTGTCGCTCGCGTTAAAGAAGTAAGTTGGATTGAATTCGCCATGGATGTTGCCGGTGACGACCGTGAATTTGGCAATGGGACTTACGTTGTCCTCGGAAACCAGTACCGTCTTGCTTATCGAGCCGGTTTGTCCGTCAGAATCCTTTACTTCCAGGGTAATCTGGTACTGCCCGGCAGTTGAATAGGCGTGGGAGGCCGTCTTAATGAAAGAATATGGAGTATCCCATATGCCGTCAGTTTCCCAGTCCCAGCGGATCTGCAGGCTGCTGCCGGGGGTTTCCAGGTCACTGCTGACTTCCGCGTCGAATACTATGTCATATCCTCTGCGCTGTAATGCCGTATCAGTTACGAATCCGGCGAAGGGAGCTGCATTGGTGACGGTGCTGGAGGATACGGAAAAGAGGGTTTTCCGGGGCAGAATAGTTGTATTCCCCAGATTGTGCGTTGCCCTGGTTTCAACACAGTATTCGCCGTCGGGAAGAGGGCCGACGGAAAAACTTATATCTTCCGTTCCCTCGTCGATGCTTCCATCGACCGCGGTTGCCGGCTGCCAGCATTGTCCGGCAAGTCGCCATTCAACGTCGGTCAGTTCGTTTACGGAGAATCCAACGGAAAAACCGCTCTGTTGACTGCGTACGTGAGAGACGGTTGCCTGGCCTGCGAAGGTTACGACGCCGTTTGATTCCTCTACGTGGTTTACCATTACGTCAGGGAAGGAGTCGGATACATCGAGGATTCCGTCTCCATCGGAGTCGTACCAGCCCAGTTGTCCGACCGAGTAGGCCGAATGGCGGTTCGAGGTGTCCAGCATCAATGCCGATACTCCTTCACCGGCACCGCCGTTGTAGCCGAGGCCGTTGTTGTATTCGCTGTTGGCGTTTACCACCTGCTGATATCCGGCCCGGGAGATCGGAGAGCGGGCGGCGTCCGGATGATACTCGTCCATGGCGTTGAATATGTGTCCGGTTTCGTGCTGGTATACCGAGCTGGGGTTGTGCCCGTAGCACTGGCTGTACGGGCCTCCGAGAAAGGCGTAAGCCCGACCGGAGAGGGTTATCGAATCATCGGCCACGCTGAAGAAAAACGCCCAGTCTGCTTCGTACAGGTTTCGTAAGTGGTTGGCATAATCCCTGGTTCCCGGTGAGTTTTCGTATGTTAGACGACCGAGGGCGTTTCTGGTTGCCAGGGAAGGGTTGTTGACCGCTTCGTAATCGCAGTCGATTGTACCGGGCACTCCGCCTGCTCCAGGTGCGTCATCCCAGTGATATATGAAGGTGAGATTTGCCGTCGGGCATTCCTGCTGGAAATTGGTCATTGCCCGCATGATCTTCTCGTGGACCAGGGTTACCTCGGTTTCGGTCCAATCCTCGACTTCCGCGTCTATCGCGCCGTTACTTTCCGGCAGAATCGCTCCGACCACCACTTCTCCGGACATGAACGCGCTGGTGTAATACTTGGGATTAACCAGGTGGCTCAGCCGTAGAGACCGCGCCGAGCGAGCACGTTTTTCGTCTTCCGCGGTTGGAAAACCAATCCCTTCGTAGATTTTCAGCAGTGCCGGGGGGATATCGGGAGGGAGAAACACATCGCCGGATTCTTCGATCATGCTGGCGATATCGCGGGCGGATTCTTGTTTTATTGGCGAATCTTTTTGATGTCGTTCGTTCCAAAGGGCGATTGCCGTGCGACTGCCTGGTTTGAAGGTTTTCCGTAAGGCGATGGGACCGTCATAAACGGTGATAGGCGTATTTTCAAATGAAATGGTTTTAATTACGGCAGGATCAACATCGACGATCATCAGTTCCGGCGGGCAAACCGCAAGTACACGGCCATCGAAACGAGTAATTGAATTCTTTACTGATTTCCATTGCATAGGATTATCCGTATCCAGCAGCAGTAGCGTTTCTCCGGCTCGTGCGTTGGGAATAAAGAAAGAGAATAAAACCAAAACCGCGATGAAGGAATACCGTGTAGAGTTCGCTTTAACGAAATCGAGGTTAGATGCCACAATCATCTCCTGGCTGAGTGGATTCCGACCGTCATTAATGTTGATTTCATTGTAGAGTAGTAGCACGTGTCGATTCAATAAATATCGATTTCTTTAATAATTGGGGGAAAATAAAGTTGTGTCTGATATGTATCTTCCAGATAGATTCCAGGGTTTCATCTGTGCCTTGATTACTCTCGTAAGGTCTGACTGATTATGAACTGCGGTTCTTATAAAAAGAGCCGAAAAGCACGTTCTACGCGTTTCCAATACTATGGTTGGGGGCAATTGAAGTGCCCCTCCTTATATTCCGATTCAAGTTCAAAAGGTATACCGTGGGACTTTGGGCGCTCCACATATCTGGATGGAGAATTATGCTCGACCGAACGCCCGTTGATATTGAATCTGTTCTGCGAAAGACGCAGATTGATATGGAAGCCTATCTGGAGATGTACCAGGAGGCCTCATCGTATCTGCGCGAACGCATGGAAAAGCTGCAGAATGCCGTTGAAAGTGGAGATAAGGAATCCACGATCAGAGAGGCTCATGCCATTAAGGGAACTTCTTCACTTATGGGAATGACTTTAGTTCGTGCCCATGCGGAAACTGTGGAGCTGGTAGGGCGGGGGGTTATAGAGAGTGACCTCGAACAGGAACTACAAGAGTTGAAACGGGAATTCTCCCGGGCAATGGAGTATCTGGAACAGGTCAGCCTCCAATAGGAGGCAGGTAATTCAGAGCAGTAATCGCACCGGAATAGTGAAAGGATTATTGGTGAAGCAGGCGAGTAAAATACTTGTAGTTGACGACTGTCCCGCTCTGATCACTACCATAAAGGCGGCGTTGCGTAAAGAATATTGCCTGGAAATAGCCCGTTCCGGTGAAGAGGCTCTCGAAATCGCTCCGCGATGGCACCCGGATATTGTCCTTCTTGATATCATGATGCCCGGCATCGACGGGTATGAAACGTGCCGCCGCATTCGTATGGATAAAACCCTTAGTCATACGAAGGTGATTATGGTGTCGTCGGGCGATACCGTGGCCAACCGGCTTGAAGGATACGAAGCGGGGGCTGATGATTACATCACCAAGCCGTTCGATATTGAAGAACTGCGGGCCAAGGTGAATGTGTATCTTCGATTGAAGTCGGTGGAGGAACTGAATAATCTGAAAACCGACGTGCTTACTCTGTTGGGGCATGAAACCCGCACTCCACTCAACGGCATAATCGAGCCGACCGAACTGCTTGCTGCAGACGAGGGGCTTGATGACGATGAACGAAAGATGTTTGCCATGATGGCAAACCGGAATGCCAGAAGGTTGATGGCGTTTGTCGAAAAAGTAATCAGCTTGAGTACTTTGAAATCGCAGAAGTGGCCTTTTGAATTCGCATTCGTGAATCTATCCGATGTGGTGCGAGATGCCGTATCGGAGATGTTGGGAAAAGCGCATGACATGAACATCCGCATCAAGGAGCGACTGTGTACGGACGCTCCTGTGGAAATTGATTATCATCAGATTAAAAACGTGATAGTCTCGTTGCTGGATAACGCCCTGATCCACAGTTCTACCGGATCGTGCGTGATGGTGCTGGTTGGTTGCGACGATGACAAGGTTGTGACCTCGGTTACCGATTACGGCGAGGGTTTCGATCCGGCGTTTCTGCCTCACGTGTTTGACGCATTTTCTGCTGCGAGTGTATACAGGAAAACACAAGGTCATGGTCTGAGTCTGGCTATTGCCCGGGAAGTGGTGGGAGCTCACAACGCCAAGATTTCGGTTGTCTGCACTCCAGGCCTGGAAACGGTATTTACCATTGAATTCTCCAAAGCCGCTCCGGCCAAGGTGGAAAAAGAACAAGCAGTGGCGACCTGCATCCCAACTGCGTAGCTTTATCCGGTCAGGCGCAGAATAGAAAAAAAGGTTTACTCGCCGGGAAAAACGGGCTGATCATGCTGAAATCGCCGGCTTGAGCGTTCAGCCGCGACGATCAAAGATTTAAGCCGGGATTGAGACCAGAACATATCTGCTGTAAATTTCTTTACCAGGAAGATTAATCGTTTTTCTGCCGATAATTACCCAGCAATGGTTTTCCGAGTAAGTTGTAATGGTTTTCTGGAGCAGGCCGTAATGAACGCCCCAAAATCGGTTTCCAAAGCTGTTCCCAAGGATGATGAGAAGAAGCTGCATGTCCTCATCGTGGAGGATGATCCAGACTGTCTGGCGATTCTCCAGCGTATTCTAACTCCAGTTGCTGAGTGCGATGTCGCTATCAACGGTGTGGAGGCTATAGATCGTGTTGCCACAGCTCTTGAGCAGCGTCAACCATACCACCTGGTTTGCCTCGATCTGATGATGCCCAATATCGATGGGCGAGAGGCCTTAAACTCGATTCGTGATCTGGAACGCGAGCACAATGTTATTCCTGGAAGGCGAACCAAGGTGATATTGACCACCTCGGTTGATGAACCCGACGAGGTTCTGGGGGAAGAACTGGAGCATCACTACCAGGCTTTCTTGCCTAAACCCCTGAAGCGGCAGGAACTGCTGTGTGTATTGGGGGAATTGGGGCTGCTTTCCTCTCCCGCGTAAATCCTGAAAGTCCTAAAAAAATATGGTTCATCCGACTAAAGCGTACTTTGTTTCGTGAATGGCGAGGATTTTCAGTTTGAAGAATTCCTTATCTCTAAATCCATAGGCCTGGCGTTTCATGGTCTTGATCTTATTGTTTGTTCCTTCGAGAGGACCGGTTGATATTGGATAATCATAATACGCTAATATACCAAACGCATGAAGGCGGAGTGTTTGGGCAAACTTTTTGAGCATCCTGACTCCGCTGGCCTCCGCTTGAAATATCCAATCCATCAGATGGGCCTGGGCAGCCTCGCCGTCTTCCTGTTCCCAGACTTCGCGTAGTTCCTCCCTCATGTAGTAGGCCGTGGCCAGAGGTTGATTGAGGTGTAACGCTTTTTCAAGACGCTTTAGTCCACTGCTATCAGAGTTCAAGTTTTCGGGATTCATCAGCAGCAACCATCGCGTCCCCTTGAGCACATTCTTGTGCAACTGATCCTTGGCTTCACGGTACAGATCTCTTCGCAACTCCGACAATTTATCGTTGAAAAGCTTCATTACGTGAAAGCGGTCGAAAACCAGTGCCGCGTTTGGCAGATTACTCAAGACCGCATCAATGTAGGCCGGAGACATGTCAGTGGCTACCGCTTTGACTTTCGCTCGGGATCTTCGCAATCGGTTCCAAAACGGTTTGAGAGCTTCCTTTCCCTTGCCATCGCCCACATACACCACCGCACCACGCTCTAAATCGAGTACTACGGTCAAGTAGCGGTGACCTTTGCCGATCGAGATTTCATCGATAGCTATTTGGCGTAAATGCTTGAGTTCGGGGCGGACAAACCGCTTAAGCAGATCCTGTTTATGTATCTTCTTAATAACATCCCAACTAACCTGCAGGTGTTCGGCCACATCCTTAATCGTCATATGACGCAAGAGATCCAACGCATATCGTTCAAACGACCGGGTGTAACTCCGGCGGCGATCGGCAAATCCAATCTCTACCTGCCGGATGACCTTGCAGTCTAAACACTCAACGCGAGGGATAGGAAGAACGATTTTCACTGCCTTGCCACCGATTGGTACCGATTTGAAACTCCGCTCAGTGTGGCCACGGGGAGCAACATTCTTTGAACCACAGGCTGAACACCGCAGGGTGTTTCGTGGCTGGCTGAGCGAGAAAAAAACCTGGCCGTGCTTGTATTCTGTTCGTTCGTAAATATAGCCACGAACCCCGAATCCGTGATATAGTAAGCTGGTGGACATGATGGCGTCTCCTGTATCTGAAGTCTTTGATAACCTCAGATGAGAACATCATGTCCGCCTTTTTGCTAGTCCATGTACGCTTTAGTCGGATGAACCAAAAATATTTTCCATGTCAGAAAGTACTCTGTACCCACCTATGAACAGGGGGAGTGTGCTTTGCCGTTGTGAGAAAAGTGCTTATGGATCTCCTCGATACTTCGGAGTAGTTGGATTATCAGAAATCGGAGGAGGAAGCGATGACTTTCGATTTGCAGGCAACGAGACATGCACGGTTTCGTTTCTGTGTCCTGATGGTTCTTATTGGGGTGCTTGGAACATCAGTCAGGGCGTTTTCCACTTTTGAACCACAGTCGGGCGCTGGTTTAACCAAACCTGAGGCACTTGCGGTGCCATCGCCGAGTCCAAAAGTTGCTGAAGTCAATTCCGAGGGCAGATCAGCTATGCCTGCTATGCCGGCGATTTGTGTGGCATTGATTGTGCTTGGCGTCTACACGTTGCGCGAAGCTTATCGCCGCTCGCGGCTCATGTGTTTTGCATTGATTGTGTTTGTGGGAATAACCGCTTACGGAGTGGTTTGATACTGCCGATCGAATCGCCGCGCATATCATTAAAAAACTCAGGTTTAAATCCATGTGAAATTCTGTCTTGTCGGGTGGGATATTGCGCGGAACTGTGTATTTGCCTGGCTCAAGGGTTGCCGTTGGTCTCTTAAGCGAATCGTATTTTCCGAATGGTTTTTTCAATAATCAGGGCAGCGTACCGTCTAATAATCGAATTTCTGGGTTGCCTGGCGAGTGTAACCTCTTGTTGGTGCGAAAGTTAGGGGGGTTCCTGGGGAATGGACAGAGAAAAATCCAGAGTTGGGCATTGATGGTAATTCCAGTATACAATTACATGTAATCTGGAGCTTCCCTTTGGGACAGGCAAATCCAGCGGTGGTTCTAAATGTTGAGGGTATATATGCCGGATACTCGAGCAAGTCTACTGAGTAAGATTCGCGATCTGGATGATGAGAACTCCTGGGAGGAGTTTGATTCGGTGTACAGGCCTCTATTGGTGGGTTACGCCAGGCAACGGGGTTTGAACGAAACGGAGGCGGACGATATCGCTCAGCAGTGCATGATCGCCATAGCGGCCAGCATTAATGACTTTCAGCGGAGAGTCAGTTTTCGCGGCTGGTTGCGGGGGATTATCGACAACAAGGTTAAAGATCAACTGCGAAAGCACCGGCGGGAGGAGTTGGCCCGGACCAGGGATTTTGAACGGGAGCAGGATACCGAGGATGATCCGGTATTGATGTGGGAGCGGCAATGGAATCGCACTCACCTGCTCTATTGCCTGAACCAGATCAGGGGAGAGATCGCACCGGTGACCTACCAGGCTTTCTATCTGTACGTTATAGAGGAAAAACCAATTAGCGATATCTGTAAACAACTGGGGATGAGAGCCAACCAGGTGTACGTGGCCAAGTCCAGAGTTCTCAAGCGATTGAAAAGTCGCTGGGATAATCTTGAAGACGGACTGGTATAATCATGCCAGGGTGTCCGGATACAGCAGACCTGCGGCTTCTGGAGGGCGGTGAGCTTGATGACGATAGAGCGGAGGCGTTGCTCGATCACCTGGAGAGTTGTGCTGCGTGTCAAAGGGTTGTTGAAAGTATTAGAACAGGTGGTCTTGACGGGCGGATTCTGCGGCGAGCCATCGGTGGTAGCGGGTCGGTAGCGTCCGGATTTCGAGATCGGGAGAAGGAGGATTCTTTCAAGGATTGGGATATACCCGATTACGAGCGTGTGTGTCTCTGTGGTGAAGGTGCTTTCGGTACGGTGTGGGCGGTTCGGGACCGGGTGGGGGTTCATCGAGCACTTAAGGTCATCGACCTGGGGCGATTGAATAAGGCCGCCGTTAAATGCCGGGAACTCACCGCTTTGGAGGCGTATTGCCGGTTAGTGGAATCGCACCCGAACCTCATAAACGTTTCCCACGTGGGTATGCATGGGGAAAATCTATATTACACCATGGAGCTCGCGGACGATGACCGGTCGAGGAAAACCGTGCGAGACGGTTTGCCGGAGAAATACAGGCCTTTAACCTTGCAGCAGGCGGTTTCCGGGCATTCCATTTCGGTCAATACCGCTGTTGAGATAGCGCTTCGCCTTTTACGGGGGTTGGGTAATCTTCACGACGCGGGGTTGGCGCATCGGGACATCAAGCCGGCCAACATCGTTTTCGTGGATTGCGAACCGAAACTCAGTGACATCGGAATGATAACTTCGAATACGGCTACTCCCAGCCAGGTCGGTACTCCGGAATATATGCCGCCTGATGGCCGGATGGACTACACGGCCGACACTTACGCGATGGGGCGGATTCTATATGAGCTTGTAGTCGACGAAGTTGGTACGAGTTTTCCAGAGTTACCGGAAAACCTGATGGTGAATTTCGGGCAATGGGATATGGAAAAGCTGTCCGAGTTTTTTGGAAAAGCCTGTGCGTCCGATGGTCAAAGGCGTTTTTCGCACGCTTGGGAAATGCATGAAGCCCTGGAGGCCTGTCGCTCGTGGTCGTACGATTCACTTTTCGATGATTTGACTAAAGAGGGAAAGGTTTCGAGCTCGCAGTCGATTACGGCCCGGTACACGCCGATCATTGTCGCGGTTATCAATGCGATTCCCTGGATTCTGGGATTGCTGCTGGTGTTTTATTTAGTTCGAGCTTACGTGTAGAACCGTGTGCGTGTGCTGCGATTGTAGATGATTGCTTCCGCCGCCAATCTGCCCGATCAGGGCGATACTTCCAACGATTGATCCAGCTTTCTGCCTGAATGGATTACAGGTTGTTAAGGTGGGCCGAGTGGGTGCGGTGTCGCCGGACGTGTTCTGGCGGATTTTTTCAAAAAGGGCGTTTTTTCGTTGTTTATGGGCGATTTTGGGCTTCGAAAATTTCTTTAAAAAATCGTATTCGGTGGTTGAAATGCAGAAGTGGTTCGGGTAATGTTAGGGGTGTATTCGGGTCGAAGGGGTGTCTTATCGTCGTGCTAAAAGTCGAACTGAGAAAGCGGACAGCGCCGCTCGATCCTGCTCTTTGACAAGTGAACAGGGTCTAATTTTGGCTGGAGATGTCGTGCATATGCCGGTATGCACGGCAGGTGGCTTGACCTGCGCTTGTTCTGCCTGGCGCTTGCGAGGGCAGGTCCGCGGAAAATCCCGACAAAGCGGAATGTGCTAAGGGGTTGCGACGGGACCTGCGAATTTTTTTATTTTCCGTGTAAGAAACGGGGCAGTTGCTGCGACTTACTTCCGGTTGGCGTTTCTGCGAAGAATACCGGAGATTGTGCATCCAGGTTTTCGACAGTGACGGCGACGAGGATGTGGACCTGGCCGACTTCGCCGTGTTTCAGGTTCGCGTTGGGGAATTCGCCGGGTAGTGTTTGTTTTGAATTTAAAGATAGAGCGAGGTTGAAAGATGGACTCATTTATAGATTCCCGCCTCGCTCTATACTTTTTTATTGGTATTCGCAAGTAACAATACTTGATGTTATTGTGGTGAATCCGTCCCCAACGCTCGCAAAAGACGCGAGGGATGGGGCACCCTTTCACCCGTGCGCCGGCGAGGATACTGGATATTTCAATAGCCGTCAGTAAAAACCAATGACCACCTGCGTTGATGGGAACGGTTGCAGGTGGCCATGGTTTTGTCTCGAAGCTGCAATCAGGGTGCGGCTTCGAGTTACTCTTTACGTGGAATTCTTCATTGCGGTCAGTTACAGTCTCCGGTGAAGAGGTATTGGAAAATCGCGAAATCGGCGAGATCCACATCCAGGTCGCCGTCTCCGTCCATGACGGTACAGAAGTGGTTGACGGTGAAGGTCATGTCCGGGCCCTGCAGGCAGTATCCGAATGCGGCGTAGTCGCTGTTGTCCACACAACCGTCATCATTGTAATCGAAGTCCCAGGAGAAAGCGTAGAAGTTGTCCGCCCGTGTGCCTTTTGCGTTAGCGTCGTTGACGAAGTACTCGTGGTAGGCGATTCCCATGCGGCCGTATGGATGGGTATCGTCGTTGACCGAGGCGACTTCCACGTCATCGATGAAGAAGCTTATCTGTGAATCCTGGCAATGCAGTTTGAATGATCGCCAGGCGGAAGTTGTAGCGTAGATCGGCGTTGTCAGGAAATCGGTGAAAACACCATTGATGAATTTACCTGCACGCAATCGGCCGTCGTTGGAATCGCAGGTGATCGCGTAGCAGTTTCCTCCACCGAGTGTTGTACTGTCGAACAGGGCGTCACCGCTGTCGCGGGCGAACAGTCCCAATCGTTCGTAGCCGTCGGCGGCAACTTCGGGCCTGTATTCGCAGTAGATGTCGGCCGACACTGTGTAGTTCTGATCGGCGATGGTACCTGTGGCGATGGTCTCCATTCCGCCTTCCGGATTGGAGACGAGAACCGAGTACCCGTCACCGGACGGTGAAGATGGATCAGCAGGAGCTACAGGATTAGCCGAGAATTTATCATCCCAGTGTATTTCCCTGCCTGTGGACGGAAACTCGTCAGCAACAGGCATGGAAGATTCCCTGTCGCGTTCGATTAGCAGCATGGCGTTGGGTACGGGTCGTTCGTTACCTGTGCAAGGCGAGGAAGCTCCGTCTGAGGGGCAGTTGACCACGTCGTCGTTGATGACCATGGTGGTTGAACCGCCGCCGTCGAGGTTGATGGCGTAATCGGCCCCTAGGGCATCGATGAGGAAGTCGGCCAACTCGGCATAGGTCATGCCCACGCTGTAGCCACTCTGGCGGCCATCGCAGGTTACAAACCAGTGTTTAGTGCCGCTCCAGGCCAGGGCGGTACGCGGATGGCGGACGGGAGCATGGTCGTAAGTCCAATTCTCGGTATAAGGCTCACCGTCTTTCACCAGTTGTCCGGAAGCACCGGCGCAGATCACCTTGGCGTTATTTAACTCCGCCGGGCTGAGGGTAATGCGGGCGTTTATTTCATCCCCGATCGAAACGTGAGAAAGCAGTGCGGATTCCATTCCGGAACACGCGCCCAGGACGAAGCCGTTTGCCGGAATAGGATTGTCGATGGATGCGGTTCCGGTACGTATGTCGGTGATTCGGCCGGTCATCCACTTGTTGGCACGCCAGGGGTAATTGACGTTTTCCACAATTACCTCCACACCTTGAGCTGTTGACCCGGTTGAGGAATTCCAATCGGTGGTCCAGATAGCCAGGTTGCCGGATTCGCAGGTGTAATTGAAGGTGTCCGCGGGTAACTCGGCGCCATCCGCGAAGCGGACTACGGTATCGGCGCCGGGAATATAACTGATGGCAAAAGCGGAGTTAGATTCCTGGAGAACGTAGCCTTCCATCGCCCATGAAAGAGTGGGGAGTCCGATCAGGTTACCGTTGTTTGCCTGCGTGCCGAATATGTATATGTCCGAGCCGAAGTGGGATGCGTTTATGGCCGCCACTACGTTGTTTCCCGCAGTATCGTATTCCTCTGCAATCTGCGAGGTTATCTGTTTGGCCGGGAAATTCCGTTTTCCGTGGGCCAGTCCCATCTGCAGGTCGTAACGTTTGTCGGCCAGGTCGAATTCCACCACGTGCAGAACCTGCGGAGTAGGTAATTCCCAAGTGGAATGGAAGACTCCCGGGGCTACCTCTACGGGAGTAGGCGGGTCGATGGGGGGATCGGTGGAATCGCCAAAGCGGACAGCGTCGGCGATGACGGCGGTTCCGCCGGTGCTGCCGGCCGCGTCCAGGGTGATTGTGTTGTTGCCGGCTGAGAGTGTGAAGGTTCCCAGTGATTCCCAGGCGTAACCACCCTGTTGCTGGTTTACGTAAACCGTGTGTGTGCCGTCCGCGGCTGCGATGTCATACCTGGCCGCTGTGGGGCGGTTACTGCTGGCGATATACCAGACGAATAGTTCGTAGTCGCCGGCTTCGGAGATGTTTGCTGTCCAGGTGGCGGTCGCTGCGGACCCGGGAGAGGCGAAACGGTAGGTGGAGCCGTCGTATCCTGTAGATGAGCTTGTTGTCCAGGATCCGGTTTCCACGTATGCCGGGGCGCCGTCGTCATTGTCGACAACTACCTGTGCGGTGGCAGTGCCGGTTAGAGTGAAGGTTATACAGATTAAAGCGTAGAAACTGCGAGACAGAATGGTCATGGCTACGATCTCCTGGCTGCAATAGCGGATATGGCTATTTTTCTGTGCCGCCGTGTACAGTGGATACACTTCCCCCAGTTGCGACACTACTTACCCTGTTAGACAACTGCAAATATAGCAGGATCGTTGGCATAAATTCCCCAAATTGTTGGCAAAAAATATATTTGAGATGCCGGAGTATTTGTGGTCAGAGTTCGCCGGAGTATTGAAGGGGCTGCCTGGCTGCGGTAATTGTGATTCTCTGTTTTGTGGAACCGAGATTGCCGTAAGTGCGAGGATTGGGAGATGGTAATACCCGAGTGGAGGGGAATTATACTAACGACTGCGGAAGGTACGGTTATTTGCTGCCAAGATAAAGTATCGGGGGTCATTTAAAATTGAATAACCGAACCTGTCCCGGTTTTCAGTTAACCTCAGAGGCGATGTTTTTCAGGGCGTTGCAGGTGGTTTTTATTTCCTCTTTTGTGTTGAAAGGACCTGGGGCCAACCGCACAAGCCCTTCCGGGAAAGAGCCTAATTGGCGATGAGCATAGGGGGCGCAGTGCAAGCCTGCTCTTACCGCGATGTCGTAAGTCTGGTCGAGGATGGAAGCGACTTCGTTGGCGGTGATTCCTTTGATGTCCAGGGAAATTGTTCCGACTCGCTGGTTAGGGTTGCTGGGGCCAAACAACTCGATTCGCTTGTCACCCTGCAATTCGTCGATGACTATTTGAGTCAGTTCACGTTCATGGGCAAGCGTTTTTTGGGGTTCGAGGACAGAGAGGGCTGCCTGCAAGCCGGCGATAGCCAAGCCGTTGAAAGTTCCGGCTTCCAGTCGTTCGGGGAACTCGGTGGGCTGAACAGGATTGATCGAGTCCATGCCGGTACCGCCTTCGCGCCAAGGTTTAACTTCGGCGCGTTCGCCGACGTATAAAACGCCGAGGCCCGGCGGGGCGAATATTGCCTTGTGTACGGGAAATGCCAACAGGTCGAGCTGCATTTCGACTACGTCAATATCGAGCAGTCCAATTGTTTGTGCAGCGTCGAGCAGGAAAAGGCACCCGTGCTTGCGGGCTATGGCAGCTACTTCTTTCACTGGTTGGATGGCACCGGTTACGTTGCTGGCATGAGTTAGAATGATCAGCTTGGTATTGTCCGTGATCGACTTTTCGATTTCTTTCGGATCCACGAATCCGTCAGGAGAAAAACCCACGCGGGTCAGTTCGATAGTTCCAGCGCTGCGGAGTGACTCAAGTGGTCTGGAAACGCTGTTGTGTTCCAGCATTGTGGTAATCACGTGGTCGCCGGGCCTGAGAACGCCTTTGATGGCGATGTTCAATGCATCTGTGCAACTGGCGGTGAATACCACATGGTTAACATCGGTTGCCCCTATCAGGTTGGCCGTTCCGACCCGGGCGCTGACTGCAATCTCTTGAGCCTGTCGGACGAGAGCGTAGCCTCCTCGGCCGGGGTTTGCGCCGATTTCGGTCATGAACCTCTGAATTGCTGCGGGGACTACTGGTGGTTTAGGGAATGTTGTGCTTGCGTTATCCAGGTATATCACGAGTGTTATCCATTAAGGCCGAACTTATCTTACTTTCGTGGCAGTAGATGCCGGCGCGGAGGCCTATTCTTTCCGTGGTTTTCTGTTATGTCATCAAAACCCTCAGAGCAGGAATCACGAGTGCGTCAGACGCACTTAACTCTTTATACCAGCATATTGATCCACAATCCAATTGTAGTACCCCCGGCGAATAAGTGCCGCGAATGTATTAATTTGTCGCTAACAAGCGATTTTGACCTGCAAACGCAGGTCTGCCGGGCGATTTCGTGGTGCGAGCAGGTATGCGGTGCTATGATTCTGACAGGTTGGAAAAGAGAGTTGGTTCGGCCGGTGTTTTGAATACGAGCGCCGCAGGCTTTGTCGAAAGGGCAGCGATGAACGGGTTGAAGAGTAAGTTCGCAGTGAGTTTATGTGCGGGTTTGGTGCTGGCGACGGCACATGCCGCGTTTGCGGTTGATCAGCCGAAGGCTAAGGGCGGAGAGTCCCCGCCGGTTATGAAAATTCTGGCTGAAGAGTTGGACTACGCCATGAAAAAACTGGCTATGCCGGATGGAACCAAGCCTTATTATCTGGGGTATACTATTACCGGACGGGATAGTTTTTCGGTCAGCGCGACGCTGGGGGCACTGGTTAACGAGAACTCAAGTGAACGGCGTATTCTGGATGTCGACGTCAGGGTTGGGGATTACACGATAGATAATACCCACAAGCTTCGCGGAGGCGGAGGCGGTAGAATGGGCTCGGGGGTTGCGGCGATCAGTCTTTCTGATGATGACGCCGCAATCAGGCAGGCTATCTGGCTGACGACGGATCAGCAGTTCAAATCAGCGGCGCAGATGTACCAGCGAGTTCAGACCAACCTGAAAACCAAGGTCGAGGAAGAGGACAAGTCGGACGATTTCTCGCGGGAGGAGCCTTCGGTTTATCGTGAGGCGGAAGCGAAACTTACGTTGGATAAAGCCGAATGGACGAGGAAGGTTCGAGAGCTTTCAAAACTGGCTTTGAAATACCCGCTTATTTACAGTTCAGGGGTTTCGCTGAGCGCGGTTACGGAAAACCGTTACATGGTAACCAGCGAGGGGACCCGCGTACAAACGGGGCAGAAATTCATCAGGATTTCCGTTTCCGCCAATACGAAGGCGGAAGACGGCATGGAGCTCGGTCGTGACTTGTACTTTAACGTCTGTCACGAGGAAAAAATGCCGACGGACGCGGAACTGACCGCCGCGTTCCAGGAAGTTATCGACCAGGTGATTGCTCTGCGGGACGCGCCGCTGGTGGAACCGTATGTGGGCCCGGCGATTCTTTTAAACCGGGCGGCCGGCGTGTTCTTCCACGAGATATTCGGGCATCGGATCGAGGGGCATCGCCAGAAGGACGTGGACGAAGGACAGACTTTCACCAAGAAAATCAACGAGGAGGTTCTACCCACTTTCCTCAGTGTGCGGGATAACCCGACCAGGGAAACCTACGATGATGTTGATCTCAGGGGGTATTACAAGTTCGATGATGAAGGCGTAAAAGCGCAGGATGTTCTGTTGATCGATAACGGGATACTCAAGACGTTTCTCCTTTCCCGGTCGCCGGTCGAGGGGTTTCCAAAGTCGAACGGTCACGGCAGGCGTACTCCGGGGCGGGCGGTTGTATCCCGCCAGGGTAACTTGATTGTCGAATCGACAAAGCAGGTCAGTTTCGAGGAATTGCGGCAGCAGTTGATAGCCGAGTGCAAAAAGCAGGACAAGCCGTACGGCCTTCTTTTTGAGGACATTACCGGTGGATTCACCACAACTGGTCGACGAGGACCGCAGGCGTTCAAGGTTTTGCCGGTCATAGTGAGAAGGATATACGCTGATGGCCGACCGGACGAGCTGGTTCGCGGAGTGGATATTGTCGGAACGCCTCTTTCGTGTTTTGCCAAAATAACCATGACCGGTGACGATTCGGAGGTGTTCAACGGTACATGCGGGGCGGAGTCAGGTTACGTGCCGGTGTCGGCCGTATCGCCAAGCGTTCTTGTTTCGCAGATCGAAATCGAGAAAAGACGGCGGGAGCAGGACAAGCCGCCGATTCTTTCGCCTCCTATCTCGGAAATGGTGAACAAGGCGGAGAAACGTGGTTGATCGATTCTGGTCTGTAAGTGTTACCTCTAACGGAGATGATACCGTGAAAACAAGACGGTTTAAATATAGCGTTCTGCCGGTTTTAGCGGCGACTTTTCTGGTCCCCGGAATCTCGATGGCCGCAAACGAGGCGGTTCCGGCGGATGATGTTCTGATGCGGGCAATGGTGGACGAACTCGCCCGGGCGATGACTCTGCAGATGGAGGATCTGGAGAAACCGTATTTCATCCAGTTCAACGCGGAAGATGGAATCAGCTACACGATTAACGCTCGATTCGGAGCGATTATTTCTTCAGACGTCGGTCGCCAGAGGAGTTTATCGAGCAATACCCGAATCGGATCGTATGAATTGGATAATACCAATTTCTCCAGTCGCCGCGCGGTTTACGGCGGGGCGTCTTACGGGGCGAATGTCAATCTGCCTATCGAAGATGATTATATGGCGTTGCGGCAGGCGATATGGCGGGGCTGCGACCAGGACTACAAGTCGTCGGTCGAGCGTCTTACCCGCAAGCGGGCGTATCTGAAGGACAAGAATATCGAGGACCGGCCTGACGATTTCACCAGGGAATCGCCGGTAGTATATTTTGAGCCGGTTGAGAAAATCGAATTCGATCAGAAGGCTTGGGAAGATGCGTTGAAAAAGGTTTCCGCCCGTTTGAAGAAGTACGAACGCGTGCAGGACTCGGATGTGACCTTGATGGCCAGCAGTGGTACCACCTACGTGGTCAATTCCGAGGGGACCAGGGTAAGGACATCGGGCGGCGCTGTTCTGCTGGTGGTGACCGCGGAAGGGCAGGCAGAGGACGGGATGCGGTTTTCCGATTATTGCCGGTATTTCGAGAAATCGGTTGATGATTTGCCGTCGGTGGAAAAGATGATCGGCGATGTTGATCAAATGGCTAACCGGCTTTATGCCAGGATGGACGCACCCGTTCTGGAGCAGTATACAGGCCCAGTTCTCTTTGAGGGCGTTGCTTCATGCCAGGTTTTCAGATCGCTACTCAGTGATGGGATAGCGGGAAAAATCGATCCGATCGGGGTGAGTCGCCAGTCGGTTTCGGATATTGAGAACCTGGATCGCAAGCTGGGGTTGAGAATTCTCCCCCGATCATTCTCAGTTTATGATGATCCCACTGTGGAAAAGCTGGGCGAGAGCCCGCTCATGGGCAGTTACCATTACGATGATGACGGAGTCAAGGCGAGAAAAGTCGAGCTGGTAAGTGGTGGCAAACTCAAAGACATGGTCATGTGTCGGGTGCCGACTAAGAAGCTTTCCGGCAGCAACGGTCACGGCCGACGGGGATCCCGTAGTAATGTTTCGCAATCACAGATCGGCTGTCTTTTTATTGAGGATAAGGACGGAGTACCTGATAAGGAGCTTCGCGAGGAGTTGATCGAGGCGGCGAAGGATGAAGGATTGGATTTTGCCTTAAGGGTGACCGCGATCAGGTCGCCGGATCTCGGAGCGTCTCGCCAGGATCTGCGTGCGTATTTCACCAAGCTGCAGCAGGGCGGTTCTCCGCTGGGTGATCCGGTAGTGGTGTACAGGGTTTATGCCGATACCAATAAACCTGATGAACTGGTGAGAGGTGTTGAATTCGGATCGGTGGAATTCCGCTCACTTAAGAGAATTCTCGCCGCGGGTTCCGAACCAGCCGTGTATAACTACGTGGGATTGGGGTATGGTGGCACTTCGCCGTCGTCTTCGATTGTTGCTCCATCGGTCGTATTCGAGGAGATGGATGTTTCCAAAATCGAGCAGGAGCACGATAAGTTGCCGATTCTGAAGTCCCCGCTGAGTCGTTAAAGATTCCGGGCGTCCGCTGCGAAGTGTGAGATGGTCAGCATTTACCTTCAAACACTTCGCGGCGGATGGGACCGGGGGCTAATTCCGGCATGAGTTTGAGGAAACGACTACTGTCCAGGGAGAGGTCTTCCGGGCGGGGTTCGGGACTTTCAACAGAAAGTCGCGATGTTTCAACGAATACCGGTGATTGCACTTCAAGGATACGGGCGCATTCGGTAAGCATATCGAAACGTGACAATCGCTGCGCACCTCCCAGATGGAGAATTCCGGTAATCTCACTTGTGGCAAGGGCAATCAGGGCGGCGGCCGCATCGGACAGCCAGATCGGCGTACGGAACTCATCGGTAAACAGGTTTTGGGGTTTACCTTCCTTGAGATTCTGGATCTGGCTGGCAAAAGTGGTCAATCGGCCGGTTGCCGCGAATCCATACATCAAAGGAAGCCGGACGGTCAGCGTGTTGGGCATGCTTTCCAGAGTTCGTTCCGCCATTAATTTGGATTTGCCGTATTGACTGAGCGGTGCGGGGGAGGAATCCTCACTATAGGGCGGAGAGCTGCCGTCGAAAACCATGTCGGTGGAGGTAAATGCCATTCGGCAATCTCGCGGGTTTCGGGATTCGGCGATAATCCTGGTGGCGTCAACGTTTATTTTTTCCGCAAGTTTGGGATTGGTGTATGCCTCATTGACGGCGGTAATCGCTCCCGTGTGGATGATGTGTGTCGGTTTGTATTCGGCGATACAGTTTGCCAGCTTGTCTTTTTCTACCAGGTCTATTATGCGGCTGGCCGGAAAATCTGCGCTTAGCGGACTGCGGCTGATGGCCAGGATTTCCTGGTTGTCGCTACGCAGTGACAGATGGCGAAGAATGTGACCGCCGAGCTGTCCGGTGGCGCCGGTTATGAGCCATCTTTTCTTATTTTGCATTTTCCTTGATAACCCCAGAGTTTGACATATCGGTTGGTGATGATTGGTAATTCACGACTTTGACCAGAGCGAGAACAAGGCAGGTAACTATTGCGGCCACTCCGGCAATAACCAGGAAAGTCCATCTGTGTGTCCCGGTATGTTCCCAGATAATGCCCACGACCTTGGTTCCGGTTGCGCCTATCCCGAAGGTCAGGAAAAACTTGAATCCATAAGACATGCTCCGGCGACTGGCCGGCGTGTTCTGGGCAATAAGCAGGTTTTCCACTGGCTGGGTTCCCAATTGCAGAAACGCCAGGGCGATTGCCGGTAAGAAAGCGACAGTGCCCCAATTGCCGGCAAGGCATAAAAGCACGGCTATGGGAATAGTCGCTCCGACCATGGTTACGTACAATTTCACCGGATTGGTTTTATCGGCTTTCCTGCCGACAAGTAATTGCCCCATGCCTCCGGATAGAAATACCGCCAGGAGTACGGCGGCCAGGTGAGAGGGACTCACGCCTTCTCCCATGACTCCGGCCAGGAATGTGGGCAGGGCGGTAGTGAGTGCCCGATAGTTGAAACCGCCAAGCATCATCGCCAGGTATAAAAGTATAATCAAGCGCAGCAGCGAATTGTTTCGTTTGCCGGCTTGGGAATTGCCTGCAGGCTTGTGCGAAGCTGGAGTTGGTTTTATCTCAATGGGGAGAAAAAACAGGGTGACTGCCGCCAATAAGGTGACAGCCGCAAGAAACATGTAAGCATATCGCCAGTTTCCCAGAGCCAGTGCCCAGGCTCCCAGTGAGCTTCCTATCAAGCCAAGGGAGCCGGCGAGTCCGTGAACTCCGAGGGCCTTTCCTTTGTGTCTTATGCCCTGGGAGATGAGCGACAAACCAGAAGGGTGGTACAAGCTGACGGCTGCTCCGAGGAAGGTGAGCCCCGCTCCCAATGCTTTGGCGGTAGAGGCGACAGATACGCATGCGCAGGCGGTTGAGGTTAACAGGAAGTACAGGAGTAGAATCTTTTTGGGCCCGAATTTATCCGCGAGGAAACCGGCCGGTATTGCTCCCATGCCCATCAGGACGTAGCCAAGCCAGGGGAGGTCTGTTACCTGAGACTCCGAGAGGTTGAATTCGGTTCTTAAAGTGAGCAGCAGGCCGGTTACGACAAGCATGCACCAATGGCAGATGATGTGTCCGGTAGAGGTCACCGCCAATATTGAGTATTCACTGCGGTTCATCAGGTAAATCCGTTTCTGACTGCGGTCGGTAAGCTGACCGGGCGTATTTTTCAAACGGGGTATTGTAACGACTTGCTGAAAACATGCTTCGCGTATCGGCGTTTAGTGGCTGGACGTGGCGAATTGAAGGGCATTGGGTTGCGTATCGCCATTAATGATACTGGTAAGGGGGTAAAAAGGATGCGGGCGAGCGTGTAGGTTTTGGTGCTCAAGAGCCGATAGTGAATGATGGAACGATCCGGTTTTCGGTCGTATAGAGCAAGTTGGGTATGGCGATTGAATGAGTCAGTCTTCAAAGGAAAAGGTTGGCAGGAATTCTGATCTGGTTGATCGCGTACGGGTGCTGATAGTGGGCCCGTTGAATGCGCCGGGCGGTTTGGCCCGGGTTTCGCGGATGACCTGTGAAGGTTTCGATCCATCGAAGTTTGATATATCCACATGCGAGACGGCCAAGGATACTCCGGAAGAGCGAAGTCTTTGGGCAGCTTGCGTATCTCACTGGAGGAGGTGGCGCAGGCTGGTACGGGCTCTAAGGATTCATAAGCCGGACATCGTGCACATCCACACTTGCAGTTATTCGACGTTTAACCGCACGATTCTGGATACGATGACTTGCCGGTTATTGCGTTATCCCTATTTATTACACGTACACGGGGGGCTCTTCGCGGAGTTCCTGGCCTCGCTGAAGGGATTGCGGAAAAGGGTGGTGGCTGGTGAATTGCGTAAAGCAGCTCGGGTAATCGTTCTGAGTGATCGGTGGCGGACAAACCTGACCCAACAGGTAGCCGGTTTGAAATTATCGGTTATACCCAATGCGGTGGATTCGCCGCGGGGGGATAGCGGGGAGCAGGACAGTCGCGGTGGCGGGGTTCTGTTTGTTGGCGATTTGTCCGAGACGAAAAGGCCCGAGGATCTGCTGGTGGCGTATGCTGCTCTGCCGACGGATGTTCGGCGGCAATATTCTCTGACTATTGTTGGTGATGGGGAAAAGGCAAGGCGGATTCGTTTGCGGGAACTGGCCTGCTGCCTGGGGATAGCGCCGAATGTCGAGTTTACCGGATCGCTGTCTCAAGAGGATATTGCCGGTCTGATGTCCAGGGCAGACGTGTTTGTTTTGCCAAGCAGGGCGGAGGGGATGCCCCTGGCTCTGCTGGAGGCGATGCGTTCGGGGTTGCCCGCGATAGTGACGAAAGTGGGGGCCATACCGGAGATGGTCCGAGATGGCCGGGAAGCGATTGTTGTTGATCCGGCAGACACGCTGGAAATGACCCGGGCTTTAAAAAGGCTTTTGGGGGATAACTTCCTCAGGATTCGCCTGGGATTGTCCGCAAGAGAGCGGGTAGAGGAGATGTTTACTGAGGAAAAATTCAGGGCGGCTTTGACTGCTCTGTGGACAGAATCCGCTAACCACCGTTCGCGAACCAGGTCCATCGGTGTACCCAAACTCGCCAGCCCTTCGTTCCGCTCAATTCTTTTCTAAATGCTCTGCAGAGTTAACGCTGCATGGTTTCTATTTCTCCTTGTTAATTCTTGATCGGCCCATAACCAGGAAGGTGCGATAAGCTTATCGGGTGAAGTATCTTCTTGCGGTATGTAAATGTTCAATAACCTGGATGGCCATTTATCGGCAATCCGGATTGACCTTGTTTTGAGTACCGCGGCGCACATTATCTTGCTTCAAGCGGTTTTGTTTCATAGGTTTATCAAAGGCTGGATAGAACACGGAATTGTTCTAACTGCTCCGATTCAGCGAATCGCTGCCGGTATTTGAAGGAACGTATCGGCGGTTTTTGTGTGCGCGGGGATTATTCAATACGTATGGTGAACTGGAGACGGATATTCGGTTCCTTATTGATTTGGTTTTACGGTGTCTGGGGTTTGGAAGTGGCTGAAGGATCGGTCCTTCTGGTGAATTGTGGATTGTCGGATGATCGCAGTATCAACGACCCAGGGAGTGGTGTCATGGCTATTTTATTGAAGAGAGCGAAGGAGTGGTTATGGAGTGAAGATGGTGCGACGGCGACGGAATACGCTGTTGCCGTAACCTTGATTGCCTTAAGTATCGTAGTTTCCGCACGGGTTTTTGAAGACGCCTTGAGCGCAAAGTTCAGCGAATTGGGGGATCAGGTGTCCGATATGGGGACGAGTTAAAAAGTATTGCTTAAACCATTATAGTTGTTATTGCGCCTGTTTTCCCCTGATTTTTACACTTCGATAGAACGGACGATCGGTTTTCGCGCTCGCCGAAAACGGGAAGGGTGAATCTGCGCGCAGCAGACGAGCCCGCCTGACATATTACGGGCATTCTGCCGGCGATATTTCCTTTGAATAATCCAGGCTGTCTTTTCCATTAATCCAATGGAGAAGAGACGGATTCTTGTCATGACGCTATTGTCTTATGATAAGTCGACGGTTGTTTTTCGGGTTCCTGCAATGGTTATCGGGCGTTGTCTGGCGTTTAGCAGCGAAAAATCTGGGAAGTGTGTCGAAAATGTGTTCGCTTTGTTTTAGCAAACGCTTATAGTCAGGTCTTAGGGAATGCCAGTTGGTTGTTAGAGAAGGATGTGCATGCAGGCATTTATTCGGAAAGCAGGTTTGGAGGGGCTCATCTTTGGATGAGATTGTCTTGTTGCCGTGAAGAGCGAAATACCCGCAGAAGGTCAAAAAAGAGTTTCGATCTGGTCTGATGCCAGGAATGTCGGTGACCGTCTGAAGCCAGAGGAAATGTTGGATGAGCTGTTAGTTAAGCGATACTACCGCTTGACAGGTCTGACAGTGGTTACGGCCGGCATAGATGCGCTGGCGAACAGAAAAGATCGTCGCGGCACATCGCGGTTGCAGCATCCCGATTGTGCCGGGTGTGAAGTTGTTGACTGTTGTCAGGACGAGAAGCAAATCCATACTGCAGAGTTGTACCGCCATCGAAAGGTTCACTGGCATAAGTGCGAAACGGGTAAGTGGTGTGCGGTAGCTCTTGTTGATCGAAAACGATGCCGTGCTGAGGTATGTAAGGTTGTGGCGTCCGGCGAGTTGTCTGTGGAAGATTTTGACCGGAAGGTCGAGATTCTGGACATCCTCATTGAAAACCTTCTGGCCCGGCATGACGCGTTCTTTTCCCGCCTTAGTCCGCAGAAGGTGCAGATTGAATCAGCTTCTGAAGATTCTACTGTTGGTTCCCCAATCGCTATTCCTTTTGCGGATTGTCATCCGCAGGTTCGATGCGCTTTGAAGTACATCGAGGAAAACGCCTCTGATCCTCGTATGAATGTTGCCCGGATCGCTCAAGAGTTGGGTATTAATTCGACATATCTGGCTCATCTTTTTTCGGAGCAGGTGGGGGTGTGGATGAGTCGGTATATAGCCGCTCACAGGATTGAATTGAGCAAGAAGCTGCTGATGAACAGTAACTGGCAGATAAAAAAGGTTGCTCATGAGAGTGGGCACGGAAACGCAGATTGGTTCAGCGAAGTATTTCGGGAGCATACCGGAGTAACGCCCAGCGAATATCGCCGTAATATGGGTGGGCGGTAGCGATTTTACGGACCGATAACTTTAATGCTAATTCTTTGTTATTATTAGAAGTTCCAGGTTTTTCTTAGAGATGCTTGCAATTCATGTCCTAATTGCGTCAAACTGGGCAGCTAGGAGGGTGGTTCGCGGGTTACGGCGGATCATTGTAATGACGTGAACGTGCGTGAGTTCTTGGTTGCAGTAGACACGATGTGGACAGGTATATGTGTTCGCGTTGTTTTGACTTAGGGCTTTGTGAAGTTTCGAAAAGGGAAAGAGGAAGAGCGTAGATGGCCGGAATCTGGTTTTGGTTTTAACCAACCGGTCCTGACCTCAAGTCTCGTTGCGATGTGTAGAAAGCGAGGAGTCGGAAGCATTGAACACAGGCGGAAAGAAGAATTCCATACAGAAACACGCGATTGAGTTAGCCTGGGAACGAACAAATGTTTTCGGACGGTTAGGGTTTATCTTAATAGAGAAAAAGAAGTGACAAACGTAATAAACGGTTAGTTTTGGGATTTATTGTGAGTTTAGGTTCTCTTTGTAATTGTTTATTGGGAAACAAGCCGTTCAGGAGGATTATTCGCACGTAAACGAGGTGAATGTTCTGAATGGGCACAGGATTCGTGTAGTCTATTAGAGGAGGCGCGAAATGGTTTGGAAAAAACTAGCGTGTGCAGCAGGAGCGATGCTTCTGTGTACCAGCGTGTTGCTGGCTGGCGCTCAGCCACAACACGAAGCACGGACTAAAGGCAAGGTCAAGATTAAGGACAGGCCTGCCCAACAGTTGCAGGTTCGTGGTGAGGCAAAGGCTGATAAAAACGCGGTAATTACCGTGACTGAAGCCGAAGCCATTCAGCACGACGTTGCAGCGGCGGCAATGGAGCCGACCGCAATCAATTCGCGGGCTGTCAAACCACAGGTCGTAGCTGTTGAACAGCATGACTTTGATGGAATGTCCGCTGAGGAAATCGCCAAGATCAAGGAGATAGCTGCGGCCGGCGAATTCCGTGATCGTCTGGCGGCGACTCCGGCGGTTTTCCGTACCGCTTCCAAGGATGCGTGTGGTGCATGCGGTGCGCCTTATGCTGATCTGGGTCTTCCTGGTACGACTGCCTGGGGCGAGTCGATCAGTGCAGATTGTTCGGTCGATGGAAAGTGGTATGCCAGCTTCACCGGTATTGCTGGTGATACGTACCACTTCGACCTCTGTACGGAGGGGACGGCCTCTAGTGACTTGGACATCAAGATCCTTGATGGATCCTGCGCGATTCTCGCTGGTGTTGATGGATCAAGTACTTGCAACTACAACGCATTGGACTTCACCTGGACATGTCCGGCTGCCGGTACCTACTACGTGGTATTAGCTCCGTATAACTCATACGGTTCTCATACTTGTTCGGGTGATGCCACAGACACATTCACAATGGCGTATTATCGTGAAGTGGGAGCTACTGGTGCCTGCTGTAATGCGGCCACTGGTGGTTGTGAAGAGGTAGCGGAAGGTCTCTGTGATGGTCCGCATCTCACTTACCTGGGTGATGCCACCACTTGTGGCGTTGACACCTGCCCGCAGCCGTGCGAGCTGACCAAGCCCGCCGGTGCGATCGATGAACCGGATGCCTGTGGTGAAGACACCAACTCCGGTTGCAACGCCGATCCTGCCGAGCTTGGTACGATTGCTCTTAATGATGTAATCTTCGGTTCGATTAATACTTACGTGACCAGTACCGGTCTCGGTCGTGATACCGACTGGTATGAGATTACAGTTACAGAGCCTACAGAATTCAGTGCAACTCTTACCTCGGAATTCCCGGGTGCGGTATTCATCGTAACCGGCGGTGATTGTGAAAATGTTGTGGGTCAGGCTGAGGCTTACTCGGCGGATTGTGTTCCCGCAACGGCTGCTGCGCCCTGCCTGCCTGCCGGTACCTACTGGGTTATCGTTACAAGTGCTACTGCAGAAGATAACGTCTTTGAGGGATATCCCTGTGGCACCTCCAACGATTATATTCTGGAGTTGACAGGCGTTGCTTGCGAAGTTCCTTACTGCGAGCCTTGCTTTAGCGATCTGGATGACGACTGGATCACCGCGGTTGAGTTCGCGGGTATGATCAACACTACCGGGCCAGAAGGTGGATCTTGCAGCTATGGTGACTACACCGAAGATGCGGGATTGAAGGTCGACATTCAGCGTGGTACGACTTACACCGTGAATGTGACTTTTGAGTCGGGCACTTACACCGAGTGTACCCGGGTCTGGATCGACTGGAACCAGGATCACGTCTTTAACGATACCGATGAAATGTATGAACTCGGCAGCGGCGCAAGCACGACGGTCAGTGCGAACATCACTGTTCCGGTTCTTGCTCCTCTCGGCGAAACCCGCATGCGGGTAATGGAGAAGTACAGTACATGCACCGATGCGTGTAATTCAGGATCCGGCAACTACGGCGAGACCGAAGATTACACGGTTAACGTTCTTGAAGCACCTGAAACTGGTGCCTGCTGTCTTGGTATGGTTTGTACCAATGGTATAGTAACGCAGGATTACTGCGAGAACGTTCTGGGCGGCGTTTACCAGGGAGACGGATCAACCTGTGAGCCGGCTAACCCCTGCTTTGGCGCTTGCTGCCAGACGGATGGTTCCTGTACTGAAACGTTGGAAGAAGACTGCACCAGCAATGGTGGAATGTTCTCCGGTTACGGTACCGATTGCGATCCGAACGAGTGTCCGCAGCCTGGTGCCGAGTGCGCCAATCCTGCCCAGATTTCCTTAGGGTTAGGTGATCTTCCTTACGTCCTTAGTGGTGAAACCAACTGCGGAATGGGCGATAACTACGATGATTCAGCAACGACTCACTGCTTGTACTACTATGACAGTGGTGAAGATAAGCTGTATGAACTTACCGTAACTGAGGCGATGGACATCGAGATCATTCTCGATCCGGGCCTTACCACCTATGCAGGTGTTGCGATTGGCACAACCTGTCCTCCGACGGACGATGTGGATTGTGAAGCTGCTTACAACAGTTCAGCCGTTCCGTCTTCGATTGGTGTACACCTTGAACCGGGTACCTATTACATTCAGGTTGATACCTGGTCGGCACCCGATTGCATTCCGGATTACAGCCTGACCTTCCAGACGTTCGAATTACCGACAGGTCGCTGCTGTACAGATCCGTGGCCTGGTTGCACCGATGATATTACAGAGGTCGATTGTGACGCTCTGGGCGGTGTCTGGACAGAAGGTCTGGATTGCACGACTCCGTGTCCGCAGGTAGTTGGTGAAATGTGCTCCAACGGCACAATCATCGATGCCAACCCGTACATTGCGAGTTTCGACAACGACGAGATGACTGCTGACGGTCCGGGCGCATCCTGTGATCCGTACAGTGTCAATCCGACAATGCAGAACGATGCGTGGTTTGTATATACCGCGACTGAAGACTGCGTTGGTTTCGCGACTGTTGCCGCTACCGGCTACAACACCGTCCTGGTTGTTTGGGAAGGTGCTGATTGCGGAGCTTTGACTGAGGTTGCCTGTGCTAACAGTGGAACCACCAGTGGTAATACCGAAACCGCGATGTTCGCGATTACAGCCGGTAACACATACTACTTCCAGGTTGGTGATACTGGTGCAGCCGAAGGTGGTGGATTAACCACATTTGAATTCACCTGTTCTAGTGGCACCGGTGCCTGCTGTTTCCGCGAGGGTAATTGTGAAGAGCTTAATATCCTTGACTGCATGAACAGCAACGGTACTTACTCTGGTGACGGAACTGGTTGTACTCCGAATGAGTGTCCGCAACCGCAGGTTGGTGACATGTGCGCCTTGCCGCTGGCCGTTGAAATCCCCGGTGATTTCGTCGCTATCGGTACTACCGGTGTTGTCGCTTACGCGGAAACCAACGGTTACACCTGTGGTCGTTACAACGACTACGATGAGACCTGTATGGGCAACTACGACGGTGGCGAAGATGCCATCTACGAGCTGACCGTTACCGAAGATATCTGTATCAAGGTTAATATCGATGCTACCGAAACTTACGTAGGTGTAGCTATCAGTGACGAATGCCCGTTGGGAGAAACCTGTATCGCGGGTGTTGGTACAACCGCATCCAGCCTGGAGATGGACGGTGTGGTACTGCTTCCGGGTACCTACTACATGCAGGTTGATACCTATCCTGCTCCCGCGTGCATCAATTCTTACGACCTGACGATCAGCGAATCTGACGCATGCGGTGTAGGTGCTTGCTGTCTGGCGAGTTCCTGCGACGTCATGTTTGAAGATTCATGTATTGCCGCAGGTGGAATGTACGGTGGTGACGGGACCGTTTGCGGTTCTGACTGTGACGGCAACGGCGTGACCGACCTTTGCGAGATTCTCGCTGGTGCGGCCGATTGCCAGGGCAATGGTGTTCCGGATAGTTGCGAAATCGCGGACGGCACTTCAGCCGACCTCGACGGTAACAATGTTCCCGATGAATGCGATCCGGATTGCAACGGCAACGGTATCCCCGATGGTTTGGACATTATCGGTGGTACCAGTGCTGACTGCCAGCCTGATGGTATTCCCGATGAGTGTCAGTTGAGTGGTGGCGGTACTGCAATTCTTGAAGAGAGCTTCGAGGGTGCTGTATTCCCGCCGACCGGTTGGACGACGGAATCTGCGGATCCGGAAGATTGGATTCTGAATACCAATGGTGATTACGTACACAATGGTGCTCAGAGTGCAGCGCATCCGTGGAGTGCGGACAACACTGCTGACAGCTACCTGCTGACTCCTGAATTGACTTCTGCCGGCTCGGTTACGGTCTGGTCGAAGGGCAGTTACGGCGAAGGCTGGAGCGATCTTTATGACATCGACGTGGTGATAGTTGTTGGTGCCGCTGGTGGTGCTGATGATATCTTCGTTGGTAACCTGAACGCTCTGTGGACAGCTGATGATGAATGGACCGAAGGTACGTTTGATATTACGTCACTCACACCGGCCGGTCCGTTCAAGATTGGTTTCCACTATTACGGTCTGGATGGCGACCTGGGTATCATCGACGACGTAGTCATCGGTGGTAGTGCCGGCGGAGATTGCAACACCAACGGTATCCCGGACGAGTGCGATATTGCGGATGATCCGACAATCGATTGCGATTCCAACGGTGTAATCGACGAATGCGAAGCCGGCGATTGTGACGGCAACGGTATTCCGGACAACTGCGATCTCCTCAACGGTGAATCGGATTGTAACAACAACACCGTTTTGGATAAGTGCGAGATGGACGATGACACCGACTGTGATGGTTCGGGTATTCTGGATGAGTGCGAACTTGCTGCTGATCCTTCACTCGACTGTAACGGTAACGCGGTTCTCGACTGGTGCGACATTCATATTTACTGCACTGGCGAAACCTGGTGTGACGACTGCAACTTCAACGACTTGCCGGATATTTGTGATCTGAACAATGCCAAGTCGCGAGCGGCCGTGATCGACGAGAGCTTTGAAACTGCGGTATTCCCGCCGGCTGGCTGGACTACCGATTCATTAGCTCCCGAAGATTGGATCCTCAACACCAACGGTGACTACGTCCACAGCGGATTGCAGAGTGCAACTCACCCGTGGAGTGCATCCAACACTGCGGACAGCTACCTGTTGACTCCGGAATTGACGATTACTTCCGGAACGGTCAGCTTGTGGTCACAGGGTAGTGTTGGTCAAGCCTGGAGCGACAGCTACGACATCGACGTGGTAGTGGTCGTTGGTGAAGCCGGCGGAACGGATGACATCTTTGTTGGTAATCTGAACGACCTGTGGGCCGTTGCCAGTGAATATCAGCAGGATTCATTCGATCTTACCCCGTATCTGCCGGGTGGTGCGTTCAGACTTGGATTCCATTACTATGGTCTGGACGGAGATCTTGGTGTTATCGATGACATTGTGATTGACGGTGCTGCCGGTCCGCCGAGCAACGACTGCGATAACAATGGCATTCCCGATGATTGCCAGATCTGCGGTGACCTGGATAACGATGGCGACGTTGACTACGACGACTACCAGCTCTTCAGAGCTTCGTATGGTCGTAGAGACAATGACCCGGCGTTCAACTACTGCCTTGACAATGACAGCGATGGCGTTGTTGGTGGTATGGACTTTGTGGCCTGGTTGACCTGCTATCGCGACTTCGTCGGTGATCCGCTGGCATCTGTACCGCGCAGGCCTGGTTCTGCGGCTAGTTCTGTATCAATCTCTCGCGAAAGTGTCGAAGGACGTGACAACGCCACTTCGTTAGAGACTAATCAGCAGGAGTCCAGTATCTCTGTTGGGGAGTTGCAAGGAGCCGGAAGTTTAGAGGCTTCTAAGGCACCTTCTCATCGTTAGTTCCGATAGTTATTCGTCTGGCGTTTGTCGACTGCGATTAGACATCGCAGTCGACGACGCCTAGAATAACTAGCATGTTTCGTACTCTCTCGTGAGTTTTGGAAAATAGTGTGTCTCTCTCTCAAACAATGTAGTGAGAATAACGACACCGGAATTTAGGAGCATCGAAAGGTGCTTGTGGAGGTAGAAGAATGCTGTCAAAGTCAAAGTTATTGTGTATGGCCTTGCTAGCGGGAGTGCTTGTAGCGAGCCCTGCCCTGGCAACGGTTAATGTTTATTTCTCCCCGGTTAACTCGACTGTGGCGGTTGGTAATACCGTTGATGTTGATGTTTATGCCGAGATTTGCGACGCTCCGGCAGTTAGCTGGGGTCTGGACCTGCTTGTTGATAATGCTGGTATCGCATCTTACGTTTCCCATACAATCGGTGGTGACTGGGATGAGGCCCTGTTCACTCCTGATGGTGACTTGCTCGGTGGAACCAGCACGGAAGATGTTTCAGGGACGGTTTTGCTGGCAACCATTACCTTTGTCGGTAACGCGGTTGGCACGACTCCGATTACCATGGGATACGATGGTGCCCCGGATGCTGATGAAGGATTCTACTCAATTTCAAACGGAGCTGATGGGAACGTTTGTTTTTCCGCGGGTTCGATTGAAGTTGTTCCTGAGCCGGCTTCTCTGGCTTTATTGGCACTTGGCGGGGTAGCGTTGCTGCGTCGTCGCTAAAAAGCGAGCAGGAGTCGCAAGGAATTGCGATTGAGAAAACACAGGGCCGATCATTGCGATCGGTCCTGTTTTTTTTTATTGCCACAGGATAGGGGATTGGGAGTAATCGGTTTGTTTCAATTTTATATCGGACGGAAGCGATTGCGATACAAATTAGACATAGTATAGATGCAATAAGGTTATATAATTCGGGTTTACTCGATTGGGATAAATCGGCGTTTTAACTTGAATGACTGGTGGCTGCCGGTCATAATGAGGGTTGGTCACGCGTAACAGGTAACTGTTTCAGTGTTTAATAAAAAGGAATTAATCCTGAATAGGAGGCAGCGGAACGGGGTGGCCCGTTTTGTGTTGTGACATTGTGTGTCACTAAGGTTGTGTGGTTCAGGATACCGGGTGTGTATGCGGGACGGCAGGGTTGGCATTTGGTGGTCAGATGACTGCCGGTGTCGCTGGATGCCGGTGCGAAACGGAAGGAGATGTTGCATGTTGGTTAGAGCTTGCGGTTTTCGATGGACTCTTGTGGTCATGTCGCTGGTAATTGGTATTTGCGGCACGACCATGGCCGACGAAATCTGGGTAACCCAGTCTGATAACGGTAAGCTGGAAACGAAAGCGTCGGTTTTGAACGCTTCGCCTAGTTTAGCCGTAAACGATGGCGGAATGAAGGGTTTTGAAGTCGCCGCGGATATTCCAGGCTTCAGGCTTGCCCAGGAGGAGACGAAGGGCGGAACGTTTGTAAAGATAGATTGGTCAGAGTCCGCGTTTACGGGCGAAATCGGACAACCGATGCTGCCGGTCATAAGAAAGCTGTTGGTTGTTCCGGCCGGTGCTGATATTCAACTATCGGTGGAGGAAGGCAGAGCCTTAACGCTGGATTCAGATGCATTAGGTTATGAACTGGATCTTATGCCAAGACAGGCTCCCGTGGCCAAGCTTCCAGGTGCCAAGGAAGCGGCTCCCTTTGATTACGATCCAGCCGCATATGCCCGTAATACGGCTTTCCCCGCAGAGCGGGCGATTGTCAAGGAATTGGGGATAATGCGTGGGCAGCGTTTGGCGATGTTGGAGGTATACCCGGTAGCCTACAACGCTGCGGCCAAGCAGGTAACCTTCTGGCCTGGAATGGTTGCCAACGTTTCGTTTGTCGGTGCCGATAAATCGAAGGTCACAGCGAAAGCCATGCCGGGTCTCAAGGGATCTGTAATAAATCCGAGTGTAGTTCCGATGTCGTTACGTGCGGGCGGCGATTACCTGATTGTTGTGGGGACAGCCCTGCAATCTACGATCGCTCCGTTTGCCGCGGCGAAGCAGGCTCAAGGTTTTAATGTTACGACTCATGTTGTTTCATCCGGCGCTACGAATACTGCGATCAAGAGTTACATTCAAGGACTCTGGGATGCCGGTAACGCCCCCGATTATATACTGCTGGTCGGCGATACGGACACGATTCCGTATTGGACCGGAGGCGGCGAGGGAAGTCCCAAAACGGATCTTCAATACTCCTGCATGGACGGTTCTTCGGACTGGTATCCGGATATTCCTTATGGGCGTTTTTCTGCGAGAACTACCGCTCAGCTTCAGGCGATTATCGACAAGACTCTTTATTACGAGAATGGTCCACTGGCGGATTCCACGTATTTGAATCGTGCGGTGTTTATGGCGTCATCGGATAACTCATCCACTACCGAGGGGACTCATAACTACGTAGTAGATACGCATATGGATCCCAATGACTACATTTCCACGAAGTTGTATTACGATGATGGGGCGACCACGCAGCAGGTTAGTGACGCGTTCAATGCGGGTGTTTTCTACGGCATTTACAGTGGTCACGGTGGTAACAATTCGTGGGCGGATGGCCCTCCGTTCTCGGAAACCAATGTCAATAATCTGACCAACACGAACATGTATCCTTTTGTGATGAGTTTTGCATGCGTAACAGGCAGTTACCAGGATACACAATGCTTCACCGAAACCTGGAGCCGGGCTCCGAATAAGGGAGCATTGGCGATTTATGGTTCGTCGGTGAACAGCTATTGGACCGAAGACGACGTATTGGAAAGACGGTTGTTCGACGTGATTTTCGATCTGGACGACAATGTTCCGTCGGAAGTCGGTCCGGTGTGGCTGGAAACACAAGCCCGTTACCTGGCTCAAATGGGTAGCGATGCCACAACCAGGCGTTACTTCGAGATGTACAATCTGCTGGGTGATCCGAGTTTGAAATTCCCCGGCGCCTGTTCCGACGCGGGCAGTGTTGTATTGGATAAAACCAAATACACTATTGGTGAAATCGTTAATATCACGGTGAGCGACTGCGGGCTGAATACGAACGATGGCGTAGTTGAGACTATCACGGTGGATGTTGATTCTGATTCGGAAATGAACGTGGAGCAGGTGGTTTTGACGGAAACAGATGCCGGTTCGGCTGAGTTTGCCGGCTGGATTCAGATCAGTGATACGGACTTTGCCGGAGTTCTTCAAGTTGCGAACGGTGATACGATAACGGTTACCTATATCGATGCGGACGACGGCATGGGTGGAACGAATGTTACGGTAACGGGAACAGCCGTGGTTGATACCGAGGCTCCGGTGATCAGTAATGTTCGGGCGGAGGATATCGAGCCGCGTGCGGCTACGATTTCCTTTGTTGCCAACGAGCCGGTAAGAGGCACGGTTCATTACGGCGATTCCTGTGCGGCGTTGACCCAGACGGCCAGCGGCAGCGGTTATTTGACGAACCCGAATGTTTTGGTTTCGGGCCTGGTTGCGGAGCACACTTACTACTACAGTGTGGAAGCGACTGACGAGGCCGAAAACAGCAGCAGTGACGATAACGGAGGCATGTGTTACAGTTTCACTACCCCGTCAATCCCCAATTTCTATACCGAATTGTTCGAGTCGGGTTTTGATCTGGAGAATAAAAAACTGACCTTTACGCCCAATGGAACATACGATTACTACACTGGTTGCGTGGAGGATATTACCGAATTGCCGACAGACCCGAGCACCGGGACATCGCTTTCCGCTCTAACCGATGACTCCTATGAGACGGTAACGCTGACAGGAGGCAAGGAAGTAAACCTGTACGGGCAGACTTACAACATGTTCTATCCGGTCAGTAACGGTTATATCACGTTTGTACATGGCGAAACTGATTACAGCGAGACTCTTGAAGAACACTTCAGTGGTGTTCCCAAGATTTGCGCGTTGTATGACGATCTTGATCCGACTGATGGTGGAGTCGTCAAGTGGGAGCAGTTTGATGATCGGGCAGTAGTCACCTGGGATGGTGTGCCGGAGCACAACGAGACGGCGCCCAATACCTTCCAGATCGAAATGTATTTCGATGGGGTAATAACCATAAGTTACCTGGCAATCGATTCGGATGAATGCATCACAGGTCTTTCTCGGGGGATAGGACTCGATCCCGATTATGAAGAAACGGATCTTTCGGAGATGGGTGATTGTGGTCCACAGATTCCGAGAGCTTACGATGGCACTGCTGTTACCAAGGCTAATGAATCGGCAATGATTACCCTGTTGGGATGGGATGATGGTCTTCCCGATCCTCCCGCAGCGGTAGACTACATTGTTACGGCGATTCCTGGACATGGTTCACTGTACGATCCTAACGGTGGTGAAATAACCACGGTTCCTTACACGATTCTGGCCGGAGGCAATGTTGTGGAATATGTACCGGACACCAATTTCTACGGTCCGGACGCCTTGCATTTCAAGCTCAACGATGGTGGTATTCCCGAGGAAAACGGTGGGGATTCCGAGATAGCTACGGTGACCATTTCCGTGGTGGCCAATCCTCCGAGTACGCAGAATGTTAATCGTAATCTGGATATCAACACTTCGGCTACGATTACTCTGAACGGTTCAGATATAGACGGTGATGAACTGGATTATGTAATTGTGACTCTTCCGGATTATGGTCAATTGAGTGATCCGGGAGCCGGTGTGATTTCGACCACGCCGTATATATTGGTAAATAACGGCGCGAACGTTATTTACACTCCGGATACGGATTATGCCGGATCGGATCATTTCAGTTATCGAGCTGAAGACGCTATCTTTAATTCGAATCTTTCGACTGTTTCTCTTCTGGTAATTGCCGATGAGCCGCAAATAACCACGGCGACATTGCCGGACGGTTCGTTGGGTGCGGCTTATGGTCCGGTTCAGTTACAGGTTTCAGGAGGTCAGCCGGATGTGGTCTGGTCACTGGTAACCGATTTGAATTACGTGGAAACGGATAAGGGAAGCAATCAGTTTGCCGAAGTTGGTGTGGGTCAAGGCTGGCATCAGGACGAAGGGTTCTGGGTTTACAGCTTACCGTTTGGCTTCCCATTCTACGGTGAAACTTACACGGACATCAGAATCCGTCCGAATGGTTTCATTAATATGGGTACGTTCTCGGGGAGCGCATCAGTCAACAGTAATACCGGTTTGATAAGCAACATTATGATCGCTCCGATGTGGGACGATTTCAGGACGACCGAAACCGGCGAGGATGTTTTCATCGATGAATCAGTAGCCGGTGAAGTTACGATTCGATGGAAAGGCAGTGCTATTGCTCCGGGTAACGCAGCTGTGGATTTTGCGGTAGTGCTTCACGATGATGGTTCCATCAGGTTCGATTACGGTGCCACAAATGCCGATGTAACACCTACGATAGGTGTTTCCGCTGGCGATGGAGTTAATTACACGCTGGCGAGCATTAGTGGGGCTACGGCATTGACCAATGCGAATTCTCTGACGTTCAAGATTCCGGTCAGCATGCCGGATGGTTTAAGTCTGGATTCGTCCGGCGTCCTTAGTGGAAATCCGATCGAGGCGGGTGATTTCGAGCCGGTATTCAAGGTGATTGACGATCTCGGCCGTGAAGACCAGAGATTGATCAATCTTCACGTGAGTGAATTCGACGTCGGCGATTGCGATTATGACGGCGATGAAGATGTCGACCTGGCGGACTACGCCGGCTTCCAGGCTTGTTTCACAGGAGACGGTAATGGTCCGGCGGCAGCGGGTTGTGAAGTATTCTTCGCTGACGCCGATGGTGATATTGACTTGGTTGATTACGCTGGTTTCGTTACGGCGATGGATGCCGAGTGATAGTTTTAACGGGTAACATTTGCGATGTAGGTGTAGATTAATAACAGGGGAGGCTCCCTTCGGGGGCCTCCCTTGCTCTTTTTGGGAATATCGCAATCAGAGGAGCAGCCGACAGGAGGAAAAAACTGTGGCAATCAAGAGTTCGAATTTTATATCCAGGGAATTTGCCGGCAGGTCCGGCGTTGTCGGATTCGTTTTATTTCTGCTACTTGGGGTTTCAACTGTACAAGGTGCGGGTGATTCTGTTCAGATTAACGTTCTTGAGGATTCGGGCGACCGAATCGTACTTGAGTACGAGTTAACCGGTTATGAACTGGTTCCGGTCAAGATAGACGGGCAGGATTATGTACGTCCGCAGCTGGCCGGAGAGGCGGAGATTGAAGCTGTTGGAAAGCCGGCAGTTCCACATGTGTGCCGCAGTATAGCTATTCCCGACAAGGCAAGGATGGTGCTGAAAGTTACCGAGGCGGCTTTTGATGAACTGCATGATGTGCAGGTTATCCCGTCGAAGGGTGCGTTGCCGCGTACAATTAATCCGGCGGATGTTCCGTATACTTTCGGCAGCGTTTACGGCGTTGACGAGTGGTATCCGGCTGAACCGGCGACCTTGAGTGATCCGTATATCATGCGCGATGTTCGCGGAACTGTGGTTAAATTCAATCCGTTCCAATACAACCCGGTTACGCAGGTTCTGAAGGTGTGTACCAAGGCGGTAATCGAGATCGAAAGTGACGGTCTGGATACGGTCAATGTTCTCAACCGTGGAACCAGGAGTGTGGAAAAAAGCCTGGCATTCCACCAGATCTATAAGAAGCATTTTCTCAACTATCAAAGCGGCGGATTGAGATACACTCCGCTGGACGAGCAGGGTGATATGTTGATTATTGCCCATGATGCCTGGTTGTCCAATGTTCAACCACTGGTGAATCATAAGAACAATGGGGGGATTAATACCACGCTGGTGGGTGTTTCCACAATTGGCAATAATTCAACGTCGATCAAGAATTATATTCAGAGTGTTTATGATTCCAGTAACCTGGCATTTGTCCTTTTAGTCGGTGACCATACGCAGGTGGCAACTCCTACTGTGACTGTGGATTATTCCACCGGGGCGTCTGATCCGTCCTATTCCAAGCTGGCCGGCAGCGACAACTATCCGGATATTCTGGTAGGGCGTTTTTCAGCGGAGACGGCAGCTCAGGTGGACACGCAAGTTCAGCGTACGGTGGAGTACGAGCAGAATGCGTACATGACGCAGGACTGGTTCAAACGGGCCGTGGGTATAGCGTCTGACGAGGGCACCTCCGGGCAGGGAGATGACGGCGAAAGCGATATACAGCATATGAACAATATCCGTACCGATCTTCTCGGTTACGGCTATACGACGGTGAACCAGATCCACGATCCGGGTGCCACGGCGAGTGAAGTTGCCGCGGCGGTAAACGCCGGTCGCGGACTTATCAACTATGTGGGGCACGGCGATACTACCTATTGGGGTACTACTGGTTTCAGCGTGTCCAATATCAATGCTCTGACCAACGATAATCAGCTGCCGTTTATCATCGACGTTGCGTGCGTAAACGGTGAGTTCGACGGCTACACCTGTTTTGCGGAAGCCTGGATGCGGGCGACTCATGGTTCTGAGCCAACGGGAGCGATTGGTATTTACGCTTCCTCCGTAAACCAATCATGGGCGTCGCCAATGTGCGGCCAGGACGAGTGCAACGATTTGCTGGTCGCGGAGGCTTACGCTTCGCTGGGGGCGATCTGTTTTGGCGGCTCCTGTCAGATGATGGATGAATACGGTTCTGATGGCGTCGATATGTTCAATACCTGGCACCTGTTCGGCGATCCATCGTTGAAGGTTCTCATGACCTGTTCAAGCCTCGGAAACGTTTCTTTGGATAAACCCAAGTACGGCTGTGGTAGTACGGCGACCATTGAGGTTAACGATTGCGATCTCAACGGCAATGATTCACTGGTGGAAACTGTGACCGTGCATGTGGAATCGGGAACCGATCCCGCGGGCGAGGATGTTACTCTGACGGAGACGGGACCGGCAACGGCGGTTTTTAACGGTACAGTGGTTTTGAGCGAAACCGGTGGTACGGGTGCTGTTCAGGTTATCCACGGTGATACGGTGCTGGTTACCTACATCGATGCGGACAATGGCCAAGGCAACACGAATGTAGTTGTGACCGTGTCGGCGGTAGTTGATTGCCAGCAGCCGGTGATCAGTAATGTCCGAGCTCAGGATGTGGGACCTCGTTCGGCCGCGGTCGTGTTCAGTGCGGACGAGCCGGTCAAGGGGACTGTTTATTGGGGGAATTCCTGTGCTTCGCTTACGGAGACGGTGAGCGGAGGCGGATATGTTTCCGGTCCGTCACTGCTGATAACCGGTTTGGTGCCGGAAACAACGTACTATTACACGGTGGCAGCGGAAGATGAGGCCGGTAACAGTGCATCCGCCGATAACGGGGGACTCTGTTATAGCTTCACCACATCCGCTATACCCGATTTCTTCACCGAGCTGTTTAATACAGACTTTGACCTGGATAACAAGAGACTGACGTTTACCCCGAACGGAACCTACGATTTCTACGATGGTTGCGTGGAGGATATAACGGAATTGCCAACCGATCCGAGTACAGGAACGGCTTTATCGCTTACGGACGATTCGTATGGAACGGTTGTTCTAAGTGGCGGCCAGGAAGTTGATCTGTATGGCCAGAGTTATGATCGGTTCTATCCCGTAAGCAACGGTTACATAACGTTTATACACGGAGAGACCGATTACAGTGAGACGATTGCCGAGCACTTCAGTGGTGTTCCGAAGATCTCCGCTTTGTATGACGATCTTGATCCTGAAGACGGAGGCGTCGTAAGATGGCAACAATTCGCTGATCGAGTGGTTGTAACCTGGGACGGTGTTCCGGAACACAATGAGTCTAATCCCAATACTTTCCAGATCGAGATGTATTTCGACGGCATGATTACGATAAGTTACCTGGCGATAGACGCTACGGATGGATTGGTCGGTTTGTCGCGTGGTGAGGGTACAGATCCCGAATTCGAGGAATCGGATCTCTCAGCCATGATTGACTGCGGTCCGCAACCGCCGATGGCGTTTGATGGAAACGCGTCCACCATGGCGAACGAATCGTTGATAATAGCATTGCAAGGTCGGGATGATGGTTTGCCGGATCCGCCGGCTGCAATCGATTTTATCGTTACGTCATTACCTGCTCACGGCGAGCTGAACGATCCCAATGGCGGAGCAATAGCTTCAGTACCGTATGCGCTTCTGCTTGGTGGTAACGAAGTGGAATACGTTGCGGATACGAATTACTACGGTTCGGACAGTATCCATTTCAAGACTAATGACGGTGGAAGTGCACCATCTGGTGGCGATTCAGAAATAGCGACAATTGTTATTTCGGTAATAGCCAATCCTCCGGTTACGCAGAATGTGAATCTGAATCTGGATATCAATACTTCGGTTAACGTTAATCTTGTTGGACAGGATACAGATGGCGATACGCTGGATTTCGTGATCATGACATTGCCGGCTAATGGTGAGTTATCCGATCCGAATGGTGGGGTTATTTCGGCTGCTCCGTATACGCTGTTGAATAACGGGCAAACGGTTGTTTATATGCCGGATACCGATTATGCCGGATCCGATAGTTTCGTGTACCGGGCGAACGACTCGATTTTCAGTTCAAACCTGTCAACGGTATCGTTAACGGTGATTGCGGAAGCGCCGCAGATCGTTACGGCATCCTTGCCGGACGGAAACCTGAATAGTGCGTACGGTCCGCTACAGTTGGCGGTTTCCGGTGGTCAACCCGAGTTGACCTGGTCGTTGATAACGGATCTGGATTATGTTGAAGAGAATATGGGTTCATGCATGTTCTCGGAAACTGCCGGGGCGATGAACTGGAATCAGGACGAAGGATTCTGGCTTTACGATTTACCGTTTAGTTTCCCGTTCTACGGTGAAACGTATACGAGTATTCGTGTAAGACCTAATGGTTTTATTAATATGGGAACATTCTCCGGCAGTACGTCAGTCAACAGCGATGCGGGCTTGATTGGTAATACAATGATTGCTCCATTGTGGGATGACCTGCGAACTACGGAGACCGGCGAGGATGTGTTCATTGACGAATCCGTAGCCGGTGAAGTGACCATTCGCTGGAAGGGCAGCGCAATGGCGTCCGGTAACGCGGCGGTTGATTTCGCGGTTGTGCTTTCAGATGACGGTTCGATTCGCTTTGATTATGGAGCCACTAATGCGGGTATTACGCCGACAATAGGTGTTTCCGCAGGTGACGGAGTTAATTATACACTGGCGAGCATTAACGGCTTAACGTCGCTGAGCAATGCGAATTCCCTGACTTTCAGGATTCCGATAAGTATGCCGGACGGGTTGAGTTTCAATTCGGCTGGTGTTCTTAGTGGTATTCCAACAGAGGCAGGCGATTTCGAGCCGGTGTTCAAAGTGGTGGACAGTCTCGGCCGAGTTGACCAGAAGCTGTTGAATCTTCACGTTTCGGAATTTGTGGCCGGGGATTGTGACTTCGACGGTGACGGAGACGTGGATTTGGCCGACTACGCAGGATTCCAGGTTTGTTTCACCGGTGATGGTCTAGGACCGGCCGCGGCAGGCTGTGAAGTGTTCTATCAGGATGCTGACGGAGATATCGATGAGGTAGATTTCGCGGGTTTCATAGCCGCGATTGATCGCTGAATTTGTGCTTGCCACCTTGATTGTGTAACTGATCAAGGTGGCAAGCCGGATATATAAAGTTACCGGTGGGTTTACTACCCACCGGTATTTTTTTGTCTCGTCATAACGTTGGATGGAGGATACAGCGTATGAAGACCTTTCGAGTTTCAGGAGCGTTGCTCGTACTGGCCGGGTTAATTGCATTTGTTGCGGGGCCGGTTCAGGTTTTCGCCAAGGTAAAGGCGGGAGATCACATACCGGTCAAACTGGACACGCCACAGGGGTACAAGGGAGTAACCCAGGAGGAATCGGGGACGAGCTGGACGTATGAGCTGCATCATCCGGATGCGACGTACATCGCGATTCACTTTGTGGATTTCGACCTGGCATCAGGGGATTACCTGATAGTCACCGATCCCAGCGGTGAGCAGTTTTACGTTATGGAGGGTAAAGGCAAGATGAATGCCGGTACCTTCTGGGCTCAACATATCAAGGGGGATACGGTTTTTCTGGAACTGGTTCAGACGAATCCCGAGGGCGGCAATGGTTTTATCATTGATGAGTATGTAGCCGGTTTTCTTGAGATAGGTGGTGACAAGGCCATCTGCGGGGCGGACGACAAGGAGAACGCGGTCTGCTACGAGAGTTCTCACCCGGATCAATATGATCGGGCGCGGGCGGTTGCTAGGTTGCTGAGTGGCGGTAGCGCGTTTTGCACGGGTTGGCTGGTTTCTTCGGACAATCACCTGATTACCAATGAACACTGTGTTTCATCGGCGTCAGAGGCGTTGAATACTGATTACGAATTCATGGCCGAAGCGCCTAACTGTTCGGATAATAACTGTCCAGACTGTTTTCCCGGTACTATTTTTTCCGGAGCCACGTTTGTTCAGGATGATGCGAACCTCGATTACTGCCTGTTGCAGATAACTAGTGGGAATCCTTCATCTCAATACGGTTACCTGGAACTGGACGATCGCGTAGCGGTAGTGGGCGAGCAGATTTATATCCCGCAACATCCTGACGGGCGGGCCAAGGAACTTTCGATTTACAGCAGTCATTCGAGCGATACGGGCGGCGTAAGCCAGGTTTATTCTATTACGGCCGATCCGTGCTCGGGAAGCGGGTATTATGATGTCGGCTATTATGCGGATACCGAGGGCGGCTCTTCAGGTTCTCCAGTACTGGCTATTTCCAGTAACAAGGTAATCGCTTTACATCATTGTGCCAATTGTCCTAACAGGGGAGTTCCTATACATCTCATTTATGATGAGATCGCGGATTATCTTTCGCCGGGACCAGCCGGTGCGATTGAGTTTGACCGGGCGGCGTATAATTGCGATTCGTCAGTGATAATAACTTTGAAGGATGGGGATTTAGAAGGGAACGGCACGCAGAATGTGACAGTAACAACGTCCACGGGCGATAGCGAGGTTGTAACTCTGACCGAAGTGGATGTTGACGCGGCGATTTTTGAAGGAGGTATATCCACCACTACTGGTACCGTGTATACGGCGGATGGAATGCTGCAGATTGCCGATGGAGCAACAATTTCCGTTGAATATATCGATGTTAACGACGGACAGGGTGGAGTTAACGTATCGGTCGTAGCCGGTGCCGACGTGGATTGCCAGGTGCCGACGGTTTCGAGTGTGACGACCCAGGATGTTCAACCTCGAAGTGCTACAGTTGGGATTACTGCGAACGAACCGGTCAGGGGAATTGTTCATTATGGCGGGGCGTGCGGGGCTTTAATCGAGACGACTTCCGGGAGTGGATATTCCACTAATTCGAGCGTATCACTGAGCGGTCTTGACGACAATACGCAGTATTATTACGCAGTAGTCGCAGAGGATGAGGCGGGCAATACGACTGAGGACAATAACAACGGGTTGTGCTATTCGTTTACAACTCCTGAAATACCCGATTTCTATACTCAAATGTTTGACGGTTCGGCCAATGATCTGGACAACATCCAGTTGGTGTTTACTCCGAATTCATCCACCGATTTCTATCGCGGGTGCACGGTTAAACCTATAACGGAATTGCCTACTGATTCGAGTACGGGAACAGCATTGGTATTAACCGATGACTCTTATCAGGCTGTGACGTTGACCGGTGGGGCGACTGTTTCCTTGTATGGAGTGGCGTACAACACCTTGTATCCGGCCAGTAACGGTTATATCACCTTCACTGAGGGTTCTGGCGATTTCAGCGAAACGCTGTCAGAGCATTTCGAACTGCCGCGTATTTCGGGTATTTATGATGACCTCGATCCGGAGGATGGAGGAACGGTTCGGTGGGAACAGTTTGCTGATCGAGTAGTTGTTACCTGGGATGGCGTACCGGAGCATAACGAGACAAATCCCAATACGTTCCAGATCGAGATGTTTTTTGATGGAAAAATCACGATAAGTTACCTGGCGGTTGACGTCGCTGACGGGTTGGCAGGGCTTTCCAGCGGGGCCGGTTTGAGTCCGGACTTTTTTGAAACGGATCTTTCGGAGATGAGCGATTGCGGTCCGCAGGTACCGGAAGCTTTCGACGGGGCTGCGTCGACCAAGGCTAACATCGCGGTGACTGTCCAGTTACAGGGGCATGATGATGGTCTTCCTGATCCGCCGGCGGCAATCGATTACATTGTGGTGAACTTGCCGGCTCACGGCGTATTGTCGGATCCCAATGGTGGGGAAATCCAGTCTGTGCCGTACACGCTTCTGGCCGGTGGCAACCTAGTGGATTACGTTCCGGATACAAATTATTACGGACTGGATTATCTGCATTTCAAGGTCAACGATGGTGGAACACCTCCAAATGCCGGCGATTCGGAAATAGCCTTAGTGACGATATCCGTGGTGGCTAATCCTCCGGTAACCCAGAATATAAGTCTGGATGGGGATATAAATACTCCCGAGACATTTAATCTGGTGGGAACTGATCCAGATGGCGACGTACTCGATTACGTTATAATCACCTTGCCGGATCACGGAACTCTGTATGATGTGGAAGCCGGCGTTATTGACACGACTCCTTATGCGCTGGTTAATAATGGCAAAAGAGTGACATACGAACCGGAAACGGATTATGCCGGGGACGACAGCTTTGCGTATAGGGCCGATGACGGTATTTTCAACTCGAGTTCATCTACAGTAACCTTGACGGTTATTGCCAATTCTCCGCAGATCGTCACGACGACTATTCCGTCCGGGAGAGTCGGCGATGTTTATGGTCCAGTGCAATTGGATTTTTCCGGTGGACAGCCGGAAACCGTATGGTCGCTAGTGACAGATCTCGATTATATTGAAAGCGATCTTGGAAGCAGTATGTTTACGGAATCCGGAGTTGCTAAATCATGGCATAAAGACGAAGGTTTCTGGCTTTATAATCTTCCGTTTGCGTTTCCTTTTTATGGGCAGAGCTATACCAGTGTGCGAGTCCGTCCCAATGGTTTTATAAATATGGGTGCGTTTACGGGAAGCTACACGAATAACAGCGAGGCGGGTTTGATTGATAATGTGATGATTGCTCCCATGTGGGATGATCTGCGAACCACTGAACCCGGTGAGGATGTTTTTATCGATGAGTCGGTTTCCGGACAGGTGACGATTCGCTGGAAAGCAAGTGCGGTGGCTATCGGTAACGCCGAAGTAGATTTTGCAGTAGTACTTGCTGATGATGGTTCGATACGTTTTGATTATGGATTAACCAACGCGGATGTTACTCCGACGATAGGTATTTCCGGTGGTGATGGCGTGCATTATACCATAGCGAGCGTTTCCGGTATGGGATCGCTTACCGGCGCGGATTCTTTGAGATTCAGGATTCCACTGAGTATGCCGGAGGGTATGAACTTCGATTCGGGTATCTTAAGCGGGATTCCCACGGAAGCAGGCGATTTTGAACCGGTGTTCAAGATCGTGGACAGTATGGGGCGTGAGGATCAGAGATTGCTGAGTCTGCATATCGATTCGTTCCAGCCTGGCAACTGCGATTATGATGGCGATGGACTGGTGAACCTTGTTGACTATGCAGGCTTCCAGGTTTGTTACACCGGCCAAGGTGGTGAATTGCCTGGTCCCGGATGTGTTGTATTCCGGTCGGACGTGGACGGGGATATTGATTTGATCGATTTTGCCTGGTTCCTGTCTTTGATGGATTCTGAATAATAGAGAAGGAGTATATAGAAAGCAGGCCTCACTGATTCGATTGAATGGCGTAAGAGCCGGATCGAAGCGGTGAGGCCTGTTTGTGGGTTCAGCAGTATATGTTTTCTGTAATTCAGACGGTTATTATTGCCTCGGTTTCCGATTTTGCGGAACCCTCGGTAAAGCACAATTTATCCAGGAGGTTTACAAGCTCGCCGAACTGGGGTTTGGATATATAGGCATCCGCCCCCACGCTTTTACATTTCTCTATCATCTGTTCGTTGATTAATGATGAGAACATAATAATGGGCAGGCCAGTTATACACATTTCCTGTTTTATTCTTTTGCAGAGAGCAAGGCCGTCCATCTTGGGCATTTCGATATCGCTTATGACGATATTCAAGTGTTCCGGGAGAGGGGTATTGGTTTGCTTTGCTTTTGCCACGCGCTCATTGATGGCGGAAAGAGCGTCTCCTCCGTTATCGAATGACTCCACATCGGTATAGTTGCCGTTTTTCAGAACGTCGAGAAGCATGTTGCGGATGGTTCCGGAATCTTCGGCCAGGATGATTTTAATTCCGGCCCGTTCGTATTCGTAGGGGCTCCAGTTTTCGTCTCCCGGTTTAGCCGCTTCATGTTCGGCTGGTAGAACTTCTGCCACTATTTTTTCCACATCGACGATGAGTATGTCTCTTCCTTCCAGCTGTACGGAGCCGGTGAAGTCGGCCGCGTGTTCGACGAACAGGGGACTTAAGGGACTTATCTGCTCCCAGGAGATGCGGTGGATTCTGTTGACTCCGTCAACGAGGAATGCAGCGGCCATCCGGTTGAACTCCATAGCCAGCACGATTCGCGTTGGCGGTTCCGCTCCCTCTTGCGAATCACTCTTCTGAGTCTGCTTGTCGACCATGTCGAGTTCGGTTGTCAGGTCAATGAGGGGAATAGTTTTTTCCCTAAACAGCAGCATTCCGGCGACGGAAGGGTGCGCGTTAGGAATCCTGGTCACCCGTTTTCTGTCATAGGGTTCAATAGCCTGTATTTTAGCGACGTTTACGCCGAATCCCTGGCTCCCAACGATGAATTCCAGGAGTTCCATCTCATTTGTGCCGGATTCGAGTAAGATTCCTTCTTTGGCCATAACGGTGTGTCCTGTATAGGTCGAGTCTTTTGATTCAATAATGCAGTATCCTTCCGCTCCGATTAAGAACATCGACCAATGAAGTATGAACGATGAATTACCATCTTTTTGGTGTGTTGTACGAGGCTGGAATCAAGCTTGCTGCAGAGGCGGCGAGTCGGGCCTGCCATTGACAGGCCCGATAATCATCCTAGAAAACGCCAGAAAACGATTAGAGGGAATTTACCCATGCCGAACCATGGTAAATAAAGCTGTTGTTATCGGATATTGACCAGCTTGCCGCTTTAGTATGGGGTGGCGTCACCGGGACCGTAATCGGCGTATCCGGAATCGGGAATCGGCGAGTAGTTATTGAACCTGGTGGACTGGTGGTCAAAACTGAGAGTAACTATATCGGTCGGGCCGTTACGTTGTTTGGCTATTATTAACTCGGCTTTGCCTTTAAGTGTGGGGTCATCCCGGTTGTAATACTCTTCACGGTGAATGAGCAGTACGGCGTCGGCGTCCTGCTCAATGGCTCCCGATTCTCTCAGGTCACTCATTCTTGGCTGGTTTCCCTGCCGACCTTCAGCCATTCGGTTAAGCTGCGCCAGGGCTATAATGGGAATACCCAACTCCCTGCCAAGCCCCTTGAGATTTCGGCTGATGGAGGAGATTTCCTGCTGGCGGCTTTCGGAGCCCGGTTCGTGCATGAGCTGAAGGTAATCGACGAAGACCGCTTCGATACCTTTTTGCATGCGCAAACGCCGGGCTTTGGCCCGCAGTTCCATGGGGCTCATACCCGGAGTGTCGTCGATGTAGAGTGGGGCGTTATGCAATTCGGCGAGAACATTCAACGCTTTTTGTTTTTCGTTCTCGTCCAGCATGCGTTTACGGAACTTGTGCGAATCGATACGTGCCCGGCTGCAGAGGATTCTTTGAGCCACCTGTTGGCGGCTCATTTCCATGGAAAAAAAGACTACCGGCTTTCGGACGTCTACGGCGATATGTTCGCACATGTTCAATCCCAAAGCGGTTTTTCCCATGGAGGGTCTTGCTGCGAGAACAATCATGTCACCGGGTTGGAAACCGGTGGTCAGTTCGTCGAGCTCGGTGAAACCGGAAGGGACGCCGTTTAAGCCGGCGACTCCCTCCATCAGTTCGTCCTTGAGGGAGGAAACAAGCTCATTGAGCCCAACGGATTGGCTGCTGATTCTTTGTTCGGTGACGGCGAAGAGTTGTTGTTCAGCCCGGTCGAGGATTTCGGCCGAACCAACGGCTTGTCCATAAGCGTCGTCTTCGATGGCGCCAACGCAGGTGATCAGATCGCGGAGTACACCTTTGTCTCGAATGATTTTGGCGTAGTTTTCGGCATTGGCGGCCGAGGGTACGCTCTCTGCGCAGGCAACCAGATACTCAGTACCACCGACCTGGTTGAGTACTTTGCGTTGTTGTAATTCGTTGCGAAGAACTACGATGTCGATTGGCTGGCCTGTGTCATAAAGATCGACCAGCACTTCAAACAGAATGCGATGATCAGGCCGGTAGAACCAGCGAGAATCGCTTTTGGTGATGATTTGAATGATATCGCCGACGACCTCGCGAGCAAGCATCATGGAGCCAAGAAGGCTCATCTCGGCTTCGAGATTTTGTGGCGGAAGTCGATCCGTTCCCGGAACGAACCCGCCACCACTCAAGCCCTGCGCGGTCTGAGCAGGGGAACGGGGAGGGGTCTGCCCACCATTAGCGGCCAGCCCCGCCGTGTAACCCTTGTCACTCATACTACTCCTCGTCAGCTTCGTTTTCTTCTTCAGCTTTAGAGCGAACCACCCAAACTTTGACGTTGGTTTTGATGGTATCGGCCAACACTACATCGACGAGTACGTTGTCCAGATGCTTGATCGGGTCGCGCAGGTGAACTTGTTCAGCGACGACATCGTGTCCAGCATCGCGCAGGCTGGCGGCGATTTCTCTAGGTCCAACAGAACCGTAGAGCACGCCTTCGGGATTGGCCGCCGCCTCGATGGTGATCTCGACGTCAGCGAGCGAATCAGCGGTCGCTTGCAGTTTTTCGAGCATAACGCGGCGACGCTCTTCCGCTTCAGCGCGGGCTGCGGCGAGAGCTTTCATGTTTGCCTTGGTCGGCTGTGTTGCCAAATCCTGGGGTAACAGGTAATTGCGGGCATAGCCGGGAGATACGTTGACGACATCGCCAACGATGCCGAGTCTTGGAATATCTTTTTTCAGAAGCAGTTTCATAGGATTACTTTCGTTTATTGCTTCAACTTAACCTTCGCACACCAAAGCAACCTGGTGTGGTATTTTCGGAAAGAGCGGATACCGCTCGGTAAACAAATCCAATCAGCCGGAGTCTGTTCCATTATGATGCAATTGGTAACAGAAACCGATGCTGTTGACCACAAGTCTCTTCCGGTACGAATATTCGGAAGATATTATAACGACACGTCTAGAACGGTACGTCGCCATCGTCCATAGGCGGTCCGTAATCGTCAGCGGGAAAACCGGAGCTACTGTTATTAAAAGAAGCAGGCTGCTCGCTACTTTGACGGCGAGGTGCATCACCTCCGCTACCGCCACCGCCGAGGAACTGGAAATTCTCAACAACGACATCCAGTTTGCTTCTTTTACTGCCGTCCTGGGCTTCCCACTGGCTATAATTGAGCCGACCTTCCACGAGGATGGGACGTCCTTTGCTCATATACTGGTTAATGACTTCGCCGCTTCTACCAAAGGCAGTGCAGTCAACGTAACAGACTTCCTCTCGGTTTTCACCTGAATTCCGATCTCGCCACCGGCGGTTCAGCGCTAAGCCAAACTTGCAGACAGGCGTATTGGAAGCCGTGTGAGCCAACTGAGGATCACGAGTCAGATTTCCGGCCAGTATAACCTTGTTAAAACTTGCCATGATAAGGTCCTCATCTAGTTTAGAGGTCCGGTTTTCCGATTCCTAATCCTTGTCGGGCGTATCAGAGGCGGAAGTAACTTCCTCCTGCTGTGAGTTATCCATGTCCGAAGTATCATCATCCTTATCTGAGCCGGAGAGCTGTTCATCGTCGATGGATTCGTCGTTGATGTCATCGTCAGCGATCCGGTTTTGAGGCATGAACTTGGCGATGTGCTCTGGAGTAACTCCATCGGCTGTCTTGACAAGGATACGGAGGATGGGTTCGCTAAGTTGAGCGTCCCGTTCGATTCCTACGATCTTGTCGCTGTCGCATTTGAAGTACGTCAATACGTAACAGCCGCGCTTTCGACCTTTGATTTCATAGGCGAGTTTACGTTCTTCCCATTTTTCCAGGAAGACGATTTCCGCCTCCGCTCTTTGCATTACACGTTCTACTTCTTCCTTGGCTTTCGCGAAATCGGTGGCGAAAGTGGGGTCGAAAAGAAACATTGCTTCGTATTGGTTCAAGGTTGACACCTCCTGGACGCACAATTGCGTCAATCGAACCACAATCCATTTCTTGTCTTTAACCGAAACTACTCTTCTTAAGCTTTTCCGGTTGCCGGAACCAGGCAACTAATGTCCAAGCATCGAAGTTACGTCTTACTGATCACCGGGTTCGCCATTGTTGACATTATACCTGTTCATTGACTCGTCAACTCCGTTGTTAACCCAGATGCAAACTGCGTCAGCCGCCCGTGTGACAGCCTTGTCTATTGTTTCCTGTTCATCGGGAGCAAACCTTCCTAGAACATATTGGGTCTGGCTTCCTATTGGTTTGCCGATACCAACCCGCAAGCGACAGAAAGCATCGCTTCCCAGACGGGTTATTGCATCACCCAAGCCGTTGTGTCCGCCGGCCGATCCCTGTTTTCTTATACGAAGACGTCCAAGATCAAGGGCGACGTCATCATATACGACAATCAGATCATCCGATTCAAGGCGGTAAAATTTAACCGCGGCCAAAATTGCCTGACCGCTTCGGTTCATGAATGTTGTCGGCTTTAGAAGAACCACTTTTTCTGAGCCCATCATTCCTGTCCCGAACCACGCGTGGAATTTTTCGGTTTGCATACTGATCTGATAGCGTTGAGCTACAAGATCTATTACGCGAAACCCAACATTATGCCGCGTGTGTTCATACTGCGTGCCCGGGTTGCCTAATCCAACAATCAATTTCACGACTAAATCTCAGACAATCCAAGCCGGGCCCCGTTGCCATCTCCAGGTGGTATTCCCTGCTGGAGGGATAGTGGCAATACCGGAGCAAAGCGAAACAACCTATCAGGCTGATTCCTCTTCCTCTTTACTGCGACCGATCATTTCCGGTTCGGCAGCTCCCTCTTCGCCTTCTTCTTCCGTTGCTTCTTCAGCGGCGGACGGCAGGCGACAGGTAGCGACTTTTTCCTCGAGGTCGTTCAGCGGCACCACGCCTTTCGGCAATTCCAAATCCTTGACGAAAAGAGAATCGTTGATACCCAGGTGGGCGACGTTCGGTCGAAGCTCTTCGGGGATTGCGGTAACCGCACATTCAACATCGATAGAGGTCAGCAACTGAGTCAGCACACCACCTTCAGTTGCGCCTGCCGGTGTACCTTTGAGTTCAATCTCAACCGTAACCTGGACCTTTTCATTCAAGTCAACTCTGACGAGGTCGAGGTGAATGGGGGTCGTTTCGAGGTAATCGTATTGAACCGCTTTGATAAGGTACTGTTCTTTGGCGCCTTCCAGGTCAAGCTCAAGAACTCGAACATGATGGTGCAGGGCGATTTCCAAATCATGTGCATTTAGAGAAATGGATAGGGGATTCTGCCCGTGTCCATAGATAATCGCCGGAATCTGACCAGTCTGGCGTAAGCGCCGAGTGTGTTTGGAGCCTAACCTGGTACGTTTGGTGGCTACCATTTTTGATTGTTCCATCTTCTATCTTCTCCAACTGTGAAGTTGTTCCTCTAATCCGATCTCGCTTTACGCTGTTAACGTTGAAAACAGGGCACTTATTGATTGGTGCTCGTGAATCCTACGTATCGCTTCTCCAACAACTCGAGCAACCGAAAACACCTCAAGATTGGGTAATTGCTCGCGAATTTCATCCGACAGGGGGATAGTATCAGTCACCCATATATTGTTAAATCCGGCATCCCGCAGTCTTTCGATGCACGGTCCTGAGAATACAGGATGTGTCGCACCGGCGTATACGGCTTTTGCGCCTTTGGCTCTAACGAGTTTAGCGGCTTCCGCCAGAGTTCCACCGGTCGCAATCATGTCATCGAACAGGAGGACGTTCTTGCCTTCGATATTACCGATGATGGTGGTCATCTTGACTTTTTCGCTGGACTGTCGGCGTTTATCAATAACTGCGATCTCTCCGCCGAGTACATTGGTGAATCGGCTGGCGGTTTTCAGGTTGCCGACGTCCGGTGAAACAATAACCGTATCCTCCAGTTTCAGGCTCTTGACGTGCTGAGCAAGAACGGGGAAGGCGGTAAGGTGATCTACGGGGATATCAAAGAACCCTTGAATCTGATCCGCGTGCAGGTCCAGGGTCAGGACTCTATCAGCACCGGCCGCTGTAATCAGGTTTGCCAGGAGCTTGGCGGTTATCGGCGTACGTCCTTCAGCTTTTCGATCCTGGCGAGCATAGCCGAAGTAGGGGATGACGGCGGTAATTCGGTTCGCACTTGCCCTCCTCAGGCAATCGATAAAAATGAGCAATTGCATGAGGTTGTCATTAACGGGCGGGCAGGTTGATTGCACGATAAAGCAATCCCGGCCTCTGACATCCACTTCCAGCTTTACAAACGATTCGCCATCGGGAAAGGCTTTCAAGTGGGCTGTGCCGGGGGTGATGTCGAGGTAGGAACAGATTCCCTTGGTAAGTTCCCAGCCACCATTGGCACCAAAAACCATAAGCTCGCCGACTTGAGTGGAGTTTGTTTTGCCGACTCCGGTCGTGGAAGCCATAAAAAAGCCCCTTAAAGTAAAAAAACTACTCCCTGCGATGGGGAGGCGATAAAGAGGAAGCGGTTAAACCGCATCCGAAAGACTAAGCCAGGATAAAAAGACACTTACGCAGGCTTTACGAAAATACAGATGTATTCTGCTTTAAAAGCCTGGCAGCTATTCGATTGTCAGAGCCTTTTTATCAGTGAAGCCAGTAAAGCAAATAACAACCCGACCAGGACTCGAACCTGGGCTGCCAGGACCAAAACCTGGTGTGCTACCAATTACACCATCGGGTTGTGTAAACTCGCGACACGCGTTCAGTCACAACAACCTCATGGGTGTTATGTCAGGCGTCACCGAAAAACGAAGTGACGCGGCCTCCCCGAAACGGGGTTTTACACCGAGGCATGAGCGATCAGCCGCGTGCGAGATCGCCCAGAGCGAATCAGGTTCTTTGTCGAAGGCTAATAAGCGATTCGACAATCCAAACCCTAGACGACTGCCCCACAGGGTGTAAACATACCACGCAAAAAGACGGAAACCATCCAATCGCGTCGGCGAAAGGTACTCTGGAAGCTTTCGTAAGTCAAGGTGGGGGAGTGGAAGTTTGTGGATTATTGTACTATCGATTTCACTTTTAAGAGACGTCTTTGGGCAAAGCCAAAAGCGATGGAGCCTATTCCTTGGCGGGATTAGTCCGCTTTCCGTGGTGGTGGCGGATTGTCAGGGTTGTTTTCCCGTTGAATGGCTTCGTAAACCTCTTTTCGATGGACGGCCACCTCTTTGGGGGCGTTTATACCTATCCGGACTTTGTCGCCGCGTACATCGACAATGGTGATTTCGATATCATCACCAATCATAATCGACTGATCGCGTTGACGTGATAGGACGAGCATGGCCAACTCCTTTGGCAACCACCGAGTATTTACGGCAGGTATCGGTTGATAGCGTTCAACCGATTACCGGTTCGTTAATAAGCATTCCGTTAAACAGTTTTTTCCCATCGAACCTGTTTCGGTTTTGGGAAAGCTGCGCGGTGGTACGAATCCTTTCGAAAAAACGGCTATCAAACGTGGTACCGGCACACCTAAGCGAATCGATTGATTATGGATACCAATCATTAAGTAGACAAACGTAACAATGTAGTCTAACCAAAATAATTAAATTTGTCACATATGCCATTAGCGGTGAATAAACGCGGTTTTAGAGTTAAGAGGGGCGAAAATCAGCGATTCGAGTGTTTTCGGGCGACTGTGATTATTTTTGCCGTCCCCAGGAAAGTGAGGAGAGTTACGCACCAGGCGAACATGCTATAGCAAACCATGCGGGAGAGGTTATCAGGCCGAGAATCTATGATTGGCTGGCTGGCTTGGACCGCATCGGGCAGCACGGGGGAGGTGAGCCGGATCGAGCTCATGAATGATTCCCTTTGCGTTTCTAATTCAGCCAGCTGAGTTTCAATCAAGGAAAGCTTTTCTTCTGCGGCAGCCGTTCGGGCTACGGTTTTAACGAAGTCGGGGACAGTTACCAGCGATTGGTGGATTCGCCTTTGGGTTTCGAGGATAAGGTCCGTTTTTTCGCTGGCATATTCACGTTGTTTGGAAATTTCAGTGGCCAACTCTGCCAATCGCTTCTGGCGTTGGAGGATTATGTGTTCTCTGGCTTTGATTTCCAATGCCTGGTCTAACTCCTGGCGGACGTTTCGGCTGCGGTAAACGAGGCCTTGTACACTTTCAAGGGCGGCAGACAAGACATAATTTTTCTGGGAGTTCAATTGAGAACCCGCGGTTTCAAACACCTGGTGAGCATCTCGCAGGTTCTGGTAGCGGCGGTTGAGGAGATCGGTGAAGGCAAAAGTTTTTGCATTGTTTGCCGCCCGTTCTTTTATGAGCCTGACTCGCAGATTCAAGGCAGTCAGGGATCCGGTATTTTCAAACATATAGTCTGCTATCTGCTTGGTTATCCGGTCATAAGTTACGAGGATGGTTGGATCGCTGGGGTCGATTTTCATGTTCTGCAGTTCAATGAAACACCGAGTCCAATCCTGGGCGAAACTTATCGCCCGCAGTCGGTAGTCCTGAGCGTTTTCTACAAGTCGATCGAAAAGAACCCGCAGATCTGAAGGGATCGAAGCCACTTCGGGGGCATCCGGTAGTTGGCACAAAAGATTAGCTTCGGCCAGCAGGTTATCGAGTTGCTCATTGGCTTTTTCCAAGACCTGCAGCATGGTCGAACGCAACTGTTGCATGCGAACCTCGAGCAGGCGCAGGTCTTCGCTCAGCACCACGTTTTTATTGTAGGCGTTTTGCCTGACTGCCGGTTCGATTTCCACGATGTTTGGTTCCGGGGAGGCTTGTAGTTTTTCCCTTTCAAGCGAGAAGTTGGATATGTTTTCTCTTATCTGCTGGAGACTTGCCCTGTGGCTGGACATTTCATCGCAGGCCTTTAAGGCATATTCAACGGGTTGCCTGTCCGGTTGTGATTCCAATGACTTTTGGAGTTCATCTCGCAACTTTTCGCGTTTTGCTTTGAGGTTTGATATACGCTCCAGAATGAGGGTTTCACCCAGGCTGGATTTTGTGGCGTGCTCCTGCGCAACCAAGGCGAGTCGATCAAGAAAACTTCGGGTTATTTCATCGAGAACTTGCGAAGTGTTTTCAACGCGGTTTGTTGCCGCAGACAGTATGATAGAAGAGGTTTCCGGGTTTTCTTTTACCGACCAATCGCGGGCGGAAATTCCGGGCCGGTCCGACGAGACAATCGCTTTGGCGTTGCAGGATCGCCATGCCGTTTCGACCAGTTCCTTACGGTAATTTCCAAGAATGACTGTCTGCCTACCGGTTTCTGTTGCGGGATGTTTTATGGCGTAGGTTACGGTTCCTGTGAACTGTGGTTCTATGCTGGCCATGATTACGCCGGCGGCTACCAGTGGAAAGATGACCAGAGATGCCAACCAGATTTTGGGTCGCCGATCTTTTGAAAAAAAAGGAAACCCTGTTTTGGCCTGGTTCTTAACTGTGGCCGATGGCCTCGTCGTTTTCGTCGGAGACGTTACATCTGCGTTTTTGTCGTTGGGCGGAGTGTCAAGCACAGCTCAAACCCCCTGTACTTGAGCAGCAAAGCGCGGCGATTGGCTCATCCGGGCAGCGGATAAAGACAGGCTGGCCTTACGGATGCAATAACGAAACAGAGCAGGTCCTATAATTATTGGATCAGCGTAACTCAGCTGGCTAGACTTCCCGTTTCCGTAAAGGATCGGGCTGTTTTCGCTGTGGCGGGAGACCGAAGGTCTGCATCCGCGAATTGTATATAAAATAGCGATCAACAAAACCTGCATTGGGCTAACATTACCTCGGAGCGATTTCATTTCGCATTATTTTATCAGTGCCGCTCCGAATCGGCCATTCTACTCGCCGACGAGGGGAGCTACAAACGATTGCGGAGCAAAAGATTTATATAATGGTACAATCTGACGGGTTATCGAGGGTGGGAGGGGTAAAAATCTCTTTTGTGAAGGAGTTGATTTTCGCCTTTTGCCGTTTGACAAGGTTCAGGATATGCCTATACTGACCACGCTCTGGAGTTTGTGTGTCTCGTTTGCGTGTCCGGTGGCAGGAATGCGACGGAAAAAGCAGGTGAGGTCTATAGCAAAGTCCGCTTGTCTGCTGTACTTTTTAGCGGGCATGTTGCTTCTGTAGCTCAGTGGTAGAGCGCGTCCTTGGTAAGGACGAGGTCATGGGTTCAAGTCCCATCAGAAGCTTTTTGTGAAGGTGGCTTCGTTGGTCACCGGGTGTTTTGTTGTTCACGCCCTCCCTGCGTTAGGGTTGCGGCTGAATAGGAACAAGAATTACGAACTTGTGATCCGTTATTTGCGGGCTTGTTCGGGCGGCGAAAAGAGTCGACCCGAGTAGCGAGAGTGGAGGACGACTCGAGATGGCAAAGGAAACTTTTGAGCGAAAAAAACCGCACGTCAACGTAGGAACAATTGGTCACGTTGACCATGGTAAGACTACACTGACAGCGGCAATTGCGACCGTACAGGCGGCCAAGGGCTTGTGTGAGGCGATTAGTTATGACGAAGTAGCTAAGGCTTCTGAATCACAGGGTCGTCGTGACTCCACCAAGATTCTGACCATTGCTACATCGCACGTAGAGTATGAGACTGAGAATCGTCACTATGCTCACGTTGACTGCCCGGGACACGCTGACTACGTCAAGAACATGATCACCGGTGCCGCCCAGATGGACGGTGCAATTCTGGTTGTGTCTGCTGCTGATGGTCCGATGCCCCAGACTCGCGAGCACATCCTGCTCGCCCGTCAGGTGAACGTGCCTTACCTGGTAGTATTCTTGAACAAGGTAGACCTTGTTGATGATCCTGAGTTGCTTGAGTTGGTTGAGCTTGAGGTTCGCGAGCTTCTCAGCAAGTACGATTTCCCCGGTGATGACGCTCCGGTTATCCACGGTGCTTCTTTGCCTGCTCTTAACAACCCGACCGATCCTGAGGCCACCAAGTGCATTCAGGAGTTGCTTGACGCGGTCGATCAGTACGTTCCGGAACCGGAGCGTGACATCGATCAGGACTTCCTCATGTCCATCGAGGACGTCTTCAGTATCAAGGGTCGTGGTACGGTAGCCACCGGTCGTATCGACCGTGGTATAGTCAAGGTCGGTGACAAGGTTGAAATCGTCGGTCTGAGCGAGACCACTGATACGACAGTTACCGGTGTTGAGATGTTCCGTAAGATGCTCGACGAAGGTCGTGCAGGTGACAATGTTGGTTGCCTCTTGCGTGGTGTTGACAAGAACGCGATCGAGCGTGGTCAGGTATTGGCGAAGCCGGGTTCGATTACTCCGCACACCAAGTTTGAAGGCGAGGTTTACGTCTTGACCAAGGAAGAGGGTGGACGTCACACTCCGTTCTTCAATGGTTATCGTCCGCAGTTCTACTTCCGTACCACAGACGTGACCGGTTCGTTGAAGTTGAAAGGTGGCGCCGAGATGTGCATGCCTGGCGACAACATCACCATGGAAGTAGAGCTTGGTAAGCCGATCGCCATGGAAGCCGGTCTCCGCTTCGCGGTACGTGAAGGTGGCCGCACGGTTGGTTCCGGTGTTGTAACCAAGATCCTTGAATAGTTTTTAATTCCCGCCGACTGCCCGAAATACCGGGCAGTCGGCTTGGTTTTGTTTAGGCGTTCTCCGCAAGCTGCCGGAGTTCTTTGGTAGGAAAATGGAGTCTTTGGGATGGCGAAGGCAGCAAAACGCGAATACGTTTGGCTTCAGTGTACCGAGACGGGTGATCTGAATTATCGTACGTCTGTGAATGTTCAAGGCGGGGTACCCAAGATTACTCTGAAGAAGTATTGTCCTCGTTTACGCAAGCGCACGGTTCACAAGATCAAGCGGAAGTAACGGAGCGTCTGCATTAGCTTCTGTAGGGACCTTAGTTGTTACTAGTGGAAGGCCCGATACAGGAGCGTAGCTCAATTTGGCAGAGCACCGGTTTCCAAAACCGGCGGTTGGGGGTTCGAGTCCCTCCGCTCCTGATAGCGAAAACCAGTACTTAATAGTACGGGATTTGCGGTTGTTTCCCGGTTCAGTTCATCTGGAACCGGGTTCGTGTTTCAGAGAGCGATGTTTCCGGGGCAAGAATCGTCCTCGGTGATGTTGCGGGAGACAAGGTAACTCCATCGTAGGAGCCGTTACTGATGGCAGATGTACCAAAATCAACAAGTGGCTCGTCCTTCTTCGAGGTTTACAAGAAGGGGCAGGGATACTACACGCGGATGGGTACTGCTATCGGTGCCGCTATTCTGGCGTTTGGATTTGCGCATTTCGTATGGGAACAACTCGATTTTGACCAGAGTTGGTCTCCGGGAATGTGGTTGAAAGCCGGTATACCAGCTTTAGTTGTTGTTGCCCTGGCGGTTTTTATTTACTGGGTTGTTGGTGTTTACCGTAAAAGTTGCGATTTCATGATCGCCACCGAAGGCGAAATGAAGAAGGTCAACTGGACGACCAAGAGGGAAATAATAGCAGCAACGAAAGTTGTAATTATTACGACTATTCTGACGGCTGGATTGCTGTTTGCAGTGGATTTGGTGTTCATGAAGTTCTTCCAGTGGATCAACGTTCTTCAGGGCTGATGGGTGTTGCGTAAGAGGTGTCAGGTATGACCGAACAGAGCAGCCAAGATCAACCGCTTTGCCAGGCAGGGATGCGGTGGTACGTTCTCCGCGTAGCTTCGAATAAGGAGGAGTACGTCCGCGAAGCCTTGGAGCGTAAGGTGAAGATCGAAGGGTACGATCAAGTGGTTGGCCGTATAATGGTCCCCACCTTAAAAGAGCGCCGTATGAAAGGTGGAGTTGCCCGGGTTTATAAACGCAATCTTTATCCTGGTTATGTTTTCGTGGAGATGGCCACCGAAGATGATGGTGCCGTTCCGGAGAACGTCTGGTTTATGGTCAAGGAAACGACAGGAGTGGGCGATTTCATCGGCTCTGATGGTAAACCCACAGCGATGGCTGACCATGATATTGAGGGCATGCTTGCCGCTTCGATCCAGGAAGACGAGACACTTACGCTTTCAGGTTTGAACTTTAAGAAGGGCGATCAGGTCAAGATCACTTCGGGAAGTTTTGAGAACTTTGAAGGTGAAGTCGACACGGTGGATGAGAAGCGGGGTATGGTAACCCTGATAGTTGAGATTTTCGGGCGGTCGACGCCCGTTGAAGTTGAGTACTGGCAGGTCGAGCGCCTGTAGTTGGTTTATGGCTGTTTGTTGCCAGGAGTATTTGGCAAAACCGGCATATTGCAGTTAGTACGCTCTATTATCATAAGAGCGAAGAAGGAAGGACAGGTTTCCAGTGGCTAAAGAAGTCACCTCTAAACTCAAGCTTCAGGCTCCGGGCGGACAGGCAACGCCTGCACCTCCCATTGGTCCCGCGCTCGGTCAGCATGGCGTAAACATTGGTCAGTTTGTGCAGCAGTTTAACGCACATACGAAAGACCTTAATGGAATGCCGGTAACCGTAGTGATCTCGGTTTACAATGACCGTTCATTCAGTTTTGAGGTCAAAAGCCCTCCGGCTGCGGTTCTGTTGAAAGAAGCGGCCAAGATTGCAAAGGGCAGTGGCGTTCCGAATAAAGAGAAGGTTGGCAAAGTAACCGCTGCCCAGTTACGGGAGATAGCGGAGAAGAAAATCGAAGAATTGAATGCCAACACGATAGAGGCGGCTGAGCGAATTGTGGCCGGTACCGCTCGCTCGATGGGTATTGAAATCGAGGGCTAAGACGAGCCGGTGCGTCGGCGACTGTAAGGTAGAATAACGATGGCGAATTTCAGCGTAAGATATAAAAAGCAGGTAGAAGCCAGAGGCGACAAAAACGCGATTCCCGTAAAGGACGCGTTGACGAAGGTCATTGAGATGGCTTCGATCAAGAGTGACCGGACGTATAAGAACGGACGCAAAAGGAAAGACGCTGATCAGACCGTTGAATTGGTCATGAATCTGGGAATCGATCCCAAGCAGGCTGATCAGATGCTTCGCGGTTCGATTGCATTGCCCAAGGGAATTGGGCGAACTAACCGGGTAATAGCGTTTTGCGATGGACCGCTGGTTGATGAAGCCAAGGCTGCTGGTGCCACAGAAGCCGGTGCGGACGAACTGGTGGACAAGGTCTCCAAGGGGTGGCTGGACTTTGACGTTGCTGTAGCTCACCCGTCCATGATGGGCAAGGTTGGTAAGCTCGGGCGTGTACTTGGTCCACAAGGAAAAATGCCTACTCCAAAGGCTGGTACGGTTACTCCTGATGTGGTTAACGCTATAAAGGAATACGCGGCAGGCAAGCTGGAATACCGAAACGACTCCGGCGGCAACATTCATCTTCCTGTGGGGCGAACCACGTTCCCGGTAGAAGACCTGGTTGAGAATGTTGAAGCGGCCATTAAGCAGATGATCAAGATCAAGCCTGCAGCGGCCAAGGGAACTTACATGAAGAAGGTTGTGGTTTCCGCAACTCGTACCCCGGGCGTTGAAGTTGCGTTGGGTTAGTCTGGCAGTTTTTATTTGTTGATTTGAGAAAAGCCTACCCGGCATCGTGAAGTAAGCGATTCTGGGAGTATATTACGGAAGACAGCGATGAGTAAGCCAATCAAGAGAATGGTTACTAACTACCTCAAGAATCGTTTTGAGGATAAATCCAGTGCCTGTGTTGTGGATTTGACCGGGCTTGACGTTGCTGAAACTGAGGCGATCCGCACCGGTTTGCGTGAGAAGAACGCACGCATGGAAGTGGTCAAGAACCGTCTAGCGCGAGAGGCTTTTACCGATACTCCGCTTCAGCCATTGGGAAAATCGCTCAGCGGACCCTGTGCCCTGGTAACTGTCAGTGATGACACCATTATTGATGTTGCCAAGAAGCTGGTAGAGCTTTCCAAGCAGTATAAGAAGCTCAAGCTTAAGACAGCGATTTTCGACGGCGATCCGGACTTGGTGACGGTTGACGATATGTCGAAGATGAAGAGCCTTGGTGATCTTCTTGCGGAGATCTCCGGTTTGATTGGAGGTCCGGGGCGGCTTGTGGCTGGCGCTATTTCATCACCACAGTCGAAGGTTGCCGGTTGTCTTAAGGCTATCGCTGACAAATAAGGATTTTTCGCCGCCATGAGCGGCATAAGGATAAATTGGACCGCGTCCCGATCTGACTGGTCCGGCGAAAGTCGGATGAAATGCTGCTGCGTGGGCAGCGCCTATCAGGTGGACGCAAGACGAATTCGGAGTAGTAGCAATGGCAGATGCACCGGCAAAAGAGTTTAGCGCTGAAATTAAAGAATTGGCCGAGAAGATTGTCGCTTTGACAGTCAAGGATGCTCAGGCCCTGGTAGATTGCCTTAAGGAAGAGCATGGTATTGAGCCTGCCGGTGGTGGTGCGGTTGTAATGGCCGGTCCGGCCGCTGGAGCTGGCGAAGGCGCTGCTGAAGAGAAGAGTTCTTTCGACGTCATTCTGGCGAGTGCCGGCGACAAGAAGATCCAGGTCATCAAGGCTGTCCGTGGCGCGACTGGTCTGGGTTTGAAGGAGGCCAAGGAATTGGTCGACAACGCCCCGAAACCGGTCAAGGAAGGTCTGCCGAAGGAAGAGGCCGAAGCGCTGCGTAAAGAGCTTGAAGAAGCCGGCGCCGCAGTCGAGCTTAAGTAAAGCGATTCAGTTCAGAACAACTGCTGGTGCGGCTATAGCAGCCGCTCCAGCGTTTTTTTGTGTCGAGCTGGAATTTTTTTGAAAATTTCCTTGATTTTTCGGAAAACGCAATTGACACGGTAGCTGATGAGCGTATTTTGATTAGTTCAAGTTACGGTAAGGAAAGTAGTTATCTTTCAATGCCGTATTTTTTTATCCGCTGATAGGGCGGGATCGACCGAATCGTTGGGACATTCGGTCAAACAGAAGCCCATCAAGCCGGAATCCTGTCCCCCTGATATATATTAATGCGATCAAAGAGTGTACATGTGGCGTAAGCGTGTAATGCTCTGGTTTTAGCTGTGAGCGAAAGGGCTAGCCGAATGATTGCTCCCGGTACAGATTTAAACGTTCGGAACTTCAAGAAGGTAGGCGATGCCAGGCCCATACCCAACCTGATAGATATTCAGACGAAGTCGTACGCTCGTTTTCTGCAAGAGGACGTTGCGCCGATGTCCCGTAAAGGCGATGGGTTGGAAGCTCTCCTTCGGGAGGTGTTTCCGATCGAGAGTTACGATGGGGATATGCGGCTGGAGTACATGAGCTACGAGCTGGGTAAGCCCCGTTATACTCCGGCCGAGTGCAGGCAGTTACGTCTGACCTACGGTATGCCGTTTAGAATTCGCGTGCGTCTTCATCGTAAGGACAAGGATGAGATTCAGGAGGATCTTATCTATCTGGGCGAACTGCCGATCATGATCGGCGGCGGTGAATTCATTATTAACGGAGCGGAGAGGGTAATCGTTTCGCAGCTTCACCGCAGTCCCGGTGTAGACTTCGTTAAAGAGCAGGCGGAAGGTGACCGGGCGTTGCACGCGTGTCGTATCATTCCCGAGCGTGGAAGCTGGATCGAGATCAACGTCACGAAGAAGGACGTGCTGGCCGTTCGCATAGATCAGTCCAGTAAGATTGCGGCGACAACGTTCATACGGGCGATGGATCCGGAATTCGGGACGGATGAGGCGATTATAAAGGCTTTTCACAAGACAAAGTCCATCAAGCCGAGTTCGTTGAAGCCGGAGATGTATGCAGTAAGTACCATAGTGGACGATGAGCTTGGCGACGAGATCGTTCGTGCCGGTTGCCAGGTGGGTGACGCGGTTGAGCGTATTCAGAGCTTGGGTTTATCCAAGATTGAGGTAATCACCAAAGTTGCCGATCCACTGGTTTTGAATACCCTGGCGGAAGACAGTTCCCGAACCCACGATGACGCGCTTTTGAAGATTTACGCCCGCCTTCGTCCGGGCAACCCGCCGCAGCTTGAAAAAGCGAGAAAGCTCTTTGAAGAGAAATTCTATGACGAAAACCGTTATCGCCTGGGTAAGGTGGGGCGGTTCCGCCTGAATCGCAAGCTGGAGGTGGACGCGGACGATGAGGTGATGACCCTTACGGTCAACGATCTCATCAGCTGTCTGAGTTATTTGCTTCTATTGAGAACCGGAGAAGCTGCGTTTGAGGTGGACGATATTGACCACCTGGGTAACCGGCGACTTCGAACGATTGATGAACTGGCGACAGAGGAGTTGCGTAAGGGATTCCTCAAGTTAAGGAGAACGGTTACGGAGCGGATGAGTCTGCGTAATCCGGACGAATTAAGTCGAATTGCCGAGTTGATCAACAGTAAGTCCATCAGTTCGGCCATAGAGTTCTTCTTTGGACGTGGCGAGTTGTCGCAGGTTGTCGACCAGACCAATCCTCTGAGTCAGTTAACCCATGAGCGAAGACTGTCGGCTCTGGGACCAGGTGGATTGAATCGTAAACGAGCCGGCTTTGAAGTTCGTGACGTGCATATTTCCCACTATGGACGCATTTGCCCGATTGAAACGCCTGAAGGTACGAACATCGGCTTGATTGCGTCTTTGGCGATTTATAGCGCTGTCGATGATTATGGATTCCTGATTACTCCTTATCGAAAAGTGGAGAAAACGGGTGAGGTGGCTTCCGAAGCCACTTACCTGCGTGCGGATGAGGAGATGAGGCAGATTCTCGCTCCACCGGAGGCGATTACAGATAACGGGAACAGGATCGAGTCGGGACCGCAAATCGTTCGCGCATATGGTGATCTGACATCGACGGACAGTACTGAAGTAGATTATGTAGATATTTCCCCAAAACAGACTGTTGGTGTTTCCGCGTCGCTGATCCCGTTCCTTGAGCACGACGATGCAAACCGGGCTCTGATGGGTTCAAACATGCAACGTCAGGCCGTACCGCTTCTTCGGGTTTCGCCTCCGATTGTGGGCACGGGCATGGAGAAGGCTGTTGCCGCGAACAGCGGAATGGTGATTCGGGCGGAGCAGGACGGTGAAGTGACGTATGTAGACGCGGACCGTATCATAATCAACGGAACCGATGAATATGTACTGCGTAAGTTCGAAGGTTTGAACGAGCGAACCTGTCTTAACCAGAAGGTAATTGTCAGAAAAGGCCAGCAGGTTAAGAAAGATGAGATTATCGCCGACGGTCCGGCGACGAAAAACGGTGAATTATCGTTGGGTAAGAGTCTGCTCGTCGCGTTTATGACCTTTGACGGCTACAATTTCGAGGATGCCATCCTTATTAACGAGCGATTGGTCAAGGATGACGTTTTCACCAGTATTCATATCGATTCGTATGATGTCGAGATACGCGAAACCAAACTGGGCCGCGAGGAATTCACTTCTGATATTCCCAATGTGTCCGAGCGGGCATTGAGCAATCTGGATGATTCCGGAGTGGTTCGCGTGGGTACGCAGGTAGGTCCGGGAGATATTCTCGTCGGTAAGGTTTGCCCGAAATCCAAGACGGAACTGAGTCCGGAAGAAAAACTGCTGCATGCCATTTTCGGCAGAGCCGGTGAAGACGTGAAAAACGATTCGCTGGAAGTTCCCGCGGGGGTTGAAGGTATCGTAATAGATACCAAGAGATTCAGCCGCAGGATGCATATGACTGATGATCAAAAGACGCAGTTGCAGGAAGAAATGACTGCTTTTTCGACGAATGCCAACGAGAAAATATGTAAGGTTTTCCAGCAGATGTGCGGGGAAATCGAGGAGATCGGTGGCGAGCCGATGGTCGACCCCAACACCCGGCAGAAGGTTGGTCACAGCGACATCATCGAAGTGCTTCTGGAGCAGATTGACGCGATAACCGAGCAGGTTCGAAGTGGTGATTTGCGATGGGTTAAAAAAGCCACTTCGGAGCCAGCCGCTCTCGATGTCGTCAGCAAATACTGGACCCGCATTAGCGAACTGATGGAGGAACGTGATCGCAAGGTTGCCCAGATGAAGCGGGGCGACGAGCTGCCGTCGGGCGTGTTGGAAATGGTAAAGGTTTACATTGCCACCAAGCGTCGTTTGTCAGTTGGTGACAAGATGGCCGGTCGCCATGGTAACAAGGGTGTTATTGCCAGAATTCTCGCGGAAGAGGATATGCCTTTCCTCGAGGACGGAACACCGGTGGATATTTGCTTGAATCCACTGGGCGTGCCGTCTCGTATGAATGTTGGTCAGATTCTGGAAACGCACCTTGGCTGGGCTGCCAAGATTCTTGGCTTCCAGGCGATTACGCCTGTGTTTGATGGTGCGACTGAAGACGAAGTACACGAATGCATCGAGGAAGCAAACGAATACGTCCGCGAGAGACAAACGAATCATGAGGCAATCAGGCAGGCGGGCGAATCGCGTGAGGTCTTTGTGGAAATGCCTTATGGCGGCAAGGTTCGCGTCCATGATGGCCGTACCGGTGAACCGTTCGATGAGAAGGTCACTGTAGGTTGCATGTACATGCTGAAACTTGATCACCTGGTGGACGACAAGATTCACGCCCGTGCTACCGGACCCTATAGCCTTATCACGCAGCAGCCGCTGGGCGGAAAAGCCCGTACGGGTGGACAGCGGTTTGGTGAAATGGAGGTTTGGGGTCTGGAAGCGTATGGTGCCGCTTACACACTGCAGGAACTTCTGACCGTTAAGAGTGACGATGTCGAGGGACGGACCAAGATTTACGAATCAATGGTTCGTGGCAGGAATTCACTGGAAGCGGGAACTCCGGTTTCGTTTGATGTGCTTTGTAACGAGATTCGAGGTCTGGGACTCAATATCCAGCTGGAAAAGAAGCGGATTATCTAAAGTTGGCGTTTTCGCATTGCATTGATTGGGTGGCGAATTGCCTGCTTGATAGAGGTAGCGGTCTGGTGGCTGTCGGATAAATATGGTTGCTGGAAATTATTCGAAATTGCCTGTGAGATTGCGGCCAAATAGGGAATAACCAAGTGGTACTCGGTTAAGGTGAGTACCGGCAGATTTACCATACGGAATAGATTTCCGGTTCGAAAAGGCGTCCGAAAAAATGGTAGACAACATATACGATCGGATCAATGACTACGGTAGTGTGAAGATTCAACTTGCCAGTCCCAACGATATTCGCAGTTGGTCTTTTGGCGAGGTGAAGAAACCGGAAACAATCAACTACCGGACGTATCGTGCCGAGAAGGACGGCTTGTTCTGCGAACGGATTTTTGGTCCGGAGCGGGATTGGCAGTGTTCGTGCGGTAAGTACAAGGGTACAAAACACAAAGGTATCATTTGTGACCGATGCGGTGTTAAGGTTACGCATTCGCGTGTACGGCGCAAACGTATGGGGCACATAAACCTGGCGGCCCCGGTGGTTCATATATGGTTTTTAAAGGCCATGCCTTCCCGGTTGGGAAATCTCCTGGGAATGAAGACCAGCAGCCTGGAAAAGGTGATCTATTTTCAGGATTATGCGGTAATAGATCCTGGTGATACCCCGCTCAAACCCATGCAACTCCTGACGGAAGAGGAGTTTCGAGCTGCCCGAGAGAAATACGGTTCATCGTTTACGGCCGGTATGGGGGCGGAAGCGGTTGGCGAACTGTTGAGAGGATTGGATCTCGCCCAGTTGTCGCTGGAATTGCGGGAAGAGATTTCCAAGACCTCAAGCAAACAGAAAACCAAGGACCTGTCGAAGCGGTTGAGAATCATCGAAGCGGTTCGTAATTCGGATAACGATCCATCGTGGATGATGATGGAGGTCATTCCGGTTATTCCTCCTGATTTGCGTCCGTTGGTTCTGCTGGAAAGTGGCAATTTCGCCACCAGCGATCTGAACGATCTGTATCGAAGAATCATCAACCGTAATAACCGGTTGAAAAAACTGGTGGATCTAAACGCGCCCGAGGTCATTATCCAGAACGAAAAGCGAATGTTGCAACAGGCTGTGGATGCTTTGTTCGACAACGGCCGCTGCCGTCGCCCGGTACTCGGCTCAAGTAACCGTCCGCTGAAATCGCTGACGGACATGATCAAAGGAAAGCAGGGGCGATTCCGCGAGAATCTTCTGGGCAAGCGAGTGGACTACTCGGCTCGGTCGGTAATCGTTGTCGGTCCGGAACTGAGAATCGACCAGTGTGGTCTTCCCAAGAAAATAGCGTTGGAATTGTATCAGCCGTTTATTATCCGGAAGTTCAAGGAGCGCGGGCTGGCTGACACGATTAAGAGCGCCAAAAGGATGCTTGAGCGGCGGGACCAGGAGATTTGGGATATCCTTGAAGAGGTTATTCGCAATCACCCGGTAATGTTGAACCGTGCTCCAACGCTGCACAGGATGGGTATTCAGGCGTTCGAGCCGATTCTGGTCGAAGGCAACGCGATTAAGATCTCACCGTTGGTATGTCGTGGGTTCAATGCGGACTTCGACGGTGACCAGATGGCAGTGCACCTGCCGCTGTCGGTGGAGGCCCAGGCGGAAACCCATGTACTCATGCTGGCCACCAATAACATCTTCTCACCGGCGAACGGAACTCCGATCATGTCTCCGTCGCAGGATATCGTGATGGGGATTTTCTACCTGACCACCGATCATGTCAGTCCTGAGATCGAAGAGAAGGACATGATGGTGTTTACCGATGAGCATGAGGCGCTATTGGCCTATTCGCTGAATAAGATCGGCATTCATGACAGGATTCGCGTTCGTATCGGTCGAACCCACATAATTAATTCGGCCGAATCCGGTCCGGAGCCGGTTGGGAAGTCCAGGATAGTGGTGACCACTGTGGGGCGTTTGATGTTTAATGACATTCTCCCGTTGGCGATGCCGCTGTACAACTACTCGTTATCCCAAAGGGGAGCGGCCCGCGTGATCGCTGATTGTCACGCTCAGCTAGGGCGGTCGGATACGATTGATCTGCTGGATAATATTAAATCACTCGGTTTCAAGCATAGTACTCTGGCGGGTCTTTCCTTTGGCGTGAACGATATGCGAACTCCCAGAAAGAAGCAGAAAATCATCGACGAAGGGCAGAAGAAGGTTGACCGCGTCGAGCGTAGTTTCTCGCAAGGGGCGCTCACCAAGTTGGAACGGTACAATCAGTTGATCGACGTATGGATTCACGCTCGTGAGCAAGTCACTGAAGAGATGATGAAAGAGCTCCGGGCGGACAGAAGATACGTAGACGGTCGCTACGCGAGTGTCGGAGACGAGGGTTCTGCACCGTACCTGAACCCTGTGTTCCTGATGACCGAATCCGGGGCTCGTGGTAGTGTTGATCAGATTCGGCAGCTTGCGGGTATGCGTGCTCTAATGGCCAAGCCGTCCGGTGAGATCATTGAGACGCCGATTAAATCCAACTTCCGTGAGGGGCTGAGCGTACTTGAGTATTTCAGTTCAACACACGGTGCTCGTAAGGGATTGGCCGATACCGCTCTGAAGACGGCGGACTCAGGATACCTGACGCGTAAACTGGCAGACGTTGTACAGAACGTCATCATTAATGAAATCGATTGTGGCACGATTCAGGGTATAACCAAATCCGCTGTATACAAAGGTGAAGATGTTGATATCACCCTTCGCGAGAGAATTATCGGCAGAGTTGCCCGGGATTCGATCAGGAATCCGGTAACGGATCGACTGATTGTAGGCGAGAACGAGGTTATAACGCTTGATGCGGCCAAAGGTATAGAAGAGCTTGGTCTGGACAAGATTCGGGTTCGCAGCCCCCTGACATGTGAAAGTGCAATAGGTTGCTGTGCCAAGTGTTATGGTCTGGATATGTCCACCGGTCGACTTGCGGAAGAAGGACTGGCGGTCGGCATCATTGCCGCCCAGTCAATTGGTGAGCCGGGTACACAGCTGACAATGCGTACTTTCCATACTGGTGGTGTAGCATCGCGTGACGTTGTCGATAACGTCCTTCGCAATATTCAGGCAGGTGTGGTTTCGTTCCACGAAATCAACGCGGTAACAGTGCCGGAGATGGACGGTAATCCCGCCCGTACCGTAGCCTTGAAAAGAAATGGTGAAATCGCCATTGCGGACGAGAAAGGTCGAGAGCTTGAGAGGTATAAGGTACCTTACGGTGCTGAGTTACTGGTGAAGGAAGGGGATACTGTAGAACCCAAAACGTCCCTTGTGACCTGGGATACTCACCTCACACCGATTCTCGCGGAAATCGAAGGTTTCATCCGGTTCCAGGATATCGATGAAGGTGAAACCGTACGGGTGGAGGAGGAGCAGGCAACCAAGAAATACGTGGTTGTCGAGCATAAGGGCGAAAAGCACCCGCAGATCGTGATCGAGGATTCTGAAGGACGCGTTCTGGATTACCACTATCTGCCGGCCAAGGCCCGCATTGAAGTTGCGGAAGGTCAGGAGATCAAGCCAGGTATGTTGCTTGCCCGTCAGCCGCGGGCAATGAGTGGTACTCAGGATATCACCGGAGGTTTGCCGCGAGTTACGGAAATTGTCGAGGCAAGAAAGCCGAAAGAGCCGGCAGTGCTGGCTGAGATATCCGGAATCGTGGAAATTCGAGCGGAAAAACGACGCGGCAAGATGACTATCGTCGTTCGTAACGAAAAGAGCGGTATGGAGAAGGAACACCACGTGCCGCAGGATAAGCAGTTGCTTGTCCATGCAGGTGACCAGGTGGACGCGGGTGATCCGCTGATCGAAGGCCCGATGATCCCGCAGGACATTCTGAGGATCAAGGGAGATGAAATACTCCAGGATTACCTGCTGGCGGAGGTTCAGTCGGTATATCGTGCTCAGAACGTGTCCATTAGCGATAAGCACCTGGAGGTTGTTATCACGCAGATGCTCCGGAAGGTTAAGATAGAGAATCCGGGCGATTCTATTTTCCTGCCGGGTGACGTGGTGGATAAATTCAAGTTCCGCCAGGAAAACGAAAGGTTGGCCAATAGTGTTATTGTAACGGTCGCTGGCGATACCGATTTCAGTGAGGGTGAAATCGTCCTTAAGAGCGATCTTACTGAGGCCAACGAGGCGGTTGAGGATGAAGGTGGCGAACCCGCCAAAGGCAAGAGGCCTAAGCCGGCTGTAGCCACTACGCTGCTGCTCGGTATTACCAAGGCAAGCTTGTCCAGCGAGTCGTTCATTTCGGCCGCAAGTTTCCAGGAAACGACTAAGGTGCTGACAGAGGCGTCGCTGGCAGGGGCCAACGATCCGCTGTTAGGGCTAAAGGAGAATGTTATTCTCGGACATTTGATTCCTGCGGGCACTGGATTCAAGCCGTACTTAACGATGCAAGTCGATCTGAAGGGTGAGCCATTGCCGCTTCCAGAGGATCTGCCGGCCGAAGCAGTGGTGGGAGTGGGATCTGCGGCGAACGCGATGGCTTCCTTGCCTGGTGACACGCCTTTGCAGCCTGTTTCGCATTTGAGTGTTCCAGTTATATCGACTGCAGAGCCAATATCGGAAATATTTGACAACCAACAGTCACGTCCGATCGTGACAGAGGTTGAAAGTTTCAGCGATTCTTCTAAACTAGGGGACTCTGTACAATCGTCGGCGGATGATCAGGCTGGCAGTGAAGGTCTGGCGGAATGATGTTGCCCGGCGGATATTGTGTCGCGGTAAGTTTTTGATGGGGCGAAAGCCCGGTGTTGAGATAAGGCGCTTCGATAAGAGTGCCCAACGAAGAGGAAAAAGATGCCGACCATTAACCAGTTGGTGCGAAGAGGTAAAGGACGCAAAGACGTCGTTAAGAAGTCGAAAGTCCGTGACATCGATCAGTGTCCGCAGAGGCGTGGTGTATGCCTGTTGGTAAAAACACAAACGCCCAAGAAACCTAACTCCGCATTGCGGAAGGTTGCACGTGTTCGTTTGACTAACGGCAAGGAAGTATCTGCCTATATTGGCGGTGTGGATCATAACCTCCAGGAGCACTCGATTGTGCTGGTTCGTGGCGGTAGGGTTCGAGATCTTCCAGGTGTTCGTTACCACGTAGTTCGTGGAGCCTTGGATTGTGCCTCAGTGGATACGGATAAAGAGGGACATCCGCGAAATCGTGGTCGTAGTAAATACGGTGTGAAACGTCGGGCTAAGAAATAAGTGGCTGCTCCCGTGACTCGCGGGGGATCGACATTAATCGTCGTGTTTTTGATCTTTGGTAACCGGTATAGCAGGATACGGTCACCGTTTTGACGCGATTGCTTGTGTTGCGTTTTACTGGGTGTTGTAATATAGTACTTGTTTCTTCGCGGAGCGTGTGCTGCGAAGTTTGAATAACGAAATACGTTTTTGGAAAGCTGGACGATGGGACGCAAAAGTTTTACTTGTTCAAGAGAGCAGTTGAAGATTGATCCGCAGTTTAACAGCTTGCTGGTATCCAAGTTCATCAACTGTTTGATGTTGGATGGCAAGAAGTCGGTTGCCACCCGAGTGTTCAGCGATGCGATGGATATTATTGCCAAGCGCGTCAAAGACGTACCGCCGCTTGAGGTGTTTGAGACGGCGATTAACAATATTAAGCCGAACGTGGAAGTTCGCTCCAAGAGAGTTGGTGGTTCGAACTATCAGGTTCCCATGCAGGTTAATAAGCGTCGTCAGCAGTCTTTGGCGATACGCTGGGTCCTGCAAGCGATACGTGCCAAGAGCGGTAAACCCCTTAGCGCGTTCCTCTCTCAGGAGCTTCTGGATGCGTATAAGCGAGAGGGAACCGCTATGACCACGCGGGAGAACGTACACCGCATGGCCGAAGCGAACAAAGCTTTTGCCCACTTTGCGTGGTAGCCCTGTGGGGCTGAGTGGATTGAATCAAGCTGGCGACCTTCGAAAGTTGGTCGCCTTTTTTTTTGTGAAGTGAATCGTTTCCGGGTTTTGTCTTCCGGAATGAAGAAAAGGTCAGATTAATGAGTCTGGATCTCACCCAGTTACGAAACATCGGTATTGCCGCCCATATTGACGCGGGCAAAACGACCACCACTGAACGCATTCTATTCTATACCGGTGCAAGTCATCGCATGGGCGAGGTCGATGAAGGGACCACTATCACCGATTTCGACGAGCAGGAGCAGAAGCGGGGAATAACCATATATTCGGCCGCAGTTACCTGTCCGTGGAAAGGTTACACGATTAATCTGATCGATACGCCCGGTCACGTTGATTTTACCGCGGAAGTTGAGCGATCCTTGCGGGTCCTGGATGGTGCGGTGGCTGTTTTCGATGCCAAGGAGGGAGTGGAAGCTCAAAGCGAGACGGTCTGGCACCAGGCGGATAAATACCATGTTCCTCGAATTTGTTTCATAAATAAAATGGACAAGGCTGGAGCGGACTTTACCGCCAGCGTCGCTTCCATTAGAGATCGGCTCCGGGCCAACGCGATCCCCGTTCAGATTCCAATCGGCGCGGAGAACAGGCTGGAAGGACTGATCGACCTGATGGAAATGAAGGCGGTTTATTTCGATCAGGTCAACCTCGGTTCCAAATTCCAGGTTGGCGAAATCCCCGAAGAGTACCTGCCCGATGCACAAGCTGCCAGGGCGGAAATGGTCGAGCGGATTTGCGAAACCGACGAGCTCCTTATCGATAGTTTTCTGGCCGAGCAGGAGATAAATGTCGCTGACCTGAAACGTGCTTTGAGGAAAGCGACAATAGGGAATTTGCTATGTCCCGTGTTGTGCGGATCGTCGTTGAAATACGTCGGTGTGCAACAGATGCTTGACGCCATCTGTGATTACCTGCCTTGTCCGCTGGAATTGCCCCCAGTGGAAGGGGTTACGGCGGATTCCAAAAAGAAGCCAATCAAGCTTAAGAATGATTCAAGTGAGCCGTTCGCCGGATTGGTGTTTAAAATTATCAGTGATAAACCGGTCGATCTCTATTTCATCAGGATTTATTCCGGAGTATTGAAATCCAATTCCCGGGTTATCAATTCCGTTACCGGCGAGAAGGAAAATATTACCCGCCTGTTTCGAATGTATGCCAAGCGCAGGGATACGCTCACCGAAGCGGAAGCTGGAGAAATCGTGGCGGTGATCGGTCCGAAAGACGCACTTACCGGGCATACGCTTTGTGCTCCCCAGCGACCGATACTTCTGGAGTCAATAGAATTCCCGAATACTGTAGTTTCCCAATCAATAGAACCGGCATCGTCTAAAGACAGGGATAAGCTGATCGATGCTCTTGACGCTTTATGCAAGCAGGATCCCACCTTCCGCTATCGGATGGACGAGGAGACCGGGCAGACGCTTATTTCCGGTATGGGAGAGTTGCATCTTGAGGTTTTATCCAAGCGGATCATGACCGATATGAACGTAGGTATTCGCATTGGAAAACCACGGGTCACATACCGTGAAGCCGTTTCGGCGACATCCGCCGGAGAAGGCCGTTTTGATAAGGATTTTGGTGGCAAGCCGCAATTCGCGGCGGTCAAACTGAGGCTGGAGATCTGCACCGAAACTCTCGTGGAATCCGAGCAGGTAACCAGCGAGTTGCCGCCGGATGCTTTGAGTGAAGAATTCCTTGCCGCGATCAGGACAGGGGTAATCGATGCTGGATTGAGTGGCCCATTACTTGGTTATCCAATGATAAACTGGCGAGCGATTCTGACCGGTGTTGAGCAGGATGATATGGCCAGTACCGAGGTGGCATTTGAAAACGCAGCTCGTTTGGCTTTCAATCAAGCGGCGGAATCGGGACAACCGCAACTGATGGAACCGGTTATGGCGGTGGAGATTAGAACGCCCGACTCCTATTTCGGGGTCATCAATGCTGATTTGAATGTTCGCCGGGCGATTATTACAGCTACCGACATGCGTGATGACACCAGAATTATTAAAGCAGAGGTTCCTCTGGCGGAGATGTTTGGGTATACCACGCAATTACGCAGTCTGAGCCAGGGAAGAGCGTCCGCAAGTATGGAACCGTTACACTATGCCGCGGTACCTGCGACTGAGGCGGCTAAGATATTGCAGTCGTGATACTGCTTGGGGTAGCGGTCCGATAATTCCGCGGGATCTTTAGAGTAACAGGCGGGAATCCGGCCACGACATTCTGCGTGAAGTACGATTATTGAGTTGGTATTGATGGCGTCAGGGAGCGGTTGTCGTTGACTTGGAGCGTTGTTTGTCGTACGCTGCTAAGTCTCTATGTCCAACAGTCTTGTGGGCGCAGAGAGTCTAAACGCAAGGGAGTGCTGATGATGTTAGCGGCTCGAGTTAGATTCTTGGGGGCATGGTGTATTTGCCTTCTCGTTTCGGCCTGTATGACCGGTTGTGCTTCATCTCAATCGGTGTATCGGTCGGTGCGTCTGGTACCTATGGCTCGTCCCTTTGAAAATGATATTCCGGTCCCGGCTAATTTCTGTTTTGTGGAGAGTGCTTCTGAAGACAGATCTACGGGAACCTCCCGGTTATATCTCCGGCATTTATATGCCGGTGGTGCGGATAAGTTGAATGTTCGCAATTTTTACCGGGAGCAAATGCCGCTGGCGAGATGGGTAAAGGTCAGTGACGGAAGCGTGAAAGGTGAATACACGCTTCGATTTGAAAAAGGCAATGAATCTTGTACTGTTCTGATCCGTGATTACAAGGGTGTTGGTAAGACAACGGCGGTACAAGTTATTATTTCTCAAGAGCAACGGGGAGCTATTCCCCCGAATACGCGGAGCCAGTAATGAAAGCAAAACGTAGGCAGGAATTGAAGACTAACGATTTGGCTCAAACCCTCCAGGATCTAGGAGAGTCTTTTCGGCAGTGGGGCGTCTACGTAGTCGGTGTCGTTGCCCTGTTGGTTATTGTGGTGGCGATTTCCTCTTACAGAGCTAGTGCTGAAGTGCAATCGTTTCAGGATGACTATGCTACAAGAGTGAAGCTGAGTAATACCGCTCCAGGCGGTGTGGAGCTGGAGCCTGCCGCGATTTTGGGAAACTTGGAAGAGATAGGGCGATTGGCCGACCGGTCAGGCAGTGTGGAATTTAAATTGGACACTTTGTCTCTGCAGGCTTCGCTGGCATTGATGCACGCTGAGAAAGGCGAAGGCGGGATTAACCCTGAATATCTTTCGGTAGCCGAAGCGGCGCTTCAGAAGATTATAAAGAATCATAGCAAAAGTACAGTCTACTACGGACGCGCGTTATGCGGGATGTTCCAGGTGGAGGCTGACAAATTCGTAATCGATAAAGATGCCAGCCACCGCAAAAAAGCCGAGGAGTATTTGGACATTCTGCGTACCGACAACCGCTTCAGTGGCTTACCGTTTCAGAAGCTGGCAATAGAGCTTTATGAGAATCTGGACAACACGTTTACGGTGGTTGAGTTCGCAAAGGCTCCGGAACCGGTTGAGATTAAACCAGAGGTGAGTAAGCCTGCGATAACCAGTCCGGATACACGGGTTGTAACACCAGCCGCCGACGATAGAGCCGAAGAAACGGAAACCGAACCCGCTACCGGAGAATAGGGTGGTTGGGCAATCGGTGCGATTGATTCCGTGAGAAGGGTGGAAACCCGGCCGCTTGATTAGTGCCTTCCTGTATTGTGGCATATAAGTGGCTTTGTCTCCGTTTGTTGCTATCCAATCCTAAAACTCGCTCGTATAATCTCCCCTAAACGGTAAAGGTATATGCGGGCACCTAGCATGAAAGAGACAGGGTGTACATGTCGGCTCAACCCAGCAAAGGACATCCCTTAGCTCTCCTGGTCATTATTTTGGTGATTGCCACTGCGATAGCGGGTGCAATCGTAATGAAGCAGCGTGCTGACACACGTCTCAGCGCAACCAACAGTGAGGTTAAAGACGAGGTTGTGCCGGTTGAGGTTTTAACCGTTTTGCCGGTGGATATTCCGCATATTCTTCAAGCACGTGGTTTCCTTAACGGAATTGAGGAAATAACGGTTCGCAGTGAAGTGACCGGTCGGGTTGTCGCTCGGCCTGTCTCTGATGGCCAGCATGTCGGTATCGGAGACGTTATTTACCAAATCGATAAAACCGATTACGAATTGCAGGCCCAGAGAGCCAAAGCGGAGCTTGTTCGGGCGAAATCGCAAATCGGAGATCTGGAATCCGGTATTCAGCAGGCAGAAGCTCAATTGGCAGCAGCTGAAGCAAGGTTGGATTTTCAGCAATATAACCTGGAGCGGATTACGGGGTTAAGGGTGAAGTCTTCTGGTTCCGAAGCAGAGTTGCGAAATGCCAGAGCCGCGGCCGATGCCGCAAAGGCGGAACGCGAAGCAGCGATAGCGGCGGTAGCAAGGACCAAGGCACAGCTGAGCGTGGGCAAAAGTGCGGTGGAAGTCGCGAAAGCTGCGGTGAATGAAGCGGAAACGATGTTGAAGCGTTGCGTGATTCATTCTCCGATTGCCGGGCGGATTAATCGCGTTCTTCTAGAGTGCGGAGAATACGCTGTTGCCGGCGAGCCGATTGCGGAAATCGTTCGACTGGACGAGATGAAGATGGTCGTGCAGGTCGCAGATACCGAGGTTCCGCTTCTAACGTCCTTTACGCATTCGGAAATAACCGCTGACGCTTACCGCGGTGAAAAACATATTGGAAAACTCAATCATGTTGCTCCGAAGATGGATTCAATGAGCAGGAAATTCGCGGTGGAACTGCGCGTGGAGAACGAAGATGAGTCGCTGCTGTCCGGTATGTATGGGCAGGCGGTGATTGCGTGCGGTTGGTTACGCGGCGTGAAAGTTGTTCCCCGTGAGGCGGTATTCAAGCATTTTGGTGTTGATCATTGTCTCGTTATAACGAATAAGGATGGCGAGGATTGTGCCGAGCTTCGTCAGATCGAGGTTGGTGCAATTATCGGGCACCTTGAACTCTTCCAGGTACATTCCGGACTGGAGGATGGCGACCGCGTCATAGTTTCGAGAAGGCGGGAGTTGCGCGATGGTGTAACCGTAACCGTGGGAAGAACCAGGTCGATAGACGATCTGCTGACTAACTCTCCGCACTTAGTGTCCAGTGATCGTTCCGGATTATAAAGCTTTTCGATATGTCTCTACCTCGTTTCGCGGTCAAGCAAGTGGTCCTGATGAACCTGTTGTTCTTTGTGTTCATTGTGGCCGGTCTACTGATACTCACGAGGTTACCGGTTGATGTTTACCCCGATACCTCTCTGGATATAGCGACGATACAGACGCTATGGGTCGGGTCCTCCAGCGAAGAGGTGGAACGCCTCATCACCCGCAAAATCGAAGATGAGATCGAAGATACGAGAGGCACGGATCGCATCATCAGTGTTTCCCAACCCGACGTATCAGTCATTACGGTCAAGTTTCGAGAGGATCTGACGCCGGAACAGTACGAAGCTGCCTTCGGAGATCTGCGTGGCCGGTTGGACCGGGTTGTGGATTTACCGGAAGGTGCCGAAGAACCGGTGTTGGAGCGTCTTACTACCGATGAAGTGCTTCCGCTTTTACAGGTAGGTGTAGTGAATACTGGGAACGTGGACGAGACCGTCTTGCGCCGCGTGGCTTTGGACTTGAAGGACGAGCTTCGGTTTTTACCGGGTGTCGCCTGGGTGAAGTTGATCGGGTTGCGCGAGCGGGAAATCCACATATCGATAGACAAGGTCAAGATCCAGAAACACAATCTCTCAATCAAGCAGGTGGCGGATACTATAACGGCCAGTAATCTGAATCTGCCGGCCGGTTATGTCGAATCGGGGGACGCGGAAATCACCCTTCGAAGTGTAGGTGAGGTGGAGGATCCGCAGAAATTCGGCGAAATATGCATAGTCCGCAGTGACAGCGGTGCTCATGTTCGATTACGTGAAGTGGCAACAATAGAGGAATCCTTTGAAAGGGCGTTCTGGGGGGCACACGTCAACGGCAAGCCGGCGATAATAGTCCAGGTCTGCAAAGAGCATGGTGAAAACTCAATAACGGTACGGGATGCGGTCAAAAAGTGCCTGGCCACGTACAACACCGAACTGGATATAGACGGTGTGGAGGTGGAAATCCAGTCGGATTCAACCACGATTATCGAGAGCCGTCTGGGAGTGCTTCGAAGCAATCTGGGAGTGGGGTTGTTGCTGATTTTTCTGGTTCTCTGGATTGCCATTGGAGCACGTAACTCCATATTGGCGATTGTCGGCATACCATTCTCCTTTTTATGTGCCGTTATTTTCATGCATACGATCGGAGTGTCGCTCAATGCGGTGAGTGTTTTCTCCCTGGTACTCGTGAGCGGCATGATTGTGGATGACGCCATTGTGGTACTGGAGAACATATACCACCATATTCAAAACGGTATGCCGCGCAGGGAGGCGGTGATTTTTGGAACGGAAGAGGTTATCTGGCCGGTGATCAGTTCCAGCATGACGACTATCGCGGCGTTCCTGCCGCTGCTCATCATGACTGGTGTGTTGGGCAAATTCTTCGCTATTGTGCCCAAGACGGTTACGGTAGCCCTGGTTGCGTCGCTGTTTGAATGCCTGGTTATATTACCCGTTCACTATCTGGATTTTGGACCCCGGGCACGTAAGGGTGTTTTAGAAAAGCCATTAAAGGATTTAACCGCAGGGGATGGATGGCGACAGCGACTAACCAGGATTTACGATGTGTCCCTTCGGCAGATCCTGGCTTACAGGTATATGGGGCTTTTGGTCCTGGCGGCTTGCGGTGTATTCGTCTGGCAGGCTCAGCGAACTCTGGTCTGGGATCTTTTCCCGTCAGATTTCCCGACATTCGCAGTTACTATAAACAGCAGGCCGGGGTCCAGCCTGGAAACCACGACTGAAGAAGTGGCCGCACTGGCAGAGGTGGTGGATTCATTCAAGCCTGATCGGGTTTCTCGTTCTTCGGCGGCTATCGGTTTGCAGATGAACGAGGACAACCAGCGGATCATGCGTACTGACGTCGCCCAGATGTGGGTGGATATAGCCACGGGCGATGGGGTAGTAAACGATCCGGTAAAGGTCATGAATGATGTGCGTACGGCGCTTAATGAATACCTGGCGGCGCATCCTGAGAGTCGGGTTGAGTTCATAAAAGCATGGCCGCTACGCGATGGTCCGCCGGTTGGAAAGCCTGTTGCCATACGAGTTGAGCATCCAGATTACGATGAAGCCCGAGTTGTGGTGGAGCGAATCAAGGAGAGACTGGAATCGATGCCGGGGGTTTTTGATGTTGCGGACAATCTGCAACTGGGAAACCGGGAACTGGTTCTGAAGGTCGACGACGCTCGAGCCAGTGAATTGGGATTAACCTTTACTGATGTCGCCACAGCGTTTCGCGGTGCGGTAGACGGCTTGTTCGTTGGTGTTTACAAAGACACTCAGCACGATGAGGATCTGGATATCAAGGTTCGTTATTATCGCGACCAGGTGAGCGATGTCGATCAGCTTCCCGAGATAGACCTGGTAAGTAGAACCACCGGGCAGGTAGTTAAACTGCACGAAGTGGCGAAGCTGGACTTTGATCAGACCTATACGAATCGTTATCACTACGATACGAAAAGAGCGGTGGAGATTACCGCCGACGTTGATAACAACCACGTCGACGCAAAGATGGTTAATGAAGCGATTCTTAAGGAGTTCGGGCCGTTAGCGGAGGGGGATGACAAACTCGCCATATTCGCCGGAGGGCAATTCGAAGAGACGCAGGATAGTTTTGTCAGTCTTGTGTTCAGCGCGATAATAGCCGTTTCCGTGATATACGTGATATTATCAACTCAGTTCCGCAGCTACAGCCAACCCCTGGTTGTGTTGACCGCGATTGTTTTCGGAATAATGGGTATGTTCTTGGGATTGGTAGTTAACGATTACCCGTTCAGCGTGGTCACTGGTATTGCCATGGTTGGTCTTTGCGGGGTTGTCGTAAATGACGCTATTGTTTTACTCGATTTTATAAACCAGGAACGGCTCCAGGGCATGTCTGTGATGGAGGCAGTCCGCCAGGGTAGCCACCGTAGAATGCGTCCTATTCTCCTGACCACGATAACAACCATAGTCGGTCTGGCACCTATGGCGTTTGGGGTCGGTGGATATAGTAAAATCTGGTCACCGTTTGCCATGAGCATGTGCTGGGGATTGGTTTTCTCTACAGTACTTACGCTGTTGATTGTCCCCGCGTTATACTGCATTCTTGAAGATGCCCGCAAATACTTCCTGGGAACGACCAAAGTTTACGGGCAGGATGTGCTGGAGGTGTCGTCCGCGGCATCTGACGACCGCTAGTCCACAATCGGGTTGCTGATTGATTATGAAGGAACACGAGTCCAAGTTGGCGAATGTGCTTTTTCGAGTGGTTTGTCTGCTTACGTTTTTTTTTCTGGTTGTTGGAAATTGCGGATGTTCTCAATCAATCAGTTCTGATTATCGACTTGAAGTATTCAAGGACCCGTCAGGAGACCGCGATATTGCGCGGATCATGGAAGTTCCGGATATTTACGATTCAACAAAGCGGGCTGTAAATCTGTCCGGGGCAATGAACGAAGTTCTCGGGTTTCGGATGGACATACAAGCCGATGGACTTGTCGAATTGTCGGTGGGGGACTTTTCCTCTCCGGATGAAAGGTTGATAACGGGAAACACTAAAGTATACCGCATTCATCGGGTGGAAGTGCCGGGTTGGCCCGGTTGGCATATTCGAACGATCGAGCCGAAACGCCGGGAACCAAGCGTTGCTGATGTACTTGTACCTGTCGATGCTCCCCGGGGAGGTCTCCCGCAGGAAACAACTGATGGGAAGAAGATAGAGTTATGGTTTGATGTACGTATTCCCAAGGGGACATTGCCTGGTTCGTACGTTGCACCCGTTAAGGTTTTCGTTGATGGCGAGCTGGCCGATAGAGTTGATTTGTCTCTGGAAGTGTGGCCTTTCGTTTTACCAGAGGTCGGCGATCCGGATATTCTGGTCGACGTGGACCAGCAGAAGCTGTTTTTCAATCATGTTACTCTCGACGGAAAACCCCATGGTCCTGCCCGAATTCTCGAGGGAAGCCCGGTAAGAAGCCAGCTTCAGGGCGTTTTATCCTCAACCATGCGTATGCTGCAGGAACACGGATTGAATCCACAGTTACCGTATCTTTATCCGGTTACGAAGATAGGGGGCGACGGCAACCTTGAGGTGAACTGGGATGACTACGACAAAGTGGTTTCCGGGTATATTGATGGATCGTCATACAGTAATCGCATTGCTTCGGCAATTTTGGAAATACCATTTGATGAATCTTTTCCCCGTCCGCCCAGGTACGGAGCGGTTTCATCCCCATTGCATTCACGACTGCTTAACGAGTATTTCGGTAATGCCGCAAGACACTTTGCGGAAAAAGGGTGGCTGCAGCGATCCTACGTGAGTATACCGTGTGAATACGCGGATATGGAAGGTTCCCGGGAGTTGCTGGAGCATTACGCCTATATCGCCAAGCGGGCTGATTCGCGGTTGAGGATAATGTCAGGTTTACCGCCCCAGGATCTCTCCTTGTGGGGATGGTACGATTTTCATTACGCGAATCAAAACGATTATGTGGATATCTGGACACCTCGGGCTCAGTTTTATGATTTTACGGCGATTTCAGAAGACTTCGGCAGCATACCTGCCTGGGGCCTGGATAGGCCTCCATTCAGTGGTTCGGTAGATATTGCCTCTCCCGCGATTTGTACCCAGGTTATTCCGTGGCAGGCAAAGGCCGCAAAGGCTTCAATTCTTCACCTTGGTGTCGCCAATGATTGGAAAAAGCCTATAGCGGGCGCGTTGAGTCCTCAGGAATGCATAGATCATCGCGCGGATATACTGCTTTATCCCGGCAGCTATTTTGGATTATCAGAACCCGTTGCGTCCATTCGCCTTAAAAGGTTGAGACGTGGAATTCAAGAGATTTCCTACTTGAGACTGCTGCAGGCAAGGGGAAAGGGCTATATCGCTTCAACTATCAGCCAGGCCCTGGTGAAGCGTTTCGGGGCTGATGTGTACGATTCGAGTTTCATGGACGGTAAACTTCATTGCTGGGTGGAAGATCCGGCTCTATGGGAAAACGCAAAGTGGATCATTGCCGATGAATTGCTGGCTGCCGTGGATAATCGTCGCATTTCGAAAGAGGACGCGCTGCCGACAACGATTCGCTGGAGGCGTTTTATCGAAGCGGCCTGCAGTGTGGATATTGAAGTGGTCGGCGCGCGAGCGCGACCCGCGGAGGTCAGAATAAGCGATGGGGTGAAGATAGAATGCAATGTTCGGATTACCAACAATCAGAGAATTCCGTTGTCCGGTCGGGTTTCATTTGGGAATTATCCCGGAGTATGGAATACGGACAGGGGAAACCAGAGGATTAACGGTATCGAACCGGGGCAATCTGCTTCAGTAACACTTACGGCAACTACTCCGTCTCTTACCTGGGACGAGAATGGGCATTGTGAATTCATCGTTCATTATGAGGATGATTCCGGAGCGGTTGATGATTGCCGGGGCCGGCTTTCACACATTGTCGCTCAAGGGAGTGGTTCGCCAGTCGTGATAGATGGCGATCTTTCTGACTGGGCTTCCGGTGTTGGTAACCATGCAAGTGATTTTCAGCTGATTTGCGGTCCAGGCAGTGGTCAGGCTGGAGCGTTGCCTGTTAATCGGACACACTGCTTTTCCCGTATTCACGATGATAAGGTGTATTTAGGTTTTCGGTGTGATACGGATAGGGAAGTCAATGATTTCAATGTTCGCGGAACAACCGAAGTATCGCCCGACGGTATTCCCATGACCGGTGAATGCGTGGAGATTCTTCTCGATCCGGTGAACAGTTGTACGCGATCGGCCGGCGATCTCTATCGGATCGTAATCAGCCCATCGACCGTTTTCTGGGAGCGCGGTGTATCGATGGATCCACCAGTGGGGGCGAAAAGACCCTGGCCTGTGGCCATTCGGCACGCCTGTAGAAAGTACGATGGGTTCTGGACGGCGGAGCTTGAAATTCCGTTAAGTTCATTCCCTCAGGAATACCGTAATGGGCGTATATGGGGTATAAACTTCACGCGTTTCGACCAGGCTCGGAGTGAGTACTCCAACTGGTCCGGGGCTGTTGGATACGTTTATGACCCACTTCGTCTCGGAAACCTGAGTATTCCTTAGAGGGCAGTAAAACGGGTTTGATTCTGCTGTTCCGGGCTACTAAGATAATTAGAAGTTGACTGTCGGCAGGCAGTGAGATTTGATGGAGTATTGACTTGGACGCTCTGTCAGACGCTTTGCACGTTTAATCGAGCGGAAAGGGTCATTTATTAAGAAATGTTTGATCGTGTAAAAGATACGGCAAAAGCGTTTACGCTGATAGAGCTGCTGACAGTTGTGGCTATTATTGGTCTGCTCATATCGATCCTGATGCCCTCGCTGGGGCGTGCTCGTGATCAGGCTAAAGGGGTACATTGCCTGGCGCGGTTGAAGGATATGGCTAATGCCATAGCTGCTTATGAAAACATCAGCAGCGATTTCCTGCCGCCTGCACAATGGCAACCGGATGCGGAAAACAATCCTGATCTGCTGTATGGATGGACGGAAGTACTATTCAGTTACATTTATAAAGAACCGGTTTTTCTTGAGGATGGAGATAACCTGGTCAGTTACCCTGTGCAGCGAAATGTAGACCGTGAACGCTGGCAGGAGTATTTCTTGTGCAAAGCCAGTTCTTTTCGGGGAGTTAATAGCGGCCATTATCGTGTATATCTGCCCGGTTGGGCGGCAGGCACGTATGGGCTCAATGCTGACCGGAGTTTTGACGAGGGCGCTTTACCTAATCCCTGGGCTAGTATAACCAGAGCGGCGATCAGTCCCAAAATGGTGCTTATCGGAGACGCGAACGAACAGTCGCATCGTGGCGATGGAGACATCAATTCCAGTGTGAAAGACGATTGCAGCTATATCGATGCTGGTGAGGCGAATATTAGCGGGTGTAACGGGAGAAATGGAAATCGCTTTTCGGACCGGCATTACGGTGGAACCAATTACCTGTATCAGGATTTGCACGGTGAATGGAGTACCCAGGCTGCGTAAGACGTTAGCATACGATTACGATTTAAATGGCGTAAAGGATGTGGAAGCCGCCCCATAATAACCTTCCCTTTAGTTGCTGAGCCTGTGATTCGATTTCATTAGGATCGCTCGAGTGGGTTAGTTTCGATACAGGCTTGCAAAACCAACAACAATAGCGGATAAATTTACGCTGGAAGCGGGTAATTCGGCGCGTTTGCCGGTTAATGGCCAAAGGAATAACTGAGGTTACCAAAAACAAGACCAGCTATGTCTATATCCAACGCGATAAGTTTCATTCGTCGGTATGTGAAATCTCCAGATGTAACCGGAGCAATTGCGCCCAGTTCAAGATACCTGGCGGAAACGCTGGTGGCTCCTTTTGCCGAGCGCGAGAAGCCGGCTATGGTATTGGAGGTAGGGGCGGGAACCGGAGCTGTAACCACGGTGATCGGCGACCTGCTGGGTCCGGAAGACAGGCTGGATGTCTGCGAGATACAGCCGGAACTTGCGGATATTCTGGATAATGAAATCCTCAATAAGGGGAAACTCGGCGAAGCTCGCCGCCAGGGCCGCGTTCGCCTGATTCGCGGTTCCGTTGAAGATGTTGATGCTCCCGATACATATGATTACGTTATTTCTGGATTACCGTTTACCGCGTTCAAGCTGCCGGACGTACAGAGTATTCTGGATGTAATCAAGCGGAATTTGAAGCCCGGGGGGACGTTCAGCTATTTTGAGTATATCGGATTGCGGCGAATGGCTTGTACCTTGATGCGCGGAGAAAAAAGAGACCGGATCCGGGAGTTGTCGGCGCATCTTGATCAGCAGATAGCAAAACACCAATTCGCGAAAAACACCGTATGGCGCAATGTACCACCCGCATATGGACGTCACTGGTCGTTTGACAATGCGGTGGAGGCCGGAAGCGTTTCCTAGATCAGGTCTTATCGATTGGCTTTGTTCCGAGATATGTCCCTGGAAAAGAAATTCGAAGATATGCAGATGCTTATCCGGGAACTTCACTCGGTGGCTGTGGCGTTTTCCGCGGGAATCGACTCCACGTTTGTTCTCAAGGTGTCTCTGGATGTATTGGGGAAAGGTAATGTCGTCGCCGTTACCGGAGACAGCCCCTCGCTTGCCCGGCAGGAGCTGGAACTGGCGGAAAAGCTTGCCGGGGAATTGGGAGCGGAGCACGTAGTCATCAGGACTGACGAGTTTAATGATCCCTGCTATACCGGTAATCCCAGTACCCGGTGTTATTACTGCAAGGTCAACCTGTATAGGCATATCCAGGAGTTTGCCGAGCGACGGGGTTTGAACGCGGTTGTGGACGGAGCGAATATCGACGACGATGGAGATTGGCGGCCGGGACAGAAAGCCGCTATTGAATACGGAGTAATATCTCCTGTCGCCAGGGCGGGAATCAATAAGCAGGAATTGCGGGTTTTATCCAAATCGCTGGGGCTGAGTAATTACGACAAGCCGGCAAGCCCGTGTCTTTCAAGCAGAATTCCCTATGGGCAGGAGATTACTCGGGAAAAACTCAAGGCGGTTAATGATGGGGGAGAATTATCTCAAAAGGCAGTTTGGGTTCAGTGTTTGCCGTGTCAGGCACTACGGCGATTATGCCAGTGTTGAGGTGTTGCCCGTTGAGATAAGCAGGATAACTGAACAGGAAAACAGGGCGAAAATTGAGGCCTATTTCAAATCTATCGGCTTTGGTGAAATCAGGGTGGATCCCAGGGGATTTCGCAGTGGCGCTCTTAACGAGGTTCTGGATATCCCGGATAAAGAAAAAGGGCTTTAGGTTTAAAAGGCGGGTTTTCTGAGTTCTACTTAATGCTGGAAAATATCGATACCCCTATTGGGCTAGGAAGGAACGTGGGTGCCCATTCCTTGCGTCTTTTGTGAGAGCAGGGGGACGGGATCGCTGCGGTGATATTGCGTGTTGTATTATTCGAGTATGTTAGTGGTAATGCGAAATCCAACAATTGCTTAAACCTGAATTGTTGAGTTTAGCTAATTCATCCTGCCTCTGGATCGCGGGGCTTTTATTCTGTTTGTGGACCGGTCCCAGTAGAACCGGGGTCCTTTCAGGGAGTTAAAGCGTTTCCGCTGATCGAATAGCTGGGCGGGATTATTTTCTGATCCGAGAATCTGCAGCAGATTATCCTCCCGGTTATAAGTGATCTGGTTGGCAATTGCGGAAATGCCAGAATCGAAGAAATAGACGTTTCCGGAAGCATTGAAGGCACTGACTTCGGTTCCGCTCATTCGTCCGGCGCCTTCTGACTTGTTCTCGTCTTTACGTTCGAATTTTACAACCAGCGATCGGCAGTTAAGAGTTGCTTCTCGTCCTTCGTCGGAGCTTGCGGCTAATTCTTTTTCACTGAGCAGTTTTTCGGCCAGCTTCATTTTTGTGCCGGTGCGGTGGACAAGCTGAACGTCCTTATCGAATTCGACGACGTTGATCTTATGCCGGTAGCTCATGGATTTCATCCAGGCGATAAACGTTTGCGACGGTTCGTTGCCCAGGCTGCGGCCGAACGGTGACAACTGGCGATCCTGTTCCGATTTGCCTGTATCGTGATTACTGCTGGTTGCAGGTTTACTGTAGTCTTCGATCAGGAGGTTACCCTGCCCGTCGATGAGGAGGTAATCATCAGTCAGGTCGATAGCCATTGTCGGTCCGGACATGCGTATCCGGTTTTTGAGGCGGTCGGTGGTTTCGTCGAGCTTGCTGTACATGGCCACCACGTTTCCGGTGGCGTAGAGATAAACGGGATCCTTGTTGAACGATTTTCCGGCGGGTTTGAAATCAAGGCCCTTGTCTTTTTGTTTCTTTCCGGTTGCCCTGGCGATTAGCGGCTCGAAAATCCACCATTTGGAATCGCGTTGGGAGTCCAGCGCGGGGATGTCCTGGGTTCGGTCGGGGGTGTCGGCGAAATCGACTCTCAAATTGTCGCAATCGTAGGTGCTTTCCTCCGTTTCGATATGAACCTTACCGGCAAAAACCGCTTCATTCTTCGGCCCGTCGAAGGCCATACGATTCTGCCATTGCACACTGACCAACATTGGCGTGTCCAGACGCTTGCCGTCGATATCCTGTTCGCTGAGGAAAGTCATTCGGCCGGGACCGTCGACATGAGTTTCCTGCCCGGTTACGTCGAAGGGGATGGGCGCGGGTGAAGCAATAGAAAACTCGCCAAGAGCTATGTACACGCTTTCTCCCGTTGTGGGGGTGACGAGTCCGGAACTAATCTGGCTACCCTGGGCGAAAACACAATCAAGTGATTCGCAGTTGATTTCCAGTTCCTGGTCGGGATCGCTTACTTCGACCTCTCCGAAAGCCTGCAGGCGACTCAGACCCGGGCGGTATTCCTTCTTGAGTTCATAGTTTTCCCTGATACTCTTCCAGTCCAGGGTGTCCGGGTTTTTACCTTTCGCGACGGCTATCTGCCTTGCCCTGGCGAGATTGAAGGGCTCTTTCTCCACTTCAGACATTTCCAGATCGACAACCATTCTATCGCGTGCGGAGATGAAACGGTTTCCCTGGGAAACGATGACATTACCGAAAGCCTGGGCGTCGGTGGGGTAAAGCCTGTTATCTTCACTCAAGTCGAAATAGAGATCGACGCGGTCACAGCGGATGTGCTCTTTGCCACGCAGCATATTGACATTCCCGCTGAAAACCGCGTTTTTCAATACCTGTCGTTTTTTAGGCTTACCGGTTTTGTCCGTTGAGGTTAACTCTACTTCCGTGAATGCCGCATTAACCTCATTGTCAAAGCGTATTTCGAATTCAGTGTCCTGCTCCTGATTTTCGCTTCTGGATGAAGGGATAACCCGGGTATCGGAGAAACCGGTTGTTTTGGAAATAAGCAATCGGCCCTGTGGCCCCCGGGCGAACGCTTTTCCTTGATCGCGATTGAGGAGGATTTCCGTACCCCATAATTCTCCCATATCGGCGGAGGCAACATGTGCGGGAGAATCAGGCGATCCGAAAAGCTGGACGGTTTTCTTCTCGTTTTCGAATACCAGTCGCTCGCATTCAATTTCTCTCTGTGGGGCGGTAATTCGCACAGGTGATCCACTTGCGGTTATGTGTACTCGCTGCTCCTGCTCTGTTTTGAATTCTCCGGTGCGTTTGGAGGTGACACTTAACGAGCCCGACCAGGTCAGTAGAATTCGATCATCTTTCAAATCCGAAAAATCGGGTGCTTTTGTCGGAGCGGCTTCGGTTTCGTCCGACTCATTTTCGGTTGGATTCTGCCTGGCCAACTCTCTTTCTCGCTGTCCGAAGTCGAAAACGAATTCGAGAATCTCGGCGGAAAGATGTCCGACCTGCTCGTCTTTTATGAATTGCGTAACCTGTACGTTTTCGGCAAAGACGGCTTTGTATTCGTCGGTGGGGCGGACTGTTGGGGTTTTCCGTTCATCCAGTTCGATCACGGGCAGTTGTGCCGTTTCCTGGCTCGCATTGGTGTTGATTGAGGACGTTGGCGATTTTTTAACCGAGTGCGCGGCGATTGCTGTTGATTCGGGCATGTCAGCTTTTTCGGATATTTCGTTCTCTGAAGAGGGAAGCTGTATGGCGAATCGATCACCCATGCCACGTAATTCAATAAGTTTACCTTCGGTGATGGTGAGTTCTTCAAGCCGACTGTCCAATTCGTTGTAGCGCAGCGAGAGTCCCTTGCCTTTGAGGGTTGCTTCGGCGGAGGTGATGGAAAACTCCCCCTGGGTTTCGATCCTGGCATATTCCCGATCGAAAAATATCTCTTCCATCACGAGTTCAATATGTCTCGATTCGTCATCACTGTCGCGAAGTTCTTCGGAAAGTGCCGCCCTTTGTTCTGTGGAAAGACGATCGATGAGTATGTGGACATTACCGATGAGATGACCGCTTACCGGGTCGGGAGTTTTCGAATGAAGGAACTTGCACGATACGATAGCTTCATCGCCGGTTACTCTGATTCTTTGCCCGTTTGGTGGAAAGAAACTTATGGTTAGATTAGTGGCTTTGAATTCGGTACTGTCTTCGCCGGTGGGTTCCCATGAGCTGTAGTTGATTCTGGCCTGCACTCTGCCGGTTTCGTCGTAGATTTCATGCGAAGATTGCCCCTTGCTGCCGCTAAGTGGAACACTTTGCCCTCCAATACGGATGCGAGATTCGGCCGGCTTACTGGCTGCCTGGGGAGTTGGAGACGGTTGTACTTTATCAGGTTGAACATTATCAGGTTGAGCCGGAACGGGCTGTGGAGTTGGCGAAGCTACAGCCAGAGGTGTGGACCTTGTCTCGGAATACTGGTAGATGACATACAGTGCTATGGCTAGTCCAAGGGAAGCAATGGCTAATACGGCTGAACGTACGAGTTTGTGTGATCGCATATAGTCAGTCTCGCTACCGCGGCAAATCGCCCATTAAGACTCCGGGGCATGCCAGCTGGATAATAATCAGATTGAATTCACGTATTGCGATTATTTTTTAAAGCGCCAAACGAAAACATACTTTGAAGCAAGGGATTGTATCGGAGGAAACAGGCTCTGAACAGCGCTGAACATGCAGAGCGGGCGAATTGTAAGTGTAAAATGTCGCGATGACGTGATTGAAATAGGAATCAAAGGTGAAATTCACGTTGAGGTCAGTACAATCACCAAGGTTTGTAATGGTAAAAGCATGCTGAAAGGCGTGAATTAACGGATCAGGAGTGTGAAGCTGTGAAAAAGAGATTGATCGGGGTAATTGGCGGGTCGGGATTAGGGGCACAATTGGCCAACTATCCCGGAGCGGAGAGTTGCGCGGTCGAAACACCCTATGGACCTCCCAGCGGAGCGCTTTTAAAGACGAATTGGAACGGGACGGAGGTTATCTTTCTGAATCGTCACGGAGACGGTCATATTCATTCTCCTTCGACCGTTCCGTATCGGGCCAACATTTATGCCTTGAAGAAACTGGGAGTGACTCACGTTATTGCCAGCGGGGCGGTTGGTTCATTGCAGGAAGAGATCGAACCGGGGCATCTGGTTATTTGCGATCAGATTATCGACAAGACCAGCGGACGCAAGGGTACGTTTTTTGACGAAGGGCTGGTCGCCCATGTGGAGATGGCCGACCCGTTCTGCGAGTCGTTAAGAAAAACACTTATAGATTGCGCGGATGAAGTGGATACATCGGTTCACCAGCGTGGGACGTACGTGGTGATGGAAGGCCCGCAGTTTTCCACTCGCGCGGAATCGCACATGCACAGGCAGTGGGGCGGGGACGTGATCGGTATGACCTGTTTCCCCGAAGCGAAGCTGGCCCGCGAAGCGGAGATGTGTTACGCGCTGGTTGCTTTGCCCACCGATTATGACTGCTGGCGAAATGTTGACGTTAACAGGGATAAGTCCGTATTGCTGACGGAGATAATCGGGAACCTGAAAAAAGCAACGGATAACGCGATCAATCTTATCGAGGTTGCGATCGATCGCCTGGCAAAGGACGCGGAGGTTTCCTGCGGTTGTCACGATGCGCTGGAGCTGGCTATCTGGTCAGATAAAACCAAAGTATCATCAGAGGCAATACAGCGATTGGAACCGCTGATTGGCCGCTATTTCAAGTAGAGTATTTCCTATTCAGCTTTTTTGCCTTCGCTGTTTTTCAGGTATTTTTCGAGCCAGCGCATGTTGGCGGAATTCATTTTTCGCGTCACCTCGTGATCGGCAGAAGGGTCGGTAATCAGCTCGCGGGGAACGGTGTTTTCCAGGCGATTGTATGCGGTGATTCCAATTAAAGGGGGGCAGACTCTGTCCTGGAGGCCTACGCAGACCTGGGTCGGGCATGTGATCAGTGGAGTCATGTTGGAAATATCAATATAGCCGAGAGTTTGCCTGACCGCTGATCCCTTTTCCGGATCGTGGTAATTGGTAGCGAATTCCTTTCCGGAATAGCCTGCGGCTAACCTAATAAAGTCGGGGAAGTTGCTTATATACGGCACGTTCGCCACGGCGCAGGAGATCCTGCCGTCGAGAGCGGCGGTGGCGAGTGCCAGGGCTCCTCCCTGGCTTCCCCCTTTTGTGGCTACGCGGGATTTATCTACTTCGGGCCTGCTCATCAGGAAATCGATTCCCCGCAGGCAGTCCATGTAAGCGGCCACGTAGTAGTAATCTTCCGGTTTGTCTATGTTCCAGAGATGGTGAGCTATTGGAGTTTTGAAGTATTCCTTGCTCGGTCCGTGACTGCGGGGATTCAGCGAGAATACGATGTACCCTTTTTTCGGCAGTGCCTTGTTTGGCGGTTCCTCCGCTCCCCAGCCGGGCATTATCTGTATGGCCGGGTATGTTTTTTTTTGCGCGTGTTTGTTCGTAGATGTCGACATCCTTGGGGACGCAGTACCAGCCGACGATAGGAATGTTGCCGTAAGAGTCTATGGTAACCTTGTAGACGTCGGCTTCACTGCTGCTTTGGTCCGGTACGGGGACGAAACGTGCGTTCATGGGAATTCGTTTAAGGTTTTGCCTGGCTTTATTCCAGAATTCCTTGAAATCAGCGGGGCGTTGAAGTTTTTCGGTGCCGGCGTATTTTAAAAGTGATTCACCGTTTGAGTATAAAGCCCGCCATTCGGCGATGAGGTGCCAGTTGGAACCTTTCTGTTTTTCGACTTTTACGCCGAGGATTTCTTTCTTATTTCTTTGGGGAAGGGGGTATTGCAACTGTTTACCTGTTGAAACGATTCTGGTTTCCAGGATGGTTTCTTCGGATCCGTTCAGCGCGTAAGCGGTGATACGGATATTATCGTTTCCGCCGTTCGGCATAGTTGGATTGGGTTGAAGCTGGAGGCAGGGAATACCGCCGGATATGGCCGGATCGAAGTTGAGAATTACCGCATCCCTGACTTCGGCCAGGACCGGTGCCGCAGCAAACACGTTGAGGCAAAGCATTACGACCAGGTGATTCAGTTTTCTTGTCTTTGTTTTCATTGGTTTCAATTTATCTCGGAAGAACCTGCTTGTCTGTTACGGTTTTGTTGGAGCGACCTGGCATACCGGGCAGTAATGTGTGGAGCGACCTCCAACCACGATTTTTTCAATGGGGGTATCGCAGGCTGTACACGGTTGTTCGGCCCGGCCGTACACGCGGTGAGAATTTTGAAAACCTCCTGCTCCCTCCGCGTGCTGGTAGCTTTGAATGGTGGATCCCTTGGCGCGAATAGCGGCTTTCAGGATACTTTTGATCGCCCGGCATAAATCGTTTACACGTTTTTCGTCTATGGTGTCGGCCAGTTCCAACGGGTGGATTCGGGCACGGAAAAGAGCTTCATCGCAGTAGATATTACCTAATCCGGCGATTGCGTGTTGATCCATCAGCAGCGCTTTTATTTGTCTTCTGCAGTTCAGTGCCAACTTGAACTCTCGGGGTTTCATAATCAGTGGTTCTATACCCAATTCGGCCAGTCCCTCCGGTTCTGCGTTGCCTTGTGTTGTGAAAAACCTTATTCCGCCGAAACGCCTGGTGTCGGAAAAGCGAAGTTCCTGGTCTGAATCGCAAATAGTCGCCCGGAAATGCGTGTGTGGCCGGGGGGGCTCTGACGCGGGTTGTACATCCAGTTGGCCGCTCATTCCCAGGTATACTATTATCCCGTGGTCATCGCCAAGGCTGATCACGATTCTTTTACCGCGGCGGTAGACTCTGTTTATCGCAGAGTTAGTGAGCCAGCGGGGGCATCTTTTCGTATTGTTCTTGATGATGTCGTTACGGATATGCACAACGCGGTCCAGCTTTTGGCCGATTAACCGCTGGGCTATTTGTGTTGCAATCGTCTCCGCTTCGGGTAGTTCTGGCATCGCTGCATGATAGCTGGAGTAACCGGGTACGCAAGGTTCGTATAGGTTCTGCCATACGTAACTTCAGAATTCTGGTTCTGCGGTGGCTGGTTATTTCTCCCCACTGCGTGGTTGTAGATTCAGGCCGCTCAAGGCATCTTTGTGAACCATGAGAGTCATGGTTTTGAGCTTGATGTAGTCCTCGCGGTAGAACATGTAACACTTTGTATTTTCCGTTTCTGGCTTTTGCTTCCGAATCTTTTATCAGGTACCAGTCCGCTCCTTTTAAACTGGTGCAGCCGACGAGGTGAATAGCGTGGTCATCGCTGGTTTCACCGCGGGTGAAACGCAGTTGGCGGGCAGCGTCGTTAATCGCGCCGTCTGGTATATCAAACGAGGGGATAACTGCCGCGTTGTAATGAGGCCTGTACCCTGGCTCCGACGTATCACCGCCTATAGCCAGCGTATAACCTTTTTGAGTGGCTTGCCGGACAACCTTGAGAAAGTCGTCGAGTGGAAGATTCAGGTAGGTATTGCTGTGCCACCAGTTATCCCAGACCTTGTATTCGCCAGGTTTTGAAATATGGCTCAGCTTCAAATGACATAATGTCCACGTAATCTTCTAGTTTAAGGCGAAGTACGTCCTGGAGATACTCCCGGGGGGATATAGCTGATCCGTTATTGTTTATTGTTACTGGTGGTTTACCCATATGGCGGTTGAGGATGGTTTTGACCTGATTGAGGATGGTTTTTTCATCCCAGAAATTATCGGCTTTGCATTTCTTCAGGAGTTTTTTCAATTCCGAGAACATTACAGTGTCTTTGTATAACTTATCCTGTGCCTTTTTGCCCGTATAGGCTTCGGCCGGTACGGCACCGTAGAGCTCCCAGATGCGCAGTGCGGCATTGGGTTGCGAGCCTCTCCCGAAAGCGGAGTCGCCTCGCAGCCTGATGTATTCCCTGGCTTTTTCCATATATTCCCAATACACGGAGTACATTTCCGACAACTTTACCCGCCGGCCGGTTGTTCGAAATACCTCTGATTCAAAAAACGATGTGGAGGAAAACGACCAGCAACTGCCGGTGATGTCCTGACATACCGGTGGATTATGCCATGCCTGAGTAAAAGCAGCCGGTGAATCCGGTATTGAGATATTAGAAAGATCAGCGACAAGTCTTAGTTTGGCGGGCTTTTCGGATTCGGAGTTTTCGTTGTCCAGCTTCTTGAGATAGGACATGTACTCATCTTTGTCCTCAATGAAAATCAGGCGATCCTGGGGATCTTTATCGGCTTGATTTTGCTTCTCGACGGCAATTGCCGAGGTTGTGATAACCAGCAGAACTGTCAAACAATACTTCATGTGTTTCATCTCCGTTTGTACCGCAGCTGAGCAACAATCTTGAAACTCCGTAAATCCCGTTGAATTCCGCGAAGTTTCTGTCTGTTCAAAGCATACATGATCATTATAGAGAAAGTCCACTTAAGGTTATCTATCGTGTGTAATATTTAACGACGAATATGGTCAAGGAAGTGCATACGGGCGATGTCCGGGGAGCTCTCTGAAGTTGCTCAAGCGAAAAATCGCGGCGGTTAACATTTGCTTGTGCGGTTAAACCTGATGAGGATGGAAGGAGGAGATCATGACTCTGGATACAGTGGAAAACATACTCAGCTTTGCCATCAAGAACGAGGAAGACACCATCAGGTTCTACGAACACTTGGCCAGTCTAGCTGATTTTCGACAGGTGAAAGACGCGTTTCTGGAATTTGCCCAGGAGGAAAGAGAGCAGAAGGATCTACTCGAGCAGATAAAAGCAGGAGAAACACGGTTTCCCGAACCGCGTGATGTAAAGGATCTGGGGATCTGTGATCACTTTAAAGATATTAATGTCGAAGAAACGTGCCTGGATTATCAGGAAGTCCTCATAGTGGCTATGAAGATCGAGAAGGCGGCTTTTCGTTTGTACCACGGGTTAGCCAAAGCTACCGACGATCCCCAACTCAAGGAAACCCTGTTGGGGCTGGCTCAGAAAGAAGCTGAGCACAAACTTCGGTTTGAATTGGAATACGACGAAAAAGTCCTGACTGAGGATTAAAAGTGCAAGTCGGGAATAACAGGGTGTTTCGTAATTCCGGAAGACGAAACATTGTTTTATAACACAAACCACGTACTTACAGAGTGAACTTCGTTGTTACCACTATCAGATGCGGTGTACAATCTCTCGGTTGGGCAATCTTAGAAAGGCAGGAAGGGCCATGACAATATCCGCGAGCAAATCCTTAAACGCGCTGGTTGAACGGCAAATGCGTAACTGGGAGATTGGTAAGGAGCAAGCTCCGACAGATGCTGCTTCACCGCCGGCGGTCAGACCTTTCGTTACTATCTCCCGGATGGTTGGGTGCGGCGGAGACGAAGTGGCCGCAAGTCTTGCGGATAAGAGTGGTTGGCCGTTGTTCGATAGAGAAGTGCTCCAGTATATGGCCGGTGATGACGACGTGCGTCGTCGATTGTACGAGACCATGGATGAGCGTGATACGGGGTTTATTGAGGATACGCTCCGTACGTTCACCTCTACGGAGATGAAGCGCAACGATTATTTCCACCGTCTGACCGAAACGATTCTGGCGATCGCCCGCCAGAGCAACGCGCTTTTCCTGGGGCGGGGAGCAGATCTCATACTGCCCAGAAAGAGTGGTTTACGAATAAGAATGGTGGGCGACTTTGCTCCCTGTGCGGCTCATTACGCCCAGGTACACAAATTGAGTGATCAGGAGGCCCGTTCCGAGTTGAAAAAACGCGAGGAGCAGACTACCCACTTTATCGAACAGCATTTCAAGGTTGGACCGGATAAACCTGACCGGTTTGATATGGTGCTGAATATGACCAACCTCACCGTGCCGGAGGCTACCGGAATAATCGCCGAAGCGATGCGGCTTCGCGGATATTTCGAGTGATTCCCGCTTTCATTGTTGGCACACGATTCCTTCTGTATATTAACGAATACTGGTGTAATCCAGGCGGATAACCGGCACGAGTGTGACGGTGGCCAGTATTTGTATTTATGCGAAGGAGCGGGTGAAGGTGGACCGATTCAAGCTGGTTAGTGAATATGAACCGAAAGGAGACCAGCCTCAGGCAATCAGTAACCTGGTGGATGGTGTAACGAAGGGGAAGCGTTTCAACTGCCTGCTGGGTGTTACCGGGTCGGGAAAAACATTTACGATTGCTCATACCATTGCCCGGCTGAACCGTCCGACACTGGTGATTTCTCACAATAAAACGCTGGCGGCTCAGCTTTTCGAGGAATTCCGGGAGCTGTTTCCGCAAAACGCGGTTGAATACTTCGTAAGTTATTACGATTACTATCAGCCGGAAGCGTACATACCTCAACGGGACATCTATATTGAAAAAGACGCATCGCGGAACGACGATCTGGATCGTCTCCGTTTGCGGGCGACGAGTTCGCTTTCCTGTCGGAGAGATGTGATTATCGTTGCCAGCGTGTCGTGTATCTTTGGTCTTGGTTCTCCCGATGCCTATAAAGCGGCGATGATTCCTCTTTCGGTCGGGGAGTCTATAGAGCGAGACGAACTACTTCGCAGGCTGGTGGAACTGCAATACGAGCGAAACGATGTGGCTTTTGAAAGGGGGCGATTTCGCGTTCGCGGGGATGTTGTGGAAATACACCCCGCCTACGAACAGTTTGCCTATCGGATTGAGATGTTCGGCGATGAAATCGAGCGTCTGCAATTGATTAATCCCACAACCGGTGAAGGGATTGCCAGCGAGGAGCATATCTTCATCTTTCCCGCGGTTCATTACGTTATGCCCGAGGACCGGGTTGCTGCCGCCCTGGAATCGATCCGCCAGGAGTTGGAGTTACAACTGCAGGTGTTCAAGCGGCAGGGGAAGCTGCTGGAGGCGCAGCGGTTAGCCGCCCGCACCCGGTACGATATGGAGATGATCAAGGAGGTGGGATTCTGCTCGGGAATCGAAAACTACTCCCGGCATCTCAACGGTACGGAAGCCGGTGCCAAGCCTTACACGCTGGTCGATTATTTCCCCGATGATTACCTGCTGGTTATCGATGAATCTCACGTGACCTTGCCCCAGATCCGGGCGATGTTTGCCGGGGACCGCAGTCGAAAGTCCACCCTTGTGGACCATGGATTCCGCTTACCCTCGGCGCTGGATAACCGGCCTCTGCGTTTTGAAGAGTTTGAAGAAACCTGGGAGAATGTGCTCTTTATGTCCGCGACTCCTGGTTCGTACGAATTGGAAAAATGCGAAGGCGAGGTTGTGGAGCAGATAATCAGGCCTACCGGTCTGGTTGATCCGCCGATAGAGGTTTGCCCTGCCCGGGGGCAGGTGCCCGATCTGCTGCATCGAGTTATTGAACGAGCGGCGATCAAGGAGCAGGTGCTGGTAACCACCTTGACCAAGCGGTTGGCTGAAGACTTGTCCGCGTATTTCAAAAAAGAGGGATTACGCTGCGAGTATCTGCATAGTGAAATCGATACGTTGGAGCGGGTTAAGATTCTGAAGTCTCTGCAGGCGGCCGAATTCGATGTTCTGATCGGCGTGAACCTGCTGAGAGAGGGATTGGATTTACCCGGTGTTTCGTTAATGGCGATTCTAGATGCGGACAAGGAGGGTTTCCTGCGCAGCGAAACCTCGCTTATTCAGACCATAGGGCGAACCGCTCGAAATGTTAACGCCCAGGTGGTTTTATATGCCGACAAGATTACGCCAAGCATGCAGCGGGCGATGGACGAAACCAATCGCCGGCGGAAGCTGCAGATGGAATATAACCAGGAACATGGAATTACCCCGAAAACGATCAAAAAGAGTATTCGTTCGGGTATTGACCAGGTTCTGGCGGCGCACAAGATAGCGGCCGAGGCGGTAAGTCAATCGGCGGAACAGTTGGATCGTACCGAGGCATTGGAGCATCTCAAGGCCCAGATGATGGAGGCGGCCAAGGAACTCGATTTCGAGCGGGCAGCCCGTTTACGTGATAGAATTGCCGAAATAGAAGAGTCCGGTGACGCTAAAACCGTTTCCGCGACCGTACTGGATGTTGACAGTCAATCGGAAGAGAAACGCCGCTCCACCGGACGGCGAGGGAGGCGCATACCGTGAATGATGGAACCATCGTTACCCAGGAAGATCGCAGGCTACTCGTGGAACATACCCGCCGATTGGCCAACTGGGCCAGGGAAGAGGATTTGGGGCGAGGTGATATTACCAGCATGCTGGTGGCCGACCAGGGAGTGGGGCGGTTTCGGGTTATAGCCAAGCAGGAGGGCGTGTTTGCCGGCAGGGAAATTGCTCAAACCGTTTTAGATGAATACGACGGTGATTTAACTATAGAATGGCTGGACGATGGTATTGATGGTTTGCCCATGATCAAGCTTCCGGTTGAGCTGGCCGAAATCGAAGGGTCTGTAGAGAAAGTCCTTACCGCTGAACGCGTTTTATTAAACTTCCTTCAGCGATTGAGCGGGATAGCATCTCTTACTGGTAAATTCGTGGACGCGGTAGCCGGTACGGATGCGGTTATTCTGGATACGAGAAAAACGACCCCGGCTTGGCGGGTATTGGAGAAATACGCGGTACGTTGCGGTGGGGCTCAGAACCATCGCATGGGACTCTACGATGCGATTCTGGTAAAAGACAACCATCTCGCCGCGTTTGAACATGAAAAAACAGGCGTGGCCGTCGCGGATATGCTTAAGAAAGCGGCCGGTCTGGACCCTGCTCCGAAATTCGTAGAGATCGAAGCGGATACTCTCGACCAGGTTCGGCAGATTCTCGATGTTTCCGGCGTTGACGTGATTCTGCTGGATAACTTCTCACTGGATGATATGCGGGTGGCGGTGGAACTTCGCGATAAGAAAAACCTGAAAGGTAAACTGAAGCTGGAAGCCTCCGGCGGAGTGAATCTGGATACGGTTGGTGATATAGCCAAGACCGGCGTGGATTTCATTTCGGTAGGGGCATTGACCCACTCGGCAGTTGCTTTGGATTTGTCATTGGAACGAATTGAATAGGTGACAAGCGGGGAAGGGGGCTTGTGTTTTATGCCCGGTGGCAGGTCTGTTTACCATATCAAGTTTGATTTTCGGTATTGTTCCTCTCTTATGGGGGCTCATTTCTTTGCGGTTGCCTCTGGAACAGTGTTTTTCTGGATTCTGGGATTCGTCTGCGTCATAGCTATATTACCGATAGTTTTCAATCTCTCTTTCCCACAGCTTCCCGGCTGGTGCTATACGGTTTCCGTAGTCTTTCCCATACTCTTACTCGTGTTGGTCATTTGTCTGATCGAGCGGAGTTGCAGCAGAAGTCGGCACAAGGCTGCTACGCCTCGGATCCAACGGCTTCGATCGCTGGTTGATCAATCCGATCATGTCCACCGTTTTCCCCATCGAGTTATCGAGTTGGCTTTATACGAACACCAGCGTCGTCGCTCTCCAGCTCCGGACGGGACTGCGAAGAGGGTGAAAGAGGCCCTGGTTGGAATTAGCGGTAATCCAGTGATATTGATCAATAGTCCCACACGTGATTGGAAGGTAATTTCTCCTCCATCGGATGTTGCGTTTGAACCTATACTATTGGGCCATTTAGGTGAGATCCTGGAATTGGAACCGGACTTGAAGCTTTTTATAGAGGAAGAGCTGAATTCGGAAGTCGATGAAGCCGCAGTAGAAGGAGACAGGCGAAACGAATCGTTAGTTGCTGGAATAGGCAGGCGAATATGGATGCTATCGATTTGGGCGATTTTCCTGCTGTTGTTGGTGGTTTTGGCATGGATCGTTTTTTCCGCGGTAACCGCTAACCCCATAATCTTCTGCGGATTAATCCTCTCCGTTATTTTTGTTGTTTTTGCATATACGGTAATAGTGGGCAAGCGTACATTTCTTGTGCCCGGCGGGGTATTTATCTGTTCTCAACCGGTATGGAGGCGTAAACCGGTCATTCGATATATTCGTCAGGATGAGTCGCCGTTGCTGATCAATTTCTCGGAAGACTCGTCTTATGTTGTCCATAAGGGGAAAGCAGTTGAAATATCCGGTACAAACGATTTACTCTGGGCGTGGATGAATACGTCGAGAAAACCGACACTTGCCGAGATTAAGGCTTTTCTTGGCGATCAGACTCGGTGAAGTGTTCCAATATATTTATACGGTGGCAAATGCGTGGTTTACATAATAAAACAGGTCGGGTCAGGTATATTGATGTACCTGTAGACGAATGGGGAAAAGTCGGGGTAACCAGATTAGTAATCTTTTTCCTGGCTATCGGAGGATGCTTGTGGTTTTTCAGCTTGTGGCTGATCGGTGTCTTGATTGAACCCGGCGCCGGAGGGATCTTTCGATATCTTCTTTTAGTACCAGCATATGGGATCGCTTTTCTTTGGGCGAATTCTCCGCGTCGGAGAAAGGTTGTAACCAAGTGGGACTTCGCTCGGATGCGTCAGGATCGACTCAGGACCGTTACTGCTCAACCTGAAGCCGCGGTAAGGTTACCTCATAGAACAATAGAGTTATCCTATCTTGAGCAGTTCGGGCGTTATGTCAGCGTGAAACCGTTCATACGCCGAGCTACAAAACTCGCTCTCCAGGCAGCATTGCCGCAAACCACTATCCTGGTCAATACCCCACAATGGGCCAGGTTTTTCGTGGATAACCCAACAGAAAGCCCGTTTGAACCGGTTGATGTCCGTGATGTCGAGGCGCTGGGGAGGCTGTTTCAATGCAGTATCGAACAGAACGATCTCGATCGAAGTGATTGGCCGTCAGAGTTTTCTTTGGCTGATGAACATGAACAACCCGAGGGTTTTCGAGTTTTTCGATCCGGATTTAGTGTTTTTTGGTCAGTTTGTGTGACAGCACTCGTGCTGTATTTTTTATGGCGAAGAGGCGACGTACGTCTATTGAGTCTGGTCGTTGGTTTTGCAACTTTATTCAGGATTCGTGGGATTATCGGTTTTTTTGGGGGTACCAACTGGTGGCTTGTGCCGGGGGGAGTAGTGAGAATTCGGTACCGGGTTTGGCAAAAAGAGGATCGTATTCAGCTTTTCACTAGTGCCGAAATGCCCCTTATAATCGATTTCCACAAGCATACCGGGTACGTTAACGTAGATGGGAAAACCGTAAAAATACCATCGGATTGGCCGCTGCTGATCGCCTGGTTAAGCCGAGCCAGAACTCCGACAATCGAGGAAATCAGGACGTTTTGTTCAAGAGATTAGGCTACAATGTGAGGAATAATAGCTCAACATTATGAAGCTAGCCATTCGCGTTTTTGGTCGATTACAGAGTTGCCGCAAATCTGGTTATTATTGAAGCGTGGTCCAAGGAATGCTGGAAACCAGTAAGGCAATTAGAGTTTGTTATGTTCACACGAGGCATCGACCGCGCAGGCCATCGTTGATTCTCCTAACCGGGGCTTTTATCTTCTTTTTTTGCGTTCCGTTGGTGTTTTTTGTTATCAATATCAATTCAATAACAAACGCCCTGCGTGAACAGAATTCGCCAGTGCTTATTATTGGCTCCTTTTTTGCCGCTGTTGCATGTTTTTACTTGCTGTTTCTCTGGTACCTGCGCTGGAAGCGTGCTCGGGATACCAGGCGTGAAATGAACAAAGCCCGGATAAAAAGAATCGAGTGTCTGAAACGCCGTTTCGATATTACAGAGCATTTCCCCGGCCGCCTAGTTGAGCTTGCCTTGTATGGTAAAGGGCCTGGTATAGGGTTTAGTGACGAAGAAGTTCCCAATCTCTCTCCGGAAACGGTTGTTGTATGTGACAGCTGGAGGCGTATGGAAATGCCCCATCCGAAACCTACCGCTACACACTTTGAACCGGTGATGCTGAACGATTCAGAAAGGGAAATCGTAGATCTTATTGATATTAAGCTTATAGCTCAAGGAGATGACCCGGCCAGATGGCGTAGCAAATATCAAAGGGCGGAAGATCGTTTAGATGCCCCCTCACTCGGGGAACAGGCTAGAGGTGCTTTAAGTCTTACCTCCAAATACCTGTGGCTTTATCTCCCCTCGTTTTACTGGTTTATTATTTATCCCTATCGTAACGGAGTGGGCTGTTTTACGTACTGTTGGGCGGCATTTCTTTTATGGCATTTCGTCCGAATGGCGATTAAAGGAGGGGCGAAAACGGAGTGGTGGATTGTACCGGGAGGTTTGCTTCGTCGCGATCTTGGCCGGAAAACGAACGACATCAAAGTGCATCTGGTTACGCCGAAGGACACACCGTTAATAGTTGGTTCTTCCGTGGCTGAATTACAGGGAGATTCTTTCAGTGCTATTCTGAAGATCGATGGCCGGTGGCAGGCGATAACGTGTACTCAAAGAGCGGGCTGGGCTCTGGTTGCTTCATGGATCGGTACCGTGCCTCCGCCAACAGTGGAACAGCTTGAAGTTTTTGCCGGAGTGGAGTGAATTAACTGCCACTTTCGCAAAGCAACAGCGGAAAACGATCAACCAGATGCTCAGATCGTTTCCTTGTATAATCGTAGGTATTCCTTTATTGAATTATCCCAGGAGTAAAACTCCTGGGCTATTTTTTGGGCAGTTTTGCCCATGGTCTTTAGGTTGCCATAATCGCCGGTGATCAGTTTCTTCAACGAATACTTGAAATTTTCTTTATTCGGCTGGACGGTTATTCCCGCCTTCTCTTTGTCTACTATCGCCATATCGCATGCAGATGAAACCATGACGGGGACATTATTCCGCATTGCCTTTAATACGGGTATGGTGGGAACAGGCGTGGGAGATGGTTGAACGAACAGGTCCGCTTTTTCCAGTATTGCCTTTTGCTGGGCAAGATCCGGAAATACGATAAAAGCAATATGCTCTTCTTTTTCGCGTTTTTTCGCTTCGGCTTGGAACCGGTCCAGCCAGTTATCGATGGGGCGACCGGCGACGATCATACGCCAGTTAGACAGTTCTTCTTCCAACTCATAGAAGGCGTTGAATAATTCTATCAAACCGCTATGGCCCGCAATATCTCCCAGGTAAGCGATTACCCGAGCCTGTTCATTCCAGAGCAGTTTGATCGGTGAAACATCATTACTCGATGCGGAGTTATGGATGGGGATTTCATCGTAACCTACGGGTAGAACTGCGATATCTCTTTTGATGCCACGATTTCCCAATATTTTTTTTTCGATTTCATTGCAGGCTATTATTCGAGAAACACCGTTGAATTTCTTGTGGAATTGGCGGACGTCAAGCCAGTTAAGCAAGCGGCCTTGCAACCTGTCTGTTGTGGTGAGCTCTCCGCAGGTGGAGAGGACAAAAGGTGTATTCCCCGATCTGGCCGCTGCAGCCGCTATCATTCCTATTGTAGCGGTGGCAGTGTGAATATGTACCAGGTCCGCTTTGTTCGCCAGCGGGGCGATAGCAAACATCGCGGCGGTTTGGTTGTCTTCATCAACAATGCTGACCTGATCGGCCGCGAGCGAATCCCGCACCTTATCGGCGTGAGAAGCACCGGCCACCACGTCGTTAACGACGCCTTGTTTCTGCAGGGCAACGAGAAATCCCGGTAAGGTCAAGGCGAACAGGCCCGGATGAGGATCCAATGTATCGCAAACATGTAAAACCTTCATCGCGGGATCCTTCAGATCGATAGTCTACTGGGTGCTCTTATCTCCAGGGGTAATCTCAATGAACAGGTTATCCTTATCCGTTCGCCTGAACTTGAACAGCTCCCGGTATTTTGCCGTAGTGTTGACCGAAAACTCTTTAGCTAACTCCTTGACTCGGACGATGGCGTAAGCTTTACCTGTTCCAGATTTCTCCAAAGCCTCTTCCAGTGAATTGACTGTGACGATGTGCCTATGCGAGTAGATTTGATTGTCCGGGTATTCGTGTACACCAACAACGTAAATGGTTTCTCCTTCGGGTACCAGTTCCGCCACCTTGTCGCAGAACAACTGCTGCGAAGCGGATTCCACCCGCACGGGCCACCATACTTTGTGCAGAGCGGGCTGCAACATAATCAGGAAAACCAGTATCAGTATCAACCGTGTGTTAAGTGAACGGCCTCCAGGTTTCGTCGCGTCGATAACAAAGGGAATAATTCCGCCGACAGCCAGAAGAATCCATGGCCAGTAACAATCCAACTCGCCGATTTTTGTATCGATTCCGGCCAACCCGACGAATAATCTAACCGCACCGGCTCCCCCGACTGCGGCAAGAAACCGGAAGAACACCCGCCAGATACGCTGGGAGTGTATATGGATTGGTGAAGATTTCCCCGCGTTTTCAACCAGGGTCAGCATCCACGTGCCCAATAAGATCATCGGGGCGAAAATCGGTATCGTGTATCGCGGTGATTTAGCCGGTGCAATCGCCATGAATATCAGGTTGGGAATCAGCCAGGATAGTAACACCAAACCGAGAGGATTACTCTTTATTGCCATCCACCAGTCGGACAGGTGAGCTTTTAACTTGGCCGTCTTCGTTCCGCCGACCGGTTTGTTGTTATCCGAATCGCAGGCAACGGCCAACCCGCAAGTAGTGCGAACGTCGGGGCGGAAAGACAGCAGTGCGAATGCTGATGCCGGAAGGGTGATGATAACCAGCATGGGCAGGAAGGTCAGGATCGACAGGAAGTGTTCGCCCTTATGCGGAGCCAGGCGGACGAACAACTCAATACCCGCGGTTCTGCCGACAATCGAAGGGCCGGCGAAATCACTCAGTGCAGTTGCCCACCAGGTTAGAATTCCCAACACACTCGCCAGGCAAATCCATTGCACGGGGTTTTTCAGGAACCGCCAGTTCCCGGTGAGCTTTCCGTATCCCAACATGGTGAGCCACATGAAGATCAGGCTGTGCGGTCCTTTCCACATGGCCGCGGCAAGTGCCAGGAGGTAAGCGATAAACCAGAAAACGCAGCTTTTGCCGCCCGAGGCACGCAATGCGCCCAGGGTCAACCCGATACCGGCCGTACATAGCAGGCTGAACGGCAGATCGAGTTCCGCCCGCACTCCGTAGTCGATAATCGTGGGATTCAATAGTGTAAACACGGCGGCCGCGAATCCAGCTCGCCGCCCGACCCAGGTTTCCCCAAGCAGGTACATTAGAAACACGAACATCGTTCCGGAAAACGCGGAAGGCAATCGTGCGATCTGCTCGTCAAAGGTTCCGAGGACACGAGCCAGTTCTGTCGTGGTCCAGGCGTAAAGGGGAGGTTTCTTGAGGTAGGGGACGGTGTGGATAGTCGGCATGGTCAAACCGTCGCGGTCGAGCATTTCTTCGACCACTACGGCTCTAAGGGCCTCTGTCTTGATGTACTGGTGCTTGTCAAGATTGACGAAGAAAACCAGAAAACACACAATCGCCAGAATCGATACTTCTATGAACCTGTTCAAGGGATCACTCCAGACCGAAGAACTAATTCGCTCATCCTGCCATACAGAAAAACATATCCTGATACCAGCCTGACCAGACCGCGCAAAGTAAATATACGCTGGGTATTGTAGGTTGACCAGAACTTCATGTCACATTTGGCGGCCAATGAACGTGCGAGAATCAGTTACCCGAATGTGACAACGATTCGCGTGGGGAAGGCGTACTATTCAAGTACGGAATTCAAAGGGGAACTGGAAACGGGGGCAAGGGCGCATTTGCCGATGTATAAAGCTTTGCTCCGGTGAGTCGGGGCGATTATGCTGGTTAAGCCATCGCCTTGGAAAAGACTACGATTCAGGTTTTGGTAGCAGTTAGTGTTTAAAGGGTTGAATCATAATAGTGGAAACGTAGCCGACTCCGGTTAACAAGGAGACGATTATGAAGTGTTTTGTCGTACGAACGGTTTATGCGGCTGCTTTGGTTTTAGCTTTCCTGACGGGGACGCAAAGGGCCGGCGCCGCGGAGGTAACGGTTTCCTTATTCTCGTCGGTACAGGCCGTTGCTCCAGGGGAGTCATTTGAACTCGGGGTGAAGTTCGAAATTCCCGAGGAATCCTACATATACTGGGAGAATCCAGGCGATATCGGTTCACCACCGGCCGTTACGTGGCATTTGCCCGACGGTTTTGTGGCCGAACCTGTCCGGTTCCCGTTTCCAAAGGAGCGGAAAACGGGGGGGATTACCTCGAACATTCTGGAGGGTAATAAGACTCTTCTGACGACAATCGTTACCCCGGAAGATCTGCAGGTGGGGGGCAAAATCACTATTACTGCAGATGTTACCTGGGAGACTGGTCCGCAAAAAAAGGCAAAGGACTCCAGGACGCTAGAGATTAGTCTAAACACTGCGGGAAAAAGCGAGCCTGTTTCAGACGACGCAGGCGGTATTGATCTGATAATCGCCAAAAGGGCGATGCCCTTACAGGCCGGTAAGGCGAAAAACATTTCGGTCAAAACCAGCGTATCGAAGGAAACCGTCGAAGTAGGGGATAGTTTTGAACTCATTCTCGATGTTTCGCTTCAAAAAGGGCACCACGCTCAATCGAATAAACCGTTGAGTGAATTCTTCGTTCCCACCAAGGTGTTTATCCGCAAAACTCCGGGGCTGAGTTATGGCGACCCGGTTTGGCCTGAAGCACACATAAGACGAGACCGCATGCTTGGTAAGCTAAGTGAGTTTACTGGCGATTTCACCGTTCGTGTGCCTGTCAAGGTTGAGGCGGCCGAGGGAGCGGGAAAGCCGGTAATCTCCGGTTTACTCAGTTACCAGATATGTACGGATGCCGGAAGATGTAATCCTCCGGAAGCGATGGAATGGGCGGTTAATGGGGCCGCAGTAAAACCGTTGCCGATGGCCGCCACTCCGAAGCCGACGGTTGAATCCCCGAAACCTGTGTCTGATCCAACCATAAATCAGACGCCCGAACCGGAGAATACCAGCACATCGGCTGGAGATGAGAAGGCAAAGGCCGGGGGGCAGAAAGTTCAATCGGAACAGGATAAGGGGCTGGTTGGCCGGTTGGGGCTGCTGGGGGCGATTATTGCCGGGATTCTCGGCGGGTTGATTCTGAACATCATGCCTTGTGTCTTGCCGGTTATCTCCATCAAGATTCTCAGTTTCGTTCAACAGGCGGATGAAAACCCCAGGAGAGTTCTTCACCTGGGGATTGCGTTCTCGTTGGGAATAATAGTGTCGTTCTGGGTGTTGGCTGCGGGCATTATCGGTTTGTCCGGGGCAAGTGATACGAGCAGAGGCTGGGGAGCATTTTTCCAGGAACCGGCATTCCTGATTGGAATGAGTGCCTTGATGTTTGTTTTCGCCTTGAGCCTGTTTGGTGTTTTCGAAATCGTTTTACCGGGGAAAGCCACTGGCAAACTGGCGGAAGCAACAGAGAAGGAGGGGCTTCACGGAGCGTTCATGAAGGGAGTTCTGGCGACTCTACTGGCTACACCGTGTACCGCTCCCATGCTTGGTCCTGCAATAGCGTTTGCCCTTACCAGCTCAAAGTTGAATGTGGCCGTCGTGTTTACAGCGGTTGGATTGGGAATGGCGCTTCCGTATCTGATTCTTACCGCGAGGCCGGCGTGGATGAAATACCTGCCGAAACCGGGCGGATGGATGGTTAACTTCCGCCAGTTCATGGGCTTTTTGCTCATGGGAACGGTCATGTGGCTGTTGTGGACATTTGCCGGTCTGCAAAAGGGCGATGGAGTTATCTGGGTAGTGTGTTTCCTGCTGTTTTTGGGGTTGGCCTGCTGGATATACGGGAAGATTACGCCTTTGTGGTCGCTTAAAGGGAAAACCTTTGGAGTGCTTCTGTCGCTGGGTACAGTGGTTCTTGGTTATTGGCTGTGCTTTGCGGCCAAGTTTGCCGGTATCCCCTGGATTGAATATCAGAAGGGATACGCGGAGGAGCTTTCGACAAAAGGCTATACCGTTTACGTTGATTACACCGCTCGCTGGTGCCTGACCTGTCAGACCAATAAGGGAGTGGTGCTTAATAGATATCCGGTCAGAACGAGGTTTGAACGCGATGGCATAATCGCGATCAAGGCAGACTACACCGATTACGATCCGGTCATGGGAGCAGACCTGAGGAAGTTTGGCCGGGATGCCGTGCCTCTTAACGTGGTTTATCCGGCAAACAGGCCTGATGAACCGATTATTCTTCCGGTAATATTGACTAAAGGCATAGTATTCGATGCTCTCGATCAAGCCGGGCCGAGTACAAACAATGAGCCATTATAATGGGTTGGTTTTGTAATTGGCCAATCAGGTTTACGCAAAAAGAAAAAGAACCCGTCGCTTGGCGCCGGGTTCTTTTTATGTAATGCAAGATTCAATGATCGGGATTACTTGTTACCCATTTCGAATTCGGCTCTTTCCCGAATCTTCTTGGCATTCAAGTAACCGGTAACCATTTCAGCCGTTTTCTGTTGCCACATTTGGGCCTGGAGATAAGGCCGATTTTTTTCATAGTCCTTATCATAGAACGGCTGCAGTGATTTTCCTTTGATGACCGCTACGGCTGCTAAGCCGGGTAATTCAACTATTTCGACTGGAGATTCGTCACCTTTTTCTGCCAGTTCAAAGGCTTTGGTTAAAAACTCGTCGGTGACTTCGCCTATCATGGGAACGAAATTCTTTCTGCCGAAGTAACTGGAAGTGTCTCGGGCAAAGGCCATAGGAGCTTTGTAACCGCCGCGATCAACAGTGACTTTTTCCGAAAGAGCCTTGTCCGCGTCCCATGCGGCCTTCAAGCCGTTTGTACCGATGGTGGCGGTAAAAGCCTTGGCGGCTTCCTTGGCTTTTTCCATGCCTGCCGAAATTCGCAAATCTGCGGCAACGCGTTCCGCAACTTCGTCGACACTGGCAGGAGTACGGCCTTCTGTAGCCTTGGTTATGCGGAACAGGTATAAAGAGCCGTCTGTGCCTTCGATTCGCTGAGCTTTGGTTTCCCATAAAGAGAGGTACATTGATTTGTCCGCACTTTCTTCAGGGATAGTAGCCAGACCTTCCACGTTAAAGGCCATGTCGGCAAACGATAACTGGATTCCACTAGAGGATTTCCAGCCGGCGGTGGCTATTCCGCCCAGTTCCGCCAGGTCCGCAACGCTGACATTCTTTATTGTGTTGACTTCGATCCCCGGAGCATACTGCATGCTTTTGGGGAGTTGAGCTACTGTTTCGTTGTAATACTCGATATTCTTAACCGATTCAGGGGCTGGTTTGAATTGGGTTTTTTCGTCTGCCTTAACTTCGTACCAGGGATCTTTCAGCATGTTGGAAAGCTTGTTGGCGACGCGTTCGGCCTCTGACCGGGCTTCTTCAGTTTTAATGGCATCGATCGCTTTGGCCTGGGCTTCTTCGAAACTTTCGTACCACTGAGAGATTGCAGGTGGGGGAGTCTTTTCCCCGTTGCTGCTGACATTCTCTGCCGCTTTGCGCAGAGCGGACATTTCATCATCGCTTCTTCGGAACCGGCCATCTTTGCCACGGTTCGCCGACCAGTAATCAAACGCTCTACGCTTGAGTGAGTCATCTTCGATTCTAAGCTGATCCTTAATTTTATCCGGATCAACCTTGATGTACTGGATGTCGATGGCGGGATCGATGTAGTAACCGAAGGATAATGTGCCCGGTATAGCCTTGTCCTCTTTGTACTTGTCGAATTGAGCTTGCAGTTCCGCTTCGGTGAATTTCTGATCGGGGTCAGCAAATGATGAAGCCGGCAGTGTTACCATCTCGATGTTGGCGCGCTCAAAAACATTACGAGCAGTGAGACGAAGCTCCGGTTCAGGAATAACAACTCCACTCTGGAAGAGCGACAGCATTCGAGCTACAGAAAAATATTCTGCCACCGCTTCATATATAGCTGCGGTGGGAACATCCCTCCTGGCTGCGACTATTCGAACCACTTCTTCGGTGATCTTGAGCTGGGAGTTGCTTTCCAGTTTAGCTTTTGCCTCTGCGGGGCTTACATGAATGCCATAATGCTCAGCTTCACGTTCCAGCAGAATCCATTCGATTACATCTATCTGCTCACCGGGTTTCGCGCCGGCTATTTTCCATTGTCCCCAGGAGAGCCTTTGGCCGCCCGGTAAAGCCAGTCGCAATTCTTCCTGACTTCTGGCACGCGATCTATCTGCGGCCAAAATGACTCCGTATTTCTTGGAGGTACCGACTACGTCCTTGCCAAGATCTGGTTTAACTAAAGCCTCTAGAGCTGGTCCACCGAGCCAGAAAACGAGCAAACCGGCCATAAATACGGCCAACAGGTGCTTATTGTACTTCCGAAAGAACTTCATCATGATGACACAACTCCGTGTCTGACAAGCAGTTATGGAAACAAACGAGACAAACTCGTATCATATGCCGAGGAGACGATAAAAGCAACCCGAACGGAGGAGTCAGCGAATTCGGCTCTAAAACGGGCTGGAAGGGGTGAAAAAGCGGTTTTAAGCGGATTCTTCCCGTATGGGGATCTGGAGGGAGTTGCTTAGCAAATTTCTATAAGTGAGGCAGCAGACGTGCGAAAACGCTCTAGTTTAACTGTCGGGCGCAATTCAGGATTTGAAGCGATAGTATTGAGCGACCAGAATTGTAGTTAGGAGATTAAGTATGCAATGGATAGCTGGAAGCACATGGGCAATTGGTGTTTACCATTGTATGACATTAATCGAGAGCCCGATTGAGGTATTTTGTGCCTGGAGTAGTGCAGAGCCAATATCATCGCCGGACTCAGAATGCAAGTAAGTATACCTTCGTTTGTAAGTAATGGTCGCTAACAAATGTAGAGTGTTCACCTAAACATAAAACAGTTTGAAAGTGAATGTTACTTACCCACTTTTTGTTTTGCAGCGTTGCGTTTTCACTGTTCGATGAGTAATTTTATCATCGTTAACAGTGTGTTTAAATAGCATGCTGTTTGCCGGCCGGTGAGGTGGATCACTTAAACGTTCGACTACCCGATTGGATTTTCTCAAGATAGCAGGCTGGCGGTTTTTAACAGGAACGCGAAAGCGGTAGGCGTACAGATGAATAATACAAAAGCATACTTGGGTCTGGACGTAGGATCGGCCAGTGTCAAAATCGCCGCCTTGGTGCCAGTGCAACTCGCCGACGAGGTTCTTGCCGTCGAAGGCGCACAGCAGTGTTTGCGAGAAACCAGACCGCAAAAACCAAATAAGGCGGCGGCTAACGAACAGATGACGGTTTTGGTTGGTCGGTACCGGCGTACCAGGGGGCGGCCTATCGATGCACTCCGGGAATCTCTCGTTGAGTTTTTCAAATACGTTGATCCAAAACACTTAGCCTCCGCAGCTCTTACCGGTACTGGCGGAGATAACCTGGCGGAAACTCTGGGAGTAGTAAGGTTCAACGGTTTTCAGACGGTGACCCGGGCGGTCGACCTGCTTTGTCCTGATGTTCGCACTGTCCTGGAGTTAGGGGGGGAAACCAGCAAGTTTCTCAGCCTGGTTCCGGAGGCCGGCACGGGGCGATTGGGGATTGTCAATTACAGCACGAACGGCGATTGCGCGGCGGGAACGGGAAGTTTTCTCGACCAGCAGGCCGGGCGGCTGAAATACGCCGTTGAAGATCTCGGCGATATAGTCGAAAAAGCCGAACGATCCGCGCAGATCGCGGGACGCTGCAGTGTTTTTGCCAAGAGCGATATGATTCACGCTCAGCAAAAGGGGTTTACACCTCCCGAGGTGCTTCGGGGACTTTGTGATGCCGTTGCCACCAACTATCGCTCCGCAGTGGTGAAAGGACATAAACTGGAATCCAATATTGCGTTCGTAGGTGGGGTTTCCGCCAACAGGGCCGTGGTTCGGTCTCTTGAACGCGTGTTTGAGCTGGGCGAAGGAGAGTTGGTTGTTCCCGATTGTGCTGACTCCTACGGTGCCATAGGTGCGGCGATTCTGGCGATGGAGAAAGATGATTCTGGTAAACCAGGTTTCGATCTGTTGCAGCGCATCGACGCGAAAGACCAGCGGCGCGGACACAGTCTGGATTCGTCAAAACCCTTGAATCTGGATCGGGTTACTTTGCTTCGGGACAAAGTGAAGCTGTACGCGTTTCCTGAAGACGGTTCCCTGATTGATGCCTATATCGGCCTGGATATTGGATCGGTGGGTACAAAGCTCGTTGTTATCGATCAGGATGGCAATGTGGTTCATGAGATATTTACGCGTACGCAGGGCCGTCCTATCGAAGTGGTTACCCGCTGCATGATGGAGGTGGAACAGGCTGTAGGCAGGTATATTCGGGTACGAGGAGTTGGAACAACCGGCAGTGGTCGAGAATTGATTGGAGAGCTGGTCGGCGCTGATTCCATAAATGATGAGATTACCGCTCACAAAACGGGAGCCACTTTTGTGGGGGACCGTCTGCTGGGTAAACGCCCGGACACTATTTTCGAAATTGGCGGCCAGGACAGCAAGTACATAAGTCTGGAATCGGAAGGCGATGGTTCGGGCGATACGGTGGTTGTTGACTTTACCATGAATGAAGCCTGCGCCGCCGGTACGGGAAGCTTCCTGGAGGAGCGGGCGGAGGAGTTAGGTGTTTCCATTAAAGGTGAATTCTCTCGCCTGGCGCTGGCGGCGAAAACCCCGGTTAAGCTTGGTGAACGATGTACCGTGTTCATGGAAAAGGACGTAAACACCTGCATGCAGCGGGGAGCTGACCAGGGAGACATCATCGCAGGGCTGGCATATTCCGTAGCGTATAACTACATCAATCGTGTAGTGCGTGGCCGGCATATAGGCGATTGCATATTCTTCCAGGGGGGAACGGCGTTTAACGATTCTGTCGCCGCCGCGTTCAGTATGATCTGCAAGAAACAGATTATCGTTCCGCCGCATAACGCGGTTCTGGGAGCGATCGGAGCGGCACTGCTTGCCCGGGAAAAAGCAATCGCCACTGGAAGCCAGAGCCGTTTCCGCGGTTATGATCTTACCAAAGTTGATTACACGCTTCGGGAATTTACCTGCAAGGGTTGTGGAAACCAGTGTTCGGTTCAGGAATTCCGGGTGGGCGAGGAGAAAACCTACTGGGGCGATAAGTGTTCCGATAGGTTCCGCAAACGGGCTAAAACGGAAAAGAAGGCAATCATTCCGGATCTTGTCGCGTTGCGCGAGAAGCTGATCGCCGCCGATGACTCAGACGATCCCGATGGGGCGGCGATGACTATTGGTATTCCATTGGCGATGTATGCATGGGATCAATTGCCCTTCTGGCGAAGATTCTTCCGCGATTGCGGATTCAAAGTGGTGGTTTCCGGTGAAACCAATCGGCAAACCGTGCTGAGAGGTCTCGATTCCGTTGTCGCTGAACCATGTTTCCCCATTATTGTTGCCCATGGACATGTGGCTGAGCTGAAGGATAAGGCGGTGGACTATATCTGGTTACCCAATATCGTTTCCAGCGAAACCAGGTTTAAGGAAACTGAGAGTTATGTTTGCCCGTGGGGGCAGACACTGCCGTTTATTATTCGGCAGGTTCCGCAGTTGCGGGATTGGGCGGATAAAATCCTTTGTCCGACGATTCGCCGCCGGGAAGGTAAAAAGCACCAGCGCGATGTTATGACAGATGTGGTGCAGAAGCTTGGTGTTTCCAAAGCAAAGGCCCATGCGGCATTTGACAGGGCGGTAACGGTTCAAAAGACGTTCGAGGATTCTTACGTACAGGCCGGGCGGGAAGCTCTTGCTACCTTGAGGCATGCGGGGGAGAGCGGCATTGTTGTAGTAGGCAGGCCTTACAATATTCACGATGCCGGCGTGAGCCTTTCCGCTGCCAGAAAACTGCGGGATTTCTACGGTGTTAATGTTATACCGATAGACTCGCTGCCTCTGGCTGATGTCGATATTCGAGATGTGAACAATAATATGTACTGGGAATACGGCAGGCGGATTCTGGCGGCAGGGAAGCTTGTTCGTGATTACCCCAATTTACATATTGTATATATAACCAATTTCAAGTGCGGTCCCGACTCCTACGTTAAATCGTTTTTGAGGGAAGCTTCAGGCAAGCCGTTCTTGACTTTGCAGTTTGACGGTCATTCCAATGACGCCGGCACGCTGACCCGTTGCGAGGCGTATCTGGATAGTAAGGGAATTATGCGATGGTGGCGAAAGTCAGAGAAAGAAAGTACAGTCTCAAAGGTCGAACGCTCTACATCCCGAGAATGTCGGATGCCGGTGCTCGACTGACAGCGGCTGGTATTCGTTCTTTAGGAATCGACGCGGAACCGACTCCAGTATCCGATTCGGAAACTCTGGAGCTGGGGGGCTTGTACAGCAGTGGCGAAGAGTGCCTGCCGCACAAGGTGACTATCGGTGACTTTCTCAAGATCGCCAGGAGTCCGGGGTTTGATCCCACCAAAGCGGCATTCTTTATGCCTACGGCTCACGGTCCCTGCCGATTCGGTCAATATGCCCCGTACCTGCGCAAAGTTCTCGATGATCTCGGTTACGAGGATATTATGGTTTTATCCCCAACCAGTAAGAACGGGTATGACGGTGTAGATCTGCAGGGAGCCGATCTACAGTTGAACATGTGGATGGGGCTGGTACTCGGTGACCTGGTTACCCGTTTTGTACTTAAGACGCGTCCTTACGAGAAAAACCGGGGAGACAGCGATGCCGCATACGATGCAGCTATCGAATCTTTCGGCAAAATCCTGTCGAATCCCGATCTTTCGGCGAAAAACAAGCTTCCTGAATTGGCGGCAATGGTCAAGGATATGCGAGATCGGTTCCGGGAGATTCCCGCTGATTACGTTAAAGGTAAACCCCTAATCGGCCTGGTGGGCGAGATCTTCTGCCGCCAAAATACGTTCAGTAATGATCAGATCGCCAGAAGAATAGAACGGCTCGGTGGCGAATGCTGGTTATCCGATATTGGGGAATGGGTCTGGTATGCCAACTGGTTCCAGGAAACGACTATCGTACGCGAACAGGGACGCTTGAGCGTGGATTTCGCAGCGGCCAAGCTCAAAACACATACCCAGCATAAGTACGAGCAGACGTTGCTGGCTCCTGTCATGCAGGATCTCAAAGGGTACGAAGAGATGGACAGCGTACATGAACTGTTCAAGCGATCCGAACGGTATCTGCCCAAGGAGGGATGTATCGGCGAGATGGTGCTTAGTGTTGGAAAAACGGTCTACCTGGCCGAAAAGGGAGCAGCCGGGGTTATTGATATTAGCCCGTTTACCTGCATGAATGGCGTGATCTGTGAAGGGATATATCCGGCAGTGAGTGCGGATAACAATGATTTGCCTATCCGTGTGTGCTACTTCGATGGCGTAAACAGCAATATCGATCAGGATCTTGAAATATTCCTGGATTTGGCCCGTAATTACCAGAACCGTTCCAAATGGTCTCGTGTCTATCCCGGATATTTCGAATAAGCGGCAGTTGGTTTTGCCAATAAACATGCCCCCTCGGAAGGTTCCCGTTTAAGGGCCGACTGAGGGGGTTATTGTTTCCGGTGGTAAGATCCAGGATGGTATTCCAGTCGTTTACTTCATTCCCTCTATGGTCAGATCAACTGCGGTTTCAAATGGCTCAAGGATAAGAGCGTCCATAAGGAAGTCCCCCAGATCGTCGGCAGTATCGCTGATCAGTCCTTTGAGGTAATTGTCGGGAATGCAATCACCTGTTCCCAGGAGGCAGCCACCACTTAACAGGGCGGTAATTAATGCAACCTTCTGTCTTCGTTGCCGCTTCATGTATTCAATCCTTTGCGTAAACTATCCACTTCACCGAGCTTTTTGCTTCCGTTCAATTCGTTTATCGGTCGATGAGTGGGGTGGGTTTGGTTAGGTTGTGTTAAATCAGATTATTACTCTTGGCTGCTTTGACGCTACTTCGTTTGTTCTTTGTATGGCGGTTTTCAATACTGATAATGCCTCTTCGTTGAGCAAACAGGCTGTAGACCGCAGTATCGAACTTCGCACAAAGGGGAAATGCTCGTAACTGTTTATCATATTGTGAGTTGCCTGAAAGATTTATTAAATTAAAAAGCAAGATATCAACCCTGAGATACTGTGGCTTTCCGTTTGAAATGGCGATAACAAGATTGTAGCACTTGTCTGTTTCATTCAGGCATTGATGCCCACGGTTTATTTTCGAACTGGAGTTTATCGGGATGTATAAGATCAAGAAGTTCAACGTCGTGCCGGCGCTCCCTGAGCGATTAGCGGGCTTACGTAAGCTTACTCACAACCTCTGGTGGACGTGGAACTACGATGCCGTAACTTTGTTCCATCGACTGGATCCGCAGCTTTGGACGAAGGTTCAGCATAACCCAGTGCAAATGCTGGGCGAGTTGCCTCAGGAACGACTGGAGAAGCTCTCTCAGGACCGTGCCTACCTTGCCCATCTGGACCGGGTGACGGCGAGACTCGCGGAATACATGGCCGAGGAAACCTGGTTTGAGAAAGCCTATCCCGAACACAAGGATACTACGTTTGCCTATTTCTCAATGGAATTCGGCTTGCACGAATGCCTGCCCATTTACTCCGGAGGATTGGGAGTGTTGGCCGGCGATCATATGAAATCGGCTAGTGACCTTGGGTTGCCTCTGGTTGGCGTCGGCTTGTTTTATCATCATGGGTATTTCCAGCAGTTCCTTTCCAACGATGGTTGGCAGTTCGAAGATTACCCGCTTCTTGACCTGCAGCACATGCCACTTGAACTTGCCAGGGACGAAAAAGGTAAGCCGATTAAGGTCAGTTGTGTTGTTGGTGAGCGAGAGGTCTTTATTCAGGTCTTCAAAGTAACCGTGGGACGAATAAAGATGCTGCTTCTCGACACTCAGCTTGACGAAAACCATGTTGATGATCGCCATATAACCATGCGGCTTTACGGCGGTGATCAGGAAATGAGAATTCGTCAGGAGATAGTCCTGGGAATAGGCGGTATGCGTGCTCTCAGGGCTTTTGGTTATGACCCGGGCGTGTTCCATATGAACGAGGGGCATTCTGCGTTCCTGGCTCTCGATCAGATCATGTACGTGATGGATAAGCACGGGTTAAGCACTGTTGAGGCTATGGAAGCAGTAGCCGCGGCTACCGTGTTTACTACACACACGCCGGTACCGGCCGGTATTGATACATTCCCCGAATCGTTGATTGAAAAATTCCTCTCGCCATACCTGAATAAACTGAAAATATCACTTGATGAGCTTATGGCCTGGGGACAGACTCACCGCGGCGAATCAGATGAACCCTTCTCAATGGCTACCCTAGCGTTAACGCTGAGCAGGCAGAGTAACGGCGTGAGTAAAATGCATGGCCGAGTCGCTCGCGATATGTGGCAGGCACACTGGCCTGAGATTCCTGTTGATGAAATACCCATAAAATCCGTAACCAACGGTATTCACGTTCGCTCCTGGATAAATTCCGATATTGAGCGCCTGTTTGAGCGATATCTGGGCCCGGAGTGGGTGGCTAACCCAGACGATCTGCATATCTGGGACCGGGTGGATGATATACCCGACGCCGAGTTGTGGCTTGCTCATGAACGTCGTCGTGGACGACTCGTTGTTGAAGCCCGGGCGCACCTCAAGGAACAGTTCAGCAAACGGGGGGCTTCGCCTGCCCAGATAGCTGACGCTGAAGAAGTGCTTGATCCTGAAGCGCTTACTATAGGTTTTGCCAGGCGGTTCGCGCCTTATAAGCGAGCTACTCTTCTTTTCCGTGACGAAGAGCGATTGCTTAAGTTGCTCACCGATACGGACAGGCCGGTGCAGTTCATCTTCTCCGGCAAGGCCCATCCTCGCGACAATCTTGGGAAAGAGCTTATCAAGAAAATCGTTAAGTTCTGCAGGCGACCCGAAGCGCGGAAGCGTTTCATATTCATCGAGAATTACAATATGGCCATTGCCCGATTCCTGGTGCAAGGGGTCGACGTCTGGATGAATACGCCGACCAAGCCGCTTGAAGCCAGCGGAACGAGCGGAATGAAAGTGACTCCGAACGGAGGAGTTAATTTCTCCGTACTCGATGGCTGGTGGTGGGAAGCCTACAACGGGCATAACGGCTGGGCCATCGGCGATGATCGTATTTACGATAACGCTGATTACCAGAATTTTGTGGAAGGGGAGTCGATTTACGATACGCTGGAAAGGGAAATTATCCCCGAATTCTTCGATCGTAAATCAGATGGTTTACCCCGAAAATGGATAGCCAGAATGAAGGCATCCATGAAAACCTGTACTGCTCAATTCAGCTCGTTCCGCATGGTAAGGGAATATACGGATCGATTCTACATTCCCGCGCTCAAGAAGGGACAGGATCTCAAGAAAAACGATTACGCCGTTACCCGGTCGCTGGCGAAGTGGAAAGCCGACCTGGTAAAACGGTGGGATGCTGTTGAGATTCAAGGTTTTGAACCGATCGAACCGGGCGAGCGAGTAGTAGGCGGAAACCTCGAGGTTCATGCTACTGTAAAACTCGGCGAGATTGATCCTCGTGATGTGGCTGTTCAGCTTTACCATGGTCTTGCGCCAAGTGATGGACAAATCGAAACTGGAGAGGCTCAACTGATGACCTGTCATCAGAGCAAGGCTAAAGGGGTTTATACGTTTACCGGCGAAGTGCCCTGTAACAAAAGCGGTCAGCATGGTTACACCATTCGCGTGGTTCCCTGTCATCCGGAAATAGCGGGGCATCACGGCTTGAACCTGGTGAAGTGGGCTTAGTATAAGCCAAGTTTTTAAGGAATAACGGCGAATGAGTGGTGGCCGTATGGCCTTGGCTCATTCGCCTTTTTTGTTTTTCTCGCCCAGTTTCTTTATTGCCTGGAAGATCGTTGCTGTTGCTTTCGCTGTATCTTCTCTCGTTGGTTTTCCGGAAAAACCGCTTAAATCAACAGGTTGTCCGAAACGCACTTCTCCTCGGTGGCGGACGAAAAAACCCCTTGCCACGCTCTCTGTATAACGGGTACCGCTTATGTGGACAGGGATCACCGTTGCCCCGGTTCGAAGAGCGAGCAGGGCTACGCCATCCTTCGGTTCGACAGTCTCATCCGGTTTAGGTATACGCCCTTGAATGAAAATACCCAGCGCCGCCCCTTCATTCAGCTTTCGCATGGCTTTTTTTACGCTGGCAGCGTCTTGGCCGTCACGGCGAACGGGAATGCATTCAATCAGGCGGACGAAATACCTGGCTACGGGGATGTTGGAAAACTCCTGTGCGATCATGAAGCTGATCGGTCTATGTGTACACCATGCGCATATCAGAAGGGGGTCTGCCGGGCAGGTGTGGTTGGCCGTTATTATTACCGGGCCGCTTCGCGGAACCGTGCACGGTCCGATTCTATGCGAACGATACCAGAATCGGCAGATGAATTCGTTGAAATTCCTGACAAAGCCATAGGCAATTCTCCCCTGGGTATCGCGCAAACGAACAACGAGTCCGAAAAAGCCGCTTGCCATCAGGAGCAGTGCCGTGCCGGCTACGATAACTCCCGCCCACTTGTCCAGACCGGGCCAATTGGGGATACCCAATAGACCGCTGGCCAGTAACAGTCCGCTTATCGTACATACATCCAGCACGCCGTAGACCCGGCCGCGGTATCGGTCAGGAACGATCCGCTGCAACAACGCGTTGTAACTGGCAATCAGGATGGAGCCGAACGCGCCGATTCCCACTATTGATACAGCTCCCAGAGCATGTGCGAGTTTCGGGGCTATTGGGAGCAGGGCACTTACCGCCAGACCCGCGGAACAGAGGCCGGCTCCTATCAGCGACCAGGTGATGGCGATCTCGCTCCTCAGCGAATCCTTCAGCAGTGTGAGTATCAGCGAACCCGCTACCATTCCCAGAACCATCAATACCAGAAACATACTTATATCAGAGTAAGATGTCCGCTGGTAAGCGCCTTTGACTATTGCCGGAACTACATTACGGATTGTAGCTGCTGAAAACCAGAACACCGTTCCGATGAAAAATATCTGTCGGATACGCTTGTGATCGAACACATAGCGAAATCCACCAGTCAGTTGTTCAGTGACCGTTGGCTGAGCCACTTTCGTTTCATGAACGATTTTTGGTGGTACGATAAAGAAAACCGCCAAGGCACTGAGTGCGAACGTGGTTGCATCCAGCTTGAAAGCCAGTTGCGGTGTGTAGTGATCTGCAATATATCCTCCCAGGCCAACAGATATTACCGTTGCCATTACGCCGACACATCGAATAAGAGCGTTGGCCGGTACCAACTGGTCGGTAGTAATCAGGGTAGGGAGTAATGCCGATCGAGCTGGCGAGAACAACGCCGCAAAAATGCCAACCAATCCAAGTGGGATGAACGGCCCCCAGTTCGTAGACAGGGGCGCGAAATAGGTTGTAAGAGATACGAAACAGAGCATGAATCCCATACGCACGATATCCGCCGTAAGCATGAGTCGCCTGCGGTTGAGCCTGTCTGCAAGGTATCCCATAAACGGCCCGAACAGGAAGAAGGGGAGCATAAACAGAAATGTCATTCTCGCGGTCATGGGCGTGATATTCACATCGCTCCCCAAGGCGTTTTGAGTCTTGAGGATGGCCATCTCCGACAGATGGTCGCCTATGGCACTCACAAAATAAGCGCACCAGAGGAGAATGAAATTTCGATTGCGAAACAGAGATGGTAAACCGTCTGACAACAGAAAACTCCCTTAAAACGGCCATAATCAAAGGTAAATCGAATGCTGGCCTATCATGTCTACCAGAGCCTGGTGAGTCAATTGCGAAACCGTTCCCTTATGATTAACATTGAATGAAATTCCGTCGTTAATATATGAACAGTGAAATACGGATAATCCTCGTGATCGGGGAAGAGAAAATCAGGAGTTGAGCGATGATGCGTTTGAAAGTTTATGCGTTGGCGATTGCCATTTGCGTTTCGAGTGTTGCTACTGTTTGGGCAGAGGACGCGGTTAAGAGCGAACCAAAGAAAAACCCTTTGCCGAAGGTTAAACTGGAAACTTCGTTGGGGGATATTGTTTTAGAGCTGGACAGAGAAAAGGCTCCGATCAGCGTGGAGAATTTTCTCGCCTACGTCAACGAAGGTTTTTACGAAGGTTTGATTTTCCATCGGGTTATACCTGGTTTTATGATCCAGGCCGGTGGTATGGATGCCCAGATGGACAAGAAAAGGGACGGGATGCATTCTGCCATTAAGCTCGAATCCAACAACGGGCTTAAAAACCTGCGCGGTACAATCGCCATGGCTCGCATGAATGCACCGGATACGGCCACCAGTCAGTTCTTCATCAATGTTGTTAATAACAGTATGTTGGATTACAAGGCGTCCCAGCCCAATCCGAACGGGTACGCCGTTTTCGGCAAGGTCGTTGAGGGAATGGACGTCGTCGACAAGATCCGGAATACAGAGTGCATCGCCCATCCCAAGTACCCTGGCGGAAAAGTGGTTCCCGAAACTCCGGTTGTAATCAAGAAAACCACTGAATTAGGTAAAGAAGTTCCCGAGGCCAAGGTCGAAGCTAAGCCCGAAAAGGAAAAAGCAACTCCAGCACCAGTACCCGCTCCCGAGAAAAAAGCAGAACCGAAAATACCTGAAGAGAAAAAATCTGAATAGATGTTTTCTCTCCTAATTCGATAGTAATAAAAACCTCCTGTCGGCCAAAGAAACCGACAGGAGGTTTTTATTTGTCGCCTTTACCCTTGTTGGTTTTTCCTGGACGGGGAGGCCGACGTCCTGCCTGGACATCCTCATCGAAAACGCGTTTGCGTCTCAGGATATGGTGGTAATGCTGAGCGAAGCGATGGGCTTCATCCCGGACCTGCTGCAATAGCCGCAGTGCTTCGTTGTTTCTGCTCATTTTCAAGGGAGTGGATTTCGCTTGGGTATAAACCAATTCATCCTTTTTGGCTAATGAAATAACCATAGGGGGACGCATGTCCATCTCGCTGAATGCCTCGAGTGCCGCGTGCAGTTGCCCAAGGCCGCCGTCAATCAGTATGATGTCGGGATAAAGCTCCTCTCCGGTGGAGGCCTGCCGATAACGACGTTGAATGACTTCACGAATCATCGCGTAGTCGTCCTGGCCTTCGACAGTTTTAATCTGAAACCTGCGGTAACCCGGTTTGAATGGCTTACCGTCTATAAAGCACACCAGGGAGCCAACGGAATCCTGCCCCTGCAGGTTGGCGATGTCTATTCCCTCTATGCTGCGGGGACGCTCCTCGAGGCCCAAAACCTCCGCCAGTTTGTCCAGGCCTTTGGTCGGATCTATGTAGAAAACCTCTACCTGCCGATCTTCGTGCACTGTCCCCGATAAGGATAGAGCTTCTATGGCCGTTATTCGATCGCGTATGGTGGCCGCCTCCTCGAACCTCAATTCTGTTGCGGCTTCTTCCATCTCTTTTTGCATTTGCCGCAGCAGGGTAGAACGTTTCGATTTCAGGAGGTTCTTTAAACGGTCTATGTCTTTGCGGTATTCCTGTTTACTTATCATTGCCGCACAGGGGGCCGAGCACTGGTTGATTGCATGAAGCAGGCACGGGCGGAAATACCGTCGTGATTCGTCGTCTTCGCGAATATCAAGCTGGCAGGTACGGAACTTAAAAACCTTCTGTAATCCGTTAACCGCGTCGCGAATGGCCGTAGCCGACGTAAAAGGCCCGTACAACTTGGTACCTTTGTGGCTTGGATTGCGAGTTACATATACTCCGGGAAAGTCTGACCGCGTGGTTATCTCCAGGTATGGAAAGCTTTTATCGTCTCTAAGCTGTGCGTTGTAAGGCGGAAGAATATCCTTGATCAGGCGACTCTCTTTGATCAGAGCGTCCACTTCCGTTTCGCAGTCCAGGAAATCAATGTCCTCTACCAAGGTAACCATCCGAGCGATTTCCGGGCCACGGGTATTCAGCAGGTCAGCCGATTCCTGGAAGTAACTGCTGACCCGACCTCGAAGGTCTTTTGCCTTACCTATATAGAGAACCCGTCCGGACGCGTCTTTCATCAGGTATACCCCTGGTGATTTGGGGAACAATGAAATGCGTTCGCGCAGCCGGGATATGCGTATACCGTCGTTCATCTGGGGAATTGTAAGTGGTCAGCCAATATGCACAAAGCTCTGCTTATGCATAAGTAGGGATGTAACTGCAGAAAATCAGGAATTATTCGCCCAGCAGAGCGTTAATTAAATCGTTATCCTCGATTCCCAGTTGGTTAAATTGCTCGCGTTTCTCGTCATCGGTCAGGTCCGGATCGGCGGCAATCGCCTCAAGATCGTCGAGAATGTAAACTTGGCCGTTTTCACCTGTTTCAGCGTTGTCGAAGTCAGGATTACGCATAACGAGGAGGCCGCAACCCGCCTGCAGAACCAGTACGAAGCTAAAAGAAACTAACGCCAATTGTTGGAGGGTTTTATGAAACTTCTCGCGGATCGCCATTATCGGACCCCTGTATCAACCTATAGGATCTAATCGCCTGATTTTGGAGACAACCTAGTGTGTCTTTCCTGTTTAGGCAACTTTTTGTTTATCAACTCCTGGTAATTGTACTTTCGGCACAGATGGCCCGTAAAGACAAGAAAAACAGATTCCGATTTGTATCCCTGTAATAAACTTTTTCAGCGATAACAGCTTGTCGGACGGCTGGTTACGAATGAATTCGTTTTTTGTTAAGAGTGGCGCGTTAATTATCGGAACTAATCGTCGATGTGATTGAGAAAACTCACACCCTGTGACAGGATAAGTCACAGGGTAAGTTGTAAAAAATCACAGGCCGTTATTGCGTTTTTGTAGGGTAAATGCCTGCAATTTCGCTATTATAATGCTAAAAAAATCACAATGTGATTAATTGTTTTTTCACAGTTTCGACCAGCAAAGTGTAGAGTTTTGCTTTGCAATTACCACTTGAGGATGATAAGTTCTGGGGCGACAATGAGTTCCCGTAAGGTTTGTTTTATATCCACCCGCAGTACCGCTCACGGTTCCGACGCTCGTGCTGGCCAAGGAATGGCTGCTTACTGGGGTAACAGGAGGTTACCGCTCCGTGCTGCTTAAACGCATTACTATGTCAGGATTCAAGAGTTTCGCCGACAAGGTGGAATTCGAGTTTTCGCCCGGTGTGACCGCTATTGTTGGGCCAAACGGGTGTGGCAAATCGAACGTTGTCGATTCATTCAAATGGGTGCTCGGTGAGCAATCGGCCAGGTCTCTGCGCGGTCGGCAAATGACCGACATGATTTTCAACGGGGCCAGCAACAGAAAGAGTGCGAGCATGGCCCAGGTGGATCTGGTGTTTGATAACACTGATCGAACTTTGCCGATCGACCGGGACGAGGTGTCTGTCTCGCGAAAGCTCTACCGTTCCGGTGAGAGCGAGTACATGGTTTGTAAGGAACCGGGACGCCTCAAAGATATCCGCGAAATGTTCATGGATACGGGCATCGGCACAAATGCTTATGCCATTATCGAGCAAGGTAAGGTTGAAAGCCTGCTGCATTCTTCCGCGACTGAACGGCGGATTATTTTTGAAGAGGCGGCCGGTATCAGCAAATATCGGGCCCGTAAACGGGAAGCCGAGAGAAAACTGGGGCGAACAGAACAAAACCTCTTGCGAGTTGCTGACATTATCGAAGAGGTCGAAAAGCGACTCCGTAGTGTCAAACTGCAAGCGGGAAAAGCCCGCAACTTCAAAGAGTACGAGGCTCGTTATCGTGAGTTACGGGCAAGCTTCTCCATGGCCGAATACCATCGCTTCAGCGAAGAGATTCTGGAGATTCAGGGGAAAGTTGACGGCAAGAGAGCCGAGACTGTTGAGATTCGGCAAAATATAGAAAACGGTGAGAACGAATCAGTTCGACTAAACGCGCAAGCGGAAAGTCTTGCCGAGGAAATCGCGAACTGCGATGGGCGACTGGTGCGGGTGCGGGCGGAAGTCACCGCCAACGAAGAGCGGTCGGCCGCCGCCGAGATGAGAATCGAAGAGCAGGAGATTAATCTCCAGCGTGCTGAGGGGCGGCTTGCTCAGGAAAAGGCTCGTTACCAAGAGCAGTGCAATGAGTTGGATGAGGTGCAGGAGCAGGCCCAGTCTCTACAACGCGCGACTCAGGAACAGAATGACCGCATTGATAAACTCAGTCGACAGGATCAGGAGCTGGTTAGAGAGATCACCCAGACTCAGGCAACCCTGGAGGACGAGAAAGCGGGAATTTTCGATCTCGTACGTCGTACCTCACAATTACATAATGAAATCAACAGTTTGGCTAAACACGCCGAATCACTGAAAGATCAGAAAGGACGTCTTTCGGAACGCGGTGCGGCTATCGTTGGCGAGCTGGAAGGTGAGGTAACCAGGCGGGCAGCGCTGGAAGCGAAGTTGGCCGAAGTCGAAGAGTTGATAGCGGAAGAAACTACTCTTCTGGAGGAGAAAAAAGAAGCCGCTCGCCAGATAGATGCTCAGCGGGCGGAATTGACCGAGAAACTGGCTACTGAAAAAGAGGATCGGAGTGCTCTGCGCAGCAGGCGGCAGGTGTTGGCTGATCTGCAGAAACGGAGAGAAGGAATCGGGGCCGGTGCCCGACAGATTCTTGACCAGAGAATTCTCGATGAGGAAGGTACGCTTTCTCTTTCCACTGTTTTAGGGCTGGTGGCCGACCAGTTTGAAACCGATCTGCCGCGGGCGAAGATTGTGGAAGCGGCAATCGGCGAAAACGATCAACAATTAGTTGTGGCCGACAGCAAGGCGTTTCTTGCCGATCCGCAACTTGTTGCAAACTTGCCGGAGAGAACCACGATTATCTGCCTGGACCGCTTGTCTCCGGTAGGCGAGGTGCAGGATTTCTCCGATCAGCCCGGCTTTGTCTCCACCGGTAAGCGGTTTGTTCGTTACGCTGAAAACATTGAATTGCTTGCGGACAACCTGTTGGGAAAAACAGTGGTAGTGGATACGCTATCCAATGCTCTGGAGATGGCCCGCAACGATGACAACGGATGCCGGTTTGTCACACTCAATGGTGAAGTTGTTGAGCCGAGCGGACAGATTCGCCTGGGACCGCCGGAGAGCCATGCCGGATTAATCTCCCGTCAGACGGAATTACGTACTATCGATGAACAGTTGCATGCTATTGAGCAGAAGATAGGCGAGTTGGCTGACGAGTTGAATCGGCGGTCGGCCCAGACGACTCAACTGGAGAAGGTGCAGCAGGAGTTGCGAACGTCGATCTACGAATTGCATACGGCCAAGGTCGAAACCAATGCCATTTTAAATAACGTAAACGAAGCGATTCGGCGACTGACTGCAGAGCAGCCATTGATCGCCGACGAGGTGGCATCGATAGAACATGAGCTGGATGAAGCGGCCAGACGCGTATCTGACAATAAGGAATCCGCAAGCGAACTGGAGCAAACCAGTGTGGTTCGCGAGCAGAACGTGGTTAAGTTCCAGGAAAAGATTGATGAACTTACCCAGAAGCGGGCAAGTGTTGTTGAGGAACTTACTCAAACGCGGGTGGCGGTGGGGCAGTTGATGGAAAAACGGACAGCGGCCGCCGAAACCATTAACGCTTTACGTCGCGGCATTCGTGCTGCAGAGGAGGGCGTCGAGGCCGCCGACCGGGAAATGAGCGATTGTCGCTTGCGTATTGCCGAGTCCGAACAGGCCGTTACCGATTGTCAGGAAAAGCTCGCTTCGTTGCGCCAGGATGTTGAAAGGGTAGAAGCGGAAGCCGCCGAGCTGCGCAGTCAGCGGGAAGAGTTGCGTACGCAGATACTCAATCTATCTGAGCAGGTACGTAAATTCCGTACAAACCTGGAGGAGGCTGAACGGCAACTGCATGAACGGCAGATGACGCTGCATGAAGCAGGCATCCACCGTGACGAGCTTGAGTCGCGTGTTCGTGAAGAGCTGGGGATGGAATTGGCTGAATTGTATAATTCCTATGAGCACGATGAACAGAACTGGCAGGAAGTCGAAAGCGAAATCGCCGAGCTCAAGCAGAAAATGGGGCGATTGGGTAATATCAATCTGGATGCTATCCAGGAGCAGGAGGAACTGGAAGAACGCCAGGTATTCCTGACTTCTCAACGCGACGACCTTGATGAATCCCGTAAACAGCTCGATAACCTGATCGAACAGCTCAATGAGGAATCTCGAAAGAGATTCACCGATGTGTTCTTCGCCATTCGTGACAATTTCCGGGAGTTGTTCCGCAAGCTGTTTGGTGGTGGTAAAGCGGATATTATTCTTGAGGATCCTACCGATATTCTCGAGACCGGTATTGAGATTCTTGCTCGTCCACCGGGAAAGGAACAACAGAGTATCACTCTGATGTCCGGTGGTGAAAAGAGTATGACCGCCATTGCGTTGTTGATGAGTATTTTCCGCTCCAGGCCCAGTCCGTTTGCTATTCTCGACGAGGTTGATGCCGCACTGGACGAGGCCAACAATGAACGCTTTAACGGCATCATTCGCGAGTTCCTCGACCGTTCGCAGTTCATCGTTATATCTCACAGCAAGAGGACTATGAGCATCGCGGACCAGATGTACGGAGTGACCATGCAGGAACCGGGTATCTCTACCAGGGTCAGTGTTAAGTTCGAGCAGGTCGATGATGTTTCATCGGCTGTCGCCTAAAAATCAGGCTTACTGCCCGGAGAGTACAATGACTGCTGATTCCAACGTCTTGGAAATCGAGATCCGTGTTCGCTATTGCGAATGCGATCCTATGGGTTACCTGCACCACGCCAAATACTTCGAGTATCTGGAAGTCGCGAGGACTGAGCTGCTTCGGAATTCGACTATAAGCTACCGGCAGTTGGAAGAGCGGGGCGTTTTCTTCGTGGTGGCCAAGTTCGATATTCGGTACAAGGGGCCGGTTCGCTACGATGATGTGGTTACCATAAGAACCAGGATCGACCGTATTACCCGCACTCGAATCGATCACCATTATGATGTCATTAATAACGGAATGGTTGTTACTGAAGCTAATTCCACGCTGGCGTGTGTCAATGGTGAAGGGCGTCCAATCATTATGCCGGAGGATCTTTGGTCCGAATAATTGGATTGAAAGCGGCCATTGAGTACATCGGGCATTCACGGTAGATTCTATTTCTCAATCTGGCGCAAGCAGGGATGGGGGCTTTGTACGTGAACCGTTTATGTTTAAGACGCAACCGTTTGCTCGGAGATTAATTCTAAATGACTGTTGCTTGTGATCCCACTTGCGTAGTTGGTCTGGCCTGGGGCGATGAAGGTAAGGGCAAGATCGTTGATCTGATGAGCGAAGATTTTGATATCGTCGTCCGTTACAACGGTGGGGCCAACGCCGGTCATACTATTTGTATTGGCGAAGAGAAATTCGCGGTTCACCTGCTGCCCACCGGCGTTTTGCGGGCGAATGTTTTCGGCGTGATTGGACCGGGAGTGGTTGTCGATCCGGTCGGATTGATTGAAGAAATCGATTCATTAGCCGCCCGGAGTATTGAGGTTGAGAGTCGGCTGAAAATCAGTGATCGCGCACACCTGGTTATGCCGTATCACAAGATTATCGATCGCCTTAGCGAATCGCGGAGTAGTTCGCAAGCCAAAATCGGGACCACCGCCCGGGGGATTGGACCCTGCTATGCGGAAAAAATGTTTCGTTCGTCCGCGGTACGTATGGTTGATTTACTCAACCTGCCTCAGCATAAAGAGAGAATCCGCGCCGTAGTTGAAGCGAAATCAGTTTATTTAAAAGCGATGTATGGTGATGATGAGGGATTGAGCTTCGACGATGTCTGGCAGTTCCTTGAACAGGCCGCCGGCCGGCTGACCCCAATGATTGCCGATACCTCCACCTGGCTGGCGGATCAGTCGGAAGCGGGTAAAAGCGTATTTTTTGAAGGGGCAAACGGTATGCTCCTCGATATTGATCATGGTACGTATCCTTACGTTACCTCCAGTAACACCGGTCCTCAGGGGGTTTCCGCGGGAGCCGGCGTACCTGCGCTTTTTGTCAAAAGGTTTATTGGGGTTACAAAGGCCTATTCAACAAGGGTTGGAAGTGGGCCTTTCCCAACTGAGTTGAATGACGAAGTTGGAGATCTGATCCGTAATAAGGGGAACGAGTTTGGAACCACGACCGGCAGACCCCGGCGGTGCGGATGGCTGGATGCCGTTGCTATTCGGGCCAGCGTTCGTCTTGGCGGGGTTACCGAAATCGCCATGACCCATCTGGATACGCTCAGTGGTTTTGACCGGGTTGGTCTTTGTGTCGGGTATCGGATCGGTGACGAAACATTGACTGGTAACCTGCCGGCAAACGCGGATCAATTGGATAAAGCCGAACCGGTATTCGAAATGTTGCCGGGCTGGAAAGGTGATCTGCAATCTGTTCGTTGTTACAAGGATTTGCCGGCGGAAGCTAAAGCTTATATTGCCCGGTTAGAGAATTTCGTAAATGCTCCCGTTTCCATCGTTGGCGTTGGTCCTGAGCGAACACAGACCATCGTTCGGGTAAAACTTGAACACGAATTGGGATTATAAATAAACCCGCTGCATATCATTGGGGCGAGGTTTTTTAAGAGTATATTTATATGACGCAATCGATTGATCCGAAAGAGGCACTGGGAATCGAACGGGACATGATGCCCCGCCATATCGCCATTATCATGGACGGTAATGGACGCTGGGCGGTCGATAGAGGCTTACCGCGGATTCGCGGTCACGAGCAGGGTGCGGTAGTTGTCGATGAGATAGTGACCCGGTGTGCCAGGCTTGGAGTAGAGGTTCTCACCCTTTACAGCTTCAGTCACGAGAATTGGAAAAGACCTAAGGAGGAGGTTGATTTCCTTATGGGGCTTTATGGGCAATATCTCGTTTCCCAGCGGCCGCAGATCATGGAGAACAACGTAAAACTTATTCATGTCGGACGTCGAGAGGGTTTGCCCGATGATGTCCTGGAGGAAATGGATGTTACCGTGGAAGCCTCCAGCAAAAATACCGGGCTGAAATTGTGCCTGGCACTAAACTACGGTTCAAGAACAGAATTGATCGACTGCATAAAAAGTCTCGTCAAGGATGCGATTGCGGGGGAAATCAACCTGGATGATATCGATGAGCAGCGGATAAGTGATTCGCTCTATACCCAGGGCTTACCCGACCCCGATTTGCTGATCCGCACCGCCAGCGAATACCGCATCAGCAATTTCCTTCTTTGGCAGATAAGCTATTCCGAATTATACATCAGCGATGTGAACTGGCCCGAGTTTACCGCCGGGCACCTGGACGAGGCGATTAAAGCCTTTGCCGCTCGAGATCGCCGTTATGGGAAAATCAAATCCGAATCCTGATTCATTACAGTCTGGCTGAGTGCGGGAAGTCCGTCCGGGATCGTCCGGGCTTGTTCCGAGATAGTCATTGAAGGCGATTTCTGTGGCGATCAGGTTTTGCAGCGAAAATAGAACGTGACCTTCGTATTTCCCTGGCGTATGATCTGCGATGTTTATTCGTGGCAGGGTTACTACAGGGAGGCATATCATGGCCGATGGGAAGCATATCTCCAGGTTGGGCGTTTTCGTTGCCGCTGTTTTTGTGTTAGCCAATGCTGGATGTCAGAGTAGTGGTTTTCGCAAACCTCTTGTCGCACTTCTTACCGATTACGGAACCTGTGATGCTTACGTTGGGGTTCTTCAGGGGGCGATCGTAAGTCGCTGTCGTGATGTTTCTTTAATAACCATATCTCACGAAGTACCCGATTTCGACGTGCGCGAAGCGAGTTTCCTTCTGGCTATGGCGGCAGATGCTTTTCCTGTAGATACGGTTTTTTGTGTGGTGGTTGATCCTGGTGTTGGGACTTCGCGGCGGTCGGTTATACTGCAAACTGAAAAGGGGCAGGTTTTTGTTGGACCTGATAATGGAACCTTTTCCCAGGTCGTATGCCGCCAGGGCTTCAGGAATGCCTGGATGATTGATGAGCACGAGTTCGTTCGTGACAAGTCTTTATCCACCACATTCCATGGACGGGATATCTACGGCCCGGTTTCTGGGATGCTTGCCGCAGGCTGTAAACCGGGCGAGATAGGATTACCCGTGTCTGACCTGGTTCTGCTGTCGAATCCCAAACCCCATCGTGATGGAAATCGGCTGGCGGGCAATATTCAGCACATCGATGGCTACGGAAATCTAGTGACTACCATTCCCGCCCACTGGATCCCCGAAGGTGCGGTTGAAAACCGGCGTTCGGCTACGGTTTCTATAGCTGGCACTACTTTAACTGGTGTGTTCGCAGATACTTACGCAAGCGTTGGCCTGGGGGAGATGGCTCTACTGGTTAATTCGCTGGATGTCATCGAGATAGCTCGAAATCAGCAGTCTGCGGCAAAAGCATTTCCGAAAGCTTCGACCGGTGCGGAGATTATTATTCAATACTGATCTCCTTGTTTTTTGCAATGCGGGCGGACAAAATCAGGTGTCAGTGAAATGCGATTCAGGGTGATCAGGTGTGAATACCTTCTTGCTCGTCTTCGCTTTGTGCTAGTATCGGTCTTTCCGAGTTGTTAAACTAGGTAGTGGGTTTGGGGACTGTGTGAGAGTTTCCACCGTTAGCGTATTGGGGGGAGAGTCTTCCTTCGGGTGAGCCGGTCAGGTTGTCAGCTGAGGGTTTTGGAAAGAAATGGACTTACTGGGTCTGGAAGGGGACGCGATATGCTTTCTTCAAAGGCGTTTCGTGGCGGATTCACTCCGACCATAGCGGTCGCCGTCATCGTAACTGTCTGCTTGACTTCGCAGGTACGGGCCGATGTTTATGCTGCTCATCTCAACGCGCCGGATGGCTGGAACTTCGACACGATGGGCGAAATGACTATCGCTTACCGGCTGAATGAGCCGGCAACGCAGGTGGTTATCGAGATATTCCGTCAATCAGCGCCAACGGTCGTACTCAAATCCTTGTACGGAACCGCTGATCGAGGTTTAAACCTTATACAATGGGACGGAACTGTGACAGGCGGTGGTTCTGCGCCTGTAGCTGATGACTATTCGTTCAGGATTATAGCCGAAGATAGTGTCGGACATTCTTCCTGGGAAAACATTACTCCGAAGGATGGATTGTATGAAATAGGAAGTGCCCAATACGGAGCTCCGCAAGGTATAGCGGTGAACCGTGATCAAAACAGCCCGTTGTTCGGACGTGTTTACGTTTTAAACAGCGATAGCTCACTCGTTTCAGTTAATCCCGGTGCCACGGTTGTGGGTGCGGGGATAACCATGCTCAATAATGATCTGAGCTTTTACCGCGGTACGGCCGCCAGAGCCGCGGCGCCGGCTAACGCGGCTCTGGAAACCGATATTCTCTCTTTGAACAGTCCCTGGCGGCTTCAGATTAACCACGATAATGCGGATGAACTGGTTGTTGGAGACATGTCTGATGGCTTTGAGAATGTATGGGTGTTTAACGGTGAGGGAACGTCGGCTCATCGCATTCTGGACCGGACGACGAGTGGTCCCGGGGCCAAGAGCATGCAAACGCACGGAAATATGCACGATGTGATGATTTCCGGGGTGGGGGCAGGTAGAAAACTCTGGGTGATAGACCAGGATTATGATTTAAACGATGACTACATCCTGACCGGACCGGATGTCAGTGCTTTCTATATTGGGACAACTGCCGAAAACTACCTGGGGCAACCCTGGGAAGTGATAAACGGCGGCGAGATTGTTCCAGGTGCGGTTGGGAGAAACCATACCGCGAGAGGGTTTTACCTTGGTCCTATCAGCAGTCATCTGTATCTCGTTAATCAGAGGTTCAATCAAGGTCCCGCTGAAATGGCGGTTTCCCCGTTTTGTCATGGATGGCTATGGAGAGGTTATCAGTACGGTATGGTCGTTAAGTAACAGCGATATTACGGCCGATCCGGTTGTTACCGGGGCATTGGGAATTGACTGGGGCCAGTCGTTTGCTATCGCTGTTAATGAAGCTGATGGGATCGGGGCTGTTGGAAGAACCGGCGGCGGAGAAGTAATAATTTTCGATCCTGCCGATGGAAGTATTCTCGCCGCTTTCGACAGCGGGGCCGACCAGATAAGGGATATAGATTTTGATGCTGCGGGAAACCTCTATACCACTAACGAAACTGATCAGCACGTAAGGGTGTGGTCTCCCCCTAACGGGGCGAACCAGTTTACCACCACTTTCAGCAGTACCATAAATATAGGACCGGATGCCAGCCCCGATTGCAACACTAATGGTATTCCCGACGAGATCGATATAGCGGACGGCAGCAGCGATGACTGTAACACCAACGCTGTTCCCGACGAATGCGATATCCTTTCCGAATACAGTCAGGATTTGGACGGCAATGGCATTCCCGATGAATGTGATGTTCAACCTCCGGTTATCTATGCCGCGCCCGCGGAAGGGGAATCCGTGGTGAGGATCACGCGGATCGATCCCGGTGCGTCCGCACTAATTATCATGATTGATGGTAATACGAATGGTATTGTCACCCCGGAAGGAGCAAGCGACCTGCTGGTTGCAGTGCCACCACTGAGTATCGGAGAGGAGATAACCGCCAGGGTAACCGTTTTTGGGGCTCCATCAACATTATCTGATCCGGAAACGGTAACCACCAGCGGGTTTGGTTCTACCCTTATATGCGATGATTTTGAGTATTTAGATCAGGCCGCTTTCGACGCTGTCTGGATTCCCGAAGTGGATAATAGCCAGTTAATCTTCACCAACGACGAGAATAGCACGATCGGGGGGCAGGGTTCCGCTTACGCTCCCGAGTCCGATGCCTATCGAAGTAAGGTAACCGGATTAACCGGAATATTACCTACCAGCACGCATCCGCTGGTATGGTCGGTGAACATATACGATGAGACGGCCGGTACCGGGATCAAGCAATATGCCGACTTGAATGCGGACCTGGATCTGGATTTCTTCCTCGCCGAGATCGGGTTGGCCGATGACTCGCTGACTTCCGGTCCGGAAACGCACTATCAGCTTCGTATAGTCGGTAACGGCGGGCCTAACTGGGTGCAACTGGACCAGTTCGATGGACCGGTAAGGTCTGTTGGATGGCACCGTTTTGTCGTTGTCTTCAAGGGGCACCGTATTGGAGAAACACAGGGGCATTATATCGACGTTTATGTTGATGGTTTGCTTGCGGCCAAGAATATTCATCTGCAGGATGATACCGTGTTGCAGGTTCCCAGGATCGGCTCCGGATTCGCCAGTGATTCCAGGGCGTTTTTCGATGACTATTGCGCTCAAGTTGGTCCGGTAGGTGATCTGGCTCTTCCGAAAGACTGCAACACCAACGGAATTGTAGACTTCACCGATATTGCATTGGGCACTTCGGTCGACAGCAACAGCAATGGCGTACCTGATGAATGCGACCCTGATTGCAACAACAATTCCATACCGGACGATTTGGATATAGCCAATTGTACCTGTATGGATTGCAACACCAACGGAACTCCTGATGAATGTGAGATAGCTTCCGGGGCGGCGAGCGACTGTAATACGAACGGCGTTCCGGATGCCTGCGATGTCCGGCACGGGCGTTGCGCTGACGGTAATACTAATGGGATTCCCGATTCCTGCGACATGCTTACCGGCGCAGGGCAGGACTGCGACGTCTCCGGCCGACTGGATAGTTGTGAGATTAACCCTGGCGGGCAGATACAGAAGATACTCGCCAGCGATGCGGCCGCTTTCCAGGAATTCGGGCATTCAATTGCCATGAATGGGGAATGGGCAATTGTTGGTGTTCCTCGGAGCGGAACGGGCGGAGCCGCCTATGTCTACAGGCGCAATCGCGATGGTACCTGGACCCAGCATCAACGGATCGTCGCTACGGATGCTGTTGACTTTGACCAGTTCGGACAGGCTGTGGCTATTGATGGTGATTACCTCGTGGTTGGTGTACACGGTGACGACGATGCAGGCAGTGCTTCCGGTTCCGCATATGTGTTCCGTTTGATTAACGGCTCCTGGTACGAGTATGCCAAGCTGCTGCCCTCAAACGGGGAAGCCGCCGCTCAATTCGGCTGGTCTGTGGCCATAAGTGGTGATGATATTCTGGTTGGGGCATTTGCTCATGACGATATCGCCAGGGATTCCGGTAGTGTTTATTGCTTCCGTAATAACAATGGTGTCTGGACTGAATCGCAGATCATAAACGCGAATGATCAACTCGCTTACGATCTTTTCGGTTGGTCCATCGATATGGAAGGTGACAACGCCCTCATTGGTGCCATGCGTGCCGATGGAGCGGAAACGGATATGGGGACCGTATATGTGTTCGCCAACAACGCGGGCACCTGGCAGCAGACGCAAAAACTGGTTTCTCCGGATCCGGATGCTAGCGATTATTTCGGTTATTGTGTATCCATGAGTGGCACTTTGGCTGTGATTGGAGCGATTGGAGACGACGAGGCTGGTTCTGAAGCAGGCGCGGCGTATGCGTTCTGCGGGACGACCGGGACGTGGCTGAGCGAAGGAAAATTGCTGGGAGAAGACACGGCCAGTTTCGATTCGTTGGGATCTGTGGTTGCAATCAGCGGTGATTATGTGATTTGCGGATCAAAAGGTGATGATGACGATGGGGCAAGTTCGGGCTCCGCTTATGTTTTTCATCGCCAGGCCGGAGTGTGGCAGCAAAAGGATAAGCTGACGGCCAATGATGCCGCCAGTAGTGACCAGTTTGGTAATTCGGTGGCTATAAACGGTTACGATATGCTGATCAACTCAAGAGCTGAGAGCGAAGGGGGCAATTACGCAGGTGCGGTCTATGCCTTCCGGATTCCGGTCGCGGACTGTAACGCCACTGGTACGCCTGATATTTGCGAAACCATAGCTACTTGGGATTTTAATGGTGACGGTGGGGTTGGTGTTGAAGATCTCCATGGGCTATTGGAATGCATGGCCGGGCCTTCCGTTACCCCCAATCTTGGCTGGGAGATGTGTTCGGAAACATGTTTAACCGTTTTCGATGCGGATGCGGATGGCGACGTGGATCTGGTTGATTTTGCTGGATTTCAGGCGGCTTACGTTGACTAGCTTACCTAAATTGAACTCTTTTGCCCTGTGTGGCAGAGTAGATTTTGACAATGCGTAATGTTGTAAAATATTTATTTCTTCGTAGAAAATTGTTCTTGACCGGGGGAGTTTACTTTTGGTAGTGTCCTATATGGTGAGGTTTTACATTCGGGAGAAATGTAGCCTCGCCAACTAGTTGTACCCGAAAATTTAAGCAAGGATGGGGCAAGAGAGAGATGGTGTGTGCCGCTGAGGCGGTCGCCAGTCTCTCTTTTTTATTGGGCAGCAGGGCGTAAAGGAGTGGATAATGAAGATATACCTGAAGGCAAAAGCGGCCAAGTGGTGGTCGCTATCAGTTCTTATTGTGTTAGCGGCAGCGTGTACTGCTAATGCAGCGGCGATTCCGTGGGCGAACGACACGGGAAGCAACGCGAGGTTCAGTTGGACCGCGGGACAGAGCGGTGAAGGGCTTTGGGGAAATCCGACTGCTATCGGTGCTGGGTTTTTGTTCAATGATATGGCCCCGGCCTTCACTGCCGAAGCAAATGGTACCGCCGGTTCGGTTACCAGTACGCTCAAGGTGACTATGACCGCGATTGGTGATTCCTTTGAGGAGTTGCACATTCGGGAGTGGGGTACCTTTGAAGGAGCAGTTCCGGATGTTTCCGGTTCTTCTGGAACCCTTTCATTGCTCGTTATGTCGCCAATGCCTCCGGGCGAATTCAACATCGGTAGCCTGGACTTTGATTTTAATGCTTCGCAGGGGACGTGGACGGCTGGCATCGATGTTGACCTGACCTCGTTAAGTATGTTTCTAACGGGCGGGGTCGACTCGATGGCTATAACCGTGACAAACCATTTAAGTGCGTTGATCGGTACCGAGCATACAGAAATAACAAAGACTGGCGGATCAATAATCATTCCGGAACCAGCTACTTTCGTTTTAGGGTTAATTGGGCTTTTGGCAATATCGCGGCGGCGCTTGTCGTAATCGATGCGACGCGTGAGTCTGTTTTGCATTAAAGAAAGTTTGGAGGATAGGAATATGAGCAAGAAGCACGTGTTGGTGGCTTTGGTAGCCTTGTGCGTTCCCGCGATGGCGTATGCGGATTGGTCGGGAGATGCGGATACTTTTTCGTATGCAAATGGTCATGATCTTCACGGTCATTGGGGAACGCCAGTATGGGCTGGCGGCGATGATTTGTGGTTTACGAGTATGAACTTCGATAACGCTGTTTCTACGCCAATGACCTCGACAATATCCGATACTATGCAGGTCGATCTTACCGCAAACGCTGGGTATCACTTTACCGGTCTGCAGATTACGGTTTGGGGAGACTACACGATAACAGGTGACGGTGGGGAGTCTGTCGAAGCCACATTCGGTGTTTCTGGTCTTTCGCCGCAGGGCGCTTTCCCTCGCGAAGCTGCGACTTTCTATGCTGATGAAGTGACTGGTGCAGCAACTCCATGGTCAAATGATGTTATGTTATCAACGTTGGCATCAGGAGCACCTCCGGTAACCCAGTTGCACGTTGTTGTTGATGGAACTGCTATCGCTATCAGTGACGGAAACGGAACGGCGCACATTACGGTCAATTACAGCAGGTTTAAGCTCTCCGCGATAACCATTCCTGAGCCGGCATCTCTTTCGCTGTTGGCACTTGGTGGCTTGGCTTTGATTCGTCGTCGGTAAAGGAATTCCTTACGGATTATACACTTTTTCAAAGTGTGTGTTGACAGGATGGAATGGAAGAAGCACACGAGCCGCTACGCTTTGTAGCGGCTCGTTTCTTGCGCGTTTTTAACGAGTGACAGATTGTGCCTTTATTCCATTCGTCTAAAGTGGCTTGATAACAGACAGCCCCTTGAGTGAGTATCGAGTGTGTTCTAAAATGGGTTTAGACATGGCTGTGGTGGGTTATAGCGGATGCAATCGGATATTGAGCGGCCGTTTTCAGGTTGATTCAAAATCGCTTTGTGTATGATCGATTGTTGAGTAAACCCTTGGAGGGGTACAGGTTGCGCGTTTGCGTGTTGATAGTTCTGTTGGGAACTGTAGCCATCGTTGCGCCCGGGTTGCGGGCGGATGTGGCACCCGATGAACGAACGGCCGACATGCCCGATAGTTGGATAGTCCTTTATAATCTGAATAATCCGGATAGCGTCTCCTGGGCTCAATGGTATCAACAGCAGCGGGAGATACCTGCAGAGAATATGCTGGGGCTTGACGCGCCGGCGTGTGAACACCTGGCCAGCAGGTCTGCGGCAGAGACCTTGGTACTGAATCCGGTTAAAGCGTTTTTCCAGGCAAACCCTGATGTCGAATCCCGAACCATGGGGATTATCCTTGGCTATGGCCTTCCCAGCAACTTTGGAAGCCCACCCGCTATTCCAGGTGTCGGCGGGTATTCGGTTGCTAATGCCTTACAGGATCTCTCCAACTCTAATACTCATGAGGTGAATTGGGAATGTCCGCATATGGTGGAACCTTACGGGGCATTGCCTGAAAACGGTAGAATTACCAAGGCGGACATGAGGCCCTCTCGGTACATGGTTGCCCAGATCGACGGCGCTTCACTTGAAGATGCCAAGCTACTCACTACGCGGGCTAAAAGACTGGAAAATGCAATATGTCGCAGTAATCCGGATGCTCATGTCTGGTACGACTACACCGATGGCTCTCTGCCGGGGAATACCTGGTATTGGCTGCAAAGAACGGTGGATGATGAAGACTTTTCTGATTTACCCTGGATGGAATTCGATGCGGATACGGAGCAGACTCCGTATGACGCTCTCCGTTTCGGTACTCACGATCTGACTAACTGGGATGACCAGCGATTGAGAGGTGAGCCTGCCGGGGCAAGAATACTTGCTTTCAATTTCAACAGCTGGGGAGCGACTACTGTACGCAGTTGTTCGGATCACGGAGCTCGTTACGTATGTAACGCGATAGCGGCCGGCTATGCTGCGGCTATCGGTGCTACCGGTGAACCTGAGTGTTGCCTTTGTCCTTTTCCTGACACGCTTATCGGTTCACTTCGGGAGGGGTGGACTCTTGGCGAAGCTTTTTATCTTTCCAACCCCTTCGACGACTGGATGTGGACCATACTGGCCGATCCTTTCCTGCATTTACCCTGTTGGTTGGATTTCGATCTGTCGGGTCTGCGCGGTGATATTAACGCCGATGGCATGGTAAATCTTTGGGACCTCGCCGGCTTTCGGGCCTGCGCCAAGGGGCCTAACGTCCAACTGGATGAAGTTTGCGAACCGTTTGATTTCGATGGCGATTTGGATTGTGACTTGTGTGATTTCGCCGGTTTTCAGGCGGGTTATACCGGTGGTGCGGTAAAGCCAAGAAGCGGTGACGCGAATGAAGATGGTATCACCGATCTTGAAGATTTCCAGGAGATGCTGGAGTGCGTTTTATCCCCGGGCCCGAAAAGGCTGGACGAGGAGTGTGAACTGTTTGATCTGGATTTCGACCTGGATGTTGATTTTGCTGATTTTGCCGGTTTCCAGTTGCGTTTTACTACCAATCAAAGTGTTGTCGTTCCCGGTGATTACGACAGGGATCTGGATGTGGATCTTTTGGATATTGCCTTTTTCCAGGATTGTTTCAGTGGACCTGTGGGGCATCCTGGGTTTTACCAACCATCAGTTGACTGTTTGCGGGCGTTTGACTGGGAAGGGATTGGTTCAGGGATTGGTGACGGGGATGTGGATATCAACGATTTTCTCGAATTTAAAAATAACATCACTGGGCCGGCGCCAGCTGAGTCGGAGTCTGTACACGAGTTAGAATACTAACTGGCGTTTTTCTTTCTGTTTTGAGGTCGGCCGCAGAAACTGAATATTTGCGTTAATTCGTGAAACATTTCGTCCAGTAAGTTACTGTCAGCGTGTGCCCACAGACGTGCCAGCCGCCCACTGCAGAAGTACGCAGTGACGTGACCGCAATGAACCTTCAGGCATGGGGAGGGGAGTCCGGTTTCTGAAGTATAATAGTACGAAGCGGAGTGTTCCGCTGCCCATTTGACAATGTTTCGATCAGCTGGGTCGATTGTCATTGTGCAACCCTTTCTTTAGTTCTACCTTGAAAAATCCCGGCAGACAATAAACGCAATTAGGACGAATCCGGTTAAAAATGAAGGGGCGAAACATGACGCTCTGCCAAGAGTAAGGGGCTTTATGGTTCGGTTTGTGCCCATCGGGACATACCCACGCCATGTTCGCCGACTTCATATATCTTGATTCGTTTAGACCGCGGTTTGTTACGCTACTCCGCCCGGTTTAAACGAATATTCGTGTGTCAATCCCATATGCTTATGGAGGGCATGAAGAAACCCTGACGTAGCATGCCCGCAAGCTTGATGTTAATAGGATCGTTTTCTCCTTAACACGCATCTTCTGATAGTCGCCGCTTAGCCGCTTCAATTGCCGGAGAGGCAGACGATGCATGACTGTCTTACCAATTCGCGAGTATGTTCTTCACGTTGCTGTGTATAGCAAATAAACCGCTGCCTGCTTATACACAGTGTTTATCCGTACCGCCGACACGGGCGCGAACACCGGAACCGGAGTGCGGTTAACTTTTTTTTTCGCTGGGCGTCCTTGCCCGTTGTTTTTATGGAGTCTGCTTCAAAGGTTAAAAAACTTTTGGATTGCTGATTCCAAGCAACTTCCACGCTTCTTGCTATTATTATTTACCCCAGGTTTTCGGACCTTTCCATAGGGAATCCCCCTTCCCGGCCGTTAGACTTACTTGCAGGCGAGAAAATATACTACATGTATGATTCGTCCTGTGCTTATATCCTAAATAGTGGGGCGGGGGTTTGATACCCCATCTTTACTCTTACTTTCTTTATTAATCTAGGCTAAGGTTAATTCCAGTCAGCCAAGCCTCATGATTAGGGTGTTACGCTTATTGGTGGTGGTAATCCAGGTAGACCCCTTATAGGAAAACGAGTAATTGTCGAAGCTGTCTGGATGAGCAGTGAAAGCATTTATACAAATAAGCAGGCATTGAAGGGCTACTTCAATGCCTGCTCAGTGTCCTTCTTTCTGGTATTTACGTCAATTGGATTTTTTCGAGTCGCTTTGTTTTGAAACCTCCGATGCGGACAACCAGTTACCTGACAAGTATCGATCGAACCACTTGAGATCCCACTCCATTTTCGCCTTACGGTGTTTGTAGGTAGTCAAGCCGTGTCCCTCTCCGGGGTAGACGACCAACTCGGTGGGGACGTGAAGGTATTGATGCAGTGCCCGGTACAGAGCTTTACTGTTTTCCGGAGGACATCGCTTGTCGTTTTCCCCTACATGTATCAGGGTTGGAGTTGTGATTCGATCAGCTTGAAACATTGGTGATGCGGCAAGCATCCGTTTGGTCGCATTCCAGGGGAACCCTTGTTGGAAGTTTACCACATGTCCCGGCGTGTCTTCCGCCGCCCACTGCAATGTTACGTCGAATACTCCGGCTCCGCTGCTGGCGGCTTTGAAGCGGTTGGTTTGGGTGATCAGGCAGTTGGTCAGGTAGCCGCCGTTACTCCACCCCATTACGCCCAGCTTTTCCGGATCGGCTACTCCCCGTTCGACCATCGCATCCACGCCGGATAATATGTCAGCGACGTCCCTATCATTCTTATGCCCAATGAGATCGGTCATGAATTTGTCAGGGTATCCGGTTGAACCTCGATAGTTCGGGCTCAGGACCGCATAACCGTTGGCAGCCATCAGAACTCGGCCGTAAATCCAGAAACGCATTCTTAGCAGAGATGCGGCCGTAGGTCCGCCGTGAAGCTCGAGAATCATAGGGAGGGGGCCGTCTCCTTTACGGTAGCCAGGCGGTAGTTCGAGGATACCCTGGACTTTTGTTCCGTCCGGGCTGGTCCATTCCACTATGCTCATTTGCGGCAATTTCCATTCATCCACCTGTGGATTGACCTTGGTAAGACGTTTGGCAGATTGGGTGTTATCCATCAGGAAAACAAGAAACAGATCCGGTGGGTGCGTTACGCTGCTGGCGAGTAATGCCATTGTTTCGGCTTTATCCAGACAATCGAATCGGTCGGCACAAAGATTTTCTGGAGTGACGTCGACTGTTTCTCCCTGGTTTTTCCCGTCAATTCCTTTCACGCAATATACTTTTCCCAGTGCCTGCCATTCACCTCGTATCAACAGATCCTTCGATTGGCCTCGCCATTGCAGGCCGGAATCGGGAACCAGGGTTATTTCATTGTCCCTGCGAAGCTTATTCAGGGTTGCGTTTTCGCCATGTAATTCCACAACGAAAACCTCCGAGGGATATCCATCGAAGCTGATGCCAAAGGCCAGCATTCTGCTATCCGCGGACCACGCCAGCGCCTCCAGCCAACCATATGGCGACGGCGCCTCTCGTCTCCATAACGTGTCGTCTGGAGAAAACACCTGGGATGAAGGAACATTATAAATATCGAGACGGGATTGTCCTTCGTGGGTAATTAATTCCCCCGTAGGAGTGGTTATCATGGCTATCTGTTGTTCGTCTGGAGATACGGCGAAGTCGCGGATAACCCTTTGTTCGTCAACTACAAGTTCTTTACGCCAGGAGTCAAGATCCAATTTCCATATCTGATTGAATGTGTTTACTCCATGCCCATATTTAAGAAAGTCGTTTTTTTCCCTCATCTCCTTCCATTCGTCTTCTACTACCTCTTTTCCTGTTGTGTAGTAAAGATGTTGGCCGTTATCGGAAAGTTGGAACGAATGGATTCCATCGGGTATGCGCGTAACCGGCATCAGGCGGGAACCGTCTGCCGCGATACGCCAGACCTGCGTGGCACCGTCGTACGGTGGCGCGTTGTCATTACCTTGTTTGCGGGCACTGGTGAAATATATCCAGAGATCGTCAGCTCCCCATTGTGGATTGTTATCGCCTGCTAAATCGAACGTAAGTCGTTTGGAGGAATGTGACTTGACGTCGCAAACCCAAATATCGGAATTACGTTTGTCGGCCTCTTTATCCCATCGAAGAGAACTGTAAGCAATAAGATTACCTGACGGTGATGAACTGCAATTGGTTATCGTATCGATGCTGAAATAGTCATCGCTGACGATCCTATGTGAGCGGTCCGTCCCCGCGTTGCAATACGCTGCTCCAGCCAGAATGAATAGGCCCGTACATATTGATAAAAACCTCATTGAGTATCCTTTCTTATTATTCGGCTGCTGCTTTTTTGGCCTGGTTGAATAATACCTTATTCTTTATTGGCCGGATTAATACCAAGTGTGCGTATCTTATTGGATGCCGCGGAGACACGCCAAATCCTCTTTGATTTGGGGATGATAAAACATCGTCGTTCGTATTGGTTGTCATTCTCGCGGAGCAGCCGAAAACGGGGAGCAGGGATAGCAAGGGGAATCGAAAGGCGTTTTAATACCGTAGTAATTCTCTGGCTTTATTCTTCTGTACTGCTTTCTTCGCTGTGGCAGTCAGTGGTATTCATTAGTTGTCCTCCAGATGGGGGATTAAAGTGGAATGGGGGACATAGGATGGTCCGATAAATAGATTATATCGTCGATTGTGGGTGATAGTGAATAATGTACCTCAAACTTTCGTTATTTTAAGTTGATTTGTAAGACGATATTGACTAAATATAAATATGGAGGACGTCTAGGCGCTTTTGGGAGAATCGCCGGCGTTTTAAAACAGAAAGAATACTTCTTTGGGAAGGAGTTGGAGAGAAATGTCTCGCATTGCGCTTTCACTTTGTGCGGTAATCACCGCAATAGGGCTAACTACAGCTACACAGGCAGATACAATCGATTTTGATTCGTTTACGTTAGGTGACGTTTTCGGTGCTTCCAGCCAGCCGGTGGCGTATCAAACGGGGGATTTGATTCCTAATCCTAACACCGGGGATCTCATTGACATGACGCTGGAAGATTATCATTACGGTAATAGCACGGATTTCTGGAATGCTACCGTTGTCGACGGCGAAGACGGTAACGCTCTTCAGCTTGACAATATCGGAGTAAAATTCGATTTCAATGGACTAGGCCATGTCAACTATGTTGAACTCGAGTACATTATTCGCGACCAAGTAACCCTGCAGAATTTTGGTGTGAGCGTTGATGGTACTGCTGAGATCATAATCAAACAAGACCAGTTCTTTACCGACATGACTCAAGTGATTACTACTAGTACTGGTGTTACTATGACGATTAAAGATCTTTCAGACGCGCCAGGTCGTCGGTTTGGTAGGATAACCTTAGAAAGTGCTGATCCTGATGGGATTGCATCGTTTCAAATCGGTGGCCAGGAACTGGAAATCGACAATGTGGTCGCTACTCCGGAACCCGGTTCGCTTGCTTTGCTCGGTCTTGCGGTTGCCGGTTTAATCTACAATCGAAAGACCAGGGTTCGCTAGAAGCACGGTAGTATATATCTGTTCTTCCCATAAAGTTTCAGGCTGATGGTCTAACTGCCATCAGCCTTTTTTTATTGGAACTGTCAGGCTTACAAGCCTTGGAAAATTCAATTGCCGGCGGCGCTTGCAGTGGTTTTTGACGCCGGCTTGTAGCTTGTAATACTGGTTGTTATCCAGGCGTTGTTTTTAAACACTGTTGCACTGCTGGTTGATTTGAAGAAATTCAATTCCGCCACTACCGGACTCAAACGCCCGACGGAATTCAACGCGGCTTTTAGCGGAAGAGTTTCGGGTTCATTCGGGATCATGCCCGCGGTAAAGCCCATGCCTACCAGGAAACCCGTGAGTTGCTGGCCAATCGTACTCAAATCCGTAAACGACACCGATTGAACGGGTTCGTTGAGGAAAACTCCCTCCTGTTGGAACCGGATGTTATCTCGTATGGATTGGGATTTGCCCGATGCGGTAGCCATTATCTTCCTAACAATTGCCTCGTTGCTGCCGAATACAAGCCAATCTTCCCATATGCCTGCGCATGGCGAGCCGACGATCATCGCCATCGACGCTATGGTTATCGTTTTGAATCCTTTAACCGGAATCGCGGCAGCATCCTTAATCGCCAGCGGTTGGTTCTGTTTGCTCATGAATGCTGTGGCTCTCTGAATACCGGCATTCAGTTTCTCGGCCGCTTTCGCCGGGTCTTTAACGCGGATAAGCAGTGCCGCGTCTTCAGTGCAAAAGGGAGTGGGTAATGCCGGTGGAGTCGACATGACGATGTATTCGCCGCTGATCCAGCTTAAAAAATCCTCCTGCAAATCGAATCCGTTTTCTTTCTGAAAAGATTGCCATTGGTCGCATATCGCCGGGCCGTTGGCAAGGTCCTCCCGAATCGTTGCCATTATGGTTTTATACAATACGGTGAGATCGATAAACGCAGACGCTTCGAAACTGTCCGCCTCCACCGGAATGTATTTGTGAAAATCGCTGATGGGTTTGCGATCGGCTGCTATTTTGAATATCGGTTTTCCGCTTACGTCATTTTTGAGTTTGACGTATTTGTGCGTACACTCCCGTTCATTCCTGACTGTTGTTGTAGTTATTGCATAGTCAAGAAAATCCAGGTGGTTGATGATGGATTTTACTATACGTTTTGACGATTGCCCGGGCGATTGGTCGCTTCCGTTTGGCCCCATTATCATATCGGGAAAAGCTCTGATCTCGGACAGCATGCGGTTCATATCCACATAAGCCGTCGTGGATTCGGCAGGAGGTACTTGCTTTAAGGCGTTTAAAAACCTGGGATGCTCTACTATTGAAGATCCGGTTACCTGTCCTCCCAGCAGGTTGACAACATCATCCGCTGCTGTTTTTCCAATAGTCAAACCCAGAACGTTCTCTTTGGCTATAAGGTACAAGCCAATTGGTGCCTCGGTGCACTCGGCCGCCCAGATCGAAGTTCCCCTGTCTGTTCTTTCCGAGTACTTCCAGGTTCCAAACTTCTCTAGCATTTTGAGAAGGTTTTTAAGGTTTTCCGTACTGCTGACACGCGTTGCCTCCGCCGGCTTACAAAGGAAGATCATATCCGGCATCAAGCCGTGAAACCGTTCCGCGAAAACAAGCTCTCTTGCGCCGAGTCCTCTCCAATTCACCTTGGTGAAATAGGAGCGGGCGGTTTCCCAATCAGTTTCGAATGCCGCCCGTTTCTCTTCCGGTATTTGACTGGAGATCAGCCGTTTCAGCTCAAAATCTATTCCAGTTCGACCAAGTGCATCGAATACCCGGTTCCAGTGAGCAGACAGAAAATCCTGCTCCGGCGTGTGGACATGATTAACATACACCCACACGTTCTCTGGAACGTATCTACCTAACGTTCCCTGGGGTTGATTAGCGGTAGATACTGTCGGAATTGAAACCGTTAAAGTGACCAGAAGGAGACTTAAACTAGTTCTAGTCCGTTTTCCTGTCACAACTTCAACCTCCTGATTCCATTACCGAGCAGAACCGAAGCTGTTTGCTCGAACTAAGATGCCGCATTTTAAAGCGACAAACGTCAATTTCTAGTGTACTAATATCCAGCGACGTTGCACTTGAGCATAGGGAAGATATCGTCACCAGGCCAGCTTTCTCTTGTTGTTAGTTGTTGGATGTTGTACCCCTGCCGGTGTAAGGTATTGGCTTATCGAAGTAGTTGACCGTTTTTCTCTCTGCTGAAGGACTCTCATGCGTATCGGGCGGATTGCCGCGGACATTCGATTTGAGGAATTAGTCCGTCGACTGGCTGAGGGAACGTCGGAAGTGACTGTTTCCGGCTTGTGGGGATCGTCCGGAGCGTTGGTTTCCACCGAGATTCAATCCAGGACTGGCCGGCCACTATTATACGTATCCTCGCATATGGAGGAGGCTGACGCCGCTCGCGATGATCTGGAGCTTTTTCGGGGCGGGGAATGCGAGCTGCTCAGTGCCTGGGAAACACTTCCCGGCGAAGGAGCTGCTGCCGGGGAAATAGACGCCGAACGCCATCGATTATGCGCCCACTTGGCCGGACATAAAAACAGTGAGGAGCTTCGCTTATTCGTTGCTCCTGTTCAGGCCTTGATGCAGCCTGTTTCCACTGTTGAAGCTCTACAGGCGCACACCATGCACCTGAAGGTCGATGAAACAGTTGATCCGGAGGAGCTGGCCAGTTGGCTTGCGGATCACCGTTTTGAACGTTTGGAATTGGTCGAGGCTCCCGGAGATTTTGCTCGAAGAGGCGATATTCTGGATGTGTTCGCTCCCGGAGAGAACAGGCCTGTTCGGATCGAGTTCTTCGGGGATACCGTCGAGTCGATTCGCTCTTTCGATATAAGTACCCAAAGATCAGAAACAAGGCTCGAATCTTTCACCATCTGTGCCGCTCCCCATACTAAAAGCACCGTTGAAGATGGAGCTACAACCTTCTTCGATTATCTGCCTCAGGATACCCTGGTTGTCTGGGACGATTTGTTGGCTATCCAGGAAACGGGAAATACCTTTAAGGATCGTCTCGATTCGCCTGATTCACTCTACGGTTTTGCCGAAATACTCTCCGCGGCGGCCGGTTTCACACAAATACACTTATCGCGATTTGGAGCGGCAATTGAAGAAACGGGCGATTCTGTCCATTTCGATCTTCGGTCTCTCAGTCGTTTTGAAGGCAATGCCGGCCAGGCGATAGGTGAGTTGCTTGATCTGGCCAACGATCATGATGTGGTTGTGGTATGTGAAAACGAGGGAGAGGCCAAACGCCTGGGAGAACTGCTCAAGGAAAACTCCGGGCAGGTTCCTCCTACGATAGCCATCGAGATTGGTTATTTGCACAGAGGTTTTGAGTGGACCGAAGCTCGCACGGTTCTTGTTGGACACCATGAGGTCTTTCACCGTTCCCGGCCTACTCGTCGAATTCGCAGGACAGAGGCGGTTCGTCCTCTGGATACCTGGCTGGAGTTGCTGCCGGGTGATGTCGTGGTTCATGCGGGTCATGGAATCGCCAGATTCACCTCTATCAAGCCCATGCGTAAAGGGGATTCGGATAAAACCGAAGAGTACCTTACCCTGGAGTTCGCGGACAAGGCCGTTCTTCACGTTCCCGTGTCTCAGATAGACCTGGTACAGAAGTATGTGGGAGCAGGGGCGATAAAGCCCAGACTCTCCAAGCTGGGCGGAACGCGATGGGTTAAAACAAAAGAAAAAGTCGGTCAGGCCGTCGAAGAACTCGCTGGTGAATTATTGCGGATTCAAGCCGCCAGGCAGGCGAACGAGGGCGTAGCTTATCCTGAAGACACTTTGTGGCAGCGGGAATACGAAGAGTCTTTTCCCTACGACGAAACCGAGGACCAGTTGATAGTCGCTGACGAAATCAAGGCGGATTTGCGTAGTTCCCGCCCGATGGATCGCCTTCTCTGCGGTGACGTTGGTTATGGAAAAACTGAATTAGCCATGCGCGCGGCATTCAAGGTTGCCGAGTTTGGAAAACAGGTTGCGGTCCTTGTACCCACGACGGTTCTGGCCGAACAGCATGGTTCTACCTTCACCGAGCGGCTGGCCGATTACCCGTTTGTGGTTGGCTGCCTTTCCCGTTTTCGTTCGCCGAAAGAGCAGAAGAAAATACTGGAAGGCGTCAAAACCGGGCAGGTTGATGTTGTTGTTGGAACTCATAGACTCCTGAGCAAGGATGTTAATTTTGCCGATTTGGGACTTGTCATTATTGATGAGGAGCAGAGATTCGGCGTCGAACACAAGGAACGCCTGAAACGATTTCGCGAAACGGTTGAAGTACTCACTATGACAGCTACACCGATTCCTCGTACTCTGCATATGGCATTGCTTGGAATTCGCGATATCTCATCACTGGCCACACCTCCGGTGGATCGGCGCAGCATCGCCACCGAGGTTGTCAGGTTCGATGAAAAGCTCATCCGCAATGCCATTATCCGCGAAATAAACCGCGACGGGCAGGTCTATTTCGTTCACAACTTCGTTCGTTCCATCAATGCCGTAGCCGACGAAATTCGCCGGATAGTGCCTGAATGCAGAATAGTCGTTGGCCATGGGCAGATGAAAGACGGCGAGTTGGAAAAGGTCATGAAGAAGTTTGTCTCTCGCCAGGCGGATGTACTGGTGGCGACCACGATCATCGAAAGCGGCATCGATATTCCACAGGCCAATACCATTTTCATCGACCGGGCTGAACGATACGGGCTGGCCGATCTCCACCAACTGCGCGGACGAGTCGGGCGGTCCAAGCATCGGGCTTACTGTTATCTGCTTATACCTCCTGACCGCCCGCTGACTCCCAAGGCTTCAAAACGTCTGAAAGCGATCGAGGAGTTCAGTGAATTGGGAGCGGGATTCCGAATCGCCATGCGCGATCTGGAAATTCGTGGGGCGGGAAATATCCTAGGACCTGAGCAAAGCGGACACATAACCGCCGTTGGATACGAGATGTACTGTCAAATCCTCGAACGGGCGGTTCACAGGTTGCGCGATGAGCCCGCTCCTGATATGTACAAGGTTCACCTGGAGCTCAATGTAGGAGCCTATATACCGAAAAACTACGTACCGTCCGAACGATCCCGGATCGATATATACCGCCGAACCGTCGCCTGCAGTACTCCTGAGGATCTGCAGCAGTTACAGACCGATATTGGCGATGCGTTTGGGCATCCGCCGAAACCTGTAGAGCGACTTCTGGATCTGGCCGAAATACGGGTGCTGGCATGTCGCTGGAAAATCCGCTCGATTATTATGGAACAACCGGATATCGTATTCACTGTAGGCGATCTGGCACTCGTACAATCGTTGTTTGTCGATGTTCCGGGATCGGTTCGAATGCCCGATCCGCGTACGGTGCATTTGCGATTACGCCCGGCTTATTTTGAAACCCCGACCCTTTTGGGATTCCTTAGACGTTTGTTGTCAAAGGAGCAGAAGAAGTAGGAGTTGTTAATGAGATTTTCAAGTAAGAAAGTAAACAGCTTTACCGTTCGTTTGCAGGTAGCTTTCGCTGCGCTTGTTTGTGTTTACGTTCTGGTGTTTACCGGCTGCTATAGCCATGAGGATCGGTGGGGCAGGGATCCTGCCAAGTTGAAACAGGACGCTCCGCGTCAGGATCATCGCACTATCGAGATTGCCAAAAGCGATATCATCGAAGAGGAGGGGGCCAAAGGAGAGGAAGATGAACTCGCTCCGGTTTCTGTACTGTTTATTAACGGCGATCCGATTACCGTTGACGATGTACTCAAATGGATTCGTCCGCAGTTGTCAGAAATGCGTAAACAATTTTCCTACGACGACTACATGAGACAGGTTGTGGAAATCTCAAGAGCAGCAATCCGCTCAAGGGCCGAAAGTCAGCTCCTTTATCAACTTGCTTCCCGGCAGATGACCGAATCGGAAAAGGAGCGGCTGGATCAGTTCGTAGACTCGAGGATAAGAGATATCGTAAACGAGGATTATGGCGGAAGACAGACTCGCTATGAGTCCTCGTTATTAAAACGCGGACTGTCGCTCGCTGATGATCGTGAACGTATAAAAAGGGAAATGCTTGTCGGTGCACATTTGCAGCGGACCCTGGGAAACAAGGTGACTGAACCCACGCGGAGAGAGTTGGAGCAGTACTACAGGGAACATCTTCAAGCGGCGAAAGAGGCTGTAAAACGTCGTATGCGTTTAATCGATATCCCTGTTGGAAACTCCGACGCCACTGGCGCACCGCTGGATAAACCCGTATCTCGCGAAGATGGGTTGGCTAAGGCAAATGAGGCTCTGGATCTGATTCGGGAAGGGAAACCATTTGCCGACGTCGCCAAAACTCATTCTTCCGGAATAAACGCGTATAACGGCGGAGACTGGGGCTGGGTAACTGCTGAAGGTGTAAGACCCCGATGGGCCAGGGCTGTCGAAGTTCTTTACCGTCTCAAGCCTGAAGAGGTCAGCGATATAATCGAAACTGATGATGGTTTTTTCATTGTTCAGTGCGAGGAGGTCCAGGTTCCCGAAACCAAGAGCTTTGTCGAAATGCAGACCGAACTGATCGCTGGCTACAAAAACAGGCAATATGACCTGCTGGTTCGCGAACTTGTTGCCGGGTTGTACGATGAGGCCGTTGTCCGTCCGGAAAACCCCGCACGGTTCCTGAGGGCGGTTGTGGAAGCGGCAACCACCCCCGGTTCATCCAGTGTTTCTTACGCCAATTGAGAATTGCCTAGCCGCGTAGCCGGCGATTTTTATTTTACTGTTGCGGATAGCTCGATTGACTGCGCAATGAACTGACGATTCGCTCCGCGAGTTCCACGGCGGCCGCTCCATCTTCGCCGGTTACCGCCGGATCCGTGCCCGTGGTTACCGCGTGCAGGAACGATTCGATCTCCGCTTTCAAAGGCTCGACCGTGTCGTCCACGTCAAGCGGTTCGATGTTGACCATGGCCCCGAAATCAAACCCGGCCATCTGCGAGAGGTCTTTGAAGTTTTTCTCTTTGGCCAGCTTCAAGAGGTCCAGGTTGGAATCCTTCATGATGGCTATTCCGGTCTTCTTGCCATAGTCCATCGAAAGGTATTCGTCCGGCGAGAACACGCGTATCTTCCGCTCGGTTTTCATGGCTAACCTGGATGCGGTAAGGTTTACTACGCAGCCGTTGGAAAAATGGACTCGCGCGTTTGCCACGTCCTCATTGGGACCGAGTACGGGAAAACCGGAGGCCATCACTTCGTAATTCCGGTCTTTAACCAGGTGCAGAACTATATCGATGTCATGGATCATCATATCGTGAACAACACCAACGTCGGCGCTGCGGAAGGTGAACGGGCTGATTCGATGTGTTTCAATAAACTTGGGGACTATATCGAGCCTCTTCATCGCCAGGACGGCCGGGTTGAATCGTTCCGAGTGACCCACCGCCATCACACAGTTGGCATCTTTCGCCCATTGCACCAGCTTTCGGGCGGTTACCGTATCCTGAGCAATTGGTTTCTCAATCAACACTGAGATTCGCGCATCGATAAGCGGTTTGGCTACCGTGTGATGAAAAACCGTGGGCACCGCCACACTGGCGACATCCACCTTATCGAGAATGTCTTCGGTTTTTTGATATACCTGTCCGCCGTGTTTGGCCGCGATTTCGCGGGCTCGCTCCTGATCTTCGTCAACGATCGCGACCAGTTCACAATTGGGAAGCTCACTATAGATTCGGGCGTGATGCCTGCCCATGTGTCCAACACCAACTACTGCGGCACGTATAATTTTTGACATTTTCTTTCTTTCCTCGTTTGGGGTACGAGTGGTTGCCGAGGCTAGCGCCTGAGCGAATTACAGAGAATTTCTGCTTATTTACGTTCTGTTGCGAGTTTGTTTTTACCGTTTTGCGGATCATTGCGCAGCGATTCCAGATACCGCCCTTGCCTTCCGCATTCAAACGAACGGAGCAGAAAGTCGCACAGATAGTTTACGTTTTCATCCGATGTGTCGGCCTTGATTTCCTGAATCGTCCTGATGATCGGTATTCCGCTGGCTTTTGCCTTGCGGGAATAAAGGCGGACATATGCTGTTTTAAGGTTCCTGATCTGTTCCTGGGTAAAGCCGCGGCGCTGCAGTCCCACGCCGTTGACCATCCGCACCTCCTGGCGCGAAGAACGGGTGCCCGCCGCCGTGAGAAACGGTGGAACGTCCGCCGAGATCTTGGTCATACCGCCTACCATAGCGTGCTTCCCAATAGTGGTAAAATGGTGGACTCCCACCAGACCTCCGAGCGTAACGTGATCCTCAAGAACGACGTGACCGGCAAGCAGGCACAGGTTGGCGAGAATGCAGTGGTTCCCGACCAGAACATCATGCCCGATGTGTAAACCGGCCATGAAAAGATTGTTGCTGCCGATTCTTGTCACGCTGCCGCCGCCCGCGGTTCCCGGATGAGCCGTAACCCCTTCACGGAAAACATTTTTATCACCTATTTCCAGCGTGGTGAATTCGCCGTGGTACTTGAGATCCTGCGGCTCGCACCCCAGAATACTTCCAGGATAAAACTCGCATTCCTTTCCCACGTACGTATGGCCGCAGATAGTTACGTTGTTGTGTAAATGACAACCGTCACCCAGGATAACATTCGGACCAACCGTGCAAAACGGGCCAATCCGCACGCCATTACCCAATTGGGCTTCCGGAGACACTACCGCCATCGGGTGAATTTCGTTATCCATGTTTTTTAAAGCACTATTCACTTTTAGAAACCTGTACCACTACCTTGTGCATTTAACTTATGCTGTTTATTGATCCTGGCTTGCGTCGGTGAGCATGAACTTGATTTCCGCCTCCGCTGCAATTTCCGTTCCTATCCGGGCCACCGTTCTGACGTGCCCCAGGTTTTTTCGCACCCGTACCGCCTTGGCTTCCAGAATAAGCTGATCTCCCGGAGTTGCCGATCGGCGGAATTTCACTTTGTCCAGGCTGGATAACACCGCAACCTTGCCCGTGTGCTCAAGATCCTGGGATAAGAGTATTCCTCCCAATTGCGCCATTGCTTCAATTACCAGAACACCGGGCATGATCGGTTGCCCGGGGTAATGGCCTTGGAAGAACTCTTCGTTAATCGTTACGTTTTTTATACCTACCGCCCGTTTGGTTCCTTCGATCTTGATTATCCGATCGATCATCAGGAACGGGTAGCGGTGGGGGCAGTATCCGTCGTACCTGTTGTATATCGAGCTTGGGTTCAGCTGTCCGCAAGGTAGTCAGGGCCTTGCGTTCCAGCTGTTCGCGAAAAGCACGAACCAGAGAATGGTTCAACGCGTGCCCGGATTTTCTTGCATGGATACGGCCGATTATTGGTTGCCCTAACAGCATTAGATCGCCGAGAAGATCCAGTATCTTGTGCCGCACACATTCGTCTTTGAAACGCAACGGGTTATCAATTGGACCGTCGTCGCCGAAAACCAGTACGTCCGAATAGGTTAAATGCGTACCCAGTCCCGCGCTCTGTAATGCCTCAGCCTCTTGCTTTAATACAAAAGTTCGGGAAGGGGCAATCTGCTCGACGAAGTTTTCCGGGCTCAGCGTGAAAGACAGCACCTGTCTGCCTATCGGTGTATTCTCTCCGTAATCCAGATCGTAAAGGATTTCGAGCGAATCGGATTCCGGCTTTAAATGCGGCAGGGCGACCAGCTCCATGTCACCGTCCGCTACTCGGGTTACTTCGTCGATTACAAACGGGACTCTCTGTGCCGACTGTTCGCATATTCCCGCATCCTGAAGCAACTTGACGAACGGCATGCTGCTGCCGTCGAACGAGGGAACCTCGCTGCCGGTTAATTCTATTTCCAGGTTATCTATACCCAGACCGCAACACGCACCAAGGCAGTGTTCGACCGTTTCGATGGCCACGCTGCCGTTTTGCAGAGCGGTTCTGCGCGCCCTCTTAGTCACGGTATCAACGCGGGCGAGTATCCGTGCCGGGGGTACTTTGATCCGAGCGAACAAACCAGATGCCGGTATTCGGCTCGCCGGGATGCAGACGAACTACAGACTTTTCACCGGTGAACAGTCCGCGTCCTTCAATTTCAATCGTCCGGCTTATTGTTCGTTGCGGCTTCAAGTTCCTCTACCCGTTTGATTAAACTCTTAACCTGAGCACTGAGGCTCGGTATTTTCTTCAGACTCATCTTCTCCCGGAGGAATTGCCGGGAATCGATCGCCGGGATTCCTGCCAGTTTGGCTCCTGCCTCGACATCCTGTGGGACACATGAACAAGCGGCTACCATCACGCCATCGTTCAGGACGATGTTATCCCGGATGCCCACTTGCCCGCCCAGGACAACATAGTTGCCCAGCCTGGAGCTGCCCGCTACGCCTACCTGGGCGCAAAGAAGGACATTGGCACCAATGCTCGCATTATGTGCCACCTGCACCAGATTATCAATCTTGGTACCGTTCGCTATGGTTGTATTACCCGTTTTTGAGCGGTCTACGCAGGAGCAAGCGCCGATTTCAACGTCATTCCCGATTGATACACCGCCTGGGTGGGGGATCTTCTGGTGTTGGCCATTGTTGAAATAGTACCCGAACCCATCCGCCCCCGATTACGGCGTTCGGGTGAATGGTTACCCGGTCGCCGATATGGCACCGTTCGCGTATCACCACGTTGTTCCACAGGCGGCAGTCTGTTCCCAGGGAACTTTCCTCGCCAATATGAACTCCGGGGTAAAGAATCGAGTTGTCGCCAATTCGGCTGTGGGCACCGATTATCACGTACGGTCCGATTGCAACGTTTTTGCCGATTATCGCGGCGTCGGAAACCACGGCCGTTTCGTGAATGCCCACTTCCGGGGCCGGTATCGCCGGAGCGAACTTATCCAGAATGATTGCTACTGCCTCGTCCACGTTCCCGCAGACGATTGACGGCTTATCGGTCTCACCGATGCTGTCATTGACCAGCAGGGCACCGGCTTTTGAGTTTTCCACCTGCCCTTTGAACCGGACATGGGAAACCCAACTGATGTCGTTTGCTGTCGCGGATTCAAGAGAGGCGATTCCGCTGATAGACACGGAACCATCTCCCCTGAGCCGGCCATTAAGTAGTTTTGCTATGTCAGTTAGTGAGAACTCTTGTTTCATCTGGTTTTGCCGTTACTTATTAATTGTCTTACTTGCTGGTAGTGGACAGTTTCTGGCCTTTGATGCCGCCGTCGTCTTTGTACTTCTGGTTGAGATTCTTCAGTATATCGGCCGTGATATCTATTCGCTCGTCATGGAAGATCACTTTCTGAAGCAGGATCTGCTGCCGGAGAGTGATTGAATCGGGCGCATCTTCGGTGAGTTCATCGTAAGTGAGTACCAGGTCGATATTTTTCTTTTCCGCCAACTCTTTAATGGCCAACTGAACATTGTCGTAGATTTTCAAGAGCCATTTTTTGTGATCGCTTTTCATGCGGTTTTCAGTTTGTGTTGACCAGACCTGGAATTCCACCTCCGCGCGGATAAGGTCCTGCTCCCGGCGGGCGTAATCCTCGGAATCTGGATCGAAAGCGGTCAAGGCTCTACGCATTTGATCTATGCTGCTTCGCCTGGTCTCCGCTTCCTGGGCTGCCGCCTGCCTCTTGGTTTCAAACATTGTCTCCAGATCATGGGTCATGTCGTATTTTTCAAATACTTTAGCGACATTGATTACCGCGATATTCGTTTCCCCATATACATGAGGAGTATTGAAAATACCCAGATAGACAACTGCCGCGACCAGTATCGTTAAGCGGTGTTTCATTTCCGTTTGACCTTTCCTTTAAACTGAATTCGTAACGTGATAAACGCAGAGTTACAGAACAAAGAGTACCTGCTGTTGCGATACCTGGAACCGCCCTGCGAGTCACCTTAATCTAGAATGTCGCCCCTATATAGAAGCTGAATATCTCGTCTTCGTCGTCGGTATCCTTCATGACCGGGACGGCCACGGCGAATTCGAGCGGTACCGGACCGAAAAACTCGACCTGCATCCGCATTCCCGCTCCGATGGCCGCACGCCATTGGGTTATCTCAAGATCCGATTCCACCGTACCCGTGTCGGCGAACACTACGCCGCGCAGTAGCTTCGCATAGAGCGGGAAGGAGTATTCTCCCGACAGCATGAACATGTACTTGCCGCCGACCGGGTCGTCCAGCAATCCCTGTCTTGGTGAAATGCCGCGGAATTCAAAGCCGCGACACGAACCTATACCGCCCGCGTAAAAACGTTCGTACACCGGGGAGTCGCCGACTATGGCTCCCATTACGCCTTTTAACGATAAAACGCTTTTACGCTCCAGTTCATCGGTGCGAAGTGTCTTATGCCAGGTGTAACTGCCGATCAGTTTTCCGAAAACGTCTCCACCCATTACCCCGTACTGTTCGTAGGAAAACTGAATACGGTCGCCGCGGGTGGGGACAAACCTGTTGTCGGTTCGGTCGCGAACCAGCGACGCTTTTATGCTGGTCTGCATGTTGGAACCTTCCGCGTCTTTGATGTCCCTGGCAGCCAATAACTCCAGATCACGGACATTGACCGACTCGATGCGGAAAGCGAGTTCCGTGTACCAATCCTTGAAAAATCCCTTTTTGAGCCTTTTCCCAAAGCTGACGCTGCTGCCAGCACGCCGTTCATCGTAGGATTCACGGCCTCGCTCGAACAAGTAAGCACTGACGTCAAAACGCAACGGCTTGTCCATGAGATACGGCTCGGTGAAATCGATGCGGAACCGGTTAACTTCCGTTCCCGGCTGGGCTTCGATTCGCATTCGTTGCCCGGCTCCGTGGAATGATTTCAGTTTGACGAATTCCGAGAAGCTGCGCGGAGTATCGAAAATATCAAAGTTCTTGATATCCAGCACGATCGAACCGACGAGACCGCTATTACTGGTGACTCCGAAACCGAACAGGAAGTCACCCGCTTTTCTGCCTTCCTGAACATTTATGAGAATATCACGCACTTTCCCCTGGTTGCCTACGGGGGAAACCGACGCCAGGCTGAACAGTTGCGTCTGTTGCAGAGTCTCCTCCGCCTGTTTCAGCTCGGTCATGTTGAGAACGTCGTCGGGGTAAAGGTTTAACGCCCGGCGAACGACCTTGTCCTGGGTACGCTCGTTTCCGCGAACCACAATACGTCCCACGGTGTACGTTTCACCCTCCTGAATACCAATCGTGATTCGAACTACACCGGGAGTTTCGCTGAATACCCGGCTGCCGTTGACCATGGCGTAGATGTAACCAAGCTCGCCGTACTTTTCTCGAACCGCGTCGACCGACTTATCCAGGTTTCTTTGGAGGATCGGTTTTCCCGGTTCCAGGTTGGTCAAGGGGCGGAGGTCTTCATCGGTAAGGACGGTGTTGCCTTCAAACGAAAGTGATTCGATTACATACCGCGTACCTTCCACGATAGTGAAGGTGATGGTCAGTTCCCGCTGGTCCTCGGTGAAATCCAGCCGGTATCCCACGCGGGCATCAAGGTAGCCTTCCGATCGGTAGTACGCCTGCAGGTTGGCGGCGTCGGAACTCACGCTGTCTTCATCGAACTTTCCATCACGGAAAAACCAGAAACGGGTTTTAGCGGATACCTTCTTCTTTAACTCTCGTTTGCTGATTCCCTCATTACCTTCGAAAAGGATATGCTCTATTTGGATCAGCGGTCCTTCCTCGATGCTGTAAAGGAGTTCGCCTGTCGCTCGTAAAAGCTGTTCGTCGTAGGTGACCGTTGCCTGCCCGTACCCCGCGTCGCGATACAACTGTACGATGGCATCGGCTCCCTCGCGAACCCGGAAAGAGTCCAGCGGTTCGCCGATCCTCAGCGGTACCAGTTTTCTCAAGCGACCGCTCGAATACTTGGCATTCCCGACGAACCGTACATCCGTTATTTGTGGGCGCTCCTTGAGTACAAAGGTCACTACCGTTCCATCGCTCTGCTCTTTGATTTGGTAGTCGGCCGCTGAAAACCTGCCCGTTGCCAGAAGCCGGGCAAGATCCTCTTCCAGTACGCTGGCCTGCAGAGGAGTACCGGCCGACGTTCGGATCACCGAATGGACGTAACCCGAGGTGATCTGGTTCAACCCCTCGATTCGAACATCCTTGACTTGTGGGGCCTTATCGCCGGTTTGCCCGAATGATGCGGCAGAGAGCAAGCCGACAAGGATTAACGGCATAAATGTACGTTTACCCATCTGCGTCTTCTTCGTCGCGTTTTTCACCGGATATATACCTTTTTGTTTAACGCAGTGTGCCGAGGATTAACCATCTCCCACGCCCGGTGTTTATCCGCCCGAAACGGGGTGAAAGGATCACACGCCCGGTTATCTCACCTGAAGCACACCCGAGTATCCATACTCTCGCCCGGCTCGCCCGCCTTCAGCTATCAAAAGCCGCTGACAACAGGGGAGTCAGGCACCAGCCAGCCTGTTCGATCCATCGATTGATTATAAATGTGGGCCTTAATTTGTTACCCACGCCAATACAGCCCCATGATATAGCGATGCTTTTTACCGGGCAACAAAAAGAAATTCTAATGATCGACTACGGGAGTGGTTAACGAGTAGAAGCAACGTTGGGGGGCGGACATCTTGTCCGCCTGGCCGTTTATAGGTAAACCGTAATCAGCAACATCAACACATTCGATCGGTAGTTGCCAGCCTGTTTGAGATTCCAGGAACCAGATCATTCCTTTTGTCTCGATTTTCTTTTTGATTGCCTGGTAGACAGGTTTTTGCTGGTCCCGCTGCTGGTACCAAACTATGACCCCTCTATGGTGTTTCTATGATCTGGCTGTGATATTGGAGCGGAGGCCGCAGGGAGGTAAAAGTGACTTTAAGACCATAAAAAAGGGCGAGACGCTGTTTAAAGCGTTTCACCCTTAACTGGCCCGCAGGGATTCGAACCCCGAACTTCCTGATCCAGAGTCAGGCGTGCTACCAGTTGCACCACGGGCCAAAAAAATCTCCAAGTGCTCGGCACTCGGGTAGAGAATACTAGCAAACTTACGCCTGCCTGCAAATATCCCCAAAAAAGAAAATTGGGGCAGGGAAACTTTCCCCGATCCACTCTCTTTATTCGGATTATAGTCGACCCGGTTTAGATTTCCTGCAAAATCAGTTGGAAGCCCCAATCCTGGGGGGAGAGTGTTCGTTTCACTTTCGCATCGAAACCACCGCAGCAACGGCCAGCACGGCCGTCTCTATTCGCAGAATCTGAGCCCCGAGCGAAACCGGGATTGCTCCAGATTCAAGCAATTCGCCGGTTTCCCGTTCCGAAATCCCTCCCTCAGGACCGATCCACACCGCCAGTGCCTTCGTTTCCGGGAAGCGGTTCAAGAGGTTCGGGAGGTTTTCGTATTCGTCGCCGGTGGCTGCCACCAGACGCAGTCCAGGAGCGTTTTCCGCTATCGTGGCGGAGAGATCTTGGGGGGGATCGATGATGGGGAGGTGGAGACATCCCGACTGCTTACCGGCTTCTATGGACGTTCTGAGCCATTTCTTGACCGCGTCGTTTTTCGGCTTGACCGTGCTCCGTTCGTAAATTGTTGGGCAGATCCTGGCGACACCCATCTCCGTACATTTCTCAAAAAGAAATGGCTGTCGCTGGGTTCGGGGTATCGCCGTGAACACCGTAAGCAGTAGCGGTGATGGCCTGGGAGTCTCGTTTACGGTGTCGATTTCCACCTCAACCCGCTTTTTAGACACGAAGCTGATAGTCCCGGTGCCGGAGCGGCCTTTGCCGTCAAAAAGCAGTACGGTGTCTCCGACCTGCAGGCGCAGTACTGCCGAGGCGTGTTTTGCCTCCTCCTGGCTTAGCTCGATCGATCCTGCTTCCAGGTTCTCGCAGAAAAAACGGTGAGTAGTCATATCTGCATTATCGCTCTATTGGTTCCGGAGACAATCTTGAGAATTCCGGCGAGGAATACCGATAAATCAGGCAACAGTGGAGGATTTTTCGTGGCGGAAGAGCCAAACCAAGATCAGGCTCGTCAAGAAGTCGAAAACGAAATAAACGACTTGATCGCTGAAGCCAAGGCTCTCAGCGACGAGCTCGCTACGGAAATCGGTACGCACGGTGCTCAGCCCACTCCCCGCGATCCGGAATTTTTTGAAAGCGAAACAGACAGTGAGGCCTCTCTGGATCTCCAGTTGCTTCAGACAGACACCGCCATCGGTGATACGGTGGAAGAGCTGGGAGCCGAACCGGCTCAGAAGCCGAAAAAGACGGGGATAACTCTCCCACCGAAAAAAAAGCCCGGCGAAGCAGGACCTGAAGGGGCATCGGAAACACCGGCGGCTCCCGGTGCGAAAAAGAGCGGCATCAAGTTGCCGGCCAAATCAGATAAACCTGCAGCCCCCAAGGGTGGCATAAAGCTTCCGCCCAGTATGGGAGATGATTTTATCGACGATATCATTGCCGGCGATATTGATGAAATCCCATTTGATCTGGAAACCAAAAAGCCGGACCTGGTGTCCCGTATTAAAAGCTCGCTTCCTTTGGATACTCTGACGAAAGTGTTTCCTTGGGAAAAAATCAAGCGGTTTATTCCTGCTGAGCAAATCAGTAAAGCCCGGGCATCGATAGCTGAAACCACATGTTACGTCCTGGAGATAGTCGATCGGCCGTTTGGCCGGATTGGATACCGGGTGCGGATGATTTTGGGATTACTGGCATTGGCCATGCTGGTGGCCTCCGTCTCACTCTTTTTCGGCGCTGTTCTCTAACGGGTTTACTTGCCCGCTTATCACCTGATCTTTTCCCGGATCTGATTTCTCAACCGGACCTTTATAACCTGAGCATTCCCAGAAGTTGACCGTGTTGATGGTTACTCCGTGAGTAATGATCGGCAGCGGCGGCAGGGGAGTGCAATCTTCGAAAACCCAATGTTCCTGGGGCTTGCCGTTAAAATGGCTGGACATGGTCGAACTGACGTATATTACCGGTTTGCCCTTAACGTCGTCATCGTCGTACCATATGTTGAACTGCCAGCCCCGGGCATGAATGGCCACTACTTCGCAAACATCACGCAAACCGTGAGCCAGCAGGCTCGCCTGCAGATGGTCGTGCGTGAGGATTACCGGTTCCTGCCCGGTCTTTTCCCTGATTTCGTCTCTCAGCTCGATGAGGTGGTCACTGATTTCTCCGTCCCATCCGGTGGCTTGGGCCATCGGTTCTATCGCTTCATCGGTCATACCGAAAAAGTCTTTAACCTTCGGGTAGTACACCGTGGTTATCGGGTACGACATGAGTGCGGGCATCAGGAGGCAGGCGAAACATCCCAGGGCGGTAGCTGCCGTGAGCAGGGCAACTTTCCGTTTCTTTTGACCGGCGGTTTCTTCTTTTTTATTACTGGCAAAAAACGCTGCCGGGGCGGCCACGTAAGCCGCCAGGTATCCCGTGGCGGGCCAGTGCGGCAGCGTGTAGCGGAACATCGCTATAACCAGAAAACCAATCATCACCGGACCGCTGAAGCAGAACAATAGCAACGATCGATCGTCTTTGTTTTTGAACGCCCGGATTCCGAGCACAATCATTCCATACCATAAAAGCAGGAACAGAATCGGTGTGTGATAACCCGCCTGGGCCATGAAGCTGTTCCAGGCCCGGTGAATATGTCCGAAGTTGGTCTGTATCTCCGAAGGGTGGGTGCGACCGGCCAGGAAGGACAACCCTGCGAAGTCATTCTGAATGTTCCAGATGATAACCGGCGTGAGGAAGAGTAAGCCGGTCACCGCCATCACATATGGTTCCTTTTGGGTGAACCAATGCCGGTGTCTCGGGGAACAAATAGCGAATAAGCCCAGGGCCGAGACTATTAAAAGTCCGGGGTACTTGGTCAGCAGAGCCAGACCTAAAACGATTCCGATCACATAAAATCGCTTGAGATTTCCATCAACCACTATTCTGGAGGCGAGCAGGATCGCCAGCGTCATCCAGAAGGTCAGGATCGATTCCGGCAGGAGCATGATTCCACCGGCCATGGAAAACATCGGACAGGCCGTGTAGAGCGTCGCTGCCCAGAACCCGACTCGACTGTTGAACAATGTTTTACCTATTTGAAACAGAAACCAGCCTGAACCGGCGGCCAGCGCGCACGCGAGAAGCCGGGAAGCCCAGTTCGTGTCCCCGAAAATAGTAGTCATCAGGCGGATGGCATATGCTACCAGTGGAGGGTGGTCCACGTAGCCAAGATCCAGTCTGCATGACCACGTCCAATAGGAGGCCTCGTCCGGCCCCATAGGGTACAAGCCAATCAGGATAAGCCGGTAAACAACCGCTATCGCTAGAACGATCAGTGTTTTTTTCAGGTAGGGGTCTTTTTCTGGCAACATGGTGACCGGGATTCCAGGTTTAAATATCCACTCGACAATAAGATCATAGATTCTTTGTAAGTGTCTGAGTGGTTTTAATTTTTGTGGTCAAACTCATCGCCCTGGAACGTGCTCCCCAGGTAGGTTTTTCTGACCAGCGGATCCCGGATCAATGTTGCCGGAGGACCGGAACGCAGTTCCTTGCCGTCGGAGATGATGTAACTCCGATCGGTGACCGCCAGGGTCTCGCGCACGTTATGGTCGGTTAAGAGAATCGCAATACCGGCCTCTTCGCGCAAGCGCACGATTTCGGTCTGTAACTCTTCCACGGCTATGGGATCGACACCGCTGAACGGCTCGTCCAGCATGATTATTGCCGGGTCTGTAACCAGAGCCCGAGCAATCTCCAGTTTCCGTTTTTCTCCACCGGAAAGGGTGTAAGCGGCCTGTTTACGTTGTTTCGTGAGTCCGAACTGGTCGATCAGGTGGGAGGCTCGCTCTTTGCGATCTCGTTTATTTAGTTGCCGCATAGTCTCTAGTATAGCTAGGAGATTATCTTCGACGGAAAGGCGTTGAAACACACTGGAATCCTGGGAAAGGTAGCCCATGCCTAGTCGTGCTCGCTTGTACATGGGCAGGTTGGTTACTTCCTGGCCATCGAAATAAACGGAACCGCCGTCCGCGTCGATCATGCCCACGGTCATACGGAAGCTAGTGGTCTTGCCCGCACCGTTTCGCCCAAGCAGGCCCACAATCTCTTTGGGATTGACGTGAAAGCTGAGCTTGTCTACGACAGTTCTTCCGCTGTATTTTTTTTCGAGGTCGTTGACTTCCAACAGTGGCTTATCAGTCATTTCATTGCCTTCCTGTCAACACACTAATCTGGTGGATTATATGTTGAAAACTCTTGTCTATGGGCTTGTACTTGGTTGCCTATTGTTCCTAAGTTTACTCCGTCCAGCCGTCTGAACCAGGTTTAGTCATAGTAAACACATAAGGTGAATACTTGAGGCAACTCGTTTGTTTGCAATGCGTTATCGTCGTTTTTTTCTCTCAATTATTCCGGTTTTCATCAACAGTTTCTTGGGTCTGACTTACTGAAAATGTTGCTGACACGTTTGAGACATCAGTTAACAGAACAGGGCTGTGAATTGTGGATAACCTCTGGATTTCTCGCATCATCGCCGAAGGCTGTTATGCCCGACCGTTAATGCAGTGGTCCTTGATTAATGCCAGTATCAGCGTATCCACCTCATGCGCCCGAAATTCGGAATCCACCCGAAATTCTTCAGGAACGGGATTACCGAAGTTCGTAAACCGCTGGGCCAGTATACGAAGAATGCCCGGCCTATCAATTGATCTTCCGGAACAGTACCCACCTGGTAATTCTCTCCCCGGCCTACAAGATGCGGTCCGACTTTATCCCATAATCGGGAATCCTTGCTCTGGTCGCTGTTATCCCCGAGCATGAAGTATTCTCCACTCCTCAGGTAGATGGGGTTGTTTTTCGTTCCCCAGGTTTTATAGCCCCACGGGCACCCGGCGCGACGTATATCAGACAGGTAGTAAATATCTTTCTCTACCATCACATGGCTTAATTTAATCTGAATATGGTTGGCACTAATCGCGGGTGGGGTGGTCATTCGGGGGTAAGGAGTGTTTCGCAAAGCTGCGACATCGGGAGAATACTGCTCGTCGTTCGTAGCCAACACCACTTCCCGGTCCAATTCCAGTTGAACGCGATAATCGAGATTCTGAAACGCGAATTCGAGCTTTTGCCCTGCTTTCAGGGGAGCAACTACGGCTGAACACACCTTGACCGGATCGGCGTGGAGACGGCTTAAGCTTTGCCGATGAATGCTGACCGTTCCATTGGCTTCGAGCTTACCGATGAAAATATCATCGCCCTTAATCAGCATGGTCGAAACACTTCCCTCGCCGCCTTGATAGTCGATAACCATACTGACTCGCTGATCCGAAACGGGAGTCTTGGCCGGAATCGATGGCGGCCTTTGCGAAAGGGATGGAATCGCGTTGTAATCGCAAGTGCTGTCGATTATGGCGTTGAGGCGTACAGTCTGTTGCCTGGCATCGATACCGTTAAAAACGAGGTTTCTCTGATTCACGGTCCACGCGTCGGCCGTCAGATCAGCCTCCCACTTTGGAGTACCACCCTGGTAATGTTCTTTAGGGGGGAAATCCATGTTATGCACTATTCGCCAGAGATCTTTCTGGGCAAGTTGTGATTTGCGTTGAATAGTCAATTTACCGTTTAGTTCGTCCAGAAGTTTTTCAACCAAACCTTCCAGGTCACGGTCCATTTCGTTGAGCAGAGCGGTGTCCTCGAAATACTCCCGAGTGCTTTCCTCGGGGCGTCGGAGGTATTTCAGGTGCCTCATCTTTTCCAGGGTTTCCAGGGCTTCGGGGGATAGAAGTTCGGCAGAAACCGTATAGACGTCTCCGTCTATGATTTCCAGGACTTCATTGGGTAAACCAGTAAGGCGTTTTATGTAATTGGTGACTCCGTCGCTGGGGTCCTTGAACACCACTACGTTCCAACGGTGTGGTCCCAACAGGTTGCCCCCGATGTCGAAGGGCCACTTGAGGACCAGGATGCGGTCTCCCGATTCCCAGTTTCTTCTCGCGTCGTTGATTTCGACCGGATGATTGGCGTTCCGGCAATTAGGGCACACCGTTATGGCGTTGTCTGTAATGGAATATCCTCTTGCTCCCGCTGATGGATCGGTTAATCCGTAGCTGTATTCCCAGCCGCAGTTTTCGCAGATCAGCGTTCCATGGGCCCCGTTCAGTGTCGACGCCATGGAACCCGTGGGGATGACGAACGCCTCTATGATGAACGCGCGAAAAACGAACGCCAGAATGAATGCGATTACTATTGAATCAAAGGTTTCCCTTAACCCTTCCGGGCGTACTTCTGGTACGGTCGATTTGTCTGCGGAAGAGGGATTGGATGTTCCACTATTCATTTATCGCGTCCTTGTTGCTGTCGCAGGTTATCGTTCCTTTAGCGTCGATGAAGTTATCAGTAAGACTCCCGTAGCGTCAAGATCCAATCGGTTATCGTGTACTGACTAATTACTGCCTGCAGTGAAACAGGAAACCGCCCACACTACCTCCCATTAGGGTCAGGAATGTGGGCGGCGTTATTCTGCAGCTCGAAGCCGATAAAACCTACTTTACGCTGTCATCGATATTCATGGCGGGTTTATCTGCCGGTTTCGGAGCGATCTCCGATTGGGGCAGTGGTGGGGCAGCTACGCCACCGATCGATCCCGCCGGAACCACATATATTTCCACGCGTCTATTCTGGCTGCGACCCTCTTCAGTTGCATTGGAAACCAGGGGGCGATATTCGCCGAAACCCATAACTCCGATTCGGGTGGCCGCAACCGCGTGTTTCTGAAATACATCGGAAACCGAAATCGCCCGGTGAACCGACAGGTGCCAGTTCGTCGGATGTTTCTTCTTGGTTTCCGCCCGGGAAATGGGACGATCATCCGTGTGCCCGACAATAGTTAAATCGAATCCGGTGGCCGCCTGCGAGTTCATGATTCTGGCGAGATCCTTGAGTGAAGCGATCGCCGATTCACGCACTATATCGCTGCCCAGGGCAAAAACCAGGTCCGAAGTGAATTTGACGATGCCCGTTTTGGGATCGTACACGACACTTTCCGGATACTGGGCGGCAAAGTCTTTCAGTGCTGAATCAAGTTCCGCCGGCAGTTCCGTCTCGATTACGATTGGATCCTGCGGGACATTTTGATCTGCGATTTTTTCCAGCAGTCGCCGGGCGGCGGCGAAGGCTTCTTCCAGCCGATCGTTTTCAGCTTGAAGATTGGATACCAGCTTTTCATTTGCCTGAGCCTTGTCCTCGGCCGCGGCAAGTTTGGATCTGAAGTTGTCGTTGAGATTTCGGGCGTCAAAAAGCTCGGTTTCCAGATGCCCCTTTTCCGCTTCAAGGGTTTTATGGGCCATCTGTAATTGGCGGTACTCTTCCAGGCCCACGCATCCAGTTGTTAATACCAGAAACCCGCATGCCACAATTGCGACCATCCATTGGCCTGATTTCATCGCCTGCCTCCTATGCTTGTTCTCTCTGGGTTTTGATTGATAAAACCCAATCATTCGAGGTACGGTTTGTGCCGGCTCATATGAATAGTGATAAGAGCCGACACTATTTGTCTGTATCGCGACACCTTTAACTCGCCGACTGTCGCGCATTTGTTCTTTTACTTGCCGCCGGATTTTTTCTCAAGGAAGAACCCAATGGCAAAAGCGATTATCGCTGCGCCGGCGGAACCGCCTAAGGTTATGAGTGGCTGAGCCAGGAGAGTTTCCAGTATCGATGGCCAAACTCCCTGTGCTGCCGCTGCCGCGGTCAGACCGGCCAGGCACATTATCAATACAGCGACAAACAACATGCCGGTTAGACCTGTGGAAACCGGATCTGCCGCGAATTCCACCCTGGTAGTGATTATCGGGGCTGCCGCTTGAGCCACTACCTGCTCCGGCGGAGCGAAACCTGTTGCTGCCGCAGCATCTGTGCCATCAGAAGGCATTTCATCGATGCCGCCGCGAGTTGCCTCTCCGGAATCTGCGCCTTCGTCTCCCGGATATATCTCTTCAAGTAATTGAGCACCTAAAGAGGTGTCATCACTCTCTCGGGTCAGGTCTAACAAACCCGAGCCGCTGCCGACACCGTCGATTCCCAAAGCGCCGGACGCGTCGGAAATTACCGTTTGGGCAAGAGGATCTGCTTCCTGTTCCACTTCGTCGTCGTCAAAAACGCTGACGCCGATCGAGGTTACCACAGTGCCTTCTTTCTCGTCCTCTTCGGATTCTTCAGCGGTGGTGTCGTCTAAACTTATCGCGTCACTATCGGCGGCCGTCCCCAGCTTGATACCGGAGTCATCGCCTTCCATTGGTTCAAGTAGCAGGTCGTCCGTCGCCATCTGCGGGGTACTGGTATCCGCCGAGGAATCATCCAACGACAGGGTAAGAGAGTCGGATGCACCCGCAGCATCATCATCTTCATCTGGTGCCAGATTGAAGCCGATAGAGGCGTCGGCCGCTGATGCCGAAGAAGAATCATCCAAAGTCAACTCCGCGGTGCTGAGCATGTCGATGTCGCCGATTGATTCGTCGAGATCGTTCTCACCTGCGGCTTCGTTCGCTAGCTTGTCCACCTGGTCGGCTTTGTACGTGACCTTGCCGCCGTCACGGAATTCACGCAATTGTCCTGCGCGAACAACTTCTTTTAATTGTGCCGGATTCATATCCAGCTTCTGACATGCCTCTTCCTGCGTGTAGAAAGTCTTGGCCATGGATGAAACCTCTTGGTATTGCCGTGCGACGCACGTCGCGGAAAACTCTTAATCTATACCTTTTTTGTGGGCAAACCTTGGAAAACCTGGATAGGTTTTATCAAATCGTGCTTACCTCGTATTGCTTTGCATCTCCGCTGCCCGCTGTTGCTCCAATTGTTGCCGGATAAAATCAGTGGTCGGTTCTGTTGAAAAATCCTTCAAATACCGGTCATATCGCCAGTCACGGGCAGCAACGAACTTAAGGATATTTTTGTTTGCGTCGTACCGATAGCACCAGATTGTTCCGGCGTCCACATCAACCATGAACAGGCCATACGCGTCTTTCGCCAGTTGTCCGCTGAAAGCGAATACGCCATGAGAACCGGCAGAAGTCGGCTGTTGTGCAAATACGCGGCTTCCCGCTGTGGTATCAACTTTTGTCAGAAGACAAAACGCAATTATTGCCAGGCTGATACCGATCAACCACCACACTGCCTGGGATGGGTGTCCATTGGCAACTCCTCCCAGACGGCTTGAATCTGACAATTGTGATGTCCCGTGATCAGTACTGGTCAAGGGCAACAATCTCCACGTTTATTACTACCACATATAGTGCAAAAGATTATACCTGCAACGTGGAGCCGAACAAGCCCTAATCGGATAACTGAATGCAAACGAAATGCTTATGAATGTGATTGGAAGACAGCGGCAACAACTAAGCCATTTGTGATCCCTACATATCCGGATGGGCGGCTAGTCCTCTGCCTCTGGTTCTCCATTGGTAACCACTTCCTCCGGTCCTTGTCGCTTGGATATAATCATTCGAGCCATTCGGCACCGTTCGATGAACTCAACCATGTCCTTCGGACGTTTTGCCGGATCTCTCTGGCAGCAATCCTGAATCAGTTTGGTGACGACAGTGGGGAATTCGTCCAGGTTGCGAGTCAGGTTCTCCGAAACGCGCATTCCCACGCGACCCATCGAGTGGATGTCGACTTTCTGATTCATTTCTGTGACCACAGGTTTGCCGGTGAGGATTCGATGCAATGAAGCCCCAAGGCTGAATACGTCGGTCCGGGCATCCAGTGCCTGCCTGGTCGCCTGTTCCGGGGCGATGTAGTCGATAGTTCCCTGTACTCGAGGTTTAGCTTCGTTAATCGGTGATGATTGACCAAAATCGATCAGTTTGACGTTGAGATCGGGCTGTACCAGGATGTTGCCCGGTTTCAGGTCGGCGTGTACAAACCCACCTTCGTGCATCGCACTTAAACCTTCGGCCGTTCGCTCCAGAATGCTTATTATCTGGGAAAGGGACAGGCGGGAATTGCATTCCGACAAAGTTTCCCCGTCCACGTATTCCATGAACAGCATGGCCGCTTTCAGGCTCAAACGCCTGCGGACATATCGCAACTCATAGGTTTTGCGGAGGACCGGATGGTCCAGTGCCGAGCCGCACGCATGCTCGTTTTTCATTTGGTCCACCAAGCCGTTGGCTTCCGGCGACTGAACCTTGATATGCTTGATTGTATAGAAGGTTCCTGCGGTTATCGCTTTCGCTTTATACAGCGTACTACCACCCTGACCAGTGCCCAGTCGCTCGATTATTCGGTAGTTGGGTACATCAATGCTCATTAATATCGCGCTCCGCCACATGCGGTGAATAGTTCTACAGCTTCTAACGCCTTGCCGTTAGTGTTCATAGTGAACACTGCATAGTGATGGCGATAGTTGACATTAAACGGCGATACTATTCTTGTTTCAGTTTCGCTCGTTTAGCTGTATAGCCCAGATTGCCAGCGCAGATTCTACTATCACGAATAAATCGCCAGGGGATTCAAAGGAATCCACAGCGTTTCGTCTTCGCATAACAAAAAGGGTTTGACCGTTAATATAATAGGAACCAAAAGAACATAGGTCGAATTCGACCAGCCGATATATTCATAAGAAGTGAATTAGCAGGCTCAGGGTGGGGGGGTATTAAAATAGTTATAATAGCGACTTAGCGCGAACGCGATCCCCTGTCTGTACCCTTCACTTCGAGTTTGCAATGCTACATTCCTCCAAGTGTCTGGTCAAACCGCGACACAATTTTCCACGCATTCCGGTAATCTTCTTTGTCGTTGTTTGGGGCGACGTTTTCCGCTGCCGTGAAACGTTAAAAGGCTGATCTCAGGCGGGCATAAGACGCGAAACCGTAGAGGAGACGAAACCCCGAAGCCGGGATTAACGTGCAACCAGTTTCCGTTCACCTTGTGAAGACCTCGGGACATCGAGTTGGGGATTTTATCGTTTGAAAAAACGCATCCCAGTCCGGGAAGCCGAATTTGTCCACCGTGGGTGTGCCCGGAGAGCATTATGCAACCCAGATCCTGCGGCAATTCAAAGGCGGTGGAGGGGTGGTGAGCCATAACTACCGTTGGGGCGTCCTCAGGCAGACCTCCAATCAGATCGTCTACTGTGCCTCGTTGCCTTACGTGTTGTTCTATCCCGGCTAAATAGAATTCAAACGTACCCAGATCGATAAGACGTACTGAATTTCGAAGGAAAGTGATTGGCAGATCGTATTCGGCTAACGTGGGTGAATCGTGATTCCCCAGTACGCCGTAGATCCCCAGTGGAGGGTGCAAACCGTCCAATAATTTTAACAACAAATGGGCCGTCTGCCGGTGGCTACGGGGAATGTCGGAGAAATCACCGGTCAAGACTAAAAGATCGTATTCCAGTTGCGATAGCTCGTTTTTAAGGTTTGCCTGTAAATTCCCCCAGTTACGTAGGTGCAGATCAGATAGATGAGCGATTCTGAATCCATCCGCTTGCGCAGGCAGGTTACTAATCATCACTTCAACCTGCTTGATTGTAAACGATTCCATTCTCTCTCCCTTCCCATCCAGTGTCCTTCTCCCCAAAGGATCAACTGAAAGTCGCTTCTTTTGACGGTACTCGAGGCTACGATACGGAATCCGGGGGGGCAAACGATTTGCGCGATTCTTCCGTGGCACGATCATTAATTGTGTGTTACAGTATGGCAGTGAGCCAATAATAGCTTCGTGTATAGGGGTGTTATCGTGCATCTTCCAGACGGCGTATTACCTGGTAGTGTTTGTATTTGCTCGGCCGTTGGTGCCGTATCCCTCACTGCATTAGGACTTCGTGGAATATCGGACCGGCTCGTGCCTCGGTTGGCCGTACTCACCGCACTGTTTTTCGCTATCGGCACAGTACATGTACGAGTTGGACCGGGGAGTGTTCACCTGCTTTGCACCGGCATATTGGCCGTCGTGGTCGGCTGGAGAGCGATTGTTCCGGTTGCTATTGGGGTTTTGATGCATGCCCTCCTGCTCCAGCATGGTGGGTTGACCACTATCGGAGTAAACATCCTGGTTCTCGGTGTACCGGCGATGGTGATGGGGGCCGCATCACAGTATTTGAGTGAAAAAATTCCAACGAAGCTGACCTGGTGTCTTGGTGTAGGAGCAACCGTAGGAGCTTATTTGCTCTCCATGCTTCTTTTCCTTTTGGTTATTTCCTTTGTCGATCAGCGGTTGACTGAGCCAATTGGAATTTGGGCGGCGATGCACGTGCCGGTTATGCTGTTTGAGTTGGTTGTCGCCGGAGCTACGGTGGCGTACTTGGCAAAAGTTCAAAAAGGAGCGGTTTATTCATGCTGCTGCGTTACAAATTCATAATATTGTTTGCATGTATGATGATTACCTGTCCGGCTTTTGGGCATCCGGGGCATGAGGTTGTCGAAAGCCACTCGCATTCGTTTCCGTTAACCCAGGTTCTTTCCGGTGTGGCGGTCATTTTCTCTCTGGCCAGTTTCTGGATGTCGTGGCGTACCAGGAAGCAGGTGTTTGAGAATGCGCCGAATTCCTGATTACGGTGGATAATCGATGCGCGGCCTTGTCGATCACTATTCGCATCTCGATTCCGTTTTTCACACCTGGCACCCTACCTTTAAATGGATCAGTTATGGAATCGTATCCCTGGCGGTGGCGACCGTAGATACCGGTTCTGTTGCCGCGGTGTGCCTGGTTGTGTCCTTATTGTTTGTGAGGCTGGCGAACCTCCCCTTGCGTTTGGTTTTTTCCAGGTTTCTGGCTCTGTCCGTGATGTTTGTCATCTTCACCGTAATGTTGGCCTTTACGGTATCTCCGCATGATGCTTCTCTGGGATTCATAAATTACTCCGCCGAAGGGTTGTGCCTGGGAGTCTTGATAGGGCTGAAGTGTATGACCATTGTGGTACTAACGGTGATACTGTTGGCCACCACAAGTATGGCGAGGCTGTTCAAATCTTTGGGCGATTTCTTTATTCCCGCCAGATTGATCGAGATATTGCTATTGGTCTATAGGCTGATTTATTCAGTATCCGGCGAAATGGAATCCTTGCGCAGAGCGGCAACTTGCCGGGGGTACAAACCGTCGATCTCTTTTCTGCAACTAAAAACTTTCGGCAAGCTGACCGGTTCCTTGTTGATTCGTGGTTTTGAACGATCGGACCGGTTATACGACGCAATGCTCGTGAGAGGGTACGACGGAACGGTTCGAACAATGTCGGAAACCAAACCCGGAGTGTATGATTACGTTAAAACGTCGATAGCGGTGGCATTTGCCGGTCTACTGTTCGCTGTGAGGGTTTGGTTTTGAAAAGAGTTGTGGAACTTGTGGATGTCAGTGCCGCATATGATGAACACCGGGTACTTAATAGTGTGTGCCTGGAAGTTGAAAACGGCGAGCGAATAGGCATAGTTGGCCGTAACGGTGCCGGAAAAACCACGCTTTTTTTTGTCATCATGGGACTTGTGCGGTCACTGTCCGGACGAATCAGCGTGTGCGGTTTTCAGACGGATAATAAAAAAGACCTTCGTGAATTGCGTAAGACTGTTGGGATAGTTTTTCAAAAAGCCGACGACCAGCTTTTTTCCGGCACTGTGTTCGAGGATGTGGCGTTTGGTCCGCTGAACCAGGGAATGGGCGACGAAGCAATTCGTCGCCGTGTTCTGAAGGTTCTGGAAGATGTGGGTATGGCTGATCGTGCCGACAGAATCGGTCACCATCTCAGTGCCGGGGAGAAACGCAGGGTGGCAATCGCCACCGCTTTGGCAATGGATCCCCGATTGCTTATTCTCGATGAACCGACCAGTGAACTGGACCCGGAAGGGCGACGGGGTATTATCAAATTGCTTAATTTCTTTGATAAAACTCAATTGATCGCTTCTCATGATCTGGAGTTTGTCCTTGAAACCTGCTCTCGCGTTGTTGTCATGGACAAAGGTGTGATTGTTGCATCCGGAAACACGGCAACGATATTGGCAAATCCCGATCTGATGAATCGTTATGGTTTGGAAGTTCCCTACTCGCTGCGGTATCCCAATCGGTGATTATGGGCGCAAAACAACGGCCTCACCAGTAAGGTGAAGCCGTTGTTTTTTGTACTGAAAATCTTTTTAAACAGCTGTTACTATACCATGTCCTTGAGAGCTTTCAGCGGAACGGCTTTGACGACGTTACGGGCGGGTTTGGCTTTAAACATCATCTCTTCGCCTGTGAAGGGGTTGACTCCCTTGCGAGCCTTGGTTGCCGGCTTGCGGACGACCTTGACCTTGAGCAGACCGGGTACGGTAAAGACACCAGGGCCTTTCTTGCCGAGATCCTTGGAGATCATACCACTCATGGCATCAAAAACCGACACGATCTGCTTACGTGACAGCTCTGTGGTTTCTGCCAATTCGCGGTAGATTTCGCCTTTGGTCCGTGCTTTCTTGGGAGCAGCAGCAGCAGCCTTTTTTGCTGTTTTCTTCTTTGCCATTAGTGAGAATCCTTTCTAACAATGTTTGCCGTATCGTTTTCGGCGTCCATAAAACAACGCCGTTAATTCCGGCGTTTAATCCGGCATGGCTGAACCAAACGCAACCGGATCGGCGATACATTGGAGTAATTTATGCGGGATGGCAAGTATTTTGTTTCAAAAAACACTAAAAAAATAGGCCGAACGCCAAAACGACGGGCATGTTCGCTTCTTGAGGTACATACTATACCCGAGATAGACCGCGGATTTTACGTTACCTGGACGGTGCTTATGCCCCTTTTTTTACAGCGGAAACAGTTGTGATTCGATCGCCGGGTGACGGTTAACAGGCACTACGAAGTGCTGCCGGGTTCAGTTCTCTTTGATCCAATCTTTCAACATCTGATACGGGTCCGAAGCTTTGGCCGCTTGGCGAAACACCTCCAATGAAGTTTGCCAATCCTGTCCAGTCGCTTCATAAACGTTATCAAAAACGTCGATTTCGAGGTTGTAACGGCGTATTCCAAGCATCCAGGCATTATTGCTGGGCAGTCTTGTTACCCATTCATAGTTGGTTGGGACGTTCATCAGAGGGAGAACTTCCTCTTCGAATCTTTCACGACCTGCTTGAAAGATTGCCTCTCTACCTTCGATCTTTGTTTCGCTCGACAGGGCGCTGTTGTAGAAGTCGTTCAGCTCGTTGTAGAGTTCGAGGGCAAAGGCGTTGTATCGATCAATGTCTTCTACTCGGTCGACAGCTGACTCAAGCAGTTCCGGTTGGTCAGGATATTTTTCAGCTAAAAAGGACAGAGTTCCCCGCCGGCCGAAAAAAGTGGCCAGGCTTTCGTTGAAGGTTGTATCGTTTACCCGCCAGATTGTGTTGTGCAAGAGTTCATGGATGGTGGTATCTATTAGGTCCAAGTCTGAACGTTCAAGCATTGGTGACAATATCGGATTCGGGAAGTAACCGATTCCGCTGTATGCATCGATGGGATACATCATCACGTCGTAATTCTCGGCAACCAGTGAGTTCTTTTTGGCTTCAGCCTGGTTCAGATCGAAGTATCCGAGGTAAGGAACTGTTCCGACGATAGGGAAGGTCCAGGTTTTCGGGGCAAATACATCTTTGCGCGAAGCGGACACGTTGTACGCTACGGGTTCACCATACGAGTTGTAGAAGGTCGTGTAGTTGTCGCCGACTTTCAGCCCCATCGTGTCCCGGCTATATTCCCTTGCCTCTCGAATCAGGGTGAGTTTGTCGATTTGTTCTTCGGTAAGTTGTCCGCTTGCCAGAGCCTCCTCCACTGAAACGCTGGCGTTCAGCAGTTCGAATTGTCCGACGGCGGCAGGCAGGAGGTAAGCGAAGTCGACTCCGCAACCGGTGCAAAGCGCAATCGGGATAATAAACAAGCTCGCAAGGATTGCCCGGCGAAACGAATCAGTTGTTTTCACTGATGTTGGTGTAGTGGTTCCATCCATGTTTCTTTCCTGTTTACTCAGAACACCTGACCGGAGGTGGGGAGCTAATAGAGCAACACCGCGTTTGTTGCCTGTGCTGCAATCATATGGAGAACCAAGTGTATGGAAATGGAGAGCGAGGTTTAATCCAGATTAGTTTTCACCTTTTGCCTGGCCAGTAAACTTTTCAAAGAAAAACGGTGACTTTGCGAAAGGAAGCCTATCCAGGCAAGGACCCACAACGCGGTGTTTTCTGGAATCTTTCGATACATGTGGACATCCCCTCCGCCGCAACCGCAGTCGAAGTGAATTTGCCAGAAGGGAGCGCCGGTGTTTATGTGGATCAACGTTGCTCGGATTGCAATCATCACCGTAAAACCGGTTAACAGCAGCAAAAGGGTTAACGATGAGCCGCGTGTGAATATTCCGAATACAAGGGCCAGACCACAGACCACCTCAATCCAGGGAAGAGATACGGAGATCAGGTTCTGCACCAGATACAAAGCGTCGGGAACCATTTGGTATTCACGAAGCAGCTTGAGAAACCCCACCGGATCCCAACCCTTGTTCCATCCCATAACCACGAACGTGATTCCTAATGCCAGTCTTGCAATCAAAACCGGAATACCTGACTCGTCCAGCTTTTTTAAACGGGCAATGGTCATGGTTAGCTTTCCTCACGCGTATTGGAAACCAGGTTGTCACTTAGACGTTCGTTTAGTTCGAGCGGCAGGCCACCGTTTCGCCAGGCAACCGCTCCGCCCATGTAAATGCGTATTTTGCCTACATCTACACCGCGGTCTATCAGATCCAACGCTGCTAGTTTGCTGTCGTCACATTCGCCGCCGTTGCAGTAAATCACTACAGTTTCAGCGTTTTCACACGCGGGCAGGACCGCGTCACAGTACCGTTCTGATCGATAGTGGTCGTATTGGAAGGCTCCGGGAATATGTCCGTCTAAAAAGTGAGTGTCATCGCGAGCATCGATAATGATGCATCGTTCGTCGAAATAAGCGTCTGATTCGTATAGTTCAACCAGTTTATCGTGAGGAATTATTACCAGGCCTTCCTCTGTGAGGTTTACACTTTCACTAGAAGGGATTTCTGTGATATCGGACGGTTGTTCATCAAGTTGCTCGGTATTAACGACAACCGCAACCGGTTTGGCGCCAGTATGAAAATGGTTCTTTTGTATGCTCAGCCCGGTAGATGAGAGCGTGTTTACGGTCAGGCCGATTACAAAACCGAGACCAACAATAACTATCGCCTCGATTGATGCTTTCTTAACATGTTGCTTCACTGTTCAGCTTCCCTGATTGAAACCTGATGGGCTGTCACCTGAATGGGCGGCAGACCGTTTTGTATTACTCGATAATCGCACTCAAAAAGGGCAAAGTCAACGGTATGAAGGGGGTTGTTACGCGGCGATTACAGGTTGAAGCTGACCAACTGGGCAGACCATCCAAAATGGTTTATCAGCTTTTTTGAGGCTCTTAACCCGTTTAAGTACCCCAAAATACATTATTCTTTCGGACTCTGGGGTCGGATATTGGCATCCCAAGGCAATGTTCGCTAGACTGTGCGGTCTTTAGACAACCTCTGGGTTTAAGTATCGTTCGGATGTAGGAGTCCTTTCCATGGCTGTACACAATGTTATCGATGTACGCAACATCGCACTGACCGGCCACTCTGGCGCCGGCAAAACATCATTAGCTGAAGCTATTCTGCATAAGACTGGCGTCACCAATCGTTTAGGGAGTGTGCCCGATAAGACGACGATATTGGATTTTGCCGATGACGAGAAGGAAACTGCACATTCCATCGATTCCGCGTGCTGCCAGGTTACTCACGGTGGGAAGGCTATCAACATTATCGATACACCAGGGGCGACCGATTACTGCGGTCAGGCGGTTGCGTCTCTTGCTGCCGTTGAAACTGCGGTGACGGTTGTATCAGCCTCTGCTGGTATCGAGGTCAATACACGAAAAATGATGGAGAGGGCAGGAGAATATGGCCTCGCCCGAATGATAGTCATAAACCGCATTGGTGGCGGCGATGCCAACCTGGAAGAACTGGTTGGAGCAATCCAGGAGTTCTTTGGCAGCAACTGCGTACCGGTCAACTTACCAACAGGAAACGGTACCGGTGTAATCGATTGTATCAAGAACGATTCTGGTAACACTGATTTTGGCGACGTTGGAGCGGTTCATGAGCAGGCTCTGGAAGCGATCGTTGGTGCTGATGACGAATTGATGGAAAAATACCTCGGTGGCGAAGCGAGTGATGAAGAAATCCTTGCTGCCGCGGCCAAGGCTTGTGCCGCCGGTGAGATTATTCCTATTCTCTTTACCGACGCTAAAAACGAAGTTGGTATTGACGAGTTGCTGGAAGCGTTTCTGACTTTCGCACCATCACCGATAAACGGAAAGCAACGAGTTCTAATCGGCGAAGACGATGCCGAAACCCCAATTGAGCCCAAAGTCGATGGTCCGTTTACGGGAATCGTCTTCAAGGTCATGGGCGATCCGAAAAGTAATATCAAGTATTCCTTTATCAGGGTTCTCAGCGGCAAGCTTGCCAGTGATGGAACAATAAAGACCTTGGCTGAGCGTAAAGGGGTTCGCCTTGGACAGATCAGCCGGTTTATGGGCGGTGAACATAAAGAGGTGGAAGCGGCTGCGGCTGGCGACATTGTTGCCGTGGCAAAACTGGATCTGCATATCGGTGATGTTGTGTTCACGAACAACAGCGGCACGATCGCGATGCCCAAATTGCCTAAGCCGATGTATGCCCTGGCTATTGAGTCCAAGAGCCGTGGCGATGAAGACAAGATTGGAGCGGCGCTGAAGAAATTTGCTGATGAGGATCCATGCTTCGTCAACGAACGTGAAGCCACTACTTCCGAGCAGGTTATTCGTGGAGTAGGCGATCTGCACGTTCGCACGATCCTCAACCGTATGCATAAGTTGTTCAAGCTGGAAGTGGACACCAAACCGCCCAAGATTCCGTATCGCGAAACAATCACCGGGCGAGCCAATGACGTTGAATATACCCACAAGAAGCAGAGTGGTGGTGCCGGGCAGTTCGGGACGTGTAATTATCAACGTCTTGCCCAGCGAAAGAGGAGAGGGATACCAGTTCGTCGATAAGATTTTCGGCGGAGCTATCGATGGTCCTTTCCGCGTCAGTGTGGACAAAGGTATTCGTGCCCAGCTTCAGGAAGGCGTGTTGGCCGGTTATCCGGTTGTGGATGTAACTGTTGAGCTGATCGACGGTAAAACTCACCCGGTGGATAGTAAGGATATCGCGTTCCAGATCGCAGGTCGGGGGGCGTTTAAAGAGGGGTTCTTGAAATCCAAGCCGGTGCTTCTTGAGCCGATCGTGGAAATCGAAGTTACGGTTCCCAGCGAAAACGTTGGTGATATCCAGGGCGATCTGGCCAGCCGTCGCGGACGTCCGCAGGGACAGGATGCTTTGCCCGGTGGTTTAGATGTGATCAAGGCTGTTGTGCCTCTTGCGGAGGTTGCTGACTACAACTCGCGGCTTTCCAGTATGACTGGTGGCCAGGGCAGCTATTCGATCGAGTTCTCTCACTACGAGGCTGTTCCGCCCAACGTGCAGCAGCAGATTATAGCCCAGTATGAAAAGGAAGAAGAAGAACGTCGAGCTGGTTGATCCAGCCTGGTGTCCGACTCACATCCAGAGTTCATAGAAAAAAAGGACATCCCATATCGGGGTGTCCTTTTTGCATTGGTCATTTGATTTATTGGGAAAAAACTAGAGGTTTTCGATGAATAGGGAACGGCTGCGCAGGGTCCGCATGCGTTTCCGGACGTGCTCGGCTACTTCTTCTGAGTTCTTTATTCCCACTATGGTTATGGATTTGTCAGTTGTGTCGGTGGATAGAATTTCGATGGAACCCCAGGCCGAATATTCGATCAACCAGTTTCTTGCGCAAACGTACGTCGTCCACGCGGATCAGTTCCGTTTGATCTATAGTCTGGCTGAGGATTCCCTTTTCGATAAACAACCGTTGCCCGGTCAGGCGATAGCGTCGGCTTAGTATTTTCTGCCCTATCCAGCCGACCGTGGTAATAAAAATCGCAGTTGTAACCAGCAGTCCGGTCAAGTAAACGGAGCTGCTATTCCATTCGCCCCAGTTTCCGATTTTGGCTATCAGGAACCAGGCAACTACGTCACCAATCAAGGCAATGAATATGAAGGAAAAGTGGTGTTGCCAATGAGTTCTGCCTGCCCACAGTTCCTCCTCACAGGCAGGATCGAGTGGAGCACCATCTCCGGCGGGGATCGCAGGTACCTGCTCTGCTGTCGGGTTTCGGTCAGAGTCGACGTTGTTCATTTCGTAAGGATTCGCCGGATTATCGTTCATGACAGACCTCGCTTTTTAAAAAACAAGCCGAATTCGACTACCTGGGCAATCATAACGGACATGTTGGCCGGAGTCATCGGCTCATTTTTACCTTGACATCGGCTTGTGAGATTTCAAGAATACCCGCGCGACAGGAGGTACAGATGAACTCGGCTATCGTTGGAATGCTGGTTTGGGGATTTCTTGGCTCAAGCGGCGGAGGTTTGGATAGACCATTATCCTGGACATGTGCTGATCAGGTGAACAACGGTGACCTGGTGCGTTTGGTGGCGGAAACGGGAAAAAGGCGTTTTGTGGTTACCGAGGATGCGGCCGCAAAGATGGTTCTTCCGGCTCCATGCCTTGCCGGTGGTACTGTTTCGGCTGGTAGTTCCATTCTCGTGTTGGAGGTTTTCGGCGGCTTGAAAGTCTGGATGCCCGATGAGGTGATGGTGTGGTTTGATAGCGACTCCATTCCTTCCCTGTTGGACAACGACTTCGTTACGGACGTGGTTGTCGAGTCGCAGGAGTGCCTTCAGTTGGATGCAGTGGCTGATTTTGACCTCCACGAAGCGTCGATTGGCACTTTTGCTGAGGAATTATCTAGTACATTTGGAGTCCGGTGTGTATATGAAAAAGAAAGTGGCGCAGACTCAAAAACCGTTACGCTGAATGTTGAGGGTATTGACGCCGGTACGGTTCTGGCTATAGCGTGTGATTCATTGGGTGTACGGTATCAGCGTTTTCCTGGTTGGTTGAGGCTGTCAGGCAAGGCGGACGGGGAGTTTGGGCTCCAGCGGTCTGCGGAAGCCGGTTCGGTGGAGGTATCGGGCGATTGTTACCTGCCGAAAAAACAGGCCTCTGGGGTCTTCTCCGGTACCGGCGGCGACTTCAGGTATTTTCAAGCAGGATGGTGTAGTAATCGCCGCTGGCCGATATAACCAAAAAACAGGGCGTGCAGTGGTTGAAACCGGCATTCGCTTATCATATATAGTCGAAGTGCAAAAGTTGATTGGGAAGGCGGGAGAGTAAGCTGGTTGTTGTGTGGTCGTTGGATATGCTGGAACTTGCAGTTGGTTGTGAGCTTGTTCCGACACGGATTGAGGTTTGTTTGGGTGAGTTTTCACTGAAACTGATTTCGGGGTTTTGGTCAAATGCAGTGTGATGAGTTTAACCAAGAGCAGGGGGGAGTAGCTACGTTGCCCCCAGAATTTGTGCCTGTTTCCTTTACATCGTGTAGCGAGCAAGTGGAGGAAATCCGCGGCGTTTTGGAACGTAATGATATTCCCGTAATAGTTGGAGATGCCCCGGTGGGGGTCTATACTTTGCTCGGACGTGGAATACCTTTACTGGTGCCTAACGAAATGCATGATCGAGCTTCAGAAATTGTTGCCGGTTACGAGGAATTGGTCCAGGCGAATTACGGAGTCGAAGACGAAGAAGAAGACGATGATCTGGACGACGATTTCTACGACGATGATGACGAAGAGTATGACGACGACTTCGACGATCTTGACGATCTCGATGACGACTATGACGATGATCTAGATGACGATCTGGAAGTGGACGACGAGCTCTAGTCATTTGTTCTCTAAGCTGCGGGCAGTTTTTATGTGGTGAAGGGAGCAGTTGGTGTCGGCTCTACTGCGGTCGGGAAGGATTAGAACGATAATGGACGAACAAGAGCGGCAATCTGAGCGCAGGTCGACTGGTGGCGGTGACAGACGCCGGGCATCAGTTGATCGGCGAAGTGGTCTCGACCGGCGCAGAGGTCCCGGCAGGCGCAGGGGTGAGGTACGTAAAGCCGCGGAAGAAGGTGAACTTTCCGGAGATTTGCTGGAATTCGTAATGGCGGTTGATGAGTACAAGCGGGTAAACGAGAGGCCTTATCCCACTATTTCAGAGATTTTCGAGATCGTTCATTTTCTTGGTTATCGTAAAGTCGGGCAGAAGGGTGAACACGTCAATATTCGGGCAGAGGACGTAACCTGACCCGGACAGACCGGCAGGTAATTGCGGCGAAAACATCGAAATGTTTTTGTCCGGGATGATTAATCGGCGGGAAGAGTCAGCCTGAAAGTGGCACCGCTCTGCCTTTGGGCGTTATGCAATAGAACCAGTTGTCCGCCCAGTAATTTCGCCCAACTGCGTGATAGAGATAATCCCAGGCCAATCCCACCTGTTGCGGGAGTATTTGCCTTATCTCCTCTCTCGTACGGTTTGAACACGGTCGACCGCAAGCGTGGTGGTATTCCCTGTCCGTTGTCTGAGACTTCAAAACGATATGCGCCTTCTTTTTTATCTATTCGCACCGCGATTCTGGTTCCGCTTTTGTTCTGACCGTATTTGCAGGCGTTGTCTATTAAGTTGCCTATTATCTGGGTGACAAGCTGCCGATCGGTCTTGATTGTGTGTTCCGCCAAACCGTTATGGTCGAGTTCCAGAGATGCTCCGGTCGCTCCGCACCGGGTTTCAAATATAGTTTGAACCTCATTCATAAGTTCGCCTATGGAAAAAAGGTGCTTGTTGGCGGGGACAGAATTGTTTTCCACGCGGGAATACTCGAGTACGCCTGCTACCAGATCTGACAGTCGTTTGGATTCATCATTCAAAGTATTCAGATAATCCTGTTTGTCCTTTTCAGCTACCAGCCCCTGGGCGAGCATGTCGGTGTACAACCTGAAGGTGGTTAACGGTGTACGCAGTTCGTGCGTGACCGCGTAGGCGAATTGGGATCGCCGCTCCGAGTACACTATTACGTAATGGATGCCGAGACCGAGCGTGGTTAGAAGAATAGCCGAAGCGCACCAGCCTATAACCAGAAAGGTGTACGTTGTGTTCCAGACTCCCAGTGTGGCTCTTTTCGGAGGCTCATTGGGGACAAGCCTGGCGGGGATCAGGCTGAATGAGCTTTCAGTTGTTCCAATTGCCGGGGTTTTGTTGACGGTTATCGTTGCCTTGGGAAAAATGTACCGAATTCTGGATAAGAGCTCTTTGGAAAAGGCAGGCCAGTCGACGATGAAGCCTTGTAATGCTGTTTCTCCGCCTACCGTAATAAGGCGTATGAATGCCAGATCTTTGGTTGACCGGCTGCCCAATTTGATCCACACGGGGAGCATTCGGTGAAGTTCAACAGGTACAAGATCCTCCTCCGCCAGGTTGTCGTTGACGGATGTCGGCAGATGGGATTGGGAAAAAGTCAACAGGTTTTCTGTTGCCAGGGTTTTAGGTTCGCAGGCGGTTGGTGGAATCTGGTCTCGTTGGTTTATCGCCGTATTGATTCGTTCCCGGTTATAGTGTGATTGGATAAGCTCCTTGTGTTTTCCTTGTTCGGTATCCGGATCTGAATAGGTTTCCGAATTCATTGCCAGGCGTTCATCGATCAGGTGCTGTTTGATGCTTTCTTCGTGTGCCAGATCATACAGGTGGGTCAGTTCATCGGTTGAATAGGAGTATTCCAGGCTGGATAAAACACTGGAATACGATTCTCTGTTCCAGGTGTCATATGCTTCATCGAATCCGGGCCAGTACCTGGCCGTATCCGGTATTACTTGCGGCGATCTGTATCCGCTGTGCGGTGACGCTTGAAAATGTAAAAGTATCCAGGGTTGTTGGGGTGGGTTAACCAGAAGCGGGGACGGTTGAACAAGCGTCCCCGGTGCAAGCATTTCGCCCGTGGCCAGTCTTACCTGATCAGTGCTTGGAAAATAGAACGGTGCGTAGTGCGTATAGTCTCTCTGAAATTCGTTGAAGAGAATGGGATTTGCCCACTTTTCCATTTGAGACATGGACGAACGTACTTTGTTTTCGTACTCGATTGCCAGGGCTCTTTGCCGGTCGTTACGTTCGAGTTGCAGAGATGCTACGGTCGCCCAGGTCAGGGTGCCAATAACGAATACCGTAAGGACTGCGTAAAGAACGTATGTCCATTTCAAGCTGCGAGGATTTATCTTCATTTTTCGCCTCTTGGGTCAGGACGACGAACCTTTAACCTCCGGTCCCAGCATATACCCTTTGCCTCTCACTGTCGTTATCCATTCCACTTTGGCAAATCCTTCAGGAGCACTGAGCTTTCCGCGTAACCTGGTGACATGCATATCCACAGCTCTGGTATCTGATCCGTCGGCCGCTATTCCCCATACGCGAGTCAGCAATTCCTCTCTGGATATTACCCTTCCACGATTGGCTGAGAGATATTCCAATATGCCGGTTTCCATCTCCGAGAGGTTTCTGCGATTGTCCGGGGCAAAAATGATTTCCCTTCTCTGGAAATCAACTACTATTCCTTCGGCTTCCACGCGGTCGACCGTGTTCGGCCTTTCGGGGGTTCTTCGCAATACAGCTTCGATTCTCGCCAGCAACTCCCTGGCAGAAAAAGGCTTGACCACGTAGTCGTCCGCGCCCTTTTTCAAACCAACGACCCGATCGTTTTCTGATCCTCGAGCGGTTAAGATGATTATAGGTAATGAAGGATGGGATTTACGGATTTCTCCAAGGGCGGTTATGCCGTCCATTTTGGGCAACATCAAGTCCAGGAGAACGAGAATGACATCCTGTTGCCGGGCGATTTCCACGCCCTCCAAACCGTCGGCGGCTTCCAGCGGGGCGTAGCCGGCCGCCCGCAGAATATCGCACAATCCTCGGCGGATCGCCGGTTCGTCTTCTATGACTGCTATTTTCCGATCTTTCACGACACTGGTCCTTTGGAATAAATAATACGGCATCCCGTTGATTGCGTCTGGTCTTACACGGGAAGCTGATATTAACTCAGCATATACTAGACGTTAATACCGCGTTTATCGATGTTTCGATTGATTCAGTCGGATGGGACGCTTTTTTGTTGCCCGTAACGGGTGGAATCAGCTGTTTTTACTGGTTCATGCCTCTGTAACCTGCCGGTAACTATTGGCTGATGTCTACGGTGATCTAGTTTGTTGAAGACCCGTTTTTATATCGGTTGTAGATCGCGGTGATTATGAATACCAGAGCCACACCGGCTGAATCCGCTGCCCAGTCTGCGACGTCAGCGTGGCGGTGTACCATAGGCTGAATAATCTCGGTGAGGCCTCCGTATGCCGAAAAAACGGTAAACCACAATGCATACCAGAGACCCGTTACTTTGTAACCGCGAGCGCGGCGGGCCAGGTAGCATGCCGCAGCGAGGATGGCGAAAGTGAAAAAATGTGCGAACAGGGCCTTCTTGCTGATCTGGATCGGTGGGCGGGGCAGCTTCGGCGAAAGCAGGAGCCCGGTCAGTATAAACCAGTAACCGATCCAGATGGAGGTCGTAAGCCGCGGGTGCCTGACGGACCAGGCGTTTATCTTGCCAGCGAGGTTGTTCATGCTCGGCTATTCCCTGGAAATACGAACGGCGGCGAAGTCCGAGCTGTCGTCGAATGAAATTGGTATGCCCCTTGCTGGTTTGTCTTCTTTCTTTTCGGGGGCTTCCTCCGACGCCCTGTTTGTTTCAAATACGCTGTGGATATTAAGCGGCTGGGGCTCTGTTTCATCGGGCCTGGTGGGTGGAATTCTATTTATGGTGTTTTCTCTATATTGAGGAATATCCAATTCCTCTTCTATCGGCTCGTTTGCAGTTGGTACTTCTTTGACTTCATGTCCGTCTTCCGGCTCTTCATTGCTTATTTCCTCCGGTCCGTATGCCGTTCGGTCGACCGCGGTAAACGGAGGAACGTCGTCAGTGGCGGTTTCGCTGGCGGGTGTTTCGTCTGCAGGCTCTTGGGCATCGGATTCGGCAACCGGCGGTTCCGGTTCTACCGTATTGGAAATTTCACTATCGCTGTTTTCTGTTGCGGTTTCAGGAGACCCCGGCTGTAATTGGAAATCGCTGTCTCCCACTAGTTCTCCCGCCAGTGCGGTATAGTCCACGGCTCCGTTGCTTTTGGGGGCGTAGTCGAAAATCGACAAGCCATGACTTGGGCATTCCGCCAGTTTGATGTTGCGGCGAATTATCGTGTCGAAAATCCGGGCATTTGCCCAAGGTTCGTCAGTATTTCGCGAGCTTTCCAGAAACTCTCGAAGGTCGGCCGCCACCTCACTGGCAAGACGGGTTCCCGCGTCGTACATGCACAAAATAACTCCGGTGAGACTGATGCTGGCATTAATCCGGTTCTGTACGAGCTTGATAGTTTCCAGAAGTTTTCCAACACCCTGAAGGGCCAGGAAATGAGGCTGCATGGGTATTATGACTTCGTCCATCGCCGCCAGACCGTTTAAGGTCAGGATTCCCAGAGACGGCGGGCAGTCTATCATTATGAAATCATATTGGTCGGTTACTGGCTGGAGAGCGTCCCGCAGGATCACTTCGCGGCCCATAACGCTCACCAGTTCCATTTCTGCCGCTGCAAGATCTATGTGTGAGGGAATTACATGCAGCTTGTCCGTAACTTTAACGGTCGTCTCCGAGAGTGAAGTACTATCGGTAAGAATATCGTATACGCTGGGGTTATCAGTGTCCGGCTCGATGCCCAGGTGCATGGTCAGGTTAGCCTGGGGATCAAGATCTATAAGGAGAACAGATCGCCCGCTGGAGGCCAACGCTGCCCCGAGATTACAGCAGGAAGTCGTTTTTCCTACCCCGCCTTTTTGGTTTATTACAGCAATTCGTCGCATCGGTTGTTTCCTTGGCGGTCAACACCCACTTAAAACAAAAGACAGCTTTCACTTTGGAACGGTTTTTTGTTATCTCACTTCCGAATCCCAAAGTTCTGTGCAATCCCTGATAAGTATATCCGATAGGTGGCTAAATGTAAGCATATTACGTTCTGCACTGATCTGAAGGGGGTCGTCAGCGGAGCCGGTCAACAATAGGGGCCATAAGGTTACCGTTCGGGGCGCTGGGAGATCAGGTTGTTCAAGATCCACCCTGGATTGCCTTGCGTATTCTGGCTCCAACCTCTTCGATGGGATGGTGGGCCTCTGTTTTCTGCAGATCGGCTATTCGAGTTTCTGTTTCCTTGGGGTCGGAGAGCAATTCGTTGGCGAACCGGCCTGTTTGGATCTCCTCCAGGACCGATTTCATAGCGTTTCGTACTTCTTCGCCAATGATCCTACTGCCCCTGGTCAATCCTCCGAAGCGGGCGGTAGTGCTTATACTGGCTCTCATACCCGCTATTCCCTTTTCGCAGAGGAGATCGGCTATTAATTTGACTTCATGCAGGCACTCGAAATAAGCCATCTCGGGCGAGAATCCCGCATCTGTCAGGGTCTCATACCCCGCTCGAATCAACTCAACCAGCCCGCCGCATAAAACTGCCTGCTCGCCGAACAGATCGGCCTGACACTCTTCCGCAAAAGTGGTCCGGTAGATCGCTCCGGGTATCGCCCCGATTGCGCTGGCATACCCATTGGCGATGTCCCAGGTCGCTCCTGATTCGTCGCAGGCAACCGCAATTGAGCAGGCGAATCCAGTTTTCTGTTCGTACAAACGACGAATAAGTCTGCCGGGTCCGCGAGGGGCGACCAGGAATACGTTTGTTTGAGGAGGGATTTCGATTTTTTTAAAATGCACCGCCAGACCGTGAGCGAATCCCAGGTAGGTATTGGGTTTGAGGTTGGGTTTAATCTGCTTGGCGAATAGCGAAGGTTGCACTTCGTCCGGAACCAGGATTATCACCACATTGCTTTTCGAGACCGCCTGCGGAATATCCTCGACGACGAGTCCGGCCGATAGGGCGTCAGGACGGTGAGGACTATCCGGGCGCAGTCCAACTACCAGATTCAGCCCTGAATCCAGCAGGTTCAAAGCGTGAGCATGGCCCTGGGAGCCGTAACCGATTACGGCGATTCTTTCTTTTGTTAATACGTTCTTGTCTCGAGTGTTATCGCAGCTCATCATCTGATCCTGAATTTACGGGGTGAACTTACATGGCATTGTGGTTTAATTTTCGTTTATCGCAACTGCCGAAGTGTCGATCTCGATTTACACTCTGGATGGCTATATCCAAAGTCGCTGGCGATTCTCTGTGGGTTAAACATGAATTGCCAAGAAACGTTTAACTCATCGGTTGGTTGTCGTAGTCTTCTTGCTGGATTTCCAGGTCAGAAGAGCTAAGCCGGTTTTGAGACCCGATAGTTACTGTTTACTTTAATATGTGCAATTAGAGAGGCTGGGTTATATGGATAATTGATTCGGTTGTTGGTTAAAACGCTTTGAGGCGGAATCGGCTACGTGGATGGTGTAGAATAGAAAGTGGGAAAGGGAAGGAAAAGGTATTGAAATATAGAGGTTGCTTTCTGTGAAGGTTACTGAACCTTAATGGTTACAAGCCGGGCGGAATTACACGGTGAATGGGTTTGCTGGTTTTCGTATTGTTATTTTGGCAAGTATTCCAGAGAGAACAACAAGATATCCATCGATACGTTTATAACCGAATTGGGATAGTAGAATGGGGCAGGATAGTCGCGAATCTGTTATCAGGGGAAAAATAATGCGATGGTTGGTTGTTTTGATAATGGCTGTTATGGCATCCACCGCGCATGCTGAACTGTTAAAAAGATTAAGCGAGAGTAATGCCTTTTCTTCGCCATGTCCTCTGAATCGAAATGTTTCTCCTGGGCAATCTAATAGACCGGTGAAGTTGGTTTTTGCGAATGGGTTCGATTTTCAGGTGGACGTCGAGAAATGCCCGGTGACTTCTCCTGAAACGAGATTTGTTCTTGGGGAACTGCATGAAGCCGACAAGCCGTTGGGTTTACCAGAAGCCAGTGCGGTTAATCTATATTGGTTTCAAGATGTCAGTGGTCTATATGGAAAAGGGTTTATAGCTATTGCCGGGGAAAAGGTGGCAGGCATTCTGGTTGCGGAACACAATGTTCAGGACTTTAAAGGGACAGTCGCGTGTACCGGTGAGCTATTGGCTGATACGGTAATCATTAAGGTTGATGATCTGCTCGGTAAAACACACAAGGAGGGGGAAGCTTTCTTTGGGCAAAGTTTGCTTGCTTGTCGCACTCAAGAGTTTAATAAGGACATGTTTCGCCTTCAACTCGCTGTTGATACCGATTACGAGTTATTTGCTTTGTTTGACGATATGGAGTTTGCCGCAGCATATGTAACTCTTTTATACGGGGTTGTTAACGAAATCTACATGCGCGATTTGAACACAAGAATAGAACTGACTTATGTTCGATTATGGGATACCCCAGTGGATCTTTTTAATGAACCGGATCCGTTTGTTCCGTTTGTTTCATACTGGTCTTCGCAGATGAGTCACGTGCAGCGAGATTCGGTCCAATTGCTCACTGGCAGGTGGGATGTGCCGTTTACTGGCAAAGCATACATGGAATCCTTATGTAACAACAACCGCTCTTGTTCGGTAGTGGGGGGGATTGGGGGGTTCCAGCGACAGGCTGAAGAGTTCGTATTGGATGATCATGATATTGTACTGGCTGCTCACGAGCTGGCACACGTATGCGGGGCGCGGCATACTCATGATTATGGTCTTGATGACTGCGCCCCATCACCGGGAGTTGAAAGCCGCGGAACGATTATGAGCTATTGTTCGTCTCATAATGGTGGATATGCGAACATAGATTTGAGATTTCATAGAGTAATACAGAATGTTGTAAAAAACTACATTGCCCAGGCTGCTTGTGTTGATCTCGATTGTAACCGTAACGGGCAAGACGATACCTTGGATATCGTGTCCGGAACCAGCGAAGACGCGGATACTAACGGTATTCCCGACGAATGTGAGGACTGCAATAACAATGGCGTTCTGGATGGAGTGGATATAGCCCAAGGTACGCCGGATTATGACGTAAATGGTATTCCCGATGAATGTCAGAGTGACTGCAATTCCAATGGGATTCCTGATTCGCTGGATATCGCCGGGGGAACAAGCTTTGACGATGATGGTGATACTGTTCCCGACGAATGCGCGACCGATTGCGACATGAACGGAATTGCCGACTTAATTCAGATCGGGCAGTCGTTGGATCTTGACGTGAACCGTAACCGCGTGCTGGACAGTTGTGAAGACTGTGATGGCGACGGTACGGATGATGCGGCTGAGCTTGCTGGAGCTCACGCTTTGTGGGTGGCAAGCGCCGACCAGGACGTCATCCGGAGATTCCATGGTGAAACTGGAGGCCGATCGGTAATTTCTCAAGGCACCTATATCGAAGATGCGACCGATCTCGTGGTGACTCCAACATCTAAAGTGTTGGTCTCCAGCTGTACCATGAGCAGTGTTGCCGCCTATGATGGTGTTTCCGGGGTATTTACGGGAATGCTGGTGCCGAAGGAGTATGGCGGGCTTTCGTGTGCCTCCGGTATTACATGGAAACCTTCAAGCAGGATTCTTGTGAGCAGCAGGGATACGGATAGCGTGTTGATGTATGCGGCCGATACCGGTACTTGCATGGGAGAGTTCATATCTGCCGGATCCGGGGGGCTGGAAGAACCGGGGCAGCTTGTTTTTGGTCCGGACGGAAACCTTTTTGTTTGCAGCCTGAAGCATAATGCGGTTTTTGAATACGATGGCAATTCCGGCGAATTCGTACGGGTGTTTGTACATGCCGGTGCCGGTGGCCTGGAAAACCCGCGGGCATTATTGTTTTTACCGAACGGTAACCTGCTGGTTGCCAGCTACGGATCCAGGAGAATTCTGGAATACGATCGATGGAGTGGCGATTACCTGGGTGTATTTAACCATGTATTATACAATAATGGCCAGGAAATACCGGTTGTGGAGCTTGCTATTGGGCCCGGAGGTAATGTCTTCGCCGCGGCCTGCGACGGTGGTGATAGCTGGATAAGTGAATACGACTGTGATGATGGGCGCTTTGTCCGCGCGTTTGTGGATGGATATTATTCCGGGCTTGGTAAAATTTCCGGATTGGCGTTCATGCCGGGTTTTGTGATCGATTGCGATAAAAACCTGATACCTGATAATTGTGATATCGATTCAAATCCTGAACGCGACGCCAATTCAAACGGTACGCTGGACTATTGTGAAACAGACTGTAATTCCAATGGTGTCTGGGATTATCTTGAATTAATCCCCCGAGGGAGTTTGTTCGACTGCGATTTCAACGGGATTCCGGATGATTGTGATATTGCTTCTGGAGCGGCTGTGGACCTGAACGATAACCAGGTACCTGACGTGTGCGAACGGTACGGCGATTGCAACAGTAACGGTGTTCGGGATATCTTCGATATCTACGAGGGAACCAGTTCTGATTGCGACAATGATGGAATACCAGATACCTGCGAGGATGATTGCGATGGTAACGGGATAGCTGATACGTGCGAGATATTGAGTAATCTGGTGCCGGATTGCAATTTCAACGGCGTTCCCGATCACTGCGATCTGGCCGAGGGCAACAGTCAGGATTTCGACGACGACGGATTACTCGATGAGTGTGACGGAGATATTGATAATGATGGTATACCCAATGAGCAGGATGTCTGCGACTTTTCCCTTTCTAATCAGGAGTTGAATCCTCATGGAGGCCCGATGGGGGACGCGGACAACGACTGCGAAGTGACCGTTAGCGATTTTTACTATCTCGAATTCTGCCTGACGATTTCCGGCCCGGATTTATTGCCGACCTTTGATAATTGTCTGCAGGTTTTTGATTTTGATTGCGATAGTGATATCGATCTGATGGATTTTGCTGCTTACGATCGAGTGTTTTTAAAGGATGCGGTTTATAAAGGCGATCGTGCTGTTGTGGATTATCTCCGGTTAACCCAATGGCTGGAAGGAACAGGTAAATGCGAAGAATGAAATTATTCGATGTCCGAATAGTCTGTGTTGTTCTTGTGTATGTTTGTGTTGCCGGAAACACATTCGCTGATTCGCGATATTATACTGATTATGTCCTGTTAAAAGTTGAAGTAGAGGGTGAATCCGAACTTGTTGTTTTGGAAAAAACCGGTGCAGTGATCTTGAATTGTATTCCCGGGGTGGGGGAGATGAGGGTGGTGGCCGGTCCAAAACAATTGGATGAAATCAATACCGCCGGTTTGAAGTACACGGTTTTACATGACGATGTTCAGCAGCTTATAGACAAAGAGCGGGACCGTCCGTTCCGATCAAATCCATACGAGGAATTCTTTCTGGATTACCACCAGTATGACAATGGCGTAGGTAGCATCCTGTGGTATATGAATCAACTTGTATTGCGTTACCCCGCACTGGTTACCATGGTTGAAGTTGGAATAACCGTCGAAGGGCGGACAATATGGGGGCTGCGAATAACTGGTGATACGGCCGTAAATAAACCGGCGGTGCTGATCGTCGGATGTCAGCATGCTCGTGAGTGGATAACATCGACAACTGGAGCTTATTTCGCCACCCATCTTCTGCAGAATTATGGGGTAGATTCATTGGTGACCGAGCTTGTGGATAATGTGGAGTTTTACATTATACCGGTGGTAAATATAGATGGTTTTGAATACAGTTGGCTTGATTCCAGTACCAGATTATGGCGGAAAAACAGAAGGGATAATTCTGACGGATCATGGGGCGTTGATTTGAACCGCAACTGGGGTGTTGGGTGGGGAGGAACCGGATCCGGTTCCAGCCCTTGGAGTGAACTCTATCATGGCAGTGGACCGTTTTCTGAGCCGGAGACAGCATCACTGAGAGACTTTATTCTTGAACATTCGAATATCCGTAGTTTCTGGGATATTCACAGCTTTTCGCAGTTGATTCTCTGGCCGTACGGTTACACTGCTGAACTTCCTCTTGATGCTGACTATTATCTTCAAGTAGGCTTGAGCATGCAGGCTGCTATTTACGGCGTGCATGGTCGTTCTTACGGTGCCGGGCCTACATATACGGCCATTTACCCCACAGCTGGTGGATCACTGGATTGGGTTTACGACTATCAGGATGCTTTGGCTTTCGGCTTGGAAATGCGCCCACAGCAGTTCGATCCTGGCAATGTGGGGTTTGAACTTCCTGCGGAGGAAATTATAGAGGCAAACCAGGAGATAGTGCCGGCAATCCTGCTTGCGGCCGATACTGACTGGGTGAGACTTCCGATAAGGTTTGTTTTTCCCGATAGTCTTCCCCGCCTGATTGAACCGGGGGAAGAAACGATTGTCGAAGCGGAGATACGCGACCAGTTTGAGGTTTTCGCTGCCGGTACGGCCAGCTTGAATTATCGTTATCGGCAGGAGGATTCCTTTGTTGAGTTAACCATGATTGAGACAACAGGTGACAAAGTATACGCTGTATTACCGCCCGCGGATTGTCAGGACGCTCCGGAGTTTTATCTCACTGCGACCAGCGAGGAAGGGGCGGTCGTATTTTCTCCTCCGAATGCTCCGGATGATACTTACAAAGTGGTTATAAGTAATGCAGAAGAAGTTTTCTACCAGGAAAACATGGATGAAAATCCTGGTTGGGATACTGAAGGTTCGTGGGCATGGGGCGTACCACAGGGGAAAGGTAGTCACAACAGGGATCCGGTTGCCGGGTATACGGGGGAATATGTATACGGCTTTGCACTTGATCGGCAGCATGTGCTTAATCCGTTGCCAGGATCATTTGTTCCAATACCGGTCAGTCACACTGGTCTCACTGAGGTCCATGTCACCACCTTCTTTAATGACTGGGCAACCGGAGACTACCGTTCGGATCAACCGGCCTTGTATCTGACAACTCCGGAAATCGATTGCAGTGGCAGGTACGATGTTAATTTGAGGTTTCGGAGGTGGTTGGGAGTTGAATCCAGCTCTCCTAATTTCGATGACGCAACAATAGAGGTGAGCGCCAATGGTATTCATTGGCATGTGGTCTGGAGGGCGAGTGATACTGGAAACAATGTCAGCGATGATTCCTGGCAATTACAGAGAGTTTCGTTGTCGGGTTACGCGGATAATTGTCCAAGCGTCCGAATTCGCTGGGGAATGGGGCCCACGGATTCATATGTGACTTATCCGGGTTGGAATATTGACGATGTGGAGTTGACTTCCGCAGTGTGTGAAATGAAATAAAAAAGGGCCATTCAAGGAGGTCCTCGATGATTCGACGCCGAGTATAAATCTTACTGTTGCGAGCGATTGCTATTTCCCCATGACCTGGACCACGATTTTTCTCTGGCGCGGACGAGTGTCGAAATCGATAAGGATGACCTGCTGCCAGGTTCCCAGGGTGAGATGTCCTTCGACCAGGGGGATGGTCAGGCCTGGTCCGAGCAGAGAGGCGCGGACGTGTGAATGTCCGTTGTCATCGTGCCAGGTCTGTTCATGTACGTAGGTCTCGTTTTCCGGGGCGATTCTTTCGAAATTCGCCCGGAGATCGTGGTTGACCAGGCCCGGTTCAAACTCGGTGGTGGTTATTCCCGCAGTCGAACCGACAACAAATATCGTTACCGTTCCCGAGGTTATCTTCCCCTCCTGCAAACGTTGTCCAACCAGATGAGTTAAATCAATGACGTGCGTGTTGCCCCGTGTCTCCACGGTTATGTGGTGTGTTTCTACTTCCATTTTGCGATCAGCCTGAGCAAATAACCTTAACCTCTGTTTAACAGCAATTGCACCAACGCTACCAACCCGCGAATTATTAGGGTAAACACAAGTAGCAATAAAAGTGTGGAAACCGACAGGCTGAGCACGCTCCAGCCGCTTTCGATAATACTCTTTGTTGGGCTGAATAATGTTCCGGCTATCGCGGTGATAATTCCCAGTATGACTATTGCTCCCAGCGAACCACGCACGTTACCGGGGAAGGGGGCCATACGAACCGTCAGGCACACGACCAGGTATACAAAAAGCAGGACCTGCCAATTGTACAGGTTGCTCTGTAATACCGTGTTCAAAGTGGCTTCCATCATGTCCAGTTGATGATGAAGTAGCTGCCAGAACCCGCTCAAACCGAGCGGCAAAGCTTTATCCAATTGCCCTGTGCCCAGACGAGAGACAGTTGTACCGCCAAGAAACGAGGTCACACCGAAGATCGCCAGGGCGCACGTCAGTAAAGGCAGCATGCCTATTACCACCGGGCCAATAAACGGAATTCGCGGTTTCGGTTCCGGAGTCTGCTCCGGATCGCCCGTTTCATCGTCTTTTATCAGGGTCGTATTGGTTACTGTGGCACCGGTAATCAACAGGCCAAGAACGTGGCCCATCTGGGCTACCAGTGTTCCTGGTAGCAGAATTATGTTGACTATTCGCGGTTTGGCCATCTCGCTCCAAAGACGATGGACCGCCCACGCACTGAGTACGACGATCATCAGCCAGAATGTTGTAGCGGCGTATAGCATACACCCGGATCCTTAATTAACTGGTCTTCTCGGTCAACTGGCAAAGGAACCTGTATGGCATACATACAGGCTAAGATCATCCAAAGCCGTTCATGATGACAATAGTCACAGAGGATTGTATGGAATCAAGAAAAAAAATCTTGATCCGATACGACCTTTTCTGGTCCGCCGCGATAATTAATCGGAGCTGTTGGATGCTGATGGCTTTTTCGGGGGTACTTTCAGTTTCTTTTCCAGCACGGTGAGTTGTTTTTCAGAGAGCTTCTTGGAGCATTTGCGGAGTACGTTCATAAAATGAGAGATTTCATGCTTTTCGGCAGGGAATCCGACATTGCCTCGGGCAGATACTGAATCGGCCATCTTGTCGCCCTCACTATCTAGAATGGCGAAATACGGGAGACTCGCATCTGCGGAAAGCCTGATTCCGGTCATCACTTCCTGCCCGCCGGACATTCTTTCAACATCGATTACTGTTGGGACGAATGCCTGCCCCAGGATGGGAGCCACTTCATCATTCACCATGTAGTCGGTCAACCTGTGGCACCACACACACCATGGAGCGGTAAAGCAGACGAAGACTGGTTTACCTTGCTTTTTCCCCGTTTCAATCGCGTCGGCCAGCGTCTTTTTCGCCTGAGGCTGTTTGGGCTTGTGTTTGTTCAGGAATTCGTTGATTTTGCCTGCATCGTGTCCGTCTCCTTTTTCAAGAGAGCCGGTTTCCTGAACGATCATGGTTTTCCCGTTTTTGTCGATTATCGCCAGAAACGGTAGTCCGATCTTTTTCGGCTCACCATACTTCAACACAAATGCCGCGTTACGATTGTCATCCACATTGACCATGACCAGTTCATAATTGTTCGAGAGCGTTTTGCTTACATCATTGTCGCTGTTCAAGGTCGTAAAGAGTCTGTGGCACCAGGGACACCAGTCGGCACCAAACATCAGCAGTGTGTATTTGTTGGTCGTGTTTGCTCGCCTGGTCGCGGTTTCAAGATCAACCGACGCGGGATTTTTACTCGTGTAAATCGATCCCTGTTTCGTCTGTTTAGGCAACTCCTGCGCATTTACGGGGATGGCTGCGAGGGATAGAAGGATAAGCGTAGATACCGATAGCGATTTTACCATCGTGTTTTCCTTAAACTGATTTCAATAAACCTGCCGCGAACCGTTCAGGTCGCACTATCGTCGACATTATCGCGAAAATCCTGGTAAATAAAAAGCGCCTCTCGATCTGTCTTGGGGGGTATATCGAGAGACGCTGTCGGTTGGGGCCTGGTAATGGCAACCGCGGATTAGCCCGCGATCAGGATACCGCCTGCTTTACGGAATCTATTCCTGCGTGCAGGGCTTTTATGTTAATATTCACCACTTTGTCGCCTTTGGAGCCGAACGCCACCTTGAGGGCCGATTCCAGCGACTCTGTCTTAAGGCGGGGGCGGATAGCGTGCAGGGCACCGAGCGCGACTACGTTTGCACTCTTGGCTGATCCGGTGACTTTTTCGGAGATTTCATTTGCTTCAACATAGTGAACATCCACATCGCTGCGAGTTGATTTGATGGGAATGATCGAACTGTTAACGATCAAGGTGCCGCCGGGCTTGGTAACCGATTCGAATTTCTCCAGCGAAGGCTGGTTCATTGCGATTACCACGTCGTAGGTGGCTGCCAGCGGGGCGCCGATTTCATCGTCACTGAAGCAGGCTATGCAGTTGGCCGTACCGCCGCGCATCTCCGGTCCATATGAGGGCAACCACGATGCGCTAAGTCCCTCGTCCATAGCCGCCTGGGCCAGCAACTTGCCCATGCTGAGAACACCCTGTCCTCCAAATCCGGCAATAATGTTTTCTTCAAGCATCTTCAGTTACCCCTTTTTCGCGGGCTCGGGAAGTTTGTTTACAAATACACCGGGCGGATAGATTTTTAATACTTCATCCTCGATGTAATCCATCGCGTCGCCTGGGGTCATTCCCCATTGCACCGGGCAGGGAGAAAGAACCTCGATCATTGAAAAACCAAGCTTCTCCTGCTGCACGCGAAGGGCGTTCTGCATGTGTTTCTTGCACTGGCGGACATTCTTCGGTGAAGTCAGTGCCACACGGGCTATATATGCCGCGCCGTCGAGGGTTGCCAGCATTTCGCTCATTTTGATCGGCTGGCCCGTCAGGCGGGCATCTCGTCCGCAGGGGCTTGTGGTGGTCTTTTGCCCGATCAGTGAAGTAGGGGCCATTTGACCTCCGGTCATCCCGAAGATTCCGTTGTTGACAAAGAATATCGTGATGTTTTCACCGCGGGCGGCCGCGTGGACCGTCTCCGCCGTACCAATGGCGGCCAGATCTCCGTCGCCCTGGTAGGTGAACACGAAGCTGTCAGGCAGGCATCGTTTAACAGCCGTAGCCACCGCCGGTGCTCGTCCGTGTGCTGCCTGGATCATATCGAATTCGAAATAGTCATAACCGAAAACCGAGCAGCCTACCGGGCATACGCCTATGGTTTTACCCAACAAGTCATTGTTGTCGATCAATTCGGCTATCATACGATGATAAGTGCCGTGCGAACAGCCGGGGCAATAGTGGAAAGGTTTTCCACTCATCGACGCGGGCCGCTTGAAAATTACTTCATAACCGTTCTCGGGCATCATTGTTCCGGTCGGTTCTACGAGCGAACTCATTTTGCCGCCTCCATTATTCGGTCACACACCTCCGCCGGAGATGGAATGACACCGCCCATTTCGCCATAAAAATCAACAGGAATTTTCCCATTGATCGTCAGGCGAACATCCTCAACCATCTGTCCGCTGCTCAGTTCCACCACCAGGATTCGTTTCTTGCCTTGGGCAATATCCAAAAGCGGTGCCGAGGGATACGGATATAGAGTGATGGGCCGGAACAGTCCGGCTTTGATCCCTTTCTTCCGGGCCAACTTGCATGCACTAAACGCCAGGCGAGCGCAAATGCCGTAAGCCACAACCAGAACCTCGGCATCGTCCGTCAGCCGAGTGTCCCACTTGCAGTCCTCTTTCATCTTGGTGTATTTCGCCTGCAGCTTGAGATTGTGATCCCGTAGTTCATACGGATCGATAACCAGCGAGTTGGCCACGTTTTTATGTGCTCGACCGTTACGCCCATTGGTTGCCCAGGGTTTATCCGGTTTCGCTACGGTTGGCATTTCGTCAGGAATCGACGCTGGTTCCATCATCTGACCTAGAACGCCGTCGGCCAGAATCATTGCCGGGTTGCGATATTTATCCGCCAGGTCAAAAGCCAGGCCTGGGAATGAGTACATCTCCTGAGCGCTCCACGGAGCCAGGACTATACAACGGTAATCCCCATGCCCGCCACCTTTGCAGGCCTGGAAATAGTCCGCCTGCGAAGGAGAGATGCTTCCCAATCCCGGTCCGCCGCGCATTACGTTTACCACCAGGCAGGGTAATTCCGCACCGGCTATATAGCTTAGACCTTCCATCATCAGGCTTACGCCCGGGCTGCTGCTGGAGGTCATTGCCCGCATACCAGCGGCTGCCGCTCCGTACACCATGTTTATTGATGATACTTCACTCTCCGCCTGGAGAAAAACACGATTGTGTTTAGGCATCTCCGCCGAAAGTGTCTCCGGTACCTCGTTTTGCGGGGTGATCGGATATCCAAAGAAACAATCGCAGCCACCGGCGATAGCCCCCAGCGACAACGCGTCGTTTCCTTTGATCAATCTACGCTTTGTTTGCATGAGCTTTTTGCCTCCGATAGATGGTTATCGCGACTTCCGGACACATTTCCGCGCAAATAGCACACGCGATACAATCATCAGGCCTGGCCAGACACGCTGGGTGATATCCTGAAGAATTGCGAACATCGGAAATTTCCAATGCCTTCTTCGGACAGAACTTCACGCACAGTCCACAGCCTTTGCATAAGTCTCGGTCTATTTTACATTGATCCATTCTAAACTCTCCAGATCAGTGGCAAGAGTTGTATTTCAATATCCTCCTTGCACGTGCCGGACCAAACCAGCACGTTTGCTCATTATTGTTCATAGCCCGTTATCAGGCAAATAAGCGGTTATTTGTGAGGAATACTTCGCAACCACAGTGGTAACTTTCTCTCGCAAATATAGTACTACGTTACATCGCCTCCATCGTTCACAGCGATTTACTATAAGCGTTTTTTTAATTAGTACCCAAATCCCAGCTGGTCAGAATATGTAGCTCTGAATCCTGAAATTGTTGGAATAATAGGGGGGTTGGGCTAAAGAGAGATTTTGGTGCTGATTGCTACTCCATTACCGACTGGTAGCCAAACTGTTTGCAGGTCCGGGTGATCCTGCAATGCTGCGTTATAAAGCGTCAGGGCGTATTGATAGGGGCGTTCTTCGACAGGAACCTCAAGTACGGGGAATAAAACGTCATCCGTGATCAGTAAACCATGCGGTGCCAGAAGTTTGATCAGTATCGGTAGCATTTGAAGGTAATCATCCTTTGTACCGTCTTGCAGGATCAGGCCAAAGGAAGCGTTTAAACCGCGGAGCGTTTCGTTGGCGTCTGCGACGATTACCTGTATGACGTCCTGTAAACCCGCGTTTTTTATGTTTTCACGAGCTATGGAGGCCGATCGTTCATCTATTTCGATTGTGGTCAGTGTGCCACCAACATGTTTCAACGCCTTGCCGATAGCTATGGCCGAGTATCCTGTCGCCGTGCCGATTTCAAGCACTCTTTTAGGTCTGGTCGCCAGAATCAGGATACTCACAAGCTGCGCCACGGTTGGACCGACTGGGGTTTGTTCTGGAAGTTCGGAAACGATCCTGCTTCGTTCCTGGATCGAAAGTATCTCTTCCGGCAGAAGCCCTTCCAGATACTCCTGTACCTGATGCAAGTTATTCGCCGCTTGTTTTGTCATGACCCACCTTCGATTGAAACGCCAGCTCTATTCCGATTCCATCGCGTATATGGGTTTGTTTGCCCACCAACAATCATAGTAACATTGGAAGATTGCTCGCAATATTATGTGAAATAAGAATTCAGGTATAACAATCTCCATTGAGTTAAAGTGTCATTGTATATTCATCACTATCCGCTGTAAGCATTTTTCTGGGAACCGAGCTTAGAAATTTCATTGGATCAGCAGGACGGGATCAAGCGATTTGGAGCGGATCCTTCTTCCTTGTAAAGCCTGATGGAGAAAGTTTGCTTCCAAATGGTGCTGTACTTACATTGGTTGAGCAACAAGGAGTTATTATTCTAGCCCCGGCGAGGTAATGATGGACAAAGTGAAATTTCATGGAGCTGCTCACGAAGTTACAGGTTCCATGCATTTGCTCGAATTGAATGGGAGCCTGATCGCTCTGGACTGCGGGCTGTTTCAGGGACGGCGTGCTGAGGCGGCCGAAAAGAACCGCACCTTTCCCTGTGATCCGCGCGATATTGACGCGGTGATCCTTTCACACGCACATATAGATCATAGTGGCAAGCTCCCCAAGCTGGTGAAGGACGGTTTCACTGGAGAAATTCACTGCACCTCGGCCACTAAGGATCTGGCGGCCGTGTTACTGCAGGATTCTGCACATATCCAGTTTGAAGATGCCCGGTACATGAACAAAAAACTGGCTCGCAAGGGGCAGCCTCTGGTTCAACCTCTGTACGAGCCGGAAGATGTTGCTCCAGCTTTGCGGCAAATAACCGGACACCCCTACGATCGCTACTTTTATGTGGCCAAAGGCGTGCGGGCGAAGTTCGTGGAGGCGGGGCATATACTCGGGTCGGCCAGCGTGCATCTGGAAGTGACCGGGAATGATGGAAAAACCAGGACGATAGGTTTTACCGGCGATCTGGGACGGTGGAGCGTTCCTATCCTTCGCGACCCCAAGCCTTTGCCGCCTTCCGATTATCTTATCTCGGAATCGACCTATGGCGGCAGACACAGCGAGCAGCCCCAGAATATGAAAGGGCAGTTGCTGCAGGTTATACAGGATACGGTGGCCCGTAATGGGAAAATCATTATACCGGCATTCAGCGTGGGCAGGACGCAAACTCTGCTCTATTATCTCAACGAGCTTTTCGCCAGCGGGGAACTGGCTCCACTGCCGGTGTTCGTGGATTCTCCATTAGCTATTGACGCTACCGAGGTTTTCCGTATGCACCCGGAATGCCATGACCGCGACGCGAGATCGTTTCATGTGCAGGTAGGGCATTTGCTCCGCGGCCCGAACATGAAGTTTACCCGTTCGGTGGAGGAGTCGAAGGCGATCATGCGCCGTCGCCGTCCCGCGGTTATTATTGCAGCCAGTGGAATGTGCGAAGCCGGTCGTATACTGCACCATTTAAAAAACGGTTCGAAGCACAAAAAGAATACGATATTAATCGTCGGCTACCAGGCTCAACATACGCTGGGCAGGCGTATTGTCGAAGGCGCTTCGCACATTAAGGTTTACGGGCAGAAGTATCCTCTCAACGCTCAGGTTGTGGTCATGAACGGATTCAGTTCGCATGCCGATTGCGACGAGCTGATGAAATACCTGCTGCCCCATAAGGATACCTGCAAGAGACTCTTTCTTGTTCACGGTGATCCGGTTCAGTCGATGGTACTTCAGGGGAATCTGATTAACCGGGGATTCGCCGATGTTGAGTATCCGGAGTCCGGTACGGAATTCATTCTGGACTGATTGGAAAAACGCTTATCAATCCTGATTCCTACTCGGCAGAGCTGCCCGTTTTGGGGTTAGTATCCGGGCTTTCGTTTTCTGGATTCGGTAATGGTTCATCTGCCAGTCCGGTCGTGTTGACCGGCGGATTTTCCGGCAGGGATTCATTATCGACCAGTGGGGGGAGGGCTTTTTTCGATCGTAGCTTTTCTTCCCATTCCTTGACCGCCAATTGAACTTCTTCCGCGGAGGCTGTTCTCCAGAATCTCAATTTCCGCGGCATGCCCACGTCGGAAACGCGGACCAGCAGCAACGCCAGTTCCCTGCGTTTTATCGGGTTTGAGGTTTTGCCTATCTCTTCCAGGATGATTGCGTTAGCCGTTACTCCGAATTGTTTCAGGCTTTTTTCACACAACCTGGATGCGGTTACGGGCTTGGGAAGCGTGGCCACGTGTACAATGTGGCGGACGGCCAGGGGAATGTCTTCCGCTGTCGCCAGCAGGGCGTCCAGGCATGCCTGGCTTATCTCCCTGCCGAGTTTGCCTTTTCTCTTAACCGATAGCAGTTCCTGCAACTTTTGTTGGTGACCGATTATCTTTCTGGTTTCAATATACCGCAAAGCGGCCAGGAGGTCGGCTTCCTCAACTTGGCTTTGGGTTAGAAAACCAGGATAATTTGCTTTTGCGTATTCTTCGAAATCGTGAACGACTTTGATCAGGTAACTCGTAGCGACGCCCGGCCGCATGTTCCACACACGTGGTCGTCCTCATATGAAGCCCGCCCGGCAGGTAGTTACCGAGCGACTGTCCAGAGTGTTTAAATCGTATGCCGAAATCGTTCGGAATCCGCCCGCGTCTCTTACACCTATCTGTTGAGCGAAACGGGCATAACGATCCTGAGGTAGAACTACAATTACCACCTGATCCAGTAACGAGCTGGCGATTGCTCCGAAATCACCATAATACTGTCGAAGCTGGTCACTGCCGAGACGGGAATTGGGAACCACATGGATTACCAGCGGCTTGCATTCTCGCTGAGCAAGTTTTCTGGCCACGTCGGCCTGATCGTGATTGAATATACGCTGCTCATTAGCTTTTGCCGTAGCGCAAGGTTGACCGTTGATTGATAGCCACAAGCTTAAGATGATTACGGCATTGGACATTTAAACGTACCTCGAAACCTTCTGTAAGCATAACGATCCGGTTGCCGCAATACAATTGTACAATCGTCGAAAACGATATGTTCAGATTTCGGCGGGGTGGTTGCCGTCTACCTGGTGAGCGTTAAAATTCATGGAACGAAGGAAAAATAGAGCCGTTAAAACTGAGATTGTTGTCGAGGAGTGGATGATGTTTAGTGCCAATAGCAGGAATTGGGGTTCAATGTCTATGTTCAAGCTGTCAGTGTCATTACTGGTTGTGGGCGGCTTTTACCTGGCCGGATGTAATACCGCGGGAACCGCCGAGCCGACCGCTTGTGATCAGCTTCAGGCTGAAATAACCCGAATCAATAACGAAATCGGTTCAAACTACGAGGATATTACTAAAGAGCAGTTCTGCGAATTGGGGCAAGCCCTGTTGGAAGCGATCGACGCCGGGTGTACCACTGAAGATGTACTACCGAGTGGGGCCACACGACAGGAGTTCGAAAATACTATGGAAGCCCAAGGGTGTTCTTACGAAAAGGCTGAGTAAACCGCCAGGTTGTGCGAAAGGAACCTGCGATTAGTTCATTAGGTTCGGGGCACCGACCAGAAAACGATTGGAACAGGTCGTTGCCCCGATAGAATGCTGTCGATTAATGTCTACCTCAACTTGCGATCATCCGGCTTGAACGCCATTTACCTGGTTTCCAGCCTTACATAATCCAGCCCGAAAAGGTACAGTTTGGCCGCTTTTTCATTTGCTCCCGCCATAAATACCGTAATACGGTTTTCTCCGGCAGGCAGATCGAACTGGCCAAGATCCACTTCATCAGAAACCACTACGCCATCGTTGTACAAGTCGATGGGGTCGTTTACCGGTACGCCGTTGATAGACAATCGGACGATTCCATAATCCCTGGCTTTCACGAAACGGGCCAGAATGTGGTAATTACCCGCCTGCTCAACATCGAATCCCAGCTCCAGCCTGTCACCAACTTGAACACTGTGATGCCACCACATATGTGATTCCGAACTGCACGCTCCAACGAGTTGCGGTCCTGCTTGTCCATGATCGGGCTTGCCGATGATTCGCATTGTTTCGCCTTCGATCGCTCCGTCCACCTTCGGGGGAACGTACTTCGGTATTTTCCTTACCAGGAGATTTTCAGGCTCGATCGGGGTGAACTTATCCGAACAGCCGGGGCGAGCGTACCAATATGCCACCACGGCCATGTCCACTTTGCAGTCAGTGTGCCAATGCCACAACTCCATATTAAATTTGAAACTTCTGGAGAACGGAATCCGGTCAATGATGTGCCAGCGGTTGTTGCACGTGTGGCCATAGTTGCCGGGGCCGTCGCACCGTGGCTGATTATGGTATGCGTGCGTAAAAGGAATATTACTGCACCAGGCATAACCGAAGTAATCTTCCGTTCCTGTGCCGAAGTGACTGGGGAATGATTCTCCATCGACGAATATCTTTTCGTCTCCTTCTCCCCACCAGGATTTCACCGGATTGGCAATCGAGAACGACGCCCCGACGAATACTCCTTTCCCCTCAGCGGTCAGGTAGTTCCAATCGATCATAGGCCTGCTTGGAACATCAAGCTGGCTTCTCCACTTGGCATGAAAGTGCATTGATCGATCAGTCCACTTGTAAGGCTGCCGGCTGGTATGTAGGTTTACCCGCACAGTCTGCTTACCCATGTTCTGCAATTCGATTTCCGACTTTTTCTCGAACGGCATCAGCCAATGCGACCACATGATGCCCGTGTCGGTGACTCCCATTGGCAACGATTCGTACTTGTTCAGCCCTGGTGCGGCCCCGAAGAAATCGCCAATGGGACATGCGACAGTTTGCTCGCCGTCGAATCGGATCTTCAGTACAACGTCGCGCATCGCCTGCTCCAGATCATCGGCTTGAACGCGAGCCGCTAACCGAATTGTCTGACTACCGGAAACTCGATTTGGTTTAAACGACTGTCCGGGCTGCAATACTACGGTACAACTCGGCCCCCACTGTTTCCGGCTGAATGACGGATCGGTTGAGAAAACTCCAAGTCGTCGTGGATTGGCTAAATCCTTCGCCAGCCGATCTGCATTCGCCTTTAACCTGGTAAACTGATCCTGCGAGAAGCTTACCACTTTCGTACCGGGTTCGTACGTGCGGTAGTTGACGTGGTAATAGAATTCGTTTTCATCGCAGGTGATCTTGCAGTGGCTGGAGTAGGGGATCGGATAGTAACTGTTCCATCCCTTGCTGCACACTCCGGCTATTGGCTTTGGTACACCCGGCAAGTCTCCTCCGAGCAGTTCTGTCATCGGAACAGTTAATGCCGGTTCGTTTTTCCCATCAAGATAAAAACGAAGTGTTCCCTTGGGATTCGCCGACCAGATACGCACGATCGCTCCAGGGCCTTCTGCGTCCATCAGCACGTATTCGCTGCGTCCTTCCCGCTGCTCTACGCGTAAAAACTTTGCAAAATCGGAGTTTGCAAACCACCCTTCTTTAGCTGGCTCCGGCTGATCTGCCGACGTGGATCGGCGATCGTAGCTGGAAAATTGCCTGCATGTAAATGCCATCTCGGGAAACTCCGCAATCCCGCGCATGTCCGTCAATTCGTTCAACAACGATTCCGTTGTCACAACCTTCTCGGCCGCACATCCGACGACGGGCAATCCGATCAACAGGACCAATGCACCAATAACCGCATTTCGCATAGGACGACTCCCCAACAAAGATGACCAATTAACCTGACAGGAACGGTAGACCAACCCGCACCTGAATATCTACAATTGGAGTTCGATTCTAATGATCCAATGGGGGGGTGTCGAGTATCATCCCCTGTTTAACCATCGCCCAAACGTGCAAGTCTGGATATTTCAACGAAAATAACCACTTACAACGTGCCACTGCTCTATGAGCAGTGTTTATACATTTACCGAATTCGATACCGAACATCTTCGTATTAATCACCGATGAATAGCACTTTCAAAGATTTTATCGCGTGCTGCCGCCACGGTTCTGCCGGTCTGTAATTAAGCGGCATATTGGTTTATTCGTAAACACTGCTCACAGAGCAGTGGCACGTCTCGCGATCGTTTTATGGATTCTCGAACGGCCGACTTGAGTCCAATATATATATAAGCCTTCTCCAGGAGGCTATTTTTCAGAGTATGCCTTCGTCAGCCAAGCAGGTCGGAACTTCGTTTTTAGCCATCGCTGCAAATGACATATACTACACTGCGAGAAGTATTGGTGTATATGGACACCTGGGAGTGTTCATCAGATCCAGGAAAGCTATATCTATACTCAACAACCATTGGCTCTCGTGGATAGTCGACCGGACAATCCTCTTGCTTGGCAAGACTGTTTAGTAGAGGTATGGATACACCGTCGGGATAGTCAATTTTCTCGTAGGGGTAACGCGTGAGGACTTCTTCGAATTCGCTTGGGGATATTTCAAAACTGACCAAAGACATTCCTCCTCCGAATCCGCGGTAATAGCAGCAACGTACGTTACGTACCGACTGAGGCTGTACATCCGTCACAAAGCGGGTGAATTGGTCTTCTGGAGTTTCAGGTATCAATGTCGAAAGAAACAGAAGTGATAACAGCGTGATGGGCACGAACTCGAAAACCGTAACACCTTTAGCCTTGCTGTGCCGAATTCGTCTCGTCAGGCGGGCTAATCCTGCCTGCAGAAGCAGGATGATAGGAAGCGAAATTACTACGAAGAATGAGCCGAAGAAAACTGCGTGCCCCAAACCCTGTCGAAATGTGCTGCCGGCCGATGCCGCGTCTCCAACGATAACGGAAACAGCGTAGATACATCCAAAGCAAAGGGTTAGTACAAAACGTTTCATTGTTGCGTCCCTGTCGTTGAGAATACCAAACCTATTGATCCCAGGCGACAGCCGAGTAGGTTGGGGCCGCAGACTGGACAGGATGCATATGTACACTACAGCCCCGACGTCAAACAGAATATTGGTTTATTCATAAGCACTGCTCACAGAGCAGTGGCACGGCGCAGCGTGCCGTCGGGCCGATGACCCGACCTGCAAGTTATTCTCAATACAACGTGCTTCACTTGCTTGCGTTTTACAAAATCATGCTTCTGCCGGTTCTCCGTTTGTGGCTTCCTTCTTTCCAAACTCGGGATCGATTTTAACCAAGCCTGCAACGATAAAGCAGGGAATCGTGGCGATCATTACCCAGACGAAGAAACGCTGGTAGCCCACCAGTTCCTGGATCCAGCCGCTGATCATGCCCGGGATCATCATCCCCAGAGCCATGAACGCCGTGCAGATGGCGAAGTGCGCCGTCTTGTGTTCGCCTTCAGACACATAAATCATGTACAGCATGTATGCCGTAAAGCCGAAACCGTAACCGAATTGCTCGATGCCCACGGCAATGTTTATCACCAGGAAGTTGCTGGGCATGGTGTAGGAAAGGAAAATGTAAACGGCGTTGGGCAGATTGATGGCAATCACCATCCACCAGAGCCAGTACTTCAGCCCTTTACGCGCGGCCAGCACTCCACCCAGGATGCCTCCCAGGGTCAGCATCAGGACACCGACTGTACCATACACAACCCCGACCTCGCCCGTCGTCAAAGCCAAACCGCCTGCCTCCTTAGCGTCCAGTAGGAAGGGAGAGGCCAGCTTGGCCAACTGCGCTTCGGCGAACCGGAAGAACAGCAGGAATCCCAGCATGGCTCCGATTCTCTCTTTTTTGAAGAACGACGCGAAGGTACGCAGAGACTCCCGGAAAATATCGCCGACCTGCTGGTGAACCTTCGAAACGTCACTCGCGGGCTTGGGCAAAACACAGCGGTGGTAGACGCAAAACAGGACGAACAATCCGGCAAGTACATAGAACGTGATCGACCAGGCCAGCGGGATATTTCCGGATCTCGCTCTGAAAAAGGCCTGCGATGACGCATCGAGCTTGAGGTCAAGCTGTATGACGGCCATCAACGGCTTATTCCAGTTGGCCTCGGTAAAGGTGAACCGTTCGCCTTCGATGAGTTGAATGCTGGTATCGCCCGATTCCCGGCCGAAATTGACGACAATATTTTCGCCCGGCGGCACCGGACCGGACAAGGTGAGGAACACCGCTCCGACATTGCCGACCTGGTCGTTGCTTTCAACCTCGGCTTGCTGCTCCGGTCCAAACCAGTCGATTATCGTTGCTTCGACCTTCTGAACAACGTTGCGTTGCCACCACGAGGGGGGTACCTCTCCGGCTTCTGTTGAAGTTGTTGAGTTGTCTACAGCGTAGAATCCTTGCGCCCGATTCCAGGCTCGCGCGGTTTCGAGAATCGCATCCACTTCTTCCGGGCTGCGTTTTGCTACGTCGATGGCGACCGTTTCGGATGAAGCGAGTAGACGCAGGGGACCTTCCTGCTCAGTGACAACTATAGATTCCGGGTTTAGCGCCTCGGCCACCATCGCAGACGGCTGGGCTTGCACCTGTATATCGACGTTGGGCAGGCCGGTGGAACTCTCGATGAAGCCGGCCATGATAATGAGCAACCCTTGCCCGGTGATCATCGCCAGCCGGTAGAAGGTGCTGCGTATGCCGACGAACCAGGCCTGGTCGTGCTTCGAGAGTCCAAGCATATAAAAGCCGTCAGCGGCGATGTCGTGCGTGGCCGAGCTGAAGGCGAGAAGCCAGAAGAAGGCAAGAGTCAATTGAAAAAAACGAGACGCCGGGATCGTCAGGGCTACACCGGCCAGGCCCGCCCCGATGAGCAACTGCATGGTGATGATCCAGAACCGTTTCGTCTTCAGTATGTCGACGAGAGGGCTCCATAGCGGCTTGATAACCCAGGGCAGGTACAGCCAACTGGTGTACAGGGCGATATCGGTGTTGGAGATGCCCAGGCGTTTGTACATGATGACCGAGACGATCATCACCATGACGTAGGGAATCCCCTCGGCAAAGTAGAGAGTGGGAATCCAGGCCCATGGGTTAGTTTTCTTAACCGTTTTGTCTGGCATGTCCGACATAATTAACTCCCGGCGAAACGCGACTACCAGGCAACGCGAACTCGCCGCAGATCGCGTTAAGTTGCCTGCTTCGTGGACTTAATCTCGCTTCTAACGCTGCGGGAGCAGGGGGTAGTACCTGTCACCGCTCACGCCGGCAGAGGCACTTTCAGCATCGGATGCGATTATGACCTCTACTTGAACTGAGAGGATAACAGATTTTGCCCTGATGTACGATTCACAGACGGAAATCAAATCGATCAGGCGTGGCCTTCTTGTTCCAGAGCCCTTTTTGCAGTTATTTGCTGGTCGGCAGATCCGAGAATCTGCATGGAACTAAGCCGGTTATGAGTGTCCGGTGTTTCGTCTTTTATTTCTTGGACGTACTGAACTCTGGATGGTCAAGTATGTTCGTTCCGCGGATGATATATGTTTTGTCCGCGTTATCCAGATCTTCAAGATACTCCAGAGATGGTTCAAACAACTTACCCTTGTATCCACCGTTTCTCAGCAGAATGAAATGATCGTGAGCCTCCTTGGCGTCTCCGTTAAGCGAAAAAGCGGCCGTACTGTTGTCGAATATTACCAGGTCACGATAACCTCTGAATGCTTTACTCGTAACGTCGGAGTAGCTGAAAGACTGGTAGGTTGGCAAATCGAGTATCATGGCGATTGCTTCCAGGAAAGCGTCGCCGAATACCTCCTCAGTGCGCATGAAATGGGAGGCGACATCTCGTCGCAGGGTTTTTATCTCGTTCTTGGTCAGCGGGTAAAGATGGTGGCGGCCCCAGGAGGCCGGCGGGGCGGTCGCCAGGTATGTGTCGATAAAGATCTGCGGAACAAGTATTTCCCCAAGCTCATCAATCATCTTCACCAGCCGTTGCAGGGCGAATTGTTCTGCACTGTTACGCAGCGCCAGAACTATTCGGTGAGCGTCATTCCAGGATGCCATGTTCCGCAGGGCGATATTGGGAGCTTCGTACAGATCTTCATCGTATTCCAGCAGCGAACGTACTTCGGTGATGAACCTCTGTCTATATACACTGGCGATCGCCTGGTTGGCCGTGGGCGAATTAGTGGCGATTCGCTGGTTCATGAGCATTCGCGTCATGCAGGTTTCCCATACGTTTTTCGGAAGATCGCCGACAATCCTTTGTGGATTAAAAATGCTTTTCGTCTTCCTTATCCTGGTTTCATCAAGAGAGGGGAATAATACGCCTACTCGCAATTGCGAAAGTCTCTTGAGCGGATGTTCCGAACTCGACAGCAGGGGGAGGTTGATTGTGCTTATGGGCGTTTTATCCTGAGGCAGATTGAAATATCCCAAATGGCGGCCTTCGTCCTGATCCTTTTTCTCCCGCTCGGTAGTGGGGAAGCAGGCTCGGACAACCAGGTGGGCCATGGTCTTCTCCCTGATTTCCTGCTCGCCCTTGGGAGCGCCGGTCAACGCCGACGAATCTTCCGTACCCGAGGCGAGTTTAGTGAAGAACGACGATATGGGAGTTGCCACGTTAGGTGTCAACTCGGTGGTGAAGCTGGTCAGATCGTTCGAGTCTCCCAGTGCGGTGACGCCGGTCTGCTTGATTATATTACCCTGGCTGGAGTAGAAGGTCAGGGAGATCTTTGAGTTACGTTCCTTTTTCTCTATTGCCGCAGCGTTGATTGTCTCCCGGCGCCTGCGTTCCAGAGCCTCTCCGAAGGTTGTTTTATCCAGTCCTACGTGTAATTGCCTTTTAATGTATTTCTCTTCCAGATCATTAAGCAGATTGCTGAGGGTTTTCCTGTCCTCGGTTTCCACCAATTGGGTTTTTATGTTTAATTCGATCAGCGGATCGCGGAGAAGCATGGTTAACAGTGTTCTGCCGTTAATCTCCGCTATTTCATGTTCCGTAAGCGCTGTCGATGAACCGGGTATAGGGGTGATTTCAAAATCCTTGATTACCAGCCAGGTACCGGCTGTAGCGCTCAGCTCGCTGATGGCTCCCGTACCCGTTGCTACGACCAGTTGCTGGTTTTCCTGGGAAATAAGGGCCGCTATACCCTCGAACGTTTTTGTCTTCGGTCCGACCGGAACCGAGAAACTTTCCTTGTTCGGAGTTTTCTTGATCTTGTGCACGATGAGGTTACGTTCGATCCGGTCCCATAGTTTTCGCAGGTTGTCCACGACTCTCATGGATAATGTGTGCGACAGACCGTCCGGGCCTATATAGCTGAATCCGTAGCTCTGCTCCCGGCCATCGAAGAAAACATCATCCGCACCAATTGAGAATTCTCCGCCGACTGTGGTTGCTCTCCGTTCGGTCAAAACCGGGGGCATCTCGATCGCCGGCAGCGTCAACGGGCTTGTCCCTTCCGGGAGATTGCCGGCCGCTATTTCCTCCAGGTTGACGATCTGCAACTGGCGATTGGCTATTGCCATCATGGTGTTGATCGTTGCCTGCTTGAGTACCGATTTCTGATCGAAACGTTCTATGTCATGAACCGCTGTCGATGATACGTCCAATTGGGAGGCCACCGCGCCGTTGACGATATCCCTATCGGTCAAACGAACCACTTCGATGGTGATCATGGCATCTTCGGCCATTCTCCGCTCGATGGCGTCGGCCTCTTCCAGAAACCGTTCCAGATCCTGCCGGGGCAGGAGAATTTCCACATCCTTCAAATCATCGTCAAAGTGAATTCCCGGTTTATCTATCAGGGAAGGGGGGGCGATATCCGCCAATGCGATTTCTGCGTTGATCTGTTCGACCAGCGGGGCGAGTTTGTCGATAAACCGTCCTTCTTTCACCACATAGCTGAAACGCCTGGACTCCTTTACCCATTTGGCTCGCTTATCCGTTGGATTTCCATCCTTGTCAAAAATCTCCAGCTTCTGCCCCAGGATACGCCTTGCCGTCTCCCTTGTGGCCGATTCATTGTCCCTGCGCCGCTGTTGAGCCTTGATCTCTTCAAACTGTTGTGTTGCGATCAAACGGTAATAGCTGTCTGACGAACGATCGACGACCGGATCACCACTGTCGATTAATTGCCTTGCTCTTTGCAGAACCCGAATAGCGACGTTTATATATGTTCTTTCGTCTATGTCGTGGAGCAGAAATCCAACGACTTCACGGGAAGGACCGGCGAAGTTGCCTGATGATCCCTCAATGGTCACCTGTTTTTCTGCTGGAACGGGGACCCAAAGTCGATCGTGTTGAGGATTGAATTTTCCTGGCAAATCTGCGGATAAGAACGGAGTCAATTCTTCAATGAGTACACCCATGTTGACCCGCTTGAGAGCCGCAATCGCCGCATCCCGTTTTTCCTGAGCCTGTAGTGGAAACGGCAACATATCCGTATGCTTGTTGAGCAAGGGGATCAGATCTTCCGCGGTGAACCGGGCGGTGAACAACATGGGAGGGGGGGATTTCTCCTTGTCATTTGTTGTTTGGACCGTGGTAGTGTTTGGGGTTGAATCGGATTCCGTAGCTCGCGCGAAGTTCGTAAACAGAAAACAAGCGAGAGCGACGGTGAGTACCAGTTTAAGATTTTGTATACATCGCACAGCTAACACACCCCAGAGATGTTAAGAATGATTCTTTCATATTACGATCCATCAGAACCAACATACTCGGTATTCTTTCGGTGTGAAGAGGTTTGTCTATATGTTTATTCAAAAAAGGCGTCAAACCGGGTATGAGTACCAGTTGGACAGCCTGATTACGCAACGTGTATAGCTAAAAAAACGCCCGCTCATTGGCGAACCAATGAGCGGGCGGGGTGTCGAATGATTGAAGGTATAGCTTACAAAACTTCACTCAGGACTTCCAAGTAGTGTTTCGAATACCGCGAAGTCCGTCAGGTCAATCATGCCGTCGCCGGCCAGGTTGGCCGGTTCACAACCGGCGCCCACAAGGCTGCCGAAGCACTGTTGGAAGAGGGCGAAATCGTATAGATCGACATCACCGTCATCATCCATATCGCCGTTACCATAATCGAACGCTATAGACACTTTGACTGCATCCAGACCACCTTCAACAACACTCTGAGTATTAGCGTCGTTGCAGGTGAACCGCAGTTTTGAAGCACTTGAAGGAATTACACCGGCGGAGTCCAGATCCATTTGAGAGATCATATGGTTGCGCCAGGTCAGTCCTCCGTCAGTTTCGTGAGTGGCAATTGTCGTCCAGGCGCCTGCCCCGTTATTGGTGTTGATTTCCACCAGTAGCCGGTCGTTTCCGATTTCGTTGCTGGTCAGGTACAGATAGTAGGCGTAGCCGATAGTGACGTCTCCTCCCGACATGTCGATAGTTGGCGAAGTCAGGATGACCGATCCATTGTCAACATCCGTGTTGCCCAATTGATTTTCGGTTAAGTAGCATGAACTGCCGCTGTCGTCGGAATCCGACTCGGGATCGTAATCCCAACCGGAATCGTTGACCGGAACTCCTCTTTCCCAAAAGCCATGGTTCGCGCCGTTTACGGTGGCGACCCAGCCCTGGTCTGTCTCGAAATCGTCATAGAATGTGGTTGCCAGGCAACGATCATTGTCTTCGTCGCAAAGATCGTTTCCCGAACAGGGAGCTCCATCTGAATAGCATGCGCCACTTGAGATATTGCAGTGTTCAACTCCGTTGCAATACAGACCGTCATCGCAATCGGAATCCTGGGTGCAGAGAGTGAAGTTGCCGAAATTGAATGTCATGTTCTCTGCGGAAACGCTTATGTCTGTAATGGAAATACCCGTCTCGGTTATTACGCCGTTCTTATAGGAATCGGTGTCAGGGGTAGTTGTTTCGTCAATAGCGTCAACTCCGCCGCCGTGATACAGGTCATAGGCATCATGACGGTTATAGCCTCTTTCCAGATCATAGCTCCCATCTGCCTGCAATAGAGCCACACGGTAATGATTGTTATTTCCCGGCCAGCCCGATTGCCCCGGGTATCCCTCGTCGGTGTTGTCGTATTTGTTCTCGTCGATGTGCCAGATTGCCAAACCGCCCTGGGGTAGTGCCGATTCTATTCCGACCGGTTGACGGTTTTCGATCAATATGAATTCGCCGGAAGGGAACCCCTGATCTATACGGAATACGACTGGATTGGTCTCAACCTGCGGCGCAGTATAAATGCCGGGCGCGGAAATCATCGTTGGGGTTACCCAACCGAGAAAAATCTTTGAATATGCCGAAAAGTGGGGCGGGTGAAGTTGCGAGTAGTCTGCTCCCCAGGAGTTTCCCATCATTCCATAGGAGCCGATGCCTTCTCCACCGCCATCGGTATCGTAATAATCGGGCAAGCCGAAAAAGTGTCCGGTTTCGTGAGCTACAACGCCGATGCGCAATATGTCGTTACCGTTCGTACCCCAGAGTGCAGGTTCTGTATGGTAGTCGAATACCGATACAAGTTGTCCGTTCCCGTTGGTATCGTCGCTTGTCCATTTGCCGCCGGAAACCTGGTAAATCGCCCAGCGGTGTGACCATATCCAGTTTCCACTACCACCGCCTGTTTCTGCCCCGTATCCGGAGTGGATAATATCAATAGCGTCAATATACCCGTCGTTGTCCTCATCGAAATCACCGAAGTCAACCAGGGGATCGACCAGTTCCAAAGCGTCTCTTACCATTCCCTGGGCGTTATTGGGGAAAGATCCTTCCAAACCGTTTGAGCCGTCGCCGTAGTAGGCTTGTGTGTGCGGCAGGGTTACCCAGGCGACGACCGTGCTTGCAAGGGTCATGGTTCCATAGGAGTTTTCCAGGTAGCAGTCGCGAACGCTGCCAGTGGGAGCCAGAGTGGGATCTCCACCAATAGCGTTCATTAAGACGTCGTAATCGGCAGGTGCGCGGGTGTGCGTGCCCAAAGTATGATCGCTGAACATGCAGAGAACCACCAGGTTCTTGACCGTTCCCGATGGCGGAACTCTACTGGGAGCGTCGCGTAGAGCCGGAATCGGCAACGCTTTCGCCCGCAGTTGTGCTTGAGTAACGGCAGAGGGAACTGTTTGGGGCTGTAAACCCAGCTTGGCCGGATCTACTTTACCTACCAGGTATTCAGTGGAACGCAGGCTTTCGTTGGCGTCCAGCGTGGCGTAAAAGTAAGACTTGTCTTTCCGGATAACGGTATATCCTCGTTCATCCTCGAACCAGTTGAGTTTTTCATCTCCGCGAACCTTGAGGATTATCTTCGTACCGTCCGGTTGGCTCAATGTTATCGGATGCGGACTTGCGGGCATGGCCGAAACACTACTGGACAGGCACGACGCAATAATCGCTGCTGCCGCAAACAGCATGTAGAGGTGACGGCTTATCAGGTTTTCCCGTTTCATGCGAATTGGTTCCATTTGTTAATCCTCGTATCGATATGCACGCAGGTCGTTTTCAACTACAAAACCGCGAAATCACTTTCTTTCTGTCGGTGTAACCATAAGTTCTGTGTGAGTACGCCACAATCGGCTTTTTGTACATTACTTTCTACTCTATTAAGTCGTCGTATTCGTTGCAACGGTTTTGAGGACTTTCAACCAAGACTGTCCGAATTGTGTCCTATTATCGGTTGCCACGGGCGATTGTGTTTCGGAGATGCTTCCCGGCTACGTCCGATAAGCCCTTAATCGATATGGGACGATTTCAGGTTCGATTCTCGGGCAATTGAAAGGCCGGGATTGGCGGACAACCAATCCCGGCCTCTGTTACATGTCTGTACTTACCGGCAACGCGGTGTCTGCGTTGCCGATACGGGAAAACTACTCTTTGGGTTTCGCCATATTCTCATAGAGCTCTCGGTGCGCTTCAACAGCTTTCTGGGCACCTTCCAGGAGCATCTTGGAACGCTCAGGATTGGTCTTGGAGAGCTGACGGAACCGGTTCTCATTCAACGCGAATTCGGAGAACGGGATCTTCGGTGCCGGAGAATCCAGGGTCAGCGGGTTCTTGCCTTCGGCCTGCAGCCGCGGGTTGTAGCGGTACAGAGGCCAGTGACCGCAATCGACCGCAGCCTTCTGATTGGCCAAACCTGTGGTCATGTTGATACCGTGAGCGATGCAGTGGCTGTAGGCGAGAATGATCGACGGGCCGTCGTAAGACTCGGCCTCGACAAACGCTCGTACCGTGTGAGCATCGTTGGCTCCCAGTGCCACTGACGCAACGTAAATGTTGCCGTAACTCATGGCGATCAGGCCCAGGTCTTTCTTGCCGGTCGGCTTACCAGCCGCAGCGAACTTGGCGATCGCCCCCAACGGAGTGGACTTGGACATCTGACCACCGGTGTTGGAGTATACCTCGGTATCCAGAACCAGAACATTGACGTTCTTGCCGGAAGCGAGAACGTGATCCAAACCGCCGAAGCCGATGTCGTAGGCCCAGCCGTCACCACCAACGATCCACACGCTTCGCTTGACCAGTGTGTCGGCCACACTCAGCAGGTTGGCGCTATCAGCGTCAGTTGCGCCTTCGAGCTTCGCTTTGAGTTTAGCGACACGTTCGCGTTGGGCATTGATACCGGTCTCGTCAGACTGATCTGCTTCGAGGATCTCTTTGACCAGGTCCTGACCGATCTTGTCGGCCAGCTTTGCGCAAAGTTCGCGAGCAATCTCGTTCTGCTTATCGATTGCCAGGCGGAATCCGAAACCGAATTCTGCGTTGTCTTCAAACAGCGAGTTCGACCATGCCGGACCGCGACCGTCTGCATTCTGTGCCCACGGGGTGGTTGGCAGGTTACCGCCGTAAATCGAAGAACAGCCAGTGGCGTTGGAGATTACCGCCCGGTCGCCGAACAACTGGCTCAGCAGTTTGACGTATGGGGTTTCACCGCAACCGGCGCATGCTCCGGAATACTCGAACAGCGGCTGGAGGAACTGCGAACCTTTGACCGTGTTGGTCTTCAGGCTTCCGCGATCCTGATCAGGCAGCTTGTTGAGGAAGAACTCGTAGTTCTCTCGTTCCGATTCACGAAGCGGAGCCATTGAGCCCATGTTGATCGCTTTGCGCTCCGGATCCTGTTTGTTTTTCGCCGGACAGGTTTCGACGCAAAGGCCGCAACCTGTGCAGTCTTCAGGAGCGATTTGGATGGTAAACTTCAGGTCCTTGTATTCCTTGCCCTTGCCGTCAGCTGATTTGAAAGTAGCCGGAGCACCTTCCAGGCAGCTGGCGTCATAAGCTTTCATACGGATAGCAGCATGCGGGCAAACGATGTTACACTTACCGCACTGGATACATACATCGGGATCCCAAACCGGAATATCTTCTGCGATAGCTCGTTTTTCCCACTGGGTTGTTCCGGTGGGGAAGGTGCCGTCGACCGGCATCTGGCTCACTGTGATGTCGTCGCCCTTGCCGGCGATAATCGTTGCCGTGACGTTCTTGACGAAATCGGGAGCCTTGTCCGAAACGACCGGCGGGCGGGTTTTGGTACTGGTGACTTTGCCGGGGATCTTGACTTCGTGCAGGTTGGCTAAAGCCGCATCAACACCGGCGAAGTTCATCTTTACGATCGCCTCACCCTTTACACCATAAGTCTTTTCGATGGCTTCCTTGATCTTGGCGATGGCTTCCTCGCGGGGCAGTATGCCGGAAATAGCAAAGAAGCAGGTCTGCATGATAGTGTTGATTCGAGCACCGAGGTTGGCTTCCCGGGCGACCTTTACCGCATCGATGACGAAGAACTTCAATTCCTTCTCAACTATTTCTTTCTGAACTTCCTTCGGCAGCGTGTCCCATACTTCGTCCGGACCGGCGTGACTGTTCAGCAGGAAAGTTGCGCCTTTTTTCGCTTTACCCAATACATCGTAGGTCTCGAGGAAGCCGTCGTGGTGACAGGCGACAAAGCTCGCCTGATCGATCAGGTATGTTGAACGAATCGGACGCGGACCAAAACGAAGGTGGCTTGTGGTTACCGAGCCCGCCTTCTTCGAGTCATACACGAAATAACCCTGGGCGTAGTTATCTGTCTCTTCACCGATGATCTTGATGGAGTTTTTGTTCGCACCAACAGTACCGTCAGAACCGAGACCGAAGAATACCGCCCGAACTACGTCGTCGCTTTCCGTGGAGAATTTCGGATCGTAGTCGATCGACGAATTCATTACGTCGTCCTTGATACCGACAACGAAGTGGTTCTTCGGAGCGTCTTTCTTCAGTTCGTCAAACACGCCCTTGACCATTGCCGGGGTGAATTCTTTGGATGACAGACCGTATCGTCCGCCAACAACCTTGGGCATAGCTGTTATGTGGCCGCCATTGCCGGCAATGTGCTCGTTGAGGGCGGTTACCACGTCTGTGTACAGCGGCTCGCCGGTGGCGCCGGGCTCTTTGGTTCGATCGAGAACAGCTATTGATTTCACCGACTTGGGTAAAGCCTTAACGAAGTGGTCGATCGAGAACGGGCGGTACAAACGCACCTTGATCAAGCCGACTTTTTCTCCCTGGCCGTTCATGTAATCGACGGCCTCGTGGGCGGCTTCCGCGCCCGAACCCATCATGATGATGACTCGATCCGCATCTTCCGGGCCGAAGTAGTCAAACAGGTGGTATTGTCTGCCTACTACCTGGGCAAACTTATCCATCGTCTTCTGGACGATTTCCGGGCAAGCGGCGAAGAACGGATTGCATGCCTCGCGAGCCTGGAAGAAAACGTCCGGGTTTTGTGCTGAACCGCGAAGGACCGGGTGATCCGGTGACAGGGCGCGGGCACGATGAGCTTGGACCAGCTTATCGTCCATCATCGCCTTGATGTCTTCGTCCGCAAACCTTTCGATCTTCGACGCTTCATGTGATGTGCGGAAGCCATCGAAGAAATGGACAAACGGTATACGAGCTTCCAGGGTGGCTGCATGGGCGATCAATGCGTTATCCAGTGTTTCCTGGACTGACCCCGAGGCCAGAAGGCCAAACCCCGTCGAACGGGCGGCCATCACGTCGCTGTGATCGCCGAAAATCGAGAGGGCGTGCGTTGCCACTGAACGCGCCGAAACATGGAATACCGTTGAGGTTAACTCGCCGGCGATTTTGAACATGTTGGGGATCATTAACAACAATCCCTGCGAGGCGGTGAAAGTGGTGGTAAGGGCACCGCTCTGCAAAGAGCCGTGTACGGCCCCTGAAGCGCCGCCTTCGCTCTGCAGTTCGCTTACGTGGGGGATGGTGTCCCAGACGTTGGTTATCCCTTTTGCGGCCCATGCGTCAGACATTTCGCCCATACCGGAGCTGGGGGTAATTGGATAAATGGCAATTACCTCGCTGCAGCGGAACGCTACATGGGCGGCAGCCTCGTTTCCGTCGATCGTTATTTTACGTCGGCTCATGAGTAATTCTTCCTCATAGTTTATGGAGACAGACAGATGGGACCTTTGGCGCCAGGGGGGGCGTTGAATCCCGAACCGTGCACAATTCATATAAATCTACAACGCAATCCCTGTTTCGTCTATAGGTACCCCTCGTGTTTAGTTAGCTGAGTATCTCACCTGATCCGTTCGCTTTTAAGGTACAGTTTAATCATCTAACCTCGATCGGACCTGCCTGATTGCTTATCTGCTGCTATTACCGGAGGAAATGGCGCATTATATGTCCAGCTTGGCTTTGTTTTTGCCGGTTTTTGGCTTAGGTGGCTGGGGAACGTTCCTCTCCTTTTGCGGAACCTTCCCCAGCGGACCCTGTGAATTCTTTGGTGTCAGTGAACAGCTGTCTGGTTTTTTCAGTTGAAATAACTTCGCGAAGTGAAATCGGGAGGATTACACCCACTGTTGATTTAGATGGTCAGGTGATAGGCCTGTTCGTTCGGGGACTTCGTTTTGACAATATTCGAAAGACGATTCCCGGTATGGAACTTGGCTCTCCGGTGTGCTGCACGGCTCCGATTTCGGCAGCTACCTTGGGCATGCCGTACACGACGCAGCTCCTCTTGTCTTGGCCGATTGTCAGTCCGCCGGATTGGCGGATGTTCAACAGACCTCTCGCTCCGTCGTCTCCCATTCCCGTTAATTGAATTCCTATCGCCGACGCTCCGCAGGTGTTTGCTACAGAGTCGAATAGAACGTCTACCGACGGACAGTGCCTGTTGACCAGATTCGTCGATCCGTAGCGTATACGTTTTTCCCCGCCAATTGAGTGTATGCCCATTTGAATTCCGCCACGAGCAATAAACGCCTTTCCCGAGACTAGTTTGTCGCCATCCACCGCTTCTCGGACTTCCAGCCTGCTCAATTCGTTAAGTCGATCGGCGAACGATTTGGTAAATCCGGCCGGCATATGCTGTACGACAGCCACTGGGGGAAAATCCGTTGGGACGCAACGAAGCAACCGCGTAATCGCTTCCGTACCTCCCGTCGAGGCTCCGATAGCCACCAGGTATCTGTCCGGATCGATGCCCACATTTCTAAACGACTGAGGATTGACCAGAGCGGTAGGGGGGATATATGGCGGCACGGGCATAGCCACAGCGGCCGCTCGCACTTTTTCCGCCAGTTCCTCACCCAGCGCTTTCATGGCTTTTGAACCACCGGTTGCGGGCTTGGCCACAAAATCGAACGCTCCGATTTCCAGCGACCTTAGCGCGAGTTTCCCTCCTGCTTCGGTTATTCCACTACACATGATTACCGGAACCGGATAGTGTTCCCGGAGTTTCTCCAGAAAGGTGATTCCGTCCATTCGCGGCATTTCGATATCCAGGATGATTACATTGGGACGGTGGGCGATTATCAGCTCGCGGGCTTCAAAAGGGTCTTTGGCGCCGCCGACTACTTCAATATCCTGCTGGGCAGATAAAACTCTTTCGAATATGGAACGTACAAGGGGCGAGTCGTCGACCACGAGAACCTTGATTGGGCCTATTTCTCGCATTTCCTCATCTCATCTCCGTTCGGTATCACCTGTTGTGGTTTTTTATTTACGATAGATTGTCGGTTTGACGTATTTGAACGGATGCTTGAGGTTATTGAGACTTTCTGAATGACCTATCAGCAGATACCCTCCATCATGCAGATGTTGAGCGAATTTGTTTACCAGAGTTTCCTGCGTTTGGGAATCAAAGTAGATCATTACGTTACGGCAGAAGATAATGTTGAATCCGTGCTTGAACGGGAAAGTGGGGGTCATCAGGTTGAAACGCGCATAAGTTATTGCTCGGCGTATGATCGGATCGACCTGTAGTACAGTTTGCCCCTCGAAAACCACCTGCTTGAGGTACTTCTTGTATTGAGGGGGAACTGTTCCTGCTCTATGTATATCGAATACGCCCCGCTTGGCTTTTGCCAGCATTTGCGTGGATATGTCTGTTGCCAGGATTTTCAAATCCACTCCCGGGTATTTCAGCAAGGTATCGTGGGCGACCATAGCGATTGAATAAGGTTCTTCACCGCTGGATGAGGCCGAACTCCAGATTCGCAGTGTCGAATTCTTGCTTCTCCATGCTTTGTCTTCGCACCATTCCTTTATCACCTCCTCCAGCAGATGGAAGTGCTTGATTTCCCGGAACAGGTGAGTGGTGTTGGTGGAGATCGCGTCCAGCAGTTCGCACAGTTCCTCGCCGGTACTGTCCGTTTTGACCTTTTCGTAATACTGGCGGAAGGATTTGTACCCTTCCTGGCGAATTCTTTTACCAAGACGAGCGCGTACCAATTGCAGTTTCTGCTCACCGAGGTTTATGCCGCTGTTCTCGTAGACCAGCTTACGGAACAGGTTGTACTCTTCGCGGCTTAAATCGTGAGTTTCGCTAACTGCAATATCCATTAATGGATACCTCCGGATTGTTCTGAAAGCGGACCAGCTTCAGTGGCACTGCATTAGTCGATTTGTGTGTAAAGCAATTGCACGCAATGACCTTCAACGGCTATTGTTGAGGCGTAGTCGCCGTCGTCCATACTCAGGTCCGGTCTTTCGTCGAGATTCTCGATCTCCGGAATAGTGAGGTTATAGACTTCTTCGGTGCCGTGAATGGCCGTAACCAGTTGTCCGCAGACGATGTTCATGAATTCCTTCGCCGCATCGTCCTGCTGTGCTGTTGTGGTCTGCTCTCCGGGCTCTGTTCCCAGGAGGTTTGTAGCCAGTAACTCGGTAAATTCGCGAGTGCAGCGGAACCGCAGTTTACCGTTGTGGTCTCCGCGGTAACCTATGCTTGTCTCCAACCACTGCGTATCTCCGTTCTCGTCGTAGAGATCCTCATCAGTGAACATGAAAGCCAGGTTGGCCAGCACTTCAGAAAAAATCGTCGCTAGAGTCGCCGCTTTTTGTTCCTGCATTTTCCTTTACTCCCAATAGAGGCATCAACGCGTCACGTAGTTGTTCCGGTTGGAATGGCTTGCGAATATATGCTATCGCACCGAATTCCTTCATCTGATCGATTCGTTTCTGGCTGCCTTCCGTCGAAGCGATCACTATCGGTATGTGCCGTAGATTGTCGTTTTCCTTCATTCGCTGAAGAAACTGGATACCGTTCATCGTCGGCATGTTGATGTCCACCACCACCACGGCGACCTCATGGTCCGCCAGTTGGGCCAGGGCTTCTATTCCGTTGGCGGCTTCGAATATCTCACCGACATCCAGACCGGCAATGTCCATGACCTTTTTGACCATTTGCCGGATCGTTGTCGAATCATCAACTATCAATACATTGCGGGACATTTCAGTCCTCCTAATCCATCTCTTACCGGCTACGTTTTACTGCTCTGCATAGATGACGGCGACTCTGTGCCGGTCATGTCCGGAACATTCTGCAGATCCATTAATACTTGTATCCCCACAGCTTCCAAATCGGGTTCGCTTAACTGGTAGCGATCCATTATCGTTGAATCAGCGCGATAGGTTAAACCATCAGAACCCAGACCGATACCCAGCAGCAGGCACACGCAATTCGACAGGTAAACCGTATCCACAACCGAATCCACCTGTTCCAGGTCACTCGGCGAATGATGATACCTGATGCAACGTACAATCGGCTCCGGCAGCTTCCAATGCTCGCCGATCAACTCTCCGATCTGTGTGTGATCATATCCCAGTACCGCTCTTTCCGCGTCGCAGAAGCTCACTTCCTCCTCCGTTACCCGGCGAACGATTTCGGAGAACTCCTCTGCAACGTACTTGCTCAATACCACCTTGCCTATGTCGTGCAGCAAACCGGCGGTAAACGTAAGATTGGGATTCGGCAGTTTCAGTTTCTTGGCGAAATGAGTCGCCCCCTGAGCCACCGCCACCGAGTGTTTCCATAAAACCCCTTGCCCAAGGTCATATCCTTCCTGCTCTTCGGAAAGCAGGGCACCCGTATGTACCGCCATTACCAGTTGCAGCAACTTTACCGTACCCAGGCAGATCATCGCCTCGTTCAGAGAAGCTACCTGACGCGATAAACCAAAGTAAGACGAATTGCACAGCTTTAAAACGCGCCCGGTCAACGCCTGGTCGTATTTGATCACATCCACTACCTGATCCACCGACGCCGTTGGGTCGGCAATTACGTTCATCAGTTGAACGCTGGTCCCCGGCAGGGGTGGGAGTGTGCCAACTCGCTCCAGAATGCTTTCCACATTCATCATAATTCCACCTCGCCGTTTCTGTTTCGTATAGTCACGCGACCGGTTCCCACATCCAACTTCAGCGTGCGACTGACTGAACCGCCAACATCCTCCGCTTCGATCAGTAAGCTGTTTTTCCAGAACAGTTTGCGAAGCATCACGTAGTTTCGCTTGCCTATATTAAAAGTACCGTTATCGTCCAGCAGCGATGAGCCGCCTGCTACTTTTATGATCAGCCGATTCTTGACCGCCCCCAACTCAAACGCTGCTCGGAACAACGCGGGTACGCCCGTATTGGCGAACATGGCCGGCTTACTCTTGGCCTTATCCGGGCTCAGAGTCGAATCGGGCAGCATGTAGTGGATCATGCCCCCGACTTTCGTCTCCGGATCCCATATGGTTACGCCGATACAGCTACCCAGGGAATGGGTAGTTATTGTGGCTTCGGGTTTATCCGTAACCGCGAAGTCGGCTATGTCGACGATTATGTTCACAGCTATTCAAGCCCTTCCTGTGTATCCCATACCTGCAACTCTAAGGGTTGAAACACTGATAATCTTTCGATTGATTCTTCCCACTTGTAACCTGATCTCGTAGTTGAACCGTTGACTTCTTCCTTATCCTTCGTTCCACTCGTCTTGTGTCAGTACCAGCTCGTCGATATTCAGAACCTTGTCGATATCCAGAAGGATCTTTACCTTGTTGTCGACTTTTCCCATGCCCTGGATGAAGTCATCGTCCAAATTGCTGCCCAATCTCGGAGCTGGTTCAATATTACTGGAAGGTATGTTGTGTACTTCCTGAACCGTGTCCACGACTATTCCCATCAACATGCCGACGTCCACCACTATTATACATGTCTGTTCGTCGTAGTTGATTTTTTCCAACGAAAACTTATTCCTCAGGTTGATAATGGGAATTACCTTTCCGCGAAGGTTTATCACGCCTTCTACGAAATTGCATGTCTGTGGTACCGGAGTAATATCCATTACCCCGATTATTTCCCTCACCTTCAGAATCTCCAATCCGTACTCTTCCCCGGCCAGCAGAAACGTCAGGTATTTTCCGCCAAGTGAAGCGGTATCCTTCCGGATAACGGTTTCAGGATTAGCGACTGTCTTATTGCTTTCCAAAACAGCTTCCATCGTTTGCACTCTCTTCTAAGTTAAAACCGGTTCGGTTTGCAGCAGTTCGTCGGTTTCGGTCGGTTCACCCGATACCGCATTATCTTGAAATACTGTTTGTTCAGAAAGGTTTTCCTCGTTTTCCTGGAAATCGCCGGTGATGTCTAATGGTGATGTTTCCATGTCCGCCGAAGGTAACCATTTCTTATGGGCTTCTTCAATCCCGGAGGGATCGAGGATCAGTCCTACCCGGCCGTCACCGAGAATCGCCGCTCCCGATATGCCGTGCAGATTGGCGAATTTCTCGCCTAGTGATTTGATCACAACCTGTTGCTGGTCTATCAGCTCGTCAACCACCAACCCGATTTCGCCGCAATCGGTGGGGCTTATTATGACCATCGCCTCGGTTGGATCGATCTTCTTCCTGTCGCCGAACAACTGCCCCAGTTGAATCAGCGGTACGAGTTTTCCACGAATCTGCAGGACTTCGCCTCTATGTTGAACCGAGGTGATCTGTTGCTGGGTGGGGCGGAGTGACTGTTCGATCATTGTCGTGGCAATGATGAAACGCTGGTCGCCCACGCGGATAACCATTCCGTCGATAATAGCCAGGGTCAGCGGCAGCCGGATGGAGAATACGCTCCCCTTGCCTTTCTTCGAGGAGATTTCCACCTTGCCCCGAAGTTGTTCGATGTTTCGTCTGACGACGTCCATGCCCACACCGCGACCGGAGATATCCGTAATCTCCGCCGCAGTGGAAAAACCCGGTGCGAATATCAACTGGTAGGCTTCTTCGTCGGTGAGTTCCGCATCAGGTGCGATTACCCCACGCTCTATGCCCTTGGCAATCAGTGCCGCCGGGTCCAGTCCTTTGCCGTCGTCCCGGATCTCTATGACCACGCTTCCGCTGTGGTGAAACGCGGACAATTGGACATTGCCCGTCTCCGGCTTGTTCGAATCCTTTCTCCTGTCCGGCTTTTCTATTCCATGATCGATTGCGTTTCGCACCATGTGTACCAACGGGTCGCCGATTTGCTGGATGACGTTTTTATCCAGTTCGGTCTCTTCTCCGGAAATCTCAAGGTGTACTTTCTTTCCGGATTTTCGAGATAAATCCCGCACAAGTCGGGCCATCTTCTGGAAAGTGGTTTTGATCGGGACCATGCGCATCGACATGGCCACTTCCTGGACATCACGGACGATTTTACTCACCTGTGAGCTGTCCCGGCTTAGTTTCGGATTGTCGTTAACCAGCGGATTCGTTCCCACCAGGGTTTGAGCTATTACCAATTCCCCTACCATGTCCACCAGGGCATCGAGCTTGGCCGTATCAACCCGAACCGATTGTTCGCCGGCAGTGGTCTTGGTTGGGCCGACAGGTTTGGCCTCGCCGGCCGCTGTGGGTTTTTCCTCCTGAGATTGTACTGCTTTTTCGACTTCCTCCGGGGTGGTTACGCCCATGTCGACCAGGACCTCGCCGATTTTCCGGTCCTCGCCTTCCTGGGCCTGCATTGCCACGGCGGCATTAACGGCCGTTTCCTCCACCTCGCCTTGAGCTACCAGGGTTTCACCCGTTCTGCGGGTGGGTTTATTGACCGCCGGCTGTCCTTCATTCGGCTTGATTGTACCCGCAATCACGCCGCGCAATCGATCGATCATTTCGTCGACCGGCGGCTGGGGAACCGGTCCGCCTGTCGGGTTGGATACGTACTCGGAAATGAAGCCTAACTGGTTCTTCAGAATATCCACTACTTCAAAAACCAGGTCTATAATCCCCGAGGTTATCGCCCGCTCGCCTCTCCGCCCCTGGTCCAGAACCGTTTCCACTTCGTGAGTCAGGCTGGCAACATCTCGCAGGTTGAGAAAACCGGCCATGCCCTTGATCGTGTGGAAGGGGCGAAAGAGGTCGTTGATGCATTCCGAGTCGTTCGGAGCCTGCTCGACTTCCAGAAGTGCCGACTCGATGGCTTCGATATGCTCCTGGGCTTCTTCAGTAAAACCGCCGACGAATTCCAGCTCGCTGTCATCTATGTTAAGCGGCTCGGCAACGTACTTTTCCAGTGATTGATCGGTTGTTTCTGCTTTAACCTCATCGGCTTCCGGTTTTGCGGCTTCCTGTTTTTCAACTAAGGCCGTTTCCACTTTTTCCCCAGGCGATTCAGGCTGGGCTACTGGTTCTGCAAAAACCTTGTCGAGTCGGTCGGTGACCTCCTCAGTCGATAATTCATCCAGTACCTTGCTCCCGCTGTCAGCCGCTGCTTCCTGCTCGCTCTCTGATGCTCCGCCTGGTGAGAATAACGAGATTGTATTGTTGAGTGAAACAATTGTGTTTTCCGGTTCGTCAACCGTTCCCAGTATCAACCCTTCCAGCGATGAAGCCAAGGTGCCCAGAATTTCAGCGATTTTCGGATTCGGGCTGTCGCCTTCGGGGGAGACAATCTCCAGGGCGGATTCGCACCATCCGTGCATTTTCGCCATAGCCGTGAGGTCATCTTTGTCTATTCCCGCTCCGGTTTTCGCCATGTTGTCGAAGAGCTGCTCCAGTTCGCTGTTTTCGATAGTGATTGAGTCCGCAGGCGTACTATCAGCGCCGGTGGTTTTATCAACCGAATTTCCGGTCATGGAATTGACGGTTTCGATGATCGATTTGGTGGCAGCTTCCACGTCGTCGATTGCCCCCATGATCAATTCTTCGAGCGTTTTTGCCACAGCAGCTGAATTTTCGGCAATGTCAGGCGCAGGATGGTCGCCTTGTTCTCCGCAATCCGCCATAAGTGTTTCACACCAGGCATGCATTTCCGCCAGAGCGGTCAGATCCTGGACATCCAGGGATTGGGTGGCGTTTGATAATCTTTCGATCAGTTGCTGATTGTTATTGTGTTCCTCGGAACTCATCGAACCCTCACTTATCTTCTCAAGGTTAGGCAATGGCGCGGATTCATTATCATTTTTCACGACTATCCCGGTTATCCAGCGGGGCTAGTCGTACGTTGTTCACATCGGCGTATATTCGGTCTCACTGGGATTACGTTTTATGACGCGTATATCAAGGACCGATATCACCAGCTGGCGTTTCGGCTAATAAGAATTCACTTTTGAAAAACAGATAGTTCTTTCGGTTTGCTGTTCATGCGGAAATGTGCGATGGAAAGTGTATTGATGTTTTATTTCGAGAGGTATTATCGAACCTTCAGTTATTATCCGTATAGAGTGTGGCTGAAATCGTTACCCTTGTTGCGGTCGTATAGTTGATAGGGGGGCGGGATCTGTTGGGTCCGAAAACGCAAAAAGGTTATAGAACCGGCTATAAAGACGTACTTCACTTCGTGTTGTGTGAACAGAAGCGTAGCTGAAAAAGAGTTGGTTTGTTTTTATCGCCTTGAGATTCGGCGTTTAAACTCTACACCGTGGCCGTGAATTATCTGGCTGAGCCGGTTTACACGTTTGCTAGATAATCAGTTCTTCAGCCAGGTGTTTCCCAAACCTTTCCCGCAATCTGCCCAGCATGCTCTTATGGATCTGGCTGACTCGTGATTCAGATAAATTCAATATCGATCCTATTTCCGCCATGGTGAGATCTTCGTAATAATACAACACCAGGATCATTCGCTCTTCCGGCGTGAATCCTTTGGTGATGTAATCGGTTAGCATGTCCCGGGAAATCCTCAATGCCGGATCGTGGATCCGATTGTCCTTGATTTCCAGGTTTCTGGTGGAGTTTCCGTAACAACCTCCGCGGGATGATTCAATCGAACTGAAGTGTACCTGACTTCCCGCCAGTGCCAGTTTACTCAGGCGTTCATATCTTTGTATGGACAGTTTCATTCTCGACGCGATTTCCTTGTGCGTCGGCGGTCGACCTATCTCCGTATCCAGAATGGTTTTAATCCTGCCGCGTTTCTTTTCGAATGTGCGTATTGTCCGGCTTTGATGGTCCAGGCTGCGCAGCCAGTCCATGACCGCTCCAAGGATTCTTCGCTGGCAATAGGTTTCAAACTTGGCCGGGCGGTCCGGGTTGTAGCTTTCCACGGCCTGGATTAATCCTTCAAACGCAGCGCTGCGGATTTCGTCACTGGTTACGTGAGCAGGGAGGCGGCGAGCGATTCGCCTCGTGTGAGTATCTATTATTGGGGAATAATGCATGACCAGACTGTTTCTCAGGGCAAGTTTACGGGTTTTTAGATAGTCGTTCCATGTTTTTGTCAGATCGGTGTCGCTTCTTGTGATTGCCTTCATGGTTTCCCATTAGCCTCCATACCTGAGGGAATAAAGCTTCTGCGTGCAAGCCGTAAACTGATCCCCTGACCTTGTGTATACGAGATGCCCCTGAAGCACTCGCACGGTTGTGAACCGAGTGCAGTTCACATTGATATTCTTGGTTGTTTTTAAGGTATTGGGTTGGGTATGTGCCGACTTAACCGAAACCTGCCTTCATTCTCTTGGCTATCTAAAAATACGCCATGTTTTCCTCAATAGCCATAGGGTATCAGCCTTGGGGAATCTGGAAGCCGGGAGATAAATGGAAAATACACACGATCGGCGGTTGTGTTGACCATTTTATCCAATGGATTGTATGGTTGGGTATTCTCTCCCAAATTAACTTTATGTCTGGGATAATCGTCTTAATCCAGTCGGCAAAACGGCGTGAATGTAGAAAATGCCAATAGTCGCGGCATTATTCGAGAGATCAACATTCTTCCGGAGTTTTGACTTGTACGGATTCTATGGCTACGCATCGGCCGCTTTCGCAGTTTATCTCCGCAATTATCCCTGACACTCGAGGATCGCCGGTAGCTACTTCAAAACGCGTTGGAATAGAAGTCGTCATCGCCTGCAGCACGTTTTCCTTGTTGCGGCCCAGAACCGAGTCATAAGGTCCGCTCATGCCCAGGTCGGTTATGTATCCGGTGCCTCCGTTCAGGATTCTTGCGTCCGCTGTCGGCACGTGCGTATGAGTCCCAAAAACGACACTGGCTTTGCCATCCAGGAACCAGCCCAGTGCTACTTTTTCACTGGTCGCTTCCGCGTGGATGTCGAAGATCTTGATCTTTACGTCGCCGGGGATTTTCGCCAGGATACGTTCCGCCGCCTTGAAAGGGCAGTCAGCCATTGTCTTCATGTACAGTCGCCCAAGCAGGCAAACTACCGCGACCTTGTGTCCACTGGCTGTTTCGAACACCGTAAACTCGCGACCGGGAGCCGCGGATGGGAGGTTAGCCGGCTTAACCACCCGGTCTGAAGTCTCGAGGATCGGGATAAACTCTCTACGTCGATAGATGTGATCGCCGAGGGTGATTACATCCACCCCCGATTTTATCAGTTTTGCATAAAGGGCGGGCGTTATGCCCGAACCTGAAGCCACGTTTTCACAATTGGCTACTGTGCAGGCGATATCATGCTCTTCCACCAGTGCGGGTATTGCCGTAGCCAACGCCCGCCTTCCTGAAGACCCGACCGCGTCCCCAGTGCATAGAACTTTCAATCGCATAATCCGTACCGCCAATCGGCGACCCTTGCCCGGGCGCCTTGAATTTTACCTATCGAGCGATTCCCACCGCTCGGATTTCTCTTAATACCGTTACCCGGACCTCTCCCGGGTAGGCCATCTCGTCCTCGATCTTTTTGGCTATATCGTGAGCGATTTTCGTCGCCTGGGCGTCGTCAACCCTTTTGGCATCCACGATAACGCGTACTTCTCTACCGGCCTGGATAGCGAATGCCTGTTTGACTCCCGAAGGTTCAGTGGCGATGGTTTCCAGCTGTTCCAGACGTTTGATGTATCGGTCGAGCGACTCGCGCCTGCTGCCCGGACGTGAAGCGCTTATCGCGTCCGCCGCGGATACCAGCGGGGTGTAAGGGCTGGTGGCCGGTATGTCTCCGTGGTGGCCCAATATTGCGTTCAGGACTTCCGGACGTTCCTTGAGCCGCTTGCAGATATCGTAGCCGACCTGCGGATGTCCGCCTTCGTGTTCGTGGGCGACCGCCTTGCCGATATCGTGGAGCAAACCACAACGTCGGGCCAGTCGTCCGTCGAGGCCCAGTTCGTCTGCCATGTTCTGGCATAAAAACGCTACTTCGATACTGTGCCGTAACACGTTCTGCCCGTAACTGGTTCTGAACGACAGTCGGCCGAGAAGTTCGACGAGCTTCTTAGGCAGGCCTGCTATATTCGCTTCCACACAGGCGGACTTGCCCGCTTCCAGGAGATCCTTGTCCACGTCGCGTTGGGTTTCCTCAACCAGTTCTTCAATTCGACCGGGGTGAATACGCCCATCCTGGATCAGACGTTCCAGGGATCGCCGTGCGATTTCTCTGCGCACGGGGTCGAATGCACTGACCACAACAACGCCGGGGGTGTCGTCGACGATTACGTCTACGCCGGTTGATTTTTCAAAGGCTCGGATGTTGCGACCTTCACGTCCGATTACTCGGCCCTTCATTTCATCCGAGGGAATGTCTACGGTCGAAACAGTGCTCTCTGCAGTATGTTCCGCCGCATAACGCTGTATTGCCGTGACGGTGATCTCTCGTGCCCGATGTTCCGCAGTTTCTTTAGCTTCAGTGAGTTTGCGGTCGATCAGTTTAGCTGCTTTGGATTCGATGTCGTGTTCGAGAGAGGCCAACAAACGCTGGATGGCCTCGTCGCGAGTCATTTCGCTTATTCGCAGCAATTCCTTCTGCTGTTTGGCCCGTATTTCGTCGACTTCCGCTTCTTTCTTTTCCAGTTCCAGCTCGCGGTTGACCAGTCGTTCTTCCGCGTTTTCAATGTTCTTTTCCTTGATCGTCAGCGTGTCGAGCTTCTGATCAATAGTGTCTTCGCGTTTGGAAAGTCGCTTTTCGATCTCTTTCTGCTCGGCACGAGCTTCCGCTGTTTCCTGGTTAAATTTTTCCTGGAGTGCGATGTACTCAGCTTTTGCGTCAACTTCAGCTGCTTTGACGATTGTGGCAGCTTCGCGGTTGGCGGCTTCAATAATTTCTTCGGATTTAGCTTTGAGTGAGGTGGCTGTAACTTTTGCCCGGATTGCCATTGCGATGATGGTTACCACCACACCAATAACTAACCCGAGTCCCGCGCCGACCGGTCCACTCATTTGCCCTATTACACTAATTATGGCCGTTTCCATTGGGCTATCCTAATAAAAAACGCCTATCTAAAAGCACGGAGCCAGTCGGACTTATTAATGACACGCTCTGGTAACCAGGTGCCATATCCAACCGATCACACCATCACGCAGGTGCGAATTCTCCGTACGGATTGTCACGATTTTTACACGTGATCGAACAGGCAAGAGCTATTACCTGTCTTGATGGGGCTGGAAAGGGGATTGCCGTTTGGTTTAACCGGCATGCACTCAACCTGCACCGATAAGGCAACCCGTTTTATAAGTTGCACAGGCAGGTTGGAGCCCCATTGGAATGACTATGCGCGGGTTCGTTGTAACGTTATAGACACTTCAAATTGTCTTTGGCAGTGTTCCATTTGAGATTCAAAAATCCGTAACAACAAACACGACTCCGATGTATGACTTTCGCGATAAACGGTTGCGACACTGTTAACCGCGGGGCTACCAATATACCGACGCCACAAATGCCGGGTTGCACATCAACTTTCCAGATCCCACGTTCACGTGAGAGTACTGCTATATATTATCGGTTCCCAGACCGGCTGAAGGCCTCCCAAAATGGGGCATATCGGGAACTTTTCGCTCACCGATTCGCAGCGTCGCGGTACACCGTCAAAATCGTCGCAAACCTTTAAATAAGGCGCACTTACGTACGCTGAGAGTATATTGGTTAACGTTATCGTGTCAAGCTTAATATCGTTTGTTCGCCCCAGGCAAAAAGCGGGTTGGAAGTGCCTACTGTGATTATTCTATCCCGGAAATCAAACAAGGACTGTGTTTACTGAAGAGGTCGTTGGAAAAGCGGATGCGAGTAATCAGATAAAAGTGGTGCTATTGTCATGAGGTGCACATGATGGTGACAATGGTTGGGGACTCTGTTATAGATTTAATACGGCTATATGATGGGCTTCGCCTTTCGAGTTTAGAGTAATATCGGTTCGGTGTTCTGGAGGAGGTTATTCGACGTGCGTGTCTTGCATTTCGCCGGTAACTACTTCCCCGTTCAGGGGGGGGCTACCATGCGTGTTCACAATATGCTGGCGTCGCCTGATAACGAACATATTCTCGTTGTACCTGCTCCTCATCCCTCGCAAGTTCCCTCTGACTCTCCGATTCTGGAGGTGGAGCAATGTGGTCATATCTCTGTCAGAAGAGTGGGATTGAACTTCGGAAAGAATATCCCGATTCTCCGTGATTACCTGTCTTCTTCCCGATTTGTGCGAGCGGTTCGAGATGAGAAAGTGGACATTCTGCATGGGCATAATCCGCTTATGTGCGCGATAGCCAGCCTCAAGGTTAAGAGGATGACTGAGTTGCCCATGGTTTACGAAGCTCACGGGGTGATGCGAGACTGTTCCTATCAACCGAAAATATTCGGCGGACTGATGCCTCTGAATCGGTTGGCCTGGAAGGTGCCGGGGAGAGTGGCATGGCTGACTGAGCGAGAGATCGTTCGTGCGGCACAACACGTCATTGCCCAGACTCCTCATGCGGCCAGGCGGCTGCGGGAGTTATATGGGCTGGAAGGTAAACCTGTTGAAGTTATTTACAACGGAGTCGATGCCGAGCGGTTTGATCCGGCCAAGTGGTCTGAGCGGAGAGCGGAAATACGTGAACGGCATGGCTGGGGAGACAAGATCGTCTGTTTATACGCCGGTTATCTCGATGTGGTAAACGGAATCGAATTTCTGACACAGGCGTTACCGGAAGTCTGCGCTAAAACCAGGTCGAGACTGAAAATCGTGTTGCTCGGGAGAGGTCCCAGTCAGGATGCGGTCCGGCGGCTGGCTGACAGTCAAAGTGATCTTGTCGAATACCCGGGAACAATCGAGCATGATCTGATGCCCGCGTATTACTCAGCTTGCGATGTGTTCATGATTCCCCGTCCATCGTTGCCGCCGGGGGAAACGTTGCTTCCGATGAAGCTGTTTGAAGCGATGGCCATGAAGAAACTGTTGCTCGTGAGTAACGTGAAAGCGATGGCCGACGTAATAAGCAGTGGCTATAACGGATTGATTTTCGAGAAAGGGGATCATGGCTCTTTTTTGAACAGTCTGGACACGGTAGCCGAGAAGTATGACGAACTGGAAAAACTCGGTGAGCAGGCTCGCGCGGACATTCTTGAGAAATTCACCTGGGATATTTCCCGGAAGCAGTTACAGGCGATTTACGAATCCCTGGTGAAACGATAAACGTGGAATTCTCCGGGTAACGGGGGCGGTAGTAACTGGTGATGGTTTTTGAGGTTTTGGTTATTCATAAGTCTGGCGTTAATACTGATGGAGTGTATTGATGGATTGCGAACTGGAAAACAAGATTCTCTCGTCCATCAGAAGCGCATATTCCGGAGATGTTTACGACTATCGCGGCAGGCTTGTTGATTATGCGCACGTCGAATCATATTACTACGAGAACTACCACAGGATGCATGAAATAGCCGGCACACTCGGTGGTTTATGCTCCGGCAAGAAGGTTCTGGATATTGGTATTGCCTACGGTTTTTATGATATTCTGCTGAAAGAGATCTATCATGCGGATGTTACTGGAATGGAGGTGGCCGAGAATATTCCGGTATACACTCGGTTGTTGGGTAAATACGGTATACCAGTAATTCCGGGGCAATTAGGCGTCGGCGGTGTGACCGAAGAAAAAGGCAAGTACGATTTCGTGGTGTTGGCTGAAGTATTTGAACACCTGAGATGTTCACCGCTTGGGGCGTTGAAGGAAATACGGGATTTACTTAAGCCGGGCGGGCAGTTTCTGTTGACTACTCCAAATATCGCGAGACTGTCAAACTTATTGCTGCTGCTCGCGGGGCGAAATATTGTTGACCCGTTCCCGGATGATGATTCGCATCTCGATCATATAACCGACGAAATCGCTCATATCCGTGAATATACCATGAAAGAGATGGTTGGATTGTTTAAGCGGGCGGGGTTCGAGATTAAATCGGCTCGATATTCCAGGGCGTGTGACAGAAGGCCTCCCCGGGCGGACTGGTCGGCGAAGAAGAAAGTAGCCGCTTCGCTGGTTTGTGCTGCGGCAACGCTGTTTTCGCGGTTAAGAGGGACGCTGTTTATCCTGGCACAGAAAAAGGACTGAAAAAACGATCTTCTTGGTGATGAAAAACGTAGTTTTCATGTATATGCGTTGATTGTGAGGTTTCCTTATAGGGGTATTGGCAAAGGATGAAGCATTGGCTATTAGGGTGATGATAGTAGGCGGGAATTTTGTCGGGAAAGGTGCGGAAGCTATGATGCTTACCGTGCAACAGGCTGTTACTGAGGCAATCCCCGAAGCTGAATGCTGGGTTAATCCGCTGTTCAAGTCTGAATACATCCCCTTGGAAAAACACGATATCAGGGTTGTCAGGAAGCTTCCGTCGAAGATGTGGGGACTTTGGGAATTCCTGTTGGGAGCAGTCAAGGTTTATCGTAAACCGGCTGTCGGCAGAAACGTATCTTCGGGAGTCGCGTTGAAAAATGTTCATGACGCGACACAAGTAGTGGTGGATGTTTCCGGTTTTCGTTCAAGTGACCAGATCGGTGTCCAGCGAGCGTTGGGGCGCTGGGCGAGGTACTGTTGGGCCAAACGGGCTGGAAATCTCTTCGTGTTTATGCCGCAATCCTGGGGCCCGTTCAAAAATCGTTGGGTGCGATTGTTCACGAGGTTCATGCTCCGCGATGCTGACCTGGTCTACGCGAGGGAAGAAAGCAGTTTTGAGCATCTGGTGGAATCCAAGTGCCTGCAACCATCGCGGGTAGAGTTATCTGCTGATATTGCGTTTGCTTTTCATCCCGATTCGCCTGGTGAGAGTCGGCAAATCCTTTCTGATATGGGTATTGATATAGATGCAAAAGAGTATGTCGTTATAACGCCGAATATGCGCGTTTACGAGAGAACCGCGGGGGAAGGGAAAAACAATACGTATCTGTCCGGTTTACTGGAGGTGATTGGTTATTTCCAAGAACAAACCGATTGCGAGGTACTCCTGGTACCTCATGAGCAGTCTATAGGGAAGCCAAACGATCCCCAATTGTGCGAAAAAATAGTTGACCTTGTGCCGGACTCAGGGCAGGTGTTTACCTTATCTGGAAAACCAACAGCAGCGGAAGTAAAGGAAATCATTTCCGGCGCGGCGTTTGTGGTTGCCAGTCGATATCACAGTCTGGTTGCGGCACTTTCCAGGAGAGTTCCAGCTGTCGTAATTGGCTGGGCTCACAAGTATGATGCGTTGTTGAAGCGGGTTAACCTGGAACGCTGGAATGTGGATCCGGTTCGTGGCGAGGCGCATGGGATTGCGGCAATGGTGGAAGAAGGGTGGAATTGCCGGGATGAGATTCGGGCTACTATTGAAGACGCGGTACCAGAACTGGAAGCGGAAGCCGGCGAAGCTCTGGCCAGGATGGTCGAAGTTGTGAAGAAAGCCGGAGGCGCCAGTGCTGAAAACGATTGAAGATGTTGTTAAAAATCGTATTTGCACGGGGTGTGGTACCTGTGCCGGCAATTGCAGGTTTCATGCGCTGGCGATGAAAGAGACCGGGACCGGTACAATTGTTCCGGTTATTGATAAGGATAAATGCACTCATTGCGGCATATGCGATCGGGTTTGTCCGCAAATCAACATTTCACAAGCGATGGCCGATTCTCTCTCTTTGCCGGATGGAGAACCGGTGAAGGATGTTTTTTTAGCGAAAGCCAGCGATTCGGTTTTAGTAACAAAAGGACAGACGGGCGGTTTTGTCAGGGCGTTACTGGCCTGGGCTCTGGATACCGGTGCGATTACTTCAGCTGTGTGCGTGGTGGATAACAAAGCTGATCCGCTCAGGCCGACCGTTAGGGTTATTACCAATGCAGATGAAATCCTGGACGTGGCGATCAGTAAGTACTGCCCGGTAGCTGTAAACACGGTTTTGCAGGATATACGGGATCGAGGCGGTCGTTGTGCATACGTGGGATTGGGGTGCCAAATGCAGGGGTTGCAACTGGCGATGGAAATGAACCCCGGGATCCGCGAAACTGTAGCATTGAGGATAGGATTATTCTGCGACCGGGTTATGACATACAAAGCGGCCGATTACCTGGTACGCTGTTGCAAGGCTGACCCGGAGCGAGTACGGAAATTCGACTACCGATCGAAAACCTGGCGGGGATATCCGGGGGATCCGGAAGTAGTGACTGATGATGGAAATAGGCTTCACGCTTCAAGGTATTGCCGGATCGATTCGCGGGAGTTGTTTACTCCTATACACTGCAGGTTGTGCGACGATAAGTTAAACGCCCTGGCGGACATATCGGTTGGTGATCCTCACGGTCTCAAAAGCGAGATTCCTTTTCCTACCGCCGTTATCGTTCGCAGTGACAGGGGGGAGAGCTTTGTTCGCCAAGCGGTGGAATCCGGAAGGCTGGACGTGCAACCAGGCGATTACGCAATGGTTAAGAAGGGGCAGAAAATTGCCGGTCGACGCGTAAGTACCAGAGAGTTCGGCCGCTACATGCTTGGCAGGCATCTGCAGATACCGGCTTTGCTTCACAGAAAAAATCCACAGATTGAATCTGTCAGGCAAACTCCGGCAGGCAGGGTGTTACACCGTTGGCAGTTTTTCATTGCAACGGAAAAAGGGTCGCAACTGGTCGAAAAAACACCGTGGAGAATTCATCTGTTGCGAGCGGTCCCGAGGTGGGTTAAGAAAAACACTCTGGGAAGGCTGGTGCGGTGTGCCAAGTCCCTGGGAATCCTGCGCCGGATAAGGTGATCGGTGTGCGTGTTGCTGGTGATGATTTGATGGAGTGCATTGTTGAGAGTTCGTGATCGTGGCTTGATAATCATGGGTAGTCAGGGATTAACCCAGGTGACCACACTTGTGTTGTCCATGATACTCGTGCGTATTGTCAGCAAAGGTGTATTCGGTACGTACCAGCAGGTCAACCTGGTTTACCTGTCAATTGCGTCGGCGATATCGCTGCAACTGCACAGCAGCCTGTATTACTTTATTCCCAAGCTGGGGGAGAACAGGCGAGGTACCTTACTGTTTCAGAGTATCCTGATTACACTGGGGATGTCCGTTATAATCGGGGGATTGATGTTTGTGGGAGCGGGATTGATCGCGGAGCGGTTTGAGAATCCGGCGTTGGTCCCCTTGATTCGCGTCTTCGCGCTTTATCCCTTTGTGGAACGGATAATCATACTTATCCCCGCGTTCATGATAAGTATGGATAAATCGGTTCGCGCTGGGGTTTATACACTGGTTTCCTCAATAGGGAGAATCGTGCCGGTAGTTGTGGCTTTCTCCCTGGGATGTGAGCTGGTTACCGTTTTCTGGTCGATAATCGCAGTCGGGGCATTGATCGCCCTGGTTGGCTGCGCGGATATGGTTCGATTCTGTCCTGGAGATAAATGGCGTGTGGACCGTCGTCTTGTTGCAGAGCAGATGAATTTCGCCTGGCCTTTGGTGGCTGTTTCTGTTGTGGGGATGATAAACCTGCAATTGAATAAAATATTGATCGCCATGGTTTTCGACAAGGAAGTGTATGCCGTTTATTCCTGCGGAGCGATTCAGTTGCCCATCATCGCTATGGTTACATCCAGCCTGGGGGCGGCGATGATGCCCGAACTGGTATCCATGGTCAGTAACGGTAAATTCAAGGATGCGCTGTCTACCTGGCAGGAAGCGGCGAGGAAGTGCAGCTTTGTAATCTTCCCGTGTTTCGCGTTTTTCCTGGTCATCGCCCACGATTTTATAGTTTTGCTCTACCAGGAAGAGTATTCCATGGCGAGTTGGCCTTTCATGGTTTACCTTTTCTCTTTACCGATCAGGGTCGCGATATATGCGACGCTGTTTCGTGCGTCGGGTAAAACCAAGCCCATCGCCGCGGCTGCGGTTATCAGCCTGATTGTGAATATTATACTCAGTACGGCTTTAGTACTGATTGGTAACGGTAACATGCTTTCCTATGTAGGTCCGGCAATAGGGGCGGTGATAGCCAGTTGGATTTCCTGGTTGTATCTGCTTGGGAAGCTGACATCGCTTACCGGAGTTTCGTTTTCAAGCATCATGCGATGGAAAGAGTTGTTGATTATCCTGCTGGTATGTGTCGGTTGTGGTTTCGTTATAGATCTTCTTCCGATGTCAAACCTGCCGATAATTCTGCGGCTTACATTAAAGGCGATTATTTACGGAGCGTTGTTTGTTCTGACTGTTTTCTCATTTGGATTACTGCAGGATGACGAAAAGGATCTTTTGAAAATTCCATTCCGTGTTGCTCGAAAGGTTTTGTCGAAAAGACGCGGGTAAACAAGCGATTTCGGCTTGTTCCCTGAGGCGTATACAGTTCGTTGGTTTACGATGAGGATGCGGCTAAAAGCCGCCGGTGAAAATGTCAGCGAAACCGCTTGTTTCAATTGTGATACCCACGCGAAACCGCAAGGAGCTTCTGCGTCGCGGTCTTGAGGCCTTGGCGGCTCAGACATTTTCCGGGTTTGAAGTTCTGGTCGTGGACGATTTTTCTTCCGATGGTACACCGCAGTTCCTGGGGGAGTTCGCTCGAGAGAATCCGCAACTGAATTTGCGATGGTTTCGGAACGAACCGCAGGCGGGAGCAAATCCCAGTCGAAACCGGGCTATACGGGCCAGTGAAGGGCAATTCGTCGCTTTTCTGGATGATGATTGTATTGCTTATCCCGATTGGCTGGAAAACCTGATGAGCAGGTTCGCGTCGGACAAGGTGGCCGCGGTAACCGGACGGGTTGACGATCCGGAGCCGACGAATATCTACGAGTTGGCTTTCAAGGGGACACATCGAGTTGACGGGCGAACCAACGCCGTGCGGCTGATTGCGGGGAACATGTGCGTCAGGCGGGAGTTACTCATGCGGCACATGCTGGACGAGGATCGAGCCAATGTTGACGCGGATACTTCGGTGTCGGGCCGGGGGGACGAGGACGGGTTGTTTCTGATGCTCAAGGCAGCGGGTTATAAGCAACTGGTGGCGGAAGATGCCGGGGTTCTTCATGAGCACTATTACAGTCGTCAGTCGTTTTTCCGGCAAGCGTACAAGGGCGGAAAAGCCACTGCCCGTTTGGGCTATAAATACTACCTGCGGCCGCGGATTGAACTGCTCACATTGCTTTTTGCCTATCTTTTATTGCCGTTGGGTTTGATCAATCCCTGGCTGCTGTTGGTACCTGCTTTGTCGGGCTCTCTGTTTCTGGCGGCGATCGAGTACAATGAGTTGTTTCGAAAGCGCAAATCCATAATAGAGGTCACGATGACGTTTCCCGTGCTATTGGGATTTTTCAATTGCCGGCTGGCGGGTTATATAGTTCAGCATTTCAGAATCTTAACGGGCAAGGAACGTATCGAAAGAGTCCGACTGATGAATAATGGTTCATCGGACTGAAGCGTACTTTTTCGTTTTGCGGGTGTTGTGTTTTTGATTCGCGGTGAATTTGTACGTGCGTAGCGATGTTGTGTCTATTTGAAATGTTGTGATTAGTGCGCGGATGTTTATATCGCCCCGCGGCCTTTGGTCCGCCTTGGGCGGACCAAAGGCCGCGGGGCTTTAAGGTGGATCGGGGGGAGTTCTTTTTCCGCCGGTTCCGCCCGCCTTCGGCTGGCTCCACCAGCGGCTACCATATATCGTCCGCCCGCCTTCGGCGGAACGGACTCGGTTTTTAGCGTTTTCTGGTTATTGGTGTTTTCCTGTGGTTTGTTTTCGGTGTGCCTTTAGTTCGTCATGGTTTCGTCTTCGGTCCGCGTTTGGAGGATAAGGTGAATAAACTTGGATGAACTGGAATAAGGCATATTAGCCGTATAGGCGGAGATGCGTTATTAATGCGTGGTTAGTTTTGAATCAATGTGTGCTTTATTCGAATGAACCATGTTTATGTTGTTCTTCAGTCATCTCCATCTCTGTTGGTTATTGATCCGCGAAACGTTTGAGCAAAAGGTTTTCACCTAATTGGTACGCGGCCAATATTTTCGCAATTCTTTTTCCGCACCCGGTTGTGCCGTAGGGGTTTACGATATCCTGGATTGACTGGCGGAACGATTGGGACAAGCCTTTTTCGAGTGCCGCTGAAATCGCGGCGGTTTCCGCCGGGCAGTCGATTATATTTTTCGCCTTGACCCTGCCGCTCTGGCGGTTGCCGATATTTATCGCTGGAACGGCGAAACTTGGCGATTCCAGGATGCCGCTGGAGCTGTTACCGAGCATCAGGGAGGCGTTTTTCAGTAGTGAAAGGTACGTTTGTCGGGGAATACTGGTTACCACGCGGCAATTGGAATGCCTGGCGGCGAATGCGTCGATCGCATCCTGGATGGTGCGATTGCCCGTGTCCGCGTTGGGGCGGATGATCAGGATATTGCCGTCTATTCTGGTCAGGGCCCGCAGAACCTGAACGATATCGCCGGCGATCTGTTGATATGCCAGCGTTTCCGGGTGGTAAACCATCAGGATGTTGGTTTCGCCGGAGACAAATCCGAATTCGTTTCGCAGTTCGGCATCGCTGACGGGTTGCAGTGATTCGATGTCGTCGATGGCTGGTGCGCCGACCACGTGAATGTTGTCGGGGTTTTCTCCCATCTGGCGGACGCGGCGGGCGTATTCATCGGTGGCTACCAGGTGTATATGCGACAGCTTGGTTATTGCATGCCGGAGCGAATCGTCAAAAGCGCCGGTAGTGACTTCACCGCCGTGAATGTGAGCGACGGGAATCAGAAACGGTATAGCCGCCACTGCGGCGGGGAACATGTCAAAGCGGTCACCGAGTACGGTCAGGATGTCCGGTTGCCATCTGGCGAACAGGCGGGAGAATTCCTGCACACCTGCACCCATGGAAATACCGATTGTCTCCGGTGAGTCGCCGGGTTGCAGGAAATCCACCTTATGGGAAATTTCGAAACCGTCAGCTCTGATCTCGTCAGCGGTGTAGCCGAATTCTTCAGACAAGTGCATTCCCGCGGCGATTATATGCAGTTCCACATCGCTGCGATCGCGGAGGGCGGCCGCGATTGTTCGCTGTGCTCCCCACTCGCTGCGAGCCGTGGTGACCAGTGCCACCTTTCTCACTCTCAATCTCCTTCGCTTTGAATGTGCTGCCAGGTGAGTTGTTCGTCGGCCATCAGGTTATGAACCAGTTTGCGCCCGATCACCACCTCCGTCTGTGTTGGGCAGATTCCCGTACCAGGCCTTTTGCAGGTAAGGTGTTCGCGGCGGAGGACGGTACCGGCCAACAGGTTTGATACGGCCACCAGGCTGCGCCTGGCTGCCGAGCGGGTATCGACTTCGCTTTGAGCGGGTTTTTTAACGCCGTCACCCATGGCTGATTCCACATTGCGGATTGCCTTAACCAGCCGCTTGAGATCCTTGGGTTCCAGGGACGCCCGATGGTCAGGGCCCGGAGCGTTTTTGTCCAGGGTGAAGTGTTTTTCCAAGATCCTTGCCCCGAGAGCAACAGCGGCGCAGGCTACTTCCAACCCTTCGGTATGATCACTGTAACCGACGGGCAGGTCGAATTCTCTACTCAAGGTATTCATTGCCCGGAGGTTCACATCTGCGACAGCGGCGGGGTAGTTACTTACACAATGCAAAAGAGCCAGCTCGCGACAACCTGACTCTTTAAGGACCTTCACCGCCTGGGAAACTTCGTCGAGCGACGAACCGCCGGTCGAAAGGATGACCGGTTTTCCCGTATTGCCCACGTGGGCGAGCAGAGGGGTGTTGGTTACTTCTGCGCTGCCGAGTTTTATGGCGGTTACATCAAGCTTGTCCAGCAGGTCAACCGCTTTTTCGCTGAACGCGGAGGAAAGAAACAGTATCCCCTGGTTTCGGCAATGAGCTATCAGTATTTTGTGGGCTTGCGGGGATAGTTCGAGTTTTTTGAGCATTTCGAACTGTGACTCGTCGTTGCCCGTGTTCAGTCTCTGGTAAAGGGCTTTGGGAGCGGTGCGTGTGGCTAAATGGTCAGCGGTGAAGGTCTGAAACTTGACCGCGTCAGCTCCTGCTTCTTTGGCCGCATCGATGAGGCGGCAGGCGGTTTCCAGGCTGCCGTTGTGGTTAACCCCTGCCTCAGCGATTATCAGGCATCGACCAGGTCGCCAGGGCAGGTTTTCTTCCCAGAGAGCGCGTGCTCGTTCGTAATCTTCTTTGGTGTCGACATCCACTGAGCGTTTGGCGGGCATCATCACCGCGATGGTTTTGCCGGGAACGCAAAGTGTTTCGTGGTTATGAAGCCACTGGGGAGAGCAGGCGTAGACGGCTCCGTTTAATTCCACCAGGTGGTCTTCGTCATGGGCCTGATTGGCGGCCACGATTACTTCTCCGTGTAAACCGTAGAGGAAAGGCGAGTCTTTCCCCGAAGCCGGTCTGACCGTCAGGGCTGAGGTGTTCTTAACCCTGCGGAAAGCGGAAATAGTGTGTTGAATATCGACCGCTTTTGCCAGCGGCGATGTAGGCTGGACCAGGACGATCTCGGTAAATGCTTTTCCGCGACAGGCGAGGAACTCGACCGCGTGGCGCATGGTATCGACGGTGGTGGCATTGTCGTCGGCCAAGTGTGCCGGGCGGATGAAGGGGGTTTCGGCACCCCATTTCCGGGCGACGGCGGCTATCTTCTCGCAATCGGTACTGACGACGATTTGGGATTGGTTACCCAGTCGGCGAGCGGCTTTACGGGCGTTGCGTATGGCGTGCCCAATAAGTGGAACGCCACCCACTTCCAGGAGGTTTTTGCCGGGTAGGCGTTTTGAACCACTCCTGGCCAATATTAGAAAAAGCGTGTGATGATCTGACTTCAAAGGTGATCCCCCGCGAATCAAATCGACCTTATCACTTCTCGAACTCCGCATTGTAACGCTCTTCTATTATAGATGGAAGCAAGTTTTTGCCCGATAGAGGCAGATTTTAGGAGGGAGGGAGTATTTGCAGTGTTTTTAAGGGACGGTGGAGCGAATAGTTGGTTGAGCAGGTTCGCGTGAAAGGCCTGGAAGTGGGGAGGTGTCAGTTGTTGGATAATGATTTGTGTCGTGGTGGTTGCGAACACCAAGTCTCGGTGGCAGTAATGGATATGGTTTGTAAATGGTGCAATGTAGCGATTGGTAAACCGGTAATGATGTGTATCGCGGAGACACGAGATTGCGGATATTCATGCCTGCTGGGTTATTGGTAGCTCAAGAGTAAACAGTGTTTTGCCTTATGGGGGTGCGTTTGAACATGCGGGTATGGTTGAGGATGGATGCGGTTTGATGTGGAATCGTTTCGGAGTCATCGATAGTCGTCGGTCTACTTTACCTATCCGACCAACCATTGGAGCGGAGTTGAGATCGAAAACCGCGTGGGCCGGGTCGTTAGGGGGGTTCATGTAAAAAAATGTAAGAAAACTGATTTGGGCTTGCGTTTGGTTTGTGTTCGGTGTATGTTAGATGTGATGGGTGGCGGTCGTTGCCGGTGAAGTGATTGTTGTCGGCGTGTTTGTCGCGGCGGAGGTTTGGAGTTTCTGAGGATCGGGGCGTTGCTGATGCGCGGGATCATGAAGAGTGTAGGTTGTGTTGCGGTGAGTTGTGTGATCGTTCTGGTTACGTCGATGGCGAGTCTGGCGGCGGAAACTTCAGATGATGAATTCCGCATGTTGCGCGATGATTATGTAAAAAGTCTGAAACCGCTGGAAAAAGAGATGCGGTTGGCTGGTTGGGAATCAAGCGTGACCGGTTCGGACAAGGCTTATGCGCGTAAGGAGAAGGCGGTAACGGCACTGGCCCGTTTGAACAGCGACAGGGATCTGTTTAAAAAACTGGTTGAGTTGAAAAAAGCCGGTTCGGTGCGTGATCCGCTGCTGGCCAGGCAGCTTGATGTGATGTATCGAACGATGCTCAGCGGGCAGGCGGATGAGAAACTCCAGAAGCAGATAATAGCTTTGGAGAACAAGGTATCGAAGGTGTTTACCACCCATCGCAGTGTGGTCAGTGGCGAAGAGCTTACGGAAAACGACGTACTGGATATCTTGCGTAAAACCACAAACAGTGCCGAGGCGAAGGATGCCTGGCTGGGGTATATGGAGGTGGGACGCAAGGTGGAAAGCGGTTTGCGGGAGCTGGTGACGTTGCGTAATCGGCTGGCGAAAGAGGCGGGGTTTGACAATTATTATCTTTTGAAGCTGGCTGAGCAGGAGTTGGACCCCGGTGAGTTGGATGCTTTGTTTGACGAATTGGACCGTCTGACCCGGTCTTCATATGAAAAGCTGAAGAAGGAGATCGATCTTAAAATCGCGATGCGGTTTCAAGTTCCGGTTACTGAGCTCAAACCGTGGCATTTCGGGGATCTGTTTTTCCAGGGTGCTCCGGAAACAGGGGGCAGTGGCTCTGCCGGGCAGGTGAATCTGGACGATTTATTTCGTTCGGTTGACATGGTGGCGGTAAGCAAGAAGTATTTTGCGGGTATGGGGCTGGATTGCAGCGATATCCTCGCCCGTAGCGATTTGTACGAGAAGCAGGGCAAGACTCCGCACGCGTTCTGCACTGATATCGACAGGGAGGGAGATGTACGGGTTTTATGCAATTTGAAGCCGAATCTTTCCTGGGCGGATACGATTTTGCACGAGTTGGGGCACGCGGTTTACGACAAGTATATAGATAGAGAAATGCCTTATTTGCTGCGGACGGCCTCCCATAGTACGACGACGGAGGGAATTGCCCTTATGTTCGGGGCGATGGTCAAGAACGAGGACTGGCTGAACCGGGTTCTGGAAGTTCCGGCGATGGATGCGGCTGCGGTATCGCAGGCGGCCCGTAAAACCCTGCTGGTGGAGAAGATTGTGTTCAGCAGGTGGGCGCAGGTTATGTTGCGGTTTGAAAGGAGCATGTATGCGAATCCGGATCAGGATTTAAGCAAGCTATGGTGGGATTTGAAGAAGGAGTACCAGTTGCTGACTCCACCGGACGACGCGAGGCTGCCGGGTTATGCGGCTAAAGCCCACGTGTTGATGTGGCCTGTGTATTATCACGGGTACATGATGGGTGATTTATTCTACAGCCAGGTTCACGCGTATGTGGCAAGGGAGATTCTCAATGGTCAGAATCCACAGCGTACGAGTTTTGCCGGCAGGAAAGAGGTCGGTGAGTATCTTAAGGGGAAGGTATTTTCGCCGGGTAACAAGTGGTCGTGGAATGAACTGACCAGGCGGGCGACGGGGGAACAGCTTACGGCGAAGTATTTCGCCAGGCAATTCGTGGAGTGACGCGGTAACGGGGGGAGAGGGGCGATGTGGGCCGACATAGGAAAGACGCAGCAAAACCAATGTAAACTCGCGTCTGTTGGGGGCGCGGGGATTTCGCGGTTTGATATTGGCGAACCGGCGCTGGGGTACATCGCGTTCGGCGGGTTCCAGTCTGGATTTACGGGCCAACCTTTCTGTTTTTTCCTGCTTTTGGTGATTAGTTTTTTCATAACCTGTTGTGAAATGGTTGTGTGGACGCCTGTCGTATTTGCCCGCTTGAGTAAAAATAGGCGGGTTACAAGAATAGGTGGAAATTGTAACCGGGGTGATTGCGTGACATTTCCGTTGGTATTTAGCGGTTTCAGTTCTCTATACGCTCAGCTATTACCGATTATGAAACATTGCCGGAGTTAGAATGTGCAACCGGTTTTTCATGTGGTAGACTTCTAACAACGATGGTCGTGCGGATTGAGGATCCGGCAGGTTGTCGGCAGTTCGCACCTGGAGGAAGGCCATGATTGAATTATTGGGAATGGTCGATTGGGGATTACTCGCTGGCCTGGAGGCAATCACGCCGGTTTATATCGTGTGTATGATTGTCGGTGGCGGGTTGCTCCTGGTGTCTACGGTTCTGGGCGGTCATGCCGACGGGGCCGACTTTCACGTCGATGCGGGTGTAGATACCGACGTTGATTTCCACGTGGACATGGACGTTGATCCGGGCGTGGATGTGGACGTAAGTGGTTCGCACGATTTCGAGTTCGACGCTCAACACGAATTGTTTGACGGGCATGATTCTGTGTTCGCTCTGTCAAACTGGTTTTCGATCAGGTTTTTGATCTACTTTGTGGCCACTTTCGGTCTGATCGGGACGGTCTTGACGTACATGACCGATACGGGTGCTGCCATCGTGTTAGTCGTTTCGGTGGTAGGCGGATTGATTGCGGGGCAGGGCGTGCATCAGGTTTTGAGGATTTTACGGGAGAACAGCGGGAACAGCGTTACGCGGGTTGAGGATTATATCAATGTTTCTGGTAGGGTGACTGTTTCTATTAATCCTCCGGCTTGTGGAGAGGTATCTGTGAGCGTTGGCGGCACGGAGCGTTATGTCCCGGCTTTTGCGAAACGGAAGGATGACAAGTTCAGTATTGGGGATCAGGTGACGGTAGTGGGTTTTTCAAACGGTGTGGCTGAAGTTGTATCCAGGGAAGAATACGAATTCATCAACAAGTCATAATCTATATGAGAGGAGATTGGATAATGAATATGCCTTTAATGCTGGCGGCAGGCACAGACAAATTCGCCGCGTACATGGTGATCGGAATTTTCGTGTTGTTCATGATTTTGGCGCTGTGTATTTTCGTTGCCAAGATCATGGTGGTGGGTAATCCGAGTGAACTGCTGGTAGTAAGCGGAAAGAGGACCAAGGAAGGGCGGGGATATCGTACATTAATTGGTGGTCGCACCCTGGTTATCCCTATTCTGGAGAAGGTGGCCAAGATCAGTTTGCGTAACATGCAGGTTGGTCTGGAGGTAAAGGCTCAGGCAGGTGGCGGTACGATGATACCGATTATCGTTACCGGTGTGGCCAACGTTAAAGTTGCTTCGAATCCGAGTCTCTTGGGAAATGCCATCGAGCGATTCCTGGATCAGCCGCAGGTTGAGATGCAGCGGGTTGCGCGAGAGACGCTGGAAGGTGGCTTGCGGGCGGTTATCGGCAAGATGACTCCGGAAGAGATCGTTGAGGACCGGGATAAATTCGTGGCCACAGTCATGAGAGAGGTCAATGACGATTTTGCCAAGCTGGGGCTGATCATTGACAGTGTGAACGTGCAGAATGTTCACGACGAAGAGCAGTATCTGGAATCGATAGCCCGTAAGGCGTCGGCCGAGGTCCGGGCGTCGGCTCGCCAGTACGAGGCGCAGAAAAAAGCCGACGCGGACATCAAGGAAGCGGAAGCGGATGCCCTGGCGAGAAGAGCCCGGGCGGAGCGGGAGGCGGAGGCCAAGTCGGCGGAAGCGAATTCACGGCAGACGGCCGAGCAGGCTCGCATAGGGGCCGATAAGGCAATTGCAGAATCGGATAACGATTTGCGTATTCGTAAAGCAGAGCTAGCCTGTGAAGCATCGCTGAAAGAGGCCGATCGCAACCGGGCGGCTGCCCAGGCGGAAGAGGAGCGGCTCAAAGCTACCGACGTAACCCAGGCGAATGCGGCACGCGATGTGGCCAAGGCCCAGGCTGAAGGTGCTGCGGCCACTATCATGGAAGAGGGTAAGGCAAGAGCGGCAGCGGTGGAGCAGATCGGTCAGGCGATCCAGAAGCATCCGGAAGCTTTGAAGGTAATGCTGGTGGAAATGATGCCCAGCGTGGTTCGGGAATTGACCAAGACCATTGCTGACGTGAATCTCGGCGACGTTACGGTTATCGATGGCGGTGAGGGAAAAGCCATAAACGGCGCTGCCATGGGTAAAGCCCGAATGCTTTCCGAGTCGCTGGCGACTCTGCAGAGTGTATTGGGCGTTGATCTGAAAGACCTGACGCAGTCCATTGCCGGTAATATATCGAGCAAGGGTAAGGGCGAAGAGGCTGAGGCGTAAAGAGGTGATGACAAGCGGTGGCGTTGGCAAGGATTGTGCAACGCCGCCGCTTATTTTGTTTCGCTTTCAAAAAGGGAAAGTATGCATCCGAAATAGGATTGGAGTAACCTCTGGGTTCTGTACCTCTGTTGAAAAACTGTCGGGGAGTTTTCATGAGATCGGAATATATTTACGGCAGGTTGGGCGTGTTCGTTTTGATTTTCTTTGTCGTGAATGGTTATCTTTCGTGCCAGGAGGTTAAATACACGTTCTGGGGGGAGACTACGGACGCGACCATCGTTTCGGTGACCAAGGGGACGGAGCAGAGGGGGTATGGAAGGTATGACCGGAGGTCGGTTCCGATAAAGGGGGTGCGGTTTTCGTTTAAAGAAATGGACGGCAGCGAGCGCGAGGGGGTTGTGAATATGCCCATCGATTGGGAGCCTCCGGAGGATCAGAAAATACAGATAGATTACATGCCGGGAGATCACTGGAAAACCAGGGTGCATGGAGATACGAACTATCTACGCATGTCGCTTTTCTTTGGATCGGGTATCGGCGTGTTAATCTGGATGTGCTGGTTATACAGGAAAGGCTCGCAGGAGAGATGAAAGTGGGTATTTTCTATAGTGGATAAGCAGTGTTTGCAGTAGAATGCGGCGCAAGTGGTTCCTCCCGCTTGTGCCGCGTTCGCATTTGTGTTGGGGAAGTGCGATTGTTTTATGTGTTTTGGGTGAAAGAGTATTGCTCAGGTTTTGCCTGATGTGTGCGAGTATGTTTATGAAGTATTTAGGTGTTTTATTGCGTATGGCCGTTATCGTTTTCTTTGCGATGATGCCGGCAAACTGCTTTTACCGTGATCCTTACGTTAATTTGGAAAACGGTTATGGCATTGTAGCTATATGCGCTCAATGTGATTGCGGTTTGACCTACGACGAGGAATATGACAAAAGATCGTATTCAGACTGGCGGGCATACCGTGAAAAGACTCAAAATCGCGATGGGAAGCAATCGGAGACTTTCTTTTTAATAAACGAAACGACCGGAGAAACCCTGAAGTATCCATCTGAAAAAGAATGGCTTGAGGCGAGGACTGATAAGAAAGCGAAGCGGCCGTTAAACGCTTTACCAAGGGTGGAAGGGATTACAGGTTTTGCTGAAAGCGGCACCTTCACTTTCGGAAATTATGATTACGGTTACTTCGTTCTGGATATGGAAAACGATGACATTAATGTTTTCAAAACGGAGGAATCCTGGGAGGAATACATTGAAAGCCTTGCATGCGATTGGGATTTCAAGTTGCAAGACCCGAAGGGGTTCTGGGTTCAGTATCGCCATCCGGCCGTTTATTGCATTTTTGGCGGGATTTTCATTTTATCCCTGCCATGGATAGTTCAACCGTTGCGAAGGAGGAAAATGCCTATTCACGCTGAGCCGGATTCATGAGATGAAAGCAAAACACCTGAATCTTTGTCTGATGAGGAGTTAATCTAAGACGTGTCGCAAGTTCATAGGGATTCAACCGAGATCGTTGAGTTAGTTGATGAGGCCGGTCGGAGGCGACTGGCTGAGCTCGTTCCGATAGCTCGAGAATATGTCGACGATGGCGATCCTTTTGTTTCAACATCTGCGGTGACGGTGCTTGGCGAGTTGGGCGATGCTTATGATATTCCGCGGTTGCTGGCTGCGGTAGACAACGTTCTGGACCATTATTTTCTGGCTGCGGTTTTGTGTTCTGTGGTAACTCTCGATGTCTCGCGAGCCGATGAGGTATTGGAAATAGCCGGTCGCGATTATGACAGGGATGGTTTTGACAACGACTATGTTTCAGCCGAAGTTATGACGACGATTTTGGAAGTTTCGCCTTTTGATTCTCCTGAGTTTGAGTCCAGGCTTTTTGATTGGGTAAATTATCGACGACTTGATCCGAGTCAGCGGGCAAGGATTTTCAAACGCATGGCCGAAGTACCCCGGACCGATCGCATTGAGAATTTCTTTGTGGAGTTTACCGTTAATGATGATGGTTTGTATCCTGATCTCACTGAGATCGTCCGCAGTGTATTAAACAAAACAAAGTAACTGTTGACGTACGTTTTGTTAAATCTGTATCTGGACAGACTATATCGATGCATTTTTGAGCATTGTTTTAAAGGCTCGTATTCGTTGGAGGTTCTTTGCCGAAAAGTAGGTAGAGTCCTAGCGCAGCAAAGGTTCCGCTCGATGTTGCCAACTCGAAAGAGCCGGTCGCTATACAGGAATATAGAAACGAGCACGAACCTGTTAAAACAACGATAATGCCCGCAATCGCAGCTATGCGTTTACTGGTCTTCATTGTCGAGTGCATCTTTTATCATGGTAATTACCGCCACTTTTCCGGCGTGAGTTACTTTATAGAGTTTGTGGGCCTGTTTCGTCGATCCAGATTTTGACAGTTGTACCATTAGAGCTGGTTTCTTTTTCTTAAGTGCCGTTATCGTATCGGTTATATTGCTGCATTGGTGCCCCAGATCCTTCAATGCGGCGTTTATCTGTCGTCCGTTCAATTGTTCAAGGCCATCGTGGAATTGTAAGTATGTTGCTACTGCGAGGGCGCGTTGAACATCTGTACGAGCGTGAGTTGCCGCTAATAATTCAGCTACATGCGAATAAGATTCTATTGTGGTGGGTTTGTAATCTTCATTAGGTTGAGTATTAGATTGTATATTAGCATTCTTGCTGTGAGCGTGAACGGTCTCGTTCAATTCCAGCTTTTCTACGACCCATCTTAATATGCGTGATTGATCCTTGGTTTCGAATGGTTGAAGTGTAGTTATTATAGTTGATAGTGCTTCGAGGTCTTTGAGGTCCATAAGTAAGCTCCATGAAAAGTTAAGTTACATGCTAAGATTATAATAAGCTTGCAAACTAATGTCAATGGAAATGCAGGTTAAGCTGCGTGGGTCTGTAACATGCTGCAAATAAAGCGGTTAAGATGCGTGAGGTTTGAGGTTAGTGGGTCGATCGCTAGAAATTATGTGTAGCTTTGAGTTGTTTGGCCTAGGTGTAGGTGTGTTTTGTGGTCACCTATTAGTTTAAGTGGTGGCACGGGAACACGATTCCAGTTTTCGGGCGGACGGGTTAGCTTATAGTATGTCTTTCCCTACCCTCGCGATAATGTTAATGATTTATGTTGCATCGTTTTTTCGTTTCGTAGCATTAACATTAGGCGATTCGCAACGGGTTGGGTTCCGTTGTAAGATATTGTTCTTGCGGTCTTCGGTTGTTGGCGTTGCGGTATCTTGTGGGAAGTGGAAGCTCGATGGTTAAACCCTGGCTGGAAAATTTGAACGATCAGCAGCGGCAGGCCGTTGTTCATGGCGATGGTCCTTTGCTGGTGATTGCCGGGGCGGGAACCGGTAAGACGATGACGCTGGCCTGTCGGGTGGCGGAGCTGATCGGTAAGGGTGTGCCGCCGGAGCGGATTTTGCTGCTTACGTTTACGCGCCGGGCGGCGGCGGAGATGATCAGGCGGGCATCGAACATGTCCGGTTCGAGTTCCGCGGGCAAGGTGTGGGGCGGGACGTTTCACGCCATGGCCAACCGGCTTTTGCGGATTTACGGTGAGGCGATGGGGTTGTCGCCGGAATTTACGATTATGGATCAGTCGGACGCGGGTGACCTGATGAACCTGATCCGCAGCGAACTGGGAGTGGCCAAGGGGAAGAGACGGTTTCCGCGGAAGGAGACGCTGGTTTCGATCTACTCGCGAACGGTGGCCGCCCAGGAGCAATTGGGAAAAGTATTAAACGAGCGGTTCCCCTGGTGCGAGGGGGAGTTTGAGGGGATTCGGGAGATATTCCAGCATTATACCACGCGGAAGCGGGCGCAGAACGTGCTGGATTATGACGATCTGCTTTTGTACTGGCACGCTTTAGCCACTACTGACGGGGTGGGGCAGGCAATGGCCGAACGGTTTGAGCATATCCTGGTTGACGAGTACCAGGATACGAACGCCATGCAGAGTGAAGTCTTGCGGGCTTTGCGGGTGCGGAACAGCAACATTACGGTGGTGGGGGATGACGCCCAGTCGATCTATTCCTTCCGGGCGGCCACCATTCGCAATATTCTGGATTTTCCCAAGCAGTATCCTGATACGACGGTGGTCAAGCTGGAGCAGAATTACCGCTCGACTCAGCCGATACTGTCGGCGTCGAACGAAGTGATGAAGCAGGCCCGGGAGCGGTTTACCAAGGATCTGTGGTCGAAGAGGGAGTCGGATCAGAAGCCGGTGCTGATTCATTGCTGGGAAGAGTCGGACCAGTGTACGTCGGTGTGCGAGCGGATTCTGGGACACCTGGAGCAGGGGATCCCACTGATGAAGCAGGCGGTTCTGTTTCGGGCGGGGCATCATAGCGACCAGTTGGAGGTGGAGCTGGCTCGGAGGAATATCCCCTTTCACAAGTACGGGGGGATTGAAGTTTGTCGAGTCGGCGCATATCAAGGACATGCTGGCGTTTTTGCGTGTATTGGAAAACCCAACGGACGAGATAAGTTGGTTCAGGATTCTGTTGATGCTGGAGGGGGTCGGTCCGAAGAGTGCTCGGCGGATAATGGACGAACTGCTGGCTGGTGGAGATGGCGAGCGGGGTTCCCCGCTACGGAAGCTGGCGGAATGTCCGCCGAAGGTGCCTCCGGCGGCTAAGAAGGATTTCACGGCTTTCTGTGAGATGGTCGGCCAGTGCATAGGTCCGGATGGGGGTGGAAGCTCGCTCCCGGTGGGTGGTCAGGTGGATCGTATCCGGCGATTCTACGAGCCGATTTTTGAACGTAACTATGATAATTCCACTATCAGGATCAGGGATATCGAGCAGTTGGAGCAGATAGCGGCCGGTTATGATTCGCGGGAGAAGTTCCTGGCGGATCTTACTCTCGATCCGCCGGCGTCTACTTCGGACTTTGCCCAGCCACCGCACCTGGATGAAGATTACCTGATTTTGAGTACGATCCATTCGGCCAAGGGTTGCGAGTGGGACGCGGTACACGTTATCCACGCGGCGGACGGGATGATTCCGTCGGACATGGCCGTCGGTGACGAGGCCGGTGTGGATGAAGAGCGGCGGCTGTTTTACGTGGCACTTACCCGGGCGAAGGATTTCCTCTACGTGTATTTCCCATTGCGGTATTACCATACGCGGTACGGGCTGGGGGATGGTCACAGTTACGCTCAGCTGTCCCGGTACATGACCAACGCTGTGCAATCTCATTTCGAGCAGAAGACGGTGGAGAACAGCGTATCTGCGGATACGAGGGTGACGGCCAGGGGTGACATTTCCAAGGTGGATCAGAAGCTCAGCGAACTGTGGCAATAGCGGCCTGTTTTCTCGGACGTTAACTGCCTGTCAAAAAGCGAGTTAGGTCGAATAGCAGTTTGGCTACAAAGTGGGCATCGGTTCTGCTAAACTCAAAGGATAAATGGAGGCGGACGGAGCGTGGATCAATTTTGACAGGTTGCGGGCGCGTATCGAACGGATCTCGATGGGTAATCGGCGTAATGGAAAGAGGCGTTATGAATAATACAACCAGGCGGATGGCTAACGGGCGGCGCGCGATTGAGTTTTCAATGATGCTGACCGTTTTCGGATTGTATGGCTTATTGGCTAATACGGTTGAAGGCGTTATGCCCTGGCCTGCCGGGGATACGGGGTATCGGGACGCGGGGGATACGATATATCTCGACGACGAGTTGACCGAGATATACGTAACCATGTCCGCGAGTGATCTGAATGATTGCCTGGCGAATCCGCACAGTGACGTCTACAAGACCTGCAGCGTGCGGGTGGTTAATTCGCAGATAGACGAGACTGTTTACAACGTTGGAATTCGCCCGCGGGGCAACACGTCGCGGGATGCCTTGAAAAAGTCGTGGAAGCTGAGTTTTAACGCGTTGGTACCGGGGGCGGGAATTTCACGGTGTGGAGAAATTCAATATCAACGGTGAGCATAACGACGTTTCGATAACCCGTTCAAAGCTCAGTTGGGATTTATTTAATCGCATGCATGTCCCTTCGCCGCGGGCGGCGCACGTGTACCTGAAGATTAACGACGGGGCACAGGTAGAGGGTGTTTTCATTAACGTCGAGCAGATTGACGATGAGTTTATTGCGGCCTGGTTCGGCGAGGATACGGGTAACCTGTACAAGTGCTTGTACAAAGGAGAGAAAGCCGATCTGAGATACGTTTCGCCCGGCACCGCGGCGACTTATGAGAATCTTGGCGGCGGAGAAACGTACCAGGAGGAGAACAACGAGGATTCTCCTGATTATACGGACCTGGCTCAGTTTATTGATTTTATCAACAATACGGATGATGCCACGTTTGCGGCGGGCATTATCGACTGGTTCAGCGTGGATAATTTTCTGCGGGTAATGGCCGTCGATGTGGCTATCGGTAATTGGGATAACTACTGGTACGGATCGAACAATTACTACCTGTACCATGACCAGGAGACTGATCGGTTTGAATATATTCCATACGATATGGATAACACCTATGGTGTGGATTTCTTCGGTATCGACTGGGCTAACCGTTCTTACGCAACCTGGGGCGATGGCGGTTACGGCAGTACGGGCGGGCAGCTTCCGCCGCTGGTAAGGAGAATCCTGAATATACCGGAATACGAGGAGCAGTATCGCAGGTACCTGCGGGAACTGGTTGGAGTAGTTACCGGCGGGGGCAGCGGGGATATAGAGTGGAGCAGTTATACTGACACGGTGGGGGATATTTACGCCGGTGCTCCCGGGGGTTTTTACGATATCACGTCGGTCGGCGTGGGGAATGATGCGAATGATCTTTACGTGACGATCAGGGTTAATGGCGGTATTTGCCCAGGGGGGCAGTTCCGATGGCGTTAAATACCTGATTTTCTTCAATACCAGGTCCGGAGGGAATTCGGGTAATCCCTGGGGGCGGGCGGTTAATTCCACCGTCTATCACGATTTCTTTATCGGCAGTTGGGTAAACGGCGGAGGGTCGGGGCAGTTCTGGGAGTGGATCGGCAGTTGGAAACACGATCACGGGATATCGATCGACTTGTCCGATAGGTGCCAGCGGGGTGGTTCGTTACCAGATACCGCTGGATGATCTGGGAGTAAGCGGGGGAGACACGTTTACTTTTGACGTGGTTGCCTGTGGCGAGTCGAGTGGCGACCCGGGGTTGGATCACCTGAGCAATCCGTCGATTTCCACTCCGGACGGTTGGACGCCTTCTGTGCCTGGTCCTTATCGAAGTTACACGGTGTCCACTATAACCGTTGATCCTCCGCAATCCATCGCCGGTGCGTTTACGCTGGAGGAAACCGAGGACAAGATCGACGCGATTCAGGCTATGCTGAGTTCGGAAGCGTATATGGGATCGTTCTCCAACGGGACGATGGATTATGGTTTTGACAATGGCGATTTTAACGCGTCGTTTACCTGGCCTGATTCTTATAGTGCGAACAATCCGTGGAACTGGGGTATAAAGCCTTATATAGAGGCGAGAACCACGTCCCTGCGGAACACGGTGGCTGCCACCAGCGATCTGCCGGAGCTTTATGTCAACGAGATGCTGGCGTTTAACTGTACGGGGCAGACGGACGAGGCCGGCGATTACGAGGACTGGGTGGAGATTTACAACGGTGGGAATAGCAGTGTCGATCTAGGCGGTATGTACCTGACTGACGATCCGGGTGAGCCGAAGAAATGGCAATTCCCCAGTCCAACGGTTGTGCCCGCCGGTGGATTTGTTGTTGTCTGGTGCGACGACGAAGCTCTGGAAGGTTCGATGCATGCTTCGTTCAAGTTGTCGATGAGCGGTGAAGGTGTTGGTATTTACCATGACGATGCTCATCGCAATGTTCTGATCGATTACTTGAGTTATCCTGAAATGGTTGGGGATGTATCGTTCGGGCGGTATCCGGATGGTGGGGATGACGTTGAGCTGTTTACCGCGTTAACGCCGGGTTCGGCGAACGACAACGGTGGCGGTCCGATACCGGAGCCTGACCCGGTGCTTGCGATTTTTATCAACGAGTGGATGGCCAAGAATGATTCGTTCATGGAGGATCCGGACGATCCCGACAGTTGGGAAGACTGGGTAGAGCTTTATAACGATGAGGAATTCGCGGTGGATATGAGCGGTATGTATCTTACCGACAATCTTGGGGATAAAACCAAGTATCAGATTCCCGACGGAGTAACCATTCCGGCCAAGGGTTTCCTTTATTTCTGGACCGATGACGATGACGAGCAGGGGCCTTTGCATACGAATTTCAAGTTGAGCGTAGACGGTGAGGAGATCGGCTTGTTCGACAGCAGGAGTAACTGCCTGGCGGAGATCGATACGATTGTCTTTGGCGAGCAAACAGCGGACATAAGCGAAGGGCGTTACGCCGACGGTAAGAGCTGTATTAAGGTGCTGAGTTCGCCGTCGATTGGGGCATCCAACATGCTGCTCACTGGGGATGCGGATGACGATGGTGATGTCGATCAGGATGACTACTCGGCTTTCGCCGGGTGCCTGGCCGGTCCTGACGGGGAGTGCCGGCAGGGTGCGGCGAATGCGTTGACGGTGATCTGGATGATGACGGTGATACGGATCTGGCAGATTTCGCTTTGTTGCAGGCGAATTTTGGCCGGTAGATTCGGAGTATTTTGGGATAGCAAAAGGTGGGCGGGTGTTTTGCCCGCCTTTTTTTTTTCGCCAAGTCGCTGGTTTAATGTAGCGTTTTGTGGTTGTATGACTACTGACAAACTGACTCTGGATTCAGTGTTTCCAGGTTGATTGGTCGGCTTGAAGCTTATTGTGGAAAAGGCAAGGCGGGCGAGACGCCCAGCGGCTTTGCCGAGAGAGTTGATAATAGAAAGTTGAGAGTAGGCGTTTATCGTCGCTGGTTGGTTGATACTTCCAGGTAGTACCTTGGAACTTCAAGGCGGGCGAGACGCCCAGCGGCTTCGCCGAGAGAGTTGATACTAGAAAGTTGAGAGTAGGGTTTATCTGGATTTGTCGTCGCTGGTTGGTTGATACTTCCTGGTAGTACTTTGGAACTTCAAGGCGGGCGAGACGCCCGCCCCCCCGGATCTGCTGGAGAATTTATATGAGTCGTGAAGCTGCGATGTATACTACTGGAAAGGCCAATACGAATGGGGAGATGGTTCGCAAGGGGGGCGGCTTATCTGAGTAAGCGGGATTCGGTTTTACGGGGCTTATAAAACGCGTGGGTCCGTGCCGGCTTCGTCCGCAGAAGAAGTATTTCGTGGCTTTGTGCGAGGCGATTGTTGCCCAGCAGTTGGCGGTGAAAGCGGCGGCTACTATTTTCGGGCGGTTTTGCGATTTGTTTGAACGTGGAAAGCCTGCTCCCGCGGCGCTATTGGAATTATCTGAAGAGGAGTTGCGAGGGGCCGGTCTGTCTGGGCAGAAACTCAAGTATCTACGCGATTTGGCTAACAAGTTTGAGGATAAGAGTATTCCCCAGCGGCGGCTCACGCGTATGACGGATGAGGAGGTTGTAGAAACCTTAACCCAGGTCAAGGGGATCGGGGAGTGGACGGCGCAGATGTTTCTGATCTTTGTTCTTCACCGTCAGGGACGTCTGGCCGACGGAGGATTTGGGGCTCAGGCGGGCGGTGCAGATCAACTATAACCTGGACGACCTGCCGGATAAGGTCGCGATGGAAGAGCTGGGCGAAAAATGGAAGCCGTACCGGTCGGTGGCATCCTGGTACTTGTGGCAGAGTCTGGATAATAAGCCGTTAAGTTAAGTGGGTATTTTGCCAAGTCTCGCTTGGTTTCTTCTGCGGTTCCTGCGGCGTTTTTGCCAAGCCAGCAGAAATTTTTGGTTCATCCGGCTAAAGCGTACATGGACTAGCAAAAAGGCGGACATGATGTTCTCATCTGAGGTTATCAAAGACTTCAGATACAGGAGACGCCATCATGTCCACCAGCTTACTATATCACGGATTCGGGGTTCGTGGCTATATTTACGAACGAACAGAATACAAGCACGGCCAGGTTTTTTTCTCGCTCAGCCAGCCACGAAACACCCTGCGGTGTTCAGCCTGTGGTTCAAAGAATGTTGCTCCCCGTGGCCACACTGAGCGGAGTTTCAAATCGGTACCAATCGGTGGCAAGGCAGTGAAAATCGTTCTTCCTATCCCTCGCGTTGAGTGTTTAGACTGCAAGGTCATCCGACAGGTGGAGATTGGATTCGCCGATCGCCGCCGGAGTTACACCCGGTCGTTTGAACGATATGCGTTGGATCTCTTGCGTCATATGACGATTAAGGATGTGGCCGAACACCTGCAGGTTAGTTGGGATGTTATTAAGAAGATACATAAACAGGATCTGCTTAAGCGGTTTGTCCGCCCCGAACTCAAGCATTTACGCCAAATAGCTATCGATGAAATCTCGATCGGCAAAGGTCACCGCTACTTGACCGTAGTACTCGATTTAGAGCGTGGTGCGGTGGTGTATGTGGGCGATGGCAAGGGAAAGGAAGCTCTCAAACCGTTCTGGAACCGATTGCGAAAATCCCGAGCGAAAGTCGAAGCGGTAGCCACTGACATGTCTCCGGCCTACATTGATGCGGTCTCGAGTAATCTGCCAAACGCGGCACTGGTTTTCGACCGCTTTCACGTGATGAAACTTTTCAACGATAAATTGTCGGAGTTGCGAAGAGATCTGTACCGTGAAGCCAAGGATCAGTTGCACAAGAATGTGCTCAAGGGGACGCGATGGTTGCTGCTGATGAATCCCGAAAACCTGAACTCTGATAGCAGTGGACTAAAGCGTCTTGAAAAAGCGTTACACCTCAATCAACCTCTGGCCACGGCCTACTACATGAGGGAGGAACTACGCGAAGTCTGGGAACAGGAAGACGGCGAGGCTGCCCAGGCCCATCTGATGGATTGGATATTTCAAGCGGAGGCCAGCGGAGTCAGGATGCTCAAAAAGTTTGCCCAAACACTCCGCCTTCATGCGTTTGGTATATTAGCGTATTATGATTATCCAATATCAACCGGTCCTCTCGAAGGAACAAACAATAAGATCAAGACCATGAAACGCCAGGCCTATGGATTTAGAGATAAGGAATTCTTCAAACTGAAAATCCTCGCCATTCACGAAACAAAGTACGCGTTAGTCGGATGAACCAAATTTTTTTATACTGTCGTTTCCAAGAAACAAAGGGCTTATCGAGAAGACTGCAAATATCCCGGCTATCGAAACCGTTACCGGTAAGATATCTGTTTTTAACTCTGGGATTCCCAACTGTTCACATTTGTCGAAAATAGGCCAGAAAAGGGCGACGGTAATGACGAGACCTATTAAAACACCGCGTGTCTGCGGGATAAGCAACTGCCGATATAATTTCCTGGTGAAACCAGGGTTCAGGCAGTTCAGAACCGGCTGTAATGTTGTAAGTGTTTGTGTCGGTAAAAGTATGCATTGCTTCAAGTTCTGGTTTTTAAAAAGCAAACCCAGATAACGGAAGTGCCTGTCCACCGTGTTAAGATCATTCCAGGGACACGTGGACCGTTGTTTATCGCATTCCACATTAATGCCGTACGAGTTCAGATTAATCGTTTCTCCGATAGTGTGTTTTCTTGTTACTATGTAATCGTATAAGGCAATAATCCCTGGTGCCAGGCAGGGTGCGACAAGTACTATGGCCAGCATATAGGCTGGATAAAGGTATGGCGTTGGATCAGCTGCCGGAGAGATTGGAGAAAGCTGGATCGCAGGCAGGCCTTTGTTGTAAAGAAAAACCAGCATGTACACAGTACCTATTATGGACAAAGTGAACATTAATACGGAAAAACCTGGAGATAGCCGATACTTGCTTAAATCCCGGGTAATGCAAAGGTTTCCCTGGGACATCTGGTTGCGAATAGCGCGATTCCTTGCCCGCGTGGCTACGGCTTTAGCTCTTAATCCAGGAATGGACAGTGTTAAAAGGTATTTCCCGTTTTTAACGGCTTCGCCGTTTTTGTCGTATACCATCCAGCCTTGAGGAAATAGTAAGTTTGGAGCTATGTTCTCCCAACGGTATACAGTTGGATTGGCGTTATCTTCATCCTGGAGTTCGCAGGGGGCCAAACCTGCGAGTGTCGGGCGACATTTGATCGGCCAGTTTGTTTTTCGGTGTTTCGCCATTAGGAAAGAATCCTTTCGTGTAATTCCATTATTAATGTTATCGTCATTGTTGCCTTTTATCCATTCCAATGCGTTGTATGTTTTGTAATCGAGAGAATCGCGGGGGAGCGGATTGGGCGGGTTTCAAAATCTCCGAATACCGGCCGTCCGGCTTCTGGTCAGTCTTTAGCAAACGGATTGGGATCCCTGATTTCATATTCTCACGAACATTCGTATGCCGATGCGAACCGGATGCTTGATTACGGGATTTGGTGTCTGTATTAGGGGATGAATCTGGGAGGGCGAGGCTTCCTGGGCCGTTTTAGGGGCTATAGTTGCAATTAGGGGCATACTGGCGTAATTTTGCTGTTTTCTTGGAGGAAGTTATGCGCGTACTCAGCGGTATTCAATCTAGCGGTAAGCTCCATCTGGGCAACTACTTAGGCGCTCTGAAGCAGCATATTGAGTTGCAGGATGAGCATGAATGTTTCTATTTCATCGCCAACTATCACGCCATGACGACGGTCCGTGATGCCGACGTACTCCGGCAGCGGACGTTGGATGTGGCTCTGGACTACCTGGCTTTGGGGCTGGATCCGGAGAAAGCTGCCCTCTATCGGCAGACCGATTTGCCAGAGGTAACCGAGTTGCAGTGGATTTTGAGCTGCGTAACGGGTAAGGGGCTTTTAGAGCGGGCGGTGAGCTACAAGGACAAGCTGGAGAAGGGGATGTCGGCCTCCATGGGGCTGTTCAGCTACCCTGTGCTGCAGGCGGCGGATATTCTCATCGTATCCTGTGATATTGTCCCGGTGGGTAAGGATCAGGTTCAGCACATCGAGATGACCCAGGATATGGCCGGCTACTTCAACAATACCTATTGCGGTGGCGAGGAGGTACTCAAGCGGCCCGAGGCTCGGTTGAATCAGGCTTACATCGTACCCGGTGTCGATGGGCAGAAGATGTCCAAGAGTTACGGCAACGCTATCGAGCTTTTTGATACGCCCAAGAATACCAAAAAGCGGATCATGAGCATCGTGACGGACAGTACTCCGGTGGAAGATCCGAAGGACCCGAGCAAATGTAACGTGTTCGCAATTCTCTCGCTGATGGCCAGTGAAGAGGAGATGGCCGAGTGGAAAAAGCGTTACGAAGCCGGTGGCATGGGCTATGGCGATGCGAAGAAGCGAGTTCACGAACTGTTTGAGGAGACGTTCGGAGCGGCCAGAGAAAGACGAATCGAGCTGGAGAAGAATCCGGACTACGTGGAGGACGTGCTGGTTACCGGAGCGCGAAAGGCGAGAGAGCAAGCCGAACCGCTCATGGAGCAGGTCTACAAAGTCACCGGTCTTACCAAGGCCAAACGCGTATAGTTCGACTGCCGGTTTTTCCACCTCGTCCGGGAAGGGCGGGGGTTTGTGTTATTGCCTATTTGGATAAACATCATTGAGCGGATATAAAGTAGAACTGGACGTATACAACGGGCCGTTGGATTTGCTGTTGTTCCTGATCCGTCGCGACGAGGTGGATATTTATGATATTCCCATAGCCGCGGTTACCGAGCAGTACGTTTCGTACGTGACTCTGCTGCAGGATCTCGATCCGAACCTGGCCAGCGAGTTTCTGGTGATGGCGGCCACGTTGATGGAGATCAAGTCCAGGACGCTATTGCCGCATCCGCCGGTTGAAGAGGGCGAGGAGGAGGATTTCGGCGATCCTCGTCTGGAACTGGTGCGCCAGTTGCTGGAGTACAAGAAGTATAAGGATGCGGCATCCGCCCTGGCTGATGCCAGGAAAATCCAGAATCAGAAACATCAGCGAGTGCCGGTTACTCCGCGTATTGACCAGGATGAACTGGACCTGGAAGAGGTTCAGGTCTGGGATCTGCTGAAGGCTTTTCAGAAAATCCTCGGTTCGATCGGTAAGCGAAATGCCAAGCACGAAGTGTTTTACGATGATACGCCAATCGCTTTGCATGCTGCGGATATTCTCGACCTGATGGGGCGGAACGAGGGGCGGCAGAATTTCCAGAGGCTTTTTGAAGGGCGTACGAAGTCGCAGCTCATTGGTTTATTCCTGGCGGTGTTGGAGCTTATTCGGCAGAAGAGGATTCGAGCGATCCAGGAAGGGGAGTTTGCTCCGATCGAACTGGATCTGCTGGATGCCACGCCGATCAACATAAATGAGGATGTTGATTATTCCACCAAGGCTCCATCTGACGATGACGAGGCCGCAGCGGAAGACGGAGTGGAGGAAGATGAAGCGGTCGAAGACGACGAAGATTCGGAAGAATTAGAAGATTTCGATGATTTCGATAGCGAAGACGCTGACGATGAGGCGGAGTTCGAGGTTCTGGCTGTGGATGACCTGGAGGATGAGGGGGTCGTAACTGAAGAATATGTAACTGAAGATGAGGACGACTCGTCTGAAGAGATTGAGTTAACCATTGTCGATTCGGGTGAGCCTGAAGATGACGAGCCGGCCGATGAGGTGATAGACGCAGTTGACGATGATTCGGTGCAATCGCAGTAAGAAAGAGGAGGATTTCGAGCTATGACACCGTCGGGAAAACTTGCTGAATTGGGAATAACCTTACCAGAGGTCGGTGCCCCGGTAGGAAGCTACGTGCCCGCGATTAAAACGGGAGACCTGGTGTTTACCAGTGGGCAGATCCCCATGGTTGCGGGAAAGCTGATGTGTACGGGGAAGGTCGGCGATACAGTAACGCTGGAGCAGGCCCAGGAGGCGGTGAAAGCGTGTGCGCTCAACGCGCTGGCTGCGGCCGGAGCAGTGATCGGCGGTATCGATAATATCGACCAGGTTGTTCGAGTATGTGTGTACGTAGCTTCGGCAGTGGGGTTTACCGATCAGCCGAAAGTCGCCAACGCGGCCAGTGATCTGTTCGCGGGTATATTCGGCGATGCTGGTAAACACGTACGCAGTGCCGTGGGTGCGGTTTCATTACCTCTGGATGTGCCGGTGGAGTTGGAGCTGGTCGTGCGGGTAAAAGGTTAAGCGATTCGGGGGGCGGGCGGCGGCTTCGCCCGCCTTGCATTTATTTCGCCGCCAATTAACCGATTTAAAAACTAAATAGCCTTTCGCTCATTCATATTTCAAAGAAATGAGGGCCAAACATGAGTGAGAATCGGGCCAGAAGCAGTCTAAAAGGCTGGTATCGAAGAGGGGATCAACACCCGCCACATTTTGATGGCGGATATGTACCGCAGTACGTAACCTTTCGTTTAGCCGGTACACTTCCAGCTAACTTACTGGCCACGTGGGAAAAAGATCTGATCGAACGGCGAATTCGTAGCGAAGAGTTTCACCTCAACATAGAGAAATACCTGGATCGTGGAATTGGGGAGTGTTGGCTGAAAGACGGTCGAATTGCGACTGTCGTTCGCTATGCGTTACTGCATTTCGATGGTATTCGATACGATCTTTACGGTTGGGTGTTAATGCCTAATCATGTTCATGTGCTATTCAGTTGTCGGGATGGCTATACTTTGCCAAGTGTTATTCATGCCTGGAAATCTTTTACGGCAAAGCAGGCAAACGAGATACTCCGTCGCTCCGGTTGTTTCTGGCAGGATGATTATTTTGATCGATATGTTCGTAATGAGCGGCAGTTTCTGAACGTGCTCGACTATATTGAAAGTAATCCGGTTCGTGCTGGTTTATGTCAACGAGTGGATGACTGGGAGTTTGTTGGAGTTTGCTGGGTTGGGTAGGTTGTGGTTTGATTATTCGGGGCTTAGCAATAAACAACGGCAATAATAAAACGGCAACCGCAAAAAACGGCCAAAAACTGCTAAAAACTGCTAAAATAAAAACTACAAGGCGGGCGGGGACGCCCGCCCCCCCAGGGGTTATGTTCCCAGTAACTCTTTGATTTTTTGGGCCATGTCGGGTGCGGCCATTATGGTTTCACCTACCAGGATCGCTCTGGCGCCTGCCTGTTGTACGTATTGCACATCTTCTCGGGTTTTGATTCCACTTTCTGAAACCAGGACGGATGTGTCAGCCATGGTTTCCGCAAGACGCCTGGTGGTTGAGATGTCGGTTTTCTGGACGGTCAAGTCGCGATTGTTTATTCCGATCAGGACGTTGGATGGCAGGGGAGTTCCCAGAATCCTTAATACCGCCTGCAGAAGCTCCGGCTGGTATGCTTCAATCAGTACGGTTAATTTCAAGTATGCACAGAGCTCGGCATACTCGCGGACACCTTCAGGGCCGAGGACTTCGGAAATAAGCAAGACCGCATCGGCTCCGGCCGCTTTCGCCTCCCATAGCTGGTAGGGGTCGACGATGAAATCCTTGCGCAAAACCGGAAGGTCGACCGCGTTTTTGACCTGGGCAATATACTCCAGTCTGCCGTCAAAATAGGGTGTGTCAGTCAACACGCTGATGGCCGACGCACCGGATTTTTCGTATATGCGGGCGATGTTTGCGGGCTCGAAATCCTCGCGGATCAGACCTGCTGAGGGCGATTTCCGCTTGATTTCCGCGATGAGATTGATGCCGATCGCGGTCGTTCGGGTGACGGCCGCGTGGAAGTTTCGAGGGGGTTCCACGGTCTCGGCCTGGTTCTGGATTGTCTCGATAGGGAGACGTTTCTTTGTCTCGATTACTTCATTTCGTTTGTCGGCGACGATCTGGTCCAGTATGTTTCCCACAATGACCTCCTGTTTTGAGAACATAACGAGTGTAATTGAGCACGGCCGCGGATTCAAACCGGCAATGGTATGTGCGGTGGATATGCAGTTTGTCGAATCGATCAATTGGACGTTGATGGTTGCCGGCGGACTCCTGGCTGTAAGCTTACTGCTGACGAATCTGGCTAGAGGCCGTTATGTTTTCGGAAATTTTAACCGGATGCAAAGTGATCGTTTCCCTCCGGAAATGATCATGGTTCCGATTTTTGTCTACCTGTTTGCCGGTCTGGTGGGTAATCCGGTTGCGAAGTGGATTTTGCAGCACACCTCAACCGTGGGGGGAATGGCAGAAGGCGGAATGGAAGGATCGCCGGAGTTATCGGCGCTGCTTGCTAACAGTTTCGCACTGGCCGCTGGGGGAGTAGCATGCTATTTCGTGGGGAGAAGGTTTATCCGTACGGAAGGCAACTCTTTTGTGCTCGGGCGAGGAACAGTAGGGAAAGACGCGTTGGAAGGCGTGGTTGGAGCGGTTATTGCCTTTGCTGTATGCCCGGCTTTGTTGTACGTAACGGAGAAGGTTATTCTCGTGTTCAGGCCCGAATATGTATTTCTCGAGCACAACGTGATAGATGCGTTGAGAGATCCGAACAAGCCCGTGTGGCTTCCTTTTGTGTTCTGGATTTCTGTCGGGTTCTTAACACCGGTGGCGGAAGAGCTGTTTTTCAGAGGGATTATGCATAACGTACTGGGCGTGGTGATCAAGAACAGGATGCTGGTGATAGTGCTGGCTGGCTCGTTCTTCGGTTTTTGCCATAACGCCCAGCCCCAGGTTGTACCGGCCATCGCCTTGTTCGGGGTGATACTCGGAATACTCTACGAGAGGCGTGGCTCCTTGATTGGCCCGATTGTCGCGCATATCCTTTTTAACTGCAGGACACTTCTTTGCGAATCGCTCAGATAAGCCTGATCAGTTGTAATACGTTAATCGTGATACTTATCGGTCGGTTTGCGAGATGAGGAATCTACGCGGATGTTTTTTGGGTCCTGGCTCATGCTTTGGACGATCTACCCTGCGGGGTGTAGTTGATTGGAACGCTAACTCCCTGTAGCATCTATCCTTCTGTGCCTGTTAATTCCAGGAAATATGAGCTATGAAAAGTGTTGAAGAACAACTGAAGATCGTCCTCCGGGGTTGTGATACCGTTTACTCGCAAGAAGAGCTGCGGAAAAAAATAACGCGTTCCGTCGAGAAGAATCAGCCGTTACGGGTCAAGCTGGGAATGGATCCCACCGCTCCGGATTTGACGCTTGGACATACGGTGGTGTTGCAGAAGCTGCGAGATTTCCAGGATTGCGGTCACAAAGCGGTGCTGATCATTGGCGACTATACGGCCATGATAGGTGACCCGAGCGGGAGGTCCAAGACCCGGCCTGTGCTTACGCCGGAGCAGGTAAAGACGAACGCCGAAACCTATCTTGCTCAGGCGGGCAAGGTTATCGACACGTCTCCGGAAAAGTTGGAGATCAGGCATAACAGCGAGTGGCTCAAGCCGCTCGATTTCGCAGACGTGATCCGGATGGCGTCCAAGGTGACTGTCGCCCGAATGATGGAACGGGATACTTTTGCCAAAAGGCAGAAGGCGGGGATTGAGGTTTTCATCCACGAATTGTTTTACCCCATGATGCAGGCACAGGACAGCGTGGAGATTAAAGCCGACGTGGAGCTCGGCGGTACCGACCAGACTTTCAATAACCTCATGGGACGCGATTTCCAGAGGAACATGGATATGGCTCCCCAGGTTGTTATGGTTATGCCTATCCTGGTGGGAACTGACGGTACGGAGAAAATGAGCAAGTCACTGGGAAACTATATCGGCGTAGCTGAAGCTCCGAGCGATATGTTCGGCAAGGTGATGAGTATTCCCGACGAGTTGATGCTCAATTACTATACGCTGCTGACCAAGGTTGACGAACAGAGGATGACGGAACTGACCGATTCCGGCAAGACCCATCCACGCGACGCCAAGGTTGAATTGGGAAAACAGATAGTGACTAAATTCCACGATGAAAAAGCGGCGGAATCCGCCGTCGAGGAATTCTTCCGTATTCACGGTAAGGGTAAAGCGGGGTTGCCGGACGATATTCCAGAAGTAAAGGTTCCTGTGGACCTGCTGGCCGATGGTGAGATTTCCGCTGCCGACCTGGCGGTGTGTTGCGGTTTTGCCAAGTCCAAGGGAGAGGCGAGACGTTTGATCAGCGATAACGGAATACGCCTGGAAGGCGAGCCTCTGCCCGATCCCATGGGGATGGTTAAAGTCACAAGCGGGCAGGTTGTCCAGCGGGGTAAAAGAAAGTTTGTCCGGCTGGTAGTTGGCTGACAAGCTGAATACTCCCGTGTTTGCGGAGAGGATCGATCATGAAAATACCTCCGCTGAAGAACCCGCAACGATACATCGGTTTGTATGTCTTTGATTTCGGCGATTGGGTGTCCGCCGGTTACACGGCCGAAGAGGTGGAGATACTTCTCGGCAGCAGCGAGTATAAAAACGGGCAGGCCTATCGCATCTACCGGGTGGATAGCCAGGACCGGGTGGAGCTTGTTGGAATAAGCCCTGGCGACCTGCTTGGCGACAGTATGCTGCTTTTCGCGTCAGCGGGAGAAGATCAAGCCCGGCGGGATTATGACAGTTTGTTTGAGATGGCTCGACAGCGTTCTCTCACCTGTTCGGTGGAGATGGTTCTTGCTGAATTTTCGGAAGGTGAAATGGCTTTCGGGGTTGGCTTGATATATCCTTATCATGCGGAAAAAAACGTATCGGACTGGCTTTTAGCCGGTGGGTTCGCCGGCGGGGAGTCGGTGAGCGGTGGGACGGAAGTATTGCAGGATTATCGGCGGGGGGCGAACAAGAGCCTGGCGTCGTGCGTCCTAGAATGTGCGGAAGAATACAAGCCGCGGGAAAAGGATGAGGTTTTAAGGCAAGTGCGCGAACCGCTGCAGCGTTAGGTTCAATGTTCAAGCTCCGGTAACGGAGTATGGTGGTTTTACTGAAAAGCAAGAGATATGGCAGTACCAATAGTGGCAATTGTGGGCCGGCCTAACGTCGGTAAAAGCTCTCTTTTAAACTGCATGGTTAAGAGGCTGGTGAGTATAGTGGAACCCACAGCGGGAGTTACCCGTGACCGGGTCAGCGCCCTGCTGGAAATGGGGGAAAAATACGTTGAGCTCGTCGATACCGGCGGTTATGGAATCGAAGATCACGATGATTTGACTGAGCATGTCGAACGACAGATCAGCTATGCTATCGACCAGGCGGTGCTGATTCTTTTTGTTGTTGATGTTCGTGCCGGCATAGTTCCCCTCGACCAGAAGGTGGCCGACATGCTCCGCATCAATCATGGTAAGGTGGTTCTGGTTGGGAATAAGGCGGATAATCCGAGTGAAGAGTCTGTAGGGGCCGAGTTTATCCGGTTGGGCTATGGTGAACCTGTCCTGGTATCCGCACTGCACAACCACGGTCGATGGGAACTGCTTGAGGCAATAGAAGAACGCGTGGGAAGTATGGCCGAGACACCTCCTGCGCCAATAATGAAGACGGCGGTGATCGGTCGGCAGAATACTGGGAAAAGCACATTCATAAACGCGCTTGCCGGTGAGGAGCACGTGATTGTCAGCGAGGTACCCGGTACGACTCGTGATGCGATCGATCTGCATTTTGAGCAGGATGGAAGAACGTTTGTTGCTATCGATACGGCCGGTGTGAAGAATCGAAGCGCCAAGGGCGATTCCATCGAATACTACGGTTATCGTCGGGTGCTGCGATCGATACGACGGGCCGATGTCTGCGTGTTATTTATTGATTCCACCAAACCGATTTCCACGGTGGATAAAAAGCTTGCCCGTTTAGTGGCCGAGGAGATGAAACCCTGCGTGCTGGTTATCAATAAATGGGATTTAGCCAAAGACCAGGCGTCTACCGATGATTACGGCGACTATCTGACAAAGACTCTGCCTGAAGTTGACTATGCCCCGGTGGTTTTCACCTCCGCGAAAGACGCCCACAACACGGATGCGGTAATCGATACGGCCTGGTCATTGTTCACCCAGGCTCAGATTCGCGTTGGAACCGGGGAATTGAATCGCGTATTGTCGGAAGCGCTGGCCGGAAGAGGTCCGTCGCCGAAACGCGGGTCCAAGCCGCCGAAGATATACTATGCGACGCAGGTTGCGGTTCAACCACCAAGTATCGTTTTGTTTGTAAATAAGCCTTCGCTGATAAAACAGTCTTACCAGCGGTATTTACTTAACCGCATGCAGGAGAATCTGCCGTTTTCAGAAGTCCCCATCAGGCTGATGTTCCGAGCCCGCCGGGAGGAAGGGGATTCTTCGGAGGGAAGACGAAGATCGTAAACGGTATTGATGGCAGAAAATCAAACGAGCCAATTGCATGAGATCATGCAATTGGCTCGTTTTGGTTATGATGGATTGGGTACTATCGTCGTTTACTGGCGATCAGTACACGAATTCCAAGCCACAATGGAAGGAGTCGCCCGTATTCGAGCAGTGTCTGACAGTTGCTTTACCAAAGAAGGTTGCTTCAGGTTGATGGATAGCGATAGAGATTTCCGCTCCTACCTGCAGTTCCTCGTCGCACAGGATACCCACACCGGCCGGGCTCAGGTTGAGAGCGCGGGCTAAAAGATAGTCTTCCTCGCCATCTGGGAGTGGTATCCACAACTCGGTGGTACCAGGAAATGGCCATCGTAAGCGGCCTCTTCGAGCGTCCGAATGTCCGGTTTCATCATATCCGTACCGTTCGCGAAGCAGGTTCAGGATGGAATCGTGTGTAATGGTAATGAATTCTTCGGTTTGCACAGCACACCTCGCAATAATTCAGTTTGAAACACCATCATGTGTCCGGTATTGACGCAATGAAGCATACAATTCAGTTTCGGCGGTGGAGGAGAAATGGTGAGGTGAAAAATACGAGTATTTGCCGCAGGGACTGAGTAGCCAGCAAAAAGTCCCCGAAACCGTTATTACCGGACGATTTCGGGGACGATTTCGTTTAGAGCCCAAAAACAGGCTAGTGTTCAATCTCAATCAACTTTTTCTACGGCTACTACTTCGGGCACGATCTGTTTCAGCCGTGCTTCCACGCCGTTTTTGAGGGTCATGGCCGCTCCGGGGCAGCCAACGCATGCACCATGCAGGCGGACTTTTACGATTCCTTCATCGGTAAAGTCGATGAACTCCAGATCACCTCCGTCCTGCTGGATATAAGTGCGGAGTTCGTTAATCACCTGGATAATCTTATCCCGTGGTGTTCCGGCAGTTGGATTGTTTTCTGTGTCAGACATTTATGTAATCCTTTTTAAAGATCAAATTATTCAAGCTTCGGGTGACTATAGCCTTTTCGCTGAGGATTGCACGTTATCCTTGTGGAGATGAGTCCCGAATGGCTATTTTGAAGTTCTTAGTAGCTTTATAGCCTTACAAAACGGGAGGGATGAGGTATACACTCCGGTAAATTGACCCGTGGTCAAGGTTGGGGTAACTTTGGGTACTTGGATAAGACCCGGTTACGGGATGAACAGTTTCTCTATTGAGGAGACTCTGTCGCCGGTTAACATTCGACAGTTGTTACTGGCGGGTGGATCGGTAGGGCGACAGCCCTTGTGAGAGACCATTTGCGCGTGTTGATGGAGTTCAATTATGGAACGTTTTCCAAAGCTTTCGCGATTGTTGTTTGGGATGGGATTGGTCTGTATTTTGGGATTGACCGTTTCCCAAGCCATGGCGCAGGACGGATCGGCAATCGATAATCTGCGACGGGGTGTTCCTACATCGCGGGATAATGGTATTGTCGATGACTGGATCAATAGCAGGTTGAGCAAGCTGGTCTCAGCTGTTAACGAGCAGCGGGGTAATACAGTAAAAGCCTCAGCCGATTTTCTGGCGGCGTTCCAGAAGCAGTATAACCATGAAGAGAATTCCCCTGACTTCAAGGAAAAACTGGCAGAGCGAACTGCGGAAATAGCTCTTGCTGAGTTTCGCAAAGAGAATACAAAGATCGAGGTGGCCAGGGCGTTAACCAGGGCGCTCGGTATTATGAACAGTCCAAGAATCCGAGAGGCTCTGCTCGTCGGTTTGACCTCCAAGGATCAGGTTGTTCGCTACCTGAGTGCGAAAGCTCTGGCGTCGATTCGTGATGAAATCGGTGTTGATGCTCGTATGGTCGGCTTGACTCTGGAGGAACTTGGAAAAGCCGGCGAGGTTGAAGCCAGTGACGTAGTTTTGGCTATGATCTACAGGGCCGCTTGTTATAAAGAACACGCTCCGGAAGTGGTTGAAGCTATGGTCAAGATGCTCGATGGGCGTCTGACAAGACTTCGGGAATCGGGGAAAAACCTGGGCAGCAGTGAAATAGAAATGGCTGGCTGGCTGGCCGGTGCCGGATTGGATAATAACCAGAAAGCGGAAGTCGTTCGCCGGATGGCCACTCTGCTGAGAATCTACGTTAAGCGGTATAGCGCGGATGATGTTGATGAATCGGAGAGAGCCGCTATCCAGGAAACGATTGATGCCGTCGAATCGCTGCTGAACAAACTGGTTTCGCCGTCAAAGGCTCCCGGAGTCAGTGATACGATGCAGAAAGAGGGAGCGGCCGTGGCCGCGGAGATGGAGTTGAAACTGATCGAGTGGATCGGCTCTGAGGGGGTGGAGGGAATTTTGAATGTTTCGCCCTGGAATGTTCCGCGAGGGGCTCCTTAACCTTTGAATAGGTAATATCTCCCAGTTGTTGATGATCACCAGGTTGCGTAAGCGTTTTTCCCGTTTATGCAACCTTTTTTCTTGCCGGTTTAGTTCAAGGATTTTTCTGGCGACGTTCGCAGGTATGCCTCATACTGTCGTGCAGGTTTGTTGCAGCAGGAGGTATTACTATGTATAAGCAGCGGCCGTTATGTAACCAGCTTTTTCTGCTGTTGATTTTTCCACTGTTTTCGTGCCTGACTCTCGCCGGGGATGTTTCATCGGTATCGGCCGATGCGAACAGCATCTCGCGGCCATTACCGACGGATAGAAAGCTGATTGATTCAGAGGCGGTACTTATTCGGCGGATAAAAGCGGAGCCAACCAGTCTTAACCCGATATTGATGTTTACAGCGGTGGATGCGGAGTTTGACTACCTGCTCTGGGATCGCCCATTTGTGCTCAACTCGGAATTGGAGTGGGTACTGAATCCGGCGGTAGCTGAGAGCTATGGAGAGTCCGAAGATCGCCTGCGGGGTGTTCTTAAGTTGCGTCCGGGGCTCAAGTGGCATGATGGTGAACCATTTACTGCTGCTGATATCGCCTACAGTTGGGCAAAGATTACGGATAACCGGGTTACCTGCAGAAAATCCCGTACGGGAGCCGACCAGTTGTCTGCGTGCGAGGTTGTTGATTCATTAACCGTTCGATTTACCTTTAAAAAGGCTCTACCCGCCAATAAATGGAATATTGATTTTCCAATTATGCCCAGCCACGTCTACCGGGAATTGGAAAAAAACGATCCCACTCTGGAGGCTGATGGTAAAGGTGTTTACGCCAATCGGCACCCGGTGGGCAGCGGACCGTACCGGTTTGAAAGCTGGGAGAGCGGTGAAAGGATCGTTCTTAGTCGCTGGGACGAATATGCGGGGCCGGCTCCGGCGTTTGAAAAAATAATATTCAAAGTGGTTCCGGATAACAATGCCGCACTGGCCGGTTTTGAAACGGGCGAGCTCGATGAAACCGAGCTTACGCCACAGCAATTTGCCCTGGAAACCGGAGGGCAGAAGTTTAAGAGCAGAGGTGTTACCGGGCGGGCGGATCGGTGGAGTACCTATTACATCGGCTGGAACGTTGATGGCAGCGTGCCGTTTCTAAGCGATGCGCGTGTTCGGCGGGCGATGTCTTACGCTTTGAACCAACAGGCGGCGATTGATCGGGTGTTTTTCGGATTGTTCACGCCGAGCAGGGGGTTGTTTCATCCCCGGTCATGGGTTGGTGATTCCGGTATTGAGCCGTATGAGTATAATCCCAAGCTGGCAGCCCGGCTTCTGGATGAGGCGGGCTGGCTGGTCGATAGAGAGGACGGCTGGCGGTATAAAACGATGCGAGATAAAGAGGGTAAACAGGCACGAATTCGTGCCGGGTTCCAGCTCAACCTCGTATACGGTTCGCAGACCTCGCCGCGGTTGGCCGATCTTTTTCGCGATGATCTCAAGAGAGTGGGAGTGGAGCTGAAAACCAGGATACTGGAATGGAGTGTTTTCAATCAGCGTACTTTCGGGCACGAGTTTGAAGCCTATCTTTCCGCCTGGACGTCCGGACCGGAGCCGGACGACGCCTGGAACCTCTTCCACAGCGATTCGCGGGAGGGAGGGCGTAATTATACCGGTTATTCCAATCCGGAGGTGGATAAGCTGTTTGAACTGGCCCGTAATTCGTTCTCAGATACAGTTCGGCGGGAAGCTTATCAGAGGATAAACAGAATCATATACGCGGACGCGCCTTACACTTTTCTGGTTAACGCGCCCTCGCTCTGGGCGTTTAACCGGGATCTGAGGGGGATTGAATACAGCCCGCGAGGTCCGATCTGTTTCTATCCGGGGGTGCTTGGCTGGTGGAAGCCGGCAAAAGCTCAATAGGTGGTATTTCAAGAGGACGCAGATGTTGGCCTATGCGGTCAAACGTATTCTTTTATGCATTCCAACTTTGTTTGGGATTATCCTGATCACGTTTATCGTGATCAATCTCGCGCCTGGTAACCCTGTATTCAACGGGGCTTCGGTTACCAGTGATCACGCGATTACGCCGCAGGTATACGAACAGCTCAGGGTTCGATACCATCTGGACGTGCCTTGCCACGTGCGTTTTTTTCAATGGTGCGGCGATTTGCTCCGGCTGGATTTCGGTAGATCATTTCACGACGGGCGAGACGTATTGGAGCTGATCGCTGAGCGGGCGCCGGCCACCCTGTTGCTTACCGGCTTGGCTATTTTTTTTTCATTTCTGATTTCCGTCCCCATCGGTTTCTGGACTGCTTTTCATGCGGGTGGTTGGGCTGATCGGATAATCGGTGGGCTTTGCTTTGGGATATACGCAATTCCCCGTTACGTGATGGGAATGCTGCTTATTGTGGTAGTGGGGGTTAAGCTCGAGTGGCTGCCGTTTATGGGGATCAAGTCTGACGGTTACGCGGCGATGTCCGGTTTGGATAAGCTGGTTGATCTTCTTCGGCATTCGCTGCTCATTGGAATCTGTTTCATGTATCCGCTGGTGGCTTACCAGGTTCGTTTTGTTCGTGACAACGTGTGTGAGGTGCTGGAGACCGATTACATCAGAACCGCAAGGGCAAAAGGGCTAAGCCCGTCGGCAATAGCCGTGAACCATATATTTCCCAATACGCTCATGCCCCTGCTTACGATGTTCGGAATGATGCTGCCCATGATTCTCGGTGGGGCGGTTATACTCGAAGTTATGTTCTCCTGGCCGGGGATGGGTCGATTGTTCTTTGAATCGATAATGCGCCGCGATTACCCGGTGATAATGGCTGTTTCGTTTCTTTCCGCGATAATAGTTCTGCTGGGAACCCTGGTTGTAGACCTGTTATATGCCGCGGTTGACCCGCGGGTGCGATATTCATGATTGAGAAGTTCCGGACATTGAGGCGACAGTTATGGCGCGACTGGCGAAGTCGTTTGGGGATTATTATAATCCTTTTCATGTTCTGCGTAGGATTGACCGCGCCGTTGCTGGCCTCGTCTCAACCCATAGTATGTCGCCATGAAGGGGAAATTTATTTTCCCGCTGTAGTGGAGGCGCTTCAGAATATCCCCTTGCTGGGAGACCTGTTTGAGAAATCCAAGCCGTTCAACTATCCCGGTTTTGACGCGAAACAGGATCTGGATCGCAGCCAGTTCGCTCTCTGGCCGTTGATACCTTACGGTCCTTTGGAAGCGAAGGGCCCGGATCGTGCTTTGCCGTCTTCATCGCATTGGCTGGGCACTGATAATGCAGGCCGGGATGTCGCCGCCCGTCTTATTCACGGTACGTACGTGTCGGTGAAGGTTGGTTTATGCTCCATGTTGATCGCCGGGATGATCGGAACAGTCATTGGAGCAATTGCCGGTCTTGCCGGAGGGTGGACGGATAAACTTCTTTCCCGGTTGATCGAAGTCGTTATCTGCTTTCCCGCTTTTCTGCTGATCCTGTCGGTTATGGTATGGTTTGAACCGGACATCAATTATGTGATTTTAATCATAGGTTTAACTCACTGGACGGCCATCGCCCGTTTGACGCGGGCGGAGTTTATTCGCCTTAAAACGGCGGATTTCGTTGCTGCAGCCGTCAGCAGCGGTGAACCTTCCTGGCGGATATTGTTATACCACATACTTCCGTGTGCCGTGGCGCCTGTACTGGTGACGCTGACGTTTGGAGTGGCGGATGCGGTGTTGATTGAAGCGGGGCTTTCGTGGCTGGGTTTTGGCGTACCGGCTCCCGATCCGTCATGGGGGAATATGCTTAGAGGGGCGTGTGACAATATTCGCAGTGCTCCGTTTCTGGTTTGCCCGCCGTGTATTGCCGTCATTATAAGCGTAATCGCCTACCAGCTTGTCGGCGGTACGCTACGGCAGCGCCTGAATCCGCGGGAAGTGGGGGTTGGTGAGAGATGATTGCCGATCAAGCACAGCACGCGGTACTGGAAACACGCCAGTTGGGCGTTCGTTTCGCTGGTGGCGGCAGGTATGTACACGCAGTAGATAATGTTGATCTGGTTATTCCGGCGGGGAAAACCATCGCCCTGGTGGGAAACAGTGGTTGTGGAAAAACGACTACGGCATTAGCCATTATGGGGATGTTGCCGAAAACGGCGGTCAGAAGCGGTTCCGCCTTGTTGTACGGTGATGAATCTCCGGCAAACCTGCTTGAACTGTGTGAAAATGAAATGCGGCACATCAGGGGGAAAGACATTGCGATGGTTTTCCAGCAGCCGACGACGGCTTTGAATCCGGTAAGGAATGTTGGCGGGCAGGTGGCCGAAGTGTTGCTCGCTCATCAGAAACTCTCTCGCAGGGAGGCGAAAGAGCGGGCCATTCGGCTGTTTTCGCAGGTGGGAATACCTGGACCTGCCCGTTGTTTCAGAACATATCCCCATGAACTTTCCGGCGGTATGCAGCAGCGGGTTATGATAGCCGCGGCATTGGCCTGTAAGCCCAAACTATTAATAGCCGATGAGCCGACCTCCTCGCTGGACGTTACTGTGCAGGCTCAGGTGCTGGAGCTTTTCCGGAAGCTTGGGGAAGAGACGGGAGTTTCCATGTTATTTATTACCCACGATTTTGGAGTTGTGGCGCAGGTCGCGGATTACGTTTGTGTAATGTCCGAGGGGAAGATAGTTGAAAAGGCAAGTGTTGCTGATATGTTCGCCCGCCCGCAACATGCCTGCTCGCGGCAACTGCTGGATTCCGCCAGGAAGATCAGAGGTGATCAGAAAGAGCGCGATTGATGTACGGACAAAGCAATGGCGACATTCTGAAAGAAGAAACTCCCGCCGTGGATGTTTGCGACCTTCGAGTCAGATTTAGAAGACGCCGGCGCGACAGCCGTTACGGTAAAAGTGATTTGATTGCCGTTGATGATGTCAGTCTGCGCATTGGCAAGGGGGAGATCCTCGGCCTGGTCGGTGAAAGCGGATGCGGTAAAACCACCCTTGCCCGTGCCATTTTGGGGCTGGTTCCGTTTGAACGCGGTGAAGTGCGCTTAAACGGAGTGGATATTTCTCGGCTATCCGCCGGGAACCTCCGCAAGTTTCGGCCGTATATGCAATTGGTTTTTCAAGATCCGCTGGGGAGCTTGAATCCGAGAATGTCGGTCAGTCAGATTGTAGGCGGGCCCATGCTTGTTCACGGTTTGACGCGGCCTGCAGAAGTGTTTAGCGCTGTTCAGGCTG
>CAXXKI010000009.1:0-226641 GCA_963667855.2 Phycisphaerae bacterium | reverse complement strand
CCGTCTCTTGATACGATATTTCGCAAGTCTGAAGTAATCGATTCAAACTCAGCCCGCGAAATATTCTCGAAAAAGGACGGTTTCCATTCGTCTTTGCGAACATAACCAACGTACCACGGCCAGTGTTCATCCTCAGTTGGTAAATAAGCCATAAAACTCGCCCGTGTGTTGCGGATAGTGTTTCCGCTGAACCAGAACAGGGCGGCCTCCGGCACCACATCAACCACTCGCCTGGGATCGTCGTCGGTTACGTCCATGAGGTGAATTGATTCCCCTTGCCCACAGGGTTCGAATCCTGATTGGTCGTCTCGTATTCTAAAATACCGCTGACTTACTATCCGGTTAGGATGAAACGGAGGAATCGGAAGCTTGTGTGGCCGCGTGTGCCTGGGATGTCTGCACCACTTATAGTCAAACCAGTTGTTCGTTCTTAGCAGATAGAATTCCTCGAAAGCACAGCGTTCTAACAGGTGTAGAATTACTTCGTTAATCTTATCGATGAACCTCACGTCGTCGTTCTTTTCAACCTTGAGAATGCTCATTCTTGTCCTCTATGAACTGGTAAATCGCAACCAATATCGATATTACGTCAAGCACACAATAAGGCCTGCGTGGCCGTTGTTTGGTCCTTGCCTTCTATAGGAGAAAAACCCTTCATTGCAAATCGTGCATTGTTCAGGAAGGTGAATGTTCTTTTGAGCTATTCCCGAGCGTAACAGTTGAGCGGCAATTACCCTGGGGATGTCCAGGTACATTTTCTCCTGATCGTACCGGAGAAAAGCATCCGGCTCCTTTTCGACTTCAGCCAGTTTTTCCCTTACATCCTCCTGCACTTCGTAGCAGCACGCCCGGCGGCAGGTGCTATTACCGCCGTAAGATCCTTCGGCTCAGAACCGAAATCCGTAAACATTCTCTCCACCAGAGCCTGGGGCATTCCATCAAGCGTACCCCGCCAACCGGAGTGGGCTAACCCTACGGCTTTTTTCATATCATCGTAAACCACAAGTAAGGAGCAGTCGGCCGACAGTGCCATTATGGGAATATTTCGCTGGTCGGTTACGAATCCGTCTACACCGTTAACAACGCGTAACCCCTGGCCTGTATCTTTAACGATGTGGTTGATTGTCGCTGAATCGCTTCTGCTTACGGCACCGGCCAACTGTCGCCCGTGAACCTGAGTGCCACAGATAAGCTGGTCGTAATCCAGGCTCAATGCTTCGCACAATTTGCATTGGCGGTCAGGCGTTTCGCCGGCATGGGCACCGCTGCGGATGGACATGTTATAGCCGATCGGGGTGAAAACATGCTGCAATCCGTCAAACCGCTCCAGCACCTCCGAATGGTAAAAACTTCGTCCCAGCAAAGGAAACTCATGCCAGCGGGCAGACGGAAATTCAGAATAACTTATTGATTCATTCATTGGTTTATTTTGACAAGCTATGGCTGGCACGGTCCCTTGGGTTTAATGGTTACTGGAGATTGTTCTTTTCGCATACGTACTCGATCGCCGCCGGCAATAATCCAAGCCAGGCTGGAGTTACGGGAAAGATACCCGCAAAACCTGCTGCGGAAAACTGAGAATTCTCCCTATTCGCTGGCCGAGTTATGGATCGGCTGTTTTTGGGGTAACTTTATGGCCAGCAGGAAAACAAGCGGGGAGCTTCAGGTGTTCTCGTTGTGTTTCTTATTGTTAGTGCGATATGAAAATATGGTTGTGATCAGTTTCGGGTTACTTGGTGAATTGGAATATAAACGTCCTTACGTTTTCCCATATTGTGACGTTTCAGATGTACTCGGATGTGGCACGTAGCTATACCTTCGTCGTTTTCGTTAAAGGTTAAGCTGGCTGTCCCTTCCATCTGCGGTAGTAACAGATGATCGATATTCAGCTCTATCGTGTCTGAAGGCTGGTTGGCTGCCCACTGCGGAGTGTTCTCCTTTACGTAGTAGACAGCACTGTCGGTTGCGAATTGCAGGCAGCTGCAGAGCAGGTCGTTTTTCCGCTGTTGATGGTAGGAGGCGGCATACCCTGTAATTACAGTGATGACGCCTCCGAGGATGGCCATTGCTCCCACCACGATGACCAGTAGTACGCCTTTTTGTTTTTTTCGCGGGTGTATCACCATTAACCTCCCGTTCCAACGGTTGCGGCGGCCGCTATCTGCTGCGTTTGCTCTTTTCCGTTCTGAAGGGTGAAGCGGAATTCAAACTCGATCCATATGAGTTTACGAGTATCCTGGATCTGTTCCTCTGAAAATCCTATTGAGGCGTTCTTGAAACCCCAGGTGATTACTGTTCCGGGCATGTTGTTGACAATGACCGTACGCGAAACCCGTTGGCCGTCTACTGCATATACGACGGTTTCCCCGGGCAGTTTCAATTCCAGTGTGTTCGTCGCGTCGGAGTCGATCAACTCTGCGGATACCGCTTTGGCTGCGTCATTCTGCAATTGCCGAACCAGTCTCATGGTCTCGGTGTAATTCGTCATCTGGTAAGTGGCGATCGTCTGAGTCCTGATGGATCGATTCAAGACGTCCGCGGTCATATTACCGACGATGGTGACCAGGGGGATGGCCGTAAGAATGTACAATAGTGAGTATCCGGATCGGCGGTGCTTGATCATTTTACCGCTCCCTTGGGCAGAAAACAGGAAGCTTTTTCCTGTATTGGTTTATCGTATTTAAAACTAACCGTAGCGGTGACGGTTACCAGGTCGAATCGTTCCCACTGGCCGGTACCGGGTATCGCGGCGCTGGTCAGGCTGATTTTAGTATCGACTGTTCCCGCTGGTGGCACCGAGTCGAGTGTAGCTCCCTGCCCGTGGCGTTTGAGTTGTGCCTCGGCGGCGAGCATCGCCGCCTGCCTCCAGGTATACCTGTCCCTGACCCGTGCGTACCGATTTACCGCTGTTGTGGTTAAGCCAATCAGTAAAGCTAACAGGGTGAGGGCGGCGGCCAGTTCCACGATGACTACGCCAGGTTTTCTGTGTTTTATGTGTGTAATCTTCATCTCAATAACCACTTGCTTTAATGGATGAATCGATCAGGCGGACAAGAGGCTGGAAACAGGCGACGACCAGCAGCCCCACAACCGTTCCGATGATAACGGTTCCCGCGGGCCAGGCGACGTTTCGGATAATGGTTTGTCTTCGGTTTACCAATGCCGTGTGGTACTCGGCGGCGTATTGCAGTGCCTGGTCCATATTCCCGGTTTTCATGCCGCTGGCTACGGCGGATTCCACCACTGGTCCGAAGCCGATGGTTCGGGCTGCGGATTGGGGAGAATAGCCGTCAGAAACCGCTTGAGAAAACGCAAGCATCTTCTGACGCAGGTACCAGTTTACATCCACGTTGGCCGCCAGCCGGGAGGCTACGGCAATATCCATTCCGGAGTTTATTGCCTGGCGTATGGTCTGCAGCATTACCGATAAACCGATATTGAACTGGAATCTGCGGGAGTATGGTAAATGCCAACGAAACCAATCGGCAATCAGACTCGGCCAATCAGGCACGGGAGTACGCCTGGGGCGGTAAAACAGGTATAAAATCAGCGGTAATGCTACGTAAAATCCTAATAAGAGCCATATCCCCGGAGCGGTAATCAGCCAGTTGCTTATATTGATGAAGTAAACCATCAGGGGAGGTAAAGCTGTATCGTAATCGCGAAAGATTTCCTCAAACTTGGGTATGATGAGAATCATCATAAAGGCTGAAGCCAGCACCGTGGCCGCCAGTAGAATAACGGCGTATACCGTTATATTGGGCATATGGCTAGGGAGTGGTTTCGTTCTATTGATTTCCCACTGTTCGGCCTGGTTGGCTGCAGCGGTCAGGTTTCCGGTTTTCTCTCCTGTCGTTATAAGGCTCATGACCATTCCGGAACATCGCGGGTACGATTTTTTCAAGGCGGCAGATAGAGAAAGTCCGGATCGTACGGATCCGGACACTTTCAGTAGAATACGTTTTACCGGCACCGATTCCGCTTCGGCCATGAGCGAAAGTCCGCTGGAAACAGGCAGGTGCTGACGCAAGACGGAAGCTATCGCGGATATTACAAAGCGATCGTTGGTACGGGTGGTAAACCTGCCGCTGATGTAAAACCTGCTTAATATCAGGGCGAAAAACAGCAGCGTGAGTAAAATGACAAGTAGTAATGGTATTATCAACATGATACTATCACCTTTATCCTCCACTGATACTATTGATGAGCGAAATCAGTGGTAACAGAATGGCAATGACGCAGAAGCCCAGCAGCGCACCAAGGACGACCACGAATATTGGAAAAAGTATAGTCTGCAGCATGGACAGGCTGTATTCAACTTTTGATTCGTAAGTTTCAGAAAGAGTCTGCACTGACTCGGGGACCGCATTTCTACCGATAGCCGACTGTACACTGAGTCCGAAAATCGCCGGTATCAATCGTATTCCGGCGATTGCTTCCAGAACTGGTTTCCCTTTTTCCAGGTCGCGGGAGAGTTTGTCCGCCTCATCGGTGAGCAGCGGACTGCCTGTAGCCTGTGCGGCCAGACGAATGGATGATGGTAAATCATTGCTGCCGTCAATGCTGGTGGACACCGAGCGGAGAAACCTCGCAATCAAAGCGGTGTGATACAATTTTCCGTAGACAGGCAGGGCGAGGATGATTTTTTCCCTGATTTTAAGGCCTTTCGGAGACGCTTTCAGTCCGTGCCAGGCAAATACACTCAAACCAGCTATAACGCCGATGGTTACCAGGATGAATGGAAAAGCATCAGCGAACCCCAGCAGCAACATGGTCAAACCTGGCAGGGCTACATCGAAATCAAAGAAGATACTTTTGAACTGGGGGATAACGTAAACGAAAAAGAACGAAAGGATTATCAACGCCAGTCCGGCTACAACGGCCGGATAGCTGGCCGCTTCCCAGAAAATCTTTCGCGTTTTACCTACCAGGGTCAGATGCTGATTGACGTTCATAAGTGCGGTGTGCAGGTCGCCGGTTTTTATGCCCGCCCTGATCACGTTGCTGTACAGGACGGGAAGTCCCTGCTCCTGGCGGGCGATGGCCTGGTCGATTGGAGTTCCGGCGCGTACATCATCGACAAGTGAATCCACCCATTTTTTTACCTTGGGAGATTCTATATCCCTGGCAATCTGTTCGAGGCCTTTGTCGAGGGCGATGCCCGCCTTGGCCAGCGAAGCCAGTTGTTTATTGAAAAACACAAGAGCGTCCGGTTTCAGCCTGGTCGCGGTTTTGGGTTCCGGTTGTATAGCGTGAATCTCGCGAAGTTCTATATGCATGTTTTTCAGAAGCTTAACCGCATGCTCTGAATCCGAGGCTTGTATTCGGCCCTGGACGGCCGTCTCGCCGGCGGTTAAACCATCGTATTCGAACCAGGACATGGATAACTCCTGTCTATATCGTTAAGGATCAGCGGTTTTGGGTTTAGTATCAACATGACCCAGTACGCGTTTTATTTCGTCCGTTGTTGTTTTATCAAGTCCGACCAATCTGCGGGCATCAGCTGTCAGGTCGGAGTAATTCCGATTTATTAATTCTCGCATTTGGCTGGTTGTCGAGTGCCGCAGTACGGCCTGGCGAATGTCATCGCCTACGGGCACCATCTGTCCACAGGCTGTTCTACCGGAAAACCCCGTATTCTGGCAACTGGCGCATCCACTACCACCACATTGAGTGCAAACCGTGCGAAGCAATCGCTGCGCCCCTACCAGGGTAAGGGCGCTAACGATCTGGTATGGAGGAATTCCCATTTCAAGTAGTCGGGCAAGTGTTTCGGCCGGGTCACCGCTGTGCATCGTGCTTAAAATAAGGTGGCCCGTCAGAGCTGCCTCTATGACGATGTGAGCGGTTTCTGCGTCGCGAATTTCACCTACCAGCAGCACTTGTACGTCCTGGCGGAGGAGGGATCGCATTGCCCGGACGTAATTGAGCTCTCCGTGAGGCTGAATTTGGATTTGCACCAAGCCGTTAATACGGCTTTCCACCGGGTCTTCCAGGCTGACTACGCTCCTGCCTGCTGTAGCTGACAGAATTTGTCGGGCAAGGGTATATAAAGTGGTGCTTTTCCCGCTGCCGGCCGGTCCGGTTATGAGAATCAAGCCGTGAGGTCTGGATGCGGCTTTTGTCAAAGTGCCGATGTCCTTGTTGTTGAAGCCGAGATCTTCGAGTTTCGCAATACTGGAGACCTGATGGAGAAGTCTTACAACCGCCCGCTCCCCGCGGATAGTGGGAAATGTCGCCACCCGCAAATCCACCGGCGAGAGAAGTCGTTCATCGTTGAAGATAAACGACCCTTCCTGGGGAATGTCTACTCGATAGGTGAGGAGTTCGCCGAGTACCTTCAAGCGGGCGATAACATTTTCGGACATTCCGCGGGGCAAGCGGTCGATGGTATGCAGGACTCCGTCCAGACGCTGGCGAACCAACATGAATTCGTCGCCCGGTTCAAAGTGGACATCGCTCGCTCGCTGGTTGATTACTTTGACGAGCAAATCGTCAACCAGCTTGACCATGTCTCCATGAATTGTTCCGGGTGCTGACATATTTGCTTCCTGCTGAGACCAGTACGTGCCGCGACAAAAGCCTTTTCCTGTAAAGGAAAAAGAAGGCTGTGCGGCGTAAAAACTGCTTGCTGTCTGTTTTTGTTGCTGGAAGCTATTTTCTTACAAAATTCGACGTTTTTTAAAGGTCCGGAATAATTCAAGGAGATAAAACAGAGAAAGGCTTGGAAGGTTGCTTTTGTTTTGCTGCTTCCGGGTAGAAGTTAAAAAAAGCCCGACAAGTGGAACTTGTCGGGCTTGAACGGCTGTGGGTCTTATATCGCTGGATAGCGGTTTAACGCTTGGAGAACTGGAAGCTCCGGCGTGCTTTACGCTGTCCGTATTTTTTACGTTCGACGCGGCGAGCGTCACGAGTAAGGTAGCCACCCTCGCGAAGGAGCGGCTGATATTCGGTGCTGGCGGCCAATAGGGCTCGGGCAACACCAAGGACAATGGCGCCGGCCTGTCCGGTTGTGCCACCACCAGAAGCGTTAACGAACACATCGATGCGCTTGCGCGTGTCGGTGGCATTCAGCGGAGCAACGATAACCTGACGATCGCGCTCAACGCAGAAGAAATCGTTGATTTCCTTGCCGTTAATCTGGAACTTGCCGGTTCCCTGTTTAATACGAACACGGGCAATGGAAGCTTTCCGCCGTCCGGTTCCCCAGTGGTAGCCGCCCGCTTTGGGCTTGGGCTCAGTCCACTTGTGAGTCAGTGACGAAGGGGTGACAACGGCGACAGGGGTACTGTCTCCGGCTTTCGCTTCATCCTGAGGTTTGGTTACCGCATCGTTAGTTGGTGTGTCTGCCACAGAAACCGCCTCCAATATCCGTTAAAATTCCCAAGCTTTGGGTTGTTGTGCTGAGTGTGGGTGATTATCACCGCTGTATATCTTCAATTTAGCGAGCATGTGGCGGCCAAGAGCATTCTTGGGCAGCATGCGCTTAACGGCAAACCGCAGGATACGATCAGGGTGCCTTTCAATCAGCTTGTCACCTGATTCCCGCTTGAATCCACCGGGATAGTAAGTGTAATGATCGTAGTTCATGCTTTTCAGCTTGTTGGTACCGGTCAGTTTGACCTGCCCACAATTGGTGACTACGACAAAATCGCCGGTATCCACGTGCGGAGTGTAAGTGGGCTTATGCTTGCCCATGAGCACGGTAGCGATTTTAACGGCCAATCGTCCGAGAACCTGATCCTTGGCATCAACGTGATACCATTCAGGGGTAAAGGTCTCTTTCTTGGCCACCCACGATTTAACTGTACCTGTTGCCATAACAATATCGCCTTCACAACGAACGTGAAACTCTAAAGAGCCCCAGAGCATACCGTTTCTTGGACGATCGTCAAGGGGGGCAGCCAGTCTAATAGTAGTTCAAAGGCAACGAAATTCAAAAAATGTAACTTGGCTCGGTTTATAAGGTTATGGGACTCTGTGATATCTTTGGAGTTTGCTCACAGGCTGTGAGTTTTGCTTATTCACCAGTTGTTTTGGAAGGATAGGTGGATTGTGTGGCCTGGGAGTGCTCTTCATGCGGTTCTATATGGATTAAAACGTCTTGAATGTTGGGTATTTTCTGGCAGACCAAATTTTTAACTTCGTGGGAAATGGCGTGAGCTTTTTTTACTGACATGTCCGGGTCGACTTCCAGGTGCATATCGACCCAGTACACAGTACCACTTTTTCGGGCAAAAAGTTTTTCCACCCCTTTAACATTGGGGGCCGATTCTGCTACCTGGCGAACGGCGTTGGTGATTTCAGTTGGCTCGGCGTCCATCAGTTCATGCAGAGGTGGTAGAAGCAAATTGTATGCGTTGTAAACAATGACGACTGAGGCTAAAAGCGCTGCCCAGGCGTCAGCGCTCATGTAGTCCGGTCCTCCGATCAGGGCGATGGAGATACCGATGGCGGCCGCCACGGAAGTTATGGCGTCGCCCCGGTGGTGCCAGGCATCGGCCATCAGGACTGTGCTGCCCAGTTTCCGGGCTGTATGCCGCACAATGTGAAACATTCCTTCTTTAACTGTTATAACCCCAAAGAGAATGAAAAGAGTAAATGCTGCCGGTGGTTTTTGTGGGGCGATTATTTCTCTAACGGCCTGTACCCCGATCCCAATAGCGGCCGCGAAGAGCATGGTCGCTACCACAAGCCCGGCCAGTGCTTCTGCTTTTCCATGTCCATAGGGGTGATTTTCATCGGCAGGCAGGGAACTTACGCGTAATCCGCTCCAGACGATGAGTGAGGTAAAAATGTCGGCGATAGATTCGACGGCATCGGCCACAAGAGCGTAAGAGTGCCCGAGCAAGCCGGCCGTCAGCTTGGTAATCGCCAGGAAAGCGTTGACAATCAGTCCGATGATGGTGATGCGCATGGCGCGAGGATGATCGGGGGAGTTGTTGCTGTTGATATGGTGTTGATTACTGTCGATCATTTGTTCTCATTGTAGCCGGTTGGGACATTGTTGAAACGTTTAATCTATTTTTGACCGTGATTGCCGGTGAGAATAGACTCCAACCTGGTTCGCCAATTCAGTTTGAATAGTGAAAGGTTACCGCATGTCGTTACGTTTAAAAGTCAATCGCATGATGGTTACGGTTTTGTTGCTTCTTTGTTCGCCGGTGCAGGCCGGGTGGAGTTACCTGGGCGATCTTTCATCGTATGAAGAAACTGCAAACGCGGTGGAGTTACGCGGCGATCAATCGCTGGCGAGGATTGAATCGTTTGCTGAGGGCGTAGTGAGAATACGCGTAGCGCCTTTCGGCGAATTCGCTCGCGATTTTTCCTGGGCGGTGTTGGATTTGAAGGCCAGCGGGGTGATCGAAAATCTCAAAGAGAGCGAAACGGATATTCAGTTCAATGCCGGGGGGATGCAGGTTGTGGCTCAGCGGTCTCCTTGCCGGATTACCATTAAGGATGCGAAGGGAAACGTGCTTCTGTCGCAGGAGTCTGATCGAGGTATCGGTTGGAATGCAAAGAGTGACCATGCGGATGGGCAAGCACCGGTTCGGGTGTGGCATGAATTTCCTGATGGTACGTCCGTTTACGGCCTTGGGGAAAAAGCAGGAGTGTTGAATAAGGAGAACCAGTCGTGGTGTATGTGGAACAGCGATACATATGCCTATACTGCTAATACCGACCCGATGTACATGTCGGTTCCTTTTTATGTATCCGATCGTAATGGCGTTTACCATGGTGTGTTCTTTGACAACCCGTGGCGCAGCTCCTTTGATTTCGGTAAGACGGATCGGAACGTGGCCAGCTTCGGTGCGGAGGGTGGCGAACTGACCTATTACGTAATTGCCGGTCCGGAAGTCAAAACTGTTCTTCAGCGGTATACGAAACTCACCGGGCGGATGGAGCTTCCTCCAAAGTGGGCGATTGGATATCACCAATGCCGGTACAGTTATTTTCCCGAACCGCGGGTCCGGGAGATTGTCAGGAATTTCAAGGATAAGAAGATACCCTGTGATGTCATCTGGTTCGACATTAACTACATGGATGGGTATCGCTGCTTCACCTGGGACAAGACTTATTTCCCAGATCCCGGGCGAATGACCGGGTGGCTCAAGCAGCAGGGTTTTCATACTATTGCTATTCTGGATCCAGGTATAAAAACCGATCCAAAATATCATGTCTATCATCAGGGAACAAAAGCCGGCGTATGGGTTAAGAAGGCTGACGGTGATACGTATAAAGGTAAGGTTTGGCCTGGGGAGGTTGTGTTTCCTGATTTTACCAATCCAGGCGTTCGTGAATGGTGGTCTGATCTGTTTCCTCCGTTCCTGGAGGATTGCGGGCTTGACGGAGTTTGGAACGACATGAACGAGCCTTCCGATTTTGTCGGTCCGAACGGTACGCTGCCGCTGGATGTGGTGCACAACAACGAGGGGCTGCAAGCGACTCACCTGGCGTGTCACAATATATACGGGATGCAGATGGCCAGGGCAACGCTTGAGGGCATAAGACGCACCCGGCCCGAGAAGCGGGCGTTTACCTTGACGAGGGCGAGCTACGCGGGCGGACAGAGGTTTGGTGCGGCCTGGACCGGGGATAACTTGAGTTCCTGGGAACATCTAAAGATGAGTATTCCCATGGTTTTGAATATGGGTATTTCCGGTATGCCTTTCGTCGGACCGGATATCGGAGGATTTGTAAAAGGTGCCACTCCCGAGCTTTTTGCCCGCTGGATTCAGGTTGGTGCCCTTTATCCGTTTTCCAGAACGCATACCGGTAGTGGAAACCCGGATCAGGAGCCGTGGTCTTACGGGAGAGAGGTGGAGCAGATCGCTCGCGTAGCGTTGACCCGCCGATACTGTTGGATGCCGTATTTTTATACGCTCTTCGAGGAGGCGTCGCGTACTGGTGTTCCCGTGTGGCGTCCGCTCTGGATGGAGGGGTATCACGGCCCGCGATGGTTTGAAAACCAGGCGTTTATGATCGGTTCTGATATATTGGTTGTCCCAACCTTGCGTCCTGAGACCGCCGATTATCGCGTGCCGCTGCCTCAGGGCGTGTGGTACAACGGGAATACAGGAAATATCGAGGGCGGCGGCCGAGATGTGGAGGTTGACGGTGCTCTTGACGTTCTGCCGCATTTCATCCGGGCGGGAGCGATCATTCCCACTCAAAGCGCTGTAATGAATACGGGGGAAGTTGCGGACGAGCCGCTGATAATCGATGTTTGGCCCTATGGTGAATCCGAGGGTGAACTTTACGAGGATGACGGGGAGAGTCTCGAGTTCAAGAAGGGTGTTTATCGTCGCACGCGTTTCAACTGCAAAGTGGCGGACGATGTGATTACTCTCGTTATGCTGCAGCCGGAAGGGGAGTACAAACCTTCGCCTCGAACACCTTTGATAAAACTGCATGGTGTGTCTGGCGATATTCAGCGGGTTCTGGTTGCCTCCTATGCGGACAGGCCGAAAATTACGACGGGTAATGTCGCCGACTCTGAGCGGATGGCTGAAAAACCAGGATCGTTTTATTATGACAGCGAGCAGAAAGCGTGGCTGATAAGAATGAATCCGGACGAGGGATATACGCAGGAGGTTCGTATTGAGTTATCGCCTATTGCGGATCGTGGCGATGAGCCGGTGGTTTTTGAGTTCGACAAAAAGGCGGACGAATTCGCCGGCCACGTTGCCGTAAGCAAACCGATCTACAAGGACGGTGTAGCAAAAATGATTATTCGCGAGGTTTGGCCGCCCCTGGTGGAGCTTCCCCGCCTGTCCCTTAACGCGGAAGATTTGCCTGTCCTGAAGGTGAAGATGGCGGTTGAACACGCTTCGAAAATGAAAATTCGTTTCGCCTCCGAACTTGCTCCGGCGGATATTGGCGGTGAAGAATTGTGTATCGACTGCATCGCTGATGGCGAGTTTCACGAATACACTGTGGATATGGCTAACGCTGACAGTAAATGGACGGGAACAATTTACTGGGTTGAGTTTTCCTTCCCCCAGGGAACCAGGGCCGGAGAGACTATTCGTTTCGACCGCGTATCGTTTGAACCACGATAGGATGGAATTTGCCTTAAAAGCAATTGAAGGGAGTTTTCATGATACCTATAGTGCTGGTGACCGGGTTTCTCGGTAGTGGAAAAACCACTCTCCTGCAGCATTTTGTCGATAAGTATCGGGCTAAGCGGCTCGTTTATCTGATTAACGAGTTTTCCGCCATCGACATCGACGGCAGGATTCTCGATGTTGACGGCGACGATCTTGTCTCGGTGGCCGGGGGGAGCATATTCTGTAAATGCCTGGTAAGTCAATTCGTGGGACAGTTGAACCTGATCGCCCGGAAATGCCGGTTGGAAGAAAACGCTATTGAAGGCGTTGTGGTGGAAGCTAGCGGTATTGCCAACCCTAAAGTGGTTATGAACATGCTTCAGGAGACGGAACTGGACAAGCAGTATCGGCTTGCGCGAGTGATCAGCGTGATCGATCCCGGAAGTTTTCTGATCCTTACCAGGACATTACCAAATATCTCCGCTCAGGTGGAAGCGAGTGATATCGCTCTACTGAACAAAACCGATCTGTATTCCGCCGAGCGACTTGAGGAAGCAGAAGTTCTGCTCAGGAAAACAAACCCATCTATCAAGGTCGTGCGCACAGAGCGTTCCCGGATGGATATTGACGTTTTCTCCGAGTTTGATCGGAGAGAGCTGATTGGGGAATACGCACAATGTGCCGATCCCAATTATGGATCCTTCTCGATTGCTCCGGATGAGGATTTGGATTTACACGAGTTGATGGAACGTGTGAACGACGTGCGCGATGATATATATCGTCTGAAGGGATTCGCTCGTATTCACGGGAAAATGCATATTGTGGACATGTCCACCGGCGGTTTGATTACCCGCGAAATGGAAGGGGAGAATATAGAACCGAATCTGGTCTTTATCGTTCGAGGCGATGCGCTCAAGCGGGTTGAAAAATCGATCCGCACAGGTTGCGCAAAATCAGGGTAAGGTTTTACCTGATCGAAAGACTTGGGGTATATTCTGCATGACGTTTGGGCTGTCGGTTGGTAAATTCTCAAGTCTACTCTCTCTCTTATAGGGGAGGAAGGCTCGAGGTATCTGTCAGAGCCGTTCCTCTCCGTTTTTCGGGCACATATGTATCCTGCTGGTTTCCGTATTTTGTGCAAACGATTATCTCCTGCCGGGCGAAAACACGGGGTTCTGGCTGAAAAGTCAGCTTTAACGGGTATTGTACGGGCGTTTTTTGAGGTTGCCTGCCACTTCCAAACCGGGGAAAATCGGTTGTGATAGTTATCGGTCCAGCTATTCGCGGGTTATGTCGCAAGATGGATATGGTTCCGGCCGTTGTGGATACCGGGCGAAGTGACCGGTAAGCGGACTAATCAAGATGAAGGTGAAATCGATATGTCAGGTGCTGCCAGGGTACTGTTTGTTTTAATCGTAATTCTCCAGGTGTTCGCGGTTTCCTGTCAGCCGCCCGAAGTTGTTCCGCCCGGTGATAATGGGGGTGATGTTACAAGTAACGGCATCGTGGAGGATAAACGACTTTTTCCATATGGAGCGAAAAGTGCTGACGACGTGTACGATTATCAATCGTACCTCTTTGTCGCCTACGGGAATTGCGGACAGGGGGCCGAATCACACAACGATCTGCCGGATAACTTCGATTGTGAAGATTTTGAATACACCGATTACCGCGACGAAACTGAGTTGCCTAATCCGGTTAATCCGCAGGAATTCTACGGCGTTCGCGGTCCTGGAGTAAACCGGGCGTGGCAGGTTACTACCGGCAGGCCCGACGTGGTGATCGCCGTATTGGATTCCGGAATCCAGTGGGACGAGGACGAGCCGGGCCTGGTTGCCAAGTATTATATTAATCGCGGCGAATTGCCTTTGCCCGAAGGAGGACCGAATCCTGATGACAGCCGTTTCGACGGGTACGATATAAACGGTGACGGTGCTTTTAACGTTGTCGATTATTGGGAAGATTCCCGGATAGATGATTTAAACGAAAACGGTGTGATCGATCCGGAGGATCTGATTCGAACATTCAGCGATTCGGTTGATGACGACGGTAACGGCTATGTAGATGATATTTCCGGTTGGGATTTTTTCGAGAATGATAACAATCCTCAGGATGATACCGATTTTGGTCATGGCACGGAGGAGGCCAAGTGGTCTACCGGGCAGGCGGGGATAGATAACGGGATTTGCCTGAACTGCATGGTTATGCCTCTTAGGGTGGGCGATTCGTTCATTACCGACGTCAACCATTTCGCCGAGGCGGCCGTCTACGCGGTGGATAACGACGCTGATGTTATTCAGGAGGCACTCGGTACACTCAATCACACCTCGTTCGGACAGGATGCCATCGACTACGCCTATGATAACGGAGTTTTCGTAGCGGCTTCCGCCGCGGACGAGGCGGCTGCCCACAGGAGTTGGCCGGCGTCGTACGAACGGACGACCGTGTTTAATTCCATTCGCCCACCGGTAATCACTGGTACATTTCCCAATAGTTATCTTTTTCTGAACGGTTGCACCAACTTCGGCGGGCATACTTTCTCCTCGGTGCCGTCTGTTGCCTGCTCGTCAGCCGCCACCGGCCGGGCTGCGGGCATGGTCGGTTTGCTGGTGTCCGCCGCGAAGAATGCGGTGGAACGCGGGGATCTGACCAACTATATTCAGGATGACGGAACAGCCGCCGGCTTCGCACTGTCCGCTGAAGAGCAACGGCAGTTGTGGCGTCTTGCCTGTGACGATATTGATTTTTCCACTCCTTATCCTCATCACGCTTTTTCTGATGTGTTTTATAGTGATTTTCGTCCCCGTTGGTGGAACGAAGGACCTATGGCTCTGGATAACCAGTACGATCTTGCCGGTACTATCGTGAAAACTGAACGCTATCAGACTGTTCGCGGGTGGGATTATTTCACCGGGTATGGCCGGATCAATACGGCCCGGCTGGTTCGTTTCCTGGGGCTGGAGGGTGTTTCCGGAATGGCTGACCAGGAGTATTTGAAAGCCAAAGGTCCGTTTGGAGTTGGGAAGGACGACGTGTTAAACGCACAGGATCGTATTCCACCCGAGGCGCATATCACTTCACCTATCTGGTGGCGGCAATACGGCTATGACGAAAACGGAGAATTGCTCGTTCCTGATGAATCTGGAAAAAACAATGTAATCATTGTGAAAGGGCGAGTGGCTGCTAATCGGGTGACCGCGCTCGGCGGAACTTACGATTACGTTCTGGAATTTGCTCCGCATGTTCAGGGGGCGCACTACCCTGAGGCAATCGGCCTGGAAACGGCGGGATCGGAGGAAAAAAGCGCCGGTCCCTGGAAGGAAGTTGCTCGCCGGGGGGGGCTTACTCAGGCGGTTGAAGGTGAACTTGGAGAAATCCAACTGGAAGATGTAATCAATGCGTTAGCCGAAAACGAAAACCCGTTCAACGAGGAAAACGATCCTACCAGTCCGTTTCTGGCGGAAAAATACGCGGTCAGGTTGCGGCTTAGGGTATTAGCACATCCGGTAAACATTGCTGACGACGTGAACAATGAAGCTGTCCACCAGAAGCAGGTGGATGTGTACCCGGCCGGGGAAGCCGCGGTGCGGAATAACCTGGGGCGAAACGGAAGCCGCTGCGGTATTGAGTCTTCGCCAATGTTTTATGATCTGGATGGTGATGGTCGAGATGAGTTGATAGTGCCCGTGGATGATGGGCTTATCCACGCTTATACCGATCTGGCCCGGGGGGCGGAATTAACCGGTTGGCCCGTATATACCGATTCCTGTTCCGGTATTCCTAAGGGCGGTGAAAACGCCTTTACTCGCGGAGAGGTTGCCGGCGGAGTTCATGGTGGTTTTCTATTCGGCGGTGCGGTGGTGGCCGACCTGGATGATGACGGAACCGCTGAAGTGGTCATGGGGGATCTGGAGGGCAAGCTTTACGTGTGGGAGTACGACGGGAGCATGCGTGATGGTTTCCCCGTTACGGTTGATTATTCGCTGTCTCGCCAGGTAGCCTGCAATGCGTCATCCATCCCTTATTGCGATGATTACGAAGCGGGTCCGAAAAAAAGAAACCACTGGCTGGCCCGCGACTGGGCGATCAACTCCGCTCCGGCGATTGGTGATCTGGACAGTGAATATCCTGGTTTGGAGATTGTCGTCGGCTGCAGCGACGGGCATGTTTATGCCTGGCATGCGGACGGTTCCGCAGTCGATGGTTGGCCGGTTATTCTCCGCGATCCGCAAAAGATAAAGACCATGGATTCAGTTACCAGGAGTTTTACTTATACCAGTGATGCTAAACCGGCATCCGGTACGAAAATAATCACCACCCCCAGCCTGGGGGATATTGACGGCGACGGCGATCTGGAAGTGGTCATCGGCGTGAACGAGGAATACTATGAAACCATGAACCTGGCCGCGACCAACGATAATCTGCTGGGCGTGATCAACCTGCTGGAGTCGAGTGGAAACACACGCATTTACGCCTTGCACCATACGGGAGCCAATACTGCCGAAACCGAAAGCGCACTCGCGACCGCGCATACTCAGGACCAGGCTTACGTGTCCGGCTGGCCTGTCAGGCTGGGTATGCTTGTTCTCGATCTGCTGCCCTATATAGGAATGGGGATTCCCACGCAGCCTGCTCTGGTTGATATAGATGGTGACGGTACTCTGGAGATAGTCGCCGCGTCCACGGCCTCTCCGGTTTATGTACTACGCCATGACGGATCCAGCTTTTATGGTAAATCCAAAGGTACGGATCGCTATGAAACTGCTGATAGCTCCCCGGGAGATTATGGCGAGTCGTCATGCGCGACGGACGGCTCAAACATCGTAATAGCCGGCGGGGTGGCTGTTGGTTCTCTTCGCGGTGACGATTCATTCTCCATAGCTGCCGGAGGTGGTGGAATGATGCGGGCAGTTGACCTGTTGATCGACGGTCGGCAGGTAGGCGCGGAAGACCAATTGGGAATTTGGGACGCTACTACCGGCGGTTTTGAAGTAAACGCGCCGGTTGTGGTTAACGATATGCAGTTTATGGCTCAGCCGGTTATCGCGGATGTTACCGGCGATGGCAAAGCGGAAGTTATCCAGGGAACCGCGGTGGGGGATCTGGTTACTGTTGGTGTTGACCAGGATTGCGATTCAATTAACCGCCTGTATGCGGGCGGTTGGCAGATCAGTTCCGCAACAGTTGGTAAAGGACCAATACATTCTGGAAATGGGGAGTTTCTTTATTTAGTCTCCGCTTCGCGTGAAGGATATCTAAAGGCCTTTGCAACGGATACGCCATCGGACAGACATAGTTCGGATGCGGCTTTAAACCAATGGCCAATGTTCGGACACGATCCGTTCAATAGCGGGAACTACCATTTCGATGGCCAGCGTCCGGGTCCTTTAAAGGATCTCGAAATCGTAGTAAACGGAACAAGGTACGTGGGAATAACCTTTACCTCGCCCGGCGATGACTCTAATCGGGGAATAGTTGATCACTACCAGGCAAGATTGGTGGCCCAGGATGTCAGTAATCCTGGATGGTCCGAAGGAAGCGACGTGAATGTCGAAGTGGAGTCCGTTAAACCGGCGGGAGAAAAACAGGTATTAAGAATCGGACCGCTGGATCGCGGTGCATACACGATAATGCTTCGTGCGTATGACGAGGCTCATAACGGATCCCCCGTTGCCCGTGTTGCGGTTACTGTCGATTAGGTTAACGTCGCAATACCTCGGTTGCGCTCGCCCAGATACAGCAATTGGTGAAATCAGGGAACGAGATTTATTCGAACCGGTTATTATGTGGTTGCGAAAACCGGTTTTCGGAAAAACGGACTATGTTTCGAGTTTCAATATGACGAATCATTTTGTAAAAACTTGTCAGGCGGGTACGCTTGTTCTTACCCTGAACAGACCGGAGAAGCGAAACGCGTTGACCAGGGAGATGGTCAATGGGTTGCGCGGTGAACTTGATCGGGCGATGACCGACGAGAGCGTTACTAGTGTTGTCATTACCGGTGCCGGTTCAGCTTTTTGCGCAGGTATGGATTTAAATTTCCTTTCGCAAGCGAAACATGATCCGGAACTTGTGCACGAGTTCATGTCTCAGTTATACGATTTGTACGAGAATATTTTGCAGGCGGAAAAACCAGTTATTGCTGCGGTTAACGGACCGGCTGTCGCGGGCGGGGCAGGATTGGCGATTGTATGCGATATGATTATTGCCGCCGAATCCGCTGTCATTGGATATCCCGAAATCAAAAAGGGGCTGGTGGCCGGTGTGGTTATTCCGTTTCTTGTGCGGTGCGTAGGGGAGAAACGCGCAAAACACATCTTATTGACCGGCGATCTTCTGTCTTCGAAAACTGCGATGAATATAGGCTTGTTCGACGAATGTGTTCCCGGTGAACAATGTCTTTCTCGTGCGCTCGAGCGGGCAGCGACACTTGGTGGTTATCCTTCTACCGCCTACAAACATACCAAACGTATGTTGAATAAATCGTTGCGGGATGGTTCAAACGAAAAGACTGGAAAGAACCTGGAGTTTTCCATTGACGGTTCTTCAGATCATCTTTTTTAAAGTCTTCTTAGAAAAAATTAAGCGCCATTCAGCGTTGTATTTCCTTAGGCGCAGTTAAACATTGACAACATTCCGATTCAGAAAACTCTGTGAGTGTCCTGGTAAAATAGGGTGTTTTGTTCGTCGGTGTTGTTTGAGTTTTTCCGTTTGAAAATGGTTGGAACGTTTAAAGTGTACGTGTTTTTTTGAAACACTTTTTTTATGCATAAATACATTTCTTACTTTTCGCTACAAGGTACTTGGCGCGGTCTGTACGAATATGCTATATCTAATTAATAGAGTCGCGGGGTCGGGCCGGGCAGGCGAAGGGTAGAACGGGTGTGGTGCGAACAGTCTACATTCATTTCGATTTCCTGTATGTGGAAAAAGTTCATTCGGAAAAAGCGTCTTTTGAGGTTGTTTTACGGAAATCAAGGGATATGTTTCCCTACTTTTTATGGCTAAATGAGGGATTATCCCGCTAGGTTTAATTGTTCCAGTTTGCGATCATAGTAATGGGAGCGAGGATGCTCTTACAACCATAATGCGAGGGGTGGCACTGATGCAAAGGTTGGTACTAACGACAGGATGTCCGACGATCGATGCGGAAGTGGCGGTGTTTTGCTGATGTTGTTCTACGGGCAGACGCTAATGAACTGGTTCTCCTGCGATATTCAAGGCCGATTCAGGCGGTGGTATGTCTGAGGCTGTCTTTCCGTAAACGCGGCGGAGAACGGTTCTATTCCTGAAGCGGAACTGTATTGGCGAGGTGTCGGGTACGTGGAGGATGCCGCTTACGGTTATATCATTTTTGATGATAAACCTCTGCGGGCCGACTGGCAGTGGAACTGCTTCTATGACCGCCTGGCTGAAAGCAAACCGCTTTGGATTAGTAGAGATTAACCTGAAGGTTATCCTTCTGGTAAAAGAACAAGAGCGGGTAGTTTCCTGTAACCGGTTATTGCCCGTGTCGTTGTTCCCATCTTTCTTCGGCTTCGGGGCGGCGAATGTAGATCGGTGTTAGCTGGTCGATTGGTGTCAGTTTATCCGCCAAGGCCAGAGTTCGCGGCCCAGCTCAAAGACGATTTCCGCTCCGTGCTGCGTTACAAGTGTTTTCTATGATAGTGGCATTGGCCAATATTTTTTACAACGTCCGCATGTTGAACTAACCCTTCTCCGAGTACGGATACCTCTCCAAGGCCAGACAGGTATGCTTGCGGATTACGTTCATCCGGTTCATCGATGGGAACGTATTTTTCCTTTTTCAATTCAAAGGCGGCGCAGTAAACATTCTGTCGTTTTGCGTCCAGAATGACCGCTACACGTTCGGGTGGCTTGGGAAGTTCCAACGCGTTCTGGGCAATCACCTCCAATGTTGGAACCCGGACCGTTTTAGCGTTCACACCGTACGCCATGGCTTTTGGCGAAAGTTATTCCAATTCGCAGACCGGTAAAACTGCCCGGACCACCGGAGACGTAAACCGTACTCAATTGCTTTCGGATCAATATTGTTATGATCGGCACAGTCTGTCCGCTGTAGGTAGCAATTCGACACCATGGTGGAAGCGAGTACTGAACGATTCACTTTGCAGTACTCTGTCGCCTTTGGCAACGGCGACACTTCCCGTGTGACCGGAAGTATCCACCGCGATCGAGATTGTATTGTTCATCTCCGCTTTCATGTTGGCTATTCTAATCGGTATCAGGAAAAACGGTACTCAGGGGTATCAGGCGTGCTTTATCTATTTCTGAACAAGTAAAAGCGGAAAAGGGCGGTCCTGCACAGGACCGCCCCAGGCGTTTATTACTCTTCAAGGAGGAAGAAGAGAAGCGTTTTTGTTCGCTTCTGTATGTAGTACGCGGGGTAGCTGGAATAGTTCGGAGATTGTTGAAAAAAACTTTTCTGGTTTCCGGTCCGGGAAAAAATCCGTTTTATCCCCTCTGATCAAGCTCGTGGTGATAGCTGTCCATGATTTCCTGTCGAGTTATCAGCCCCAGAATATGATTTGTTGCACTCATTACCGGAAGAGAGTTTACGTGCGAACGGGCAAATTTGGTCTATTACGCTATCGAGCGTTTCGACCGGACTGACGCTGGCGACACCTTCACGGGCAAGTTCCGCTTACAACCAGCAGAGGAACTGCTTCCGGTTGCAGAAGGGCGGTTTTTATGTCGTCACCAACCCCCCCGACCATACCTACATATTGCTCGTGGTCATCAATGACGACGAAATCAGACGCTTCGAATTCCTCAGCCATCTCCAGCAGTTTTTGGAGAGGATCCTCAGGATGAACAATAGGGGCCGGAACATATCTAACCTGATCAGCCTGGATACGGCGGAGGATGGTCATGTCGGCCAGTCTGCCTACGCGAACTCCGCGCCGGGTTAGCTTCAAGGTATAGACACTTTCGCGGAATACGTGGCGAGCGACGCCTGTGGCAACGATTGCCGCGAACATGATGGGCAGGATGACTCTTGGGTCCCTGGTCAATTCGTAAAGGATAACAATTGAGGTAAGAGGCGCGTGAGTAGTACCTGCTACCACGGCGGCCATCCCTACAATCGCGTAAGCACTGACGCTGTTCTGATCAATGAAGCCCGCCTGGTAAAGAAGTAGCCCAAAAGCACCGCCGACACAGGCGCCCATGAAAAGAGACGGAGCGAAAATCCCGCCGGAACCGCCGCTGCCTAGAGTGAAACATGTGGCCAACAACTTCAAAACAGCAAGGCCTAAAAGCGACCAGACGCTTAGTGTGAGTAGTTCTCGTCCAATAGCCTGACGGATTACGGGATAACCGTTTCCGTAAAATCCAGGTACGCCGCTATCCGGATTTAGCCAAAGAAAATAGGTGGTTCCAATGATACCCAAAAACGCAGCACCTATAACGGGCTTGAGCGTGTCCGATATTTTCAAAGCGTCACAGACATCTTCCATTGCGTAGAGCAGGCGGATGAATGCTACGGCTGTAACGGCACAAAGTAACCCCAGAGCCAGAAAGTAAGGTAATTCCGCTCCATTAAAGATGTATCCGGCGTCTCTGACCGATTCGAAAATTCCCCCCTCGCCCGGTCTTAAAGCGTGAGTAAGTGATGCGCTGATCACACTGGCGAAAACAATTGGGGAAAAGGTTTTAAACGAGAAGTCTCGCAGGAAGATTTCCAGGGCGAAAAGTACTCCGGCGATCGGAGCATCGAAAATAGCGGCGATACCGCCGGCAACCCCGCAGGCAACCAGTGTGTTCATCTGGTGTTTTTTAATTCCCAGGAATTGTCCAACACTACTGCCGATGGCCGCTCCTATTTGAACAATCGGTCCTTCGGTACCGGCCGACCCACCGGAACCGATGGTAAAAGCACTCGCAACTGCCTTGGCCACTGAAACACGAGAGCGGATTACGGCTCCTTTACGATAAATGGCGTCCATGACTTCCGGTACGCCATGCCCTTTTGCTTCGCTGGCGAAATGTTTGGTAATAAATCCGACAGCCAACGCACCAATCATGGGGAGAAGGAAGAGCATGTACCAGCCGGCGGAAAGCAAGCCATTGGCACCGAAAGAGTGCTCGTATCCCAATTCGAGTAGTTTGTAGAATAGATGGGCACCGAGACCTGTGCCTGCTCCCACCAGGATGGACAACACGAGGAGGAGGTAATCCTCCGAAAAGCCGGCGGATATCAGCGCGGGGGTGATTCGCTTGGTTTGCCTATTTTTCCACTGCGATACCGCAGTTTTGAAATCGCCCATCAAACCTATCCAATACGTGTTTTCAGCTCCCGCACTTGTTCGAAACTCAATCGCTTTTCTAGCTAAGCAGCAGATACTACTCCAAGGGTAGTTAAGGTACAATGACCGACATGGAAACCACTCAAAGTAATGTTCAGCTAGGAAAAAACGTGTTTCTAGCACCGACAGCGTATGTTGGAGGCGATGTAGCGTTGGGGGATCATTGTACCGTTATGTACAATGTGACTATTCGCGGAGATGTGGCGCCCATCAGGATTGGCAATCGCTCCAACGTGCAGGATGGGTCGATACTGCACACCCAATACAAGGTTCCACTGGAGATAGCTGACGATGTGGCCATTGGGCATGGAACGGTTGTCCATTGCCGCAAAGTAGGTAGTCGATCATTGATAGGCAGTGGTGCAATCCTTTTGGATGGAGCTGAGGTGGGGGAGGATTGCATAGTGGCCGCTGGCGCGGTGGTAACTCCCGGTACGAAGGTAACTAGCGGTACTCTGGTAGCCGGCATACCGGCCAGAGAGCTTCGTAAGGTGACAGAGGAAGAAAAGGACGAAATCCGCCGTATCCTTGAAGCTTATGTTCACCTCGGAGAGAAACATGCGGCTGGCGCATTTCCAAACGTCGTGCCGATACCTGAATAATGGTGCACCAGGACGTTTTTCGCACTGGTTATAAAGAACAACGATTCTTCACATTGACCACGAGTGAACCCCGGTACACATTATATGTGTAGAAAACTAACGTCGGATGAATGCAGTCTGTCTGTATACTGTGCATTAGTTTGTAAATTGCGGTGTGTGCAGAGAATATCCGCCAAATGAAGCCGAATAAACGACTGGTGACCGATCGATGGAATAGTCTGGATGAGCTTGGGTGATCAACGACAACCTGAATTCCGTGGCGAAACTGCCAATCCGTTGATTGGGCAGACCATCGGCGATTTCGAGATTCTCGAAGAGGTAGGTCGCGGTGGTATGGGAGTAGTTTTTCGGGCACGGCAGATATCTCTCGATAGAATCGTTGCCTTTAAAATCCTGTCGGGATCCTTGGGACTGACTAGACAGGCGATATCCCGCTTCCGCCGGGAAGCCCAGGCGACGGCCAAGCTGCACCATCCGAACATCGTTCCAGTTTACGCGCAGGGGCAACAGGATCAGACCTACTACTACGCGATGGAACTCGTATCAGGCGAAAGCCTGTTCGACATAATCGCCACTTTGCGAAACCGTTCTGATGGATACGGGCAAAGTGGTACAGTCGATCACGATCTGGACGTACGTAATCTCGATCAAAGTTTGCCCGACCCCGCATTGGCCGAGACAGAGCTGATCAGTCGCGATTCGCAGGCTGATACCCGGATCACTACCGAGCAGACGGAAGTTGACTATGTTGCGTCGAGCTCGCTGGTCAACGGTGTTGATCAAACCGGACATTACACGGAGCAATATTATGATGAGATTTCCCGTCAGATAAAAGCGGTGGCCGATGCTTTGGATTATGCCCATCGCAGCGGCGTGATTCATCGTGATATAAAGCCGCACAATCTTTTAGTGGGCGACGGCGGGCGACTTTGCCTCTCCGATTTCGGGTTGGCCAGGGTCCTGGAACAGCCAGGAGTTACCATTACCGGCGAATTTGTTGGTTCTCCGCTGTACATGTCACCGGAGCAGATGACCGGTTCAGCGGGAGCGATTGGTCCGACAACGGACATCTATTCGCTCGGGGCAACACTGTACGAGTGGCTGACATTGAAGCCGCCTTTCCCCGGTACTACGCGGGAGCAGGTGATTTCCTCCGTTATTACCGGTGACCTGGTACCGCCGCGAACGTTTAATCCGCAGATACCGGTCGATCTGGAGACTATCTGCCTGAAGGCCCTGGCGAAAGACCCGTCAAAAAGGTATCAAACCGCCCGGGAGATGGCCGACGATCTGCAACGTTTTCTCAATCGGGATTACATCAAGGCGCGTCGTGACGGCTTGCTGACCAGTCTCGGGAAAACCATAAGTCGCTGGCGGGTGGCTTCCACTATAGCGGTGGCAACGGTTTTGATTGTTTGCCTGGTTTATCTTCTGGCTCAGGAAAAACAGAATCGCAAGCGAACCGTAGTGGAAACACAGCAGGAGGTTAAGGCGGTAACCGAGGAAAACGAACGGCTGCAGCATGAAAAGGATGAGCTTGCCGGAGTTGTGGAAAAATTCCATCTTGGTCAGCAGCTTGCCACTGCTGTAAAAGCCGGGGGGTTTTTATCCGGGCTGCTGCCTACATCGGCTGGCGATTCTGATAAATACGTGCCGATTACCGACGACCAGAGAATCGGGGCGATGTTCCTTTCGTCTCTGCGGGACTCCGAAACCACTCGGCTACACGATACTGATGCTCCGCCGATCGAAACCGGTTCCGCGGAGGAGTATTACCTGAAAGCTCTCACGGAAGAGCGATCGGCCGATGCAGCGCTGGAAAACATCGAAAAATGCCTCAAGCTTAAACCGTCATTTACGGACGCTCGCCTGCTTCGGGCATGGATTCGCTGTCAGCTATCCGATGGTGCCGGAATGCTCGCTGACGCCGAAGCGATTCTGGCGATTGATCCTTTGCGTGGCGACGCCAGCCTGGTCCGCGCGGTGGCAAATCTGCTCCTTAAAAAGTACGAGGATTGCCTGTCGGATTTAGCCAAAGCGACGGCCACCCTGGGGAGCGATTATCGTGTTGATATTCTGCAAGGCGTAGCCTTGGCAAAAACCGGTAATAGCGATAAAGCCATGGTGGCTCTGGGGCGGGTACTCACCCTTCAGCCGGATTGCGCACTGGCACTGCTCAAGCATGCCATTCATTCGGCTCGCGAGGGGCATCTGGAAGTCGCGGTTGTCGATTTTACCCGGGTACTGCAACTGGAGCCGCGAAACGCTGAGGTTCTGGAATTACGCGGTGAGTGTTATGACAAGCTGCGGCAGTACGACAATGCCCGCGCGGATTACCTGGCCGCTGTTGATATTTCCGGGAAACCGTCTTTATACTTCAAGGCCGGAGCATCGGCTGCCAATCTTGCCCAGCAGAATATAGATCGGCAGGAAAAAGAGAGAAAAGCCGGCGACCAGAAGGCTGATAGTGAAATACCCTCTTTCCCGAAACCCGGCGATGCGGACGCTGTTCAAAAATGGCTGAAGCAGTTTATGAAAAGTGGGGAGAAAGGAAGCGGCTCTTCGGTAAATGCTTCTTCCAGAACGCTGTTCAATCTGAGCTGTGCGACTGTGCGTTGAGTGGGGTAAACTGAATGGATGAAGCTGCCGGTAAACTGATTATAAATCCCAGGGTTCAAATCAACGAGGCGGAATTATGGTTTACCTTCGGTACGAGCAGCGGACCCGGCGGGCAGAATGTGAATAAAGTCAATACACGGGCCACGCTCCATTTCGACCTGAATGCCAACTCCTCGCTGGCCGCCGAACAGAAAACCCGTATCCGCGGAAAACTGCCCGGACGCATCTCCCGGGATGGCGTGCTGCGGGTGGTCTCATCGAAGCATCGTACGCAAAATGCCAATAGGCAGGCCGCAACCGAGCGTTTCGTAGAGCTGCTGGCCGAAGCTCTTCACGTCCAGAAAAAACGAAAAAAGTCAGGAGTACCCGCCGGAGTTAAAAGAAAACGTCTGGAGGATAAGGCCCACAAGTCCAAGGTAAAACAGAATCGCCGCAGCGTAGGTTACGATTAGTAGAAGTGCTAACCGTCAGGGTCAAAAGCCAAGGTCCGGAAAAGGCAACTGACGCGACAGCGACCCGAAAGACCGGACACACCCAAACGGCGATAACAACCGAGTGGGCCAGAGGGCAACCGGGCTGCAAGTATAAGAATGAGGGCAAACGGTGACCGAATTCCGCTTTAAAGGGCGTGAGGGAGGTGTTTCAGACGCTGCTTGAGAGTTTCGCAGAGTTCTGGTAGAGTTCTGAATCCTCCGGGGCGTAGCTCAGTCTGGCAGAGCGCGCGGTTTGGGGCCGCGAAGTCGGAGGTTCAAATCCTCTCGCCCCGATTAACCTTAAAAGATGTGAGTCTTGCTTCGGCAGGGCCACATCTTCTATTTTATACCAATAAGCCCTTCCTTTCTTCGTTACCGGATCGATTTCTACTTTATGTAATAATTGCCTGATAAATGTTCTTTGCTCTTCAATCGAGCCTCGTTCAAAAAGATCGCTAAAGCGGCTCAGCCGTTTGATTTAACGACGCGACTATTTCTTCGGTGTTGCAGGTCATACCATGCTTCTGAGCAAGTGTTAGTTCCATCTGTTCGACTTCTTCCTTCAGTTGCTCCGTTTCAATCCTGATCTCGGTAAGAACTTTATCGAGCATGCCAAGGTTGTCGGCTGACACCTGCTGGACGAGCTGAGTAACTTTCTTTTCGTTGGCATCTATCTTCTGATTATTTTCGATCAGTCGTTCAGCCAATCCGTCCGTTTGATTGTCCATTGCGGTTCTAATAAAGGCTGCGAGCTGTTTCTTGACTTTCGGGGAACAGAATCGACTCACCCTGTTTTGAACTTCTGTACGAATCGCTGCTTCAAACTTATCCATTGGGATAGCGGCACTCGGGCAAAAACTCGGTCCACTTCGTGAATACCCTCCACACACATAAGAATATGTTACGGTACGCTCCCCATTGGCTTTGATTCCCGAAGTATTCTTGCGTCCATGAATTCGAGACGAACAATGTCGGCATATAACAAGACCGCTCAACAGGTATGGAGAATTCACGCCTCGTCCGGTCGCTCTTCTTGTTCGTTTGGTTTTGCCCAGGATGCGTTGAGCTTGTAGAAATATTCGCCGTTCTATCAAAGGTTCGTGGGTATTCTCTGTAACAATCCAATCCTGCTTAGGATTCATTTCGACTTTGTTTAGTGATCGTCGAGTTACAGCTTGCTTATCCGAAATCCTATGGAACTTTCCTTCAGTTCTCCTGTTCCAAACCGAATCGCCGGCGTAAGCGCGATTGGTGAGGATATTTCGCACCATTCCTTGCTGCCACTTCCTAACGGTCGAGCGAGCCCATCGACCTTTTCGGGGAGCAGGGATATTATCGTCATTCAATCGCGAAGCTATTTTCTTGTATCCAAAATCGTGTTCGACAAAATCAATGAATATCCGCTGCACGATAGCGACTTCTTTAGGATTCCCTCTAATTAACCGAGCTTTGTCCCGTTTCGATTTCATCAGCATTTCGCCTCGAGGTATTACTCTCAATAGCTTTCCCTCGGGCGTGTAAACTTCTTTGCACCCGGTGTGGTGAAAATGAACTCTTTGCAGGGGTTGGTTTTGAGAATCGTAATACATGAGATCGTAACCAAACGGTGGCACTCCTCCCATCCACCATCCGCCTTCAACGATGGAGAGCTGACCGCGAATGGTCACCTTCGATAAATCTTTTGATTCCCGACGAGCATTCCATTGCAGAACGGGTAACAATAATTCGTCACTATCTCCGCCGGTTAGTCGTTCGCTGGTGTAAACAACCTCGACGCCGCAATTACGTAATAAATGCCGGAAATACCCAGCCTCATCGTTATCGATCCGACCGAATCGCTTTACGTCATATACAAGTATGTGCGTAAACCTTCGAGTTGGACTTTGAGCGGCATCGATCATTCTTTTGAAGGCTGCACGTTCGTGGGTTGTGGTTCCGGAAATAGCATCATCCACAAACTTATCTACGATGGTAAATCCGTGTTCCTCCGCATAGACAGTCACGTGGTGTTCTTGATCTGAGATTGACTGTTCTTGTCGGTCTGTGCTTCTTCTTAGATATATGGCTGCAGCCTTCATGATAGGTTCTCCTTTTCTAAAGGAGACAATATTATACGGTAGTAAATGGAATCGCGCAACTACTTAAAAAAACCTAATCAGAATCGCATAACTTGGTTGTTTAGGCTGTATTTCTTTCAGCTTGCTGTTTTTCTGACGTATCGTCGTTGGATGTAGAATCTCCGATTGCATCACGAACGATCCAAATGCCAAGCAATTCTATCATCACGGCGATGTTGTTAGCCGCGTTTGCTGGCAATGGAATTTCAATATGTTCGAGATCTATATCCATTGATCTTAAAAGAAGCTTATCTGGAGCGAAAGATTTTTAAGTAAGATAATCTTACTCTCAATATGGAGATCACAAAGCTGAGTACGAAGGGGCAAGTCGTAATCCCCGAGGCCATAAGGCAACATCTTGCTGTTGGAACCGCGTTTGCCGTATTTAGAAAAAACAACATTATAATCCTTAAAGAGATAGAGGGATTGACGAATGACGAACAGGAAGAATTTAAAGAGCTGAACAACATCTGGAAAGATATTGATGCTGGAAAAGGAGTTACCAAGAGTCGCAATGAGTTTTTGAGAGAGATGGAGACTTGGTAACAGGTGATCACGCGAATCACTCGATCTCCAGTCTTTTTGAAACAAACTCGACATCTCGATTCCTTCCTCTTGAAGAAGCTACAAGCACAGTTAAAAAGATTTTGACTAATCCCCAAGTTGGTAAACCTCTACGATATACGCGAGGTGAGCGTTCTCTTTATCTGAAACCATTTCGCATTATTTATGCAGTTCGTGACGGAGAACTCATTCTATTGAAGTTTGACCATCGAAAACGTGCGTATAAAAGCTGATTTATAAAGGCGCTTTCCACTAGTTTCTGCTGTCCGTTTCGATTAACTACCTCTATATGTCAGCATGAGACATAAAGCTTGACGTATGACTATCATGGTAACGATTACGGCAATCCAAGCTTGCCCGACCGTGATATGGCGGCCTGTACGTTGATTCCATCTCTCTGTAAACCAATGCACTGGAATCTCGATTAACTGAGTTAACTCAGTGATTCTACACGATTTGTTAAGATCATTTATCCTGCGTATTACAGTTATGGCAATTGCCGACGCAAACCAGCTATCAATAGCGAATACTATAAGAAACGGCGGTAAGTCTAATATATTCATTGGGTAATATGACATAAGTATTTTCCTTGTAATAGATAATGGTTTACGTTAATTATTTAAGCCGCCCAAGGGTCATTAGGAAGTTCTGGAGTAGGGAACACGATTCGATTAGCGATTGCTTTATTTTCGGCATTACCTTGCCGTACTTGTTCGAGGAGTAAGGCGAAATCTTTTGGAGATACATCCTCCAAATCGGTAAGTGTGAGTTTCTGTACGGGTTTCGTTGTTTTGCATGCATTAATCCAATCTCTCGGAGTCGGACAGCCCTCAAATGATTTGGCGTTTAGAGTTTTTTCAAATAGCGGTGTAAATGGTCGATAGCTCTTGTTCAGTCGTTCCGTAAGATGGTTAATACTCTTACCTCGGCGAGCACGAATGTCTGACTGATCAAGTAAACCACCGTCTCCGAAAAGTGGGCTGTCTCGATCCATAACTATCAATTCGGCGACTAATACAGCCAATGCAAAGCGGTCTGCGCATGCAGTATACGTATTCGTTACATCAGGATTTTCTCCTTTCCAAACAAATGAGGGGATGTAACCTTCTGTTCCTGCAGTTGTGGAAGATGGACGTGCTAAGCTGTCGTGATATACTCCATCAAAATCGATCAACGCGATTTGATTTCCCTTCAAGTTAACAAACACGTTTCCAGAGGAAAGATCCCGATGGCTACATTCAGATTTTTCCAGCGTATGGATTACATTGGCTAATTCACATGCGAGTGCAAGCCGAGCGTCGAGGGGGAGAGTAATATCGCCTTCGCGAAGATCATCGGCCAAGCTTGACCATGCTTCACCAACGGCAGCAGGCATTAATACTGCCCCGTTCAACCAATCTGCTAATCCTTGGTCATGATATGAACGGTCAGCATTTCCGAGATCATCGCTGCTTAATACACGACGTTCGGTTCCAACAACTAGTGCTGGATGAGTTGGTAATACGCCAGCAATGCTCTGTAGGTACGATATTCCGGGATCACGACCTTGGAGGAATTTCTTAATGACCCAGGTTCTTTGTTTCTCGTCTTCCACAAAATACGCCTGAGCTTGTCCTCTTTCCACGCCAAGTACAGTACCTGAAAGAGAGGGGTTCTGCAGAGGACGTAACATGTGAGAGTTTATCTCAGCAGGTTTACTGCTTTTTAACCATCTATCCAGTACTGTACTCATTGGTTTGTTCCTTGTGTAATAGGTTTTCTTTGATCCAAACAAACGAGATATCATCGTCCCCTTTAGCTCGATCACGACGTTCATGTAATTCTCGAAGAATCTGTTTCCTCAGCTGAATATCCGCTAGTGAACTTTCGTTATCGTATAACCATTCCCATAATTCGTTTGGGTTACGAAACGCTTCATAGAGCCCGTCGGAGCAAAGAATAAAGTTGGTGTTTTTTGCAAACCTCTCTTGTCGGTAAGTCCATCGCTTTGGATAATGATCCGGCAGGACTGCTGTTACGGCTCCTTTGTCGTCGAAGATGGTTTGCGAGGGAGTTTTTGCAGTTTGTTTAATCAGACTTGAATACGGTAACGCACAATATCCCTTGCGTATGTTATTGGGAGTTACACCGATAAGATGACGAGGAGCTACAAGTTCTTCGTTTAGAGCAATGTTGAACATCTTGTCAACGCATTTGTTAGTGATTCCAGTTCGCTTTCCACAATGATCCAATGGGCGACACACCAACCAGTTATGAGCTGTTTGAGAACTAATGGATAATTGGTTTTGGAGGTCGGGTCTCTCTGATACTCGCTCAACAATCTTTACGAGTAATTCGTCGCCAGGACTAAAGCTCATCATTCTGTGGTTATTGGATGGATTGTCTCCTAAAGGTTTATCAAAATCTGGATAAGTGGACAATAGATCACCGTCAGGCGAAAAAGCAAAGAATCCGCTATCCCCACAGGCGCAAATATCGATAGCTAATTCGTCATCCGCCTGGGTAATACAGGTTGCAACGAAGGTGGTTTGGAATGATTGAGCCAAACGAACCTTAACCGCTTCAAGTAAAATGGATTTCATCGAATCAACGGTGTCTGAAGGTAAGTCTATTGGTGATTTTTGTGCTTCAATGCGTTGAGTGGTTAGCACGGCACTAATAGCACCTAGCCGTTCCGAAGGAGTACCGCTGAAAAGGATCGGGCTAAGATTGCATACTAATTCGGCAGCTTTTTCGCTGTGTGCAGAAGAAGTTACACCATCTGCAACACAGGCAACGTGAGTAGCTGGAAACCAACGAGCCCTATCCTGGTCTTTCGGTTCATCTCCACAGCATGAAGGCGAGACCACAGTCAGGACATCGAAAGCTTCTTTCATTATTAGTTCATTTGAATTCACTGGATTACTCCTTCGTTCGATCTGCTCGAGAGCCGAGACTGCCGACAACTTGAATGGTTTGTTTGAGCATCTCCTTGGTTCGCACATCGAAAAACAGCCGTGCGTTGTGGCGAAGGTTTGGAAAGATTCCATCACTTATTAGGTTTTGGCGGATACTGGCAGGTATGGAACTGCTCATGTTGAAGAGTCGTAGATTGTCCTCGCTCGGACCAGCTTCTGATTCAGTTGCGTATCCGGTGAAATCCTCCGGACCGCCGTAGGCGAGATTGGTTTGCGTTCCGATATAAGCATTGGCTAATAGCACATTCCCGTCGGTAGTGCTTAGATTCATGATTTTGTGGGCGACAGCTGAAGCGTCAGTGTGAGATTCACCGTCCGAAAGATGAAACACCATCGGAGGAAAAGAGTCTTTGAAGCGTTGTTCTTTGACAGCATGTTTAAGATGATCGTAGGCGAGTTCGAGGGCTACTCGAGTATCCGTACCGCTTATTCCTCCGCACAAATCGAGTGAACCGCCCTCCGAGGAATATTTTTCTACAGCCTTTTCGATATTTAGAATTTCGCCTCCCCATACTTCAGGATACGAACCGTAACGGATAACTAGCAAATGATAACGAGGTTTGATAACTACCCCGTTTCCTTTCATATCCGTGGACCGGGCAAGTAATTCTTTAAGAATTATTCCGAACAAGCGACTTACCCACAGGTAGCGAGCGTCTGACGTGCCGGTAAGTGTTTCCTTCATGCTGGGGCTGTCGTCAAGGACAGCGACAACGAGCCCCGGTTTTTGTCTACTGATTTTTTGTTCATAAGGCATAATTGAAATCTCCTTTTGGGGCGGCCAATCAGGCGCGCACTATCTCCGTAAACAGACAGACGTTCTGTCTGTGATCACTCGACGTTGTTATTCGCGGTTATTCTTCGCGATGTTTCTGGCTAGTCTGCGTAATAATCTTCACTATCGAAACGACAAGAATCGCGATGAGACCGAAAGCCATTAGGCCAATTGTTTTCTCCTCAGTACTGTGTCCTGGTCCGATGTTCTTCATGCTTCTTAAGAATCCGATTATTTCTGATCCGTATTCTTTAAACAGAAGGATTACGGCGATGGTCATGCCGAAAACGAATACATTCGTCCAGCGGATTTTCATGTTCGATTCCTTCCCTTAATTGCAGTCATTGGTATTTGTTTTTTGTTTTCCAGAGGGTTATTCGCTGTCGGAAAATATGGAAAACAATTCGTAAGTACTTGTGGCAACTCATCTGGGAGCAGAATCCAAAACTGCTGACCGGTTTGCTCCAGCTGCCCGTCAATCCGCTTAAGCACAGTGTTTCTGACCGTTTTGTTGGGAACTATCATCATTAACGGTATGTCCAGTTTCATTGCCATCGAGATATTGTGAACCGCGTTACGCGGCGTCGTTTCAACTTCAACAGCTATCTCCAATCGATCTCGTACGGCCAGGATGTCTAGGAAATCAATGCTTCCATCCGGCAATCGACGTGGGCATTCCCTTTCGATTTGAAACCGGTGTTTTAAGAAAACCTCGGCTGCTTTCTCCACGAGCAGAGTGTGAAATCCTTTACCTCTCATGGCTTAGTTCCCTCCTTTTTCGTACATATCTACCGCTTCAATTCCTGCCGGTGTAGCTTCCACTAGAAGCGTACTTCGACCGCGGCCCGAAGAGTCGACGGCTCGTTCCTTGATGTAACCTTGGGCGATTAGCTTCTTTCGTATCTTGACCGCCGTTTGAATACCAATGCCTACAAGCTTCGGGTACTGACTTGACGGAAGCAGAGGTTGTTCAATGATTTTCTTACAGAAACGATACTCGCGTTCGTCCTCGAAAACGGCTGACATCGTCTCCCTAGCCTTTGTAGGTGCGGGCGTCTTAAGAGGGTTGTCTACACCGAGAAATTCGTCTGCCGGGATAATCGGTAGATTCATAAGATCTGGATGTTTCTGATTATCGTATTTTGTTCTCATTGTTTTACGCCCTCTCTGTCTTCATGGTTAATAGTCCTTCTAGCGGATTATTGCGGGGAGTTTCAGGCTTCTTTGTTCCTTCAAACGATATTAACGGGATATCCAACACATAAGGTCTACGCCAATTTCCCTCTCCAAGCTGAGTGACGAATCGTCCAGGACGTGTGTTATGAAACACCCAGTCAAGTTGTTGGCGGGTAAGCCCCATTGATCGCCCTACTGATTCATAATCAGTAGCCGACCCGCACCGTCCGAGATATTTAGTAGCGGTGAAACTCAGTGCCTCCGGTGTTAGATCGTGTGCGGTTGGTACCGAAATATCCAGTCCGATTCCCGTTCCTCTCACGAGCGGCCAGAGGTCGGTTAGTGCGTTGCGATAGGAGCTTGAATTGGAGACTATCCGTTGTCCTTCGTCGATTGATATAAAAAGGTCAAGGCTTGGATTGGATATTCCACGCGCAACGCGAGAAGTAAACTCTGCGAGTAATAAACTATTCAGGATAAGGTTTTGCGCGGTTTCAGAGACCCCGCTTAAAACGAAGTTAATGGTGTAATTAGCCAGGTCAAAAGAGGACCAACCTCTTCGATATGCCAGCACCTCGGGACCAAGTGAAGCGAGTAGAGGTTCCAGGTTATCCAATAAAGCAAGACGAGCCTGCGGGTTGGCTTTGTTGTTATCACGGATTGCGATAAAAAGGTCAAACAGCGTTGGGTATTCGTTCGCTCCGTCGAATACCTTAAATTCGGTAAATAGGCTGTGCAGCATACTTTCAAGGAGTTTACTGGCTCGCGGAGGAGCGTTCAGTACCATTACCAATAAATCAGAAATGCGAGGAATCCAATCGGTTGGCTGCACACCGTGAGGCACCTGGAGCGGATTAAAACGCATATCTCTTATAGGTAGGATGATTAGGTTGATGCCGGTGTGAGTTAGTAATGGCTGGATTTTCCGATACTCCTCCTTACGACAATCGAAAAGCCATGCTCCCTTTATTCCCAGGATGATTTGCAGTGAATGAAATAGGGCCTTATTAGTTTTTCCTGATCCCGATCCTGCTACTGTCAGGCAATGGGCATTGAGATACTGGCGTGGGAAGCTAATTTGGCTACCGTTTTGATTGATCCCTTGTACGAAATCTCCACCTTCAGTTTTGGGAATGGGAAAAACTCCACTACAAAACTGGGCTATCTTGTGGTTTTTGACTCTTTTTTGGAGTTCGGCGACGATAAAGCTGTCAGCTACATTCGCATCGAAAATACGTTGATACGCTCTGCCCTCTCGGTCTTCGAGTAGACAATTTTCCTTTGCATACACCATATCTTGGATTAGCTGAGGTATTTCATTTGGCATTTGAATCCTCCTCAAACTTTACGAATGGGCTAAGTAGCGTTCGCCAGATTCGTTGCCGAGCTTCGCGTCGTTTACTGCTATCGTGACAAGCTTGGCATAATCGAATTCGGGTACCGTCTGGATTATTGACAAGTATCGAGTGGCATCCTCCGAGTGGGCGAGAACAGTTATTACAATGACCAAAACAATCTATGCACACGAGTGCCCCACATTCGCTACAGAAACCTCCGGCAGGTTTTAGGCATCCACACTGTAAAGCGATTTGTCTTCCAATAGTCTGTGATTCAACACTCCCTTGGGAAGTTATAAAATGATCTGTCTCTTGGTCTTGAAGCGGATGTGGAATGCCTGTCCAACTATCGTAGACAACTTCTTGCTTTTTCTCAGTTCGTATAGGCTTCATCGAATTCGAATCCGTTCTTATTACCATTCGCCGTTAAAAATCGTACGTCTACAGTAAGACCAAAAATGTGTAAGGAGCTGGTACGTGAACACGATAGAGAAAATAGCAAGCATTACTGCATTTAACGCTAAGGCAAACCACAAGCCGAAGCGAACTATGTTTCTGCAGAAATCTAAAAGGCTTTTTTTCCAGGGATTCATTGGTTTAACCTTTAATCGCTATTTGTCCATCTTGAAAACAAAGAGGATCTACATTTATTATTTGCGTTTTCTGCGTTCTGTTTGCCTTTCGACTACGTTAGTAAGCTATGCCGCAATACTCGGAGCAGCAGGTATTGAAATGCCGTTATATGGATCGAAGATAGCTTTTTGCCTGTTAGCTCGAGCGAAGTCTAATGCTTCCTTAAGTCCGACTATCACAATGGATATGTCCAAGTAATAGTATCCTCGATCTAACCATCCGCCGATGTAGTGTCCCTGTTGCTGTATCACCGACCAATGTTCAGTAAGCCAGAGATTTAATTCGGTGCAGGTCGGCGAATGTGTGAATTTTCTTTCGTACCCAAACAGCGAAACGACGTAGCTATTGGGGGCGAAGGTTGGAAATACCAATCTTCGGGGATCGAATGTAAACCCATTCGAATGATTGGAAAGTACTTGTTCCAGCAGATAGGCGGTTAGCTGGGAGATTTTTGGTTGTTTGTGGTTGACATTAACGAGCGATCGATTATTCTGGCTGTTCCTGAGCTGGAGCTTGACGTTTTTTTCATTCATGATTCACCTACCTTGATAGTTAATCACCATTTGCATTACCAGGACGAATTTTACCGCGGGTCTTGCTTCGAAAACTATGTACTTATTCTTCGGGTGTGTGAAAAAAACGTGATGTCAATTCGAGATATATCGATCCTAAGACAATAAAACCGAAAGGTTTTTAAGAGCTCAAAATCCGATATTTTGATGGTATGGATAACAGCAGGTAAGCCTCATCCGGAAGTATCCGTTTTCCTAACTGAAGGATACTTACCGGATAGGAGCACGATAGATGAAGTATGCAGAAATCATATTAAGAATAGGAGGGACGATTTGAATGCATTTGAATCGTTTGATGAGGAAGTAGCTTGGATGTTGAGTGCATTAACGAGAAGGCATGTTGGTTATTCTCATAAGATGAAGGATCATACCGAGGATTTGAGTTTACCAACTTGGGTCATTAATCAATCAACAAGAGGAGAAAATGGTTTTCTTGATCATTGGTTTAATGAACGCGAAGATGTGCAGAACTACCGATTATATTTGCACGCATGTCCTCGGCAACAGTTTCGACAGTTTGAACGCAAGTTGCTTTTCAATATTTTCGCATATGCCCATACGAAACTTAAAATTAAGCGGGGTACATTCAAAGGAAAACGTGATCCTGTTGCCAATACTGTTATTAGTGAGGTCGCCACACGTTATGCGGAGAACCCCTCTGCTGCAGAGAAATATTTGTCCAGCCTTGGACATCCGCTTTACTTATCAGAGGGGCGAGTGGCTCGCTCACATAAATCACTGCCTTGATCAGATTTACGCATCCAACAAAAGTTGACTGTGCCGCGTCCAATGGGATAGCGATTATTTTTTGGTAAACCAATGAGTGCATCTCTAAGATCTTCTCCGAGCAATTCAGCAAGTAGCGTTTTAGGTCGATAGATGGAATTTGGCGTTTGCGTATCGAGTGCAAGCAAACTACGAAGTTCTTTAAACGTTACGTAGTTGCCAAAGTTTTCCAATGCTAACCAGAGTAAACCAGCCGCTTGTTGATCTATCTCGTCTATCCAGAGGTTAATGATTTCGTCGTCTTTTTTTGTATTGCGGTATTTACGTATTAAGACATCTCCTCGGATTTCGTCAACTATAATATCGTACCGAGGATTTTTCCGGTTGTTACTTATTACTCGGTGACCACACCAACCGCTTTTTCTGGGAGTGCCATCTACGACGCGTTTTACGAAAACTCTATTGCTTGATTTGTTTGTGTCGGTTTCGCTAAGTATATTCTCTATTTGAAACTCCGAGAAACGCGCATTGAGCTTAGGCCCTAATCTTTCGACCATCTTGTTGGCCAATGCAAGGGGAGCCCCGAATGTAGTTGCAGCGTGTTGAATAACTACGTTGATCTCAGATATATCAGGAGCTAGTCCGCTTACGGACATTTCATGAAAAACCGAATCTAAAATAAGTATAACATAAGGTGAAACCAGGGAAATGGTTCCCTCTGCAGCAAAAGGAAGTCCACCACGAATAGGTTCGATATGAACGTCCTTTTCCTGATCTAGGTTAGGCCGGGATTCCCATATTTTATCCCAGACTATCGGATATATATCTTCCTCATCTGGATAATAGTTCTTTATAAACTGGCTTCCGATTTCTTTTATGTTCTGGGCAATTTCGTTCTCAGAATTGTGCATGGAATTCATTGCCTCCAAGGTGGCAATACATAAAACCTGTACAACACCTAGCTTGATAATTCGTTTAATTGGATGATACGCTCTTTCAGAGATGGATGCCAGTAGGTGATCAACGTATCCGAACTATACAACTCAAGCCACGAGCGAATATATTGCGTGAACTTGATTCGCGTTTTATTTGTTAACGGTCCATTTGGATCCGCATATTCTCCTAGTGAGGGTTTGGTTGGAAGACCGCTCGGTGATTTTCGGAATGGCGTTTCTTGTAGAGGTATTTGCTGTTCAATATAGATTTTGATTAAAGCATTCTTAAGCGTTTCGGGTGGAGTTCCGAAGATTCGTACGGCAACACGATCGGCTTCAAGCTCCCAACCAAAACTATCCTCGAGGATACCAATTGCTCCTCCGCCCAAAAGTGTAATCCGCCCTAATAATTGCCATCGATTATGCCTTGAGCAATGGTTATGGAAATGATGTGCTAATTCATGTGATGCCAAAGCTTTAATCTCAGATATGTCAAGTTGTTTTATAAGATTCGTGGAAAGTTCAATGAATCGTTTCTTTTTCAGAAAACCAAAGCAATGGGCTGCGGCCAGAACACCTTTATTCGCATTTATCACTACACTTGGAAAAGGTGTACTATATTTAGAGTTCCATTTTTCTTTGATAAAAGCTTGTATCTCGTTCTGTACCTCGGATTCGTCTAGCTTATTTCTTGCGGACAAACGGCGAGCCAAACATATTCGTGTGAATAATCTTGTGCCAACAGAAACAAGAATGGTGAGAGGGAGAAGGCTTGAAAAAACACCACAGACCACTCGACTTATCAATAGAGTACTTTTCCATTCGTATTCCGAGCCAATAAAAAACTCTAGTGAGTGTGATAGGCCACGCATAGCTCCCAGGCTCTCTTCGTTTAATATGTCTTCAGGTGACCACGTTGATTGCATGATTGAAAACGAAGATGTTAAAGCTATGATATAAAGTATTATTATTGTGATGATGGCTAGGAAAGCCCAATACCGAATAAAACGAAGAAATCCACGACCAGACACAACTGAATTACGTTCTGCCGAAATTTCATCAAAACGCAATCGATAAATGGTTTTCCGTAGACCGTATGCCAATACAATACTTTTCCATATAAACCACATACCAATACTGCAGAAAAATAAGATCGAAGATAGTAATAAAAAAACCTTGAACGGTAAGTGGATTGCACGGTAAGTGAATTCTGGCGTCCAATGATAGCTATTCGTATCGCCCAGTTTATGTAGTGGAATCTGCGCCCCCATGAAGAAAATGATTCCTGCAAGTAGATTCATAGTTGGCAAAAATGGAGTTAATCGCGAAGACGCTTCGCTTCGTAGCGTAGTTAATACCAGTAGTAAAATGAATCCCATGATTAGTATGCTGAGCATCGCCATTAGAAAGAATGAAATGGGGTGCGTTGAGAGTGTATTGGTAAATTCGACATGTAAAGAAATACCAGATTTCTGAAAGGCTATAGCCAATATAAACACTAAATAGACAATAATCGCTACGCCTGCCCAAAGTGACCGTGTCAATATATTAGTTCCAATTGACTCGATAGTGGCATCTTCTTTACGGATGAGGTCTCGCAATTCCTCGATGTGCGAATTGGCTGGTACTTCGTCGCTTCGTAAGAAGATTAAGGATAACATGAACAATATAGTCCATCCGCAGAGGAAATTAATCGTAGCGCCTAGATGCAACGTTCCGTATTCCGTTTTGAATTTGTATAACGTTGGAATTGCGTCCAGCCAAAAGTCCGCAAGGAGTAGCATTAGGCAGATGATACTTATTCTGTACCAGCCGAACCATCTCTGATCGAATCGGCATATCAATGAATCACTGCTAGATATTGGAGCAACGTTCCAAACCCATCGTTGAGGAACTCCTTGTTTGATGATCTCTTGGGGCGACGCAATCTGATTGCAGGTAATAAGGGTCTGGCCGTTTATACTGCATGATTTTTGCGAACTGAGGCCAAAGCTCTTGGCACTTTTGGAGATCATGTCTTCAAGCTTGGATTTAGAAACGCCGTCGATTCGGAAGGAGCTTCCGAAGAACATTACTGCTTCCTCCGTGATTGAGATACGTTTGTGTTCTAACCCTGTTATCTTCGTACAAAGATAACTCGCGCGTGTACTCTTGAATTTAAGCCCAGTTTCGGCTGTAGTTTATACGTAATTCGACAGTTCTTCAGGGCGCGTTTTCAGTGTTGTTTATGCTCCTCCTTAAGGATCTTGCCGTAGAGTTTCAGTTTCTTGATTTTAGATCACCTCTGCACTTTGTAGCCTATAGTTTAAGATAGTTTGGTTTGATGTGATTTCATGGACTATACCTATGTCGGCGTTTTTGACGGACTCACATTACGAATCGATGAAGATGCCGGTTGAGCTTCACATCCTACGCATTCGTGATCGTTGGGAGTTGCAAGATGCTTTGATTTATGATTCGCCGTCCGTAAGGTGGAAAATTGAATCGCCATACCTATTAACCCAAGAATGAAACCAGCACCGAGAACCACTACCGTTTGTTCTGTTGGGCTGAGTGATGCGAAGACTCCAAGAGAAATATCATTAAGTTGAAGCAAGTTATACAGATCAATAAGCAAGCCAAGACCACCGCCAAGCGAAGTCAGCACAATGATACCACTTTTTCCCATAGCTATTATAGCTATACCAATCAGGGCTCCGCTGATTGTACAGATGGCAAGGCGCGTTTCTGTGTCGATTCTGCTTGTCTGAGTGAGAGCGAGTGCAATAACAAACACCCAGCAACCGGAAACTAAGAACGTTCCTAGTGGTACGACGCCGGCGAATAAAGCACATCCAATTAGAGCGCCTACAATTGCTGTAACCCAAATCGGACTATAGGTGTTTATTTCCGCACCAGCCAGTACCCCGCCCCATGCTCCCAGCCCTAGCCCAACCAAGCCAAGAAAGAATCGCCACATTTCATGCCCATCCAAACACAGCAATAAACATATGAATGCATCAACCACTAAGAGTGCTTGGGCTAAATTGCTCCACGCAGGATTCTGGAATAGAATGCTCATGCGGTTTCTCCCGTAGATCCAAATGGGGCTATATATTCAAAATTATTGAAACGCTCTATGGCGATTTATGTCAGAGTACGTGCGATTTTCAACTATTATCCGGTCTCTGTTGATAACGAGTAACATTACTTTGTAGATTGTTGGATGAAGTAGTCTCCAGTCATTATCCTCGAGAATTTCCGAATAGAGCTTAATTTGTAATTAACAATAATCGCAATTCGGGTCTTCATAGTATCTTCGCTGTATTGTTCAGGGTTGACTGAAAGACGAACAAACTTCGATACCATTGTTACCTTTCAATAAGTCTGCTGAGATTCTATCAGTGATAAATACTTGGTTATTACCTAAGTCCTGGCCAGATCACGACTTGATAAGCAAACTTAACGAAATAGCTTGGCGACGTCACTATTCCAATGTCACCTATGAATCGATTTGGAAAAGGTACGTCGAGTAGTTCGGCCAATTATCCTCTACCGATAGTCTAGCAAATTCGAAAAGTGATTCCAACTAGTTTTGGAATCCTTGGGTCGTAGCTTGGCAAAAAGTGGGCTAGGGCGGTTGTTTTCTGCTTGGCATCAACAACTCGCGGTGTTAAAATTAGATTTTGACGTTGAATTACCTAGGAGTTTCGGTCGGTGCTTTATAGGAGAATAGCGGACTAAACTGACAATTTGATATTCTGGAACCTTCCAGATTTCGCCTCAGTAATCAAACCATCACCCTGGGATTCATTCTCAGGACTTTTCAAACGAGGCGTGCTGGGTGGTGACTCTCTATGCGGAGATCACTGCCCGGTGCGTGAACTGTTTGATGGGCCGTGATGGGCCTGATTACTGGGGATCGCATCGGGATAGCGGTTTCCGCTTTTCTAATGCGCACAGTTCCGGTCTGCCTATTTCGCCAAGTCTAAATCGAATGCCGCCTTAAGCATATGGCGGCGAGTGGCAACAATCTAAGGAGGTGTGCGATGTCCAAAGGGTTGCGTCGGTTTTTACTGTTAATTCCGTATGTGTTTCTTCCGTATATCTCGCCATGCGGATTCGGGCCGGAAACTCTTTTCCTCGACGACATTGTTAGAGATTCATCGAATTCTTTGATTCTTTGCAACGAACAAATGACCTACTGCATATAGGGATTATCTATGAACAACATACAACGAGTCACGTTCTTGGTATTCGTTATTACCGCCATATGTAGTTCGTGCATGTGTGGTTGTGCGAATGCTCGACATTTCCAGGGAATCGAATTGGATTCTCAAGGTAAAGCTGCTTTTCTGCATGTGCCACCAGTCGAACAAACAAACGTCTTTCGGTGTGGTTACGCGTCAATGGCTTCTGTCGCTCTTTATCACGGAATCCGTGTCGATCAGATTATTGAAGATTCAATACTCCAAGCGTTCGGTTGTCGCGATCTGTCTGCGAAGGAATTATTGAAACTAATCGAGGTGATTGGTCTCCAGGGTTTTGCATATCAAGGAAGTCTTGAGGATTTACTTGCCAATATAAGAAAAGGCCGACCTGTTTTAGCGATGTTGCATCGACCGCCACGAACCGGGAAGTACCCCACTTTCGAATGGTTTGCAGAGATTATTAATCTCGCAACAGCTAAGCCCCACTGGATTATTGTGACGGGGTTCAATCCTCAAAAACAAGTATTAATATTCGATCCGGCGAAAGGGTATTTGGCGATGTCGGAATTGGAGTTCGATCGAGAATGGCGTCGAGCCAATAGGGTTTGTGTCTTGGTCAATAAAGCTTTTCCCGTCGCTGAGTAACTGTTTATTCGGAAAACTGACAACTGATAATTTCACTTTATAGGTAAAAGGAGAAACCATGAAAAGGTCGAATGTATTGAGGTTGGTTGTTTTATTGGGATGCGTCGTCTGTTATTCAGTACCGACTGTTGCGGACGATGCCAGCGTAACGGCACCAGGAATTTTCCTTACTCAAGCCGCACCTCTTACTGCAGAGGAGATTGTCACGTATTCTGACGCGCAGGATGTGGCTGAGGCGAATCAAGTTCTAACGACTACTGGCGGAGACGATGGAGTCAGTGGTCTGGAAGTGCTCGGGATTTTATGCCTCGTTGGACTTGGGGTTAGCCTTTTGGTGGCCGCTGCAGCAAGTGCTTGATGTTGTTTCGACTATACTCCTCGCGTGGGATTTGTATTCCTGCGCGAGGAGCGGTTGTTTCTTCAAAGCTTACCCAGTTTGTAGATACCTTGTTTTCATGGTTGCGAGGTATCTCTAGCAAGTTATCTTTCCTTGTTGTTCCGATTCAAGGAGCGTCAAGCTAATCGTGGATTCCGTTGTGTTACCGGGCGGGTTAAAACGGTTTTCCCACAGGATTTAGCGTAACTTTCGCTTGTGTTAATGCAACTGTCGATTACGCGTTTGTATTTTGGTTGAATATTCGTGATGTCATTTTTTCTCCATCCCCATGACTGCTTAGCGACACCAATCCAGTCGAATCCTTTTCAATCAGCGAATCGGTAGACCTCTATGTGCTGTAAGGGGGTGCGAAAATGGAAGAAGACTTTGAAGATACCGAAACACAAAAAAGACGACGCTGTATAGGCTGCGACCGCGAAATTCGACTCGGAGAGGATTGCATAACCGTAAATAACGGAGTAATCGGACCGCGTGGCTTCGTGCCTCTTGGAGAAACAATCTATCTCTGCAATCAGACATGTTGTGAAAACCACTTCAATCCAGACGCGACGCCAGTTGAAAAAACTTCCCGACGAATACCGTGAGTTCGAGCAATAGTGAGCTTGTGGCAACGAATGGGAATGAGCCTAGAAAAAGCTCGGATTTAGCTGAAGACATTATCGAAAAACTCGAATTCATAGGTAGGAAAATCACTGCGCTTAAAAATAAGGCCGAATCTTAGACGATTGGGTGGAATTGAGCTACGCTGCCTGTAACATTAATCGCTCAGTTACCTTACTAATCCTTTCCATTTGTTTTTGCATGGCGATCAATTGTTCCTGAAGAGTTTGCTTGTCTCGCTCGGATTGAGCAAGACGCCGTTCAATCTCGGTTTTTTCAACGTCGAGAAGCAAATCGTCCTCAGTGATGTTATCCCGCATGCCAAGTAATTCGGTATAGTAATGAATACGTTCGGTCTGTTTCCAGCCAAAACGGTATTTCAAAGCGGATTCGGATTTATATCGAGGTAACCAGTAACAAGCGGAGATGTGTCGAAAATCATACAACGAAATACGGTTGTAATATTCTCCGGCAAGGCTTTTTCCATTACCGAATACTCGTTGGGCAAGTCTCTTGAAGTACCTGTTTGCTACGGTAGGTGAAATCTTGAACACTTGATCAGTTGGTGCGAGTTTTTTCTTTCGAACGAAGTCACGTACAAGATCGGTAGAAAGCATAAGTTTAATCCGCCTTCCAAAAGTTTTGCTTACCGCATCCCTAACGTGTACGGTTGTAAAATCGTCGCTGAAATCCGAGACGAGGAGATTGACGAGTTCGGTTGGACTTCGAACACCGCTGTCCAGAAGAAAAGTCATCAACACTCGATATTCGTATTTGGCCTGATCCCGCATTTGTTTGAATTGTTCCTCGTCGAGGTAGACCCATTTCGGTTTGTCCTTATGAGCGGAAAGGTAGGATGTGATGTCGGGAACGGTTAGACCTTTTTTCCGTTGAATCTCCATATGCCAATGCCAGAAAGTCTTGAAGTCCTTAACGAAATCTCCAACTGACATATAATTCTTTCCATTCTTCTTGGCAATCGTTCCCGATCGCATTTCATGGAAAAGAGTATGGATCTGTTCTTCGGTTACGTCAGTTATCAGGTCGAGAGAAAATCGCTCTGTAAGCTTACGAGCCAAGTTAGAAAGCCGATCACGAAGAGTATTCAGTCGCACATAGCTCCGTGGTCCGCGTTTACTTGTGCGTGAAACATTCAACCCTACTTCCAGGTCAAAAATGAAAAGGCGGATTAGATCAGCGTTTGCTCGCGTTATATCTTGAACGTGACCTTGCTGGCCGAATTTCCATCTAAGGTATTTCTCTTTATGTTTGTACGGGTCGATTTTCATGGTATAGCCGAGTTTGGTACGTATATAAGTAAACGACTGGAATACACTACTCGAATATGCCAAGATAGTCCGAAGCGCAGAGAGGGAAAGAACCTATTGTGGCAGATCGCTGTAATGAACAATTATCGTCAAATTATTTACTCAATTCAGAGGTGCCACTAATATAAATACTTTTCGGTAGTGCTTTTCGCGGTCTGCTTTGTGGAAGCTTGATTTCACCAAACTGCTTGCTGTAATAGTTTCTGGAATGGCAAGCAATGTTTGGTTAGCACGAAATGTGGATGCACTTTTTTACGAACATGGATTCGTTCGACGATTCCTTTTTCCGAGAAAAACCTCAAGGCGTCCCGTGCATTGTTTGCACTCATTCGCAATCTAGGATTTTGAGAGCATGCTTTTCGACGGAGTTTCGCGGCTTGCATTGGCTCTCCTAAAACGGAGATTATCGCCGCTCGATGACCGAAACAAACTTGCCCATAAAGATCCCAGTTGACGTCCGGAACAAAGTGTTCGAGTTCTCCCAATCCAGTTTCTTTGCGGAGCTCTCGCTGTAATCGCAACCCTATCTTAGATAACCAGTAAATTCGGTTTTGTCGTGCGTCTTGGTTTAGGCAAGCTAGTAAACCGTGTCGCTCAAGTTCTCGTAATGTAGACATACAAGTATGCGCCTTCAGGTTGAGTTTTTTGACGAGTTGTATGGCTGTCATCGGTTGGGCCAGGGTACGAATAATAACCGATCGGTTTTCGCTTCTCTGTAACCATTCATAAGTTCCACTATGTTTAGCGTAGTGCATTCAGGTTTCATCAGCCGGCTAATTTCCTCCTTGCGAACCATCTTGATGTGATCCGCAATAGTCAATTGATTAACCTGGAATGACGCTCGCTTTCAAGAGCCTTGAACTGGATTGCTGTGGTAGTGACTAGAATGGATTGTTCTACGCGGCAGTGTACATCATAAGCATCCTATTTTTCCTCCCTTATCTCCCCCCTCCTTCGTTAATACTCCATTGGTTTGCGATCGTATTCCAATTGCGCAATTTGGCAAAGAAACTTCGGGTTATAAACGTTACTACTGCGTGGAGGTGATGTAATACAATTATAAGAATGCGATACCAGGGCCTCGCTGAGTTGGCTCATCCCCAAAAACGTGTGCGTATTCATATTTGCATGATGGACAATCGCCGGTCGTTTCCGTTGGCGAATACTGAGAGAGCGGAATTAGTTTTCCATTATTGCCAAAACAAGCGGGACAGTAAGGGATATCTAACTTCCAATACACGTTACGTTCAAACTTCAATTGAGAAAGCAGATCCTTTTTGCCAATAAATTCATGGATTTCGTTTTTCAGATTACCGTTTTCTTCAAGCAAGGAAGCGTTTTTCTCCTGGAGTTCAAAGCAATCGCCCTGTAAATCAAGAATACGCTGTTGCAGAGCGATTTTAAGGTCTGCATCATGTACTTGGACAACAAGTTCGCCTATACCTTTTATTTTATCACTAATGCCCATATTTTTACTCAGCAACTGAGGATTATTTAACGAATGTATGGAATGCCTTATTGTAGCATGCGCGACACGTATTTTCACCGCCCGCCGATGATACTAACAATGAAGAATCTTGTTTCTCGTAAGATTAGTGTTCGTTGTCTCGGGGAGGAAACGGATCATTACCTGGAGCTATAGTATCTTTGCTTACAATCTTGCCATTACGTCCCAAAGTTGTACACTCCCCGCCCCCCTGGTTACGTAGCATCGTTTTCGCAGTAGAATTAGCCGCGGATTGTGTATCGTGAACACTAGAAGCGCGAGATGCATCATTGCGTTTATTTACCCATTTACCATCGCTTCGGCGATATACTGTTCGGTCTTGTGGTTTACTCATAGCATTTATCTCAAATGAAAGAAATAATAACATCGGAAATCGGCGGATAACTCGCGATTTATCAAAAGGTTCAGCAAAGGACTCAATCGCGATTTACTATTTGCACACTCGCACGAACGTTACCTGCATATCCTCCAAGATCCACAACAACATGCCAGTGTCCTGCATGTGAAGGACTTAGTCTAACAGGAGACTGTTTCGCTAACCCTCCAATATATTTGAATGATTTACCTTTCTTGTAGGATTGGAAGTTAAGATCATCGAGAAGCATTACGTTAGCTTGGCCGTCGAGCGTGATTACGGCAAAATCCTTCGGTCCTCCCTGGAAATCTGTATGCAAAAAATCCATATATTTGCCTCCGCCTTTGCGCTTTTTAAGGTATAATAACACATCCGTTTGGGTTACATTTTTTTGAGTGTTTTAATAGAATCAATAAGTCGTACGTGTTGAAAAATGCCTCCGCGACGAATTCATGCTGGATTCCATTATCGTCTTCAAGATTGAGCGGTAGCTCTTGGAATTTTCCAGTTCTAGGAGGTAGGTGATAGTTGATGGTTTCGAATGTTTGCTGTTCGTTTAGGTTTGAGAACTGGTTCGCGAATATTGCGGAGCGAACAAAGTGTCGACAAGAACCGGGAGCATGCGGACCGTCGTGTTTCCAGTACGGCGTGCCTATAATGCCTGCCATCAAGCAATCAGGTCCGAATTCGGTGTATCTTCGTAACGTTATTGTTTTTGTTCTCCCGTACCTGCGTGCGAGGTCGTCGATAGTTTTCCAGCAGGGTTCCGTATCGTAGGCTTCTTTAGTGAAGTGTTTTCCACAAAACATTACACCGGCCCCAACAAAGTTCGCTTCTGCTTCTAGTTTCTCTTGATAGTTTGCATTTAATGTCTGCGCAGTGTCTCCGAATCCAAAAATTTCACTGTGGCCTGGGCAAATTTTATGGCCAGTTTCGTGAAATCCTGGCCATTCTCGTTTTAGTTCAGGTAATGATTCATCAATTGCAATTCGATTTTCGTCGAAAAATAGGACGGCTTGCAAGCTTACTTTCTTAATGATCTGTACTAATTTATGACCTCCCACTTGTAGCTTGTGTTTGGTTTTATCCAAAAAGCTGGGGTTAGAAAGGTCATAAAATTCCTGATACAGGTTTAAATGTTCGAGGACATCGCGCAGACGAATCGGTGGGGAAGTTAAACCGGCATCTCTTAATGTACGCTCGATGGCCTCGTTCAGTTTATTCTGCGCTGCTGGTGTCAATATTTTCTCCTCTATTTCCCCCCTTACGTTTCAGTTCTTAAGAAAGTAACGAATTCATCGAGTGCTTTCTTTTCTTCAGATGTCAGTTTGTCGAACGATTCTGATTTGGCGGCGAATCTTGACGTATGTTCGATGAATCGATCATCTAAATCACGTATTACTCCGGCAACTTTCAGCATTTGCTGTAACGGAACTTTATAAAACTCACTTAGATGCTTTAATATTATTGGTTCTGGGGCATTGTTGCTTTGTTCCATTATTGCAAGTTCATGTCGATCAATACCGATTTTTTGGGATAATCCGTCTACAGTAAGTTTTTTTCTTCGTCTCAATAACTGAAGAAATTGCCCGAAAGGGATTCGTCCAGTTTCGTTTGTGTTCTCAGTTGATAGCTGAATTACCAATTTCCGATCAAGGGCATCTGCGATTTTTTGTAGTATTCTCAATGAATGGCCTTCGTAATCAGCATCCTCTAGTCGACTGATAGCCGATTGTTTCGTGCCAATAGCCTCTGCGAGTTCTGCTTGGGATAATCCAGCACGTTCACGCATATCTTTAATCATTTCGGCTACACGTGCGTTTACTCGTTCTTTCTCAAGAGCAGCCTTCTTTGCGAGGTCATCCTTCACGTATCGCTTGTGTAGAATGGATATCCCATTGCTAGTTGGCTTAACGTTCATGGTTTCACTCCTTGTGCGTGTGTTTAGCCGGATCGCTTATGAATAGTTGCATCCGGTCGACAGCTAAATCAACCTCCCTGTCTGGCACTTTACCTTCCTTTGTTATTCCGTGAGTAACTATTGCAGCATTATTGTGGAAAAAATATAAAAGCCTGTAATTGACTCTTCGTGACCGAAAACGTAGTTCGTGAATTCCAGCTCTTAGCGTGTCGGCTTCTGGCCGTCGAAGTTCATATCCTTCTTCGCTCAATCTTTCAATCCGTTCGATGCACTTCAGTTGGACCTTCTCCGGCAACTCGTCCATCCACGTTAGCAGTGGGCAAGTTCCTTCTTTGTCTGCAAAGAACATGACCTGTGTTTTAGGCATTAGCTTTACCTCACTGTATACATTATCACATATTTGCTATGATTAGTCAACACAAATATGTGATATTTTATTGTGCCTCGGGTTTGTTCGCCCGTATTTTCAGATGTGGATATCTTGACCGAACTATGCGATGGGCGGTTGTAACGTATTGCTACTAAAGAGAATAGGGAATTGGGGCTGGTTTACCTAAAGTTTAAATCGTGCGATTGACTTGGGGGCAGCACTAAACCAGTTCAAACCTCATAAACCTCCTAATCAAACCATGTTTATCGATGGAACATGGTCGCACTCAATAAAATCCACGTAACAGACGCTTTGAAGGGATTGAAGAAGCTCGAAACTGAGTCAGTAGATTGTATCGTCACCTCACCCCCGTATTGGGCGAAGCGCGATTATAAGATTCCTCCCACAGAATGGCTGGATGGCACGAGTTACGCACTTGGACTTGAACCAGAACTCGGGCGATTTATCCAGCATTTGTGTGATTTCTTCGACGAGGCGAATCGAGTGTTAAAGAAAACCGGTACTCTCTGGGTTGTTCTCGGGGATACTTATGGGGGGAACTGGGGGAATTGGTCTACTGTTAAGGGTGTACATAATAATCAAGCAGGCGACACAACCACTCCGTTGTCAGAGCTACTACAACAAAGAATCTCACGTAAATCAGTGAGGTCGTGTCAACTTTTGTGTAAATTGCATTTGAGCATCCCACGATAACCATATTTTACGCGGCCTTCGTTTTCGTTTTTTTAGACACACCAGGCAGCTTCACTGTCGAGCATAAATGGGCCGATCTCAATCGTCTCCATCGTTTGGATTGCCGCTCCATCACCTGGTGCATCAGATGTACGCCGCTTCGTGTTTTTCTGAATCGCTTGGCGGCATTCGTTCTTAACCGGACCGTTGCGAACGGCGATTCCACCACGTTAGAGGTCCGAAGATGCGGCCAGTGCGTTTTTGGGAACTGATAGAACGCCAGACAGCGATCCAGATCATCCTCCAGGCAGTTTGCCGCACGATCATATCCCGCCGCGCGGAGATCATGAACCACCTCCCGAGTCCGCTTCCGGGCAGCATCTTCACTGTCCGACTGCCAGATCGCCCGCAATCGTTGTGCGTATTCCGGCCGTTCGCTCTTCGGCAATTTGTCCAGTACGTTCATCGTCTTGTGATTCGTACACCGCTGCTGGGCCGATCGAGGACTTTGCTCGTTGATCGCCGCCCAGATGCCCAGCGCACCATCGGCGATCCAGCAGGCCGGCTCGTTCATACCGCGATGACGACAATCCCGAATCAGGTCACCCCAGCTTTCGGTGCTCTCCCGGTATCCTTCCCGCAAGGCGATCAGATGCTTGACCCCTTCGGTATCCGCACCAATCAGAACCATCAGGCATGCTTTCTCTGTGCCTAGACCGGCCTTCAGATAAATCCCGTCGCACCAGATGTATACGAACTTCCGGTCGCTGAGATCCTGCTGGTCGAACGCCTCGTACTGATCCTTGAACCGGCGGGTCAATCGACTGATCGTGCTCGGCGACAACGGGGCATCTTCACCGGCCAGCAGGCGAATAGCGGGTTCGAAGTCCCGCGTCGCCAGCCCTTCGATGAACAGATTCGTGAAGGCCGTGTCCAATGTGTCGCTGCGACGCTGATGCTTACGCAGAATTTTCGATTCAAACGGCTCTTGTCCGTCGGGAACATCCCGGATGCGGGGAACCGCCAACTGGATCGTACCGCTCCCCAGGGTCAATTTTCGAGGCGTCGTACCGTTGCGGTAGCCTCGGCGAGAGTCGGTTCGTTCATACCGATCCCGGCCCAGGTATGCATCCAGTTCTTCGTTCAACGCCTTGGTCAGCATCTCGCGGGCTCCCGCACAAGCTAATTCTTCCAGTTGATCATGAACCACGATAGTGGCCGCATTACCATCCTTGACTAATCGTTTCTGTTCCTGTTTAGTAGCCATCAGGGCGTCTCCTTTCAAAATAAGTGCTTTATTCAAATACACTTATCGGGGATGCCCCTCCTTTTTGCAATTTACACAGATTTTGAGACTACCTCAAATCAGTCTGTATGATACCTGAGCGTTTTGCCATTGAGATGGTTCGGCGAGGTTGGATATTGCGTAATAAGATTGTCTGGCATAAGCCGAATCACCTACCGGAAAGTGTGAAAGATCGTTTCGCACAGTCGTGGGAATATGTTTTTCTATTCAGCAAGTCTTCGAATTACTATTTTAATTTGGATGCGGTTCGCGTACCTCATGTCAGTCCTCCTCGAAAGCAATTCTCGGAAAGAACTAGAAATAGCTTGGATATTCGAGGAAGACGGTTACCTCCGACGGCTGCGCGCCATCCAAACGGCAAAAATCCCGGAGATTGTTGGTCTCTAACAACAACGCCATTTCCAGAAGCACATTTTGCGGTATATCCGGAGAAACTTTGTGTACGGCCGATTCTGGCAGGATGTCCACGCTTTGTTTGTGCCAAGTGTGGGACGCCAAAACTAAGAACGGGAAACGAATTATGCGGTAAGGTGAAAAAACTTCGGTGCCAGTGTGGAGTAGATTTCGTGCCAGGCGTTGTACTCGATCCATTTATGGGGGCTGGAACAACTGCAGTAGTTGCGAAGCAACTCGGGAGGAACTTCATAGGTTTCGAGCTAAATCCTGAGTATGTGAAGATCGCGAACCGAAGATTGAGAAAAACAAAACCGGATCAAACGCAAAAGAGGAAAGGGGGAACGAAGGCTGCGTAAGTAATGGCTCGACGTTTCCGAATTATAAGGAAGAGGAAAGAACCGAGTTTCTCGGAACAGCTTGAACTTCGAGCTCGTAGGATATGCTGCGATCCCAGGCTGAAAACTGGAGAAACATCTCCCGTCGGAACACTTGAGAAAAACATCGCCCTTATCCTTCATCAAATTACCGATGTTCGAGGCTTGCATGAATCGCTGAGGCGGAATCTTCTTCAACTGGAACGTTATGTTAATACCGAACTCATGCAGATGGAGAATCGAACTCCAAAATATTCTCCTACTCGGTTTCCTGAACGAGAGAAATTCCAGAGGCGTTTGTTTCAGATAGAGCACGAACGAAGACGACTCGCTTTGTTGGAATCTGGTGCAGTGAGAGAGCTACACGGGCACCTTCTCGATCAGGTAAATAAACACGATCAGATAAATTTTAGATGACAAATGTAGAAAGGATTGCCAGGAAACTGAAACCTCTAATGCCTGAAGAGGTTAAACACTGGCTGCGCCTTCGAGAGACTGCAGAGTCAGACATGCAGGGAATGTTAGATCGGCACATAGTAGCGACAGCGTATAAGAAGCTAGGTGATTTTCGCAATAAGATTCTTCTGTCTTTACCGCCAGAGAAAAAATCCAAGGGAGCGATTAAATTAGGGAACGTTGTATACGATAAAGAGCGTTGGGTTTTTGGCTTGTCCTCCTCTGAGTTATTGCAGAACCTTGCCATCTTCGGTCGATCAGGAGCCGGAAAAACAAATGTAGCGTTCCATTTACTACTTCAACTCTCTTCCAAGAAGATTCCGTTTTTATTTCTGGATTGGAAGCGAACGGCGAGACATCTTCTTCCGCGTTTGCCTTCGGATGTGGGAATCTATACTCCTGGTAGATCATTGTCGCCTTTTCCGTTCAATCCATTTGTCGTACCGCCAGGAATGGAAAGTGATGTTTATATCAATCTGGTTGTCGATGCTCTAGCCGATGCCTACACGCTGGGGGATGGAGCACGGAGACTCATTCAACAGGCACTTGTCGCAATCTACTCTGAAGGGAATTCCTCTCCAACTCCTCAGGATCTTATTAAACGAATCGAGTCCCTTCCAGAGAAAGAGAGAGTACGAGGGTGGAAGATAACAGCACTCCGTGCGTTAGAAAGCGTGAATTTCGCGAAATTTTCAACTACTGACAAAACAAGCCAGGAAGATATGGCTTCGAGACTTCTTGAACATAGCACTATTCTCGAACTGGACGCTCTCGACCAGGCCGGTAAGAAATTCCTTATTCCGCTTCTTTGCTTGTGGTTATATCACGTGAAGTTGGCTTCTGCCAAACGCGAAAAATTGGATTTCGTTATCTTTGTCGAGGAAGCCCACCATGTAATGTATCGACACGAAAAGCGAGCGAAGGAGTCGGTGATGAACATGCTTCTGCGACAATGTCGGGAAATAGGTATTGCCATGATAGTAATCGACCAACACCCACACTTAACTTCTGCGGCGGCGTTGGGAAATACATATACAAGTATCTGCCTGAATCAGAAAGATCCGGTTGACGTTTCGAAAGCAGCAGCACTTTCACTTGTCGATAATGAGGATAAACGATACTTCAGTACGCTTCCTGTCGGACACGGAATCATTAAACTGCAAGACCGATGGCGAGAACCGTTCTTGGTAAAATTCCCTTTAGTTGAAATAAACAAAGGTTTCGTGACCGATGTGGTTTTAAAGAGAATGCTCACTGGGCGACAAGAACGCGAATCTGTCCGTCGCGAACACGCTCGTTCGTTACGATTAAACCAATCAAGAAATTCCGAAGGGCGGTATTTATCCGAAGACGAGTTTCTATTCCTTCACGATGTTCTTAAACACACAAAAGACGGAGTGAAAGCGAGATACAAGCGTTTAGGTTTTAGCGGGGAGCGGGGCAACAATATAAAAGAGCAACTTGTTAATCGAGGCTGGCTTCGCGAGAATATCATCAAGAGAGGAAAGACGCGACAAAACCATCTATCCATTCCAGGAAAAGACAAACGTGACACAATTGAATGCACGGCGTCGGATCGAGCTTCGCTCCAACACGAATACTGGAAACGATACTGGGCGGCGAAGTTAGAGGATGATGGTTATTCCGTTGAAATGGAAGCACCTTGTTCCGGTGGGTATGCGGATATCTTGGCGACGAAAGGAAACGAGAGAATCGCAGTGGAGGTGGAAACGGGAAAGTCAGATATTGTGGCGAACGTTAAACGTGCTTTAGTGGGAAAGGTGGATCGGGTTATTGTCGTGGCGACGGATGAGGCGGCCTTGAGAGTGGTGGAAAAACGGTTAGGAGTGGCGGGGTTGTTGGTGACAAGACGTATACTCGTAGCCGTGCGAAACTAGTTTTTTGACCGAACGTAAATCAACTGTCACGCCCCTCACAGTCCGAATTCGGATTACGTGATGGTCGATGAAAAGTAGTCCGCACAGAATCATTAAATTTCGTTCCACGAAGGCGGACGCGACCTACCGAAAGGCAAAAGCAATCTGCTCCTCTGTAAATCTGGACTTCTTCATCAGAATCCTCCTCCCAGAAAACGTCCGGACTGATGACCAAAGCGTATCAGAAATCTCTCGTTTTGAATGGGAAAAATTATTGGGGAAGACCAGAATCTGGATCTGAAATGGAGGTCAGATTATGGCGAAGAAAAAGTGCTCGGTAGCTCGATTCCTTCCTTGTTGTCGTGTCAAGGTTGCCGACTGAACCGGTAGCCGCAGCAAGCCCGCAACTTGGACTTCATCGAGACAGGCCAATTGCTATAAACTCGTCCGACCAGTGTCCCCAATTGTAATTTCGCGCGGATTCCATACATGTTTGCCACTTACTAGCACCAAATTCCAACGCACCCATTTCCGCATAGCAGTCCAACACTTGCGTGTATTCGCGATCAGGAATACAAACCAAGAAATGCCCCCATATCTCATTAGTTAGGCCATAATAATCGTGTGCTTCCACTCGAACGATCGCACAATGTCCGCTCTGGAGTTTTTCTGTTACGTCTGTTATGTTGGGTGCTTGCTCCTTCGGTCGCACCCGCAATCTTCCTCCAATCCGCAGATAATGTTTGACGGACTCGACAAACGCAAGCGTCCTGGAATCATGGCACACCACAGATGTCGAGCAAAGCTGTTCTATCGTGCCAACCTTTTGTTCCAACTCCATCAAGACTTGCTGGCCTGAATGCCACTCCGTTTGGAAACCCAGTATCCGTGTCAGCAATCCCACGTCGGCACTGAAGACGCCGCAATCGTTAATCTTCCTCCCTGTAGCGGCGACAAGCAACTGCCGTAGTTCGTTTTCCAAGATGTAAAAGCCAAAATGTGCAAAGAGATTACGGAGTGCACCAAGCCCACATGTGTTGGACGATTCCTGCACAAGCCCCGGTACCAAACGCATCTTTTCCCAGTTTCGCATTAGGATATCTCCACACTGCTCGCCGATTCAGTAACCTTTTTCAATAACTCTTCTAATTGTTTCATGTAAGCAGGGTTAATCCGCTCGCTTCCGCTTTGTGATACTAGTCTTTGCATTCGATATATATCTCGAGCATTGTTGACATCTTTTTCCGTAACAGAGATTACACGGTGAAACATTAATGAATGCACGAGCTCCGGAAGTTTGAATTTGACGGCTCCAGGTACTTTAACGGCTGCCAATGATTTGAGCGTATTATTCAGTTCATTATATAGCCGAAGAAATTCGCTAGAAGAACCGGTGGCTTCAGCCGAAGAGCCCATTTCCTGTCTCGCAAGCTGACGCAATACTTCGGGATTCACTAGATACAAGCCCAACCTCCCAATCCATATGATACATGATGCGAACAGTCCGCAGGAGAATAGCAAGCAAAGCAAAAAATGACCAGGCAATGGGTTGTTAAGGCTTCCAACTAGGCAAAGTAAACCTAATTTGCCTATAATGGTGAATAGGCAGAAGTACGAAATCCACCTTAGGCTACGGAAGCTGGTATACCTTTGTGCTTCCTGTACTAGATCGTGAGCATCAGGTAACCTTTTCGACTCACTAGCAAAAAACACAAAAGCGACAACTAGCAAACCAAGAAATGCACTAAGAGCTTGAATATTAGTACTTAATATCCAATAGGCTGCGTCTTTTTCCAACGACATTGTGAATAACCCCGATAAATCGATTTATTCAAAACTTATCTAACCACTCTATTCTTTTCTTAGCGTAAACCCGGAATAGGTGTCCTAGGTCTCTTAGGAGCTTTTTAGCTACGACATTCTATACTGTATGGCTTAAAAACACGGTGTTGACTAAAGTACTAGTATTTAGAATCATGTTTGCCGAAAGTTCGTCCGTTAGTGTATTGATAAAGCTTGAAGGAAAGTTGGATTGTGTCTTTAGCCCTGTAATTCGGGGTCCATATTCGTACGTATTTACGATGGTAGTCTATAAACTTCTTTTCCCCGGCATTAGGATTCCTAATGAAGAAACCGTCTGTTACATAACACCTTATACTAAACTCGTCGGCGCCTTCCTCCAGCCTGAAGGTATCTGGATCATAATCAAGGAATTTCCTATCATCGCAGTACGTACCGCAAGCCGTAAAGGCGGCAGAATAGGATATATCGACACGGGAATAAGTTTTGGTGTTGTGCTCAAGAGGTATTGTGACCTCTGTCCAGGCATCGCGATTCTCTATTTCGCACATGTCCGTAAGATCATTTACTATAATCCCGCCCTCGTCGAGAGCGGTGGCTTTCAATCTGTTGATTTGATCTAATGGCAAGGGAATGGTGTGTTTCCAACTGCTTAAGTTGTTGTCATTGAATACATAGGAATGTTCGAAGTGTACGCGTTTCAGTCGGAAGCTAGGGCGCAACGTGGCTTCGTAGCGGGCGATCTTAAACGTGGCCATGTTTTTGCTCCTCGATTGTATCGTTTACTTTTTGATATGGAGTCCGATCCCCTTTGCTGAGTTTACCCGGCCCACCACCGGTTCCTCCGCCAGTCCCGCCACCTGGGCAATCGTCGATAGCAATCGAGAGATGAACGACACGTGTACTAGGACTATTCATTAACGAAGGTTTAATACGCCCGAGAACTTCTCGAATGTCGAACATGTGTATTCTCCAAGTGAAATACAGTGTCAAATATAGTTGTGCATCACCGGTATATTTTTAAAGTCCATAAAATAGGGATAACCATGGTAGACGAAACCAAATATCAAGTTCGCATACAGCTTCCTGGAATTCGTCCAGAGTTCGTGAGTAGGGAGTACGCTGATGAGCAGACGGCCAAACTGACTATTGATGAATTAAGAGGATATGATGGAGCTATAACGGTACAGCTCATCGAAATATTTCGAGAGGAGAGGTATACGCTTAAGGAAAAGTTGAACGGAAAACGTCGAAAAATAACAGAAGACGAGCAAAAGTAAGACGAAAAAACGATGAGTCGACAAGTGTGTTTCGGAATATTCGTGTTGAAGTATTTCATGTTTTCCTCATTAACTTGTCGGGTATTCGGTGGGGGCTCCCGAAATCAGCGCCTACGGTTGACACCATTCTTAGATAATCGTTGTATTCCGTATGGAGCACTTCCGTTGTGGGGAATCTAGATTTCCCCTGCAAAATCTTGGCTTTCCTTGGTTATGTTTCGCTCCTGTTCTGGCAATTATCCTTCGTTAATAGTCCATGCGTCGTTCATCCCAATTGGTGGCAAATAAATATAAGCTTTTCCCGGTCTGGATTTTGTAGGGATCGCGAGATGCTTCAGCGTTGATAAGCGTAAATTTATACGCGCTGACGTTACGATCATTCTTTTGAAGGCCAGAAGAGCATCGTAGGCGGCAAAACAGGAGGTCTAGGGGGAATATGGGATATGGGAATGGTCATCAAATCTCTTCTATTCGGTCGCGACTATCTATACAATAGGTATAGTCATTTCTTAACGGAGGCCGAAAAACATGTCAGAGCAGTACCCCGCTGGGCAGATTACCCAGCTTCTTAAAAGCGTTGCGGATGGTAACTCAGAAGCTCAAGAGGAGCTGTGGCGTACAGTCTATAGCGAACTCCGAGATATCGCTCGAGCTCAGGTATCGAAGGAAGCTCAACCTGCGGCGATGACTCCCACGACCCTTATACATGAGGCGTTTCTTCGTTTGTCTCTTCCGGAGGGAGGATCATTTCATAACAGGAAATATTTTTTTACCGCGGCGGCAAATGCTATGCGTCGTATTTGCGTGGAATACGCACGTAAAAGAAACACGGCAAAACGAAACAAAGGTAGGGGAACACTCTCCCTTGCTGACGAACCGCCATTTGCTGCGCAAGATCCAGTGGAAGTATTGGCTGTCGACGACGTGTTGACCAAGCTCGAAAAGTTTGCTCCGAGGCAGGCTAAAATAGTTGAACTTAAGTATTTTGGTGGTTTCACAGTTAAAGAAACTGCCAATGCACTGGAAGTATCGTCCCGAACCGTGGTGGATGAATGGCGCCTTGCTCGCGTTTGGTTATACCGTGAACTTGGAGATGGTAACGGTATGCCAATCGATTCTGAGTAAGTAGCTTTGCGGTAGAAGAAAGATTATGGAGAGTTACTAGGAGTTGATCAGTGGCTACCAGCCAATGGGATATAATCCAGGAGATTTTTCTTCAAGCAACAGCCTTATCGAAAGAGGATCGGGCGAAATTTTTGGAGGTCGCCTGCGAGAACGATAACGGGTTACTGGCTGAAGTACGGTCGCTTCTGGAATGCGACGAGCGTGTTCCGGATGATTTCATGAAGCCCAACCTAATTAAAGACCAAAACGAAAACCGCGAGCAAAAACCAATCGATAAGCTAATCGGTACTACTATAAGTCAATTTAATATTACACGCCTCATCGGTAGCGGAGGAATGGGGGCAGTTTACCTTGCGGAACAGGCGAATCCAAAACGATTAGTAGCTTTGAAAATTTCGTATAGTGACATACGGGCAAAGTCAATTCGGCGGCGGTTTGAACATGAAATACAAATACTCGCGTGGCTTCATCACCCGCACATTGCTCAAGTATATGAGGCAGGGATCCACGTTGATGAAAGCGGTACGAACCATAACCCCATTCCGTATTTTGCGATGGAGTATGTTCATAATGCTGAAACGATTGTTGTCTACGCTAATAAACAAAAACTGCCAATCAAGGAAGGTATCAAACTATTCTTGCAGGCTTGTGAGGCAATCGAGCATGGTCATCGGAAAGGTGTAATCCACCGAGACTTAAAACCTGCCAATATTCTTGTCGATGCCTCCGGGTGCGTTAAAGTGATCGACTTCGGAATCGCTAAAGCCACAGATTCTGATATTTCCATTACCACTATCCAAACTGACACAGGCAACCTAATCGGAACTGTACAGTATATGAGTCCCGAGCAGTGTAACGGTAATCCCCATAGTTTAGATTCGCGTAGTGATGTTTATACGCTCGGAGTTGTGTTGTATGAATTATTATGTGGGCGATTGCCTTATGAAGATATAAATGGTGGAATTCACACGATAATTCGTGCGATTTGCGAGCAATTTCCACAACCTTTGCATCTTGTAGATAGAAAACTTCGTGGTGACTTAGAGACAATTGTGCTCAAAGCTTTAGAGAAAGACCGGGAGAAAAGATACCAATCCGTAGCAGACCTCGCTAAGGATCTTCAGCGATATCTTAATCGTGAACCTATAGAAGCTCGTCCACCGACTGTCTGGAATAGGTTTATCAAGTGTATATCTCGCCACCCTATTGTATCGACCAGCTGTGCAGCTTGTTTCATAGCTGCTTGCATAATCGCAACGACTCTCTTCACGACTTGGTGGTATACCCAAACGCCACATTCTATTACAAAGGTGGATGACTTAAATGAATATCGTTTGCTTTCGGTTGGTGATACAATTATGCACTCTTGGTCCTCGGCGAATCCACATATAGGATTCGCTCGGCTCATGAATCGCCCCTCGGAGTTCGGAGGCGGAAGAATCGCCGTAATCGGTTATGGCCCCGACTCCGAAGATGGACAGGGAGGCGGGGTTTGTGCATATGATGTAGGCAGGGGCGAATACACGAATCCCTTGTGGACGAATCAGGCAAAAAACGAATCGATTCCAAAGTATCTTAAGGAGATGGGACGAACAGAAGAAAAATTTGGAGCTCAAGAGGTTTTTATTCATGATATTTTCCCTGAAGTTCCAGGAAAAGAAATCCTCGCGGTTTTTGCGGCACAGTCACAAAGGTGTGTTCGAATAATAGATCTTTCCGGAAAAACGAGATATCAGGTATGGTACGACGGTGTTATAGATTCGAGTCTCTGGATGGAGAAACCTGGATTATTGATACTGTCGGGTGAGAGCTCGGTCGAGTATCTACAAAAACGCGGATTTCCGAATTCGAAAGCACCCTACCCGGATGTAGTTTTTGCTATTAAGCCGAGGTTAGATTTTATTACAAAAGAATTTATTAGTGAAATTCCAGGTGAGATCGAGACTTCTCCGGTGTGGTTTCGCTTCGTTATGTACCCTTTTGACCAAGTGATGACTACAGCTTCATCATTGAGGTGCGATCTATCTCATCAAACAGGTAATGCTATCGGATATTCATTAAAGGTAATCGCAAACAAATGGCCAACTGCTGGTATGGGTTGGTTAATTGACGTGAATGGGAATGAGATACCTAATACTCGTTGGGAATGCGATTACTATAGAACGGATTCGTCACTTCCCAATCCAAGTAGGTTTTACCTGAGTGATACACTCGAGTCAGTAGAGGAAGGTGGCAATGGCACATAGATGTTAATGGCGGAGATATCGTTAATAGTTGCGTTTGCCGAAAAACTTATCAGTTGGTCTCTGTCGTTATGGATAAAGTGGCGTTGAGAGTAGTGGAAGAGAGGTCTTATGGAGGTGGGATTGGCAATTTCGATCCATGTCAGTATTTCGTTCCGATATGGATTTCGGATTATGATTGTTTTTTCGACGAGGTCTTTGATTGCGAGTTTAGAGAGCAATTGTTATCGATAAAGATGAAAACTTCATGTGAGGGATTTAGCTAGACTTTATGGCGTTCCGAATTGCATTGAGCCAGTAATAATTTACTGGTCCTATGCGAAGCATTTATGTACCAGGAAAAACTCCGTTGGTTTTTCGGGGCGATGAACGTAGGAGCAAAATTATTCGGTTATGCCCATGTAAAGTTAGGTTGGTGTGTTTTTGGGCACATCATTGGAGTTATATGGTAATTGTCTAAGGATGCGACTATGTTAAATTCTTGTTTAATGCTATTTATCATTGGGCTGGTAAACTCAATGTCGCCGATCAATACAAGCGAGTTCGGTATCAGTTCAGAAAATCGTGATGAGCGAGACGACGTAAGAGTTCCAGCGGCTATTGATATTCCATCACCTGGCTTACTTGAAAGCAGTGAGGACTGTCACATTAATTACGATTATGTAGTTGTTGGAAATGATGGGCATTCCCTATATTTAAACGGAGAGTATATTGACGGCGGTGGTTTTGGTCATGACCTATACGGGACGCTATCTCTTCCTTGCGGAGAATATGACCTTGATGTTTTGCTTTACAACGTGGGCGGAGGAGGAGGTGTCCTATTCGGGCAGTATGTAAATAACGGGTGGCAAGTTGCTTCGCAACATCCTTACATCTCACTGCGATCAATAGATGGTACTCTTAACGCTTGGTCTGTTTATAGGCATTTAGATTGCGGAAGTATCGGGTCGTCGACTATACCTCTTTTGGGGGATTGGCCCACCTCTTTCTGGGGTACGGTTTTAGAAAGCGGTGCTGGTTTCTGGAACAACTACAATGCCGGGAGGGATCATTGGATCATCTGGAGAGAAAATCCGGATTTACCCTCTAATTCGTACTGGGTTTGCCACACTACTCTAGTTGTTTCGATACCAGACGATGATAACGACGGAATTCCAAATGATAGTGATAATTGCCCCGTTCATCCAAACTCCAATCAGGAAGACTGCGATAGCGACGGTATGGGGGATGTATGTGCGATAGCCGAAGGGATTAGCCAAGACTGTAATACTAATAGCGTGCCTGACGAGTGCGATCTCCTGATGAGTGTAAGTTACGACTGTAATTCGAACGGCAAACCTGATGAATGCGAACCAGATTTTGATGGCGACGTTCTGATCGATGAATGTGATCCTGATATTGACAACGATGGCATTCCTAATGGGTTGGATGTATGTGATTATACCCCATACAATGGGAATGTTATTGTAGATCCCAACAGTGATCTGTATGGGACGATTCGAGGCGATATCGACGGAGACTGTGATTGTGACCTAGACGACTACGCAGTAATGCAACAAGATATTACTGGTCCCGGTTACTACTGATTTCGCATTGGTGAAATGTTTAATGGGAAACGAACAAGTTAATAGTTGACCGAATCATGAGGGTTATTCCGTCTAGATGGAAGCCTCCATGCCAGGAGGGTGTGTTGATGTTTTGGCGACGAGAGGATCCGAGAGTCGCGGTGGAAGTAGAAACTGGGAAGTCTGATGTGGTGGGCAATGTTAAACGTGCTTTAGAGGCGAAGGTTGATCGGGTGATTGTAGTGGCGACGGATGAGACGGCGTTGAAGGTAGTTGAGAGACGGTTGGGGGAGGCGGGGCTGTTGGGAATTGGGCGAGTAGCGTTATACTATGGAAAAAGCTGATAGAGTAATTTCTCTTGGAATGGAATGCTGACAGGAAGCGAAAACAACATATTAATATTGAATAAGGGATATTGTTGAAAGCATTTATCGTATTTCCCGCTTTTTAACGACATCTATGGGACTTGACTTGATCCCCCTATATTGTTACTATAGGTAATAATGAGGGCTGTCGTGTAGTAATCGTAATTTAGTAGTAAGCATTGGCCGCAAGGCCTGCTACATTTCATTGTTAACCGACCATCGTTGATGTTTGTCCATGTAACTGAGGGAATTATCGTGGGTAAAGAAAACGAGCTAAAATTTGGATTGGAGAGGCAAGTCCGACTTTCTGGGACTCCCAGCGATGAATCTCTTTGTGATTTAGTACGTAAGCTACTTGAGTTCGGTCGACATGAGCTGACGGATCCTATTCCCCTTACTATAACGGATGAATATTTCGATACCGCTCAGGATACGTTGCGGGGAATGGGTGCAACTGCACGTATTCGTACAATTGCCAATCCCGATGGGAAAACATTGGAACAGACTTTCAAATCCCCTAAAGGGATGTCAAAACCGGCTGAATTCGTACGAGATGAGGATACTGTTCCCATGGTTTTCGCGGATCTTGACACAAAACGGCGAACGATGCCGGTTGAAATCTCAAGTCGTTTTGGTATTTCCGCTTCTGATGTTTCCCACGAGCCCAGGTTGGTAATAACTAACCATCGTGAGCAATTCATCGCGAGTTTGATTGGCGAAGATGTAGCGTACGAAGTTTCTCTCGATGCATATACGGGACGGTATGGTGAAACCGAAACTGCAAAACTATACGAGCTTGAAATCGAATCCAAATCTGGGGATGCAGAGGAAGAGCTATCAGAATTGAAATTTGCAGTCTTGCGTTGGATTCCGAAAATAACGGTTCTTTCCGAGAATAAGTATCAACGTGCTCTGCGGATGCTAGATTCTACATCGCGTTCCAATACGGAGATTAATGAAGAAACTCTGGCATTAATAGAGCTACTTCGCAAATATGTTGAACTAGACAGGGAAGAGCTTGCAGATATTCTTAAAGACGCTCGGCATCCTAGTTTTAAGTCTCGTGTTACTCAATGGATACTAGGTCGATTCGCTGAAAGTGGAAAAATCGTCCAGAAAGAGGGAACCGTGTCAGTTTTAAAGGCAGTGATAAATTACCTAAATGGGGATAATCCTAGTGTAGGGTAAAACCAACTAGTTCCGTTCACAGGTTAGTAAGGCGTTTTCCTCTCGAAATTACTAGTTTTGGAGGAAATTAATTATGTTGCCACCAATTCAAGCGTTGCCAAGAGAGGAAGAGGATGTTCCTCGCTCGCTTCTCGATAGTAAAGGATTTAGGGATAGTATCCATGATTTTTTGTATTTCAACGAGATAGAACGTCGTATTATCGATACTCCGCATTTTCAAAGACTTAGAAATATAAAGCAACTTGGTTTTGCCCACCTAGTTTACGGGACGGCGGAGTATTCCAGATTTGTTCATTCGTGCGGTGTATGCCATTGTGCAAAATTGCTTGTTGATGCCATTAATCGCAATTGGTGTATCCGTGATTTTACGAAAAAGTCGATGCGAATATGCTGGGGGGAGCGAATATTAGTTGGATTAGCTGGGCTTCTGCATGACATATCGCACGCTCCTTTCTCGCACGCTCTAGAACAAGAATGTCGAGTCATATCCGAGCACGATGATGTGAAAAGTAACGCTACTTTGCGGAACTATATCTATGAGAGCCCTATTGCGAAAATACTTGACGAGTATTCGGAGCCGGTAAAGGGACTTCTTGAGCACTCGGAAATATGTGTAAATCCTAAGCTTGATGGCTATTCCTTAAAAGATTTGGTATTTCAAATTCTCACCTTCCCAAGCGAAAGTGATCGGGATACGGGAAAATATGAGGCGCATTCTGATGGACGTGGTAAGCAATCGCATTTATATGCAGATATTGTTCATCCTTACTTAGGAGAACTCATTTGTAATACTATTTGTGCTGACTTAATTGACTATTTGCTACGTGATATAAAATGTACTGGTATTACTCGCAATATTGATCTGAAGTTTTTGGATCGAATTAAGCTGGATAAGCTTAGAAATGTCGATCATGGATCGGGAAAATACTATCACGTTATTTTTGATTTATGCGATCAACGTGGGAGTTTGCGTAAACAGGATCGCGCGGAGCTTTTATTCTTACTGCAAACACGACACATGATGTGTGAGCGGGTTTATCTGCATCGCACCAAATTGAGTGCGTCCATAATGCTCGCTAACGCATACTTGCGATGCAAGCGATGTAAGGATGTTAACCTGAGGATTAAAGATGACGAGCTTTTTAGGCTAGATTCCTTACCGTCGGATGATGCCTTGTTACGTAAGTTAGTACTTTGCCCTGATTCTAAGCAACTTGCGAATGCGATCCTGGGGCGAAGAATATATCGCCCCTTTTTTTTGATTACCGGCGACGAATCCCTATCTAGTGGTGATACCGTCGAGAAAAAAAAGGAACTGGTTGATAGGTTTTATCCTGAGGCTGACGATGTCGATGCATGGGATACGATACTGGAAATCCAAAAAGATCTAGATAGCATTTTTAACGGCAATGGAGACGGTGTACTTATTTTGTGTTTATCTGGAGGTGGTGCTTATAAGGAGCCGAATGTTCTCGTTGAAATACCTAGTGATAGAGAGAATGCAGGTGGTTGCGTGAGGATATTACTTAAAAACGATACTAGCTTAGAAGACCATTTTCGCGCGTTCGTTCGAGACCACAATACCTTGTGGGGGCTATATTTGTTTATAAACCCGGAATATTACAGAATGGAGGGTCTGGATAAACTGGCGGCGTTAGAAGAAAGGTGGTGTAGTAAGTATTTAAGCACGCATCGTAAAAACGCAATCGACTGGCGTACTCCTCTTGCGGGTGTACCGAAGCGATTAGATGTCACGACAACCATGGATGATGGAGATTCTTTATACTGGGATATAGTTGATGGATTTTGCAATAGGCCTGGTACGGGCATAACACGAAATGAGATGGATAGGTTTCGGAATGAAAATTCCATACCGCGAAAAGGGATCATTGACTGTTTGTCGCTTTTAAGCTGTGTGGACGAAAATAGGTTGCCGAAAAATATATCCGAATTACAGCATTTTTATTGGCGATATCAAAATGGCCATTACGGGGCCGATAGTAGTGGGGACGTATCAGCCAGACAACAACAACTCCCCCTGAAATCACGCGAAACTGACGAATTGTAGACGTTTCTAAGATTAGGAACCGCATGTTAGGAAAGACACATACGGCTGCGGAACGATATATTTGCCAACTTACCGGTGCACAGTCTCCTAGTCTCGCTATGAAGTGGCTTATGTCGCAGTTGGCGAAAGACGCAGGTATTGATAAGGTCCCTGTGGATCCGATGCAGGTTGCAACAAATCGGCGAATTCACCCAACACTGTTGCGACAGATGAGCCCTGCTGTTGGTTGGCTTAAGGTTAATGAAAACGGTTTCGTAATTGGTGTGAATTCCGCTCCTTTATCTAGAACTAGAGAACGATTTACGATAGCTCACGAGATTGCTCACACTTTATTTTACGATATTCAGGTTTCTCCTCCTCGTTATATGGGGGACGGTTCTCGAAATGAATATTGTCGCGTTGAAACTCTTTGTGATCTTGGCGCAAGTCATCTACTTGTTCCAACCAACCAACTTATAACTTATTCAAAAAGGATGACCTATCTTTCTCTGTTGGGGCTCAAAGAGCTTGCCGAATTATTCGGAGTATCAATCCAAACTTGTTGTATCGCACTTGAACGTGTGAACTTTTGGGGGATGTTTGGTCAACAGATCATTGTCTTGGCGGGGGAAAAATTCGTCGGAGAAGCAGACGGAAACTTGAAAGCAAGGTACGTGTATATTCCTTGGCAGTTCAATCGACATTTACATATTCCTGACAATATTGATCTTGATCAAATCGGTACAATTCTTACAAAACCAATCGAGAGTTTTTCAAACATTACTAGGCGACGTGGCGCGCAGAAAGTGACGCTTCCCTCAGATGTAGGACCTATTAACGGTACGGCTCAGTGTATCCAAAGTCGTCAAGTACCAAAGTTTTATCTGATACTAATTCAGCCGTTTTTGCAGGCAAATAGTTCTCAAACGGATGGTTAGTCGAAGGTTTCTTGCCTGGTAGCTATTACAACATTCGCGCCTAACCAGTATTCGGATTCAATAAAGACCTGGGGATATTATCTGGATCGTAAAAAGCATGTAGAGAATTATACTTTTCTCGGAAAGGCTTTGGTCTGACGTTGTCGCCGCAATATCGTGCTACCTTGAGGAGAGACATACTATCATCCAATAGTTCCATGAGCCAATCATTATACGGGAATGCTATTTCCATACGACTAGATAAGTCATGGTATTTTTTTCTACGCCTGTCGTTATACAAGTCACTCTTGGCTAATTGAGGTACTCTATTTTTCATCCTTGAATATATTATCTTACCGCTCCCGTAATTGTAGCCTAAAATCTCGGCTTCGGTTATACCCTGCCAAATCTGCGATTTAAATAAATTGTTTCCCTTTCCCTTCGGAGTTGTAAACAGAAACATGTCTGGAAAACGTAAGCCCATTCTCATTATGAATTCGTCAGCTAGATAAATCCCTGGTTTGATTTGTAGGGCATATTCAAACAGTTCATGGTGTGGAGGCGATTGTGGCAATTTCATGGATAGGGAAAATACAACAGGTTTATATAGATTTGGATAGTTCATGTGTACGGGTATCTCGTCTGTAGCTACTATCATTGTCTCCCAATCAGAAGTTTAGGACTGGATAATCAGTAGCATCGCCCACAAGCCCAGCACCCCGATACTTTTCCATCAACCGCCGGACAATCCGTTTCTTCTCGTGGTGTTTTACGCAGATAATTCGTTTGAGCTCCATGTACTCTGAAAGTTACTGCTACATCCATTCCTGGAACCGAATCCTCAGGTCGACGCAAATATGCTCTTCTGTGAACAGGTACGTTTTCCGATATATAAGCCACGACTTCTTCCGGTGTCGTTGCATCGAAGGAAAACATTAATCCCGGAAGGACCTGTTGCGTATCGATTCTGCGCGTAAATCCCCAAACCTGTCCTCCCCGATTTTCGATATAATCAACAAGCGTTCTATGTGAGGGTAATATCTCACCACTCCCAGCAAGTCTAATCGCTCGTCCCGCTGCTTCGTCGACCATCTTCCACGCAACATGTTCGGGATCTTGATCAATCATCCATCCGACCGCCAGGCTCTTAATGATAGCTGCCGAAAAGTAAGCCTCCGGTGAAATGCATCTGGACGTGGGGTTGTGTTTTTTGGCATGATGTGTTTTTTGGAGAATCATCATGTCAGGCGGTCGCGAGTACTGGGGACGTAAGATTTCGTCCTTGAAGTCGAGTGGTTTAAACCGGGCGGAATTCTGTCGCCGCCGTGGTCTCAATTACAATACTCTGACTTACTGGATCCGGCGACTGGCCGATGATGCCGGTACGGATAATGGACGAGAGCGATTATCGTCAAAAAGTAAAACCTTACCGTTCATCGAGGTTCCGATTTCGACCAGCGTTTCCAATTCATCCTACGAGATCGTACTCGGTGCAGGACGATCAATCCGTGTCAGCGAGGATTTCGATGAGCAGGCACTATCGCGTTTGATTCGGGTGGTCGAGCCATGTTAATGCTTCCTCCATCAGTCCGAGTATTCATCTGCCTTGAAGTAACCGATATGCGAAAGGGGTTCGATGGCCTCGCGGCGGCTACTCGCGAATTGATCGGCGAAGATCCGCTCTCCGGTCACCTCTTTGTTTTCTTCAATCGTCGCCGAGACAGGGTTAAGTTGCTCTTCTGGGATCGTTCTGGTTTGTGCCTGTGGTACAAGCGGCTGGAGAAGGGGCGATTCCAATTGAAGTCTCTCGACAGGCTTCGCGCAGGGCATCGGGCGGAAGTTGAAGCGGCGGAACTGGTCCTGATCCTTGAGGGAATCGATCTGAGTAATGCTAAGCGTCGTCCGCGTTTCGTTCCCCGCAAAACGGCATAGGAATTTCACAATAAAGTCGTAGTTGCGGCTTGTAATAATAATACGAATCGGATATCCTTAACCGCAGATAAGGATGACCGCTCGTGACGATTAGTGAACTTCCCAACGACATCGACGCTCTCAAGCACCTGGTGATGGAGACTCACCAGAAGGTTGTCGTTCAGGAAGAACAACTGGCTGATCGTGAAAATCGCATCAAGGAACTGCAGGAGCAGTTGGCTTTCCTCAAGCATAAGCTCTTCGGTCGTAAAGGGGAGAAGATCAACCCTGCACAGTTATCGCTTTTTAACGAGCTAACTGCCCAGGTGGAACAACTGCAAAACGAAACACAGCAGGAAGAAATCACCTACACCCGCCGAAAAGGTCATGGCCGCAAACCTTTGCCGGATGACTTGCCCACTGAAGATGTCGTTTATCCTCCGGAAAGTACCGACTGTCCCTGCTGCGGGAAGGAAATGCACAAAATCGGCGAGGAAGTCACCAAAGAGCTTGAGTATAATCCGGGCAGCCTGTTTTTGCGCAGGCACATCCGTCCGAAGTATGCATGCCGTAAATGCGAAGAAGGGGTACACATCGCCTCGATGCCACCTCGTCCCATAGATAAGGGTATTGCAGGCCCGGGGTTGCTGGCTCACGTGCTGACCAGTAAATACGCCGACCATATTCCTCTGAACCGGCTTCAGGGTATGCTTCGTCGCCACAGTGTGGAAGTGAGCATGGCCACTATGTGTGACTGGGTGGGTCGCATGGCCGACTTGCTTATGCCAATCTATGAAGTCTTGAAAAAACAGTTACTTGCCGGCTCGTTGATCCAGGCAGACGAGACTACAGTGCCATACCTGTTGAAATCGGACAGGAAGCAGGCGGCTACCGGATACCTGTGGACATATCTTTGCGAATCGCAGCGTCTGGTACTCTATGATTTTACCACTACGCGTTCTGCGACAGGCCCCAGCGGATTTTTGCCGGGATTCTCTGGTACACTACTCACCGATGGCTATAGCGGTTATGAAGAAATCGTAAAGTCTGAGGGTTTAATACGCGCAGGTTGCTGGGCCCATGCTCGGCGGAAGTATTACGACGCGCGTCTGAATGATCGCAGACGCTGCGGGCAGATGCTCAAGCTGATCCAGGATCTTTTCAAAGTCGAACGAAAAGCGATAGAAGCTATAGAAAAGTCAACTGATCCTGGTGTAGATCAAGGCGCTTCCGGTACGACTGCTCCAGTTAAACACTTCGGGGCAGACGAGCACCTGGCCCTTCGTAAGGACGAGTCGAAACCGCTGATAGATAAAATTCGTACTTGTGCGGAAGCATGGTCGCTGGAGGTCTTACCGAAGAGTTCGGTTGGTAAAGCGGTGTCGTACATGCTCAATCAGTGGAAACCACTAAACGCGTTTCTGGAAGATTCATCGCTGCCTTTGGACAATAACGCTTCGGAGCGGGCCATGCGTCACGTGGTGATCGGGCGAAAGAACTGGATGTTCGCCGGCAGCGAGTCCGGAGGTCACCGGGCCGCGATAATCTATTCCGTCGTTGCCACCTGCAAACAGAACGAACTGGACCCATTCGCATACCTGCGCTACACCATCGATCGCCTCGCCCAAGGCGACGACCCGGCCACCCTCCTCCCCGGTGCCATGAAAACCGAGCAGTTGGCTGCCAGTAAATCCTGACAAACTCAATCACTGATCCCCATCGGATTAAATCGCAAAACCTTAAAGGGTGTAGTAGACCGAGTGCTTACGCCGAAAAGATCTGATGCCCCTGGGAGGCATAACACACTTCGCTACATGCTTTTGTTGGTTGGCAGTATAGAACTGGGAGATCTAGGCTAATCGAGCATTTAGAATTCTTGGAAAGTATGGGCATATCCCAACGCATTCTCTGGATTATCTTTTCCTCTGGGATTGCGAGCTCTTTTTCGAGGCGTTGCCTGTAAAGGTTAGGTCTTTCTTGTGGCGTCGATGTAGTGTGTGAGCGGGTATTGTCGTTTTCTATGAACTGGTTTAAAACGAGGCTCTTAAACGGATTGAACTGGATTGGCGTATTGCATTAATGGGGGTAAAGAATATGAATTTATCGCTGATAGAGGATACTTATTTTATGTATAACGCGGTTTCCCAAGTAGTGTGGACGTCACACATCGAGTTCCGAAATCGCCGTGGTTGTTGCAAGCGTCTGTTACCTTCTGTCGATCTTCGTATGATAGTTCTGGCCCAAGATAGATATTCTCGATAAGTTCGCTAGGTTCGAACGGCACGTTTATTCCGTAGTCAGGAACGCGTTCTCCAAACTCCACTGCTTTCCTAAGAGGAATGATGACTCGAAACTCTCGTTCGAATTCAAAAGCTTTGTGTTTATAGAAAAACCTCTCCTCCATTCCAGCGTTTAGATGTTGCGTATGAAGATCTATGTATCGAACTGATCCCAAAATTGCTTCTTCTTCGCCATAATCGGGCGCGAGCCTAAATGGCCGCAGCGCCGCTCTTAATCGTCGAGTTGTCGTTTGTATGGCGATCCCTTTTTTGACTCCGGCATAGAGTTTCCACATAGCGTAGCATTCGTATCCTGCACGATGCCAGCAAGATATCTTCGCAAGGCGACGTAATTCTTCAAACGCTCCGTCGGCAGAGTCAAGGTGTTTATATCTTGGATCAACAGGAAAATCGTGCGGTAAGACAGCGACTGCACCCTCAAATGGATCATCAAACTGACGAGCTGAAGCAAAATATAAGGTTTTTGACCTGAGCAATTCAATAAGTCGTTCCGCTTTCATGTATCGCCAGAGCATTGTTTCTGGCTCAACTTGCTCGTCATTCCATATCATATACATTTTGTATTCTTTGGATCGTAGCCCATCCTTTGTATCACTATGTTATTTTGCTTTTTTCTGTAATCTCAGGTATCGACTACCAACAACCCTCATTAGTAGTTTTTTCTCGACAGATATTACGAGATTCAAGTCACTGAAACACGATATCCTCCTCTTGTCCCGGATCGATATTGATTGTGTAACCATCAATTTTTAAACCTTTAAGGGATTGTCCGTTGGATAACTTCAACATCGGACTTTTTGTTTTAAGTAAGTCAAGTTCATACTCGGTACTCAAACAGATTGTGGTCGCTCGTGGTTTTTCTCCAAGGTTGGTTTCATATTCTTTGATTTTGTCAATCAATTTATTGTGGGCCTCGTTTCCGTTCATCTTTATTACCCTTATTGTGTGTGACTAAATTGTGTATCCTTTTTGCCCCAAACGGATTCCTTATTATAACGACGGTAATAGTGTTTACCGACCGCGTTTTTAAGAATATTGTTGCGCAAAGGCCAACGCCGATGGTCTTTGGCTTTGCGTTTTAATAAGAGAGCGAGTGGATTATTTTCTGGCGAATCAGCCCGAACCGTTTGAGTTATCAATATATTCCGCCCGCGTGTAAATAACGAAATTTGTTAAACGGACAATAATGACGGGTTCGGAGCATTTGTAGGTCAGGAAATATCGCTCGAACCCGTAAAAACAGAGAGGAGAAGCCTTTTGCGTGCTGAATTCGGAGTTTTGAGGGCGGGTTCGGCGGGTGATAGTACTTGCAGTTGTTTTACCCAACGTTCTCGCACTACTGTCAATGCATTCTACTAATGTGTTAAAAAGTTTACCGCTTAACCCGGCCTATTTCACGCTTTCACCAGAAGTGTGGGAGAACCATTTTAATCCGTCCGGTGACATAATAGTGATTTACTCTAAAGTATATTACACTCTGATTGGATCCGTGTCAGCGGGGTAGCTCAAGAGATATAACCAAAAGCTGTGTATGGCGAAAGGAAAAAGAGCGGCGTATCCTGGGTATTGATAGTAGAAAAATTACCCATTCACAAAGGATACGCCATGAAACAGGATACAGTAGATACGCTTCATTTTCCAGAGGCTTCGTGCCAGGATGCCCTGACGGGTTTATTGCGACACGGTGCTCAACGCATGCTTTCGTGTGCGATAGAAGCCGAGGTTGAAGATTACATTTCGGCTCACCAGCACGTGAGAGATGGGAATAATCACCGGCTGGTGGTTCGCAACGGATACAAGGACGAACGCGAGTTACAGACCGGAATAGGCCCAATCAAAGTTCGCCAGCCGCGTGTGAACGACCGAAGGATTGACGAAAACGGCAACCGGGTGCGTTTCACCAGTTCGGTCCTGCCGCCGTACCTGCGACGAACCAAGAGCATCGAAGAGCTGATTCCCTGGCTATACCTGAAAGGAATCAGCACCGGGGATTTCGGCGAAGCGTTGTCCGCGTTGCTCGGAACGGACGCTCCGGGCTTGAGCGCCTCCACGGTTGTACGGCTCAAGGAGGTTTGGCAAAAAGACTACGAGTCCTGGAGCAAAAGATCGCTGGCCGACAAGCAGTATGTGTATTTCTGGGTGGATGGAATTCACTTCAATGTTCGCCTGGATGAGGATAAGCAGTGCATTTTAGTGGTCATGGGAGCTACACCGGATGGTAAAAAAGAGCTGGTGGCCATCCAGGACGGCTATTGTGAAAGCGAGCAGTCCTGGCGGGAATTGCTGCTGGATCTCAAGGCCCGCGGCCTGAAAGTTCTTCCCAAGCTGGTGACCGGTGACGGAGCGGCCGGGTACTGGTCGGCCATGCGTAAAGTCCTTGGCGACAGCAGGGAGCAGCGTTGCTGGGTTCACAAGACGGCTAATGTGCTTAACAAAATGCCGAAAAGACGACATGTAAAAGCCAAGCAGATGCTTCATGACATATGGATGGCCAAGACCAGGGAAGAAGCCGAAAGTTCATTCGACCTGTTTATCGAAACGTACAAGGCCAAGTATCCCAAAGCAACGGAATGCCTGGGCAAGGACCGCGAGGTACTGCTGACATTTTATGATTTTCCGGCAGAGCATTGGGGCCATTTACGTACGACGAATCCGATCGAATCGACCTTTGCGACTGTGCGGTTGCGAACGCGGAAAACAAAAGGTTGTGGATCGAGGCTGGCCACCTTGACTATGGTATTTCAGCTGGCTCGATGTGCGGAAAAACACTGGCGAGCTCTAAATGGATCAAACTTGCTCGCGGAGGTGATAAAAGGAGTGGAATTCATAGACGGACTCAGGAAAAACGCCGCTTGATTTTCGGCAATCCACAGAATTTGACAATATCTCGTAGCTCAACAGTGATAGATTGTCGCCTGTTTCGCTAAACTATCTAAACCCTCTAATTTTGCGAGATAATCTCCAGGGGGGCGAGTAATCGATTGCTCCAAATATATCTAAAAATCAACCCGATTCGGTCGGGCTGAAATCCGTTGGAGCGGTGCCAACGATTTTAAAAGTTTGTTGATAGGTATAACGCTAGGCAACTCAATCCCATGGCATGTAGCGAACTCTGGGGCAAGCCGTGTATTTATCGCACTCGGTGAATTCTCCGAAAACCGATCCAGCTTGACCAGCGAATTACGTTGGATAATACTATTTGTACTATTGTGTAGAATTTCCAGGGCCTATATGACCCTGGGAGGTTGGAAGAAGCAGACCGTATTAACAACGCGCTGGGGCTTTAGTTTGAATAAGTCAAAAGTTACCGCCTCTGATGAACGGAGATTCTTAGGCTTAAGAGCAGAAACGACTCTTCGTTGCCTTCACCTCTCGGATATCCACTTTGGGCAAGAAAAAAATGGTACGATTTTTGAACATGAGGATGTTCGAGATATGCTTACCAACGACGCTGCAGATATTGCCAAGAGCCGCGGTAACGCAAACCTGGTTATAGTGACTGGTGACATGGTATATGGCGGGCAGGAAGCAGAATACAGGCGTGCCGGAGATTGGCTTGATAAACTAACGGTTGCGGTGGGTTGTGATGTAACGGACGTTTGTATGGTTCCTGGCAATCACGACTGTAACCGACAAGCAGTCAATCGAGTTTGTCGTTCTGTTCATCAAGAGTTGCGTAAAGGTGATTCGAATTCGATCGATGCGTATTTGCATGACCTTGGTGAGGATTCTGATGATATGAATCCACTTCTCCAAAAACTAAAGGCTTACAGAGATTTCTCTGCTGGGTATAATAGCGATTTTAACTCTCCTAGCAAACCGATCTGGACAAAAGATGTTGCGTTTGCGGAGGGGATTACTCTCAGGTTCGTAGGAATGAATAGTGTCCAGGTTTCGGATGATGACGATGAAATTGGTAAAATGATTCTCGGCAGCGCGCAGTACATTTTACCTACTGAAGCGAACGTAGTATACGTTGTTCTAATACACCACCCACTCGATTGGCTTAAAGACAAGATTCGAGCCAAACAATATTTGCACAATCGCGCAAGCGTCATCATGGTAGGGCATGAACACATCCCCCGAATTAGTAAGACGATTGAATCGGGTCGTGAGAGATTGGATATATCCTCTGGGGCAACCAATCCGCCCGAGAGCAAGGAATTGTATAAATATAGTTATAATTGGATAGAGTTTTCATTTCGGGATATCGGGAATTCATTTGTACTCGATGTAGAGCTTTTCCCCCGTGCTTGGGTTCCGGAGCGGGCATGCTTTATGGTGGATTCGGCTCGTCTCGACGGCGAAGATTCTTGTGTAATCGATATTAATTGTAGTAACGTAAAACCGGCTACCGTTACTAATAATCATATTTCTGCAGTGTCACCTATAACTGCGCCTATCGCACATGATTTGGACACTGGCAACGTGGAAAACAAAACCCATTTCGTGAATGGTGATGCTATTGTGAGCGAAATTGATGAAGCGGCTTTTGCTAAGCTTAAATTCTTATTCTGGCGGCATCTCAATTGGCAACAACGCATTAAGGTTTTAGTTCAGGCGGATGTACTGCCATCATCAGCGGTGCAGCCTGTGCCTCAAACCCTGGAGCGACTTGCTATCGATACTGCTAGAAAACAAGGAAAGCTCGCCGCAGTGTGGGATGCTATGGCTTCCTTTCTTCCGCCTGATAAGCAACAGGAGAATCCGTTTTCTTCCACAAGGATTTAGATACTAATGTTAAGCCGACTTTTTGAATGGTATAGAGTAGTTAATGCAAAACCATCTGGCGAGAGATTGGAATTGCGTGAAAAAGCAGTGAGAGAATTTGTAAAGGTGTTGGACGAAGCAAGCGAATGGGATCTTGTCGTGGATTCTGTTGCCGCAGTTGTGGGTGGTTTTGAATCTGGGTTCGCGCAGAATTCACCGTTGGTTCAAGCCGTAATTTCTGCGATCAAGATGCACGACTCAGCGTTTCCGCAAGATCTTAGTGAGAATTCGATGGAATTGCGAGTCATCGTCGCTCTGGGGTTAGGAGAATTAATTGTTCGTGATGCAAGCGAATCACCCCAAGATATAGCAATCCTTGTTGCCTCATTAATCCGATCAAGTAGATACCCAAGGCCTGGGCAGAAAAAAAGGTACCTTGAACAGGTGCTGAATGAGTTGTGCGCTGAGGCGGTCGAAGTACTGGCCAGGGCGGGCCAACTTTGTCGCCAACGCTCCGCGATACTCGAAAGGAATATAGAAAAGCTTAAAAAAACGCCCGTTGATCCGGCTGCTGGACTTACCGCACTTATAACATCCGTTGACGATACGATAACGACGCTTCACCAACAGATATTGATTGATCGTGAAGAGTTAAATATTTTATGGTGGATGTTTGCAGGTGCTTCCGTTACTACGGGCGATGCGATTTCCGATTTAGCTCTTGGGGCGGCGGCTATTGTTTGCGGCGTAGAGTTCGCAAACCTATGTGACTTGCCTCCGGCTCAGAGCGCGGAAGCTATGGTCCGGCGAGCATTTAAAGCGGGAAGAAAAAAAATACCTAAGAAGTCTTTGGAGCAGATCGTGGAGGACTGGAGTGAGCCGTTTAATGGTTTACTGGTTGCCGATGATTGTGCCAAAACGATAGCACAAAAGTACCCACAGATCTTCCCCTTATCCTGGTTAGCCGCTCGTTTAGTTGAAAGCCAAGGTGCGTCGTGCTGGTCCGCCGAATTCGAGCGAAAAACGGGGCTGAAGGCGTCCGCGAATTACGATGTCGGCGACATAGCAGTGCATATCATGATGGAACGAATCGCACATAGACAGTACAACCTATTGGATGGGGATTAAGGAGTGGAGAAAGTAACGTGTAAAAAACCTGGTTGTATGGTTGGCGAGACAGGTATCTGTCTTCTCTCTCACAAAACACCAGAATCTGAATGTCCCAATTACCAACTTGTTGTTCAAGACGAACCCGATGCGGCGTTAGGAGCAACGCCCTCGGTAACGGTAAGCGAACAAAAAACTCCGATTCCTTTACCGGCGGATGCAGCTCGTTATTTTGATACAGGCTTGGAACTTGGTACCGACGAAGTAGCTGAGATTGGTCGGGCTCGGTATTATCATATGGTTGGTGTTCTCGGTACCTCCAATGTTGGTAAAACATGTTTTCTGCTTTCTCTATACCTTAAGGTGTCCAATGGAGTATTACCTAACGGTTACGTTTTCGCTGGAAGCATGACACTTAAGGGTTTCGAGGACCGTGCACGCCGTCTTCGTGACTGGAACCTTGAAAATTTACCGGATCAACTTGCTGAGCATACACATCTATCTGATTACCGGCAACCCGCTTTATTGCACATAGCGTTTTGCGAGAAACCACAACATATGCGGCGTTTTGACGTTATGTTTACAGATTTACCAGGTGAGTGGTGCAAACATCTCGTAGATAGATCCTCTGCTGCAGGCCGCTTTGAATTTCTCAGACGGGCTGACGGCATTGTTCTCGTTGTGGACGGGGGGGCGCTTATGTCGGATACAAAATACTCTGAGATTGAACGGTCTAAGCAACTAATGGAGCGTTTGATACACTCAGTTGGCATTGATCCCTCTGTACCCCTCGAAGTCCTTGTGGCTAAGTGTGATACTATCGAGATGCGGCGGCCGGATCTTCTAGACGATCTTCTGGAGTACGGACGTCACTTGGGTTTTTCGCCGAGGGAAACACTTAGTGCTTCGTTTTCTAAATCACCAAGCGTTGTTCAGAGTGGGGTTGGCGTATTTGAGCCCGTGGACCGAATTTTGAAACATGATTTAGCTCCAGTTAGCGATAAGCGGAGAGAGTCGAACCTAGTTAGCGATGGACGGATTTTTATGAATTTTCGGGGTACCGGAAGATGAGCGACACCAGCTCTACCCATCGCAATTCTGTCATTCTAATCGGTGGCCCCGACGCAGGGAAATCGAACTTCCTATTTCGTTTGTGGATAGCGGTTAGAAGTGGCACGGGTGTGCTTGTTATGGATGGTCTACCTGACGAGGTTGAGTACCTTCGAACAGGTAGCGAAAGGCTTCTTGAGGGGGAGTTTGCTGCCCACACATCTGAAGAGGTTCAAGAACGTGTTTTTATTCCTGTTAAAACTTCTAGGACAGCGGGCGGAGTTCGATCAGGTGTTTTGGCCGTACCGGATGTGCCTGGCGAGCAAATACTTACGGTTTACCGAAACCGACAATGGTCACATGTATGGGAGGAACAAATATCTGATCGATGCGGATGCCTCGTTTTCATTCGAGCAGGATCCGATGCTATTGTTGCGCCACTTGATTGGGCGACATGTTTTGATAAGTATGGCGGACCCATGAAAGCGGCAGATTGCGTTGGCGAGGATGATACGTACGTTTCGAGAAATAGCACTGCCACCAACTTAGGATTACCTATGTTACGCAAGGAGGATAGTCATCGTGAGCGACAGCTGATTGAACATCCGACCCAAGTAATACTGACAGATTGGATACAGTTCCTTCGTCGAGCGTTCACTGAAAAATTCGGAGGTGAATATCGTCCTCGTGTTGGGATTGTCATATCCGCTTGGGATGCTGTTCCTATTGATCAACAAAATATACAACCGGCTGAATATGTAAAAGATAATTTTCCATTATTACACCAATATATCGAGACTAATTCTGACGACTTTGACTTTCAGTTCTTTGGTGTAAGTATAGTATCTGGTGATCTTGCGAACGACGACGATTTTAAGAGATTGTATTCCAACGGTAATCCGCACGACTTTGGCTATGTTATTCACTCATTGGGTGAATCACTTGATAAATCGCAAGATATCACATTGCCGGTTGCATGGGCGATGAAGCTTCTTCCGAGTCCTACGATATGAGATTGGGACTGTGAACGTTAACATAGAACAGCTTCTTCATGGATATCGACGTGGTCACGAACTCTTGGCTAGCAGCATTGATTTACCAACAAGGGACGCTGACCTCGTAAACCGTCTGAGCGACCTGTCGGGGAGTTTATGTGACACTCCTGACTTCTCTCCATACCTAACGATTTATCCACTTTCTGACGCCCCGTACTTTGCATTGGGGAGAACTTGGCCAGACTTTTACGCTCGGCGGGCAGGATGTGTGATTACCCATACATTATTAGTACCAATGAGTGCATGGCAATTCATGAAAGATCCTCATATTCTGGAACACTTGTTCCGTTTGCCAATTGAACAATCAAGTACCGATAGTTTTAGGTCATCTTTGTTGTGTCCAACCAAACTTAGCGACGATCATCCTATGATCAGCAAATTCAACCGCAATTCAACGATTGAATTCGTTCAACGGTATTTTGGTGAAGGTAGACGACCGATTGTATGGTTCGGACAAGCAAACTCAACAGCAGTGCTTTGGCTTCTGTTGCGTGGGCTATGGCCGAAATTGAGGGCTAGTTTTTCTTGCTGTACCTATAGCCTTCAACCTCGGATTCTTGAGAACCAGCCGTTTGACGTTATGTTTGCACCGAGGGAGTCCTATCCTCGTTTTCTGAAAATGAATTCTGAGCATATAATAGATAGTGCGAGAGAACCGTTAATTGCAAAAAATCGGTTGGATGAATGGTGTCAATGGTGGACAAAACGTCTTTTTTCTACGTCGTTGTTCGATAAGAGTTCGGTATCCGACCTTTGGAATGAACTTGATGATGATCCTACACTAATTCGTCGGTTGTTTCTTGTAGAATCACTCACTAACAGTAGTTTAACGGTCCCCCAAGAGGCAGTCAGTGTCATGGATTTAGTCGAATCTATGGCCAATTCACCTAATGCGGGAGTGACGTCAAAGCGTCGCGCGGTAGACAATGCGCTACGTGTGGCATCTGATGCGGACGAAGCTGTAGATGGTCTTGAATGTTTGTTATTTATCGAGGATCGTTTGCGTCGTCCTGCGTATTCAACAGTAGAAGCGGATTTCGGTTGTCGAATTACCGACGTTGTGTCAACGTATGCCGTACGGTTCCCAGAACTGACTATTGAAGCTGCGAAATCCATAACCGAGGCAGGCAAACTTGGTAAAACCTGGTTTGGTCACGGTCTATTGCGGGGACTTCAAATGCTAATGATGGACCACCCGAAAAAACTAAATATGGTTCGCTTGTCCTCTTCTCTATGTGCTCAAATACTTCAATTCGACTATACTGTTGCTATAGCCTATATCGGCAACTGTGTACCAACCAATAATAGCCTAAAAACAAGAGAGTTTTTGCTTTCATGGGTTTTATGCGATTGTGAAGACGACATACGAAGAGCTCTTCGCAAAACAGTTCTTCCATTCCTTGGAGCAGAGGACGCCGACCTATTATCAGCACTTCTAAAGAATCTGGGTACAGATGATGTAGCGGATGTGCTGGATATTCTATTAGAAAATACCGAAACTCTATCTAATGATGTTATCGGAAACACTGTTATTCAGCTTATATCACAGAAGTTTCAAACCGCCACGCGTGAGTGGGCAAGTCAACGTGAACAATGGAACGAGGCAATTGCCTATGTTATTGCCGGAACATTCGCCGCATCGGAGATTGGGCTTCGTGAGCTGATAACCTGCAAGAGCGTACAATCTGAGTATCGCCCGCTCGTTCTCGCGGAATTTTTGCAGCGCGCACGGCATGAGAGATTTCCGATCTGGCTTAAGGACACCGCTCAAAAAAATCCTTGTCTTATAGCTACTCTACTCCAAACAGACAGAATAGACACGTCGCTAGTCGCGAGAGAGACGGAGAACCTTTTGGCAGAAGTATCCACTATACCTATAGTTGAATCTTCTGAGTTTTTGCCACTTGTTTTGCGTGCGATTAACCAACCGTACTTTGACCGACTTATCGATATTACGGTGCGAACTTTGATACGCTCATATGTTTTAGGTACGATTACGGAAGAGCAAACGAAATTCCTCCAAAATTACCCCAAAGTTGCTTCTTGGATCGAAGACGTGCGTTTACAGGAATTGAGAACTGTCCTGATTTATAATATATCCGAGAGCGTTTTTTATTGGTATAACGTTTGGCGATGGCTTGAAAACGCACCTTTGGCACTTTACAAACGGAAGCCGGCCGTTCTTCCAGATTTGATCGACTCGTTGGTACGCATTCATTGTACTGAGTGGTCTCCTGCCTTGGGCTATATTTGGGCGAACGTCCTAAAGCGTTCAAGGAGCGAATGTAAGAATCGGAGTACGATACTCACGCTTTGTGTACAGGCGCTTGAGTTCGCATTTAAGAACACTCGATTTCCTTTGGGGGCCGTAGTGGCCGAATCGTTCTATGAGGTATACGTAGCGGTAACAGAATCGTCAGTGCTGCCGGTTGAGACGGAGTCACTTTTTCGTATTTTCGATTGGGATAAGGGAAAGGAGCTTAGGCGAAAGTTGGTAAACGCGTTTACCTGTTCCGAGTGGCCACCTGGGGACATTGCAGTAGCGGCATCGAACCCACATCTTCTCAGGAAGATCTTCAAGCGACTAATCCGCAGGACCGGCGGCGAGAGTTACTGTAAGAGAGTACTTGAAGATCTCTCTGGCCGTGCGAATCCTAATGCAAAACTGTTGGCGGATGAGATTCGACAGATGCTCCGCTATCCAGATTTCTTTGAGGCATGGGACTGAACGAACCAGGATCGAGTACGTCCGCTGAAAACGAGATGCATCCTTTTGTCTACGTGTGGTTTACTGAACATACGATACTGTCAGGTTGTGCACAGTGAGCCGTACAAGTGAAACAGTTCTCATTCAGTTGACCTATTGGTCGTCTTACCGAGGCGGCTACCATTATCCGCGTTGCAGGCAAAAGCAACCGCCCAAGAGAGTAAGAAGGATTTTAGAAAACAATAAAAGTCAAGGGCATCGATGAGGTTTTGCATATAGAGAAGAAATAACGTAAACGAGAATTAAAAACAGCCGGTTCTAGATTGTCTGGCGATATCCTGTGGAGTTTGTTTGATGGTCAATGATGTTTATTTGTTAATCGATAAACGGGTTTGGCAACATGCGTCTGGCATCTGGCTTGTCCCCGGCAGAGTGGAGAAGGATCCAGCAAACCCCTTGTTGCAAGCCGATAAACCATGGGAATTTCGTTTAGACAATATGTATGCCAATGTGATATACGAGGAAGATAAGAGTAAGTTCGCGTGTTGGTACAGCCCTTTCCGGACTTGGACGCCTCCGAAAGAACCTGAAAATAGAGAAGTCATCGTCTGTTATGCCGAATCGACGAACGGTATTGATTGGGATAAGCCTGAACTAGGCCTTCTCGACTTTGAAGGCAACCGGAACAATAACATCGTGATGATGGGGCCATACATCCCTAACGGTCCGAGCACTGGATGTTCACGCGGCCCCCATGGTACTGGTGTGATGTACGACGCAGCCGATCCAAATCCAGAGAAACGCTTCAAGGCGATTTTTAAACACGATCAACGAGATCACAACGGTGGAGACGATGACAAAAACATCTATGTTACTTTCTCCAGGGATGGTTTAGTGTGGAGTAAAGGGAGCCAATGTAACACAATCAAGCCACGAGGAAATACGCACCACAGCGTGTTCTGGGAGGCGATCTCGCAACGATATGTGGCAATAATACGCCGGTATGTGGGAAAGTCTATTAAGAACCTAGCAATGGCTACGAGCAAAGATTTCGTCACCTGGACTGAGGCCACGGTGATCCTTCATGATGATCCTCGAAGCTCCCGGGAACCATACGCAATGATCGTGTTTCCCTACTATGGATTATACCTCGGCCTATTGATGATGCGCAATAAGCTCGATACGGTGGACTGTGAACTCGCTTGGAGCCCGGATCTGTACACTTGGGAGCGTATTCATGCAGGGAGAGCATTTATAAAGCGGGACAAGGGCTACGACCGAGATTGTGTTTTTGCTGCCGCACATCCAATTGAATGTGAGGAAGGTGTCTTAATATACTATGCTGGAAGTGCTGGTAAACACTTGGCACTTGATCGAATGACTGGATTGTGCTTGGCTCGCATCGGAAAGTATCGCTTCGCTGCAATTGAACCTGTGGAGCGGAAAGGAACTGGCGTTCTGATCACTCGCCCCATCTACTGTATAAGGAAAGGTATCGCAGTTACTGCCGATGCAACCAATGGGCAGATTCGTGTTTCAGTTGTAGGGCACGAGAATAACGGTCTTGTGAGTAGCATTACTGTCAATAAGGGGCTTACAGATTCTGAGATTACTTGGGAAAATGCTGACAAGCTGGCGTCTCTCCTTGGTCAAAACATTCAGTTAAGGTTCGAGCTTGAGGATGTATGTCTATATGCTTTTAAGTTCGTAGATTAGTGTGGATGGCTTATCAGTTAACTATGAGAGAAGATGGTCGTGAGGCGAATTCGACATCTCCTTTATAGATGTAGTGGTTTTGTGAACCTGAATAACGATGAAAAATCGAAGGGCACCTGGTTGTTGGTATCGGTTTCCAACTTGGCGCAAACATGACTACCTGTGAAACTGATTTGGTAGCGTTTCATACGCATCGTTAGGTAAGGGCCAGCTCAGAGACGTCTAAAAACGCTATCTTTTCGGGTTCAACGCGTGTCGCCCCGAGTTTTAAAGCCACGGCATATGCCGTGGCTTTAAAACTAGAGCAGGAGAAAACAGAGAGTAGAAAGTAGAAAAAGAAAACAAACAAAAACAACGAGACTAGTGGCATTCAACCGCCCCGTCTCCTGCGGTCTACTCTCAACTCTCTACTCTCTGTCGTTACGCTCGTCGTAACAAGGGCCATGCTTTTAAAATTGTAACAAGAAGCGGAGGTTTCTCTTATGCTTTTAAAGAGCACGGCCTACGGTACAGCGGAAAAACAATTAGGAATAATCACGGCATATGCCGTGGCTTTAAAACTAGAGCAGGAGAAAACAGAGAGTAGAAAGTAGAAAAAGAAAACAAACAAAAACAACGAGACTAGCGGCAGTCAACCGCCCCGTCTCCTGCGGTCTACTCTCAACTCTCTACTCTCTGTCGTTACGCTCGTCGTAGACTGGGCCACATCATCTCTATTAAACAAAAGGAGGCGAAAAGTGTCCTTCACCTTCGAGAAGTTAAACGTCTACCAGAAAGCCGTAGACTTCGCCGAATCAATCAACGCGGAAACCAGAGAATTCCCAAGAGGCAACTATTACCTGGCCGACCAGTTGAACCGTGCGTCGCTATCCATTTCCACCAACATAGCCGAAGGTAACGGCCGGTTCACCAAGGTGGACCGCAAGAATTTCTTCGCCATAGCCAGAGGCAGCCTGCAGGAATGCGTACCGCTGTTGGAGCTGGCTGCCAGGCAAAAGTTAATCGAGCGAACCAGGCAAAAAGAGTTGAAAGATACCCTCGAAGAGATGGCCAGAATGCTTTCGGGTTTAATCAAGGGAGCGGAAAACCGGGATACCTAATCAACTTGCTTTAATCAGTAGTCCTTCGCGACTTCATATAAATCCACCAGAAAATCGTGTTTTGCTGTCGTCCATTCGATTTCATTTCCGTATTAAGAGGGCATATTCTATGAATCCACTTAGTCCCCATAACTCTGCATAAATCTTTGGATTTTTCCCGGTGTAGGTGTTTTAATTAATTCGATGTTGTAACTTCTGTATTGGCGGCAAGTTGTGTTTTCTTGAATCAGCCACTTCACCCTGCTATATTCAAGGTTGAGATGGAGGAGAAAGAGAACTCCCATCAAACAACCAGGTAACCGGTTTCTCTCTTGGAGGGATAGGAATGCGTAAGTACATGTTGATATTAGCGGTAACGACAGTTTTGTTGGCTGGCGGTTCAGCCGTTCAGGCGGATGTTTTCGGCACGGGAGCAAATCAATTCGACATCGACTTTGTGCCGATTTCGGGGGCAACCAACCCGTCCAGCGGGTACGGCATCGTCAACAACGATTACCGAATGGGCACTTTGGAAATTACGAACGACCAGTGGAACAAGTTCAAGGCCGAATACGGTACAGTGACGGGGGCCCCGTGGGATGCGTATAACGAGGATCCTCACTATACGGACCCGAACATGCCGACCAACAATGTGAGCTGGTACGAAGCAGCACAGTTCGTTAATTGGCTGAACACTAGCAGTGGCTACCAACCGGCATATAAGTTTACCGGCACACAGCATTACGGTGACTACACTCTGGCTAAACCGGCGGACAAGATATCCGCCCCATAGAGTGTTTCGTCGATTCGCCTGCCGTTAATCCTTCTAATGAAAATCGCCCGAAAGCCGCGCTTGCCGCTTTTATTCCGCTTTGCCGATTATCGGGCCTTAAGTATCAAACTTTTTTCGCAATCCGCTTGACCCGTCTAAAGGTTCATACTTTATCATTGTATCAGCGGTTAACGGCTGTGGTTGAGTTGTTTTACCCCAGGGAGCTTTCGGAAACGTGGAAAACCAGACATTTACCATAAGCGCATTGGCAAAAACTCATGGCCTGTCGCGAAGCACGTTGCTCTATTATGACCGGTTGGGCTTGCTCAGCCCCAGTGGCCGGTCCGGAAGCAATTACCGCGTTTACACCGCCAGCGACGCCCGCCGTCTGGAGGCGATATGCCAGTACCGCCGGATGGGAATTCCCCTGAAGGAGATCGGTGCGATTCTGGCCAGTACAGGCCACACTTCCTCCAGCGAGATCCTCAAGAGACGCCTGAAAAACCTGGAGCGGGAAATAACCAACCTTCGAAGGCAGCAGCGCTGCATAGTTGATATTCTTAAACAAACAGAACTGACAAAGGAATCAGAAATGATTAGCAAGGAAAAATGGGTAGCGGTAATGCGGGCGGCCGGAATGTCCGACGACGATATGCGAAACTGGCATATTCAATTCGAAAAAATGGAGCCGCAAGGCCACCAGGAGTTCCTGGAATCCCTGGGAATAGGTGAATCGGAAATTAACGAAATCCGCGACTGGTCCCGTAAGGGATAAACACAAGCAACGTCAGGATCCGGCGCCCGGTACCAGGTGCCGGATCCTGATGCGATGGTATCGTTTGGGCGATAATCGCCTGTATAGTCAGCATCTTGAAGTTATGGCCCTTTATCATTTGCTTAAAGGCAAGGAAAAAACAGGTTCATCCGGTTAAAGCGTACTTTGTTTAACAGTTTTACCAAAATAAGGTATTGGGCTTCATTCAGTTTATTTAGCTTAGCCTAGAACCTGTTCCATTACTGGGTAAATACTCATTTGCAGGGTTGAAGTCTGTCATGAAACCCCCTTTATTAACATAGCTTACGGAAATCGCCTTTATGGAATATTGTTTCCTGAGGGGGTTGGGGATAGCACCTAGTCTATCCGCCGAAGGCGGACCAAAGGCGGAGCGAAAACGGACCGGAAGCAGGGCGGAAGTGGAGTAGGGGGCAAAACGTGAATCAGAGGCGGACCATAGCTGGTCTTCATTGTCGTTTAGTTCGCCAGAGGTAGACCAGAGTAGGCCCATCGGAAAGCACTGCTAGCCGGCTAACGGTGAAATCGAGTCCAATCCACAGGAGGTGGATGGACGGCATAAGCGTAGCCGCCGGTTTCAACCGGCGGGGAGGGTTAGTGGGTCGAAAACCAAGCCCGCCCCGCCCGCTCCGTCTTTAACGGACGACGCGGGCGGCCGACATAGCTTGCAGAGTTTCATTTCGGGTTGTGTAAATTCCAAAAAAATCAATCGATCATCAAAACGTGTAGCTTTTATTATGGCGATGGTCTGGTAAAATCGTATATCATCTAATCGTATTCATTGTTGAAATTGGTTAATACCAATGCAGTTTCCAGGCGAGATGAACTGAAAACCAGAAACGGTTTATAGGTGTGTTTATCCAATAAAATATCGCAGTGAATACTGCCTGGCAAACCAGGTTAAGAATACTATCGTGAAAAAGCGAAAGCTATGAAACCGAAGTCAATACGCCGAAAAGTATTCAAGTGGACTGGATTGCTCACATTGTTGTTATTGATGGTGGTGTTTTTACTTTCTGGTTGGTGGAAGTTTTCAGTAACGTGGGTGCGTATTCCGTCAGTTAATCTCGCCGGTGATTTCGCGGATACTAAATGGGTTCAGGTTAGCGACGGACAAATATGGTTTATCCGAGTTACGAAAAAATCTGAGTTCGTTCGGGATGATGTTACCTGGTACGTCTATAGTATGAACTCGCCGCAATGGCGAATCTGGGGGAGCTATAAAAAGTACGTGAACGTTGCTCATTTGGGAAATGATGTTTGGACTGAATGGTGCACAGATTTATGTGTTCCCCTATGGATTCCGGTTTGTCTGGTTGGTTTGCCGACGGTTGTCGCCTGGTATCGAGATCGCCGGTTTCCTCCAGAAAACTGCCAAGCGTGCAACTATAACCTTACGGGCAATACCTCAGGTATCTGTCCGGAATGCGGGTGCGCCACGAAAGCCTGAGAAAGGGGGATTGCATTATGGGCCCATGACTCATTTGTGTGAAACCTTTCGTAGGAACCTGGCAGGTTTAGTCCTGCCCGGCAAAGCTGACCGGCAGCCGGAAGCGAGTCTTGCGTTGTGCTGGGTAACCATCATGACGAAGCGTAGACAGCGAGTGCATAGGCCGTGTGATCGAGCCTCGAAAGAGGGCTACTTGTGGGAGCCGACGTCGTCCGCATCCTGTACGGAAGGCAGCATCGAGTCGCCGTAATGGTCTGGCGCATTCGATCCCACCGGGGTCTAAGAGCAGGGCATGTGCATACTGTGGTTCCTCAGGAACGTGGGAGATCCTGTCGTTTCCAGTCGATATGATCCGGATGGGGGCTACCCGGAATAATCAGCCCCTGGCCTGCGACGCGCGTGTCAGGCATCGTGAGGAGCGAAGACAGACACACGGTTGGTACTGCCAAACGAAGGCAACGAAGTGCGGCAGGATGAACGGCAGGAAGTCGGAGCATCGAATAGTACTGTTGAAGCGGGGGAATTTCACCCATGAGAGACCCCGTGGAAGGAAGGCGATGCCGAAACATGGAATCGATGAAGGGCAACACGGCGGATGCACAGACATTCGATCGCGTGTTAACGAAACAACATCGGATAGCACAGCTGGCGAGACTAGGTCCGCAGACGAGCTTCACTGCACTGGCCCACCATATCGACCTTGACTGGTTGCGAGTAGCGTATGATCAGGTACGTAAGGATGCGGCTCCGGGCGTCGATCAAGAGACGGCGGCCTCGTATTCAATTGATCTGATGAACAATCTCCAATCATTGTTGGATCGAGCGAAATCAGGGCGTTACAAAGCGCCTCCGGTACGGCGGGTTCATATCCCCAAAGGCCCGGGTGGCAAGACACGTCCTATTGGCATACCGACGTTTGAAGACAAGGTGCTTCAACGTGCGGTAGCGATGGTATTGGAAGCAGTATACGAGCAAGATTTCATGGACTGTTCGTATGGCTTCCGTCCAGGCCGATCGGCCCATCAGGCTCTAGAGTCATTCTATGAGCAGTGCAAGTCGATTAGGGTAAGCTGGGTATTGGAAGTGGACATCCAGGGCTTCTTCGATGCTCTGGACCACGCTCATCTGCGAGAGTTTCTCAAGCGACGGGTGCGTGATGGTGTACTGGTACGATTAATAGGTAAATGGCTGAAAGCAGGTATCCTGGAAGATGGATGTCTGCATCGTCCAATCAGTGGGACACCTCAAGGCGGAGTGATCTCTCCGATTCTGGCGAACCTTTATCTACATTATGTATTAGATGAATGGTACGACCAGGTGGTTAAATCACATCTGCGTGGCGGAACATTCATTATCCGCTATGCGGACGACTTCGTTATTGGGTTTACCAATGAGGATGACGCTCGTAAAGTTATGGCGGTACTTCCGAAGCGATTTGGCAAGTACGGTCTGAAACTTCATCCAGAGAAGACCCGCCTGGTTCGCTTTAACCGACCGCCACGTAATGGCGAGCAACCTGATGGCAGTGGTCCCGGGACGTTTGACTTCCTGGGCTTTACACACTACTGGGGTCGTTCCTGGCGTGGGTATTGGGTGGTCAAGCGTAAGACCGCCTCAAACCGGTTAAGTCGATCTCTGAAGGGAATATCGAAGTGGTGCAGGGTTAACCGGCACCTTCGGGTTTGCGAGCAGCATGTTCAGCTTGCCCGGAAGATGCGCGGACATTATGCCTACTACGGTATTACCGGTAACGGTGTTTCATTAGAACGTTATTGGGAAGGGGTTAAGCGTATCTGGAAGAAATGGCTCGGACGTCGTTCGCAAAAGTCGTACTTTGGGTGGCCGACGTTTGTCCGTCTTCTTGACCGCTACCCGCTGCCAAAACCGGTTGTCGTACACTCTGTATACCGTTCGCAGCGAAACCATGATTCGAGGAGCCGGATGCGCTAATCGTGCATGTCCGGATCTGTGGGGGGCTTGGGTGAGTAATCACCCAGGTCTACCCGACTTGGAATACAAGCTGTTTACTCGAGGATCGGGCGGAATCGATTAATACCGCGGAATAGAAAAGATTGGCAATCAAATATTAGCGAATATTATTTAATCGCGTAGCTGGTTTCCAGACGCTGCACAAGCGATAGGCGAGATCAGGAAAAGCAATAGAAACGACTTATTGGATAATTATTTCATTTCATTGAATAACCGAACCGGTTTTGGTTTTGGCCATGATGGTGACGTTACGCCCATGGCGGGTGCGGTGTATGTAAGCCAGCATGCCATCGATCTCGTGTTGTTTTTGCCGCAGTTTGCGTTGCAGTCCTTCGCATTGATGTTCAAGATGGATGCGGCGTATGTCGGACCGTTTCGCGGATGTGTTATTCCCAAGATGGTCGAATATCGAGTGTATTAAGTAATTGCCTATCCCGTTTCTCTGCATATCGTTTGAGCGGAGCAGTGCCCAGGCCCAGCCGGTTTGCTCACGAATAGAGCTGCTTTCGTGTTCCGGTAACGAAATGTCCAGAATCTGATCTATGTCCATCCCGTCCACTCTGGAAATGATTTCCGAGTACGCTGAATCCAGTTCGTCGGAAACGAGCCTGGCGAAGGCACCTTGATGGTGGCAAGCGGAATGAGCCATCTGCAGTAAGTGGGTGGAGTTGCCCAGCTTGTGCAGGCAACAGCTATTGATCATCGGCTCCATGATTTGCTGGAGACGCTCGTTATCAATGCCGTGAGCAAGAAGAACGCAAATACTCAGGCAATCCAGATTGCCGATGTCGTGGTTTTTACGATGATCCTCTTGCGGGTGTTGGTGTTCCATCTTCATTTCCTTTTGTTTTGTATATCGACTTTCAAAGCCGGTTATTGTGGTTTCCAGGCACTCCAGAAAGGATCGAACCGGTTGACAAATCCCGTAGGAATGTCGTTGCTGCGCAAGTATTCCATGTGCGTATCAAGAAAGGCGACGTTGGCAGTACCCGAATGGCGATATGCCAGATTCTCTCTTACGCACGAGTGGTAGAGAACAACGCCCGGGCCGGAAAAAGTTCCCCAGCTGTCCGCAAGAGAACAGGTGGCGGAAGGTGTTCGGAATTCCATCATCCTGCGATATTCGGTCTGGTCGGGCCGGCCACCCAACCCGAAAGTGCCGTTCATTCCGTAGCTCAAGCTGTAATTCAACGAGACGCTCGGTTCGTTTGAAGTCGGACGGCTTTTCGATGCCTGCTTGTGACTGGGGCAGATCAGCGGCGAATTATCCTTGCTGAAGCCAAAGATGTCGCCGTTTTCATCGGTAGTCAGAGTTACACTGATGTACTGCAACAATTCCGCATTCATGAACCAGTGCAACGGACTGATCGGTTCGCGATTCCTCGGCTCAGCTGAGGGCAGCCAATCGTTACTTTCATTGGTGTAAAAGCTTAATGCCTGCCCCAGGGTTCTCAGGGAAGTCGCACAGGTGGTTCGCTTGGCTATAGCTTTTGCCCGACTCAAGCCGGGTAAGAGAATGCTGATCAACAAAGCCAGGATTGCTATTACGATGAGCAGCTCGATTAGGGTAAAACCTTTTTTCATTGGTATATTGCCGTGCATCATCCCGCCAGCCGGAAGTCGCCGGGAAGGCGACTCCGGCCGGGAGTGGGGGATGGTGGTTTATGCTGTCAGGGTTTTATTTTCGTCTTGTCACTGCCAGGGCTGCCAGCGCCAGGAGCGACAAGGTGGAGGGTTCCGGTACTACACCGCCAATCGCGTCGAAGAATCTGCCCGTCTGCGGGCCGTCGGCTTCGCGGACCAGTTTGACGTAGTGAACTTCATCCACCAGGCCGGCAAAATCGAACCAGACGTCGGAGAAAAAGCCTGCATTTCCGCCTTCGATAGAGCCGAGTTTGACGAAGTCATTCTCGTTGTTTGTCGGGCTTGCCCATACCGAGGCCGATCCTTTAGGACCGCCGTAGGTGACCAGCTTAAGATCGTTACCCGCTCCGTCTGAAATAGCCTGGTCGAAGCCAACCGTGAAGTATTCCATCCCGAACGATCGCCAGCCCGCCACCGTATCCCGGTCGACATCGGTATCCCAGGCGTAATCATTGCCGTTCTGATCAGCATCAGGGACGCCGGTTAACCACCAGCCGGTAGTCGTGGAGATCTTTTCTGCCGCCGAGTACACGCCGTAATTCTGGATTTCACTACTCCACTCGACAAGTTCGTCGGCCCAGTTCATCTCTCCGATTATGTCTGCCTGTGCCGTAACGAGGGAATTCGCCATTACGACGCAAGCGACGATTAGTGATTTCGCGGTTAATCCATTCATTCTCATTTCTTCCTGCTCCCTGTAGTTTCTGACGTTTCTGGTTCGCACGGTTTGCCCTGAAAGGAAAACCGCTGTAATTAGGTAATATCCATATCAGGTCATAAATGCCCGAATATTGTGTATGGCCGCCGGTTGATTTCCCAGCGAGTCGCGCTTGTTGCTGGGAGTTTTTCCCGACGTGTATGCCGCACGCTTTTTATCTGAGCCTTCATCCACGAATGTCAGAAATACCTCCTCCTCGAGTTCTTCACTCAAAGATCCCCGTGTCAAGAGGGTTCGATCACTTCGGTTGCTTCGCATCTTGATGTACCGGATACATTGCTGCAGTCGGCCGTAGCCGAGCATCGTTCCCAGGATGAAATCCTCTTCCGCAGTGTACTTGCTCAGGCTTTGCCGGCCGATCTCCCGCACCACGGCCACGCACTCGTCTGCCCCGAAGAACACGTTGAAACTCCCGCTCGGCAGTTCCTGTATGACGTAATCGATTCCTTCGGACGCGAGTTTTGCTTCCACGCATTTACGGCGAATGCCGGGTAACGTATGTAAAACCAGGTTTCGCAAACCCTTGCGGTATTCGTAAAGATGATGGCGGAATACTTTCACGCTTCCAACTCCTGCTTTATCTGGCTGGTCCACTCGGCTATGCGCTGGTCGGTCAACTCCGGCTGCTGGTCTTCGTCAAGTGGAAGACCGACGAACTGGTTTTCCTTGACTGCTGCGGAATTGGAAAAGTCATAGCCGTCGGTAGGCCAGGACCCAATCAACTTTCCGCCTGCCTTGATCACTGCGTCTGCCAGAATACCGATAGCGTCGACGAAGGAATCACCGAAACCGTCCTGGTCGCCTGTGCCGAAAATCGCAACTTGTTTGTTTGACAGATCTAGCCCGGAAAGGTCTTCCTGCCCAAGCCAGTCATCCTGCATTTCTCCAATGCCCCAGGTTGAAGATCCAAAGATTATCAAATCCGCATCCCCAGCCGGGGCTAGTCCATCCGCTACCGGCGATAAAGTTACATTTCCCAATGAGCACAAATGGTCTTTTATTTTCTCCGCCGCTGAAGCGGTATTGCCCGTTGTACTTCCGTAGATGATGGCCACTTTCATGACATCTTATTCCTTTCTTTTTGACAGCCGCATCCAACTGTGGTCAAGACGCATACCGGCCGGTTGTGGGTTTAACCATACATACACAAAGGGAGCCTTCGAGCGATGCGTCCGCTCAAAAACTCCCTGACTGGCAATCGGCTGGTTGGGTTATGTCGTTATTTCGTCGGGCCTCCGGTCACTGCTGCTGTCTTAAGCTTGAGCGCTCGGTGTTTGGCCGACGATTAACAGGATTGCAGAAAGGCAATCCGAAATTCATATCAGCAAAAAAAGTACGCCAAGCCGAACTTTAAGTCAACCGGGTTAGTTTTCTTTTTTGTTTTTTTTGTAAAATTAGCGGGCGGGATTTAATGTAACTAGCTGTAAATGAAGGTGTTACAAGGATAGAGTGTTGGCCCGTCGAAACAAACAAGCTTATGCGACAAAGGGATAGGTACTGCAGCGAAATGCGAAAAAGCCACCGAACGGACTCGAACCGTTGACCTGCGGTTTACAAAACCGCTGCTCTACCAACTGAGCTACGGTGGCATCGGTACCCAAGTCGCCTTCTGATACACTGGGCGGCCAAGGCAGAGTCCAGATAGGATAGGGCCCCTGTCGCTACGGTCAAGGGGCGTCATTCCGCAAAAACAATTCAACCGGCCCACCCTGCTTATTTACGAAAAAATAGCCTATTTTACCTTAATTCGCCGTTTTTAGTGTTACCAATACTTCGGGGAGTTTTGAAATGTGCTAGCGATGTTCCAGTAAAACGCCATAATTACATTGACTTAGCTTGGTGAAATCATTAAACTCACCGTTATGGGAGTTAAGAAAGGTAGGAGAGAGAGAACCTGCCCTTTTTGAACCATCTATGCAAACTTGTTATTCGCTAAACGTGGATTGGGAGTCCGCATGGTTCAATCCCTGCTATTAAAATCGTGAGAGACGAACGACCGATAATGAGCTGATTGGCTTTTTGACGGTTGTGTGTGATGCCTTTCTGGGAGGGGGCATCTTAAAAGGGAGAAGAGAGGAGAAGCACTGATGTTATCCTGCTTTAACAAGCGCGGGGGCCGCGCACTCGTGAGTGGTCTTTGCGCAATGTTCGCCTGTCTGGTTATCGGAGAACGTGTTGCCGACGCTTCTATTGGCAATAACGCGATCGAATTCAGAGATCAATCCGCTATGCCTGGAAAGGTCGTACCTGGCGGGTCGGTGTCTGTGGTCGTCGGCTTGACAAACAACACCCGCAACCTGGTAGGTTACCAGTTGGAGGCCAAGCTGATCTCGGATGGCCTGGTCGGGGGATCGATCCAATTCGACCTGAATGCGTCGAATTTCGATGCAGGGGAAAACGTTATCGCTAAAGGTGGCGGCACCCTTAACCCTTTCATTAAATACCTTACTAATAGCAACAGGAATATATTCTTTTCCGCATTTAACAGTGATGCCGGTACACCCGTAGCACTGGCAAAGCCCGGTCACGACACGCTGGCCGAAATAGTTTTCAATGTTTCCCCTGACGCCGAGGGTACTTTCGGGATTCAACTCGGAAGCCTGACTGAACTCTACGACAGGCAGTTGGATGCGATTCCGATAACTACACCAACTCCTTCGATTCTTGAGTGGCAGATTGTACCTGAGCCCACTTGTTTATCGGTACTACTTTTGGGAAGCCTGCTGGTCTGTCGTAAGCGGAAAAAAATATAGGTCGCAAATCCCTGTTTTTCGCTTATACTAAAAGGCTGGAAGTGGTTTTGAATGTTTGAAGTTGCAATTAGCTTGTCATAGGGGCGGTGAATATGCTGGACATTAGATCGATATTTCAAAACAGGTTTATGATTGGCGTTTTCGTTACTGCGCTCGCATCGGCGTCCCTGGTGAATGCTGCCGCTCCGGTTTTGCAGAGTGTTTCTCCCAATGTTCCTGTGACCTCCACCGTTTCCCTGATGGAGGGGTGGATTAATGGGGGGAATCCGCTTAGCGGAGTTGTTGTCGAGTTTGACCAGAACATAACTCTGACCGGTTCCGTATTGACTCACACGATCACAAGTAAGATAGCCTCGACCGCCTCGGCAAGTGGCAGCAACCTTACGGTGAGCTTCAGTGCGGTCGAAACCGACAAGTTCACTCTGGTTATTCCTAAAGGGGCGGTAGTAAACGGTAGCCAGGAAGCGAATACTGCGGCTATTATTATTCAGTATTATGTGATCCAGGGCGATGTTACTCATGATGGTAAAACCACTACGGCAGATGTTATCAGAGTCGCTCAACGTATGGGTAAGTGCGAAGGCGACAGCGGCTTTGATCCGGATGCGGACCTGAACGCCGATGGTTGTATCACAAGTGCTGATTCCAGCATCATCTCCGCTGTAATTGGTCTGGGATTAGCCATACCGACAAACGATATGGACGGTGACGGGGCAGGAGATAGCTTTGATAATTGTCTCAGTACTTTTAATGCCGATCAGGCCAATAACGATGGCGATGCTTTCGGCAATGCCTGCGAAAATTGCGATGATGATCCCAACAAAACCGACCCGGGAGTTTGCGGATGCGGGAAGGCCGATGTCGACACTGATGGCGATGGATTTCTCGACTGCGAAGAAGAATGTCCGAACGATAAGTATAAGACCTTGCCCGGATTATGCGGGTGCGGAAAGGTGGATGTCACTGACGATGACGATGCCGATGGAGTAATCGATTGTATAGATAATTGCCTGGACCTGAAAAATCCCGGGCAGGAGGATGCCGACTCAGATGACGTCGGTGATGATTGCGACAATTGCCCGGATACAAAAAACACCGATCAGACCAATTCCGATACCGATGAATTCGGCGACGCATGCGATAATTGCCCAGGCGTTGAAAATGCTAACCAGGCCGATCAGGATAGTGATGGTTTTGGAGATGTGTGCGATTCGAATCCCACAGTGAGTAACCCAAACCAGAATGACTTGGATGCTGACGGGGTGGATGACGATGATGATCTTTGCCCCAATACCGCTGCACACCAGGTAGTTGATGCCAATGGTTGTGGTTTTTTCCAGCGAGATGATGATGGCGATGGCGTACTCAACGGTGACGATCTCTGCCCGGAAACGGAAGATGACGCGGACGTGGACAGCAACGGCTGTTCTGAAGAGCAGTTAAACAACGGTGACATTGATACTACCGGGCCGTCTCCCGGGCATCCGGTGGGTGACGAGAACGATGACGACGGCGACAGTATCACAAACGATATCGATCAATGCCCCAATACACCTGCGGGAACTACCGTAAACCTGGTCGGCTGCGAAGTTCTGGATACCAACTCCAACGGTCAGCCAAATCAGGAACCCGGGGATACCAGCAATTGCGGTGCGGGAGCTCCGTGCGGCGCATTGGGATTGGCCAATGTGTACTTCTTCATGCTTGGGTTGGCCTGGATTAAAAGCAGCCGCCGGAAAAGGCAGTCTTAAAACCATTAATTGCCCGATACGGCAACAATCAGATAGATAAAACCCTCGAAGTCGATTAACGACTTTGAGGGTTTTTCCTTTGAATTATGGTTATGTGAATTCTCAAGAGGCGGATTCCGCGGGAGTGAGGATCGCCACTGTGAGTACACCGGCCATTATCATCGCCACACCTGCCCATTGCCCGGCGGTCAACCTTTCCCGCAGGCTCGGCAGAAAATACGCGGTTACCGCTATTATGGCATAGCCACCACCCACCATCAGCGGGTAGGCCACACTGATTTTCAACGTCTTCGATTGCAGGGCATACATATACAAAACCGCGTTCAACCCAAAACACACCAACCCGCCCAACAGAACCGGAGAGGTGAGAATCGCTTTTGCTGCTCCAAAAGCCCCGCCGTCCATCAGCCCTCCGGCTTGAGCCACACTTTTCATTCCCACTTTCATGGAAAGATTAGCCACGGCGTTTAAACACAATGCACCCGCCAGCGCAACAACGTATTTCATCTCAGACTCCTACTAGAACAGAACAACGCCAGAATCCGATTGAGAAGCAAAACCTGTCACTGCAATCAATCTTATAACTCGCTGATAACCTTACAGCTTATTCGGTAACGTGAACATACTAAAAACAAGAGCGGTAAACGAACAGGTTTACAGGAGAAACGCCGTTGAGGGGCTCATCTTGCCTTCCTGGCTGTTTATTAGGCTGCATCGATACGCTTGATCGATAACTGCTCCGCCGTTCCATCGCCGGCGAACCAGGTGAGATTTCGATAACTCCGCTTTCGCATCCTCACCTCTTCTTTAATCGAAAAACCGGTATCAAGACCGGAAACTGGCGATTCGGGTCAATGCACCTTAAAATACGATTGCACTTGGTGCAGTAGCCGGAGGGGGAGACTTCTTTCTTAGAATGACGGACAAATGACGACTATCCTGGGCATAGAAACTTCTTGCGACGAAACGTCGGCCGCTGTCGTGGTTAACGGTAACGACGTACTTAGTAATATTGTCGCATCCCAAATAGACCTACACCGTAAATACGGTGGTGTGGTTCCAGAGATTGCCTCCAGAGCCCACATGGAATGTTTCAATAACATCGTTGACGAAGCTCTTGAGCAGGCATCGTGTAAACCGGAGAACATCGACGCCATCGCGGTTACCAATCGCCCCGGACTCGGCGGGTCGCTGCTTATCGGTGTAACTGCGGCTAAGACTTTGAGCTGGGCGTGGAACACGCCCCTGGTCACCGTTGACCATGTACTCGCCCACGCTATCAGCCCGGCGATCGGGCTCGATGCACCGCCCTGGCCTGCCGTGGCTCTGATCGTCTCCGGCGGACATACCTCTTTGTACAAGGTCGAGGATTACCTCAAGGTCACCAGGTTGGGGGCGACGATTGACGATGCGGCTGGTGAAGCGTTCGACAAGATAGCAATGATGCTTGGGCTGCCCTATCCCGGCGGACCAGAGATCGAAAAGGCCTCTTCTGGCGGTAATCCCAAGGCATATGATTTGCCTCGCTCTCTGTTGTCGCCGAAGTCGCTCGATTTTTCCTTTTCCGGAATAAAGACAGCCGTTCTCTACACGATTCATGGACAGGGGAAAACGACCGGCGGCCTGGAAACCATGACGCCCCAGAAACTTTCCGACATCGCCGCTTCGTTTCAGCAGGCGGTGGTGGACGTTCTGGTTAAAAAAACTATCCGGGCGGTTAAGCAGACGGGAGTTTCCAACGTGGTGCTCGGTGGCGGAGTGGCGGCCAACAAGGGTTTAAGGCAGGCTTTGGAAATTGCCTGCAAGAATCGCCGTATTGGTTTCCACGCAGCTAAAATGTGTTACTGCTCCGATAACGGAGCCATGATCGCGGCGCTGGGTTATCACCAGTTGTTAGCCGGGGACATCGCCGACCTGTCGGCCGACGTGTCCACCCGGTCAATATAGTTTCGAGTGCGTGCTATGAACGACGAAACACTACGAAAACTTTTAAGCGACGTGCAGGCGGGCAGCGTCGACGTAAACCAGGCCGTTGAGCGGCTGCGTTCCATGCCGTTTGAGGATCTTGGTTTTGCCAAGGTCGACCACCATCGCGCAATTCGCTGCGGTTTTCCAGAAGTTATCTACTGTGCAGGTAAGACCCCCGAGCAGGTTGCCGCTATAGTCGATGCCTGCGTAAAACGCGGCGGTAACGTGCTGGGTACACGCGCGACAGAGGAGATGGCCGACGCCGTTTCTGCCAGTCATCCGAACGCTGTTTTCGACCCCGTGTCCAGAACCATAACCATTCGTCAGACAACGTCGAAAAGCCCGGCCGGTATAATCGCCATAGTCGCCGCCGGTACCAGCGATCTCCCCGTAGCTGAGGAGGCCCGGATTACCGCCGAAATCATGGACCAGAAAACCGCCACCTTCTATGACGTGGGAGTTGCGGGAATACACCGATTACTCGCACACAGTGAGGAAATTCAATCGGCGAATGTGGTGATCGTAGCCGCTGGAATGGAAGGGGCGCTCGCCAGCGTGGTTGGTGGAATGGTCGATTGCCCGGTAATCGCGGTCCCTACCAGCGTGGGATACGGTGCGAGTTTCAACGGGTTGGCCGCCCTGCTGGCTATGCTCAACAGTTGCGCCTCTGGCGTGTCGGTAGTTAATATTGATAATGGTTTTTCGGCAGGGCATATCGCCGCCCTGATAAACCGCCGCAGCAACCGAGCTGGAAACGAAGAGACTGCGGCCGGACATAATTGAGTTTACTATAATCATGAACGCGGAACGTATAACCTGGATTCCTCCACTTCCCGAACGGAAGCTCGACGCCCACAAGGGCGATGTAGGCCGACTGCTGATCGTCGGCGGTTCGCTGACCGAATACGGCATGATCGGCGCCCCGGCCCTTACCGCTAACGGAGCTCTGCGCAGCGGTGCCGGACTCGTGCAGATAGCCACGCCGTCCGCCGCTTTGCCGCATGTGGCCCTCCTCGCTCCCTGTGCAACCACCAGGAGCTTCGACAGTCCCGATTGGGATATTGCTAAAGCCGCCGTGGAGTTCGGTGCCGACGTGGTAGCGGTTGGACCAGGTGCCGGGCAGTCCATAACCCCCAGGCAGATGGTTGATCTTTTAAAGGGCTTTTCCGGTGGAATCGTGGTCGATGCCGACGCGATTAACGCACTGGCCAGGGCGGACGCCTGGACCGCAAAGTGGCCCCACAATGTCGTGCTTACTCCGCACCCCGGCGAAATGAGGCGACTGCTTGCCGGTGTGGGCCTGGATGAGGATATATCAGATCGCCAGCGGTGCGCCCTGGCTTTCGCCCGCGAAACCGAAGTCACCCTGGTATTGAAGGGCGCAGGTACAGTTGTAACCAACGGAAAATGTATTTACGTAAACCAGACCGGTAACTCGGGGATGGCCACCGCCGGCAGCGGCGACGTGCTCACCGGAGTTATCGCCGCCCTCATGGGGCAGGGTTTATCAGCATTCGACGCGGCCGTCCTCGGAGTACACGTGCATGGATTGGCCGGCGACTCCGCAGCAGAGCAACTGGGCAGAATATCTCTAACAGCCCTCGACCTGCTGGACTACCTTCCCGAAGCGTTCTGCGACCTGGAGGAAAACCCATCTGAAGAGGATATGGATTGAATTAAATCCATACCCGGTGCGAACCGGGATGGTGCTGATTATAATGTAATACCGGAATTCGTGGTATTCATGAAGCCGTTTGTTTTTGTCTTATCGCAGTATTGTCCACAGGAGAAAGAGCGTCTGCTATTGTAGAAACGACTTTTCCTCGCTTCCGGCGGTGTTACTCATTGGTCCACTTAATCTGGAATTCGATCTCCTCGTCTTTGCCCTCTCGCTCGTGCTCTATGTTGACTAGCGCTCGAACCGGTACGTATATTCGCTCGCCGGCGATTTGAATTTCGAACTTTTCTCCTGACTCAAGGCAATCAGCCAGCCGCCGCAGTTTGGCCGTAAATTCTGTTATTGCATAACTCTTTTCAATATCCCGTTCCGGTTTATCATTCATTTGTCATTCCCGTAATTATCTCGAGAAATTAGAAATACATTGAATTACGGCTTAACAATAAATGACTGGATAGAGTAAAAGCAATGATTTTCCGGTTTATTTCGATTATCCGTTTGAGCTTATCGTTCCAGAATTCGCCATAGTGAAACGGGGAACGGGGATTTCGTAAAAGCCTGCGCGGGCTTTATGTATATCGCTTGAATATCCAAAGGCGGTTTGTATTTATTCAAACAAGTAGTTTGAGAGTGGCTTGAGCCGCGTTTGTGTTGCCGTGTTGAACGCAACTGTGTTTTACTCAGACGAGACCTCGAGATATTCAAGCACCGCTTTCGGCTGCCCGTTTTTCGTTCGCTGGATCTTACGTGCTTTTTGTAAACGATCAACGCGAGTGCATATGGTACTTAATGCAATACTTATTCATCACCAGCTCACAAACAATATCAAAGTATGGAAATCTGTCTGGCGTCACGGTAATATTGTCACCGTTGAACAAAGCAACTCCTGGAAAGGTAATATGAAATGTCGAGTTCGATTTACACAACACTCGTGGTTTCGGCAATTTTAACCGGAGCCTGTATCTTCGCAGGCGGCTGTCAGGGGCCTGTTCCCTGGCCCGACAGCCCGCTGTACGAACCGCCGACCAATGATTCCAATTGGCAAGCCCCGACTACTGAGGAAGAAGCCATCGAGGTAATGGCGGGGCACTACGCGCACTACGATGTAGTCGCTTACCAGGCCGATACGCCTGGCGGGCCATTGTCGACCTTCATAATTTCCTACGGTTTCACCGATCTGGTCATCGAAGATGGAGAGCTTATTGAATATGACTATTTCTGTCATGCTGAACATAAAGCCAATCAGAATATGCTCACCTCATTCCCCGATGCGGCCACCCAGGCCATCCTACCTCGAAGTGTGGCGGTAAACGTTTACCAGCAGGACGGAAAATGGAAATTACGGCGGCCGGCCACCCCTACCCTGATAGGCATAGACGGTGATCCTGACGAGCCGCTTTCCATGGATCCTGACAATCCCTTAGTCAACGATGATGACAATGACGGTAAACCAGGAGTAACCGTATATGTGAAGCTGTTTGGTTTCATCAATGGAGAAATCTACATAGCTCGCCGGGAGATTTTTGAAAACGATCTGACTCTCTATTCCGACGGCACGTTGATGGGGAGCGTGATAGACAGCTCAGAACAACTGGTAATTGGTGCCTCGTTGGGTATTCTCAACGCTCCGAATGATCCGGACCAGTGGAGCGACCTCGGCTTGAGTCCGCTTATCCTTGTCCCTGTCTCGGATGACATAGATACGTGTGAGGAACTTATAGCTAACCGCGATACCTTCTTTCCGGATGAACCGGAATTCTGATGTGCGCGTAACAGAACATCGCGCCCGGACAATCCAGAAATGTAGCAAGGCGACCGGTAAAGGTCATAGAAAACACTTTAGCCTTCCAGGTAGTTCATACCATTATCATGTTCCTTGCAGTTCGACTCCCGTCAATCGGATTGAGGCATTCCGAGACCGGTGATTTCCCGATTAGTAAAAACCGTGTCAACTTCAACCGCCAGTATACTCCGGCATTCGTTTCCAGCTGAATTCGTCCGGCAGGGTCAATCCCGACCTGATCAGGCCCTGGTCGTTCATCTGATATTGTTTTCCGGTTTCCAGGAAATAGTGTTTACCATCAGCGCCTACGTGATCGCAGAAAGGGGCCAGCCTCGGGTACATGTCCCGCTGGATCTGGGCGTTGGTTTCCGCCCGGTTGGCGGTTATCTCCCTGTCTACCTTCTGGCAGAAGCGGTCTACGTCTACTATTACCCCTTCAGCTTGTTTCTGGATTTTCAGTAGCTGACCGACCCAACGCATATTGAACTTGACCGAGTTGAACATGGTGGCCACCACCGGCTCCCATTGGGGAACTTCATCACGCGGGGCGCGAGCACTTACGTTCAATCTTGACGACCACATGTTGATGCCCGGCACCTGGAGATATCCCAATACTACCACGAAAATCTCGCGATAGGTTATTCCATGTTCTTCGTAATCTACGGTTACCATGGCCGCGTTGTGGGATACGCCGCCACCGATTGCGCCGGAGAGGGCATTGTTGACGATGGCGGCCTCTCGGTCGAAACGGCCGGTGAGAGCGGGCTGTTCTTTAACTTCCACCACGGCTGCGTTGTACAGGCCTCGCTGTTGGGGGATAACGAACTCGGTAATGTAGGATGCGGCGTTCATGACCGGGCACACCGTGAAACCGGCATAGTTACTGCCGGTAGGGAACGCTCCCATCTGCTGGGCGGGCGAGCCTGACAGGTCGGCGAAATGCACTTCCGGGTAGCTGGCCAACATGACCTGCTGGCTCGGGGATGATATGGTAAATGCCAACTGCACGGGGTTCACCAGGTCCACTCGGCTCAGGGTGCGAACGTCCTGGTGGTTGATCTTCCACGTGACCCCTCCGGAAAACCGCCAGCCGTCCGGAATCATCATCCGGAAAACTTCCAGCGGTTGTCCGGAGGAATCACGCAGTCCGTATTCATCGAGGCAGCGGAATACGCGATAGCTTGCTACCGCGGGGCTGCTCCGCCCGAACCCGGCCGACGTCTGCGGCTGGGATGGTACTGCTGTATTCCCCAACGGATTCTTGGGCTTGTTGCCGCCCAGCGGGTTTTTGGGTTTTTGCTTTCCGAACGGATTCTTCGGTTCCTGCTTGCTCTTTAGCTGGTAGGTTTCTCCGCCGGTAACCAGGGTCAACATACCGGACGACAGGGTCGCCTGGAAATCAAACCAGTTACCCTCGCTCTGGAAAGAGCCCATGAGCTTGCCGTTGTCGACCTTGGCTTTAACCGGATACGCGGTATCGTTCGATTTTAGCTCGCCCTTGTACTCGTCACCGTCTGCCCGGAGGAAAAGGGTCATTTCCTGGTTGCTGAACTCGCCGGCGAAGTTTGCCGGATTGGTATTAGCCGAAACTTTCGGCTCGACGGCGCCTGTGGAGCCGAGCAGCCGGGACTTTATTTCCATGGACATTCGCCCGCTGCCGTCGAGGTCGGCCTGCCGGGTCATATTGCCGTAGGCATCGGGCCCGTAAATCATTCCGCTGACCACTACGCTGCCGTCCAGTTTTAGGTCGTACATTCGGCCGGTTGCGATATCCATGAAACCGCCACCTGCCAGGGTGATGGTGCTGAGAGTTACCACCCTCTGGTTGGGACTTTCCTGGGCTTCGCCTTTTTCCAAATTCACCTTGACGTCGACATCACCGACCTGGCGACCCTGACGGCTGGAAACGGACTTTAAGGTGCAGGTTACGCTGCCCTTGTCGTCGACGGTTAGCCCGAACACCTCGGCCACCGCATCCGGCTGCCACGACCAGGATTGACCTGCGGTTATGGGCCCGGTTGGGAAACATCCGTATACCGGCTCGAACAGGTTTTCGAACAGGGCGACTACTTCCGGCGTTTCGGCGTTAGCGGGGGTGAAGACAACCTCCCCGTCGTCCTGCCGGCGGGCCTGGACAGTTGCCCCGGCCGCGGAGAAGGGGACTTTCTGCTTCTGCCCGTTTTCCTCCATTTCCGTAATGCATTCGGATCCGAACTGGACGCGGGCGGCCGACGGTTTTTCATCGGTGACGGATAAGACCTCCCACTCGAAGATCATGCGGTTGACGCTTTTCTGCGAGTTACGTTCCATAACCTGCTGCTGGACCTTGACCGCGGTGTTCATTTCGTAGATGCTGGTTCGCTGCTCCGCCCATTTTTCTCCGACGACGAACCGGGGTTTTATTTCGTAGCTCTGCTGGGCCCGGGCGCTGATTGGTATTACCAGTACCGACGTTACCGCCATGAACGCTGCCAGATATATACTCGATCGATTCATGTTAAACTCCGGTTATGTTCTTTCGCCCGTTGTTTCCGGGGCATTGCTATAAAACCCATGGCTACGCCGAAGCGAGCCGTGTCACCGATCTCGCTACGCGCGAGCCATGCCGTCCATTCTGAAGTTTTGTAACAATCCAGGTGCTTCGTACACATTCTGGAAACCGGTACCTGACATCCGGTATCTCTTTCTCCTTTAGTAAGCGAAGTTAGTTCAAAAGCGCTTCGAAAGTGCGATTTTTGATCGTTTTTGCGCTCAAAATAGCCTCTGTTTTTGGGTGGCGAATTGGCATAACGTATTGTGAATACAGCGGTTACGAGTTTTGTAATGCGGCCGAAACGCGCAAAAAACGAATAACGCGTTTTGCACGCCGATTCACCGGCAAACAGGCTTCGGTGAGTCCGAATTTTATTCCGCTGGGTTTGGATAACCAAAGCGTTTTTGTTGTTGTTCTCGTTTGGAGTTAAGCACAAACGATTGTGTTTTTCGAGCATCGCATATAGCAGAAGCGATATATGCAGGCATAGAGGCAAGGTTCTCGAAATGTACGCGAATAGAGAATCGGCCGTAGGCAGCTGCGGCAGTTTCACCGGCCGCAGTTCGAACAGAGCGTTTTCAGGCTCTGTCACAACCGCCAGTGCAGAAACACACCTGCCGTAACAGATCGCCGCTAATTCGTTATTTGTGATCCTCATCCCTCATTGCCCCCTCCGTAACGCTACGAGCACATAGCGTGACCACGATGATTAGTATTGTATAAGAACACCGAAAAGGAGTCAAGTGAAAATTCGGAAAATGTTAGGCGGTGAATAAAAGGGGGAGTAACACCCCAATAGGGGCGGTTTTCCCGGAGCCATCGCATCGAAAGTGATAGTATGGGCCACTTGTTCCGGTTGGAGGGTTTTGGGAAGATTCTCCGATGGCTTACAGACGAGTTCAGAGGTCCAATCGGACGAAGACCAAAACCTGAAAGTGGGCATGGATCGGGGGATATGCTATTCTGCTCGCACTCGCAAGCAATTGAAGAGAATAAGAAAACGGCTGATTTTAAATAATATTGGATTGACTTATTCCGAAAACTAGCTACGTCCCCGTTTCACACTCAGTGATAGATGTTGCTACGGATACGGTGGTTGCTACGCTTATGCATGACTCTACTGAAGATTTTGGCGATGGAACCTTTGGTATCTGTGCGTGGGATAACGACACAACCAAGTTCGACAACTTCAGTTTCACCCGCTTGGATCAAATCAACCCGGTGGTTCCGCGATGGTCTGCTACGGCCAAAGCCACTTTGGATAATAACGCCCTCAAGGTGGAATCTGCCGAGTGGGGCGGAGAGGCTAAACTAGACATGGCCGGTGACGATGATTACCTCGCTCAGGCCGATATCAAGCTTAACAGCGGAGCTGATGGCCAACTGATGTTCCGCTACACCAATCCGGATAACTACTACGCGGTTCGATTGGATAGCGGCGGTGCGGTCAAGTTGGTCAAGGTGGTTCGAGGTAAGGAATCTACGGTGGCTACCAGTACCTACGCGACGGCCACTTCGGTACCGGTGAAGGTCTCCGCCAGCGGAACCTCCATCAAGGCTTGGGTAGATGGTACGTTGAAGATCGACACCACCGACTCCGACCTGGCAACAGGGACAGTGGCTCTGGCCGGTGAAAAGGCTATTTTTGATACTGCATGCGCCCAATGCGGAAGTATGCAGGAGGCTGGGTACGATACCAACTCTGACAACGCTATCGATAGTTACATCGTGGATGAGGCTTTCGACAGCACATCAGTAACGGTAACCCACGACAACGCCGGAAACCTAACCTACGACGGTACTTACCGTTACACCTACGACCCCTGGAACCGGCTGGTCAAGACGACCTTGAATGCTGCTGGCGACCAAGGCGGGAGCCAGCAGGACATAACCATCCAGACGGCCAAGTACGACGGCCTGGGCCGCCGGGTCCAGAAAGCCGTCACGAATTCAGGTGACCTCGATGGCACGGTTCGGTATTATTACAATAAGAACCAAATCATCGAGACGCTGGATGGTGCAGGAAAGTTGATTAACCAGGTGTACCACGGACGCAATACATTGATGAGATCGTTGCCATGCGGACAGAGTTCGGCCGGGCCTACGTGCATCAAGACGCGAACTGGAACGTGATAGGCTTAACCGACATAACTGGCCGATCCCTGGAGCGGTACTACTACAGTCCATACGGCGAACTGGAAGCAGTCCGCGACGCCCACTTCTTCGATTACGACGATGACGGTGACGTTGATAGTGCCGACAACACAGCATTAACCGCCTGTATTGGCGGAACCAGTGGCGACTGTCTACTGTTTGACGCCGATGCTGACGGGGCAATAACGCAAGATGACGCCGACGCGTTTAGCTCCTACACTGCAACCCTGACAACAAACACCGAATTGCAAAGAATACCCGCTACGACATCAGGCAGCTTGGGGAATCCTTTTGGGCACCGAGGGAGAGTTTACGATTCAAGTGTACAGAAATTAGTTGATAGGTCCTCATATTATGATCCTAGGCTTTGTCGAACGATTAATCTTGAAACACAAGAACTAGCAGCAGCTCCGGCACTTTCTTACATAGGAGGGATGAATAGATACTCAGGTGATATTGTGTTGCTTAAACAGACGCAAGACAGAGTGGTTTTGGGGAATACAAGCTGTAATGGGTTATCTGGTGAACCACAGATTGAGGTGAACACTACTGACTATTCATCTCACTGTGTATTCGCACATGAGTATGTACATTACATAGACGAAAAAAGTTGTTGCAGTAAGTTCACCGACGAAGTTAAAGCGGATTGTATAACTATCGTGGATCAACAGACGGGGGCTGGTAAACTAAACACCGCATGCTACTTAAGTAAAATGGCGGATTGGAACGGATGGGTGACTGATAACACTCCGTTAATGGAGTGCCGAGCAGATATCGTACAAACAGCATGTGTAGCAGGTTCGCTCTGCTTGTGTAGCGCGGCTGCGACTGCTGAAGAAGCAGACAAGTGTATGTCAGACAACTTGTCTGCCCTACACGGTGCGTTGGATAGCCTAACGGCGTCTGGGAGCTGCTCCGACGCAACGGCGGGGTTTACCCAATGTCCGTTTGATTGACGGTCCCATTGATTTGATGGTTCAAGGATCTGATTCTGGGTGACTAATAATGGCACGCAAGTTGTTCTCGGCATTTTTTTTCGTTTCGATGTCATTAACTGTCGTTTGCATCGTTTTTAGCTGTTTTCGAGTAATAACATTATATACGTATTCGGACGGCTCGGAATTCCAGAGCGAGGTTGAGATACGAAATGGAAGCTTTCTAATCCAACCGTATGTCCTAGCGAAGATAGAGGGGAAAGCTACGCGACTTAGAGTTACGGATAAGCCCGCGTTCACTTTAGCAGGGGTTAAAATCGCGCGGTACCGATTTCCGTTACCGGTGAGGTTGGGTGAACTACACCCAAGACCACCGCGTGCATTGTGGGACATTTCGATTCCGTTATGGCTACTTCTTGCGATCTTGTTTTCCATATTCGGTACAACTCTCGTCATTGCTCCGGCACGTCGCTATCGTCGCGGGAAAAGGGGATGCTGCAAAACGTGCGGGTATGATCTTACCGGTAATGTTAGCGGCGTATGTCCGGAATGCGGGTGCGCCACGAAAGCCTGAGAAAGGGGGATTGCATTATGGGCCCATGACTCATTTGTGTGAAACCTTTCGGAGGAACCTGGCGGGTTCAGTCCTGCCCGGTAAAGCTGAGGTGTGAAACGGGGACGTAGCTAGTTTACGATTGCTGGTTGTTCAACATTCTTTTTTGGTCGGCCTTCTTTGCGCAGTGATGCTGTAAGTCCCAGTCGCGCGGCGGTTTGTTTTTGCCATTGTTCGCTGCCGAAGGGGCGGTTTCTTTTTATTGATGTCTTAACCCTCTCCACTTCTTTTTCCGACATTGGTTTATTCAGCAGGGTCAGCCAGTTATGCGGTGGGTCCACCGGCCAGTCTGATAGCAGGGCATTTGCTGGGCAATTTTTATTATTTCTGACCCATAGGCCACTCCATCGCCAGTTTTCGGCTCGGTCGACTAGATTGGCCGTCAGAGCGTTGCGTTCGACGTACCTGCAGACGGTCAAGAAATGATCATCGCGTTGGATGGGAAAGCTTTTGAATCGCCCCTGGTAGAGTGATCCGCAACCTACTGTTTTATGGGCGACGTGCCAACGCATGACGTGCGTGTGGGTAAGCCAGCGGAAGAACGCGGTTAATTCATCGTCTTGTTGAGGCCAAACCACGAAGTGCCAGTGGTTACGCATTAAACACCAGGTGAGAATACGAGTTGGGTGTTTTTCATAAGCTTCGAGCATGACCCGTTCGAAAGCGGCGTAGTCGGCCTCTTTACGAAAAAGAGGCAGCCTAGCCACCGCCCGGTTTATTACATGGTATACCCAACCGCCCGGAGCTGATCTTGTTTGTCTTGGCATAACGGGGAAATTAATGTGCACGCTTTATCAAGTCAATATGATTTGTGAGTTCAATATACCTTGACAAAAACTAGCTGCGTCCCCGTTTCACACGCCTTTTACGGTATTGCCAAGGGCCTGACGCCCGGACTCTTGCTCAATGTGGTATGCCATGAACATGCCTGAAATGCAGGCGAATTTGGACCAGTAATCGCCGCTTGTGCCGGAGGCGAGCAGTTGCAGTTTCTTTTCCGCGTCCACTTGAGGTTTCGCCAACTGGGCCACGGCCTCACCTAATTGCTTAAACGCCTGTTGTTCGCGCGTTTTAAACTTTTCGGTCCGGTCGTATTCGGAAATAAGTCGCTCTACCTGGCCGTGGCTTATGTAGTGGGCCATCCCCTCATTCTGGATCAGTTCTACCAGCCTGGCGAGTTCCGGCGGGTCATGATCAGTGCGCCATTCGGGCACCTGCGACTGGCATTGAGCATACGCAAGATGGAAGCATTCGTGGACGAGGTTTTCCGCCACATGCTGGACCACTGCTTTCGGTTTTTTCTCCTGGCCGAAAAGTTCGGTCATGAGCGCGAGGTTTATAATTACCGCAGGCTGACCGCTGTCACTCAGTTCGTAGGTATTCCCGACCTTTTCGACGCTGGTGAACATGGCGTCACCCCACTTCCAGCCGGTGAGTACGAAGTAGAGGTTGCAGGTCAGGTCCAGCCGCTGCGCGTCGGGGATGTAAGCGGCCACCCGCTTTGTAACATGCCTGGAGAAATCGTGGCCTTCAATGCCGCGAGCAATTCGGCACTCTCCCGCCGCTGCTTCCATGCCCGATGAATGTGGTACGGGTCTTTATCCTGTTCGTGGTTTTGCTTGAACCTGGCAAGTTCATCACTGAATTTGGGCAGGGTTTCGTTGGCCCGCGCCGCCCGCGCGCAAGCGGCCATTATCTGTGTACCGGGTTCAGTAGAGAGTTTTCTCGCAATTTCCTCGTTGCTGGTATCATCGAACCATGTATGTAGCATGTCGGCCGCACGCGAATTTACGTTAAACTTGATATTGGCGGCCGCGTGTGCATCGCCCGCGGTTGCGCTGTCCCCCATTCCTGAAAGCCCAATGCCGGTGGAAGCCTGCCGGTCGCCAGCGTTTGGTTTACTAAACGTCGCCTTCGGGCTGGTGTTGCAGGAGAGTGGCAAAAGCATGCCGATAGTCATTATCGAGATCATCCCCGGCATGATACGCCTTTTCCAATATAGATTTATACGCACAAGTTCGGCCCAACTACTTTTTATCATCCGTATATCCTCCAACCGCGGGATTGCTATGTCGTCTCAGAGGATCGCGTTTTTGGAGAAGGATTACAAGGAAATGTTTTCCTTACGCCGCGGTGGGTTTCAGGTTCCTTGGCTCAATCAAGCAAAAGCATGAACAATAGGCGAGTTTTTCGACGACCCTACTGTCGCCCGTTTTGTAGTTTTGTTCATGGCCACACAAGCGTGGGCAATCGTACGAGGTCTCGTTCGGTTTGTTTCCAGTATGCTTCTGGATCGATGCTCGATGTAGCTTTAGTTCACCATTTTATTGTTCATGTGTGTTCACCTTTTACAGGTGCCTATTGTCACTCGCCAATAGGCACCTCTTCCTCGGCCTGTTACTTCAACTTTGCCCTTATTTTTCAGAGTTGAAAGCACCTTCTTTATCAATTGCGGGCTGGTGGTTGGAACCTGGGCAACTATGTCGGCTAATGTAAATTCATCCGGTTGAGCCAGTATTGTCTTTTGTATTAGTTCGGACTTACCCGCACGAGAATCCGCGGTCGTCACCTGGTTTTCAAAATCGTTATATGCTTCGCGGATAATACTTAACGAGAAATTCCACCAGGGTGTTATTTCATTTTTTCCCTTACTCCATCCGTGTGAACAGTGCTCAAGAACTGCATAGTATTCCTCTTTCCGCTGCTCAATCAAACGCTCCAGGCTGATGTATTTACCAACCTGGAAATTGTTTTGCAATAGCAGTAACGTAGTTGCGAGGCGCGAGGCGCGGCCGTTTCCATCACGGAAGGGGTGTATGCAAAGCAGGTCAAAAACGAAAGTGCAGACAATAAGCAATCGAGGTATAAGATTATCTGTGATGGTTTGTTCGTACGCACTACAAAGTTTTTCCAGTGCTTCCGGAGTTTTTGATGCTGGCGTCGGCTTGAATCGTATCCTTCGATTGCCGGATGGAAGTATCTCAATAATCTCGTTGTCACGAGTCTTGAGATTCCCAGCATCACCGCCACCTTGTTGGGCGAGTTTGTGTAAATGTTTAATTACGGCCGGAGTTACAGCAACACGGCGTTTGCGACTGAAGATCCACTCTAATGCGCGGCGGTAACCGGCCAACTCCTGCTCAGAGCGATCACGTGGCTTGGATTTAGCAAGCACCAATGGCCTTAAGCGATCGTCCGGAACAGTAACTCCCTCTATTCGATTTGATGACTCAACGCTATGAATGACAGCCAGCTCGCGCAGGGACTCTATAACTCGAGGCTTCTGGTTTATCCATAATTCCTGTTTACCGTATGCTTCCATACAGTCGGCGAGTAGCCAACTTGTACTCATGGGTAATGGATGATCGTTCAGTCTGTCAGATGTCAGCGTGAGCATGGAAACCGATCTCCGTTCCTCAAGTAGCCTATTAGTAGCTTATTAATCGGTCAAGTAGCTTATTAACTCTGATGATGTTGATAATCTGATTGCAGATTAAAGTGTGCTATTCGTTTCAATCAATGACGCCCTGCGTAACCACTTTAATGCCAAGGGATTACGGCTGCGCGGCACTCTTTGGGACTCCAGGATAGATTCAACTGATACTCGACTGTTCCCATGCTTTTTATCACTCTTGCAAGGTTACTCGGGTTCGCGTTTTGGTATCCCTGGTTCTATTGTCAGTAGAAATTCATACTATTCGAAGTTCGGCCAGCGAGAGGCGAAATACGGGGTTAAAACCATCATGCTTTTGCCTTTGGTTAATCGGCTAACCTTTTGTTGGATTGGATCCATTACCATTATCCACCCACCGCAACTGAACAGGATAAGGTTTTCTTCATTTATAATTTCCGGGTTACGGCAGAACATCTGGGTCACGTTATGCTTAATTCCGAATTTAAGCTTGTGGTCTGAATTGTCTGATACGGTAACGCCCCAATAGTGCGGACCTATGGCACATACCCAATGCGTATCCACTTTGTACGTTTCGGAGATTGCCCGGCCTCGCCAGTACGGTACGCCTGCCGAAAAATACACTCCCTTTAATACGTTCTCTTCCTCATTTGCCGGTTTGATGGCCCCGGGCAGCAATTCTGGCAGGAGTTCGAAGATTTCCGATCGCATACATTGCGAATCCATCTGTGAAAGAACTTTTTCCTTGCCGTCTTTACGGAGTCTCCAATTCCGGTCAGCGTCTACATAGAGGATGAGTTTATTTTCGGGAACCACGGCGTAAACGCATGTATCTTCGGCTATCCAGTCGAACATATGCAACTTATGATCGGCTTCCCTTCTTCGATCACTACCATTAAGACGGATCGAATACAGGAATTGCGAATCGGAATCCACGAACCATACGCGCTGGTCCCCGGCGTTTACCCAACTTGCATCGGGTAGGAATTCGAAATCGCCAGTTCCCCGCGGCGGGACGTACCAGATGATACCTATCAGCACAAGGTAGCTGGCCACATTGCCTGCAATCGTACCGACAAGCAGTGGCCCGATGTTGGTTTTTCTCGTCTTATTGAATCGTAATGGTAGAAAACACAAACCTTCAATCATGCATGTTGCCAGAAACAGGATCGCTATCCACGGCAGGAAATCATACCAGTAGCTGTTGTATACGATCCACGGATCCGAAAGGACGTCCGGTCGTCCCAAGCCAGCGCGTGATTCGGACGGTATACCGCCGATGAATGCGGACACAATATTTGCCACAACGATGAGAATTACAACGCGCCAGGAGAACCTTTTCCAAATCAATCCGAAGATTGGTATTTCGACCAGGATGGCAATTGCCAGGCAAACGACGCCGACCTCTGCTCGCGCTAAAACCAGCAGGCCTGCGAGTCCATCCGCGAGCATTGAGGTTGAATTTACCATGTGTTCAGCCTAGAGAGGATGAACAGGGTTGTCAAATAATCCGGGAACTCTAAAGTTCATAACTTTAAGCGGTGAACGTGCCACCTGTCGGGTGTTGTATGTTCTTGTCTATATTGTTGAATAAAAGCGGACTATCTGTTTTCGCACTCCTCGCGTTCTATGTGAGGAGTGGGTGGATGCAGATAGGTTTAAGCCAATAACTAGCTGCGTCCCCTTTTACACGCGACTTAATGTTTATGGCGGAAGTAGAACAAACCGCAGAAGAGGCTTATGAGCGGGATCAAACCAATCGCTCCGCAGGGAGCTGATGTGGTAGTGACTATTTGCGAGTATTGTTCATCATTTATTCGAGCCTTGCCCGGTTGATCCACGTTAACCGTTTCACTTAATTCGCTGCTCCCTGCCTTTGGATCTATTACCACGTCCCCACTTTCGATAGCCCGCAGCGTCATTTTAAAGGACAGCTCGTAATTGGCCGGCAGGTCACCGACATTGATATAAACCGTATCACCATTAACTACCGCATCCAGTTTGTCGGACAATGCCTGGGCGGGCTCGTTTCCGCTCAGAACCAGTTGGGCAAACAAGAACTCAGTATTCGGCGGAACAGGCAGCTCTACGCGGACATTTGTGGCATTACCGGTACCGACATTGCGTACATTCACCAGGGCGGTTATTTCGTCACCTACCGAGGCGGTGGCGGACGATCCTGCCCCATCCGGCGTGTCGCCGTCGCCGTCGTCGTCATCCTCGCCGACACTTATGGACAGCTTGATTTCGGGCTTTTCGCTTTCACCGCATCCAAGGTTTCCGGGGGCTGACTTGTGCGGATCACTCGGGCATCCGTCAACGCTGTCGGGAACGCCGTCGCCATCAGTATCGACTTCAAACGCGCCGCACCCTTCGACTCCGGGCGAAGTTTTAATCGGATCCTCAGGGCAACCGTCGAGTTTATCCGGAGTGCCGTCTCCGTCCGTATCGGTTTCACTTACGCCACAGCCGAACTGTCCGGGCATGGTTTTGTTCGGATCGTCAGGGCAGGTGTCCACGCTGTCGGGAACCCCGTCGCCGTCGGAATCCAGTTCTTCTTCACCGCAACCGGCCTCTCCGGGTTTGGTCTTATTGGGATTACCAGGGCAGCCGTCCATGCTGTCGGGTGTTCCGTCGCCATCTGAATCGATATCTCCCACAACGCATCCGTCAGGCCCCGGGCTGACCATACCCGGATTGGCCGGACAGAGATCCGTGCAATCGGGCGTACCGTCACCGTCGGAATCCGTATCGGGAACACCACATCCGCACAAACCCGGTTGGCTCTTACCACCATCGTTTGGACAACCATCGCTACTATCCGCTACACCGTCACCATCGCTGTCCGTGACGGGCGGAGGACACGGACCGCAGCCGCACGGGCCCGGCGTGGTATACGCGGCATTGTTCGGGCAGTCATCACTCACGTCAGGTGTTCCATCGCCGTCGCTGTCTGCTAACGTGGTGAAGTTAACCTCTGAACCGTAGCCGGTGCCAATGCTGTTGGTGGCATAGGCGCGAACATAATACGTTGTTCCGGCAGTTAACCCGGTAAGGTTGCTGTTATAGTTGATACCGAGCTTGTGCAGAAGCTTAGTCGAGTCAACGGTCTTGCTGTCCGCAGTCGTGGGATTGTGACTTGTCGACCAGCAGACGCCATAGGCCGTCACAGACGCTCCGCCGAGGTTCGTAACCTGTCCGCCTGACTTGGCTGTAGTTGCGGTTATGTCGGATAAAGACTTCGTGGTTACCGTCGGCACATTCTTGGTGGTAAAACTAACCTCGGAACCGTAAGCGGTCCCGGCGCTGTTTGTCGCGTACGCTCTTACGTAGTAGGTTGTTCCGGCCGATAAGCCTGTGATGTTACTGGTATAGCTGGTACCGCCTCCTTTCAGGAACCCTGCAATATCATTGGTCTTGCTGTCCGCGGTAGTGGGATTGTGGTTCGTCGACCAGCAGACACCGTAGGCGGTAACTGTTGCTCCGCCGGTGCTTGTAATCTCGCCACCTGATTTGGCCGTGGTTTTGGTTACGTCGCTGACCGAGGCAGTGGTGACAGTGGGCGTTGTTACTGCTGCTGCTACAGACATGTACACTCGCCCATTCTGGGCGCATACAATCCCGCCGTCTCCATTAGCGGTGAGATCGGCCGCTCGCCAATCGCCGCTGCCACAATTCTGTAACGTCCAACTGGATCCTGAGTTAGTGGACAGGTAAACTCTTGTTCCGTTTCCGGCCACCAGTATGGCGGAACCATTATCCGACATGGCCGCCCCCGCCCAGTAGATGTTATTTTCACCGGCCGGTTTTGTTTCCGTCCAATTCGATCCGGAATCAGTCGACAGATAGAGGCGTCCTCCGCTCTCCCCAACAATCATCTTGCTCCCGTCCGACGAGCAGGCCATAGCATCCCACTTGGTGTTTACATCACCTTTGGGACGAGCTTCAGACCAATTCGCACCGGAATCGGTGGATACGTATAAACGCCCATTATAAGCGCCGACAATCATGGCCGTCCCGTTGGCGGAAATGGCCGCGTCATTCCAGTACCCGTTCGCATCGCCGATCGGCCGCCTCTCTGTCCAGTTAACTCCCGCATCGGTTGAAGTAAAAACTCGCCCATTCCAGGCAACAAGAAGTAACTTGGTTCCATCCGCCGAACCGGCGATTGCCTGCCATTCCTCATTAGTTACACCGGCCGGCTGCCTCTCTGTCCAGTTGCTCCCTGAATCGGTCGACGTGTAGACGTTTCCATAATAAACAATGGAGGCGATTTTCGTTCCATCCGTAGATAGTGCACTGCTTCGCCACACCTTGTTTGCATCCCCGCAAGGTCGCAACTCAGTCCAGGTTGCTCCCGCATTGGTTGATTTATACAAGCGCCCGGAGTGGTAACCGACGATCCAGGTGGAACCGTTGGCAGACACTGCACCATGTTGCCAGTTCTTATCCGTGTCACCACAGGGCCGCTTTTCGCTCCAGGTCAGCGCGCAAGCCTCCCTGGCGGGACAAACCGACAGTATTACCAGTAGAACCGGTATCAGCACCCGACTGGTAAAAACAGTACCCGAGAAACGGAGAGAAATATTATGCATAGTAGAAAATCCAATCCCATGTTTAACTTGACACTGTTCCAGATGATTCGCTTGACGGTTAGCAATAGTCATTAGGCGGCATCTCCTGTTTTTACCTAATTAAGTCACTTCACCCGGATAATCGTGGACAATCCAGCGGACCTGATTCGGCTATCGGTTTTGTGCACGGCGTGGACGTGATACCCCAATAGGGGGGATTGACACGCGCATCACTAATAAGCGTAAACCGTGTATTTTTTTTATCGGCCGTGTAAACTCGTTACTGTAACAGGTCGACTGTGCTCATCCTGCCTGATTCCATGTATTATGAGCGGAATCGTCGCTTCTTTTCAGGTGTTGTGAGAAAGGCAGGACCGGCTGCGAATTGACGAACCAGCAAGGAACCTGAAGCCGCCTGGTTGATCATGTGGGCTTCTGTTAAATTGGCACTTTAGCTGGTTGTCCAGATACGAGGATTATCAATATAGAACAGGCATTGTTCGAGAACGGCTTGAAGCATTTCAATTGCCGACAATTGTTACACATTGATAGCCCGCGCCGGCATGGCGAAGGCCAAGGGCTTGAAAACAACCTTATTGGTGTTCATTAATGATATCGTACGTGGCTTAGAGTCCCTGAAGGCATATACCATATTGGGGTATATTATCGATATGGCATTTCATAATGATTCGTATTGATCAAAACGGGAGATTGGCTCTGTTGGAATAGGCGGCGTTTTTCAGCGGATGATGAGGTTTTTGTCGGTTTCGTGTCGTGTTTTCACCGCGGGATCAGTTGAAAACTTCCTGGCCGTTTATTCCGACTTTGGCTAATTCGCCAGGTCCTTCGGCTCGCTTGACACTCAGGAACTGAGCTTTTACCTTGGCGTATCTATACTCACTTAGCAGGCTGGTGATAGCCTTTTTCTCATTATTGTCAAGCTCGGACCATTTATCGAAATTCACTCGAACAATTCCGTATTCCAGATCGAATTCGCGTACCACATTGCTTTTCTTCAATCCGTTGAATTTCAGCTCCAGATCCTTGCAGTATTTTTGATCACTGACTTCGGGAAATATCAAACCGAACTTCTCGACTATAAGTTTTTCCTCTTTGATGGCTCTCTTTAAATAATCGGCTCGCTCCCGGGCTTCTTCCTGGGCGGAAATCGGGGAGATCTTCTTGGGTTTCTCAGAACAGGAGATACCCAGGATGGAGATTACGGCGATCAATTGAATGAATAGTGTTATTCCAAAATGTCTGATCTGCATAGAAATATCTCCGGGAAGAAGTCGGCCCAAGTAACGATGGTAATATAAATACCAGATCGGTCAGAAATTGCCACCCGGGGTCGCCAGGTAGTGGTGAGTCGGTGATGCAGAGAGGCTGTTGATTGCGGGAGGCACCGTTGGCGAGGGAATAGAATGCCAGGTAACTATAAATCAGTGCAAGTTAATTGGGAGTTTAACTTCTTGATATATAATGAGTTAAGAGTGTGGCGTTTGGGTTGGTCGTGGTTTGACTTACCTTTCGATAAGCAGATCCCGAGGCAACGCTACCCAGAAGATGGAACCTTCTTCGGGGGAAGATTCCACCCAGGTTCGGCCGTTACAGGCTTCCGCTACCTGCCTGACTATGGACAACCCCACGCCAGTGCCGGTGGGGTCGTTGGATAATCTGCGGAAAAGTTCGAATATCTCCGCATGGTATTTTTCCGGTATGCCGGGTCCGTGGTCGCGAACGAAGAGTTGGATTTCCGTATCCGTTTGTTTAACGCCGCATTCGATTTTACGTACCGGTCCCTGGCAGGCGTATTTAAGGGCGTTGCCCAGCAGGTTATCGTAGACCTGGGCGATGCGCAGCGGGTCTATGCGGATTACGGGCAGGTTGTCGTAAACCACTAATTCAATCTTCTTCGCGGATAGAACCGCTTCGTGATCGGCCGACCACCTGGCTATCACCTCGCTTATGGAAACTTCCTGAGGCTTTCCGCTTGACTGCCCTGTGATGCTCAATTCGAGCAGGTCGTTTACCATATTCAGCATGCGTCTGGCTATCAGTGAAATGTATTGGATATGCCCAGATACGTCCTCGTGCCGGTTTTTCTGAAGTGCCCGTTGAACGCGGTTGGTATATCCAATAATCGTGGCCGCGGGAGATTTCAGATCGTGGGAAACGACGTGAGTGAACCTTTCCAGTTCCGCGTTTTTGACCGACAGAGTCCTGTTCAGTTTCTGCAATTGGGAGGACAATTCCCTGTGGCAGGAAACTTCGCAGAGCATGCGCAGGTCGGACTCAATCAGTTTGCGGAGTTGCTCTATAAGATCCTGGTATTCGGGGCAAAACTGGTTTTCCTTATTGTCCAGAACGCATATAGTGCCAAATATCTCCCGGTCGGGCCATTCAATGGGAACCCCCATGTAGGCGATCATGCCCTGTCTGACATTGGGGCTGGATGACCATTCAGGATCGGAAAGTGCATTGGGGATAATGAGCTTGGAATGTGTCTGCAATACCTTTGTGCAATAAAGACCGGTATGTAATCTTGTTCTGTCGCCTTTGATCCAGGGATTATCTTCATTACTGCTGGATATAAGTACCTCCATCTCCTCCTTGTGTATTTTCATGATGAGGCCGGCCGGCACGTCGATGATCCGGGCGGTTATGTCCACCACTCGCTGCCATTGCGGAATTATGTCATCGGGTACTTGTGGTTTTATCGGTATATCCAGAAGCTCGGTCATTGCAGGTTGCAAGCGGTTGGTCGAGGTGGATTTTGTTTGCACGGTTATGTCTGACACCAAAGTATTCTCCGCTACCGGTGTAAGTGAGGGATGAGCCAGAGGTTTACGTACCAGAATTGTCGGCTTTAGACGATGTGGTTATTACAAACGTGATATATTTGACGATCTGGGCGGAATTGGATAAGCATTTATCCGGCGTTGTAACGCGACTGCGTAAATGTTGATCGTAACCGCACAAGGGGATTGGCTGTTGTGATTTTGTATTGGTGGAAGAGGAATAAGTAATACTATTCATTGGTAGTGAAAATGTAAGAGTGTGGAAAGACGGTTAGGTCTAGGCGTCGCAATGTTTTGTTGAGCCTGTTCATTGTTCAGCTCGTTGAGAAAACTCATTTTTGGTTATGCCAAGCTGTTCGAATGTAAACGGTTTCCCGCATTCCGGACACTGCATGGATTGGTTGCCGATCAGGCAATATGTACAATTAGGGCAGCGGAATCCATCTTGCATTATTAGAGGTCCTCGAGTGTTTTTGAAAAACCGTAATAGAGCAAAAGTCAGAACACTATAGACGGTAAAAACAATGAGGAGGGATATACCGAGTTTGCACCAGGATCGGTCGTATGTAATCGGGATTACATGCGAAACAACAGGAACAAACAATGTACCTAACGTACAGCTTAGGGCGGATAGAATTATTCGGCGGGTTGTTGTGAGTAAAAGCTTAAGGCACCAGGCCAGGAAAAGTGGAGTGAGTACCAGTGTTATTGTGCAATGGATGAATAGGAATGTTGGTTTGGGAATATGCGATAATAGTGGTCTTGCTAACCCGCCGAAAACGAATAAAGCAAACAAACCAATAGCAAAAGAATACTGGATTAGAATTCCCAATGATCGGCATTTCTTCTGGCTGACTATGAGTGGATAGGGCATTGAGGTCAGTACGCAATTTTAGAAAAACAAAGTTACTTTCGATCGCAGTATAATCGTAGCTGCTCTATTTTGTTTCGTAAAGGTTAGAAATATTTGTTTTTCCGAATAGCGGTAGTGATTTACCTGTGTTAATGTCAACCTCCCGTAAAGGCGATCTGGAACTCGGCAAAATCCTGCAGGTCAACGTCGCCGTCGTGGTTCGCGTCAAACGCCTGCAGGCAGGTGGGAACGCAAGCGGCAATTGCAGGGTTTGGTGGTGAACCGGCGCCGGCAAAACAGTCGAACATGTGAATGTAGTCGGTTAAATCAACTTCACCGCTGGCGTCAAAGTCGCCGCCGGAAAGTGGTTCGCAGCCGTCATCGAGCCCGTTGGTGTTACAGTCGACGGCGGTCCCGCCGGTTTCGTCAGCTCCCATGTCCACCAGGCATTCTTGCATGCGGTTTTCCCCATCAAGGTCGGTAAGCAGGTCGGCCGGTACCAGGTCGTTACTTCCGCTGTTAATGCATACCGAGCCGATATTCAGGTGTAAGTCGTCATCCAGGGTTCCGGCCGTGTCGTCCGCTCCGTCGGCGTCCTGGAAATTTACGTTACCCGTAGCCATGCATCCGGCTCCGAACCATGGTTCCGAGCCGCTGTCTTCGGCATAGGTGTAAGTTACGATGACGGAATCGTCTCGCACGTGAATCTGCGGACCGACGTCGGCCGAGTTGCCGGAAAAAACGCAGTTGCTCAATGTTGGTATACCGCTGTAGTTGTACAAACCGCCGCCTCTGCTGCCGGCGGAATTCAAGCTGAACGTGCAGTTTACGATGTTCGCGCTGCTCGCGCCGTTGTAAATGCTCCCGGCGTATGTGGTGGCGGAGTTGCCTGAAAAAACGCATCCCCATATTGCAATTGTTTCAGAATTGCCAATGTACATGGCTCCGCCCTGAAACCCGGCGATGTTACCCAGGAACTTGCAGTGAACGATTCTCGACGCGCATTCGCGGTTGTACATCCCGCCGCCGGACCATACGGCATAGTTATTGATAAAAGTACAATTGGAAATTGTTGGATGGCAGGAGTAGTTGTACATTCCACCTCCGTATCGATGGGGGGAACTGCTGTCGGCCTGCCCTTTGGTTATGATGAATCCATCGATGATCGCGGTAGCGTCCAGCCCCAACCCGTCCGGATGGTAAAAAACATGATAGCAGTTATCGGTATCGACTCCGCTGACGCCGATATCGCCGCTTAAGATGGTTGGATTAGCACCCGGGTCTTTGGAACTCAGGTCACCGCCGCCGGTAGGGAAACCGCCATACAGGGTAACTCCATTGACAAGCTGAAACGCAGCTTCCCGCGGATCGCCTAACCCGGTTGTGTCCGGTAAATAGGTTCCCTGGGCCACGTGTATCTCCTGGGCAATTCCATTGGAAGCCGCCAGCGCAAGAGCAGGCTGCAACTCAGTAAACGCCATGGACCAACTCGAACCATCACCGCCCGGAGAAGCGGACTCGTCGACATGGAGTATTGTCTGCCCGAAGGTTAGTGTATTTAACGACGCCAGCGATATAAGAGCGACAAGACGTAGCGTTTGCATAAGTCCTCCTCCTCAAGTCAAGCCCACGATTAGGAACTGATGATACTAGAGCTGTTTATTATGTCCCAGAGAAATCGGGAATGGCATATCGCCCGATTTGGTCATTGACATATTGGACGGGGCGATTTATTTGTGACTCTATGGGCTCTGTATATATGTTTAGCAGGGCTGTTAGTGGACTTCTGGCGGGTTGGCCTGCATGTTTTTACTCGAATCCGGTATAATGAAACACTTGGGAAAGAATGCGCGGAATGTCGGCGCACGTCTCTTTGTGTTTTTCACCGTTATCTGTAACCGGATAGCGGCTGTTCCGGGATTCCTCCGAATGATCCGCCTCTCAGAAGTTACGGAAACACAGGCCGAAGAGTGGGTATTCCTAGGGAACCGCATAATCGGCGCATATATCGCCCTGGTAACCGTAACCGGCTTTGGTTTTATCGTTGCCAAGCTCTTTGCCTGGCAATGGGGGATGGTTTTTGTTGGTTTAGTGGCCACTCTTGGGGCGTGTATTCCTGGTTTTCTCGCCTGGTGTGGTTTGAGATTGTTACAAACCGTAGTCAGCAATACTCAAGAGCTCAAACAGATCCGTTACCGCATGGATATGCTGGAGGCCGCTTCGGAAATGCGCGATGCCGAGTTTGAGCAGCTGGCCACTGACCAGAAGCATCAAATGGAATTGCGCGATGCCCGGGCCGATCTCTCCGAGATCATCAGCGCTATTTTGCCCGACGCTCAGTATCCGAGAATCGCCAAGGATTCGGACGAACCGTTTACAGAAGAAATTACGGAGCCTGAGGAGGCATTGGATTCAGAGCTTCAGTCGCCCGCGTCTATGCACGAAGCGGAAGCGGATCGGCGCGAGACGATTGGTTTTCCTGCCCAAAACCTGGAACTTGATGCGGATATCCGGGAGGAACTACGAGCTGTTTTGACGCCGGCCAGCAGGACAGAAAGGCGTTCTAAACCCAATGTTCTGGATGATGAATCGCCCCGCAAGGAGAGAGAGCAGACCGTAGAGGAAGAGAAAACACCTGTCGAATCCTTCCGCAAGCCGTTGGAGTTTAAACTGGCGGATGCCCTCGAAGATAAGCTGCGCGAGAATGGGCCTGTTTTCCCTGTTTCGGATGTGCCCTCTACCGAGCAGAGGGCTTTAGAGGTGGAGGAGAAGTTTGTGGCCGCTCTGGACGCGGGTGATCTGTCGGCTTGTCAGTGGCTGTGGCTGGAGATGCTTCAGGTTTCGTCTCCCGAACAGATAATCGCTTTGCAGAACCGCTACGATGGGCTGATAGAGGCCAAGGCTTTGGGGATGCGTGCGGAATTCGCTGCGTTGGTAAGAGCGCAAAACTTCAAGGCGGCTATGGATAAAGGGGATGAGATAGTTGAACTGTTCCCTGAAAGTCGGATGGCCTCCGATTACCAGAGCATCCGTCCCCAGCTTCAACGGCGCATGCGCGAGGCGAACGCCAGGCAGGCGAAAGCTCTCTAACTATCTATTTCACAGGTGCTTACTGATTGGTTTCCGCGTTGCCGGCGGCAGGGGGTGTGGACTCGGCTGGTTGTTCCGGTGATGGAGAGGAAATAGCCGTGGGCGCAGGGGTGGGATATTGCATGACCTCGTCGCAATGGCCACTAAGGGCTGCCATGCACGCCAACAACCAGACGCAACCCAGGATCAGGGTGAATTTAGATTGTTTCGTATTTTCAGAATCCACTTCAGTACCGGAAAACAAGGGAATCGAACCAGCCTATCGGTCTTATTGGGCGGCATTATACTCGTTTCCAAAGGATTTGCCTGCCTCAGTTAATTGTTGAGTAAACGGGGCTATTCGCATTTCTAGTGGCTATATTATAGGACTAGGGTGTTCTACTTAGTTGTGGGATATTTTTAAGATCATACCCCTATACAATAAGTTGCTTCCATACCTGATTATTCTAAACAGCCTATACTTGTCAGGGGCGAATGGAGCCGAAGTGAGTGTGATTCATCGGTTCCTCACAAAACACTGAATGATCGCCGCTTGCCGGGCGGCTCGAGCAGCGTACGGCGGAATCCGCCGCACGCTGTTCATATTTTATGTGTCATCTGCATAACTTACCTTAAGGCGTATTGCTTATGGGTTCGTTTGTGTCCTTTCCTGTTTTCATCGGAAGTCTCCTGATTTGTTAAACCTGTGGTTATTCGCTGGATAGGTAAATCCCAATATTGTGATAATTGATGTTGGTGAAAGAGTGGTCTGGATTCGCGCGAGTATCGCGGAGTGATTCGGCAAATTATCTTTCCGGTATTTTCGCGGCTTATCGAGTCTGGTTTTACGGAACACCCTATTTAGCTGGTCGGCAGGACGGAGATGACGGAAAGAGGGGGTTAAGTAATTCTCTATCAGTGGACAAATCGGAACTTGCCCGGAAGGTCTGCGTATTAAAGCCGATAAAGACTCCGTGAGCTTAGTGCATTTCGTGGAGTCGCGTGATGTTGAACATGAGCATTCTGGTTGCCGAAGACAATCCTGATCACCAGGTGCTGCTGGATGAGGTTCTCGCTGAAGACCGTCCGGGAGTACAGGTTAAGATTGTCCCCACCGGTGAGGATGCGTGCCGCGAAATAGCTGATAATCCACAAGGCGGATACGATTGTGTAATTCTGGATTACAACCTTCCCGATGGAGAGGCTCATGTCTGGATCAGGCAACTGAATGATCTTGGCTGTCGATGTCCCATACTGGTAATTTCAAGTAGCGAAGAACAGGAAATCGTAATCAAGAGCCTGCGAAGCGGCAGTGTGGATTTTGTGCCGAAGGTGGAGGCCCTGGTTGAGGGGCGTCTTTGGGCGCGGATCGAGCTCGCTCTTGCTCAGCGGGAACGAAGAGAGGAAACGCGGAGAAAAATAAAGAGGCGAGCACTGCATCTCGCGCGACTGGCAGAACACGATCCGTTGACCGGTTTGTTGAACCGCCGGCGCCTGGATCAATTACTTGCTGACGGGCGACAGAAATTCGACCGTCGGGGTAATGTTTTCGTTGCTCTTCTGGATTTGGATTATTTCAAGAGGATAAACGATTGTTACGGGCACATGGTGGGTGATCGGGTTTTGTGTTCAATCGCCAAGGTGATCAAAAACGCCATTGGTCCACCCGATTACGCGTTCCGTTACGGCGGTGAAGAGTTTCTGGTTATTCGCCATGAAGATTCCTATGCCGAGGGTGTGCTTTGGACGGAAAATCTGCTCTGCAGTCTGGAGAAAATGCGGATAAACACAGGTTCGGATCTGTTGCGGGTTACCGGTAGTATCGGGTTGGTGGAATGTCGTGAACGGTTGGATCTGTCTACCATCGAGCGTGCCGACCAGGCTATGTATTCGGCCAAGCGGCGTGGTAGAAATAATGTTTGTACCTGGGAGATGGCTTGTTTTGAGCGGATCGCAAGGGATGTTACCGACGATACCACCCGAAGTGCTGAAGATAAGTTGACTGAAATACTGCGTCGCTTCGATGGCTCGCTCGGTCCGACACAACGAACCCATCTGACTACCCACGCCGAACACGTAAGCCGTATGGCAGCGAAGTTTGCCGTGGCCCTGGGGATTGACGGCGAGGAACTGCACGATATCCGAATGGCTGGGTTATTTCACGATTTAGGTAAATTCACTATTCCAGAAGAGATTCTCGCCAAACCTTCGATTTTGACCTGGGAGGAGAAGTCACTTCTCGCCAGGCATGCCGCGGTCGGAGCGGATATGTGCAGCCTGCTCGATGTGCATAGCGATATAAGCGATATCGTCAGACACCATCATGTGGAATACGATTCTGTTGTTACCGGAAAAAACGGCATACCGAAGGGAGCTCGAATCATGGCGGTGGCCGAGGCGCTGGTGACCATGATTTCGCATCACGAGTATCAGCGGGGGCGGTCCTTCAGTTCGGCTGTCCGGGAATTGCGGCGGTTATCCGGAACACTGTTTGATCCGGAGGTTGTAGGCACTTTGCCTCATGCGCTACTTTGTGAAACACCGAAGACAGATCTGTTGCCGGTGGCATTGGAGTTATAAGATGCGGGTGTTGAGAAAAATACTATCGCGGCTCGGCTGGCCTGTGGATGCTTTGTCCGATGACGATATAGCCTTTGAACTGTATCGGAGGTGGTTTAGCGATATCGTCGATACTGATGAATCCGCCTACGTACCCAGTGGGGCCACCGCGTACGGTATTTACGAGAGTGTTGCAACCAGTGGAAACCTGGATGCGCTCTGCTGGGCGGAAAATACTAATCGTGAATTTTCCAATGAGGCGACTGACGAGGAACTTGAAGCGTTTTCCGTCATTCCGAGGAGGCAGGGGCCGCAGGAGAAGGTTACCTGTATAGAACGGCGAAAGAGTCCTCGCAAAGAAGCAGGAGAATATATCGATCTGGTGGAACTGATGTCCACGAGAAGATTCAGTGGCTGGCTGATAGAAACGTCCGCTGATGGAACGGCGTTTGTAGCCCAGACTGAGGATGTGGCCGCGTTGGGGGCAAGGTTGGCCGCCATAGTCAAAAAGCAGGACGGAGGTACGCTCGAATCCGCCCTGGTTACCGTGGTCCGCACGGAGTGCCTGTCGGATTCGTTGTCACTTGTGTGTGCTCATTGCAGTGCCGATTGGAGTTGTAGTAAAAAAGTGTCAGAAGATGGCATAACATTGAAATAGATTGTTGGAGATGTGGCTGTGACCTGGATGAGAAAAGCGCTTTACAAGCTGGGATGGCCGGTTGATTCCCTGACCGACGGGGAGATTGCCTGTGAAATACTCCGCCGCTGGTTTTCCCCTGATCCGGCCGGCGAGCCTCTTAACCGGGTGGTCAGCCTGGCGGCTGTGCAGGGAATTTACGCATACCTCGCGGATACGGGGAACCTGGATGCGCTGTGCTGGTCTGAAAACGACGACGTTACCGGCGAAGATTACCTGGACGATGAACTGGCTCTGCTTCACGGCGATTCGGGATTGGATTGGAATTCCGACGATATTACCCTGGAAGAAAGAAGGGCGGCGGTGCGGCGACCGGTGAGAGAGGCTATAGAGTTCAATGTTTCCGGCTCGCCCGCGGTATTCGGCGGGTGGTTGATAGATGCTTCAGATAGTGGAATTGCCTTTCTGGTGGATACGAGAAACGTGCCCATGGTGGGCAAGCCGATAACTCCGACCATTTTCAAGCGGCATGGCGGAACCCAGAATTTGGGATTCGCCGTAGTGGTCCGTTCGGAACTGATAACCGAATGCCTTAGCCTGGTATGCGCCCAGCTGGAACACTCCTTCGATCAGATCGCCTGACGCGGTTTTCTGTCTTTCGCGGCAGGTAAAAATACTTCGTAAATTCTCTTACGGCGGTAGAGCTTCGGATCAGGGTGCCCGCGCGTATGCGGCTATGGATGATCGCATGTGCAAGCGTAATGGTACTCCAATTCGTTGGCGATTATGCGCTGAGCGGAGCAAAAAGCGGATCGCGGATCAGGTCTTCGGCAGGGTTACTCCCGTCTGGTTCTGGTATTTTCCCGTTCTGTCCGCGTACGAAACTTTACACGGAGCGTTACTTTCAAAAAACAGAACCTGTGCCAAACCTTCTCCGGCGTAGACTTTTGCCGGCAGGGGTGTTGTATTGGATATTTCCAGAACGGCGTTTCCTTCCCAGCCCGGCTCGAACGGAGTTACGTTTACGATTATTCCACACCGGGCATAGGTCGACTTACCCACGCACACGGTTAATACGTTGCGCGGAATACGAAACTTTTCCACGCTGACGGCCAGGGCGAAGCTGTTGGGCGGTATCAGGCAGACATCGTCGTGGATTTCGACCAGTCCCCGCGGGTCGAAAGCCTTGGGGTCGACGACCGACCCGTACACGTTGGTGAATATGCGAAACTCGTTGGAGACGCGAATATCGTATCCGAAGGACGACGTGCCGTAGGAGATGATCGGTTTTCCGTCGACCTCCCGGACCTGTTCCGGCACAAAGGGGTCTATCATCTGTTCCTCTTGGGCTTTTTTGATAATCCACGTATCGGGGCAAATGCTCATTATAACTTACCTGTGAGGGAAATAGTCAATAGAGTGAAACGCGAAGCGTTACGAAACCGATTAAGCGGCCTGGTGGTCGGTCGTGCGGCTTTCCTCTCGCAGCGAGTGATCCAGGGCGTAATCCGGTATGAACCGTTGCAGCCTGTGCGCAGATCCGTGCGGTACCAGGTTTTTGATTATCTCAATATCCGCCGGCGAGAGAAGAGATTCGACCACGGTGGTCCGGAATTCATGTTCCAGTCCGCTTTGGGCGATGAGTGCGATGCTCTTTTTGATATTGGTTATATCTACATCTACACCGGCCAGCCTGGCGTAGGCAGGCAGCGGAGCCTTAACATCCATGGCCATATAATCGACAAGGTTTTTCTCGATCAGGTTCTGTACGATTTCCGGGCGACTGCCGTTCGTGTCGAGTTTTACCTCGAATCCAAGTTTTTTGATTCGCAGAAGGAATTTCTCCAGGTCTTTCTGCAGGGTCGGTTCCCCGCCGGTTACCACGACGCCGTCCAGTTGTCTGCGGCGTCGATCGAGCAGTTCAAAAACTTCGTTTTCGGGGATGTCGTATTTTACCGGTGGTGCCTGGGGCAGCAATTGCCCGTTGTGGCAGAACGGGCAGCGGAAATTGCAACCACGGGTAAACACAATCGCGGCCGCCTTTCCGGGGAAGTCACTGAGCGTAAAGGGAGTAAAGCCGCCGACGTTCATCGCTCTCCTCCGATATTGTATTTGCTTCGCATAGCGAATTCGGTCTGCTTCCCTTCGTTCCATTGATCGACCGGGCGGAGATAGCCTACTACTCGGGAGTACACCTCGGTGGCCGCTTCGCAGTCGGGGCATTTCTTGTGCTCGCCGCGCAAATATCCATGAACGGGGCAGATCGAAAACGTCGGCGAGAGGGTGAAATACGGCAGTCGGTACTGATCGCACACCTTGCGGACGAAATTCTTTACCGAAAGATGGTCCGCGACCGCTTCGCCGAGGAAAATGTGCTGAACCGTTCCTCCGGTGTAGCGGGTCTGCAGTTCGTCCTGCAGGTCGAGTACCTCGAAAATATCGTTTGTGTAATCCACCGGTAACTGGGTGGAATTGGTGTATATCGGGTTTTCACCATTGGTGATGTTATTGGCGAATCTTGCCTGGGGGTATTTTTCGCGATCGAGCCGGGCCAGCCGGTAACCGGTCCCCTCGGCCGGCGTGGCTTCCAGGTTGTACGAGTTACCGGTCTCCTTTTGAAATTCCATTAACCGATTCCGCATGTAATCCAGCACCCTGGCGGCGAAGGCTCGTCCCTGCTTTTCGCCAATGTCAGATGCCAGCAGGTTGAGGCATGCCTCGTTCATGCCCACCAGGCCTATGGTGGAAAAATGGTTATGCCAGTATCGACCGGTTTTCTTCTTGATGTTCCTGAGGTAGAACCTGGTGTAGGGGTAAAGGTTCCTGTTGGTCAGTTCTTCGAGCATAAGCCGCTTGGTTTCCAGGGCTGCCCGGGAAATCTGCATGAGCCTGTCCAGGCGGCGGAGGAAATCGTCTTCATCGTCGGCAAGGAAGCCGATGCGGGGCATGTTGATAGTCATTACCCCAATCGATCCGGTCAGGGGGTTGGCTCCGAACAGCCCGCCGCCTTTGCATGCCAGTGATCGGGTATCCAACCTGAGCCTGCAGCACATGGAGCGGGCGTCATCGACTGACATTTCGGAATTGACGAAATTGGCGAAATAGGGAATACCGTACTTCGCGGTAACCTCCCATAATTTATCCAGCCCCGGATCGTCCCAGTTGAAATCAGGAACGATGTTGTAGGTGGGGATGGGGAAAGTGAAAACCCTGCCCCTGGCGTCGCCTTCGGAGAGTACGTCGAGCAGGGCCTCGTTCAGCAGATTCATTTCCGCCTGGAAATCACCGTATTTTTCCGATTGTATCTTCCCGCCGATGATTACGTTCTGGTCGACAAGGTTCTTAGGCGGTTGCAGGTCGAGGGTGACATTCGTAAAGGGAGTCTGGAAACCGACGCGGGTGGCCACGTTCACGTTGAAGACGAATTCCTGGATAGCCTGTTTCACCTCGGCGTAGCTGAGCTTGTCGTGCCTGATGAACGGGGCGAGCAGCGTGTCGAAGTTGGAAAAAGCCTGGGCACCGGCCGCTTCACCCTGGAGGGTGTAGAAGAAGTTTACAATCTGCCCCAGCGCGCTGCGGAAATGCCTGGGCGGTTTGCTTTCCGCTTTACCCGGTACACCGCTGAAACCGGTCAACAACAGGTCGTGTAAATCCCAACCGACACAGTACACGGAAAGCAGGCCGAGGTCGTGAATATGCAGTTCTCCTGACTGGTGGGCTTCTCTTATTTCCGGTGTGTAGATCTTGTTCAGCCAGTAGGTTTTGCTGGCCTCACTGGAGATGTAGTTGTTCAATCCCTGCAGCGAGTAAGCCATGTTACTGTTTTCTTTTACCTTCCAGTCCGACCGTTCAAGGTAACGATCTATCAATTCCACGTCCGCTTTGTTGAGCATTTCCCGCAGGCGGGCGTGTTGATCTCGGTGAAGAATGTACCCCTTGGCCGCTTTCTTGAATGGAGAGCCCAGCAGCACCTCCTCCACCACATCCTGAATCTGCTCGATGGTTGGGATGTCGGCATCAGCCTGTCGTTGGAGATCGTCAAGAACCTTGCCGGTGAGCTTGTCGGCCAGCTCCTCGTCGAATTCAGCGCTGGCTCTTCCAGCTTTTACCAAAGCGGCCGTGATCTTGGACGCGTCAAAGGGAACTGTACTTCCGTCGCGTTTGCGAACCGCCTCAAAATCTGCGATGACAGTGGAATCGACAATTGGATCACCAACAGGCTCTTTAGAACCGGACAGGGACAACGAACACATTCTGCTACTCCTCTTGCCGGGCGCGTTCACCTGACTGCGGTGATTCACACTAACAAAAACAAACTGACACTTGATTCGCCCTGGGGCGGCGGTCTTTACTGCACTACTGTGTAAACCTGGTCGGTAGGATAAAACGCGTCTACGTTCAGGCGGTTTCCAGCGAACCAGCCTTGGTTTGACGGTGTTGCAGGGAATAAGCCACCCCTCGCGTCACCAGCGGTCTATCCTGCAAACCAAACACGGCTTCGTTTCTCCAAACGACAGTAGTAGTTTTGAATTACGTTTTACTCAATATATTGTGTAGCTGGGCGAGTTCAAGACTATATTGTGTATGTTTTTGGCGATCCCACCGGGTGATACTGGTAACGCCGATTTTCGCTTTCAAAAATTTTTATAACCGGTAATTCGCCCTATGGGATCTCGCCGGTGATTGGTGGCTGTTTCAGGAGCGGGTGGTTTTTCGGGCGATAAAGGAGGGGAAAGTCCGAACGAATAGCCATTGCGGCAGCGAAAGCAGAGCAAGTGGCTACTCTTTTGCCTCGACGGGTGGAATCAGTCCTTACAGGGCCGTGGGGCAGCCTGGGAGGTTCAAAAAGCGGTTTGATGCCACCAATCAAATAGTTTCAGGCAGGTCCAATAAGTCAACTCAGCCTTTCAATCATCCGATAATAACGTTGAGAGATATTTCGTTTTGAAGTTTCTCGTTGGCGGGCGTTTGCGGTTTGTTTCGTGTTTTAGTTAAACGCCGCCTTTTTGGATTGAAGCAGTTTGTGTGGTTACAACGATGAGCGATCAGGATAAAACCCAATTAACCAAGGATGTTTCTGAGCAGGGTGAACTGTCCAGTGAAGAGCGGAGGCTTGCCCAGCGCCGCGCGTTTCTCGGGCGTTCGGGAAAAATCATGCTCTATACACCTCCGTTAATACAGCTTTTTATACCAACAAAGGCTGCAGCGGCCAGCCCGTCTGTTTCCTGATGGCTATTCGTTCGTGTTTGGATAAAAGAAGTGAAAGATCAAGCACTAGTAATTGAATCGGATACCATGCCTTTAAGGCGAGACGATCTGGCGTGCCATATCGTCGATGACGAGGCCCTCATATACGATGCAGAGCGAAACGCGACGCACCGTCTGAACTGTACCGCGTACTTTATCTGGGAACAGTGTGATGGTAAGCAGACTTGTGAAGCCATAGCTCAAAGGATGGCCGGGCGCTGGCAGGAAGTGCCGGGCGACGCCCGCGATGACGTATTAAACGCTTTACGGCAAATGGCCAGCCATAAACTCATCCAGGTGCTGCATTAACGGAATATGACCGCAATAGCTACATCCCGAATCGAACCTCAATACGAGCCGCTATCAGCCGAAGGTACCGGTGCAGATACCTCCTGCGGAACCGGAAGCTCGCCTCATTACTTCCGGGTAGGCGTTATCGATATTGCGATTACCAGCGAATTACCGGGAATTCTGTCGGAATATACAGAACTCTACCATCAGTGTCGCATACCGCGCAGCGATCAAGCGATCAGTCTTTCAGTTCACCGTGAGCGTTCGCGTTATACTTTTGGGAGACGGTATGTTATTCGCGGCGATGGCGAACGGATGTTTTCGGTAAGGAAACTGGAGGAGGTTCTCCCTCATCTGGAGTGGGCGGTAAACTGGCGGATCGTCAAGGAATTTCACAGCTATCTCCAGTTGCATTCGGGTGTCGTTCAGAGGAACGGGGCCGGGTTTGTTTTTCCCGCTTCGCCGGGAAGTGGAAAGACCACGCTCTGTTGCGGTCTTCTCTCGCGTGGCTGGAAATACCTTTCGGACGAATTCGCCTTGATTGATCTGGAGGGAAACCTGCATCCTTATCCAAAGGCGCTTTGTGTTAAAGAGGGTAGTTTCCCTATTGTTGAAGGCCTGAACCTGCCGCGATTGTCGCCGTATCAGTATAAAAAAGGCGCCAAAGGTCGAGTAGCGTACCTCAGTCCCAGTGACATAGGCCCGCAATGCGTGAGTGACGTATGTCCGTTGCGTTATGTCGTTTTTCCCACTTACCGTGAAGGCGCTGAGCCATCACTGCAGAGGATTAGCCGAGGGGAAGCGGCTTTTCAGGTCACTCAACTCTCTTTCAATTTTCAGAAGTACGGTTCGGAGGCGATGGGATTGCTGACCAATGCAATAAGGTCGGCCGACTGCTACCGACTTACTGCCGGCGAAATCAATAAAACATGCGACCTTATGGAAAGATTGGCCAATGGTGAGCTGTCAAAATGAAAAGCCAATCAACCACTTGAGTGATCAAGAGCTGGCTCTCTCCTTGCTCCGCCATGGTCTGTTTTCTGATGAGACTCCCTGTTTTTCTGGGGAGGTTTCTGCTGCAAGGTGGAATGGGATCACCCGCTATTACTGCGATAACGGGTTGGCCGGTTTTGCTTTGCAGGCTTTGGGAAATCTGGAGATTGCCATCCCGGACTGCCTGAGGGCGGAACTCAAAACAGCGTCATCCCGGACTGCCGCATCGAACCTGCATCTGGAAGCGAGGTTTGGAGAAGTCGCCCGCACCTTCAACCAGGCCGGTATCGACATTTTAGCCCTCAAGGGATGCGTACTCACCCGCCAGGTATATAAACGGTGCGATCTCAGGCCCATGGTTGATATTGACGTTATGCTCAGGCCGGAGGAGGCTCTGGAAGGGTGCCGCCTTTTCGAGCGAATGGGTTACAGTAAGGGCGCGGATTTGCTCCGTCCGGATTTCTTCCCCCGTTTTTATTACGAGGTTGAGTATCATAGTAACGAACAATTGCCGGTGAAATTCGACGTACATGCCCGACCTTTCCGGGCCGGGAGGTATCGAACGATCATACCCGACGATGGTTTCTGGCACGGTGCGGTCCGGATGAATGTCGGGCCGGGTTGGGTGCTTGTGCCTTCACCGGAGCGAATGCTTGTCCACCTTTGCTGCCACGCCGCGTTGCACGGAGCGAGCAGGCCTCTCTGGTTATTGGACATCAAGTACTACGCAAGAACACTGACACAAATTCAATGGAACGATTTTCTGCAGCTTGCCCGGCGGTGGAATCTCGCTCATCCAGTTTTATTTGCCTTTAAGCGGGCTGAGGCGATGTTTGGGCGGATAGTGCCTGGTGACATTGCTGAAGAGCTGGAATGTCTGCCCGTATCCTGGAAGGACCGGCTGACTCTCTGGCAGGCTCCTCGGGATGCCGAACACCCTCTTTGTCACCTGGCCGTTGATGTAATAGTGGGTGGAGGACTGCGGGACAGACTCGCTTACCTGGCCGCTGTGGCGTTTCCTCAGCGGAGCCATATGCGAAGTATCTACCCAGTTTCACATCCCGGCTGGCTGATATGTGCCCATATGTGGCGGGTTACTCGGATTCCGGTTCGGTACCTGTCCAGTTTGGTACGCCGCATGCAAGGACAGGGGGTTGCGTCGCGGGTATAAGCTGTTAAACTTACTCTCTGCGCTAGTGGACGCGGTATAAGCAGGAGAGCGGTGGAGCCCCTGGCTAGCACCATCCAGGATAACTTGACGCATTTGAAACCATTTCCGGGAAGATGAAAGTGCATGACTCCGACAGGCTGGCTGGACAGGCCAACACTGATGGGGGACGTGCTTTTTGAGAATGGATTGCGCCACACTATGAACAAAGCTTTTGAAGATATTGCCACACTGATTGCCGATGCCGATTTGGAAAACGCCGAAAGCAGGTTGGCGGAGATTTCACCTGACAACGATGAAAGTCAGGTGGAAAAACTGCTTCTCCAAGGGAGACTGCTTGAACGGCGGGATGACTGGGATTCTGCTATAGAGGTTTATCAGCAGGCTCTTGATGTTGATGCCGATCATAGCGAAGCCGTTTTCCGGTTAGCTTATCTTCTCGATCTTCGGGGGGATGATGAAGAGGCTATGGCCCTTTATGAAGAGTGCATCAAGGAGCCTCCCGGGCATGTGAATGCCATGATGAACCTGGCTATCCTTTATGAGGATCATGCCCGGTATAAAGAGGCTTACGCCCTGGTTGAGTGTATAGTTGACGAACACCCCAATCATTTGCGGGCTCGTAAACTACTCCGCGACCTGGAAAGTTCGCTCACTATGTTCTACGACGAGGATCGTGAGCGGTCTTTGGAAGAGCACGACGCTATCATGGATACCCCGGTTACCGATTTCGAGCTTTCGGTTCGCAGTCGCAACTGCCTCAAGCAGATGAACATCAATACGCTTGGGGATCTGTTGAGGATTACCGAACAGAAGCTTCTGGCTTACAAGAATTTCGGCGAAACCTCGCTGAATGAAATCAAGGCAATGCTCTCGCAGAAGGGACTTCGTCTTGGCCAGATGCTTGAAGAAGAGCAAGCCCCGCCGCTGACCAGTGCGGTTATAGCTCCGGTCATGCAGGCAGGTGATCCTAACCTACTCAATCGTTCTGTGGTTGAACTGGAGTTGTCGGTACGCAGCAGGAAGTGCCTCCAGCGGTTGGGAATCGCCTCTATAGGCGAACTCACCCAGCGCAGCGAGCCGGAATTGCTGGCCATCAAGAATTTTGGCCAGACTTCTCTGGTTGAAATTCGCCGGCGGTTGACTGAGTTGGGACTGTCGCTTCGCGATGCCGGCAGGTAAGCAAGCGGCTGGGAGCGGATTGAATAGCGAAAACCCTGGCGGTTTGGTGTGCCGGAAGTGCAGTGGGCGGGAAGCGATTATTGCGACCATGCCGGATCGAGGGAAAAAAACAATAAAGAGTAACAGGCCAAGGGCGAGTGTATGCCGCCACTTGGCCTTTTTTGTGTTGATCGTTGGGGCTGCTGGATGCAGTGAGCCCGAAATCGAGATCAAGCCGCCTTTGAACGTGCGCAATGTTCGGGTTCTGCTGACCGATTCTGTTGAGGGTGTTCGGGTTAAGGTGGATGGCCCTTTCACGCTTTGCTCTGCAACTGATGATACGGTTCTGCAGGATGACTATCTGGATTGGACCGAGATTGGGTTTCAGCAGGCTCTCTATTTCGGGGATTGCGAAATAACGGATTCCGAACCGCTTACCTTGAACGCCGTTGATTACGGTTCCATACATCTTTCCGTGAAGCGCAATGGGAAATACCTGCCCAGCAAACGCTATGCCGGATCGTTACGGATAAGCCTGGGAAAAGACTATTCCATTCGCGTGATTAACGTAGTTGATGTCGAATCGTATGTGGCTGGTGTTGTTCCCAATGAGGCGTCAAGGAGGTTCTGCGCCGAGTCGCTCAAGGGGCAGGCTATCGTGGCAAGGACATACGTTCTTTACATCATGGCTCAGCGGGCGGGCCGGGAATTCGACGTCGGCTCATCTGAGGCTGCCCAGGTTTACGGGGGCGTTGGTACGAGTTCATTTGCCAGGCGTGCCTGTGTGGCGGTTGAAGAAACCCGGGGTGTTGTTTTAAGTGAATCGACTCCGGAAGGCGACCGGATATTCTGCACCTACTATTCCTCCGTCTGTGGAGGCTTGTCTCAATCGCTTTCCGACGTGCAGCCGGGCAAGGAGTCCGGCCCGCTTAAGGGGGGAGTTAAATGTGATTACTGCAGTATCGCCGGTAAGGGGTTTTACCGTTGGGATACCGCCGAGATCTCCAAGGCGGATCTATTGGAAAAACTCAAGTCGAGGTACTCCCAGGTGGAAGAATGGGAAGCAATTACTTCGGTTTCGGTAACCAGAACAACCGCGAGCGGCAGAATCGCGGAGGTTACGGTAACCGGTGCGGAGGGCGAAACATTCTCTCTGGTTGGTGAAAGATTCCGCCTGGCCGTCGGCAGCAGGCTCATGCGCAGTACCGACTGCAAGCTTGTCGACGATAAGGAAGTTATCCGTTTTGAAGACGGCAAAGGCTTCGGGCACGGGCTGGGGCTGTGCCAATGGGGGATGGAAGGTCAGGCGAGACAGGGCAAGAAGGCCGGTGAAATTCTCCGCTACTATTACCCGGGATCAAAGCTGGTTCGGGCTTATTGAAATAGAATCAATTCTAACTTCATGCATATTACCCGGACATAAAACCATAAACCTGATGCCGGTTACCTATTTTGTGGTAGTTTTTGGTTATATAGATTTCCTTGTTTCTCATTTCGTTTTCCGCAAGAACTTTCGTCAAAATAAACGGCCGGTATCGTTTACATTGCCGATCTGTCAGGTAAGAATACGTATGTGCATTTCGAGTGGTATCTTTGTGAAAATCCAGGGAGATAGCAGTTTTGGATTGTTGTCGAACCGGATTATTTCCGTTCAGTCAGAAACAGTTGTCTCAATGTAAAAGTCAAATGAAAACGATGTGAGAATAGAAGATGTACCTTATGTATGTTGACGAGAGCGGCGATTGTGGAATGCCGTTGGATGGTTCGCCGGCAAGATATTTTTGCTTGACGGGAGTTGTTGTTCATGAACTTCGCTGGTTGGATACAATAAACCAGTTACTGCGTTTCCGTCGTTGGTTGAAATCCCAATACGGCGTGTATCTTGATGATGAATTGCATGCGGCGGAGATGATCAATAAGCCCTCCAGGTTAGCCCCATCCTTACGGGAATTAGCGAAGCATGAACGATTAGCCGTCATTCGACATTTCGCGGATGAAATTGCCCGCCTTGCGGATATCAGCATAATTAATATCGTCGTCGACAAACAGGGAAAAGTGCCTGGCAAGGATGAGGTTTATCGCTGGGCCTGGTATTCTCTGTTTCAACGATTCGAAAACACCATACGTTATCACAACTTTCCCGGTCCTCGAAACACCGACGATCGCGGTATAGTGTTCCCGGATGATACGGATGGGAAAAAACTAAGAAAATTCCTGGAGGATATGAGGCTTAGTAATACGCTCAAAGTCAAGCAGCCGGGCGGAGCGTTTTTTATCAAGAATGTACCAATAAAAGTGATAATCGAAGATCCTGTATTAAGGAATTCTCAGGAGTCGTATCTTATTCAAGTTGCCGATTGCGGTGCGTTTTTGCTCAAACAGAATATTCAGCCGTGTGGGTACATGAGAAAGCACGGTGGTAACGCTTACTTCAATCGGTTGAATCCTGTTCTATGCAAACGGGCTACAGCTAAAGATCCGCAAGGCGTTGTGCGTTTGTGAGTGGTAAAAAAATGGGGGCCGAAGCCCCTGGTGAATCCTACTACCCGGACTGCCCGAGGTTCAGATCCATCTACATCCTACGTTTGTATGATCGGTTTGCCAAGTCATAATCTTCCAAAATCCAGTTTATCGACTCTAGAAATAAGTGTTGAGTCCTATAAAATATCACCATTCCGCTTAACCAACTGCTTTGGAATGCTTGTCATGTAGTTAGGATGCATGATTTGGGTACAAAGGAAGGATAAATGGAGATGGTCCAGGGGGCGGCGTATTTTGTCCCGTTGGCCGTGTGCCTTTGGGGAGCTTTCGGGCGCCGAAAACATGATGTTTGTAAAATACGGATTACTTTTGTGAACGCAGCCGGGGCATTTGTTCGCCAGTGTAATTGCCTTGTCCCAAGGTGTTTGCTTGACATCGCGAAACGTGACAACTACCGTCGTTCCAGAATCGATCCGGTCGAAACCCGGAACAGAGAATTACTCACCTGATTGAGATAAACCAATGCCCAGGTCTTTATATATAATCGATGGACACGCCCAGATATATCGAGCTTATTACGCTCCTTTCAGAAACCTGACCAGTCCGGCCGGTGAGCCGACCCGGGCTACTTACGTCTTCTGCTCCATGCTGTTCAAGCTTATTCAGAGCCGAAAGCCGGACTACCTGGCCATGGCTCTGGACGTTAAGGATTCTACGGCCTGCCGGCGTGAAATATACCCGGATTACAAGATCCAGCGCGACCCGCCGCCGGAAGACCTGCCGCCGCAGGCAGACCGGATAGTGAGCATCGTCGAAGCTATGGGAATCCCTATTCTGCGAAAGGATCGTTTTGAAGCCGACGATGTGATGGCCACCATCGCCGATAAGTACGCGGGCGAGGATCTGGACGTATACCTGGTCAGCCGGGACAAGGATCTGGAGCAACTGATAAACGAACACGTTTTTCTGTTTGATCCGGGAAAGGACCAGGTCATCGATCGGGACTTCCTGTTGGAAAACAAGGGTTACCTGCCTGAGAGTGTGATCGAGCTGCAGACTTTAACCGGCGACAACGTGGACAATATTCCGGGAGTAAAGGGGATAGGTAATAAAACGGCCATCAAACTGCTTGAGAAATACGGAAGTGCTCAGGCGGTTCTGGATAATGCCAGTGAACTTACTCCCAAGCAGGCGGAGAATGTCAGGGCGTTTGCCGGGCAGATGCCTGTTACCCGGCAACTGGTAACGCTTGTCCGTAATGTCAATTTCGAATTCAACCTGGAAGACGCCGTTTACCGGGGGCTCGACGCCCAGGCGGTCGATCCAGTATTTGAGGAATTGGGATTTCATAAACTGCGCGATCAGTTGCAGGAATTCGCCTCGGCGGAGACTAAAGGTAACGCAGAAGAAAAAAGTCAAACAACTCGGACCTCTACTCCGGATAAGCTGGAGTACAACCTTGTCGATACCGAAGCCGAACTGGAAAAACTGGCGAAAAAACTGGAAAATCAGGATTTTTTTGCCGTGGACACGGAAACTACCGGATTGAATCCGGTAGCGGCGCGGCTGGTTGGTATTTCCATGTCCTGGGAGCCGGGAGTTGCCTGGTATATTCCCGTCCGGGCGGCGATGGGCCGGGTTGTATCGGTCGACGCGGTTGTGAAATATCTCAAGCCCATACTCGAAAACCCAAAGATCGGAAAGATCGGGCAAAACATTAAATACGATATTACCGTATTGCGCCAGGTGGGGATTGAAGTTGCCGGGGTGGCGTTCGATACGATGATAGCCAGTTTCGTAATCGATGCGCTGCGCAGATCGCACGGCATGGATGCATTGGCTGAAGATCTGCTGGGGCATACGATGATCCCCATCACCGACCTGATAGGAAAAGGGAAAAACCAGATTACCATAGACCAGGTGCCCGTGGAGCAGGTCTGTGAGTATGCCTGCGAAGATGCAGATATCACCTGGCGGTTGGCTGAAGTGCTCAGGCCCCAGCTCGAGTCAGGCTCGATGCAAAAGCTGTTTGAAGAGACGGAAATGCCGCTAGTGCAGGTATTGGCCGAAATGGAGAACAACGGAATTTCGCTGGATTCCGCTTTACTGGCAAAAATGGCGGACGAGTTGGCCGACCGGATTTTTGAGCTCAAGCAGGAAATACACAAGGCGGCCGGTCATGAATTCAATATAGATTCTCCCAAGCAACTGGGGAATGTGCTTTTCGATGAGCAGATGCTGCCGGTGGTTAAAAAGACCAAGACCAGTCGCAGCACGGATGCGGAAACTCTGGAGACGCTCGCCCGTACAACCGATCACGAGATTCCGCCGCTGATGCTCGAATACCGTGAAATAAGCAAGCTCAAGAGTACCTACCTGGACACGCTTCCGGGTATGGTTTGCGAGAAAACCAATCGATTGCATGCCGGTTTTCACCAGACGGGTGCGGTTACCGGCCGGCTTTCATCCAGCGATCCGAACTTGCAGAATATCCCGGTCCGCACGGAACTCGGGCGTCGCATTCGCGGGGCGTTTATACCGCAGGATGACCAGCACCTGCTGATAGTGGCAGACTATTCGCAGATCGAACTCCGCGTGCTCGCGCACTTCTGCCGGGACGAGGCGCTTATGGAGGCATTCCGTAGCGGGGAGGATATCCACGCGGCTGTCGCCGCCCAGGTTAATGGTGTCGAGCTGGACGAGGTGACGTCCGAGCAGCGCAGTGCGGCCAAGGCGGTTAACTTTGGGATTATCTACGGGCAGACTTCGTTCGGTCTTTCCAAAGCGTTGAATATCTCACGCGTGGAAGCGCAGGATTTCATTGACCGCTACAACGCCCGGTATCCGGGCATAAAAGCGTTTATCGACCAGTGTGTAGCCGAGACGAAGGAAAAGGGTTATGCCGAGACAATGCTGGGTCGGCGGCGGGAAATACCCGAACTGAATTCCCGCAATAAACAGCAGGTGGCTCAAGGCGTGCGGCTGGCGGTGAATACCAAGGTTCAGGGGACGGCCGCCGACCTGATCAAAAGAGCCATGATAGACATCCATCAGGCGATTAAGGAAAACAGACTGCAGTTGAAAATGCTGGTTCAGGTCCACGACGAACTAGTATTTGAATCGCCAGCGGATATGGCGGACGAATATATAGAGCTTGTCAGGGAGAAGATGACGGGCGCCATACCACTCGATGTTCCCGTAGTGGTGGATATAGCCAAAGGCAAGAGCTGGCTGGAGGCAAAATAGGGAAAAGGCGGTTTATCCAGCGAAAAGCAGAACACTTAACGTGTCCGTAACCGTTATGGTAATAAACGGCGGGTTTAATGGATTCGTGAAAATTCTATTGGGTATTTAACTAGCTACCTCCCCGTTTTGATTCCCCGTTTTGATTCGGTTTAAAACCGTGAACTACCAATTGCCAAGGCGACGAAGAGTTTATTTCAGCCACTAGTGAACGAACACCGGATCGCAACGGTACGTTGATCGTAACACTTGCATCTGTTCTAAATTTACCGTATTTGAAGATAGAACGTGTCAGGTCGCAAAAAACCGGGACGGGTAACGGATACATTTCGTATTCCTGACCTGCAACAGTGTAGAAAAACTTGCCCTCGTCCAATTTGAATGTGACGCGCTCAGCATCGTCTCGTATAGCTTGCGATACAATCCTGGCGAATATCTCTGCCTGCTGACAAATCGGAGTACCGGTTACTATGCACCATTCATATCCATCGTCCAACTCTTCGGTATCATCATCCACGTCACAGCGGTGCTCAGTATCCAGCTTCTTGACCTGTGCCAGAAAGTCCCGGATAAAGGAATTACCAGTGAACATAGTTGTCTCCTAAAAATAATTCATTACGGCGAGCCATGTTAAACTCACCATTGTATAGTGAGATACCATAAGAAGGCCAATGCTACCAGTCTTTATCTCTATTAGAGTATTACGTTAGACAGTCTGTTCTCGTCGTTGGTGCCATCAGCAATGACATTGGCCCGGCTATCGTCACGATAGGTTAGGTGCTGACGGTATAAAAATTCCGTGCATCCCTGGACGCGACGTTCAGTAAGCCGAAGTTGGATAATGGGCAATCGGGTTTGCCTGAAAAAAGAGTGATAGCGAATATGAGACTCAAGTTGTACTTTAAAAGGAGGGGGTGTGGGGCTGTTCTTCTCAATCTCATAATCTATAAACATCTCTATAACGCTAAACGAACGACACTTTTTAGCCTGCGAAACGGCAAGGTTTATTCGTTAGGTAAAAACATAGTACGAATTTAAACATCTTCGATTGTAGTGTTAACCTATTGCGACGCGAGCCGGGACAGTCTGGATTCCAGTATATACGGTTACAGATACAAAATGCATTCTCGCACGCTGTTTGTTTATGGGAGCGCTCTCACTCCTGATGAAGTGTCTCGATTCTGTGACCTTCCTCGCTGGTTTGTGCCGATGATTAGGCTTGTCATCTCTCAATGTATCCTATTTTGACATTTTAATGAGGCAAGGCGGAAAATTCTTCTTGTGCTTAGTGGTTTGATCCCCATAGACTCCAAGGCATGAGTGCTTGTAGGCGTGCGGGCACGAAAAAGAGACACATTGTGGCACCGGGGTACAGGGGAACGCGTCGTCCGTTGTGGCGGCGATACATGTCAGGAAAAAGGAAAGGAAACCATGAGTAGCACACGAATCGGCAGTTTTATGGCTTTAGGTTTGGTGTGTGCGTTGGCTTGGGGCGGAGCCGACGCGCGGGCAACGGTTGGACCTGATAAGGAGGTGGTTGCCGCTATCGAAGGAGTGTTGGATCTGGCGATTGCCCGGGGCAGCGAATCTGAAAAAACGCTGCTGCCGAAGGGGGCGATTGTTGACGATACGCAGTGGCGCGAAGGCGTATTGTGGATTTACCTTACTGTGCCTGAGCGCATAACCTGGAGGACGCAGCCGCTGGCTATGGAGGAGTTGTCCGAGTTGCTGGGCAGTCCATTTGCCGAGGATGAAGATTTTGGCGGCGTGGTCTTACGCGTTCGACAGGGAAATAACGGAGAGTACGGAGACCTGTCTCAATTTATGATTACCAGGATAGCCAAATCCGAGCAGCTGGTGGAAAAGCAGTTTGAACCGGATGCTGACTTGGATGGGTTTGTGGAGTACGCTGAACATGAACCTGTTCGGCAGGCGAAATTCGGTGGACCGGTTACTCAAGCGGTGGGACAGCCGTCGGGAGCTTTGTCGGGAGTTACGGTTTTTGTCAATGGCGGTCACGGATGGACGGCCGGGACCAGCGCCTGGTATCTCCAGCGCGACGGCGATCTGAACGAAATGAACGAGGATTACGGTAACCTCGATCAACTCAACTATTTCGTTCACTATGCTTTTAACGCCGGGGCAACGGTTGTACCCATGCGACCGGCCGGCTGGCAATCCACGGAAATCGTACTCGACAACGACGATCCGGGGGTTACCTACACCGGTAGCTGGAGCAACGGGTCGGCCAGCAAGTATTACGAAAACGGAGTGACTAATTCAGGCGTTATCTACCGGGCGGCCGCCACGTCCACCACGGAGTCGGCCACCGCTCGCTACACGCCGACCATCACCACCTCCGGGTACTACCCCGTCTACTGCTGGACTCTGGCAAGCACCAACCGGACAACGCAGCTTTACCGTATAGCCCATTCTGGTGGTATTTCAGAAGTGGTTGTGGACCATAGGATGGTCGGTAACGGCTGGATATGGCTCGGTGAATACTACTTTGAATCCTCGGGAACCAACTATGTGGAAATATCCAATGAGTCCTCGGTCACCGGTTATGTAATTGCCGATGCTATCCGCTGGGGCAGCGGTATGGGTGATATCAGCCGGCCCGGTCCAAACTCGGTTAGTGGTTATCCCAGGGATGAGGAATGTGCCCGCTACTGGGCGCAAAGCGAAATGGGAAACAACGCGGCAGGGTTCACTGCGGCCGACATCTGGGACGCGTCAACCACGGACCAGAACGATAATGTCAGCGTCGGCGCCCGCTGGGCGAAAGAGATGAACCAGACAGCGTACAATAACGATCGCTGGCGCAGGGTTTTCTACGAATTCCACACAAACGCTGCCGGCGGAACCGCTCGCGGGTGTGTTGCTCTTATTACCGATCTCGGGGCAACGACCTACCAGTCGGAGTTTGCCACCTATGTCGCCAACGAAATCGACGCGGACATGGCTATACTTGACAGCGATTTCGAGCATACCTGGTATGACCGGTCCAGTCCGACCTTGACCGGTTCCTACGGAGCGATTACCTCCGGGGCAACCGGTAACGAGTTCGACGCGACAATCGTGGAATTGGCTTTTCACGATAACGCCACTGACGCTGAATTATTAAGAGATAGTCGGGTAAGAGCGGCACTGGCCAAGTCATCGGTGCAGGCGATTATCCGGTTCCTAAACTTTCTGCCTAACAGCACTGTTCCCCTGGCTTTTCCGCCGGACGTGCCCACGGACGTCAGTGTGGTAAACGCCGGTGGCGGAAATGTGACCATATCCTGGTCCGCGCCTCCCAGTGACGGGGCTCGCGGTGACGCGGCCACCGGTTACGTTATTTACGAATCGAGTAACGGTAGGGGATTCGGCAATCCGACGGTTGTGGGCAATGTTACCTCCACCACGCTTTCCGGTTTGGCTGCCGGCGAAACGAAATACTATCGGATAACCGCCACCAACTCCGGTGGACAATCGATGCCTTCAGAGGTGATGGCCGTACGCAGGCCCACCAGCGGAACCGCCGAGGTACTGGTAGTCTGTGGCTTCGACCGCCTTGAACGCTATCAGAACTGGGTACAGGAATTCACTTTCCCCACCGCTTATGCGGGTTTGAGTCCTGAAAGGCAGATCTGGCGCAAAGGTAACACCTACGATTACGCTATTCAGTATGTAAACGCCTTGGCGGATGCCGATATGGGTGTTTCCACATGCGATAACGAAGCGATAATCAGCGGCGCCATAACTCTTGGTGATTTCGACGCCGTCTTCTGGATCAGCGGCGAGGAATCCACCTCCAGCGACACTTTCGATTCCAATGAGCAGTCGGCGATTACCACATACCTGAATGGTGGCGGTAACCTGCTGGTCTCCGGTTCGGAAATCGGTTGGGATCTGGACGATAAGGGAACTACCGCAGACAGGGCGTTCTACAACAACTGCCTCAAGACCGACTACGCCAGCGATGACGCCAATACCCACACCGTCTCCGCGGCTAGCGGGTCGATCTTCGATGGCGTTTCGCAGTTCAACTTTGACGATGGCACTCTGTTCTACGATTCGCAGTATCCGGACGGCTTGGCCGTCAGCGGAGGATCGACCGCGGCGCTCAACTATGTCGGAGGTAACGGCGGGGTGGCCGGTGTGGTTTACGATGGAACCTTCAAGGTTGTCAGCTTCGGGTTCCCCTTTGAGACGATTACCACCGCCTCAGACCGGTCCGCTGTAATGCTGAAAATCCTCCAGTTCTTCTTCCCCTCTCTGGTGTGCAGTGTTCCGGCCGACTGTGACGACGGGCTATACTGCAATGGTGCGGAAACCTGCGTGAACAACATCTGTCAGGCCGGTACGGCCATCGATTGCGACGACAGTGTCGCCTGTACCACCGACTTCTGCAACGAGTCCACCGACTCTTGCGATAACACCCCCAACGATTCGCTCTGCGATAACGGGCTATATTGCGATGGGGCGGAAACCTGTCATGCGACCAACGGTTGCCAGTTCGGAACGGCCGTCGATTGCGACGACAGTGTGGCCTGTACCGACGACTCCTGTAACGAGTCCACCGATTCCTGCGACAACATCGCCAACGATGCCAACTGCGATAATGGCTTATGGTGCGACGGCGCGGAAACCTGCCACGCGACCAACGGTTGTCAGGCCGGTACCGATCCCTGTCTCGGTCAGTCGTGCGACGAAGCTACCGATCAGTGCGTGAGTAACGATCCGGTTGTCGCTTACGAATGGGATATGGATACCAACCCCGGTTGGACAACTTCGGGTCAATGGGCCTGGGGTGCGCCCACCGGCGGCGGTGGCGATCACGGCGGACCGGATCCCACGTTAGGCTACACCGGTAACAACGTATACGGGTATAACCTGTCCGGCGATTATGGTATTAACCTGTCGCAAACCCACCTGACCACAACCGCAATAGATTGCACCGATCTGACCGACGTTACCTTGAAGTTCCGGCGTTGGCTCGGTGTTGAGCAACCGTCATACGATCATGCCTATGTAGCGGTTAGTAACAACGGAACCAGTTGGACCACGATTTGGGAAAACACCGCTGAGGTGGCCGAGACTGCCTGGTCATTGCAGGAGTACGATATTTCCACGGTGGCGGATAACCAGTCTACCGTCTATATCCGCTGGACTATCGGCACGACCGACGGCTCCTGGCAGTATTGCGGCTGGAATATCGACGACGTTCAGATAGTGGCCATCGCGGCTGATCCGGAATGCACGATAGACAGCGAATGCGACGACGGTGTGTTCTGTAACGGTGCGGAGACCTGCGTTGGCATATTCTGCCAGGCCGGCACCGATCCCTGCCCCGGCCAAACGTGTGACGAGGTTAACGATCAGTGTGTTGGAGCACAGATGGTTTACTCGTGGAATATGAACACCAATCCCGGCTGGGCGACTCAAGGTCAGTGGGCCTGGGGCACGCCGACCGGTGACGGCGGGGATCATGGTAATCCCGATCCGACATCCGGGTATACCGGGAGCAACGTATACGGCTACAACCTCTCCGGTGATTATGCAAACAGCCTGTCGGAAACTCATTTGACAACAACGGCCATCAATTGCACCGGTATGACCGATGTCACGCTTAAGTTTTACAGATACCTTGGTGTTGAACAGCCGAGTTACGATCATGCCTACTTGAAGGTAAGTAATAATGGTTCAAGCTGGACCACGGTTTGGGAAAACACCGCCGAAGTGGCCGACAGCTCCTGGTCGTTGCAGGAGTACGACATCTCCGCGGTAGCCGATGGTGAGTCAACGGTCTACATTCGCTGGACTATCGGCACTACCGACAGTTCCTGGCAGTATTGCGGCTGGAACATAGACGACGTGGAGATCTGGGCGGTCAATTAAAACCGGTAGGGTCCGCTCCGCGGACCTTTGGAAAAACAATTGACCTTTAATCAACTGTAAAAAGCGGGCCACCCATAAACCGGGTGGCCCTTCTCCTTGCTTGACCTATTTAAAGAAAAACGCCTACAATAAGAAAGGTTTCTTCAATAGCCCGACAGTTCCTCAATATCCAATATCCTCGATATCTAGCACCATGTAATTTGCATATTAAGTGTTACCCCATTTCTTGAAATCTTCTTCTATCATTTCCTCGAAACGATCCAAGGCATGATTTAAAAAACTTCTTAGGCATTTCGGACTACAAAAATAGAGACGAAAGTTTCTTTTAGGTACGTCATCCACTATTCTAAGAGTCACATCCGCCCCAGGATATAATCCGCTTCCATTGTCGTGAGCGCCGTGCCACCAAAGAGTTAGAAAGGTGTCTCCAATTGTTTTTCGGTTGTCACTATCATCGATTAATAAAATAGCGTCACCGAGTTCCGTATAACATCCTCCCTGGAGAGATGCAAAAGAATTCGGTTCACCGACAACCTGCTTTTTGCACCAAGGACATAACATCGCTGATGTATCTCTTGGTAATGTATTCTGTTTGCCACTACAGACCGGAAATTTAAAAGTTATCATTAGTTTTGTTCTCCACTTGTGTTCCGTTGTTCTTCAGGCTTAATCCCCGATAGAGTTATTATAGCCTATCCCAATACTTGGTAAATGCTTTTTCGTCGTATTGAGGATCAGCAGAAAACCCCTTTATTTAAGCTGTTTACGGGAAGCTTACGAAAATTAGCTTCCTGAGAGGTTTTGCGATACCTTCTATATTGGTTTTAGGAAAAACGAGAAAAAGCTATATTGCTTGTATTTTATCATTTCCTAGCACCGCAAACAACTTTGGTCGCGACCAAGCATCAAAGAACCACCAACGAATAACTGGTAGGGTGCGATTAAGGATAGAGCCCTGCCTAGTTATACGAACTAGGCAGGGTGAGTGCCGAAATACATTATTCGTTAACGATTTTTGGTCAACTTTCGCATTCGTCACTATTAGGCAGACTTGGATATTCTACTTTTGGTGCAGGCGGTTTTTCCGGAATATCTATTTCAACATTAATAGGTAATCCATCCCGCCCCGGTAAAACCTCTTCTTCAATATGCGGATCAAGAGGGCCGTCGTCATCCTCTTCGTTATCTTCTTTCTTTTCATTCTCTTCCTTTTTCTTTTCTTCCTGCTCTTTTTCCCATTGTGCCCTGCGTTTTGCGATTAGATTATCTAACCAAACGCCAACATCAACTTTTGATCGGTGAGTGTTGCCGAGAAGGGCGTGTTCAAACAACCAGTCACGGTATTGATCTACTAGCCTCCAATCACCGTTTTCCAATGCTTGAAGAAAATCTTCCCACACGACACTTTTCCGTAAATCGTCAAGAACAGAAGCAGCGCCAAAAGCCTCATCAAGAAGCAAGCCAACTGCGAACATCCCCGAAGTAAGCCAAGCAGTTCTAGCTCGCGATAGTTTTCTCGGGTTGCGGACTTTCTTTACGCTACCATCTTCCCAGATTTCGCCTATCTTCTTATTTCCATCGATTACGTCATAATGCTTTTGTCCAGCATTGTTGTGATCTCCGCTGACTCGACTTTCGCGGAAGATGAATCCGTTTATAACTATCGTTATGAGGCCGAACGGATCTTTCGAACTTATTGGATCGGAGCAAACATATTCATAAAGACTAACCCCATCCACATATCCCAACGGATCGCGATGCAGCCACCTACCCAAGTGCGGGCTGTAGGTTCGTGCCCAGAAATGATACTGTCGCGTGTTCTGATCGAACGCCTGGCCGGTCCACATGAACGGGTTGCCATATTTCGATTCACCCCGGTACGTGGTCAGTGTGTTATCCGTAATATATGTTTTACCATACGGATCGTAATCGTAGCGTTCGACAACCTCACCGGCCGCGTTGGTTAACGCTACTACGCTTCCCAGCACATCGTGCAGATAATGCAATACTTCCGGCGTTCCGGCCTCTACATCGCCGTCGGACGTGTGGTCGATCATGGCCACCGGTTCGGGATAACGAGTAGTCCGTAGCAACATCTCCCCAAAACTGGCTGCCCTGGAATTACCATAACCAACCGCAAGCCGTCCCCATATCCGAATAATACGCCCGATCACCAGCTAAAATTACGCAGACTTACCGGAAGGACACCAAAGAACAAAAAAGCCCGCCCCCTGTTTAACCATCAGGAGACGGGTGAGAAGTTATTGGGGCGATTTACGTAAGATTAATAAGAGGCTGTCCCCTCGCCCGTCCCCTCGCCCCCCTCGCCCGAATCTTATTATCTCCGTTTCTTGGGATTCAGAGCAAACTCAATTGCAGATCGAACAATTGCCGATACTGTATCGCAGGTTAGTTGATTATCAATAGTATGACCGGGTTTAACACTTTGAGTATTACGAACGTAAATCGCCCATTCGTATCTCGGCACGTCATTCTCAAACACTTTAATAAAAATATAGCCTGATTTGCATGACTTAAGATCAGCGAAGCATAACAATGCCCTATTCCCTTTTTCTACAAGATAGCACTCTTTCGAATCCCCTAACCAAGATGCACGAGAAAAATCAGCGAGTAAATACTGATAAACTGCCTCCTCAATAGAATCGGTCGTTAAAACATCGTTCTTGGAAAAACCGATAATCTTTTTTTCCAACTCAAGATTAGTTTTATCCTTGATTCGATTGATTATCCTTCGCGTAATCTCATCAGAGATACTAAACTTCTTGATGAGCCCTTGTAAACGCTTAAGTATTTCATCTTTGTATTTAATTGGTGAAGATTGAAATATTACACGATAGCTCGGATATTGTACGGACAAAACCAATTCATTTGTTCCCTCGTACATTTCGCTCCCACCTTGTACTAGTAGCGGAATTTCCGGTGGAAGGACAGATACTGTAGTTCTACCATCAAGTGATGTATCGACTACCCGAAATTTCGGCCAATCATCAACTGGCTTTGATTTAAACGCGGCCAAAATAGGCAACTCGTCCTCGAGTTGCACGAATTCGTGTTCTTCTATTTCTTTTTCGGATGCTAAACGTACCGCAGCCTCGAATATGGTTTGCGCTGAAACACCGGAGTCGCCTTCGTAAGCCAAGCTGTACCGAACTGCAACTATCAATAACCCCGCAACTAAAAATTTATAAGTAATTCGCCTAAATGTGTTTTGATTTGTAATCATTTATTTAATCTCCATTCCGGGACGAGCACTCTTTGTTCGCCCACTTGTGTAATGGTTCATTCCCGTATTTGGGCCTCTGCCCGTGTATCAACCAATAGACGTTTTCACGTGCCTGATTATCTTTTATGTCATCCAGGAATTTATTAATGGCACCGATAACTTTTGCCCAATACTTAAAAAAGGCGTCAAGGCCGGGAATTGGTACCATGCTATCTCCTAGCTCCATAAGTTTTTGAAGAGCATCTAAAAATACCTTTGGATCAACATCTTTGCCCTGCCTGACCGCGTCTATTATCTCCAAAGTCTTTACGATATTCTCCAACTTGCTGATTAGATCTGCTATCTTTTCTTTATCTTTAAGGATATCCCTAAGTCTATCTAAAAGTCCATTATGAAAATCGAACCTATATAATTTAGATATCTTATCTATCTCGTCAATTATTTTACTATACTGTTTATTGACATCATCCAACGGGGTTTTAAAGATTTCGATCAGCGCTTTGTAAAAAGCAATTGTATCACTGGTGATACTAAGAAGATCAGTATCAGATCCCAAGCCAATTTGGGCCTTCGCTGCGGCTAAGATTCGCTCCCATTCCTCTTCCGTATAATCAGCGCCATCATCGTAACCGTTTTCTTCCAACTCGTCGATATAACCAATGTAATCCCTTGGTGTTATCAATCCCAATGGATCAATATACTTAATTGGATTCGAGCATACATACTGGTATAGACTAACCCCATCCACATACCCCAACGGATCGCGATGCAGCCACCTACCCAAGTGCGGGCTGTAGGTTCGTGCCCAGAAATGATACTGTCGCGTGTTCTGATCGAACGCCTGGCCGGTCCACATGAACGGGTTGCCGTATTTCGATTCACCCCGGTACGTGGTCAGTGTGTTATCCGTAATGTAAGTTTTACCATACGGATCGTAATCGTAGCGTTCGACAACCTCACCGGCCGCGTTGGTTAACGCTACTACGTTTCCCAGCACATCGTGCAGATAATGCAGTACTTCCGGCGTGCCGGCCTCCACGTCGCCGTCGGACGTGTGATCGATCATGGCCACCGGTTCCGGATAACTCGCTCCCCAGATATACTCCCGCGACAGGGTCATAGTATGCGGTTGACCCACTATAGCAAATGAAGAAGTGTAATACTCATGTACCGGAGCAAGATCAGCGAATACCCATCGTGTCCATATGGGCAGGGGCAAGCCAAATGGATTGTCGTCGGCCAACCCGGAATAAGTCGGCCCTCTGGTCTCCACCCGGCGACCCAGTGCGTCGTACTTGTTTTCACGAATTACAAGATCATCGTTTAGAGTACCTGTACCATTCGTTCTCCATACCTTCACCAGCCGGTTGGCCGCGTCGTATTCGTAACGCTGACCGTCGGGTACGGTATCGCCCGCATTGGGAGCTAGCGGATCGAGTGTCAGGTTACCATTGGCATCGTGGTTCAATACCTTTGAAATACCACCCTTGGCCGCCGTCGAATACTCGTTAACCTCATTAACCGTCCGGGTCTCGGTTTCAGAACTGCCATCAATTGTGTTTACCAGCGTAGACCAGTTACCCCGCTTATCCAAAGTCCAATCGCGTTTGCCCGGAATTTCCGGCAGATCGAGGATGTTCGCCTGCGGAATGGTGTTCTGAGCGTCAAGAGCGCCGCGTTTGAACGAGGTCAACCGGTTAAGCCTGTCGTAGGAATATTCCTGGCTGCGGTTGATATGGATATTGTTACGGGCGAAGAGCCGGTTACCGATAGCGTCATAGCCATAATCCACATCAAAGAGCGGGTTTCCACCCTGCGACGCATGGGTAATACCGGTCAGCCGATCGTTGATATCATAATCGAAAGCACTCGTAACATTATTACCGAGAACCGCGTTGCTCCGCCGATTGGCTCCGTCGTAAACCCATTGCGACCCGATAGCCGCACCGCCGGTAACCGATACCATGCGATTACGCGGATCGTAACTCTCGGTTACCGCTCGGCCATTGGGATAAGTGAGCGTCCGCGTACTCCCCGCACTCGCCCCTGAACCAGTAATTGTATAACCAAACTGAGTGGTAAACGGCAGATTATCCGCCACAAATGTTTGCGTAGTAGTGAATATTCTGCCAAGACCATCATAAGTATTGGTTACATTGACGAACCCATTATTAGCCGTCAGCATGTTTCCGTTTTTATCATAACTGAATGATTCGGAAAGAACCGTGCTACCACTGTCAACGAACACCCGCGAAATCATCCGCTTCAGCTCGTCGTAAGTAGTGGTTCCCACAATACCCTTCTGATCGGTACGAATAACCCGGTTGTGATTCAAACTCGCGTCGTGCTCGTAAGCTAAAGTAACCGTCCCCGCACCACTGCCGAGATCGTCGGGATAAACCGCGGTCTTCAACCGACCGGCCAGGTCATAGGTATAACTTGTTTCGTTGTTATCGTGATCTTTAAGCGAAACAACCTGACCCAGACCGTTATACCCGTAACTCGTGATCCGTTGGTCGGCCCCTCCAAAGTCCTCGAATGTGGCAACAACCCGATCGAGATTGTCGTAGCTGTACTGCGTAACGACCCCATTGCCGTTAATAACCTGCGACAGATTCGCCAGGGACCACAGGATTGCAATTCGCCCTAATATAAATAAGAAAAACCCGCCTCCTGCTTTATCAACAGGAGGCGGGCGAGAAGTTATTTGGGAGGTTTAGGTGGGATTAACAAGAGGCTGTCCCCCGGCATCCTAGCCCCCAACTCATCGCCTGGTCAACCGCGAGTACTCCCCAGTATTGCAATCTACCCCAGTCGGTTTTATCAGTTTCAAAGTACCGCCAGTCTTCTACCCACTGATCGTTGGTCACCCGCCACACACGACCCATCTTGTCGTATTCCATGCGGGTTCCCCGATAAAGGTTCTCCTCCGAGTTCCTGGTTACGATCCGCTCAACGTGTCCGTAATCATTATAGTAATACCAGGTGGTCTCCGAAGACGACAAAGTGGGATTCCCGTTGACAACGTCCCATTTCTTACTTGTGTAATACATCAAGCGGTTGTTCCGGCTGCCGTACTTGGCCACCGCGTCCAGCGGATTGCCCGCCTCGTCAACCGTGTCCGTGTCATAATAGTAATTATCGCTGTAAATGGTAGCCTCCGTAGAGGAAGCCGGCACAAGGGTCAACTTGGTCTTGCGGTTGCCCCCGTTATCGTAGCTGTAGTTGATGTGATAGATAGTCGCGTTCGTACCATCAACACTGCGAACCTCACTGACCAGCCGATTGCGATCATCGTAGGTATAAACGGTGTTATAACTGGAACCATCCAAACCGCTGTCGGAAATCTGCACAACCCGCCCGGCGTTGTCGTAAAGATAAATCAACTGCTGCGGAGTCCCGTCGTTGGTGTCATGAACAATGGTACTAACCCGCCCATCGTCGCGATAGGTGTAGGTACTGGTGGTATAAGTGGTACCCGTACCCTTGGTCTCGACGTGGAGTAAGCCGAAGTTAGGTAAAAAGCAAACCCGCCTTGCTTGCTGGAATTCGGCAAGCAAGGCGGGTTTTATCGGCTCAAAAAGACTTGGTTAGGGATTGAACTAGCACTACAGCGCAAAGTTGCTGCCGATACACGTTCTCATTTTCCCCAAAGTGAGTCCTTTCCGGTGTAATTCCCGGATTGTTTTCTTGCGATGACCACGCTTTGCCTGCGTGTTGCGATGTCGTGTATAGCTGATTCTCATCGCGGTTTTTTCCAGTACCTGTTTACGGGCAGATCGCGGAAGTGCGATGGCCTCAAACCAGGCGGACACGGCTTCACGCAACTGGTTAACCGTCAGGCTTTCGACCGGATACGACGGGCGATTGTCGCCGGGGCCTCTGTAGGGAAAAAAAGCCGGCTTTTTCCTGTGAACGCTCCTGATCCATCAACCTCTCCCGCGCCTTGTTTAAATACAAATGGCTGATCTGAGTCAGATACATGTGACGATGGATTGCCCGCCAGGAGCGAACTTCAAAATGGTCGAAACCCAATTCGTCCTTGTCTTCCTGAAAGCATCGCTCGATCGACCATCGTGAATAGCCGACATAAGCCAGCCATTCAATCGGCGTTCCCGCCGGCGCGTTGGAGACGAAGAACTTGATCACGTCCGGCTCTTCCGGATTGCGGGCCGCAATCAACCAGTGATCCCGCGTCGGCAGGTTATTCCGCTGCATCCAGAATCGAATTGTCTTGACCTCGCGAACCATCGGGCCTTTCTCGGCATCTTTGAGATGAATCGCCGTCCAGGGTTGATTGTAAAAAGCCGGTGAATGAATCAGCAGATTCTTCACCTGACTGGCCTTGGGGCTGCCACCAGCGACTCTCGGAACAGGCTTTTTCCGCCCGCCTCGATGCATTTCCCGGGACCTCAACCGGTGTACCAACTTCGGATACACTGCCCATCCGTAGAAGTCACAAGGCACCTCCGCCACATAGTTCTGACCAAGTGCATCCAGACCGTCAAGGAACGCGTAACTCTGCCCGTAATGCTCGTCAAACGTCCATGCCGCTACACGAACACCGTTGGCCAAGGCGCGTTTGATCTGTGCCAATGCAATCTCGGGTTTGGTACGATGCGTTACATCTTCAGGAATCCCCGCAGCTTCCCGCCGGATCGGATCATTCGCCCAACTCTCGGGCAGGAACAGGTCACTGTCCATCAGGCAGTGAAAATCTCCCAAGGTATAAGCCAGGTGAACGCTTACGACACAGTTGTCCACCTTTCCCGTACTACCGCACCACTGACGCTGAACCGTAGCGGTGTGATGCCCTTTCTTCGGGCAACATGTTTCATCTACCGATCCAATTGCTTTGGGATGTGCATGATCCCGCATGAGGATTTGTTGCAAACGATCCACCGCCTGCTCTTCATCCCACTTCAACAGACTCAGAAAGGCCTGCAATGATCGCGGTGGAACACCGGCCTGCAATGCCATCGGTTCAACGCTTTTGCGATGAAGATTCGAGTTTTGCCCGCGGACGTAAATGGGCAGATACGCCTCCGTGTCACAACGCCCGAAGCAATCCGAAAACTCCGCCAGATATCCCTCAATACCCCGGCCAACTTCTGCGATTTGAGAAGCATCCATGCTCGTGACTCCTTTCTGCAGCGTAACACACGCCGCTATCAGAAGTTATCGTGCCGAATGCGGTAATTTCTTGAGCTTACTTTGCGCTGTAGTGCTAGTTGCGTTTCCGTTTCGAATTCCGTTACGGATCTATTCGTAGTAGCTAATAGGTTTCCCTACCTGCTCCCAGCCGTCAGCAATAAACACACTTTCAACTTCCTTTGCAAAACAAAGGCCTTGTTGTTCTTGAACACATATCAAGAATAGAGAATAACTCGCATTATCGTTTCTGGTTTTATTCGGAAAAACATTTATATTCAACACTGATTCTTCACGCATCAAGCAAACACTATCGGTGTTGGCTATGTCCCCCGGGGCGGTTGTTCTAGCAAACCAGTCGATAGAAAAATCGCCAGGTATGTTTTCTATCAGTTCTGGCCAAGTCAAAAGCCTATTTTCCGGAATAATAAACTCTGTATTGAACTTTCTTAATCTAGACATATATTTTCCTTATGGCAAACCCCAGCCTCTTCCGAAGTTACGTACCATGGTAAAGAAGCAGCAAAGATAACTTGTATCACCTGCATTTTGTAAACGACTTAAAAATAAAACCGGCAAGGGAATCCCTCGCATACGCCATAGCGACATGCGAAAAATCTTTGACTTCCAAGCAAGATCTCCAACCCTCCACGCAACGTCACCCGCTGCTCTAAAACCAAACGAACCGTTCCCGTACCCAAACCAGGCTATACCTGGCGAAAATTTCTTAATAAGAAACCTGCCGATGTATACGATTCCAACGCTGCCACCTATAGATTCAGCGTACGCTCGCCCGTCCGACATTTCTGCAAGAGTCTTAGTCGTATGGATACGCATCCATATCTTACGTGCAACCCAATCGTGAAATCCCCAACTGTTGCCGTCCCAGAAACCGTGTCCGGTTGGATCGATACCGACAGTTGGCATGTTCAAAACGTACACATACGTATTCAACCCACCCCAAATACCAATCGGATCGCGCTGCATAAACCGCCCGGTTGACGGATTATAATACCGCGCCCCGACGTGCATATATGGAAAACCATCAGTAGCGCTTCGGCCTATCAGGTTATCCGGTATACCGTCGCCGCGATAGGTTGTTCCACCATCGCCGGAATCGTAGTCGTGCTCCTGGTAACCGTGAGCGCCCACATATCCGTAGCGACTGTCGGGCCCGGTACCGCCGACCGCGATTATCTCGCCGAACGCCGTGCGTACCGTCGACAGGGTGGCCGTCACTGTACCGCTAGCCGGGTCGCTGGTCTTGAACCACGTAGAACCCAGCATGTCCGTATACAGGTAAGTCACCACCGGCGTAGCCCAGGGAACTTCGTTGACCTCATCGAACAGATCGATCTCCGCCAACCCCGGTACGTAGGCCGTCAACGGCGTGGCGTTATCTGACGGATCCCAGTAATCCAGCACCGGTGCGTTACCCACGTAGTCGGTGAATTTATGGTTTTCGTCTAAACCTCCGATTTCCACATCCGCGATCCGCTGCCGATCGCCCAGGTAGCTGAACCTGCGAGACCAGTTTTCCTGGTAACCTCCCAGCGTGTCGGCCGGATAGAAATCCTTAGCAGACGTACCGGCCATCACCAGGAACGGATGCTGCTCGCTGCCGTCAGCGTCCTCAAAACCGTAGTCACCGGCCACTCCACCGCGATTCAAAACCAGCAGCATGCGGTTCTTCTGGCCGTTCTCTACACCGTCGACATCGTCAGGCTCACCGGCAAGCCAGCCGCCGCTGATGTTGAAGTCAGGCCAGGGCGGCGTTTCGCCAACCGGTATCCACGGTACGTAGGTTTCCTCAGGATCATCGTAAAATATACCCATCTGGGCTTCCCAACGCCAGCAACCCCAGGTTCCCGGCAAGCAGTACGGATCTCCGGGATCGCCATCCTGATATCCGTCAATCCAGTACTTCACCTCAGAGCCGTCTTCCGGACTGAACGTATCTGCAAACCACTGCAACTCCAATTCGTTACGGACTTTCGCCAGGCCGTACCAAAAGTAGTTTGCGTTATAAGTCGTATCGACATAACTTTGAGCATTATCCCAACTCATCGCCTGGTCAACCTCGAGTACTCCCCAGTATTGCAATTTACCCAAGGTGTATCCCCCGTCGGTTTTATCAGTTTCAAAGTATCGCCAGTCTTCCACCCACTGATCGTTGGTCACCCGCCACACACGACCCATCTTGTCGTATTCCATGCGGGTTCCCCGATAAAGGTTCTCCTCCGAGTTCCTGGTCACGATCCGCTCAACGTGTCCATAATCATTATAGTAATACTAGGTGGTCTCGGAAGACGACAAGGTAGGATTCCCGTTGACAACGTCCCATTTCTTACTTGTGTAATACATCAACCGGTTGTTCCGGCTGCCGTACTTGGCCACTGCGTCCAGCGGATTACCCGCCTCGTCAACCGTGTCCGTGTCATAATAGTAATTGCCGCTATGGTTTTTCTGGAGTATTTGTGAAAGAATAAAAAGCCCGCCTCCTGTTTTACCATCAGAGGGCAGAGGAGGGGTTATTAAGGGGGTTTACGTAAGATTAATAAGAGGCTGTCCCCTAGCCCCCCCTAGCCCCCGATTATTTATCGCGATAATCGCGTGGTTAAGAATATTCGCTTTCCAAAGCGGCACCGGCCACGCTATTTTACTACCCGGCTAAATGACGCCTTTTTCAGGGGCGACTATCTAATTGTAAAAAACGAACCCGCCTTGCATGCTGGAATTTGACAAACAAGGCGGGTTTTATGAGTTAGTGAAAACAGGATTGAGTATTTAACTATCTACGTCTTCGTTCCGAATTCGTGAATCGTCTCCTGATCTCCAACGCCAGGGGGCACCTAGCCATTTTGGCCAAACTTTACGTAGATATTCAACATGGTAAGTTCTTCCGCATTCTGGACAATTCGATATATCCGGAAGACCTACTAATATATATCCGCAGTATAAACATATTTTATAGTCGTACTTAATGACCTTTCGATAGAACCGAATATACGATCTCGTCCACCAAATTAAACTTAAACTGATTGATGGTATAAGTAAATACCATTTTATCGTCTCCACTATGTTTAACTGGATGTCGGAGAAATCGATAAATTCAATCGCATCAAGAGCTTCAATGATATCGGGAGTGATTGCAATTCCAAATAATAGAAACACAATAACCCAGAAACGAAGTATCGGTCGAGGCGCAAGTAAGTATTTGTTGCTCTTTCTTTGTGGCATTTTAAACTTCTCGATACCTCACCGTAAAAATCAATACAAAGGATTGATCGGCTCATCCCAATGCGTGACTAGATCGTAAGTCTCTACCACGTCAACACAAAAGACGCCTGAGATTATACCACCAAGGGCTGCTCCTGCAGCAGTTCCGGGTCCAGGGAGGAGTAATGTTCCTATTGCGGCACCAACATACGCTCCGGTTCCTGCCAAGCCGATACTAACTCCTACCTTTTTAACCTTATACACTTTCTTAACATACTCTAGTTCCTCTTCTGTAGTCAAATCTGGCTCATGATGAACTTCCACTTTTACATGGGGGTTTGATCCGGTTCCGTAATCGATATCCGAACCCGACCCTTCCATTCCGCAATACCCAAATTGCCATAATCCATTAGGATCGATTAAATAAGTGGGGGCCGAATGTGCATACTCATAAACATTTGCTCCACCGCGAATCCCAATCGGATCGCGCTGCATAAACCGCCCGGTAGAGGGGTTATAATACCGCGCCCCGGTATGCATATATGGAAAACCATCAGTAGCGCTTCGGCCTATCAGGTTATCCGGTACACCGTCGCCGCGATAGGTTGTTCCACCATCGGCGGAATCGTAATCGTGCTCCTGGTATCCGTGAGCGCCTACATATCCGTAGCGACTGTCGGGCCCGGTTCCGCCGACCGCGATTATCTCGCCAAACGCCGTACGCACCGTCGACAGGGTGGCCGTCACCGTGCCGCTGGCCGGGTCGCTGGTCTTGAACCACGTCGAACCCAGCATGTCCGTATACAGGTAAGTCACCACTGGAGCAGCCCAGGGAACTTCGTTGACCTCATCAAACAGATCGATCTCCGCCAACCCCGGCACGTAGGCTGTCAGCTCTGTCGTATTTCCTGACGGATCCCAGTAATCCAGCACCGGTGCGTTACCCACGTAGTCGGTGAATTTATGGTCTTCGTCTGAACCTCCGATTTCCACATCCGCGATCCGCTGCCGATCGCCCAGGTAGCTGAACCTGCGACGCCAGTTCTGCTGGTAACCTCCCAGCGCGTCGGCCGGAGAGAAATCCTTAGCCGACATGCCGGCCATCACCAGGAACGGATGCTGCTCGCTGCCGGCAGCGTCCTCAAAACCGTAGTCACCGACCACTCCACCGCGATTCAAAACCAACAACATACGGTTCTCCTGGCCGTTCTCTACACCGTCGACATCGTCAGGCTCACCGGCAAGCCAGCCGCCGTTGATGTTGAAGTCAGGCCAGGGAGGAGTTTCGCCAACCGGTATCCACGGCACGTAGGTTTCCTCAGGATCATTGTAAAGTGTACCCATCTGGGCTTCCCATAGCCAGCAACCCCAGGTTCCCGGCAAGCAGTACGGATCTCCGGGATTGGCATCCTGATATCCGTCAATCCAGTACTTCACCTCAGAGCCGTCTTCCGGACTGAACGTATCTGCAAACCACTGCAATTCCAATTCGTTACGGACTTTCGCCAGGCCGTACCAAAAATGGTTTGCGTTATAAGTGGTATCGACATGACTTTGAGCATTATCCCAACTCAACGCCTGATCAACCGCCAGGACTCCCCAGTATTGCGTTCTATCCAAGGCGTTATCAGAAGTTTCATAGTACCGCCAGTCTTCCACCCACTGATCGTTGGTCACCCGCCACACACGACCCATCTTGTCGTATTCCATGCGGGTTCCCCGATAAAGGTTCTCGTCCGAGTTTTTGGTTACGATACGCTCAACGTGTCCGAAACCATTATAGTAATACCAGGTGGTCTCCGAAGACGACAAGGTGGGATTCCCGTTGACAACTTCCCATTTCTTACTTGTATAATACATTAAGCGGTTGTTCCGGCTGCCGTACTTGGCTACCGCGTCCAGCGGATTACCCGCCTCGTCAACCGTGTCCGTGTCATAATAGTAATTATCGCTGTAAATGGTAGCCTCCGTAGAGGAAGCCGGCACAAGGGTCAACTTGGTCTTGCGGTTGCCCCCGTTATCGTAGCTGTAGTTGATGTGATAGATAGTCGCGTTCGTACCATCAACACTGCGAACCTCACTGACCAGCCGATTGCGATCATCGTAGGTATAAACGGTGTTATAACTGGAACCATCCAAACCGCTGTCGGAAATCTGCACAACCCGCCCGGCGTCGTCGTAAAGATAAATCAACTGCTGCGGAGTCCCGTCGTTGGTGTCATGAACAATGGTACTAACCCGCCCATCGTCGCGATAGGTGTACGTGCTTGTGGTATAAGTGGTACCCGTACCCTTGGTGGCGATGTGCAATAAGCCGTTGTCGTAATACTGGTAGCTTTCATAAGTATCGGAGTTGCCATTAACTGCACCGGCCTCTACCGTGGTAACTTGCCCGCGAGCGTTCAGGGTCGAGATAATCTCGCGGTTTTCGACCGAAACGCTTACTATGCCGTTTATGTCATCATATTCGTAGTTGGTTTGGCGGAAATTGTTGCCGCTATCCTCGGTTTTCATTAATTGATTTAGCGGTCTGCCCAGGACATCGTAAGTTGCCTGGAATTCTCTATGATTTCCGGACGCTGACGGAATGGAAAGGTAATTATTTAAAAACTGCACTTGCCCTTGGGGCGTATATTGTATTTGACCTTCCGAGATTTCGCCACCAGGAGAACGACGGTCGTCAGCTTCCCCATAATCAACTGTGGGGCGATGTGGAAAGCCAGGAGTAACCCATTGGCTATCGAAAGAATCTGCCGATTTACTCACGCACTGTAATCTACATGATGATAAATTTAGTCTTCCAAATGGGTCGGTTCCAGTGTCAGCGCCGTTCGCGCCAGCAACACCGCCGCCTGTCGGATGGCCCTTGGGGTTGCGCCCGTGGATTTCGATTCTGCAATTCGGCGGAATATCAAGGTCGACGTCTCGTAAACCCGTAATCACCGCTCCCTCGGTTTCTTCATCCTGCTGGCCCCATTTGTCGTATTTGAAATAGGTGATAACGTTGTTCGGATCCTTGACATACCATAGGTTGCCTTTGGATTTACCCGCGGTCTCATCGGTTGTATCGTAATACACCAACTCCGTTTCCGCCGTCGTGTAAAGATTGGCTATACCATCATCAGGTTCGATGATCTTCGTCAGCAGCGTCGGATCGTGCAGGTCGTTATACTCGTACGTGACGGTGATATTGTTGGGATTGGTAACCGTCAGCAGATTGTTGTTGGTATCGTAAGTGTAGCTCGTCTGCTTGTTCAACGGGTCGGTCGCCGTCAGTAGATTACCATTGCCATCATAGGTGTATAGCCACATATACCAGTACGCGTCGCGCATTGCGAATACATTGAAATCCGCGTCGTATCCGACGATAGCTAAAATACTCTCGTAGCGGGTTATTGTGTTAGTGGCGTCCTGGCAGGTAAGGCTCAAATCGCGATCTGAAGTCAGGTAATACTGCCATTCTGTTCCCATGCGGTCAGTGTAATTGGTCAAAAACCAATTCCTGTGACTGCCAAACTCGTATTCGAGTGTGCGGGTTATGGGCCCCAGTTCCGCCGGATCAGTCATTGTATCGACTCGGCTGAAGTTGTCATAGGTGTAGGTGAACGTTTTGTTCAGGGGGCTCTCAAACTTGTCCGTCTCCTGAACTATTCTGCCCTCATCGTCGTAAGCGAACCGAATCGGCGCGTCGATTGTTATATCCGGTCCCTGAGGTTGGGCTATTTCATAAACGCCGTTGTACATGGGATCGCGAATTTCCGTCAGCATAAGATCCGTGGTTCCGGTATAGGTGAATCCCCATTCACGCGTTTCATCCGTGGGAGTCGCGTTGATTGTACCGTCCTCGCTCATGGGATCGTAGACTCCCGTGACCAGATCGGTTCCCAACTGATTGTATCGGTACCATATCTCCCTGCCCGTCGCGTCGGTTATCTTGTCAATTACGTCAATACCGGTAACGCCTGCTTTCCAGGTTACAGTCAGGATATGGCCCGACGAATCGATCACCTGCTCAAGTCGCCCATCCTGGTTGAATATTCGCTTTGACAGATGCTTGCGGGTTAACGTCCATTTGCTGGTTGTGCTGTCAAACACCAGCGTCTCATGCACGCCGGCCGGTCCTTCATATCCACCACCGGTTATCTGGGTGAATACATTTACCGTACCGTCGTCTTCCACAACTGTAATTGTGGAATCGCCATCGGTACCATCGACGTACCCGCTGTAGGACATGGTCCAGCCGGGTCCCAGGTCAACGCCGAAACCGTTGCCGTTTATTCCCGTAGCTCCCATATCGCAGGTAACCGCTTCCGAGCTGTGGAAAAGGGCAATACCCATATCCGGACCACGGCCACCAAAGCCCACGATTGGCACAACCGTAAATAGCTGCCCGCTCCAGGTCTTGACCACGCTGAACGGACCGGCCTCTATTGTCTGCTCCCAGGCTCGCGGACTGCCCGCCTGGTCGCACGATAAATCGCAATACGGCGAATCTGCTTCCGGACAACCTGTTGCACAAGGATCGATGTCGCACACCGGCGGCGCGCTGTCTGCATGCACCGTCGGTATTATCAACCCGACCATTAAAGCCGCCATGGCGGCCACTCCAAACTGCCTGAATCGGCCCGTCACAGGCCGGAATAATCGATTATTACTCATTACTTGTTCCTTATGTTTAAAATCAACAACCAAACGTGTTGGTAATCACAAACTCTACTTTCAATCCTCTACTCTCTACCTTCTAATCTCCGCGAGCTGGAGGCTCGCCAGAGTCGTGGGGGACGGACCTTAGCCCGTAACCCGTAGGTCGGGGCAACAAATCCGACGGAAAAAACAAAACCGCCACCTGCTACCTGGATCCACCGACAAGGACATCACCGAAAAACTCCGTAACCGGATCAACATGATTTCCGCCCGGCTCCTCGGCAGGCTGCCGACTTGCCAATATCAACGCCGCTCCTTCCGAATTCGGAAAACGCGAAAGCACTTCGTCACCGGCTGCCAGAACCTCCGCCTCCGGTGCACCCGTCCGATTCAGCACATCAGCTACCCGGTAATAAACCTGGGCCATGAAACTATCTACAGGCCACATGTTGCCGCCCGTCTCGTTCTCGTTGACTATCCATTGCAGATGGGTAAGCGCTTCATCAAAACGCTTCATCTGGATCAGACTCTCCGCCGCAAAGTTATGCGCCGTTCCCAACTGTCGACGATAGCTCTTGACGTCCTTGCTCGATATGAACTCTTCCGCCAGGCGCAGACACTCTTTGGGACTGTTTTCCCAGAGATAGCTCTCCAGCGTCATCAGCTCCGCGATTACCGCTTCTTCACTCGAATCGGAACTCGCCGACCGCGATTGCCCCTTGCTGGAAACCGCTTCCGCCTTCGCCTTCTCGTGAGTTATTACTTCCGCACAACGGGTACGGACCGCCGCCCACTGCTCCGCAGAAACCTTCTTGCCCTCTCGCTGCTCATCCTGACGCAACTCAAAAAACAGGCCCGCTCCCTGCAACTTGGCGTTTGACACCAGGGCCGGATCAGTACCCGTTTTGGCCAGTTCGTCATAGTCGGCCAGTGCATCGGCCTTTCTGTTCTCTACGTGCTTTAGTGCCGCCATACGCGTCAAAGCGGTTTGGGCTACACGCGACTGAGGGGCGTTTTCCTTTGTCCGGTTAATCACCTCTTGGAAAGTCGCTATCGCTTCGCCACGGTTTTTGCCGCGAATAAGCAGATGACCTTTCGTGTCCAACGCCTGAAGGGCCGCACGCGTATCACCATGATCCTTGATTACCCGATCGATCGCCGCTATACGGGCGTTGTCGGCCACTGATGAATTGTTTGCCAGCTTGAACGCCTCATACGCTCTCATTTCAAGCGCCAGCGTGGCCTCTGCTTCCGCCGCCGGATTGCCGGTCGATTTACCTGCACTTCGTGCACCTCTCTCATCAGTTTTACCCGATTCCGATTTCTTTACCGCCTGCTGCGCCGCTAACGCCACTCCCCGCGCGGTCCACCGCGAATCGGGGAAACGTTTTTTCAATTCTTCAACGTTGAACTCGCCGCCGGAGCTGTCTCCCTCCTGGTATTTCAGGATCGCCTGGTAGTACAGACCGACCTCGGCCCAGTAACCCAGCGGATCGACCCCGTTTGAAACATCGTAACCGCTGATCGCTTCAGGAATTAAACCCGCCCGCTCCTGGTTTCTCGCCACCCTGAGTGCCGTTTCCTGCGAATCTGGGTATTCAGCCAACAGAACCGCGAACGCATCCGCCGCCATTCCATACTCACCCGCGTTTTGTAGATTGATTGCCTCCTTCCATCGCGGATCCTCCTTCACCGCGCCACCGGCGAAAACCGGTATCGCTCCCATCGCTAAAAACGCTATTAATAAGCGCGCAAACCAACCATGTACCATAAGAATTTCTCCTTTACAGTAAACTGAAACTACCTAAATTAAGCACATACTTAATTTTACTCTCGCAAAGCACACCTCAACTGCCTGCGCCACCACCTTCGGTACAGACAGGCGTGCCGCATTGGCAAAAAAACTAATTGTACTTACGCGCAAACCGCGCCTTGACTGCAAAATCCGCCCTTAATACATCCTCAGGGCGAATTCGGGCTTTACATGACCGCTTATTTGACAACTTCAAAGCGGTTAAACCGCCTTACCTTACCTGAACATAAATGGTAAGTACGACCGGAAAACAAAAATCGATTAAAGTGAAACACGACCTGCTCCCTTTCGATATAGGGAATACGCAACTACTGCTTCTCCCTCGAACATTAGTTATCCGGAACTTCAAAGTCAACTTACTGGACTTGTTTTTACCTGGCGAAACCATCGTTGCCTGCAAGTTTGCCTAATTCAACAAAACCATTAATTCCTTATTTGCAGGAAGTTATGCGCTGTGAATTCCAGTATCACTTTAATATCCAGTGGCACTTTAAAACAAAGGTAAAATACAAATTTTATTCACTGTAGCCGTAATCAAAGTCGTTATCGAATGACTGGCACGCAAAACCCTGCCTGCATTCGCGAAAAACTAAAATCCGCAATCCCTGCCATACTCCTGGCAGTTAAAATCTGTTTTTGAAACAGTAAAATCTCACATAAGACCGGCAAAATGAATCATCACTGCTTCCCGATTATTCGTACCTTAGAGCAGACAATGTTGAGGTTATTGCCAAGTAGCACCTTGGGGGGCGGGCATCCTGCCCGCCTTGTAGTTACGCTCCAATTGCCACCAACGTCTTCAGCACACTTAATCGCAAATAGCTCAAGTGCCTTTGTGTTTCCATTTTGTTTTTACCACTAAGACACGAAGACACAAAGAACATCCTTAAACCTTCATGCTGCGATGTCTTACTTCTTGCCATTCCCACTCTACTTCCAGAAAGCAGGCTATCGCTGGCGGTTACTGGAAAACATGAATAACTGCAATTACCCAATCCTTTGTGTCTTAGTGTCTTTGTGGTTCTATTTTGTTTTACCACTAAGACACGAAGTCACAAAGAACAGCCTCAAACCTTCATGCTGCCATGTCTCGCTTCCTGCCGCACCCGTTCCACTTCCAGGAGAATAGGAATCGCCGACAGTTGCCGGCAATCTTAATTAAACAGCTGTAAAATACCCAATCCTTTATGTCTTAGTGTCTTTGTGGTTCCGTTTTGTTTTTACCACTAAGACACAAAGTCACAAAGAACAGCCTCAAACCTTCATGCTGCCATATCTCGCTTCCTGCCGTACCCGCTCCACTTCCAGGAGAATAGGAATCGCCGAAAGTTGCCGGCAATCTTAAGCAACTTTAAAATACCCAATCCTTTGTGTCTTAGTGCCTTTGTGGCTCCGTTTTGTTTTTACCACTAAGACACAAAGTCACAAAGAACAGCCTCAAACCTTTACAACCCGCTCGCGATTTTATCATTGGGACATGACAATACGGAAACAGTCTCTCCGTATCCTGTCTTCTTCTCACCTTCCGTAACCCGGTTGATTTAACGGGTTAACCCTCGAAACCAATTAATTAGTATTAGAACAAAAACCGAACAAAAGTGCAAGAAAAATACCAAACAAAAACCAAAATATACTTGAATTTCTCTAAACGTATTCGTTACAATAGAATAGAAAGGAGGGGGATAAAGGTGTATTCGGGTGGATCGAATCGCTTTGCGCCTGGGTTTCAGGCCCGAGATGGGCGTTCAATAACCGAAAACAAACTCCGTAGAACCGACGGGGCCGCTTGTGGTTCGCATCCGCATCTGCATTCGTATCCGAATTCGCATCTGCATTGGCGGTTGTTCAGATCGACTTCAACTCGACAACTTCCGTGTCAAACCTTGCAGGTTAGTTGCAATCGCCAAACTTCAGCAATCGACAATAACAGGAGCGAGGTAAAGGTACGTTTGCTTATTAGTAGCAGTCGCCAACTGTCAGTAATCGCCGTAAACCGAATTGAGAGAAATACGATGAGCGTCAGCAAAAAAGCGATATTACAAAACGAACCCAAATGCTCGAAAAAATACCGTAACTCACTGCTTCAAAATAAGTTGCAAACCATGCGAGCCGGTTTTTTCTGGCCAGGGTTACCGAGTTGTTCCTTCTAAATGCTCGTAATGTTTCGCAGATTAATATTCGGAGACATAAATAAAATACCTAAAATACCGCGTAAATGACCCGCGAAAATTATCACAATTGCTATTGCCTGTCTCCCTTAATAATGCCTGATTTTAACCTCAACCCATTCCACACAATGACTTGATGTGTTTTGTTAAAAATGACAATGTCTTATCCCGTAATACACTTCCGGTCGCGTCCGATAGTAACCCGCACTTGATTCGAGAAAAACCCTGAATATCAGACCCGTTTTACTATACCCCTCTCATGTTGCCTGGCTACGGTTCGTAATGGACATTTAACCCGGGTTTAGTCGCCTGCCGGAGCCGAGTTGGGAATTATCCCGACGGGCTTCCTGCGATCTACCTCGTTGACGCTCTAACCGTGTCAATCCGCCGAACTTTGCTGTGTGTGTCCGGCCGCTCAAAACCGGCACAAATGGCAATGCGGAATTATCGCTATCCGCAAACTGCCATTGGGAGAAAGTGAAAGAGAGCAACCGCCGAATTTAGGGGAAAAAAGTGGGTTCTATCAGGTATATCTCCGTATGTCAGGTACTCTGTCTTTGCGCGATCACCTCGCTGGTTATCTCCGGATGCGGATCAATTTCCGGTTCCGGTGTAAATACTCCCGGCGAATGGGTCAATTCGACGGATGTAATTGAACCCGGCGCATCCTCACCCACTGAAGGAGCATTTGGAAAAACCGTTGCTCTCGAAATTGTAGAGAATGAGAAAAACATCATCGAGGGATGGATCAATTCCCCTGATGAAGTGGTTACCTACGAAATAGGTGAACTCTCCGCCGGTGACGTGCTGAAGGTGGAGGTCATCGCCGGACTCGACGGTTTTGATCCGGCCGTTGCCGTCTTCGACTCCAACGAAGATTACATGCACCTCAACGATGATCGCAGTTACTACGCCCGCAGAACCAATCCCTATGTATACTTCGTCGTAAGAAAAGATACCGATAAAGGTATGGTGGCCGTTTCCGCAAGCCCGCGTTCGGATACCTCCGGTCCGTATCAATTGCAGATTACCCTTACGCCGGGGACGCCGGTGGAAGCTCCGGACAGGCAAATCGCCTATCTCGATTTCGAAGGACATGATAACGTGACCATCGGCAGTAGGGCTCCGGTTGACGTGCCCAGGTTCTCCGGCTCGATGATAGATGCCAGGTTCGCGCCTTATACCGATGAGCTGATCGAGATGGTGGTCGAGAGGGTTCGTGAGAATTACGCCAACTTCGACGTGACTATTCTAAGTTCAAATGAGCAGGATACGCCGTCCGAGGCACACACCACTATCTACCTGGGCAGCTACAATCCCGCATTATTGGGAATAGCCGATAGCATCGACAGCTTCAATAAACAAAAGGTTCAGGACGCCATCATCTTCGTCGACACGTTCAGCGCCTTCATGTCCCAGGATCCCACGCTGGAGGAAATGGCCATCGCCCTGGCCAACGTCACCAGCCACGAACTGGGGCACCTGCTGGGCCTTCAGCATACCAAGGACACCACCAGTATCATGGACACCACCGCCAGCCTGCGACAAATGCTCCTGCCGCAAAGCTTCAACCGTTCCGTGCTTAATCCTTACGACGCCTTCAAAGTGGGGTACCAGAACGCTCCGATGCTTCTGCTGCAGAACGTAGGTGGTGATGAAGCGGCCGTCCTGGCTGAGTTGGCCAACAGCAGGTTTCGGGTCAAAGCTCACGATTCCTGGTACGATGAAGGCCCGAAAGGACCGGCCAGAGAGCATCTGCACTTTGGAACCGCCTGCACCTGTCATTAATCGCCAGTTAATATTCGTTGACTGATTAACAGCTCTAATGTCCCGCAGGACCGATAACTTTCCCGGCTGGTACGAGTTTTGAACTGCAAGCCGGGAAAATTTACCCTTATAAAAAAAATTTCACGGTTATTGCAAAAGTCTATACCGGTTGACTTTCGATTCCCTATTCGTACAGTGCAAAGCTGCACGGAGGCCCGTGTCAGGGGATGGAGTCCCAGATGATATTGGCCTGAGCGTTACTCGTCCTAAGTGTTAAGCGATAACGTTCAGGGTTATAAGGGCCAAGCATGGCAATTCTTGGCATTTGATGGAGCCAAAAAAGAAACACCGGTGCCGGCCGGCAGACAATTCACGGCTGTCTTCAACCACCGGAAGATTCTCTTTATGATTCTATAATTCACGAGTTCCTGAGTTGGATCCGTGTCGTTGACTTCGTTCGAGTCATCTTGTACGGGTTCTCTCAAATTGTTAATAATGTCGTTATCTCTATTTCCCTGAAATGTTACGTTTGTCAACGAAGGATTAACCATGAGTGAGGTACCCAACCAAGGCGACGAGAGGAAAAACGATCTTTCTCCGGAGGCAGCTTTCTCTATGCCCTCACCTGCGCCAACACCACTACCCAGTTCCAGCGACGATGCTTTGGAAAAAGAAGTAGCCGACGCTATGGCGGCCATGTCTTCCGAGGACCTGGCAGAGCTTACCCTGGGTGATACGGTTGCATCTTCTTCTTCCGAAGTGCCCACTGGGGTGCAGATCGGACGTATAGCGGCCGTTCGAGGAGACGACATCTTTGTCGATCTCGGTGGCAAAACCCAAGGAATTGTCAGTAAATCGCAGTTCGGTGCTGACACAGTGCTGGCCGTTGGCGAGCCGCTTGAACTTGTGGTTGATCATTTCGATCGTGAATCCAACCTGCTGGTAATGGCCCGCAAGGGACAGGCCCGCAGTGCTGAATGGCATCTGCTTAACCCCGGCGACATTGTCGAAGGCAGAGTCGTAGGCCTGAACCGCGGCGGTTTGGAAGTACAGCTAAAGGGTGTAAAGGCGTTTATGCCCGCATCCCAGGTGGATCTGGGCCACGTCAAAGACATCTCTGTTTTCCTGAATGAGCAGGTTAAGTGCGAAGTTCTCGAAATCGACCGCCGAGGTAAAAGTCTCACCATCAGCAGGCGGAAGGTGCTCGAAAAAGAACGATCCTCAAACCGTAAGCAACTTCTGGAAGAGCTCGAAGTAGGCCAGGTGCGCAAAGGTGTTGTTGGCAACCTGACTGAGTTTGGTGCGTTTGTGAATCTCGGTGGTGTTGACGGCCTGATTCATATCAGCGACATGAGCCATAAGCAGATCAAGAACCCGTCGGAAGTACTTAAGACCGGCGATACGGTTGAGGTGAAGATTCTCAAAATCCAGGATGATAAAGGTAAAAAGCGTATTTCGCTGGGCATGAAGCAAACTCAGCCTGATCCCTGGGATGGCGTGGAAAATAAATTCCCGGTTGGCTCTGACCATAAGGTTCGCATTGTCCGGTTGGCTGACTTCGGTGCTTTTGCAGAGCTGGGTGAAGGTGTCGACGGTTTGATCCCGGTCAGCGAAATGTCTCACACCCGTATCAACAAGCCCAAGGAAGTTGTCGAAGTGGGCAAAGTCGTTGACGTAAAAGTTATTCGGGTGGAGACCGACCGTAAACGCATCGCTTTGAGTATGAAGCAGGCTCAGCCTGATCCGTGGGAAGGTGTCATGGACAGCTACCAGCCTGATACCATGGTCGACGGTAAAGTATCCCGTCTGACCGATTTTGGGGCATTTGTGGAGCTCGCTCCCGGCGTTGAGGGTATGATTCACATTTCCGAAATGTCAGAGAAGCGGATTAAGAAATGTTCTGAAGTGGTGAAGCCGGGTCAGGAGATCAAAGCCCGCATACTCAAGGTCGACGGTGGTGCTCGTCGAATCAGCCTGTCTCTGAAAGAGCAGGGTAAACCCGAGGACAAAGAAGCTGCGACGGCCGACTTCAGCGTATCCAAGAAGCCGAAAAAGAAGAATAAAAAGCTTCGCGGCGGCTTGAGCGGCGGCTGGGACTGGGCTGGTATGGGTTTCGAAGACCTTGCCGGTGGAGCTGGAGACAGCTCATCTGGCGACTAGCTGCCTATCTTAACATGTGATTGAATTGTGATGATCGGTCGGCGTCGTTAGTTGCGATGTCGGCCGTTTTTTCGTCTGCTCAATTCTATCCTCATCTTGCGTTACAAAGGGTTTCATTGTTGGCTGGCGTTCTGACGCGACTTACGGTAGACTCTCGCGGTTAATGCTTCTGTTGAGCGGTCAATCGGAAAGTATTGTTGCGTTAACTAACGTTTTCATAAAAGGTTGTGGACAAGATTGAAGTTTGCACTTGTGGATCGAATCACGGAGTTGCAGGTCCGTGAGCGAATAGTTGCAATAAAGGCGGTATCGTTAGCCGAGGAGTATCTCGCAGACCACTTTCCGACGTTTCCGGTTCTTCCCGGCGTTTTAATGTTGGAATCGCTGGCGGAAGCGGGGGCCTGGCTGGTGCGTGTCTCCCAGGACTTTGCCCACAGTGTTATCTTGCTAAGCGAAGCAAAAAACGTTACGTACAAGAGTTTCCTGAAACCGGGGTATTTGCTGCGAACGGAAGTGACCTGTCGCCGCATGGATGACACGGAAAGTGAATTCATCGGCTCAGGATTTTGCGGTGACGAAGAGATTGTGAAAGCCCGATTTTCGCTACGTCACTTTAATCTGGCCGAGCAGAGTAAAGAGATGGCGGCCGTGGATGATCGGATAATTACACATGCTCGCGAGCAGCTTGCGATGCTGTGTGAAGTTAAGTAGGTATCGGCAGTTAGTGATAAAGGTAATTCCGGCGCATTAGCCCCTTGCAGGTAAGGCAAGTAGGCGACGGTAATAGTGAAAAGCGCCAAGTATACACAGTAGGAGGTTAGCGACGATGGCAATGGGCCGCGAGGAAATATTCAACCGAGTCAAGGATGTTCTGGTTGAGGCACTTGGAGTAGACGATGACGAGGTGCAGGAAACCTCAACTCTCAGCAACGATTTAGGAGCGGAGAGCATCGACTTCCTCGACATTGTCTTCCGTCTCGAGAAGGATTTCTCGATCAAGATTCCGCGAGGTGAACTGTTCCCGGATGATCTGCTTAACAATCCGGAATACGTTGAGGGCGGAAAGATGACGGAGACAGGTCTGGCTAAGTTGAAAGAGGCCATGCCCCACGCGGATTTGACGGATTTCGCGAATGATCCCGACGTATCACGCATGCCGGACTTCTTTACTGTCCAAACGATAGTTAACTACGTAGAGAGCAAGCTGGCCGCCTAGGCTTGCTGTTTCCCTTAATTAGGTCTGGGCATTATGCGGTGGATCTGGATCGACGCGTTTACCGAGTTTGAGCCCGGCAAGCGCGCCAAGGCTGTAAAAAACGTTACGTTGGCGGAAGATCATCTTCATGATCATTTTCCCGGCTACCCGGTGCTGCCCCCGAGTCTGATGATCGAGGGGATGGCCCAGACTGCGGGTATTCTGGTTGGGGAAGCTACCGGTTTCAAAGAGAAGGTGATACTGGCCAAGGTTCGCAAAGCCAGTTTCAGCGAATATTGCGTGCCGGGTGATCAGGCTTGCTATGAAGCGACGGTGGAGTCGCTGGATAAAGCCGCAGCGGGCATCAAGGGAACGGTTTATCGCAACGGCAAGGAGATTGGTGCCATCTCTCTGTTATTTTCCCACGCGGATCACGCGCAGGTGGATCTTGGCCTTCCGGAGCATAACTTCGTATTCAACGATCAGTTTATGAGTCTGTTGAACACTTATCGTATCCGTACCCGAGAATCATAGGACCGGTCCATGAAGAACGAACGACGAGTTGTTATTACAGGTTGCGGAGTAGCCACTCCTCTTGGGGTGGGGATTGAGCCGTTATGGCAAGGCCTGCTCGATGGGCAGAGCGGGGTAAAGCCAATCGCCGCATTTAATCCGTCGGGTCTGGCGTCCGTTCTGGGGGCTGAAGTTCCCACATTCAAAATCGCTGACCATATTCCCAAGAGTTACCGCAAGAGCGCAAAAGTGATGGCCCGGGATATCTTGCTGGCCGTTGCCTGTGCTCACGAAGCGGTACTGGACGCGAAGCTCGTTACCAAGTGTTCCATCGGTATGGATGAAGCGGATGGGGAACCCAGTGTGGATTCCACACGCTTCGGTGCGAATATAGGAGCGGGGCTGATCTGTGCCGATTTGCAGGAGTTGGCCGGTGCATTACAGACCTGCGGCGATCATGCTACCGGTGATTTCGATTTGAAGAAGTGGGGTTCGGAAGGAATGAACCATCTGACTCCGCTGTGGTTGCTCAAATTTCTTCCAAACATGCTCGGTTGTCATGTAACCATCGTGCACGATGCACAGGCTCCGTCGAATACGATTACCTGCGGTGAAGCCAGCAGTCACCTGGCGGTTGGAGAGGCGTTCAGGACTATAGCCCGCGGCGCGGCGGATGTCTGTATCTGCGGCGGAGCGGAGAGCAAGATAAATCCCATGGGGGTAATGCGTCAGCAGTTGATAGGACGGCTGCTTTCCGGAAGAGATGAAGATCCCAAGATTGCGTGCAGACCTTTTGACGCGGCGGCCGACGGCATGATTGCTGGAGAAGGTGGTGGGCTGCTCATTCTTGAGGAATTGGAATTTGCCAAAGCCCGCGGCGCGAGAATATACGCCGAGGTGGCCGGTTTCGGTGCCGGTACAAGTATCGCTCATTGGCATACAGCGGAACCCGGTGGCACGGGAACAGCGCTGGCTATGGAAAAGGCTTTAGCAGATGCCGAGTTGAGTGCTGACGATATCGATCTGATTTGCACATTCGGTACGGGCTGTAATGAATTCGATGCGGCCGAACTTGCCGCTATCGGCAGGGTGTTCGGAGGTAGAAAGGATATCCCGGCAATGGCCGTTAAAGGGGCGATTGGTAATGGTGGAGCCGGGGCGGGAACGATTGATCTGGCGGCGATGGCTGTAGCAGTTTTCCACAATACGGTTCCCCCCTCAATCAACACAGAAACGGCGGACACCGGCGGTTTGTTGAAGTTCGCCGGCTCCAGTCCGATGGATGTAAAGATAAGAGCGGCGATCAGTCCCTGTTATTCGCTGGGCGGCAATCAAAACGCGGCGATCGTAGTCAAGAAATACGAGGAATAAGACAGTGTCCACAACTTCGAACTCCAAGCGGGTGGTAGTTACAGGAATCGGGTGGATAACACCTCTGGGACATGATATCGAAGGTGTGTGGCAGCGTTTGCTCAACGGCGAGAGCGGAGTGGACGGGACTACTAATTTCGATTCTTCCACATTTCCATCGCAGTTTTCGGCGGAGGTAAAGGATTTCGATTTCGAAGGCGTGCTGGGCAAGGAAGCGGCCGACATGCACGCGACCGCGAGTTTGAATTCCAGGTTTGCCCTGGGGGCGGCCAAGAAAGCCTGGGAATACGCTGGTTTCGATTCGACACCGCCCAAGGACATGACTCGCGTGGGTATCTACCTGGGCGGAGGCGAAGGTCCATTGGATTTCACCAATTTCGCGGCTGCGGCAGTATGCGGATGGAAAGATGGAGACCTGGATACGGTCGAATGGGCCAGGGTCGCTCAGGAACGATTCGACGGCATGCGGGAATTGGAGCAGGAGCCGAACCTGGCCGCCAGCCATATCGCAGTATTGCTTAAAGCCCAAGGACCCAGCTTTAATACACTGACCGCGTGTGCGGCAAGTACCCAGGCACTGGGCGAGGCGAGCTGCATTATCCGTCGCGGCGACGCGGACGTGATGATATCCGGCGGTACGCACAGCATGATTCACCCCTTGGGAGTAACCGGATTCAATCGGCTTACCGCGCTGTCCGTGCGTAACGATTCGTACAAAACCGCATCCCGTCCTTTTGATCGTACGCGTGACGGTTTCGTGATCGGCGAAGGTGCATCGATCATTATTCTGGAAGAACTGGAACACGCCAAGGCTCGCGGCGCCAGGATTCTGGCGGAGATCGCCGGGTTTGGTTCAACAGCGGATGCGTTCCGTATTACCGATATTCACGAAACGGGCAGGGGCGGTATTGCCGCCATGAAGCAGGCAATCGAGAACGCCGGGTTAACCCTGGAAGATATTGATTATATCAATGCTCACGGGACGAGTACGGAAGAGAACGATAAAATAGAATCGCTGGCAATCAGCACTCTGTTCGGTGACCGGGCAAAACAGGTTCCGGTAAGCAGCATCAAGAGCATGATGGGGCATCTGATAGCGGCCGCGGGGGCGACGGAGTTGATAACCTGCGTCCTGACCATTCGCGACGGTATAATTCCGCCGACCATCAATTACGAGTTTCCCGATCCGAATTGTGAATTGGACTACGTGCCCAATGAAGCCCGCAAATGCGAAGTAAACGTGGCACTGAGTAACAGTTTCGGTTTCGGCGGGCAGAACGATACCATAATCGTACGCAGGTACGAAGGTTAATATCCGTCAGTAATTTTATATTATCCAGGTGTTTCTCGAAAACCGGCGGGGTGAAGGTATGTCTATCGATAAAATGCTGTTGGTGGCAGTTGAAGCTGTAACCGAGGCGTGTGGTTTATGCCAAGCGGTACAGGCGAACCTCGTTTCTGAAGAGACTATGGCAAAAAAGGACAAGTCTCCGGTGACCGTAGCTGACTTCGGTGTGCAGGCGATAATTACCGCTGAGCTGGTCAAGGCGTTTTCCGATATCCCGATGGTGGGCGAAGAGGACGCGGCTGAGCTGCGTACCGACTCCGGAGCGGAAATCCGGCAGAACGTAGTGAAGCACGTCAACACCATCAGGCCCGAGCTGAGTGAGAGCGAGATACTGGAAGCCATCGATTACGGTATGCATACCGGTGGTCCGACTGGTAGGCACTGGGTGTTGGATCCCATTGACGGGACCAAGGGGTTTCTTCGAGGGGACCAGTACGCTATCGCTTTGGGTTTAATCGAAGATGGGCAGGTGGTTCTCGGTGTGTTGGGTTGTCCCAATCTGCCGCAGTCTGCCGCTGATCCGGAAGGTGCCCGCGGGTGCGTATTCGCGGCAGGCAGGGGGAAAGGGGCGACGATGCTGTCAATAGATGCGGATGGCAGATCAGAAGTTTGGGTTTCTCCGGTAGACGACATTGCCCAGGCCTCTTTTTGCGAGTCGGTTGAGAAGGGGCACACGAAGCAGAGTGATAGTGCCCGGATCGCGGAGAGTCTGGGAGTGACCGCGCCTCCGTTCCGTATCGACAGTCAGTGCAAATACGCAGCTATCGCTCGCGGCGACAGCGAGATTTATCTACGCATGCCCACGCGAGCTGATTATGAAGAAAAAATCTGGGATCATGCCGCAGGCTGGATGGTGGTTACGGAGGCGGGCGGAAGAGTAACCGACATTCACGGTAAGGATCTTGATTTTTCCATAGGCCGCACGCTGCGGGATAACAAGGGCGTTGTGGCAACCAACGGCAAGCTGCATGACCGGGTCATCGGCGCAATTGGTCAGGTTTTGGGATAGTAGTATTTTATTCCTGCAGAAGTTTTCACCCGCAGAACCAGGTTTTGGTTTTCATTAATCTCGGATTTGATATCTGAAATTCGGGATGAATATTGATTGCACTATGTTGGAATATGCCTGCCGGTATTAATAGTAATGATGCTTGATATGGAAAACCGAACTGATAACTGTTCTCTGATTCGATGGATAAACGGAATCATTCTGATCGGTTTAGCGTTGGGCTTTTTTGTTATTCCAGGTTGCATGGTTATTCTCTATCTGCATGATTCCGGTTTAAAGGATGGTGTAATCCCCTATTGCGCTTACAGTATGCACGGGAGATTGACGCCTAAGTACGAGAAATGGGCGATCGATCGGGTTGCCTCCGGTCAGGCGGGCGGGGTGGATAAGTGCAATATCTCCGGTACTGAATGGCCGGTATTCGGATCGGTGTTTTATTTATGGGCGACGGAATCGTTACAGGCGGAATGGGAAAAGGATCCTTCCGTTTCGGCTCAATCTCCGGCAGTGTATGCCCGGAAAGCTATCGATGCGGCAACCGAACTTGTTATTGATCCCAACCATGCCAGTTGGGTAAAAGCGCATTGGGGTGACGACTACCTGCACGAGGAGAACGTATTCTATCGAACGCTGGTAATAGCCGGATTGACCAGTCACTATAAACTCACCGGCGACGATACACATCTGGCTATGCTTCGTGACCAGGTGGACAGCCTGGCCAATGAACTGGATAGATCCTCGCACGGTTTACTGGACGACTATCCCGGGGAGTGTTATCCGACCGACGTGATGGTGGCTATTGTAATGATCCGCCGGGCAGATGCGGTTTTAGGTACGGATCATTCTGCTTTTGCCCAAAGAGCGATTCGAGCTTTTATAGGGAAATCATTGGACAAAATAGGATTGCCGCCTTACAACGCGAATCCGGATACGGGGGAGACGGGGAGTCGTTCACGTGGCTGCGGCGACTCTTTCATGTTCACCTGGGCACTGGAGGTTTGGCCGGAACAGGCCGCTGACTGGTATGCACTATATGAGCAGTATTTCTGGCAACATACCTGGGGTATAGCAGGGTTTAGAGAATTTCCTAGAGATATGCCAAGCCGAAACTGGTATATGGATGTTGATTCCGGGCCGGTTACCTGTGGTATTGGTTTTGCCGCAAGCGCGTTTGGAACGGGAGCGGCCAGAGCTAACGGACGATTCGATCATGCTTATTGCCTGGGAGCGGAGATGCTGGCGATATCCTGGCCTATGGCGGATGGGACGCTTTTGTGGCCCAGGGTATTGTCGGATGGCGTGGATGCTCCGTACCTGGGCGAGGCGGCGATACTTTTCTGCCTGACGCGGCAACCGGTCGGAGGAGTTGCGACGGTAGCGGCAAATGGGTTGCCGGGGTTTGTCTACATGATGTTGGCGATCTATTTTGGTGGCGGTGGACTGTTGGCGTATCTGGGGTATCGGCGATTGCCGATGGGGCGGAAAAAGCCGAGAAAGTCTGAAGTACGCCGGCCCACTCTTCAGATTACTCTGTTTGTTTCACTTCTGGCGATGGTGATTGTTCTGATGTTACTGGGGCAATTCCGTTTTAGTCTGATTGTTTTGTTTGCAGGGCAGCTTTTTCCTCGGGTTGTTCGTAAGAACAATGCTCAATACCCGGAGCTTACGAATTAATCTAATCTTAATTAGCGATTGGTTTTATTCGTAACAGCTGACCAACTGACTAGCTGACCGGGCGCATAAGTAAACTCCACTACCTGAACAACTGAACATCCAGGCAGCGGAGTTTTGGGAGACTTAAGGGAGAAACATACTACTTGTTATTCTTTGGTGGTTGGATATCGATAGTCGGCCGGATTGTAAATCCGATTGCACATTACGTTGTTTTGTCGCGTACGTTTGAAATAGGCTTTACCGTTGCTGGATGAAGCGCATCCACCGGCGGAGAAAAAAACTGAAGTCAGCACTGATAAAGCAATCAGTGGTTTAACGGTTCTTTTCATTTGCTCTTTCCATCCCTCCCGAGGTTTTTTAACCGGTTTTCACCTACAATATCAAATGCTAGGCCGGCATCCAATGAGGTTCAAGCGGGTGAGGATTGTTACGGGGGGACGACCGTTTGTAATCGTAAACGTCCTATAGTTTTATCTTTTACGATAGCCTGAGATGGTTTTGGTTAGAAAGGTGTAAGCGGCAACATTCGGAATGGGGAAGATACATCAAGAGCAGAAACGATTCTTATTTGGTAACCAGGGATGGAGAGAAACTCTCAATTCGTCGGAGGTGATTCGCCTTTTTCTTTAACGGCAGTCATATTTAATAACGAGTTATGGACCTCGCGAACGCTTTTAAGATCGTGGTTGCGGGCGGCGTTGGAAAGATCGATTAGTGCGTTCTTGAAAGCCGACTCATCAGTTACGATGGTGGCGGGTCTGCTGCCGGTAAGCGTTTGAGGTTCTGTTGAAGTGCCGGACATATTCGCGGCCAACAGGTCACAGGCCGACTGCAGTTGGCGAAGTGTACGGACATGTTCGTCGCGTAAGGGTTTACGGAATTTCTGTATCGGTGGTGTTTTGGTTGCCTTATTTACAAGAGCGGTGATTTCGGAAAGTCGTTGTGTGTCGGTTGTATGGCGGGGTGCCTGGCAGCCGGCCAGCACAAGCCCGCCGATAACAACGATAGTCAACTGAAGTTTGTAGGTTGACATGGATCTTGCTCCACAGGAATAGTCCGTTATATGGATCTAATAGTTTACCAGTATACGGTTTGGGTATCGGAAACCGGTAACCGGTAACATTCTAACAAACCGATGAGCCGTTAGAGGTCGCATAACTATTCGCAATCCAAATCCAGTACACATCCGATCGTATCGGTGGTTGTACCTGATACGAAGTCGAGTACACCACCCCAGACCGCATCGCGGAAGTCGGTGGAGCAGGACCAGCCCATACAGGTTCCAATGAGCATTGTAATAAGAAACATACTGGTTCTTTTCTGGTTTTTCATAATTAATTCCTCTTTGAAGATACTGCCCGGAACCGTTTACGGCGGTCATGGGGGCGCAACCTGAAAGGTTGAAACTTAAAAAATCATCTGCATTCGGAGTCCCACCACAAAGGCATCGTGTCCTCCGTTTGCTCCCGGGTTGACTATATACTGGAAATCAGGAGTAATGGTTAACCACGGGAAGACGGCCGTGTTATAATATAATTCGTATACGGATTCGCGATCGCCGCCTCCGAGATCGCGAAGTTTGTCGCTCATGATTCCCTGGGCGAAACCGAAACCCAGTACGTCGTCATCCCGTGTGGGAATCAGACCCTGGTACTGGGCGCCCACACTCCAGAAGTGTTCGATTTCGTTGCATTCTTCTGAAGCGTAGCCATACCGGAAAAACATTCCCAGGCCCTGGCTGTCAGCATCGCTGTCAGGCACTTCCTTGTAGAGAACCTGATCCATGTTAAAATAGAAACCGATATCGTCCCGTTTCATGGGGATTGTGCGTCTTCTTCCGCCGAGATCGTTGAAGAAAACCTCTTTCGGTTGCGGGTCGTACCACAGGCCCACCCGGTATGCTCCGGGGAGTTTTCCTATAGGAGTTTCCCAAACGGGCATGAAGCCGAATTCCGCGTCGGTAAAGAAGTAGTCTTCGTTGTGGAAGGTGGTGACCAGCCCGGTTTCATGGCTTTGGGCCTGCGCGTCGGCGGCTACCACACCGAAGTAAAACCAGTCATTCGGCTGGACGATCAGCTGTACACCTATGCCCAGGGAGGGGAAAGGAAGGTTTCCGGTGTTTATCAACGCGTCGTTTAAAAACTGCGAGGTTTCACTGTTGGCGTACGCATTAGCGTCAAAGTCCACACCGAGGTCTGATTTACCGACACGGAGGCGAGCTCGTCCATTCCAGAAGGTGTGTTCGTACCAAAGGTCGGTAACATAAACGGCATAATCTCCCGCTGCATCACCGTTAACATCGAAGAAGCTGCCGACCCGGTCTTCACCAATACTGTCAGCCCAGGACGTTTGGGTAAATGCGTAGAAGGTTCCACCTTTCCAGAGCCCCATTTTTTGAGTATCCATTACCAGCTCGGTATCGAAACTGCCGGTTATCCGGTGGCCGTTTCTGGTCTGAACGCCACCATGCACGTTGTGTTGGAAGATGGCCGTCAAGCTAATATTGTACTCTATACCGTTATCTTCCAGCCAGGTTCGCGCGATCCACCAGTCGCCGGTCAAACGCGTGTTGTAAAGATTGAAAGGAGGCTCCGCAGGTTTGGATGATGCAGTGGTTTGCAGACTGGTTTCGGCCGGTGGAGCATCGTCTTGGGTTTGAGCTAAAACCAGAGGGGAGGTCAGGCTGATCAACATTATAAAATATGTGGGTTTCATATGACAGGTTCTCTGCAATTCCTACAATCGTTGTGTTCTGGATCGGTATATGGTTTTACTACCTCACCCGATAACACGTATGTATGGTAACTTCGGCCAGGTGTGACTGTGGCGGTCATTTGACAGGCGATAACGACCGAGTAAATGAACATGCCTCTAATTAGTGTCAGGGTTGTCTGAAAATGTTGACTGGCAGCGGAAGGTTAATGTTTATTGCACATGTTTTTCTGGTTGGAGATTGATGTGATGATTGGTTTGGTTAGACGGTGAATTGGCTAATACCTTCAAAGGACGTTTCATGGATATAGGTTTAATCCAATAGACGCAATAAAAAAGGGTGAGATCAATTCGGATCATCACCCTGGGGTATTGCTGATCAGCGGTGTAAGTTTTATTGTGGTCCGCCGTTGTTTAACAGTGGGTGGAACATATTGAAGTCGGCCAAGTCTACGTCATTGTCGTTATCCATATCCAGGCATTTGCAGGCGACTGAACTCGGACCGTTGAAGCATTCCTGGAGTTTGGCGAAATCGAGGAGGTCCACATCGCCGTCACCGTCGGCGTCGCCATTATCGCAAATAGGACAAAGGTCGGGAATACAACTGGTGAAGGCTCCGGCCCACTCTCCCCCGGCTCCGGTGCAACTGTCGTTAGTCTGTCCGGCCTGACAATAGGAGCCGAAGCAGCAGGCTCCTTCGGGCTGAGAACAGGGATTGGGATCGCAACTTGTGCCCGCGCCGTTAAAGATCGCTCCCGGTTCGTCGCATTGTACTTCAAACACTTCCGAACAAGTGCCATCCACGTGACAGCATGCTCCGGTAACGCAGACATCATCTTCGCAACTGGTACCGTCACCGGCGTATACTCCGGCAAGTGGTCCTTCGCAGGCGGTTTGTTCAACGTCAGTCAAACATCCACCGCCGCGACAGCAGGCGCCTACGGGAACAGGGCAGTTTATTTCCTCGCAGATACTGCCGGAGAAAAAGGTCTGTGATTCGCCCTGGCAGTCGGCTTCATCCACATCGTCCTGGCATGGTGCGTAATAGTCGCAGCAGGCACCGGCTGGAGGCGGGCAATCCACAACTGCTCTGATGGCAACGTCACCTGGTAGCAGGATGAAGATTGGACAAAAGTCCTGCCAACCACCGCTGGCTTCCTTCAACGCGTTTTTACCGGCCTGACAACCGTCCACGTCGTGGACTACGCTGGGGCTGCCTTCGTTCACATGGGTGTCGTTCCCAAATTCCAGAGAAACGTAAAACTGCTGACCATAGGTCACGGGGACATTGATTGGGATAGTTCCGCCTTCATCGCTATAACGGAATTCGTTCCATGCGGGAGATTGCAATACCGGTCCCTCAAGGAAAAGTAGCTCCGCTCCCGGTGTAGGAAAATTCGCCCCGTCGTAAACTCTGATGGCCTCCTCCATGCTTGCCGGATTTCCCGATCCGTTTTCCAGCCAAAGTACCTGAACGGCAACGATGTTACCATTGCATGGTGAAGTCAAGCGAACCGCCGCTTCCTCACCAGCTACGAAATCGCCAAGAACAATGGCTTGGCCGAAGTTAACAACCGAATCGTTCTGAACCAGTTGTTCGGCCGCAAACGAAGAGCATGTGCAAACAGCCAGCAGGATTCCTATTGCAGCGGCTGGCGCAGTAATCGCTTTTTTTGTTCTGAGCGTAAACATTGTTACCCATCCTATCCACAGTACCGGCGCACAATATAAGCGAGGTTTTCTGGTACCGATGTTAAAACAAACCTGAACCACCTTCGCTTTCATTCTAGGCTGTTCGTAAGTGGGAATTCAACGGGCTATCCGGACCTATTTTGGCAACATAATCGTGCCGAGCAGTAATTCAGCAGGTTTTCGAGATAGCTGTTAGGTTATTGAGGTTCCGATATTAAGCAACACATGGTGCTCAGGTTACTGGACGATACCGCCGTATGAATACCTCGGCCGACCTGATTCCATCGACGGCGGCACTGACGATTCCACCGGCATAACCGGCTCCTTCGCCCATGGGGTAAAGGTTACGGGTCGATACTGACTGCCTGTTTTCGGGATTACGGATAATTCGTACGGGTGAACTAGCCCGGGTTTCCGGGGCGGCGATGATTCCTTCCGGTCCGGCGAACCCTGGCAGTTTCTCATCGAGCATGGGCAAGCCGTTTTTCAGGGCGGAAGATACCGACTCGGGCAGGATGGCTTTCAGATCCTGCCATTGGGCTCCGATGGGGTGGCTGGTGTTGAGCTCGCCGGATGATGAATGCCCGTCAACGAAATCGCAACATCGCTGAACGGGTATCTGGTAGGTTCCGCCGGTAGCCTCGTAGGCCAGCGTTTCCCATCTCTTTTGAAATTCCAATCCCGCTATCGGATCGTTGCCGAATTCCTCCGGCCCGATCGAAATGACGAAACCACTATTGGCGAATTCCCCCTTACGGGTTGAGCGGCTGGCCCCGTTTGTGGTAATCAATCCGGCGGATTCGTTGCAGGGAAGGATCGCGCCGCCCGGGCACATGCAGAAGCTGAAAAGATCCTGACCATTGCCGGCCGCGTTCTTGGCAACGAGTTGATAATCTGCGGCCGGCAGGCGAGGATGGCCGCAAGTCGGGCCGTATTGCCACTCGTTGACCATTTCCTGGGGATGTTCGATACGCACACCCATCTGGAAAGGTTTCGCTTCCATGCTTATTCCGCGGGTGTTGAGGGTTTTCAGTGTGTCCCTGGCGGAATGGCCGATACCGAGAAAAACCGTATCGACATCCAGCGGTTCATCGTTTACGCGGAGGGCGGCTATCCTGCCCTCGCGGAGTTCGAAGTCATTTACGCGGGTTTCGAAGCGAACCTCGCCGCCGAGTTCCTCTATTTTTTCACGTATACGGCGGCAGATTGTGGGTAAGCGGTCGCTGCCTATGTGTGGCTTGCTGTCGATAAGGATGTTTGGGTTGGCTCCGAAGCGGCAGAGAGTTGCGAGTACCCGTTGCACTTCGGCGTTGCCGATTCTGCTGTATACTTTTCCATCGGAGTAGGTACCAGCGCCACCTTCACCATAGAGGAGATTGGATTCGGGATTGAATTTTCCCTCACGATAGAAAGTCTGTAAGACATCCTTGTGCCGGGTTCGAACGTCACGTCCCCGTTCCAGAACGATGGGTTGATAACCAAGTTCCGCCAGCATAAGGGCGGAGAACATGCCGGCCGGTCCGAAACCGATTACCACCGGGCGATGGGGCATCTCCTCTTTGCCCGGGCAAATGGGCACTAAGGTTTGCGACTGGATCAGTTCGACGTTGCGGGCGAACTTTTTCCCGACGCACCGTTTTTCGGCGGTGATGCCGCCTTCGAGAGCGAGTTCCACGCTGTAGACAAGGACTATTTCCCGTCCGCGGCGAGCGTCGAGTGAACGACGGACTATTGCATGGTGTTTAATTGCTTTGCGCGGAACCTTGAGTCTTCCCGCAACTCGCTTAAGCAACAGTTTCTCCGGCTCATCGAGCCCCAATACTATGTTTCGAACAATTATCGCCATAGTCAGTAATGTAACGGAATCGGCCGTTTTGACCAGCTATCGACATGGTAAGCTCGCTGGGATAAATTGTGTTTTGGGAGTCTTATAAGACTTCGGTAGTTGAAAAGGGCCGCTCTGAGTTTCCGCCAGGGCGATCCGATAGGTCAGTGATATGCATACCGGAGATATTCAAGGTGCAGATGATTGAAAACGTAGGCGTGTATTGTGCTTCCAGCTCCAGGATTGACGAAAAGTACGTGGAGGCTGCCCGGGAGATGGGTAGAGCGATCGTAAACGAAGGCTGGAACGTGGTCTACGGTGGAGGTGGTACGGGGTTGATGGGTGCGGTGGCATCTGCGGCACTGGAAACGGGAGGCAAGGTTATCGGAATCAGGCCTGCGTTCATTTCCGATCTCGAAGGGGATCAACTGGGGCTTACCGAACTGATCGTGACCGATACGATGCATGAGCGCGTAAGCCTGCTGATGGAGCGGAGTGACGCGTTCGTGATTCTGCCGGGATCATGTGGTACACTGGACGAGGCAGTTCAGGCGGTAACCTGGAAGAGGCTTTCGCTGCATAACAAAGCTGTTGTATTTTTCAATCAGGACGGTTTTTTCGATCCGCTGCTGGCGATGTTCGAGAGGACCATGGAGCAGCATTTCATTTCTTCTGAATTTCGCAATTTATACCAGTCATGTGCAAAGGTTTCGGCGGTTGTAGATGCTTTGAAAAACTACAAACCGCCGAAGCCGATGTTTGTTCCGCTTTCTGAAGAGGGCAGTCAGGATCGGTCGGTACCAGTATGATTCCGACCGGACATCCGCCTTGTGCCACTATTTTTCGGGAGCCGTGTTTTCATCCGCTGCCGGTAGCTGAGCCTGCGGGGCTATTTCCAGGAGGACGTCATTGAGTTTTTTCATCCACACTTTGTAACCCGCTTCAGTTAAATGTAATCCTTCGCGGGAGTATTCCTTTTTCAGGAATCCATCCGGACCGGAAAGGGCGGAGAACATCTCCAGGTAAGTGCAGCCGAAATCCTCGGCGATTTTCTTCTGCCGGGCGTCCAGTTCCAGGAGTGACGGGACAAGGTCGCCGTACTTGTCGCGGGTCGGGAACAGGCCAACGATGACAAGTGGCGTGTCCGGAAGCCTGGTACGGATTTTAGAAATAACCTTACGGTAACACTTGTCGATTTCGTCAATTGTGGGAGTTCCATTTCGTTTTAGTTCTCCCAGATCGTTGACGCCGTTCTGGATTACGACTACGCCCGGATCGCAGTTGAAAACCGAACAGTCCAGTCGATGGAGAATTCCCCTGTCGTCGATACCGATACGATCTGAACCGATTCCGCGATTGACGACTTTCCAGCGAGGCAGGAGTTTTTCCGAATCGATACCTTCAACGTGTGAAGATCCGACTATGACGATATTCTGCTTGATTCCGTTTTCCTTTTTGAACTGATCCACTCGGTCGTAGTAGTGTTTCTCCCACTTCCCCATTTTTTTCTTACTGTCTGCGGTTTTCTCGTCCTTACTTGCCGCGATGGAGGGAATGACGAACGGTATTATGCCCATTAGGGCGATAGTTGCTGCAAAGAGTTTCTTATTCATGATTTTGAACCTTTTTTCCAGTTATAGATATCCACTGCTAACCCCGGTCGATAAAAATAAGGTATGAAAAACATTTAATCAAATGGGCGGATTATGTATCCATGGCGTTCAGCCGGATAATAAGTGCCGATTTTTGTTGCATCCTCTGAAAGGGTTATGGAAACTAATCGAGCAGCAGGCGATTTGGCAGGTCTGTGGCCGTTTTTGACGTCGAGGATGTACGTACAGTGGAAACCTGGGAAGCGGAATAAATGTCCTGGTCTACTTTTTGGACCATTATCTGGGTGGTCGACACGCTGCTGGTGGCTGCGGCGATAATCACGGTTTTGCGCCGTCCTCGTGAGCCGCGGGCCATGCTGGCGTGGATTCTGGCTTTGTTATTCCTCCCGTTTCTGGGATTGATTCTGTTTATGTTGATGGGCGATCCGAGGATAACGCGAACACGCAAGCGTCGCTACAAACGGCGGCAGAAGTTGCATGTGACGCTCCGCCACCAGGTGGAATGCCTGGAGCGATATCATGGCCACCTGACTTCAAACGAGCCGCCGCCGGCGAATACATCCGACCTGATCAACCTGACAACGCGAATCAGCGGCAGAGGTCCCACCCGGGGCAACGAGGTTTCCATTTACCACGAGGATGAGCAGAACTTCAATGCGATCATGGCGGCTATTGAGAAAGCCACGGATCATGTTCACCTGGAGTATTATATCTTCCAGCCGGACGAGACGGGCAGCGTGTTGCGTGATCTCTTGGTTCACAAGGTGTCCGAGGGGGTGCAGGTTCGCTTGCTTGTCGACTATATCGGAACGTGGAACTGGCCCCGGTCGTTCAAGCGGTCTTTTCGCGACGGTGGTGTGAAATTGGGATTTTTCCTGCCGGTTGTTCCCTGGCGGGGACGCTGGCGGGTTAACCTGCGAAATCACCGGAAGATTCTGATCGTTGACGGGGCGGTTGGTTTTACCGGAAGTCAGAATATCGGGGACGAGTATCGAGGGCGACTGGCGAAGTACGGTCCCTGGCGGGATACGCATATGAAGATAGAAGGGCCGGCGGTACACCAGTTGCAGGAAATATTTGCGGAGGACTGGTATTACACGACGAGAGAGGATCTTACCGATAATAAATATTTCCCGAAACTCAACCGGGTGGGTTCGCAGACGATTCAGGTTGTAGCATCGGGGCCGGATTCCGAAATCCATATCATGCACCATTTGCTGCTATCCGCAGTGGCCGGCGCGAGGAAGTCGATAGCGGTTCTCACACCCTATTTTGCACCAGATACGGCCATGATCCTGGCTTTGCAGTCTGCAGCTTATCGAGGTGTGCGGGTTCAATTGCTTATCCCAAATTGCTCCAATCACTGGGTGACGTTGTGGGCCGGTCGCAGTTTTTACTACGAGTTATCACAGGCGGGGGTTGAGATTTACGAGTATGATCTGGCTCTGTTGCATTCAAAGGTGGTGGTGATCGACAACTCCTGGGGAATGGTGGGGTCGGCCAACATGGACCAGAGAAGTTTTCGGATAAACTTCGAAGTTACCACTTTATTGTTTAATGAGGCGTTGGCTGAAGACTTGCAGAGGGATTTTGATAATCTGCTGGCGAAGGCAAGGCGGATGGAATTGACCGGTCATCGGGATTGGTCTTTCAGGCAGTCTTTGATTCTGGGGATTGCTCGCCTGGCGTCTCCGCTGTTGTAAGGATGATTGTAAATTTCACGTTTACATGATAAACCTGTTCGGACCAGCGTGTTCCGCGGGTTGCTCTGCCTGCCATTTGGGATTACCACCCTGCTCATACCAGCGGTTTATCAGGGTGATGAGCTTTTTGCGGTCGACCGGCTTGGTGGCGTAATCGTCACAACCGGCATCCATGCACTTCTGACGGTCGCCGGCCATCGCGTGGGCGGTCAGAGCGATAATGGGTTTTGAGTATTTCTTCTGCCGTAGCAGACCAACCGCTTCGTAACCGTCCATTACCGGCATCTGCATATCCATGAGAATAACATCATATGGATTGCCACTCGCATTGGCCTTTTCGATTTCTTCGACGGCGAGTTTACCGTTCTCGACTACGGTTACTTGAGCCCCCGCTTTCCTCAGGAGGAATGATATAAGCCGTTGGTTGTCGGGGCCGTCTTCAGCCAGAAGAATGCGGCAATTGAGTTTTCCTGATTCTGTTTGTGGGGAGTCTGTTTTCACCGGTATGGCAACAGTGGCGGCCGCCGGATCCTGCAGCATGGCGACACCGGACAGGGAGCCGGTACCAACGGTAACTCGAAAAGTGCTGCCTTCGCCAGGTTTACTGTATACTATCAGATCACCACCAAGCATTTGTGCCAGCCGCTTGCTTATCATAAGACCAAGACCGGTACCTCCGAATTTCCGGGTGGTTGTAGTATCCGCTTGTGAGAATGGTTTGAACAGTTTGCCGATCTGTTCATCGGTAAGCCCGATGCCGGTGTCAATGACATCGAACTGAATAGTGGCGGGTCTTTTGGAATCCGCCAGACGGGTGATTAGCCTGACCCCGCCGGTTTCGGTAAACTTTATCGCGTTTCCCACCAGGTTAACCAGGATTTGTTTTAGTCGAGTCGGATCGCTGTTGATGGTTTCCGGAATTTCTCTAATGTATTCTGTATGGAAAGTAAGGTTTTTAGCGTCGGCGCGAACCTGCATAAGCGATAGCACCTCGGCTACTATGTTAACCGGTGAGCAGGGCATGCGTTCAACGCCGAGTTTTCCCGCTTCGATTTTAGATATATCGAGGATGTCGTTGATTATTTCCAGAAGGTGCTCTCCGTTGCGGCGGACCGTGTGAGCGGCATGCAGTCTGTCCTCATCGGACAATTCCGGATCGAGTATGGTTTCAGTAAATCCGAGAATAGCTGTCATCGGTGTACGGATTTCGTGACTCATGTTGGCCAGGAATTCGCTTTTTGCGGCGTTGGCCATTTCCGCCTGAACGGCCATGTCGTTCGCCCGGGCGGTTTGTTCGGCAAGCATGATATTCGTGTTGCGGATTTCCTCTTCCGCTCTTTTTCTGGAGGAGATATCCAGCCCCAATCCGACAAGGTAGGCGGTACCATTGATATCCAACCTGCGCGCAGTCAAATAATACGGGACCTGTTCGCCGGACTTGGTTACAAGGAAATTCTCCATTGATGCCGAGCCGTTATTCAGCGCCTCCTTGATTTTGAGTTTGCTCAACTCTTTGTCCACAACAATATCCGAGGCTCTCACACTGTCCAGTTCCTCGTCAGTGTAACCCGTAACTGTTTTCCAGTTTGCGTTTATCCGAATGAAGTGTTGCGTAGAGGAATCGATAGTGAAGAACAGTCCGGGGACGCTTTCGATAATCGTGTCGGTAAAGATGCGTTCAGCCTGCAAGCGTGCCTCGGCGTTCTTTTTATCAGTGATATCAGTATGAACTCCGATTACGCCCAGGATTGCTCCTGAATCATCCTTTATGGCATTCGCTCTGAGAAGGCAAGTGATTTTCCTCTTCTCCTTGGAGATCATTTCCACCTCGCCATCCCAGGATTCACCTTTGAGGATTGCATCAAAGACACTGCGTGCAACCTGTTTGTCCGCAAACACCAGGGGAGGACCGCCGTTTTGTCGAAAATCTTCAACGGAGTAACCGAATAAATTGGTAAATGCACGATTCTGATATATGTGTTGACCGTCGGCATCGGCCATTCCGATGGCATCGCCGGCACATTCCACCGCAACGCTGACCCGACGCAGCTCATCTTCGGAATTCTTGCGTTCGGTTATATCATGGCCGAATCCGATCAGTTCCAATACCTTACCATTGCTGTCAACGTGCTCTAGTGAATTCCACGAAACGATTCGCCGTCCGCCTCCTTTTTGAATAAGGCTCATTTCGTAATTGCAAACGGGATTGTTGGATAACTCCCTTGTGAAATATTCGACCTGTTTGTATGCTTCGCCGGGGTAGAGAGTAGTCCACCAGTTCTTGCCGAGTATTTCCTTTTTGGTGTACCCGGTTGCCTTTTCACCGGCAGGGTTAATAAAAGTACAAATTCCGCCAGGATTGATGCCGCATATGATTGCGGGCGCTTCGTTTATGATACTGGCGGAGAAGTCGCGTTCCGCCTGTAAAAGTTCATAGGCCTGCTCGGCGTTTCTTCTCGCTTTTTCCATTTCTTTGATGGTGTTCTCGGTGACTTGGCGGCTTTCGTTGAGTTTCGTGATATCCACAAAGGTTTCCAGCAGGCAATTGTCGCCGTGATAGTCGATGTGTTTGACGGTCTTCAGTATATCAAGTTGAGTACCGTCCGCTTTCAGTAGGTTGTTTTCTTCGTTATCGATTTCTTTTCCCGAATTAGTGACCGGGCAGTCTTCCGGACCTCTGGGGCAGATGTAATTGTGGCAGATTTTGCCCAGTATATTTTCGACGCTGGTTTGAACCATTTTAGCCGCCGCCTCGTTGGCAAAACGGATTACGTGAGTTGATTCGTCGACTATAATAACTCCGGCTTCAACGGAGTTTAACACATCCTGAGCCTGCAGGTCACTTTCCTGTGGTTTGCGCTCAATCTCAACGCATTCGGTGATATTCGTATCGCTGCCGCAGTAACCGCTTAAGTTGCCGTTATCATCATACAATGGAAATCCACGGGTACGGACATGAAGTAGTTTGCCGTCTTTCGTTTGCACGTCACGTTTTCGGTTGATGACAGGAACGTGGTTATTTATCGCCTCGGAGATGTATTGTTTGAATGCATCGCGATTGGTTTCAGGGATTAAATCAGAAAAGTGCATTTGGCTGATTATTTCATCGGGCTCGTAACCATATTCCTCTTTCACCAATCGGCATACGTATGTGTATATACCCTGATTGTCAATTTCCCAGTTGATGGTTCGGCTCTGAAGGGTAAGTTGTTCAATCCGTTCTTTCTCGAGGAGTTTTTCCCGTTGCTGACGGAGATCTTTGCGGGCTGTGGTATACAATCGCCAGAAAATGCCGATTGCGAGTAGAGATACTATGGGATAAACCCAGGTTGGAGGTATACCCGGCTGGGCAAGTGTATTTGTTACCTCAAGTGGAAACAGGGAACAACTGATTGTTGCTTTATGATCGTTGCGAATTTCTGAAGTCAGAGTCGACAGTGAATGTTGAATCTTGGGTTGATTAAACCGTGTTTCATGTGGCTTATGAGTTAAAGACTGGATCGTTCCAGAGCCGAGTCCCAGGTAAAGGAATATGGTGGTTATTATGAACGTGAATGGCTTGGCAAGGCCCGGTATATAGGGTTTCGCTATATTCCGGCTATTCAGTTCTTTTAATCGCCGTATCATATTCTCGTATCTCTGGAGCGACCGATGTCGTTTCCATCCTTCTGCTTTTACTCTTACTTGCCCGTTTCCGCACGATGTGCTTTTTGGAGAGGCTCTTATAAATACAAACCATATGAATATGGTGCGGAATTCTCACGGTCACATCTGCTTTCGTTGCAGAGTGTACAGGCGCATCGGCTTGTCTTGCTCGAGGCTATAATCCGTGTTGTGGCGTGTCATGGTGCAGCAGAATTTCAATCGCGGTATTCGCGATCTATACGCTTGAAAGTATCCTGTTGTAATTGCGGCTGTAATGTGGTGTTTACGTGCAGTGTAAATATAAATCAAAAGGCGTTTAATCGGAATAGACCAAAGGTGCTTGTTTGATTGTTAGAGAAAGGCTGGTTGGGGTATTATATGGATTTTAATAGTGCGGGTAGGCAATGGTTTAGCGTATGGAAAATTATCCAGGTATTGATTGATGAGTTTCTCCGGATAGGTCAAAGATGGCGTAAAATGCGACTTGTGTTATAGAAAAGGATATTTCGGTATTGCCTGAATAGTCTATTGACTAAATTCGCTATGACCCCGGATGTTGTTTTTCCCACCAGTTTTTCCAGGCTTTGACAGGGGTTGATTTATCGTTGGTGGGGGTTTCGATATAGCCGAAATTCTGGCCGATCAGTTTTTGCAGGATGATGGCTGCACGCGTTCCGTTTGTCCGTGACGGCGAGAACTGCTCGGGAGTGACTTCAGCGGCGAGATCGGGAGAAGCCTGGGATAGAATATCCAGAGCTTCCTGGTCACTGGCAATCAGACCTTCGTATATTTCCTGATCCGACAGGCACGAAATAAGTGCTTCTGCAATATCGTCGACAGGCCAATAAGCCAGGGACTCAATCGCCTGAGCGCGAACGCCTGCCCGCTTATCGTTAAGTGCCAGATTTTTCAAACTTTCCAGAGCCGCCGGTGAATCAGTGTTCGCCAAGTGACTTACCGCGAGCATGGCGGTTTCCAGGTTTTTATTAGCGGTTAATTTCAGCAATTTCTGTAAACCACTTTCGGATTTACGCATTGCCAGTGCGGTTATGGCACCTTTTCTTATTTCCCAGTCGGTGTCGTCACAGGTTTTGATCAAAAGTTTAACGGCCGGTTCACCGGGTGATGAAGCCGACAGGGCCAAGCCGAATGATCGCAAACCGGCGTCGTTTTCAGCAAGCAAGTTTTTGGCAACAGGTATTGCTTTTGCCCCGCTTTCAGCCAGCAGTTGCAGATAAAACAGCCGTTCGGAAGCCTCGGTGGAGTTTGCCAGTTTGTACCCCCACCAGCGAACGCGGATTTCCTGACGGCAGAGTACTATCAACAGGAATGCGGCGATCATGGAGAGAATAACCAAAGTCGTTCCATGTTTCTGAAAAAAACTATTATTACGTGGATGAGTTCGTGAACCCGTGTTGTTTGAAATATCATTCATGATGGTCTGGTTGTTTCTCGTCGCAGGTTCATCGGCCTGGTAATATGCATACCCTCGCACATGGGCTTTATTATAAACGGATATCTGAAACAAGCTATAGTGAATAAATGAAACAGGCGGATGCGGCAATAAGCAATGCCGCATCCGCCTGTTTTAGCTGTAAGGGCGTTTGTGGATCAGTTCGGACTACTCATTAACTCAACGAACGCGCCAAAATCCGCAAGGTCCAGAACCCCGTCGTCGTTCAAATCGGCCGTAGCGCAGTGGCTGCTTAAAACCACTTCGTCCCAGCAGGCCTGCAGTTGCCCGAAGTCAAACAGATCAACATCTCCGTCCAGATCAAAGTCCGCACTGTAAGTATCGGCTATGAACAATGGAACCATCTGCAGATCTACCCGACCTAAATCGTCGGTAACCTTGTACGCTGGTTCGAACCAGCCCGCTTCAGTGGGGGTTCCACTCAAGAGCCCCTGGGAATTGAAAACCAGGCCGGTTGGTAATAGATCCGGCGGGGCGATAGTTACGGAGTCCACTTCGTTCAATGATGAAGCGCCACTATACATCGACACTGTATAGTTGGTGCCGTCACCACTGGAAACACCGATAGTGGCATTGACCGGATTATTTCCGGGGCCGTAGTGGAATTTAATTACTCCGCTGTTTCGCAGAGTTACTGAAAATTCCACGTTGTCACCTGCGGGATGCGTAGAGACTGCCCATCGAACAGTGACCTCGCCTGCGGTTGAGCTGTCGATATAGATGTCCTTTTCGGAACCGAGGATCAGGTCATCCCAAAGAGGGGCGATAATGCGATTTGCCCGCAGGTTTTCAATGCCGTTTACATACGGCAAACCACTAAATGTGCCGAAATCTATAAAACCATCATACCTAATTCTTATCAGGTTGTATTCGCTTCCGTAAAACGGGAAGCTGAACGGGAGATTATAGAATACGAAACCGGTGTCTCCGGTTCGCCCCTGTGCAGCTCCAACGGCTGCGTATCCATTAACACCGTCTGAGGTTTCGGCATATTCACCGTCAGCGATAACGCTCCATACCAGTTCCGGTTGTCCGCCAACTGCAGCGAATTGCACTTGTGAATATTCCTCACCAAGTTTACCGACAGGTAGCGAGTCAGTTACGATTACCGGCGAGGTAGCGACAACTGTGATATGGACATAGGACGTGTTGGAATCTCCACCATCCGGAGGTGTGCCGCCGTCGTTGGCTTTGAATACGAATCCGTCGTTTCCGGCATATCCAGTATTCGGGGTGTAGTTGACGACATTTCCCTTGGCGGCAACTACGTAGGGTACCGTGTTGATGATTCCAGCTTCGGGATCGTTCAGTACTCCGTGGCTGGGAAGGGTCATGATGATGAAGTCGAGCGGATCGTCGTCGATGTCACTGCCGGCGAGTGTTATTCCCATACCCATGTTTGTCGGTGTGGAGATTTCCATATCCTCGGTCTCCGGTGGTGCCGGTCCAATACTCACCTGTCCGGTAATTACCAGAGCGTATCCCTGGTTTCCGCTGTTGACGGCCGTACCCTTTATTTTTGCACTGTAAGCGCCGGCAGTTGGATCTGAGATGTGAACCTGTTCGACGTTGTTCTTTGCGTCCGCGCTACCGCCGGTGGTTGACTCTCCGCCGGAGAAAACATTTCCCTTGTACACGGTAGTGCCATCAGGAGCGACAACTTCCAGGTCCAGGTTATTAACCACCGGATCAGAGGCCGACACCACGCCGGGAACGTCGGTGAATACCATGGTAACCCGCAGTTGTTCATCGCTGCCTGTCACTGTGAAATCGTGAATTATTTCGTCATTGGTATTCAATCCGTTGGCGTTACGGGTGTCGGATACTATCATTGTCCGCTGGTCGCCAGGGAAAAACAAAGCATTATCAGCCAGAACCCGTCCCCATCCTTCCTGGTTGCTGGGGTATCCGCTAATACCAGTCATATCCACGGCGCTGTTTAACAGAGTAGCTTTTACCAGTGCGCCACTGGGTGTGAACCGATTGGCATAAACCGGTGCTCCTGTGGGATAGTAGCCGTCAGTGAAATACTGTCGAACCAGCATGGCTGTACCAGCCACCGCCGGGCAGGCCATTGAGGTTCCGGTCATGGTTGTGGTACTGCAACTGACGCCGCTGCCGGTGGCCGAGTGCGTACTGCAACCTGGAGCGAATATCTCCGGTTTTCTTCTACCGTCCGCCGTTGGTCCCATACCACCTGAGCAGTGGTAATCCTGGCTTGGCGTATCTTCGGATGCGCCTACGGCCAGCACGTTCTTGGCGTTCTCCGGATTCTTCAGGTAGCTGCCGTTGGTGACGGCAAACAGCACCAGGCTTTCTTCGTAGTCATGGCTGAATACGTCAATTGCCCGGGCTAAACCGTTATAATCGGTGGTGTAATCATCTCCCCAACTGTTGGTGTGTACGCGAGCTCCCTGGTTGTGGTGGAGGGTCAAATGATCAACCATATCGGTTTCACCGTATGGATAGGAGGGCGAATCGTTGTATACCAGTCGGCCATCGTAGGCTACACCGCGATTGTCATCCCAGGCGCCGCCGTCTCCGACGACCGTTCCGGCTACGTGTGTCCCGTGAGAGTTGTAGCCAAAGGACGTGTTGTAAGCTTCGATTTTTCTGTGTGTGGCTCCGATTGGATTTGTATCGGAAACCGCACAATGGTCCTTGTTGACCTCGCCGTCCATGATTCCCACGATCTGCCCGGTGCCGGTCAAGCCGTTGTCGTAGAGCGGCGTGGAGTCGAGCATGTTGCTTTGAACGATCCACCTGTTTGTACTGTTTCGGAAGGTGATTTCGGGAGCCTCTTCGATGAACATTACTGATGAGATTTCAGCCAGTTGTTCAACGTTTGATTTTGAGATAATCAAATCGATAGCCCCGAATTCACCGGACATATGGTCGCCGATGATCGTGGCCCCGAGATCTGTCAATTCGGTTTCAACTGTGCCGAGGCTGGCATTGGGAAAAGTGTATACGACTGCTTTGAGTAGACCCTGATTCTCGAGATCCTTTCGATATTCGCTTTGAAAAGGCCCCAGCCGGTTGCCTATGGCGGGGTCTATTTTCCAGTTGGTTTCATACTTTCCCACCCAGTGGGCGATTCCTGAATTGGAGAGCGAATTCCTGTCGGCCTTACTTAAGTCGACCAGGTATGCGTTTTCCGGCATGTAAGCCAGTAACTCCACACCGGTTTTTACCAATGCCAGGAAATCGTCTTGTTTCAGCGGCCCGTCGGTCTGTAAAATATATCGTTGATCGGCGGAGAATTTCTCGCTTACGTTCTTGGCTGCCAGTACGTTGGATTGGGGAGTAGTCTCGACAATACCGGATCTCAGCAGGAGTTGTCCGACAGGTTCGTTGTCGGCCGAGGAAGCAGTTACCGGTCCGAACCACCCCAAGCAAATTACGACCGCGAATAAAAATATCCTCTTCATAGCTGTTCGACCTCCTACTCGAACTCTGGCGGCTTCCAATAAATTGTTGAATCTGTTTGTACACAGTCCCGTTTCGGCTACACAAAACCACTTGAAACGTCGATTCTAAACGATCAGGCGGGGGAAGTGGTCGATGCTTCTGATTTGTGTGCTTTTATATCCTCAATGTGTCCAGATGGGGTTTCGTGATACTTTCTAAAGCGGATATGGCATGTTAAGCTCTGGCAAGGTATGCTACGTGACGAGGCGCAAGCCTTGATCAGGCAACATGTTCCGTGCAATAGACCGTTATTGGCGGTGTTTCAAGGAGAGATGGAAAACCGATGAGGAACGAATACGATTCCAAAACGATTTTGCTCGTCGAAGACGATGATCGTATCCGGCTTGAAGTTGTTGACGCGCTTAAGGCGGCCGGTTTCCAGGTGGAAGTTAGTGCTACACTCCGAGAGGCACAGTTGGCCGTGGGAGTGCAGATAACCCCGCAGCCGGGTTCTGAGACGCCGATGTCCGGCAACGAGCAGCAGGGTGGCAGTCCGAAACCGAGAAGGTCTTACGATCTGATTCTTCTTGATCTTGGTTTACCCGATGGTGATGGTCTGGATCTTTGCCGCGCTCTGCGACATTCGGATAACAACGTTCCCATTATTATTTTAACCGCCCGGGACGCGCCGGAACAACGAGTGCGCGGTTTAGATGTCGGTGCTGATGATTATATTATAAAACCCTTCCATATGCCGGAACTGGTGGCAAGAATCCGGGGTGTGCTTCGCCGGAGTGGTGAGCCTAAAAGTTCGAATGTCATACGCTGTCGCGATCTTTGGATTGACTCACAGGCCCGAACTGTTGGCTATGGTGACAAACGGTTGGACCTTAAGCCGAGGGAATTCGATCTGCTGTTGTTCCTCATGAACAATGCGGGAAGAGCCTGGACCCGGGACCAGTTGATTGAACGGGTATGGGGAGAATCCTTTGACGGCGATGCTAGAACCGTTGATTTACACATAGCGAGATTGCGGAGCAAGATAGAAGAGGATCCGGCTGATCCTCGATTCGTCGAAACGGTCTGGGGAGTCGGCTATCGATTCCAGGATGAGTAAAAACGTATTGGGATTAAGCTGACTGGAAGTAACCCGGAATAACACCGTGGCTCAGAAGGCGACTAACTTACCCGCATCGGGAAAACACATCCGAACGGCGACAACCGTTAAATGGTATCGTCGGATCAGTGTCAAGCTGGCCTTAGGACTTGGGTTAGCCATGTTTTCCATCCAGTTTCTGGCGTCCCGGTTGATAATCGAGAGCTATCGAGCGAACCTTGAAGAACTCGAGCAGCCTACGCGGGCAGCGTCCGCTCCTTTTGCCAACTATCTTCTCAGCAATCTGACGGTGGATGAGTTCGGCCGTTCGGTTCCTACCGATGAAGCTCGGGAGGTAATAGAGAATTTTCTCGGGCCTGGTGAAGCTTATGTGTGGCTGGATTCAAGGGATACGATTCTCATCGCCAGTGATTTGGCTTCCAAGTACGTTGACGTGGGGCAGGATTGGCCGTTGTGTGGTTCCACGCAGGACTGCAATGTTTTTATAGGTGAAAACCGAACCTCGGTAACCACGTCGGCCACTCAGATAGCACGATCAGGACGCCATATCGGTACGTTTGTACTGGCCTGGTTTTCCGAAGCTACTCCGCTTGGGGAGCAACGGGTATCCACGGATTTGTTCTACCGGTTTATAGCTTCCGGCGTGATTGCCACACTTGCATCGCTACTATTGGTCAGCATCGTTACCCGCCGTCTTTCCACCTTGGCGGCGGACGCGTCCGCTCCGCTGAATCAGCAGGTGGAGACCATTGACCTGCCCGGTCCGTTCGATGTTACCGGGGATGATGAAATTGCCCGATTGGCGGTTGCTCTTAACACGATGCGCGGACGAATAGAAGACCTGGTGATCCAGTTGAAAGAACGTGATCGTCAGCGCAGAGAGTGGATTGCCCAGGTTTCACACGATTTACGAACACCGCTTACGGCCTTATCCGTTTGCCTGAATCGGGCGAAAGAGACGCTGGCCAGGTCGGAAAACTCAAGCGAAAAAGACAGTGTTACCAATGCGATAAACGTAGCTCTTCAGGATGGGCATCGTTTACAGACACTCGTCGATGATCTTTTCGAACTCGCGCGTCTGGACGCCAGTGAGGAACTAAATCTCGAACCGGTGCCGCCTGGTGAGCTGGTGCGTCAGACTGTTCGGGGGTTGGCTCCAATGGCCGACTCGCTGGGAATCGAACTGACTACAACAATAGAGCCGTCCTTACCTACGATCCGGGCGGACGGTCGGCGACTGATGCGGGCACTTGAAAACATGTTGCGCAACGCTGTGCAGTACGGCGAAAAACGGGTTGAGATCGTAGTCAGCGCGGTTGGTAAATACCTTAAATTTGAAGTTAAAGACGATGGTCCGGGATTGGCTGAGGAGAACGGCCAGGTTGTCTTTACCGAAACGGTTAAAAGGCCCAGGCGTCCTGACTCCACCGGATTGGGATTGATCGTAACCAACCGGGTTGCAACCGCGCACGGCGGCAGCCTGGGGGGAGAGAACAGGCCCGAAGGAGGTGCGTCGGTCTGGATTCTGATACCCATCGTTTCACCGCATTGATGTTTTTCTATCGATTAGTGTTTTCGCCAACTATTCAAATCGTTGTGCTTCCAACCATTTTCAAATGATCCTGACGTGGGTGACAGTAGTGGTGGCTTTCAGTTTTCATCTGTCGAAGGTTTGTTGATGATTCAAGCCGGGTTGAATGGCGACGTATTGATCCTGGTTTTGAGGAGTTGTAACTGCTTGAAAAATAAATAGTTACGGCCGACGATGCCGGCGGGGTGAATGGCTTCGGAAAAAAAAGCCAGCCGCCGATAATAGAAGTACAGTTGGGGCGTTCGCGGCGGAAACGGATTGCGGCATAACGACCACAGGGAGGTGGTCTGACGCCCCAATAGCAAAGAAGTATCGTTGGTTCAGCAAACAGGACAGGAGGTCCGGCGTTGCCAGACAGCATTCAGGAGTCATCTCTATCTGATCTCGATGCGATCCAGGTGGAACAGCAGATTGCCAGTCGCGCCAGGCGGCAGGAGATCCTGCAGGCCAAACTGGACGACCGGGCACGCGAGTTGGAAAAAATCCAGATTGACCTGGATGATCGATCGCTATTCCTGGATGATCTGGATTTACAGTGCAGATCCCAACAGGAACAACTGGAAGCAGCTCGCAACGAGATAGCCTCTACCCGGCAGGCACTTGAAAAAACAGTTACGGAAAACGACGAAAGAACCAGATCCCTGGATTGCGAAAGCAGGCTTCTCACTGCCAAGGCTGCTGAGCTTGAGAAAAAAGAGTCAGAACTGAATGCTCGATTTGCGGCATTGAGTAAGGATGAAGAGGATTTTGCTCATCGGCAAAAGACGCTTATCGCCGGAGAGGAAAATCTCAAAAGCCGAACAGTTGAACTTGAAAGCAAGCAGACGATTCTCAACAGCGAGTGGTCAGCATTGACCAGCCAAAAATCTGAACTGGCAGAGAAAAACCAAGACCTGGAAAAGAGAGAGAGTAGACTGGGCGACTACCTCGCGGCGATCGAAGCGAGAGAAAAGGTGCTGGCTTCAGAGCAAAAAGCGGCTCAGCAGGCGGCATTGGATAATAAAAACCGCGGTGCACGGATTGCCGAAATAGCTCAGCAGTTGAAAGCTGCGGATATGCGTATTCGCCAGCGAGAAACGGAAATAGCTCCGCGAGAAGCTCAACTGCGAGAAGTCGAAAGGCAGTTGCGGGCCCAGGCGAAAAAACAGGCGGCGACCGAAAAGAAGCTTGCCGAACAGGAATCGCGAATCGAAATGGCCCGGACGGCCATGAACGCGATGCGCAACCAGATCAGCGATGATAGGGATAAACTCGATCAGGAGCGGGATACTATTCGCCGGCAGGAGGTTGCCTCGGTTGAAAACCATCGCCAGGCAAAAACTCAAGCAGAGGAACTGGCTAGATTGAAATCGGAGCTGGACGAGCGCGAAGTCGCTCTCCGTAAAAAAGAAATCGATCTTAAGGAAAATCTTAAAACCGTAACCGATATCGCCCGCCAGCTTGAAACTCGCCATCGGGAGTTGGCTGCTCGGGAAGCTAAGCTGATCAATAGGGAAACTCGCCTGAGAGCGGTAAGCAACGGTAAAGCCGCTTGATGAACTGTTTTGCATCACTCCCTCTGCCACCAGGCTGTAATTCCCAAACTAGAAAAACCGAGATAGCTTAAATTAAGTAGGTCGGGTCATCGACCCGACGGAATGCATTTGTACGCTTGCCGAGTTGATCAACGATTTTCTATTCACTGCGCAAGGCCGGTATCATTGGTGCTCTCAGGGTTGATACGACAGCCACCGCTCCGGTGCCGAGACCGATGAGCAAAACCCCGGTAAGAGTAAGTAGGAGAGTCATCCAGGGAATTTCGCCAGAGCGGGTTAATATGTGTGGAGCGATAGCCACCAAAGCGGGAATACTTCCCGCAAGCAGTCCGGCGACGACCAAAGCTGCGTTCTCCACAAGTATCATGTAACCCAGGCGAGGTAGAGAAAACCCTAAACTGCGGAGTAAAGCCAGCTCGCTTCTTCTGAGCCACGTGTTGCGTAATAACACGACTGCCAGCCCGAACGTGCCCAACAGAAGACCTAGTCCGCCCAGGGTTTGAAAAGTCGAAAGATATGTGTTCTGCATGGCCAGATAAGTCGAAAGTCGTTCGACTGTACCGGTAACGTCCAGGGCGTAATCCTCCAGTTGCTCTTCGAGTGCCGTAGTCACTGCGGTTGTGGATTCCTCTGTGGTGTCTATAAGGAAAAATCCGTAACCGGTAGTGGAGGGTAATAGTCTCAGAAAGTTTGTTTCGGAAATGATGATTTCGTCGGCGAGTGAACTGCCCGCCAGTGAAGCCACGAATCGCAGCCGAACTTCATCTCCGTTGGCGTTGGTTATGATAAGATCCTTGCCTATACCGAGGTGGTATTGCCAGAGTATGACACTTTCGTCGGCGATAGCCGGTATGGACCCATCGGAAAACGTTTCATTGAGTAACAGCCAGGGGTTGGTTTTACGCTTGTCGGTATTTCCTGAAACCGCAGAGAAAAGGAACCCTCCTCGCTCAATCATGCTTGCCGGGGCGCCGATTATTCGTGGCTTTCCGGGTGTGTAAAGGTTTCGGCAACTCGATTTTTCGCCCGGTCTGAAGCGGAAAGAATAAATATCCGTACCGGGAATCGAAACGGAAAGCTCGCTCTGGCCGTTAGTGCTGCCCAGATCATAGGGAAGAGGCGTGGACGATTCTGCCAGTAGTTCAAAGCCTCCGGTTGGTGTTTCAATGCTCCTGGTGTCGGTATTCAATTCCAGGTGCATTGACTGGATGGCGATTATGATAAAGGTGGCCGACGCGATCAATCCGGCGGTGAGCAGGCTTTTCAGTGGTTGTCGTGACGCATTGCGTATTCCCAACCTGGTTATAGCCCAGTTTCCGCTGCTGGTGATCGGCTTTCGGTTTTTTCTCTCGAGTTGCAGTTTGAGCAGGCAGATCGCGGCAATCAAAAACGCTGTTCCACTTGAGAAAAATCCAATAGCCGATTTTAACGCTTCCGACGAACCGGTTGATATCATAAGGATAATCGCCGCGATACACGCGGTGACTGTTACTATCCTGGTTATCCTGCCTTTGGTCTGTTTTGATGATGATGCTTCGCCTGTTTTCCCGGCCAGAAGAGCCCGGGGAGATAATGCGGTCAGGCTATGGATCGACCAGGTTATTGATCCGGTCGCGGTCAGCAGGCTTACGAGCAATCCGGTCAGTACGCTTATTGGGTAAACGTGAACGGTAAGAAAGGGTGCGTTTGCTGCGTCCGCCCAGAAAGTTTTCAAACCGGCGAGCATCAGCCAGGCATAGCCTGCTGCGGCGAGCAGGCCGATAACGCAGCCTGCTACGGTTAGGATGAAACCTTCTGCAGTAAGAAGTCTACTGATTGTCTTCCTGGTAAAGCCAATAGCGGCCAATGTGCCAAGCTCGGTTGCCCTTTGCTCTGCATGCAGGCGGAATAAAAGCGCTACGAGAATGAGTGCGGAAGCGATAAGGAAAAAACTAAAGCCGATAAAGAGCATGCCGAAGTCGGTGCTTCCCCTGCTGGCGACCGTTATCCGCTCACGTAACGGGTCAAAAGTTAAACCGAAATCGCTTGCGTGCAGGTGGTTAAGTAATTGAGTTTTAAGCTTGACAGCCGTTTCATTGAGGTCGGATGCAGGAGGAACCTGGATTCGGACTGATGTTGCTTGGCCAAAGCGGCTGCTGTTTTCCGACCATAACTGTCTGCCTTGTTCGATGGATAAAAAAGCTTTAGGGGCGGTTTTATACTTGTCCCAGTATTCCTCATCCCGGTCGAGCAGTTTCTTGAAGTTCACCGGGAAAGGCGGATCCCAGTCGGCGAGGTTTTCCGCATCGGTTATTCCCGGATAGGGCGGAGCAAAGCCTCGATCTGTACTTGAATTGTCCATGCGAACGATACCACGAAGCGTGAAAGCCGTTTGCTTCGTCTCCAGCTCTCCTGTTTTGCCGGTCACGTAATAAGAGAGTGAAATACGCTGTCCGGGTTGGGCGTTCAGTTCATCCGCCGCCCACTGATTCAGTAGTATTTCACCTGAATTTAGTTCAGGGGTTTTTTCTCCTGAAACCAGAGTCAAAGGCGTATTCGCACCGATCGCAGTGATGGTGGAATAGGCAATGCTGTTATCCGGTGCTGTTTCTATACTGTTGGCCAGATAGGTTAAAACAGAATCAGCTCGTAAGCCGAGTTCCCCGGCGACATCAAGAGCGGCCTGCTCGGTCTGCGGAGTCAATAAAAAGCTTTCGGATTCCAAAATAGTACAGTGGAGTTTTTCGTCTAATCGAAGGCTTAAGCCGAAGTCATTAATAGTTGTGGTTTTGGTTAACAGTTCAGCCAGGCGCTCAGACTCGCCACCGGAAACGAGAATCGAGTTGATTCTTTTTTCCTTGTGCATTGCCCGTTGCAGAGTGTTCAACGGTATCCAGACATTCAATGGCTGCTGCTGGTCGGGGTGAGGGCTGAAACTCCCCAGGCCTGTTGGTGGTACGATTGCAGCGACAGTCAGGCGGACGGTGGTTGTCGTGTCGTCCCGCCGACCCAAAAGTGTTTCCGACGGAATATCCTGGTATTTACCGATCCGAATCAAGAGGTCGTCACCGATTTTAGCCTGCAGTTGCTTCGCCAAAGGCTGGTTAATGGCGACGGATCTTCCGGAAATGTCTATCGGGCAGCATGGTGTGTTATTCAATTTCCAGAACCGCTGGTCAGCGCCAATCACTGTTATATTGTTGGCTCGTGTTCTGTTAGCTGCATGGGAGACACCGCCGTCAGTAAGGATAATCGGGCAAATCGTCAGCGTTTCGTTTTTACCAAGTCGCTCCGCCAGTGATTGCGGAAAAAAACATTGCGATAAAAGAGCATGATCGACAAGTCCGATTCTATCCAGGGCGTGATCCAGGAGACTGCCGCGCATGGAGTCGCCAACCAGCAGCGCACCGGTTATGGTGGCCGTTGCCACTACTGTCCCCAGGACGACCGCAATATGCGATCGCCAGTGATATCTCAAACTCCGTGTGATAACGGTTCTGAGTTTCACGAATCCGCTCCTTGCTGCAGACTGAGAAATCCGTCGTTCATTTCATATGTGCGGAAGGCCCGTTTGGCCAGATTCGCACTGTGAGTCACAATTAGCAAGGTCACGTTCTGATCGTATTGCAGTTGGAAAAGAAGATCGGTGATCTTGTCTCCCGTAACACGATCAAGATTGCCGGTGGGTTCGTCGGCGAGAATCAAGGCCGGTTCGTTAATCAATGCCCGGGCGATAGCTACGCGAAGTTTCTCTCCGCCGGATAATTCCGAGGGCAGGTGATCGCTTCGATCGGCCAACCCCACTTTCTTGATTAGTGCATGGGCACGCTCCAGCGAACCAGATGGTCCAGGTATCGCTAATGTAGGCAGAAGGACGTTTTCCAACACCGAGCATTGGGGCAACAGGTGGTGTTCCTGAAACACAAATCCGATCTGCTGGTTTCGAAAACGGGCCAACTCCCGGTCGGGAAACTCGAATGGGTCGCAATCATTTATGGATACTGTACCGGTTGTTGGTGGTTCCAGTGTTCCCAGGATGTTGAGCAGGGTACTTTTTCCTGATCCAGATGGCCCCATGATGGCCACTGAGTCTCCTTGTTCAACGGCCAGAGAAATGTCTCTTAAAACAATAAGCTCGCCCGATCGTGTGGGGTATCGTTTTTCAATATTCCTGACTTTCAGGTTCGCTGACATGGAAGTTCACCTTACCGATTCTCTAGCTGACACAAGGATTTCCGGAGCTAGATCCGGAATCCAGTTTCGACTCTGCATCAGGTAAAGGATAATGGCTGGTGGAGTACATGTGTAGGACAATAGTTGAAATCAGGGGCGGACTCGCAATCGGGAGTGAATAGCGGGCGTTTGGTTGTAAGAATATGTCAGGTGTAGCGGCCGGTCTTGTTTCCTGGCAGGCTGGTCCGTAGGGTAGAGTGGCGGTATATGCGCCGACCAGGCCGGCGTTTCGGCCTGGTGATTGCATGGGAGCGATGAATTATGAAAAAGGTGGCGGGATTCGTTACAACTTTTTGTGTAGCCGGTTGCATATTCAGCTCGGCGGCGTCGGCCGGTGATTGGCCTATGTGGGGCGGTTCCGCTGATCGGAATATGGTTTCCGCGGAAAAGAATCTGCCTGCCGAGTGGGATGTAGAGAATAAGGAAAATATCAAGTGGGTGTCCAAGTTGGGCTCATACACCTACGGAACGCCGGTGGTGGCCGGTGGTCAGGTCTATGTGGGAACCAACAACGCGGGGAACCTTTGTCCGGAGATCAAGGGTGACAAAGGTGTGCTCGTCTGCCTGGATGAAAAAACCGGTAAATTCCTGTGGCAGGCGACTCACGACAAATTGCCAAGCGGCACCCAGGATTGGCCGGAGCAGGGCATAGCGTCGGCCCCTCTGGTTGCCGGAGACAGGCTGTACTACGTGAGCAATCGCTGCGAACTGGTCTGTGCCGACGTGAAGGGCTTTACCGACGGCAATAACGATGGCCCTTTTACCAGCGAAAAATACAAGGGTAAACAGGATGCGGATTTCATCTGGATTCTGGACATGATCGGGGATCTTAAGGTATTTCCTCATAACCTGGCCAACTGTTCTCCTGTTGCCCATGATGGCATTGTGTACGTCTGCACCTCGAAAGGTGTTGACGAGGGGCATGAGAAATTGCCTTCTCCAAATGCGCCGGACCTGGTTGCCGTGGAAATGGCTACGGGTAAGGTCTTGTGGACCAGAAACGATCCCGGAAAAAACGTAATGCACGGACAATGGTCCTCTCCGGCCGTCGGAATGATTAACGGGAAGCCGCAGTTAATATTCGCCGGTGGTGACGGTTGGTGTTATGCCTATGAACCGAAGACCGGCGAGATTATCTGGAAATTCAATCTCAATCCTAAAGGGACCAAGTGGGTAATGGGTGGCCGGGGAACGAAGAACAGTGTCATTGCCACACCGGTTGTTTTCGATAATAAGGTTTTTGTCGGTATGGGGCAGGACCCCGATCATGGCGAAGGGGACGGGCACCTGTACGCAATAGACGCAACAAAAAGCGGAGACATAACCAACACGGGCAAAATCTGGCACGTTGGCGGTGAGGAGTTTCACCGAACTCTATCCACAGTGGCTATTGCCGATGGTTTGCTTTATGCCTCCGATCTGAGCGGGTATTTCTATTGTTTCGATGTCAAGAATGGCAAGCGTTATTGGAAGCACGATATGTTCGCCCCGGTTTGGGGTTCACCGTTAGTTGCTGACGGCAAGGTTTACCTGGGAACAGAGGATGGCGAGGTGATAGTACTGGCTCAGGGCAAGGAGCTCAAAGAACTGGGTACCAGCGACGTTGGTAACGCGGTGTATTCGGGAGTGGTCGCGGCGAACGGAAAGTTGTTCGTGGCCACCAGACGCAACATTCTGGCTATTTCAAAAAAGTGACCGGCGTTAATGAGCGGGCAGAGAAGAACGATATTCGGAGCGGTTTTCGCAACGATTTTGCTGGTGATCTGCGGATTGGTATTTACCGAAGTTGCGGAAGCTGAAAGTCGCTCGCAAGGCACAGAATCGTGGCCCGGCTATCGGGGGGATATGGGGCTGACCGGAGCAACCGATAATCACCTGCCTGCTAAATTGAAGTTGCGGTGGAAGTACGAAACGGCTGATTGTGTTTCCTCTACTGCGGCGATTCTCGATGGGACGGTTTTCGTCGGCAGTGACGATGAAAAACTCCATGCGATCAACCTGGCGGACGGTAAGGAAAAATGGGTTTTCAAAGCGGGAGGTATAATCCAATCGTCTCCGCTGGTTACCTGCGGTCTGGTTATATTCGGCGATGAGGACGGCGTTATTCACGGAGTTGATGCAAGTAATGGGAAAAGCAAGTGGTCCTTTGAAACCGGATCCCAGGTGATTTCGTCAGCCAACTGCCGCGACGGGCGGGTGCTGGTCGGTTCCTATGATGGTTACCTGTATTGTCTGTCCCTGGCGGATGGTTCGCTTGTCTGGAAGTATAAAACCGGTGAGCGAGTGCACGGTTCTCCAGCGATTGCCGGCGAAAATGTGCTGGTGGTGGGGTGTGACGAATACCTGCACGTGGTGAGTTTCGCCAGTGGCAGACTTGTGCGAAAAGTGAAACTCGGCTCGCCGTCGGGAACCTCGGCGGCCGTTCGTGGGAGCTTGGCCTATATCGGAACCTACGGCAGCCAGGTGTTGGCCGTCGATTGGCAGAAAGGAGAAGTCCTCTGGCGGTTTGAAAACGAAAAGAGACCGGAGCCGTTTCTGGCTTCCGCTGCGGTGACTCCAGAGAAGGTGATAGTCGGGGGACGGGATAAACACGTATACTGCTTCGCTGCCGCCACAGGTAAGGTTATCTGGTCTTTCAAGACGAAAAAGCGGGTGGAAACATCGGCGGTGGTTGCCGGGAAGAGGGTTTTCGTTGGCTCCTCTGACGGCAATCTGTATGAAATAAACCTGGATGACGGCAAGGAGATCTGGCGATTCGCTGTTGGTTCTTCCGTATTATCCTCGCCGGCAGTGGCTCAGGGCTGTCTGGTTATCAGCGGGGAGGATGGAGTTGTTTACTGCCTTTCGGGCGAGACTGTGCAGAAAGATTCGGCGGTAAGCGAATAAGCAATAAATGCCGCGGTGCAATGGCGGCTGTGTTTAGGCAATTGGCAAACTTCAAGGAGACGGTGATATGGAGATGCTCAGAAGCATCGGAGCAAGCGGGTGTATTGCTGTATTTGTTATGATAGTGTCGGGCTGTACCGCTCCGGAAAAGAGACAATGGTCTCAGTGGGGTGGACCGAATCGTAACTTCATGGTCGAAACCGAAGGGTTGGCTGACAGTTGGCCGGAAAGTGGTCCTGAAAAACTGTGGTACCGGGAGCTTGGCGATGGGTATTCCACTGTAATTGTCGACGGCAGCTCTCTCTATACCATGTACCGCAAGGGCGACGAGGAGTTTACCGTGTCCCTGGACGCGAAGACCGGCGAGACTCTTTGGGAATTCAAGAATCCATCACCATTTACGGATACGCAGAAACAGTTCGGACCCGGTCCTCACTCCTCCCCGCTGGTTGTCGGCGATTACGTATATTCCGCAGGTACGAACATGATGTTCACCTGCCTGGAAAAGGAGACGGGTAAGCTGGTTTGGCAGCACGATCTGGTGAAAGAGTATGAGGTTCCCGTTCCGCGTTTTGGCTACGGTTGTAGCCCGATCGCCTACGAGAATCTGGTGATTATTCCGGTCGGCCGGGAGCGGGAGAGTCACCGGGCGGCAAGGGGTGAGGAGATCAAGGATGAAACCGACTTACGTAAAAACCAATCACTGGTGGCATTCGATCAGAAAACGGGTAAGGAGGTATGGAAAAGTCAGGATTACTCGGTCGGATACAGTTCACCCATGCTGGTTGAATACGACGGGGAGGATCAGTTGGTTTTCCTGATGTCCGGAGCAATCGGTGCGGTCAATCCGGAAACAGGAGAGTCGACCTGGAAGTACGAGATGAAAGGTGTTGGTGGAATCTCCATGCCGCTCTGGCTGGGAAACGGTGAGGTTTTCTATTCCAGCGGTGAAGACAGCAGGATGATCAGGCTGTCGAAAGCGGATGGCACGATAACTCCGGAGGAAGTATGGACAAGCAGAAAGCTTCGTATACCACATGCCAACGCGGTGAAGGTTGATGACCTGATCGTCGGCTCCAGCGGTGATGATCCATCATTCCTGGTCGCGCTAAAGGCTGATAGCGGCAAGCGGGTGTGGATCGAACGTGGTTTTTCCAAGTCCACCTGCCTGTATGGCGATGACAAGCTGATTATCCTCGATGAAAACGGTCAGCTTGGGTTGGCCAGGGTTACGGAAAAGGGGCTCGATTGGCTCTCCAGGTGCACGGTAGGAGAGAAGTATTCCTGGGCGGCTCCAACCCTGGTAGGGAAAACTCTGTACGTGCGGGATCGCAAGCATATCATGGCTCTGGATCTCGGTTAAACGGGCGGCGAGTTAGCGTGCGGGTGATTTCGAACAGTTTCTTATAAGGAGATATTCCGATGCAGCGGTTTTTAATACTGTTTTTAGGGTTATGTCTTACCACCAGTGTGATTGCGGTGGAGCCGGCCGAGGGTGAAAAAAACGAAAGTTCGGATCAGGCGAAAAAGATCCTGAAAAAGTGCGCGGACGCCTTGAAAGAGGTTAAGTACGCTGAATACGACGCCAGTTACAAGGGAACTTCATGGGCAAAGGCGTATGTTCCCGACGTCGTTGGAGCGGGCAAAGTGGGCGAACCTTCAAAATTGAAGGTTGAACGTTTCCAGTGTAAAGCCAGAGTGACTCCGATTGGGTCGGAAGAAACCGTGGATATAACCGCTGGTTGTGATGGAAATACCTATTACGTGATCGATGCGTCCACTAAAAAGGTCTACGCGGATATCGATCCGGCGGTAATGGGATCGAAGAAAAGAGATCCGCGAGTGATTCTTTTGCAGGACTTCGTATCCGATAATCCGCTGGAAAACGAGTTGAAGCAAACACAGGCCCAAGTCGGTGATCCGGAAAAAGTCGGCGAAGAACCGTGTTATCAGGTTAAAGTCAAAATGACGGATTCACAGGTCACGGAGACGATTATTCACATCTCACAAAAGGACTATCTGCCTCGCCGGATAGTAAAAGTATATTTGAACCGCCAGGGTGAAGAAGGTACGACCGAACTGGAACTGAGCAACCTGGTGGTCAAAAGAAAATGCGATCCGAACAAGTTCAAGCTGGAGGTTCCTGAAGGTTTCACGAAGACTGACGATTTCGCTCCATAGAGGGGCTATATTTCAGCAGTGTAACTATTCGATCGGATGGAAAGGCATATAGCGGGCCCGGCGAGTCCTGAGGGCTTGCCGGGCCCGCTCAATTGGAACAAGCGGTGCAGACGTGGTATCATTTCGGCTGATCGGGGAGCGGGTCTGCCGCTTGAGTTAGAAAGCAAGTAGAGAGGATGTCCCGGTGTTACGATTGCGATTTGCCCTAGTATTGTTCCTTTTTTCGGCGGTTGCCTATGGCGACAATTGGCCCCAGTTTCGCGGTCCTGATCGCGATGCGATTTCCAGGGAAACGGGATTGCTGCGCAGCTGGCCTTCGGAAGGGCCCAGGGTATTATGGGAAACTCCCATGTGCCAGGGATACGCGGCACCGGCCGTCTTTGACGGTCGTGTCTATCTCAACGATTACGACCGCAATGCGAAACAGTGGATGGTTCGCTGTCACGACCTTAAGGACGGTAAGGAGCTTTGGCGGTTTATTGAGAAAAAAAACATTCGCCCCAACCATGGTATTACCCGCAGCGTACCCGCGGTTGACGGCAAGTACGTGATTTCGCTCGATCCCAAGTGCGTACTTCATTGCCTGGACGCGGCCACCGGCAAGGAGCTCTGGCAGAAGAATTTCGTCAGGGAATACAAGTCGACAATACCCGCCTGGTACAACGGGCAGTGCCCGCTGATGGAGGAGGATCGCGTTGTTGTTGCTCTCGGTGGGACTTCGTTGATAGTGGCTTTGAATAAGGCTACGGGAGAGATTATATGGGCAACCCCAAATGCAGAGCAGAGGCCTTTGTCTCATGCCTCGATCATGGTTGCCGAAATTGGCGGCGTGAAACAGTATCTTTATACGACTTTGCAGGGGCCTTTGGCTGTGGCGGCTGACGACGGCCGATTGCTCTGGTCCTTCCCCTGGAAGTTTAATATAGCTGTTGCTAACTCTCCGCTTTACTGCGGGCAAGGGCGATTGTTTTATACCAATTGCTACGAAACAGAAACGGTGATGATCCAGGTTAAGCGGGAAGGCGACACATTTAAGGCGGAAAAACTGTTTTCACTGGCCGCTAGCGACTGGAATTCCGAAACGCACACCCCGATCTTCTACAACGACCATATTTTCGGTGTTGGGAAAAAGAAGAGAGGTTTGTTTACCTGTCTCAACCTCAAGGGGAAAGAGGTTTGGGACAGTAAAGGCAAAGCGGCGTTCGGGCTGGGCAGTTATATACTGGCCGACGGTATGTTCTTTATTCTCGAAGGTAAAACCGGAATGCTGCGCCTGGTCGAGGCGAACACTACAGAATATAAGGAGTTGGCCAGTGCCCAGATTCTTTCCGGGCACGATGTATGGGCTCCAATGGCACTGTCTGACGGAAAACTCCTGATCAGGGATATGACCCGGCTGGTGTGCCTTGAAGTTGCTGACCCCAATGCGGCTGCTTCGGCGAAGAAATAAACAGTTTGAAGGAATCTGTCATGGGATCGCCGGTTTCACCAATCGAAAAAAGCCAGAAAGTATTCTACGAGCATCTGCGATCCATCAGCGGTAAGGGAATAGGTGAGAACCAGTTCAGGGAGCGGTTGTTTTCCATTACTGTCGATGGCTCTGGAGAACTCTACGCGGTCGGCGATAAGGAAGTAAAGGTTTTTGACGTGAGCGGTAAGCTGCTCAGAAGATGGGGGACTGGTAAACCGGGCTTCAGCGTGGCGGTTGATGACGGTGGAACTGTCTGGGTAGGCCAGGCCGATCAGATCGAACAGTTCGATAAGAACGGACGCCGGATCGGTGTATGGGAAGATCCCAAGCGGTTGAATCTGGTTACCTCTATAGGGTTTTACAAGGAGTATGTACTGGTAGGTGACGTTAACGATCGGGGTATCCGCCGCTATGACCGACAGGGTAAGTGGCTGAACGATATAGGAAAAGACAATAATACCAGGGGGTTTATGCTTCCAAATGGGCATCTCGATTTTGTCGTTGATGGCGAGGGGATCATATATGCAATCAATTCCGCTCGACACAGGGTGGAGAAATTCACCATGGACGGCAAACGCGCAGGCCGGTTCGGAAGGTTCGGGAATCGCAACCCGGAGGACTTTACCGGCTGTTGTAACCCGACGAATATAGCACTTTCCGGCGACGGGCGGATTTTTCTGGCTGCCAAGGCACCACCGGGAATAAAAGTATTCAACACGAAGGGCGAGTTTCTCGGCTTGATCGAATGGAGTGGTTTCGATCCCAATTGTAAAAATATGGATGTCGCCGCCGATGGTGAAGGACGCGTATTTGTTGTGGATACAGTGAAATTGACTATCCAGGTATTCATCGCCGAACCGGATCTTGGTCCGGATTTACTTGATGTTTCACCCGCCGGCGGTAAAGAGATAAAGCCATGAGCAGGAAAATCAACAGGCGGGAAATGATGGCGCATACCGCTCGCGGGGTAGGGGTGCTGGCCTTGGGCGGATGTTCCGCCTACCTGGCGTCGAAAGCGAAAGCGGAACGGGTATGGACGATCGATCCGGGAAAATGCCTCAATATTCGCCTGGGTACCACTGGCGTTGATGCCTGCCAGTTGTGCGCCGAAAACTGTGTGTTGCCTCTGTCCGCCGTTCGCGCGGTTAACGATTTCTCCAAGTGTGGCCGCTGCTGCATCTGCCCTTCCTACTTCGATGTGACCAGTGAAATCGGTCCTGATGGTTTACCGACACGCAAGTTATGCCCGCGGGACGCTATCACACGCAAGGCTATAGGTGATATCGATCCCGACGACCCGCTGAATAACTATTATGAATACACTATTGACGAGAAACTCTGCAACGGCTGCGGTTTGTGCGTGATGGCGTGTAAGGAGCCGGCCGGTCTCAGTTCTATTCGCCTGGAGGTTCGCCACGATCTCTGCCTGGACTGTAACCGCTGCATGATCGCGGCCAACTGTCCGGAAAAAGCATATGTTCGTGCCGACGGCTGGCGGGGGGTGGTGAACTTTGAATATCACTCTCCGAAAGATACTACAACTGGAGTTACCAAACCAAATGAAATCGGTTAGCCTCACTGCCGCGATTATCTTTTGCCTATCGGTGTTTTTTCTCACCGCTGCCCAACCGGTGTCGGCCGCTGAGTATGTGCGCCAGGCTCAGGCGGCCCCGCAACCCGAGGATATCGGTGAAGACTACGTACTTCCTCCGCTGCAGCGTTTACCGGCACGAGCGGTGTGGTGGAACGCGGTTGACGTGGCGGCTCTCGTGGCGGCCATGTCGCTTTCGGCTTACCTGGTTCTAAAGCGTCGCAGCCGTAAATTGACTGTATTACTCACCGTCGCTTCACTTTTGTACTTTGGGTTTTATCGTCAGGGGTGCGTGTGCGCCGTGGGGGCGGTACAGAATGTCGCGGTCGCTCTGACCGATTCCGGTTATGCCATATCCTTCGTGGCGATTGGGTTTTTCTTTTTGCCACTGCTGTTCGCTCTGCTGTTCGGACGGGTTTTCTGCGGTGGCGCGTGTCCACTGGGAGCGATTCAGGAATTAGTGCTGCTCAAGCCGGTGAATGTGCCACGGAAACTGGATAAGGTTCTGGGGCTGTTCAAATACCTCTTCCTGGCAGCCGCTGTCTGGTATGCCATAAGACCGGCCGGTGAACGCGATTTTATTATCTGCCGCTTCGATCCCTTTGTTGGTTTTTTCCGCCTGACCGGTCCTGGTGATATACTTATATTCGGCGGCTTGCTGCTTATCCTCAGCGTTTTCGTGGGGCGGACATATTGCCGATACCTGTGCCCATACGGTGCGCTGCTGGCGATTGTTTCCCGCCTCTGCTGGTGGGGAGTTAAGGTCACTCCGGATAAGGAACTGGATTGCGGTTTATGCGGTGGGTCCTGCCCATATGGCGCCATCGAAAACATGAGAGTATCCAACTCCTCCTGTTTCTACTGTGCCCGCTGTTTCGCTTCGTGTCCGCGTGAACCGGCGAATTGGCCCCAAGGATATACCGGCGAGCAATCTGGAGGGGCAAATGAGTAAGTCTTTCCAATTGGTTATATCCAGGTCGCTGACGGTCCTGGCCGGCATGGTTGTAGGTGCCACTTTCGTATGGATGGCAACCGGCTATGTCCAGGCACGTTACCAGCAAAGCGATGATCGTGCGAAAATCAAAACCCTTACCGCCCAGGCTCTCGAAGATGAGTCGTACAACCAGGCGTTAGCCGACGAGCAAAAGCGGCAGACGGAAGCTTCTCTGGAACGCCAGGTCGCTACCGGTCAGCAGGTTAGGGTTATCCTCTACGCCTCGATTATATTTCTTCTATGCGGTAAATGGGCAATAGCCGCAAGAGGGCGACGGATACCTGGCCGGGATAAAGTCATTACTTTCCGTACCGGCGTTGTTCCTAAAAAGAACAGGGAAATGCGTGGCACTGATGGTGGTGTAAAACACACTTGCACATGCCGCACTCCCGAGAAGATAGACTTGTCGGTTGTCGATACGGTTGTCGATCGTTGTGGAAAATGCGGGTCGGCCATGATCCCTATTCTTCAGGGACTGCAGGAGGAGTACAGGTATTTGCCGGAATCAGCCCTGGAGCGGGTGTGTGAGTTGACCGAAATAACTCCGGCTCAAATAACCGGCGTCGCCTCTTTTTACACGCAGTTTCGTAAAGATCCGGTAGGCGAACACTTGATCAAGGTTTGCCACGGTACGGCCTGTCATGTGGCCGGTGCCCAGGCTATTACCGATGAGCTTCGTCGTGAGTTGGGTATTGCACCAGGTGAGCATACCGATGCGGATGGACGGTTCACGGTGGAGGAAGTGGCCTGCATGGGCTGTTGCACACTGGCGCCGGTCGCTTCAGTTGACGAAACCACATTCGGACATTTGACTCCGGATACGGTTTCGGACATGCTTGCCAAAAGCAGTGAAGCCAGCGGAGATACGCCGCAATCTGACGTTTCAGCATTCACTGAATCGGAAAACGAACAGGCTGCCGGTGAAGTGCGGATAGGCTTGGGGTCCTGTTGTGTAGCCGGTGGTAGTGGGAAAGTGAAAGACGCGATCGTGCAGACATTGGCCGCTTCCGGGGCCAAAGTGAGTATAAAGCCGGTCGGTTGCGTGGGAATGTGCCATCAGACTCCCCTGGTGGAAGTGCTTGTCCCCGGTAAACAGCCGCAATTTTACGCCGGTGTAGGTCCGGACGACGCCCGGGCGATAGTTCGCCGCCATTTTCCCGCGGCAAATATGGGAGAGTGGTTTTCCCGGGTGGTTAGCAATTTTTACGACGGTTTGATTCGAGGTAAAACCAATAAGCTTGTTGTCGGTAGGGACATTGATCTTCGCGACGGACAGGTTTCCGCTTTTCTCGGGCGACAGAAGCATATTGCCACTGAGCATTGTGGTGAAATCAATCCAACGGATCTGGATGAATATCTTCGGCATGACGGATTTGAGGCCTTGAAACGTTGTACGGAGCAATTGTCGCCGGAAGATATAATCCACGCGGTGACGGAGAGCGGGCTTCGCGGTCGCGGCGGCGGCGGGTTTCCCACCGGGCGGAAATGGTCGCTGGCCAGGGCTGCCAAAGGTGATAAAAAATACATCGTGTGCAACGGCGATGAAGGGGACCCCGGGGCGTTCATGGATCGCATGCTGATGGAGTCCTTTCCATACCGCATAGTAGAGGGGATTGCTATTGCCGCGCTGGCCGTCGGGGCCGAAGAGGGTTTTCTCTATATTCGAGCGGAATACCCGCTGGCGGTCGAACGGATTCAGGACGCCCTGGATGAGTGCGAGCTGCGCGGGTATCTTGGCGACAATATTCTTGGTAGTGGGAAAAAACTCGAACTGCGAATAATGGAGGGCGCGGGAGCGTTCATCTGTGGCGAGGAAACCGCACTGCTCGAGTCGATAGAGGGCAAAAGAGGCTTGCCCCGGCTGCGCCCGCCGTATCCCGTGGATAAAGGTCTATGGGGAAAGCCAACCCTGATCAATAATGTGGAAACCTACGCCAGCGTGCCCTGGATTATTCGTAACGGTGCGGAAGCATTCACCGCCTTGGGTACGGAAAACAGTAAGGGAACAAAAGTATTCTCCCTGGCCGGTAAAATCAAACGCGGTGGTCTTATCGAAGTACCCATGGGAATCACCATTCGCGAAATCGTCGAGGAGATCGGCGGGGGCATGAAGGACGGCAGGAGGTTCAAGGCCGTGCAGATCGGCGGGCCGTCCGGTGGCTGTATACCTGAAGAACATGCTGATACCCCGGTGGATTTCGAGGCTTTGAACTCCGTCGGAGCGATTATGGGGTCCGGCGGCCTGGTCGTGCTCGATGATACCGATTGCATGGTGGATATAGCCCGCTACTTCCTTGCGTTTACCCAGGACCAGTCCTGCGGCAAGTGCACTTTCTGCCGGGTGGGTACGCGGAGAATGCTGGATATTCTCGAAAGGCTCTGCGAGGGAAAAGGTGTAGAGGGCGATCTCGATGAACTGGAAGATGTAGCCCGGTCGGTGATGGCCGGCAGCCTGTGCGGTTTGGGAAGAACCGCTCCAAACCCTGTTTTGTCGACCCTGCGTTATTTCCGTCATGAGTATGAAGCCCATCTGCAGGGCAGGTGTCCGGCCGGTAAGTGCAAGACGCTCATCAGTTACAGAATCAACGATAAATGCGTGGGGTGTACGCTTTGTGCTCAGCATTGTGCGGCCGACGCGATTCAATTTACCCCTTACGAAAAACACGAAATTGATAACGAAAAATGCGTTCGCTGCGATACCTGCCGGGTGAAATGTCCGGAAGACGCGATCGAGGTGGTGTAGTATATGGTGCGTGTGGTAATAGACAATCAAGGTGTGGATGTTGAACCGGGCAGTACCGTGCTCGACGCGGCGAGGAAGCTCGGTATTGATATCCCAGCATTGTGTCATGTGCCGGGGCGGGATCCTTCCGTATCCTGCATGGCCTGTCTGGTCAAAATCAAAGGTATCAATCGCCTGATGCCTTCCTGTGCCACTGTAGTTGAAGAAGGCCAGGAGATTGAAAGCGAAACCGAAGAACTGCGGCGGATAAGAAAAACAAGTATAGAGCTGCTGCTCAGCGATCACCCCGGCGATTGTATAGGTCCATGCCAGCACGCCTGCCCGGCAAATGTCGATCTGCCACGCGTACTGCGCAGTATTGGTGCCGGGGATATTTCCCGGGCGGCGAACATCGTCAGGGAAAACCTTCCTCTGCCGGAAATCGCCTGCCGGCTTTGTCCCCAGTCATGTGAACGCGGTTGCAGGCGACGGGAGGTGGACGAGCCGGTTGCAGTCGCCGCTCTGACTATTTACGCAGTTGATTCCGAGCATGGTATTCCAGTAACGCAAAAGTCAACCGGTTACAGGGTGGCGGTCGCAGGTTCCGGACCAACCGGCCTGGCGGCAGTGTCGTATTTACAACTTCTGGGACACGATTGCGAAATCTACGAACGGGATCTTAAAGCCGGTGGATCACTCCGTTCGGAAGATATAACGAAAAAACTCCCGCAAGGTCTACTGGATAGGGAAGTTGAACGAATGGTGTCGATGGGCGTCAAGATGAGGTACGGCGTCAAAGTCGGCAAGGATATCACCTTATCCGACCTGGCAGATCAGTACGATGCGGTTCTCGTTACGGTTGGCAAACTCGAAACCTATGAAGGGCTGGGTATTGACACCAAAGCCGGTCATATTGTTGTTGATGGGGTAACTCAGCAAACGTCAAAACCGTCCGTATTTGCTGCCGGTAACGCGGTACGTTCGAATAAATGGGTGGTTCGTTCAATAGTGGCAGGTCGGAACGCCGCTACCTGCATAGACCAGTTCCTGAGAAAAGGGGACATCACTGGTTTTGGCAAACCGTATTCTACCCGTACTTCCCGGTTAAGCGAAAAGGAACTGGCTGAGTTGGCCAAGGGGGTTGGGAGCGTTGCGCGTTCGGCCGGACTGGACGGTTTGACGGTAGATGATCTCCAGGCCCAGGCAGACCGGTGTCTACATTGCGATTGCGGCAAACAGCAAAACTGTACCCTGCGTAAATACGCCGAAGCTTATGGAGCATCGGTGAATCGGTTCAAGGGGCCTCGCCGGCAGTTGAAACGCTTGTTGGGAAATACGCAAATAGTATACGAGCCGGGCAAATGCATCCTGTGCGGAACCTGTGTTCGCATTTCCGCCGAAAGCGAGGAACCGCTGGGCCTGACCTTCTCCGGAAGAGGGTTCGGAGTATCCGTTGAAGTGCCTTTTGACCGTCCCTTATCGAAAGGATTGGTTGAAACCGCCGGAAAATGCGCGGTTGGCTGTCCCACCGGAGCAATCGTCCTGCGCGAGCCCGACAATGCAGACCTGGGGGGAGGTTGCTCAATTGATGCAGAAAAAGACTGATATGTCCGTAGTTTTGGATTTTGCTTTAGATGATAGTGAGTTTAAAGCTGTATTCGTGTTTTCTTCGATTATTAATGTATATATAAAACCACAAAGACACTAAGACACAAAGAAGACTATTTTGTGTCTTAGTGTCTTTGTGGTTAGCTACTTTCTTTTGAGAAATGTGTTTCGGAAAGGTTCAACAATCGCCGTAAAGCCGCTACGGTGAAAATCATCGGGTAAAGTTGTTCGTGATACCATAACCTGGCGAAGTAAAGACCGATCGGACTGGTGTGAAATTGCTTACCCCCGTTGGTTGCCTTATCTAGCCAGGCCAATCCGCGGGCGATAGAATCCTCGACCGAAACTGAGGTTGCCTGTCGTACAGTTGCCAAAGCCTCTATTGCCAGAGAGGTCTCCTCAACAGTAGATGGGGTGGACTTATCTCCGCCCCAGCCGCCGTCTGTGTTCTGAATCGCCACCAGCCACTTGGTTGCTTTTTCCATTGCCGCTTGCCAATTGGGATAACGCTTTCCCACCTGACAAGCAAGCAGGACCCGGGAAGTCCCGTGAATCGGGTTCTCCTGGTTCTTCGCGGCCTGGTTGCCGAACCAGAGCGGAACCCAGGATCCATCATTTCGCTGGCTGGCCGACAGAAACGCAATTGCTTTTTCGATACCTTTATCCACGCGATTCGCCAGTTCATCCGGCAGATCGTCCCGCCATAAATGCCATGCTCGAATCGCATGAGCTGTGATATCCGGAGTACTGCGATCAAATGGTAGTTTACCCCACCCGCGGCAGAAAGTCGGAATACCGCGATCGGCGTTCTGCAGGTCCAGAAGCCAGGAAATGCCGTTATTTACGCTGTTTTTCAACCGTCCGGTTTCTTCAACTCCGGCCTGGATCAGAGTTTTAAGGGCCAGTAAAGCACCGGCCGTATCGTCGGCGTCAGGAACTCCGCCGGGCAGGTTGGTCCATGCCCAGCCGCCGGGCCTGGCCTGTGTGTAAGGGTGAATAACATTATACTGCTGATCGATTAGCCAGCAGGCTAACTTGTCTTTTTCACTATCGGTCAGGGTTTCCGCGCGAAGCGCGTTCACCGAAAGCGTGGTCAGCCAGGTAGCCAGGTTTGTGTCAATCGGCCAACTACCGTCTTCGCGAACTGATTCTTCCAGAAAGCAGGCGGCTTTAACCGCTACCTTGCCTTTACCCTGCCCAATCGCCGCCAGGCTCATGAGCACGAAAGCAGTCAGCGGAGCGGCCTCTAGAAAGCCACCATTCTCCGGCTGGATCCGTTCCAGTTTACGCATGGTTCGCCCGCTCAGTAAAGATCGCAGTCCGCGAGTCACCGGGCACCATGACGGACGATGAAAGTGTTTAACCAGCCCAATGGCGATAAGTGCCGGCAGGGCGTAGCTGACTACAGGTAAACCCAGGCGGTGAAACAGGCTGTGCGGTAGAGCGGCCAGCTCAAACGGCAATTGCCGGACGTGCCGCCATGCACCTCGCCCGATCCCTAACCGGCCGGCCAGTGAGCACATGGTCAGGATGGGAATGGAAAAAGTGCGATCCAGACCGTATACCTGGGTTATTGCCGAAACCAGGTTCGACGCAGTAAGTTCTCCCATCAGCGGTTTCAAATAACCCTCCGCCCGGGCTGAAGATTCTGCGATGGACGTGTCGACGGAATCTATCGCTCCTAAAGCCGCCCAGCATAAAGTGGTCGTGCTGATGTTGCTGGGACTGTCTGTTGTATCTCCCCAGCCGCCATCGTCGTTCTGGTGTTTCACCAACCAGGATATTCCACGATTAATAAGTTCCCCGTGCGTCTCGGTTCCTACTGAGCGATCCAGAGAGTGTAAAGCGAAAACCGAAGTCGCCGTGGAAAGGGCGCTGCTCGAAAGCTGTCCTTCCCAGTGTCCCCTCGGACACCGCGCCCGGTAAAGAGCGTCCGCCACATTTGTATACAGTTCTGATATTCGTTTCGGCGTCATCGGTCAGGTGCTCAAATGTCCCAGCGCCAGCAGGGCGTAAAAGGTATATTCACAATCCACACGATCATCGGCCTGATGCCCCAGGAACGATTCGCCCGTCCACAACCGGTCGAGAAAATCGAGGCACGGTTCACGCAATCCGTCCAGAGGGTATCCCGTTTCGCGCAGAGCGTGTAAAGCGGTAGCGGTCGAAAGCAGGTCGGGAAAAGGAGCAGCGGGCATGGCCATGAAGCCCCCATCTCGAACGCATTGGGCAACAAGCCAGTCGATCACCGAAGGGGATACATCTTTCCCCTGTTGGGTGAGAATAGTAACCGCGGCGGCCGTGGTCGGCGTTGTTCCGATTTTCAAATCCTGTTCGTTTGCGTATCCCCCATCGTCGGTTACCAGCGAAGCAAGGCAGCGTTCGACACCTTCACTATTGGGTAATTCTTTATCCAGGTTCTGGTACGTATCCATTGCCAGAAAACAGTTGTAAATCGTCCCCGTTTTCGATCCGGGTTCTGCCCCGTACCCTCCGTCCGCACTGCGGTAATTTTCGAGGTCACGACAGATCGCGTCCGCCGCTTCGATATCAGCTGAACCGCCAGGCATTGCCGACCGGCATCGGACCAGGCAGCTTTTGTGCACCAGGTCCAGTTCCTCGCCGTTGCCGAAACTCTTCAGGTATGGACCAACTTTTTCAAGCGGGATATCCGCCTGAAGGGCGATGAGGCTGTCCAGCCCGAATACGGTATAATATAGATCGCTTTCGCCCGCGCGATTGCGAAATCCGCCGTCCTTGTTGAATTGCCCATATAGGAAATTCACTACTATGTCGGTAGCTTCCTGAAGCTGGCTAGGTGCCAGCCTCGCCGCTTGCAGCATTCCGAGCCTCAAACTCACCGCAATGTCCTTCTGCCAGATGTTCGCCGAAAATCTTACCCACTACTCTACGTAACAACCCCTTGAGTGTAGCGTTGGATAGGGGACGAAGCGAGCGAATTGCCTGCGACATGTAAGCTTCGCCCAACTCGTCGGCCGTTTCGATAACTTCCAACCCGCTGATCAATTCGTTTAATTCAGTTTCTACTTTTTCATAACTGCTCTGCCGTTTCCATATCGACTCGGTCAAAGATTCTATGCCCTTGTCGCACGCCCGCTTATGGGCAATAGACAATACGACCGAAGGACGCATGCTCTGCAGGTCGTTCGAATCGCTCCTGCCTGAATAATCGTCCAGATCGTCGGCTATCTGGTAGGCTATACCCAATGACTCGCTGTACAGGGAGAGAATATCGTGAACCTCTTGTGACGCTCGCGCGTAATAAGCCCCTAATCGCAGTGCCACCTCAAAAGCCGGCGCCGTCTTCTCCTTGAATATTCCCAAGACTTCGAGCGTGGACAGTGGCCGAGGATGTGCTGCCCAGTACAGCTCCGCTCCCTGGCCACGACATAGTGTCAGGTGTCCGTTGGCCGCCAGCTTGAGCATCTCCACTTTTATTTCCGGGTCTATTTCCAGTTCGGCGAGCAGGCGATACCCTTCGCCAAGTAGAAAATCTCCGGTATTTAACGCCAGGGGAATTCCATACTCCATGTGCAGAGTTTTCTCCCCATAGCGGGCGTCATCATCGTCTTCGATATCATCGTGAACCAGTGACGCCTTGTGAAAACACTCAACCGCGATGGCCAGCTTCTTCATGTCTGCTGGTATCATCGGCGGCTGCTCATAGTGCTCGCTCATGAGCGACAGGTAAACGCAAACCGACAGGTAAGGTCGCCATCGTTTACCCGCCCTGGACAACCACTCCTGGGCGATACGTTCCGTCTCCGTTTCCGCTTTTCCCATAACCGCCTGCAGAACTTCGGGCTCGAACCAGCTTTGCACTTTTCGTTTGATAGCTTCCAGGTCGAGTTGGTATCTCTGCTGCTTTGAATCGAGCTGAATGGCGTCCCAGACCCAGTCGAGATCCACGCTGGTGTCGATGCAGCCGTCCTGGAGCAGTGGCAGAGCGATCCCCGGTATGGACATCGCCTCCATATGTGGAAAACACTTCTCCAGAACATTCATGCAACTGACCCCGATGATCGCCTCTATCTGTTTGGCCTGGATCATTTTTGTGACTACCGCGGTTCCCTCCGCCACCAGCACCGCGTAACCCAGTCGTTCCGCCTCCTGGCTCAAATCGTGTATTGAGCATTTACCGCATCCCTTGCAGATTAGACCGAATTCGTCAACGACCGCCGGACATTCGGCTGAATTTCTCAGGCATTTTGGTAAAAGCAATAACCTTCTGTTAAAGGGAATCTGTGCTACCGTCTCCCGCCACGCCTCGTTGTTGATCAGGATTACTATGTAATCATCGTAATCGTCTGCACATCCCGCCTGCTCGCGGACCATGCGGGCGTTTTCCCTCAGTTCTTCCAGGGAAAGAGGGGGGATAATCTCCAGGCTTTTAATGATGGCGGCCGACTCCGCCTGCAGCCTCTCACGTAACGCTCTATCCTGTGGTATGGTCGGTTGAATCGGGAGACGCCGCTTTTTGGGGATCCGGGGCGGAAGAGACACGCCGGGGCCTCCTGGGGATTCAGCCGCCAATTCCGATGCTCGGTGGTTTAGGTTGTCTCTGCTGTCGCTGGTGCTCATCTTGTATTCCCGGTATTGCGATATATCACCTGAAAACCTACTGGTAGGCACCGAATCCGAAAAACCAGTATTTCTTGGTGAAACGGTACAGCCAGTTCTCTTCCGGCAGTTCGTGCCCCCGGTATGTGCTGACTTTGCAGCGGTTTCATTGCCAGTAGTTCGGTTATTCCTGTCTGCCTTACGGTTGTGTCGTAAGCGCCGCTTTGATTTACAATATCCCTTAACAGCTCTGGTTTCTCCAGCAATACGCATCCCCGAGTTTCGCCGGATACACGCTTACGGAAGTTCTGAAGAAAATCCGACTCGGTAATGGTTTTAAAAAATATCGCCCGCGTTGTCCTGTATTTTTTCGCGGGCAAACTGCACTACCGGGCAGGGTTCGATATCTCCATATGGACTTATATGGTGGCTTATACCCACTGCCGCCGGGCAAAGCGCCTGACCCTTGTCATCCCAATACGCATCGACGACTCCGATGGGCTTTTTATTCCTTACGTCCATGGCGAAACGGCGAACCTTGAGCAGTTCCTCCTGGCTCAAACCCAGTTCAGGGCAAGGGTCGGGACCCACCGGGCGGTAGGTGGTATACCATACATAGTGAATACCCCTGCGGATTAGCTCGTCCACCCATGTCTCATTGACCAGGTCGTCTATGTTGTTTTTGCATACGCTGGTGGTTACCCCGGTGATAAGCCGATTGCGCACGCAAGCTTCAATACCAGTAATTGTCTTTTCGTAAACCCCGGCTTTTCCACGGCGAACATCGCTGATTATTTCCGATCCTTCCACGCTTATCAGCGGAGTGACATTGCCCGCTCTTCGTAAACCGTCGGCTATTTCGTTGGTTATGAAATGTCCGTTGCTGAAAACCTGGAAATAACAATCCGGATGCGATTCAAAAACCCGCTGCAGATCCGGGTGAAGGAACGGCTCTCCGCCGAGAATTCCGAAAAAAACGGTTGCCGTGCCCCTTCGCTTCCCTGATAAGCCTGTCGATATCCTCGAAGCTGATTATCACCTTGTCCGCTTCAAACATCCACCCAGCAGCCGCGGCAGCGCAGGTTACAGGCATTGGTTATCGATATGTAAATAAACGGTGGAAAGTAAACTCCTTTCTTCAGCCGTTTCTTGAATCGCTGAACCGAACGCATACCCTTGTAACCGAAGTTGTATAGGAATTTCCATAACAACCGGGTATCCGTGGTTTGCCGTATGCGATTTAACGTAGATAAAACCATAATCCAGTCTGTAAGCCTCTTTCGGTCGATTATATGCCCCACTCCTCAGTGGAACCTGGTGAGCGATTGTCGTTACCCTCAGTCGAGTCGTGCGTCGTTTTTGTTCCGGTACTGCTGTCGCTGCCGGTTAATTCGTTAATAACCTTTTCAGGAATCCCCAGTTTCTCCCTGAGGATACGGTGGCATTCGCAAACTTCGTCCATATCTTCCAGTTTCTTGTGTACGGAAAAAACGCTTTTTCGTTCCCTGGCTTCTCTCTCGCAATGACGCATGTATTCCCCGCGATACCATGGCTGACATGTCAACCTTTACCGGCTCCTGCTGTGTGTCTGATTCGCTGACTTCACTGCCGTTTATGGGAGCTCTGCCGTACTTGGGAAAGATTATAGCTACCTCGGGGCAAACCCGGGAACATGCCGGGCATTCGTTTTTGCACTTGTGCGGGTTTCGAACTTCAATGGTTCCGTACTCGTCGATACCAAAAACGCCGAACAGGCAAAAACTCAAGCACTGTTTACAGTTGCTGCACCTGTCAAAATCGATTACCGGAAACCACGGCTCCCAATTTTCCTTTTCCACCGTTAGCGATAGTGGCTTCTCGGTGGGGCGGCTTACATCTTCGCGTATTTTTTGGATTACCTCTTCGCCGGTCAGCTTGCGCATGTTGAGAAACTCTGTTCTGCTTTCATTCAGAGGGGCGCCGGCCGCGTGGAACAACCACCTTACCGCTCGCGGATAGCATGCGGCGATATACAATTTCTCAGAATCCGCTATGCGCTTTAAACTCGGATTCCGCTCCGCCGCCAGCGCACATAGATCGTCCATTTCTATAAACTCTGCGCCCCTGGCGTTAAGTTTCTCTTTCACTTCCTCTTTGGTCTGCGCAGGGATTACCTTTGCGTTGGAGCAGTTGCATAATAGAATCGTGACACCCTGGCTCATCGATGCTTTTCCAAATCGTCCTTAACACCATCCAACTTCACGCGAAGTATAAATCCGTCCGCATCATTCGCTCATAGGATACCACCTGAGACCAAGTATGTAGAACTTTCGCCACCCCGATTTCCACTTCATTGACAAGAACCGACAATAAATATTCCGTCTAAATAGTACCAAGGTCATAAAAAAGGTTTTCGCCAGGTGTGTTTGGTTCATATAATTTAATTCTCGCATTCCAGGGCGAATGACGTGTCTTATTCCAGGAGAACCGTTGATGGCCAATACGCGTCTGCTGCGGTATGTAGTTAAAGGAAGTTACGTGACTATATCGGCTTTAATAGCGGTAATGCTTTTTACATCTGGTTGTGCTCAACCTGAAGCCAGGCTCCGATTACACGATCAAGCCGATACTCAACAGCAACCGATCAACCTTATCAGTCAATGGGCATATAGTGCTTCGTCGGCTTCGACATCTAACCTGACCCGGATTTTGCTGCAATGGCCGCTACCCGGCTCACACATGGGACAGAAAGAATACGTTGTATACCTGCAAGTCCCTCAAATTCCCGGCGAATACGCAGTTGGTGAATCCATTGAGGGAACCTTTTGGGTCTCCGGCTTTTTTATTCAATACCAAGGCCGGAATCCCGGACTTACTCCCGCGGTAGACGGTAAAATTACCATCGATGGAAATCAGCCTCTTCAAGGTTCTCTGGATTTGCACTGTGCCGACGGAACAGAGATTGTCGGTTCTTTCTTGACCAGGAATGACGCGGATAACGTTACTGTCTTCGAGCAAGATCACCGGGCTGACATCGCCGATGCTCGACAGGTCGCTCAGCAGGTGTCGGCCCTGGCATTAAAACCTGAAAACTAGGCGATTACCCTGTATTTTTGATTCTCCTTGACGGTTCCGATGCTAATCATACTATTGATGGCGATGACTTTCCCGAAATCCAGGTATCAGAACACGGAGGTTCTGTCATGCTACGATCGCTAATTATATGTTTGCTGGCCGCTTCGCTTTTAACCGGCTGTGCCAAAAACGAAGAGGTTGTGAAAATCGATCCTGTTCAGTCTACGTCGGTATCCTACGAACAGCCTTCTTACGCATATTACGGACCCGATTCTTCGACCCTGACTGATGAAGAATATGCGTACGTTCAGGAAGACGATCAGGACGACGATTATTACCAGCCTGGTGATCAGGATCAGGCAAGGTATCAACCTGTTCAGTCGAGACCGCAGGCAAATACGAATATTTCCGCCTCTTCCCGAACTCATGTGGTAGCCAAAGGTGATTCCCTTTACTCCCTGGCTCGCAGGTATTACAGCGATCAGGCCCGGTGGAAAACTATTTACGAAGCCAACCGGGATATTATCTCGAATCCCGATGCTCTATCCGTGGGGCAGCGGTTGGCCATTCCTTGATATGAGCTCCGTTTGATCCGGGCTTGCTCTAATTGTAATGCTCCGTTACCGTCGCGCTATGCGCGAACACCCGCTCGATACGCCTATAAAATTCGTTAAAGGTGTAGGCCCGGTGCGCGCCGCCCAGTTTGAATCATTAGGTGTTCGCACGGCCGGTGATCTTACAGAGTACATTCCATTTCGGTACGAGTTAGTACCGAAGTCGCTTCCGATTGGAAAGGTGGATCTGGACCAGGTAGCAACCGTTGTGGGAACTATCGAACGCGTGCGCAGCAGTGGTGGTTTTCGGCGACCGTCCATAACCGCCACCGTGGTTGATGGAACCGGAATCTGCCGAGTGCGCTGGTTCAACTCCCCGTACCTGCGGGACAAACTCGGGCCAGGGCAGATTATTCGCCTTACCGGGAAAGTCGAAACCGACGAGAAGTACGCACTTTTTGTCAATCCTGCCTTCGAGCTGTTTACTCCCGATGAAGATCCGTTGGCTGACGACCGGGATATATACAAGCCGGTATATTCCGGGACGGGAACGCTGACCTCCGTTCACATTGCCAAGGTTATAAAAAGCCTCCTCGAAAAACATGCCGATAAAATAGATGAGTTTCTTCCGGCCGATCTGATTGAGAAAAGGAAACTTCCAGACCGAAGAGCGGCTATAACCTGCTTGCATAACCCTGCTTCGCTCGAACATGTGCCACTTGCCCGCAGGCGGTTGGCGTATGACGAATTCCTTCTGATGCAGTTGGCTGTTCAGGTTAAAAGGGATAATGCAAAAAAGCTCAATGACGCTCGTCCGATTACCACTACCGATATAATCG
>CAXXKI010000008.1:0-28368 GCA_963667855.2 Phycisphaerae bacterium | reverse complement strand
CTCAGCAGAAGTTCCACGACTCGCTGGTTGATTTTAGTCTGATCCACTATCTGCTCAACGCTTACCGCTTGTCCTTCAGCGAATGACTCGGCTATTGCCTGCATGACCGGTACGACAGCAGCCGGATCGGTCAAGGGCGGCATTTCCGTGTGTACCGGCATTTCTCCATCCATTCTGCCGCCTACCACCTGGAGCATGTGGGTGATTTCCAAACCGTACAGTACAATCAGCCAGAGTACGTAAATCCACAACATAAACAGGGGGATCAGACCGAGGGCTCCATAGAGCATGGCGAATGCGGAGTTCTCCTTGTTGAACGACCAGGATATGTAGGCCTCGAATACGCCGGTTGCTCCGGTCCAGAATGTGGCCGCCACCACCGAGCCGACAGCCACTGCGGCCGTATGCACGCGAGTGTGCGGCATGAGTTTGTAGAGTACCAGCAGAAAGAGCCAGGTAGCGATGAAAGATGTGACCGAGCCCGCGCAGGATGCGGTCGAATCTCCCATGCCCGTCTGGCGAATCATCTCCACAAACCTCGTTTCAAAATGGAAACTCATATACAGCAGAGCCGGGCCGATGGTTATGGTTGTCCAGTATAGTGGGATGCGCCTGCCCAGGGAGCGGTGAGCAGGGGCCTGGCAGATGGTATTGAAACTGCGCTCTATTGTGGTTAATAACCCAATGGCCGCCCAACTCATCACCAGTACACCGGCGATACCGATTGATTTGGCGTTTAACCGGGCGTCGATCTGGGAGATTGAGTCCCTCGCCCATTCGCCAAGTGTCATTCCCTTGTCGGAGTGAGCTATTTGATCCACGCCGATTACTTCAAGAACATGGTTTATCAGGTTGCTGAAGAGATTGGTTTCCCCGAATGCCCGAAAAAGAAGGGCCACTATCACGATTACCGGTATCAACCCGAAAATGGTGCGGAAACTGAGAGCGGCGGCCATCTGACCTGCGCGGTCCTGACGCAGTTGAAAAGCGCCCTGTCTGCACAACTCCAAAAAGAATCGGGTTGCATACTGCCAGCGATTGAGTTCGGTGGCCGGGGTGGTCAGCAGGCGTTTGAGCCACTCTGGTACGAATCGAATTCGGGTTCTCATCGAAACCTCCGTGTTATCCAGGCAACCGTTTGCCGGTTTAGCGTGTTCATACCACGATCGAAGTGTAATGTCTAACTGTTATCGCCGGTGATGCCGCGTTGTTTTGACCTTCAGGCGGTTTTGGCTGAAAATATGGTTCGGGTTTGAATGGAGAACTGTTCCCACTGGATAGGGAGGTTTCGAAAATGATCGCGAGTGAAGTGATAAGAAATACCATCGATACCAGTCAAAGTGTTTTGGATGCCTATTTAGGCGATTTAACCGATGAAGAACTGCTGATTCGGGCGGTACCCGGGAGCAACCACATTGCCTGGCAACTGGGGCATTTGATAGCGGCCGAACATGGAATGATTACGGGGGGTGGTTTTCAAATGCCGGCTTTGCCTGATGGTTTTAACGAGCGATATACATCGGAAACATCATCCGTGGATGATGCTGCAAAGTTCCTCAAGAAGGACGAGTATATTCAGTTGTTGGGAAAGCAGCGAGAGGGTACCATGGCCGCTCTGGCGACTATGTCAGAAAATGATTTAGAAAAACCTACGCCGGAGTCCATGCATGCATATGCGAAAACTCTCGGGGAATTGTTCAACATGATAGGTGTTCACCAGATGATGCACGTCGGGCAGTTTGTTCAGGTTCGACGCAAGCTGGAAAAACCTATAACTATCTGATGGCGAGGAAGTACGGATGCCTGACGTTTTTGAAAAGCGGCTGACAGTCGGAAAAGAGCATATCGATCAGCAGGGACATGTGAGCAACGTAAAGTACGTGGAGTGGATGCAGGCGGCAGCGGTTGCTCACTCAGACGCGTTGAGCTGGCCGGAAGACCGATACGACGCCTGCAATCTGGCCTGGGTCGTGCGCAGTCACCGTATCGAGTATTTTCAACCGGTGTTTGACGGTCAGGAGATAATCGTTCGTACCTGGGTGGAGAGTATGGATAAGGTGACCTCACTGCGAATGTACGAATTTCGCAAGGACATAGACTGCAAGCCGGTAGTTAAAGCTGAAACCAACTGGGTGATGACAAATACCGAAACGAGGCATCCGTGTCGAATTCCGCAGGACTTGCGCGACGATTTTCTCGTTGATAGTTGATTGGAATTAACCAAAATCAGTTCTTCCGTTCGTGTTTAAGGCTTTCCTGACGGTATCAAGAAATTCATCCAGCTCAAATGGCTTTTCCAGAACACGAAAAAGGTTTATACCTGCTTCTTGCTTCATTTCACCGGTTGTATACCCGGTTATCATGATAACCTGTAGTTTCGGATTGGACGCGTATAGTTGCTTGGCGATTTCCAGACCGTTTACCTTATCCTGGAGACGCCAGTCGGCGATAAGCACATCGGGACGGAATCGAAATCCTTCCTCCAGGGCTTCCCGGGCGGTGGAGGCGGTTTTAACGTCGTGCCCCTCGGTGGACAGGATAATTCCCAACTGCTTTCGGTATGTCTCTTCGTCGTCAATGATGAAGCACCTGCCCATTGCCGAGTCCTTTTCTAAAATCTGCTGTTGGTTGAAAAATCAAGGTGAACGCGGTTCCGTTTCCCGGTTCACTTTCGATCTTCAGGCTGGCCGCGTGATCCTGGGATATGCCGTGAACGATACTAAGCCCCAAACCTGTACCGCCCTGAATCTGTCTGGTGGTGAAAAAGGGATCGAATATATGGCGGGCTTGTTTTTCGTTCAAGCCGATTCCGTTGTCCTTAACCGTCAGCACTACGGATTCCATTTTCTTTTCCGTTTTCAGGACCAGATGTGTAGCTTTGGCTTCTATCGCGTTGCGGACCAGATTGGTGATAACCTGTTCTATCCCAGTGCGATTAATAGGGAGAATACAATGCTCAGCAGTTAGTTCCAGATCTATAGCACACGCGTTACCCTCTGCATAAGGCCGGCAGAGTTCGACCGCTTGAGTTACTACGTCATTCAGGCTGGTTGGCGATTTGTCGGAGTGCTGGGCGCTTGCGAAACTGCGAACATTGCGGATGATCTCCTTACATCGCCGGGCATGCTCTACTATCTCTCCCAGCGTGCCTCGCAGATGTTCCGGGACGTTCTGACTGGCCAGTGCGAACTGGGCGGCGAGAAGGATGCCGCCGACCGGGTTGTTGATTTCATGGGCAATCCCACCAGCGAGCGTTCCTATGGACACCAGTCGCTCTGATTGTCGGAGCTTTTCCTGGGATTCCTCCAGTTCCCTGGTGCGTTGTTCAACGATGGTTTCCAGACGATTTCTATATTGGGTCAACTCGTCTTCTACCTGTTTTTTGGAAGTAATGTCAATGACGATTCCGCCGAAATAGGATATATCTCCATTGGGTGTACGCCCAACCCAGGTTCGGTCGTCAACCCATCTGACTTTTCCGTTCCCCGTTATTATCCGGTATTTCTGGTTGAACCTGTCGGTTTTGTCCTGAGTATAGGTGTTTACTTCATCGGATACGCGATTCAGATCATCGGGATGAACAATTTCGGAGAACACGATCTTGCCGGAGAGTAAATCCGCCGGGTCGTATCCGAACTGCGATACATTATCCGACACGTAAACCACAGGCCAGCCAGGTGTGTTTCCCCAGAGGAACGCTACCGCCGGGCTGGTGTTGACGATTCGTTCCAGTTCCTCCCGTTTTTGGGCGGTTTTACGGAGTGATTCCTCAACTATTATCCGGTGGGTTATATCCCGAGCGATACCGCAGATTCCGGTTATTTCACCATTCACGCCGCGGGTGGGAACCTTGATTATGTGAAAAGTCCGCTCGATTCCACGGATAACCTTGCTGTGTTCATCGTGGACGATTTTGCCTCGCAACACCTGGGAGTCCAACTTCTGTGTATGCTTGCCGTTGAAGTCCGGAAATATCGTGTCGTCGTCCTTGCCGACTATTTCCGAAGCGGAAAGTCCGAGCAGTTTTTCCATGGCCGGATTGACTTGGGAATAACGGAAGTCTCGCGTCTTGAGAAATATCGTATCCTCCGCGGCATCAAAAATCGCTCGAAAACGGTTTTCGCTTTCCTTCATTGCGTTTTCTGCAGTAGTGAGCCTGACCAGTTGAGCGATCATATGGCTGATGTTTTCCAGTATCGCGTCGTCGGACGCTGCCAGATGTCCATGAGTGAACAAGGAAATCACTCCGAGCACTTCACCCGCGTCAGATATAATCTGTCTTGCTGTCTGTGCCGGTTTGTCGGATTTTTCCTCGTCGACCCAGGTGGCCGCCTGTTCGGTATTCGGTATTTTGGCAATTAAATCACGGCTTCCGGAACTGGATATCAGGTGCAAATCCTGGTCATCATAACGATGGGGGGAAGGGATTTTGGTTGCGCTATTATACTCCTCCGTGCATGCCAGGCGATTATCACCTTGGGATTTAAGCCATATCCCGCATGCCTGAGCTTCGAATAGTTCCACCGCGGTTGCCGTCACCATGTTCAGTTTGTCTTTGAATGACGCCGGTGACAGGATTTGTTGCTGGAGGTGATTTACAGTTTTCTGACGTCGCGTGGCTCGTTCGCTTTCTTCTAAAGCCCGTTTTCGTTCGGATATATCGCGGGCGACCGTGTGCATATAAGAAATGCCGTTGATTACGATTCTACGATTACTGAATTCGGTGTGAACCTTGCTCCCATTCTTTCGGAGGATAGCGGCTTCCGTGTCGACTTCCGTGCCGTCCAATATTTTGTCGAAGTAATCGTTAAACGCGTGCAGATCTATTGAGTCGTGCAGATCCGGAATGTGCATGGTTTTAAGCTCTTTTATCGTATATCCGGTCAGCAAGGAAGCGGCCGGATTCGCGTCGACGAAGCGGGCGTTGCCATCAGAAATGAATATAGCGTCTCGAGAGCCATCGAACACCGTCCGGAACCATTGTTGAGCTTGTCGTAATTCTTCTACGGTTTGCTTCAATTCGGTGATTTCCTTAAGGGTTGTTAGCAGCTTTGGATCGGGAGTTTCGCTTTTGGTAATACCTTTCGACATATATGGTATCCTGAAAGGTTGGCAGTTATCGCGTTTATTTATCGCACTACGGATGTTTACATAACCCTGCGGTCAAACGTGGTTGCTGTCTGCATCCATGTCTGTCTGCAGTTCAATTATCCGGTTTATTTCTGGGCGTTTCAACCCCGTATATTAAAGCATGTTTTATGACCGGTTGTTGGTTGTGATAGTCAGTGTGTATTGGGGAACGATGTCTATAAGGATGGAGGAGAAACGCTTTTGTCGATCGAATCGGTGCGGGGTATTAGTTTATCTATGGTTTGCAGAAAGATGTCTCTATTAATGGGTTTGGTGGCGTAGCCGTCACAGCCTGCCTCTATACACTTGCCCTTGTCGGCGGACATGGCATGGGCAGTGATTGCAATAATGATTCCCTTGTACCCTTTGCTACGCAGTGTAGCCGTTGCCTGGTAGCCATCCATTACAGGCATCTGCATATCCATAAGGATGATATCGAATGGATTGGATTGTTCGAGTGCTTCCAGAGCCCGGTTAACGGCCAGCTCTCCGTTTTCGACCAGGATGAGTTCCGCTTTTGTTTTAGAGATAATTCTCTTTATTACAATCTGGTTGGTTGGGTTGTCTTCCGCTAGAAGTATGCGGCGCTTTGAAAAATCGGGTGTGTAGTTTGAAAGGTGTTGTGTTACTTTCGGTTGGTAATCTGTGGTAACGGCCGGATTGGTAATCATGTTGGTTTCTGCCAGTGATCCGGTGGCGATGGAGACACGGAAGTGTGAGCCTTCCCCGGCCTTGGTCTTGACAATTACAACATCACCGCCAAGCAGCGAGGCTAATCGTTTGCTGATTACCAGTCCCAGTCCCGTGCCGCCGAATCTTCGGGTCATAGATGTATCGGCCTGGGTAAAGGGGCGGAACAGGTTAGCGACCTGTTCCTCGGTCATGCCCAGCCCCGTGTCGATTATGTCAAAGACCAGGTATGGATTATCATTATCCGCCCGGCAACTCACGGTAAGTTTCACGCGACCGTTGTCGGTGAACTTGATGGCGTTGCCGACGGCGTTGATCAGTATCTGTCTTAGTCGGGTGCGATCGGTTGAAATCGTTTCCGGAATTTCCCCGATATACTCGACATCGAACGCGATAGCCTTTTCTCTGGCTCGTATACTCATGAGCTCGGTGACTTCATTAACTATCCTGACCGGGGAGCAGTGCTCCTTTTCGATAGTCATTTTCCCCGCTTCGATTTTGGAAAGGTCGAGAATGTCGTTGATGATGCTCAGGAGATACTCTCCATTGTGTTTAATGGTTCGGGCGGCCTCCATTGTTTCCGGGGAGCAATCGTCATTCGTGTTTTGTTCCGCCAGGGCGTCAGCGAATCCCAATATAGCTGTCATTGGTGTGCGAATTTCGTGACTCATGTTGGCGAGAAATTCACTCTTGGCTTTGGTTGCGCTTTCCGCTTCTCTTTGTGCCGCCGAAATGTCTTCCATCATGTTGATGGCCGCAACCTGGATCTGCTCTAGCCTGGTTTTTTCCCGATCCAGTTCCACTTCGCGGGTTTCCGCCTCTTTAAGTCTGCAGGTTAATTCGTTCCGCAGTTTTTCCTCCGCATTCGCCTTTTCCTCCAGGCGTAACAGTATTTCCTCGATTTTCACGAACTGCTTGACTACCAGTTCGGCGGTAATATCCGATGCCTTACGGGCGATACGTACCTCATCTCGAAGTATGGCATTCTCCTCAGAGAGCTTCTGGATTGACTGCTCCTGTGAGATACTCATACCATTACTCCAACTGCCGGTATCTCGCCGCCCATATGTGGTGTACAGTCATCCGACGAAGCAATCTCCAGGCATTTTTTTGCCGCGGTTTCGATGAGACGCCCGCTGGCTCTTCCTTCGATACCTACGATCAATATTTCGGGAACCGGTTCCTCCGCTATTTCAGGCAGTATCTTTAAGGCGTAAATCAGTCCGGAAGAATGGTCGAGAGTGCGGCAATCAGTCGCACAAACCTCTTCTCGGGTCAGTATTGCTATGGATCCGGGTTGGGTAAAACCATTTATCGAATCCACGAGCACGAGACACTTGCATCCGGTCATAAATCGAAGCAGATCCAGGCCTCCAAGCCCGCCGTCAATAATTTCGATGTTTTTCGCTAGGTTTACGCCGCATAAATGATCGTAGACCAGCGGACCGGCGAGATCCTGCTCGCAGTAACGGTTTCCTATACAGATTATTCTTGTATTTCTATATATCATATTGTCAGAGTTTTTCCTGCTTTTCCACGTTCCATTGTATGTACTGTGCAGACCAGGCATGGATCAAACGACCTGACTATGTGTTCCAGTTCGACGGCGTTGTCGTTTTCTCGAATCGAAGTGCCCACCAGAGCTTCCTCCCACGGTCCGCGCACTCCTTCCGAGTCGCGAGGCGAACCATTCCAGGCCGTGGGGGTTATGATCTGATAGTGGTCGATGACGCCGTTGGAGATCTTTACCCAGTGCCCCAGGCCTCCTCGGCTGGCTTCGATCAACCCGAATCCTTCGCCATCTGTGATCTTGGGAGGCTTCCTGTAAAAAGCCTCATCTGTGGTGGTTTCGGCTAGCCATGTTTCCATTGCCGGGATGAGCTGCGCCGGTCTGACCAGTCGGGCGAGTTGCCTGCTTAGAACATTGGCTCCTTCACTGGTCACCAGATCGGTAAACAGTCCGTTTTGTGAAACCAGCATTTCTGCGAGTGGTCCGGTTTCAGCCGGTTGATTCTTGTAACGCGGCGCTTTAGCCCAGGTATACTTGGCTTTTTCCCCACCGCTCGCGTAAGGATTGGTCATTCCATCAAATGGATGCTTTCCGCCTTCATATCCGGTAAACCATGAGTACGCTATATGCTCGGTTATGTTCTGTTGGTCCAGGGGTTCGGTGTTGGTGCCGTAAGCTACTCCCGGTGAGAAGAGGTGAGTTGCGCATTCGCCCTGGCTTTGCACTTTTGTGTCGGGTGGAAGTTCGAAAGCTCCGTATGAGATAAACCTGTCGTGGCCACCACCTATTTTGTCAAGTCCCAGGTTGCGGCAGTAGGTTATAAAAAAGCCAACCTCGCTGTTCCGGTGGGCGAGCGATTCGGAAAGCCAGTTATCCAGGTCGGATCTCGTCCTTATTTCCCTCCACCGCTCGATCGAGCAGCCGAGGATTCTGTTTTCATACCAATGCCTGAATCGGGCGAGAATGTGTTCGCATTGCATCAACCCGTCATTACTGACGATCGATGCAAGTCCGCCTGGAAATCATGTAGGACGAGTGAGGCCACTGTCCGCCGATTATCGCGACGATCTCCAGAATACTTTTCGTATACTTAACCGCTTCGATGGCCATGCTGCCTTTGAAGGGCTGGTACTTGCTGAATGCCTGCTCATAGCCGGGTTTATCTGAATATATGTCGTTGATGAGATCAGGAGTGAACATCAGGAAAGTCTGGCGTATATCGCTCTGGAGCAACTCGGCCATCAAGGCAATATTACGCATTCTGATCGCATTCGCCGGTACCTCGACACCGCTTATGGCATCAAGTGCCTTAGCCGCGGCCAAAAGGTGTGCAGTGCTGCAGATACCGCAGATTCTTGGGGTAATAACCAAACTGTCGAGAGCCGCCCGGTTTCGCAATATGTTTTCAAAACCGCGATACATGGTACCTGCACTCCATGCATCGGTAACAGTGTTGTTCTCGACTTCCACCCGGATTTCCAGGTCACCTTCAACGCGGTTCAGGCGCAGGTTCAGAGTCTTGCTGTTCTTGCTGGTTGTCGGACGAATATCCGGAAGAGTTATGGAAGACACTGGTTATTCTCCAAATTAAACCTATACGCGGGTTTCCCGTTTCTTCAGGCGGTTCGGGGCGGCCGCAGCGGCCATGCCCTTGTAGGCCAGGTAATGTGCCCGATCAACACCGTCTGGCAGTTCCTTGGGAATACCTTCAATGTTTCGGGTTTGGAAGAACGGATAGCTTTGCGGAAAATCGGGTCGTGTGCATCCGAAGCAAGGCACGCCCACCCTTGTTTTTGAGCTCCTATTGTTCCATAGAGTTTTGTTGCAAGGTCCGAAAGCAAGTGGGCCGTGGCAACCCATGTGGAAAAAGAGACAACCTTTTTCGCCGAATCCCTGCTCTTCAACCCGGTATTCGTGGTATTCGTTTCTGGTGCATCCCTGGTGAACCAGCAGACCATACCAGTCGAGGGGGGAGTTAAAATCGTTCAAAGCCAGAGACCTGTTTTTGGCCAGTGCGGTCAGGGTTCCGGTTAGTGCTTCACAATGACAAGGGCAGCCAGGAAGGTTTATCACCGGCATTTGCCCGGCACTTCTGAATCCCTGGCCCAGGAAACCTCCCATTTCCCAGTTGAGAAACTGAACGCCACATGCCTCGATTTCACCGTTCGCTCCCACGCCTCCGAAGCTGGCGCAGGTGCCGACGGCGATTACGTAACGAGCCCGGGATGCCAGAGAGGCAATAAGATCCTTCTTGGGCTTACCGTTAATGCAATCGTACATTCCCGTTCCTGATGGGCCGCGGACAACCGCTCCTTCAATACATAGGAAATCCAAATGCTGGTTTCCGTTGAGGATTTCATCTTCCACGTTACCTTCCGGTCCGTTTCCCCTGGTGGACAAGGAGGGATGCCACAGAACGTCGATGTCCAGCATTTGCAGGAGTTCCAAGACATCCGGGGAATCCTGGCTTAAAAAGGACATTGTGTCGCCTCCGCATCCGCCGCTTTGTAGCCAGTATAATGTAATCGCCATGTGAGTTGTCCCGCTATTGTGTTACCTTAACGCCAGCACACTGGTGAAATTCCTCAACCTGTTCCGGAGCCTTGTATTTTTTATTTTCACCCAGTCGTTCCAGTAGACTGTTGATCTCCTGTTTCAGGTCCAACATTTTGTTTTCTCTGTCAATTACGGAAGAGACCAATACGTCGAGTCGATGCTTTGCCTCAGTTATTTCAGCGATTTTTGAATGGAGTTCCGCTTCCACCCGTTTTCGATCAGCCACTTCTCTCTGCAGTTCGATATTGCTCTCCTGGAGATCCGCGGTTTTTCGTTCCACTATTTCCGCCAGGTGTTCGCGGTGTTCCATGAGTTCCGCGGTTCGGATCTTGATGGTATCCTCAAGTTGTTCCTGGTGAGCGGCCAACTCTTTTTCCGCTTTTCGCCGCCTTGCGTCCACCTTCGTTGCGTGTGATATTGCGTAAACAGAAAGCAAGGTCACGAGGACAAGCATACCTATGCTGACCAGCTTCATTTCGCTGGTGATCGTCGCAATTTCACGTTCCACGTCTTCTGTGTACATTCCCGTTCCGATTATCCAACTCCATGGTTTGAAAGCCGTGACGTAGGAGAGCTTGGGAACTATTTGTGAAGGGTTATCCTTCCATTGCCACATGTAATCAATGTAACCGCCTCCCTCTAGTCTCACTAACCGGACCGCTTCGACAAATGGGCGGGTTCCGTTGGGATCAGCGATATTGGAAAGGTCTTTCCCGTTCAGGTCGGGGCGATACGGGTGCATTACCATTTCCGGCAGAAGGTTATTGATCCATACGTAATCCTTACTGTCCGGGCCGTAACGTAAATCATGGATTATCGCTATTGCGTCGGCTTGAGCCTGTTTGATGTCAAGTTCGCCGGCTACCACTCGCTCGTGGTAATGAGACAGTACCGATAGTGCTGAGTTGGTTATTTCCTTCAATACTTCCCGCTTCCGTTCGATAAGAGCGTTTTGTAGAGACGGCAGGAATAAACCAAATGTGGCAAAGCAGAAAATCCCCAGAAATAAAACAGCGGGAGCTAAAATCTTGAATTTCTTGGTTTTTGTGATCATGTTTCCGCTGTAAAAGTACTCCTGGTCTCGGTCGTGTCTTATCGATCCGTTTTGGGAAAACGCTCGAGGTCACCTTGCCTGTTTGTGTGTAAACCGGTCCTCTCTCCAGCTATTCCGCAAGTCAGTCACCGATGTTCGCAACCGATTGAAAGAGTCTCCCGCTACTGTACGAAATCCGTAGTTACTCACCTGAATTTATCGACATTTTCGGCACTAGTCTTACCATACAAAGCCAGCCGGGCGGACGTTGCCGTAAGCCTTAGTCGACGTCTTAAGAAGGGCTTAATGATTTATTTGTTGATATTGGCCTGGTGGATAGAAAACAAGCTCCCAATACATTTAGAAAGGAATGATCGTTTTGGACTAAAGTGGCACTTGAAAAGAGTGGCTTTCTTATGCCCCTTTTTCCGCGAGCCATTCTTTGTTACGCATCATGAAATCCCTCTGGAAAAGATTTCTCAACTGGATTTTTTAGATCCAGGTGCCGAGTTTTCGGACCTTCAAGGGGAGAAATTGTCAAGAGAGCGAATATGTAAATTCGATTGAAGACTTTGGTTAAGATTCTGGAGAATAATGGGAAACAAGCATGCCAGACGTCGGCGCCCGTTGCTTGATCGGGGCACCTGATAACTATTCGTCGAATGTTGCCCATGGGGTAGTTTGGGGATGTTTTAACTTTAACATGTCTCCCCCAGGCAGCGTTGGAGATTACTGTTCCATCGCACGCTCGTCGTAACCTCTTCGTATCCATGATCGCTGCTGTCTGACATTCTTACCTGATGTGGATTGGGCAGTTGTTCGTACAGGAGAACGGTTTGCTAAAGGCGGCGGGCATCTGCTTCTTACATTTTCTTACAAGGTTCAGTTGTTACTGTCCGTACTCGTCGTTACGCTATCCAGTCTGGAAGGTCTGTATAAAAACAGAGTGTGTGGTATGGTTTGAAGCTGAAGCCAGTAGAGCGGTATCGCTTGTGTAATACGCTGATCGTTGGACAGATAGGAGATAGTGCAATGGAAAAAAGTTTTCGCCTTTCGCTTTTAATCGTTCTTTTATGTATCCCCTTTGTGGGGGTGTCCGGTTGCTCGAAGCATAGGGAAAAAATCAAGATAACCAGGCTGAACGAACTGCCTCAGTACACTTATCCAATTTCCGGGAAAGTGCAGGATCTTGTCGATTCCAGGGAAAAAATCGAAGAGTTGGCGAAGAAGGTTCGGGCGAATATTCAGTCTGATCTGGATACCTACGAAATAAATGATCCCACAACTTTGAAAGGGATGTATTCCAACCTTATTACCATCGACATGCTAGAAGGGAAATACAATGACGCCTTGAGAAGGATAGAGGATATTCGCAAGTTGGAAGATAAGGAAGCCAAGAAGCTTATGACCGGTCTTACGCTCAAGGCTATGGTGTCGGCCAGAAGGCAGGCGCCACCTGCCGATTGCCAAAAGACATACAAAAAAACATACGGTGAATTCCTTGAGAAAGCCGTCGCCGCTCTTCCCTGGAAAGTCGTTCAGGATTCCATCCAGCAGAGCAAGGGCAGGCTGGAACTCATGAGTCCTAATCTGATCCAGGGAATAATCCAGGGACAGATGGAACCGATTGTGGCTCAAAACGGTGAGCTTAACGCCGATATGGCAAACTCCGTTTTAGGGTTTCATTTCCTGATCAATTATCGTTTGCCGTTGAAGGATGTTACTCTCGCTGTCTACCAGAAAGCGATCGATAAAAACAAGGTAGTGAAGCCGGATATCTGGGCTGCGCGGTCGGTTAGCCTGTCTGCTGATGGTGGTTTTTCACCGGTTCTGATGGGTGTTTGGGATTCCGGAACCGACGAAAATGTTTTCAGTGAGATACTGTTCACGAATAAAGCCGAGACCGCGGACGGCACCGATTCCGACGGAAACGGTTTCGTAGATGACATTCACGGAATTGCCTATAGCGTTCAGGCTGAAAAAGCTGTTCCTCTTCTGTGTCCGTTGGGAGATGCCGCTGACCGTATGCCTACCGTTATGGACCATCTAAAAGGCATTATGGATATGCAGGCTGCCATCGACAGTCCCGAAGCCGGTGCGCTCAAGAGTTATATCAGCGGGCTTGAACCTGCCGAGATTGAAGGATTTCTCGAAGATCTGGGGTTGGCCGGTAATTACGCTCATGGTACTCACGTCGCCGGTTTGATGGTTGACGGTAATCCCTTTGCCAGGCTGCTGATTGCCCGGTTGAGCTACGATCACCACACTATTCCTGTTCCACGGACGATTGAATGGGGGAAACGGGATGCAGCCAAGTGTCGTGATACCGTGGAATATTTCAAGAAGCACGGGGTGCGAGTAGTCAACATGAGCTGGGGCGAAGCCCAGAAGGATGCTGAGAGTTCTCTTGAGAAAAACGGTATAGGTGACAGTGCCGAGGCTCGCCGCGAAATGGCCGACAAGGTCTTCGCTTTCCAGAAAAACGGGCTGTACGAGGCCATCAAAAACGCTCCGGAAATACTCTTTGTCGCCGCCGCAGGTAATGCCGATAACAATGTGGAGTTTGATGATGATATACCATCATCATTTGATTTACCCAACCTTATCGTAGTGGGGGCGGTTGATCAGGCCGGTGATCCCACTTCCTTCACCAGTTTTGGGCCCACCGTTCAGGTTTACGCCAATGGTTTCGAGGTTGAAAGCTACGTACCCGGCGGAGAGAGAATGAAAATGTCGGGTACATCCATGGCCTCTCCCAATGTCGCCAACCTGGCCGGTAAACTGCTGGCCGTTGATCCCTCGCTTTCGCCTGAGGAACTGGTTGAGGTGATTAAGAAGGGGGCTGATCGGAAGACTGCCGGCAAAAACTCTTTCCTCCTGATGAATCCGCAAAAGAGCATAAAGCTGTTAACGAGCAAGCAATAAACGGTTTCATATTTGTTACGAAAAAACTTGGTTGGTTAAACAGTCAGTCCGGACCTTGCGCTTCTTTCAGAGGCGCAAGGTCTTTTTGCTTATGAAGCGTATTGGCGGCAGCGGTTCATTGACGGTCCAAAAATCAAGCCCCTGTTGATTCGTATATCACGTTTTGTATCGTCAACTGCGAAAGTGATTTGGTTGTGTCGAAAAGTATTGTGCGGATAATTTATTGTGTCTGTGGATGAAACTGCTCGTCTTATCGCAGGCGGTTGACTCGATTATACTTACCGTGGAACTGGAAAACGCGATGTCGCCAATTCAATTTAAAGGTTTTAGGGAGTCAGATGGGATGGACGAACTGGAATACGAATATCCAATCAGTCAGGTAGGGCAGTCCGCTCCGGCTTTTTCCGGTTCGGCGCTGGTCGGCTCGGATTTTAAAACTTTGTCATACGACAGCGGTACTTTGACGGTTGGTGAGCAGAAAACCAGTGGGCACTATACCATACTGTTTTTCTATCCCCTGGATTTCACCTTCGTATGTCCAACTGAAATAACCGCATTCAGTGATCGGTATGAGGAATTTGAAGCCTGCAACGCGAAAGTCATTGGTTGCTCCGTGGACAGTCAGTTTTCTCACTTAGTCTGGACCAAGCAGGCTCGCAAGGAAGGTGGCGTGGGGCGGGTTAAATTCCCCATCGTCAGTGATATCAAAAAGGAAATATCCTGGAGCTATGGGGTTCTTCTGGACTCCGGTGTGGCGGCCAGGGCGACCTTCATTATCGATGATAAGGGTATTCTGCAATCATATTCGGTCAACAATCTTGCTGTAGGGCGAAGTGTCGACGAGGTTCTGCGCCTGCTTCAGGCTCACCAGTACGTCGCTGAACATGGCGAAGTGTGTCCCGTAAACTGGAATCCCGGGGAAAAAACCATTAAAGCTGATCCCAAGGGGGCCAAGGATTATTTCCGCAAAAACGGTTAGGTATTTCCATCGCAAATTGAGGGCGACTTGTCAGCCGTGGGGCAGTTATCTGTACGATAGGAGTTTTCCTGACGCATCCTGTTTTCTCTGAGCCTCGGGAGGGTTTCATTGGATAACCTTATCGGGCGAATTTGGCTACAGCGGTCATTAGTTTGCCAATGCGGCTGTTGCCGGCCGCCAGTACCGTGTTCAGCAGAGTGTTCATTATATTGATGAAATCGAGCATGTCCTTCAACTTGCGATCATAGTCTTCCGCCTGGGCTGCTTCTTCGCCGGTCAGACCGTTTTTTCCCTTAATGAGGTCGTTGCGGCATTGGACTATCGTTTCGGTTATAGGTTCGACCTCGCGTCTATGCCGCTCGCGGGTGATAGTTTCGAACATTTCCCAGGCGTCCATATCGGAGATGAAATACTCCTTTCGATCGCCGCGTAAGTGTGTCCTCCTGGCCAGCCCCCAGTTGACCACCTGTCGCAGGTTCATGCTGGCGTTGCCTCTGGAGACTTCAAGCTGTTCCATTATGTCGTCAGTACATAGTGGTTTCCCAGTAATGAAAAGCAGGGCGTGTATTTCGGCCATGGTTCTGCTGATGCCCCAGGTAGCCCCCATTTCTCCCCATCTTCTGACGAACTGGTTTCGCGTTTGTTCAAGAATGTCCGCAGGCATAGTGCAATCCTTTCAGAACTGATTGAAACTATTGTACTTAATAAAATGCTTAAGACAACAGGAGTTTGCGATTAGTGCGGATTACTTTGTTACTTGCCGGCAGGTGTAAAAAAGTTCCCAGGCGAGGGATGCGTAGTGTAACACCCCAGGCCTGGGAGGGAGAGAGAGAGCATTATGTGTCTCCCAACGGCACTATCTGTGCGATTGTCCGTCGGGTGGCATCGGTTGTTTTTTCCTTGAAACGCTCGAATTCGAACAGCTTGGAACAGGATTGAATCCACCGTTATTATTGCAACGGTTGAACTTTACTGTTCGGTTCAGAGGCTGTTCTTCCGCTTTTCTTGGGGTATTGCAGGCCGTCTCAAATGCTTTGCCTTTTGATATAGTGAGGCGGTCTACAGGTACGACCAAGGGGGTGTGAATACCACCAACATCCATGATCGCGAAGTGGTTTTTCAAATCTCCGCTGTCGCTGAGGAAAACCACTTTCCCCTTGACGGATAGCTCCGGACCAGTCTGCTCCAGGACTCGCATCGTGTCAGGGCTTAATACATCCCCAACTTTAAACGACGCTATTGTTCCTGTATGAATCGACTGGCTCACGTTCCTACCTCTTCTTCAAGGAATACTCGTTACGCTATTCCACTTATGCATACTCCATGCCAAAAGTCTTAATGACCCGTTTTTTATTTAAACAGCCCCTAAAACCGGCTTAATCGCCTTTAACGCTGACTAATCGTTATGGACCGATTTCAGGGAATAGGCAATGTGCTTTAACACTTATTGTTATATTGGGCAAAGTATTGCACACCGGATCACTTGGGGGGGAGGGCGGTTATGTGGAAATAGGTGGACTTGCCTACTTCGCCTTAAAAAAAAGCGGATATCAGTATTATCAGCTATATATGTGGTGCTTTGCTTCCACAAATACACTATAGCAAGTTTCTGTGCAGTTTCTGCATGCGGTGTGCATGTTTCTGCACACTTGTTCGGGGCTGCATCGGTGAGTTATTGGTTTAATAATGGAAAAATGGGAAAGCGGAGATCAACTGGTTGAGTGAAGTAAGGATGTTGACTGATCCACGGTAATTGCTGCAGGGGGTAGTATTGGGTTTGGTTAGTTTTCGCGCGTCGCGTGGGCAAGGTCGTACTTCTGGATTTTGTTGTAAAGCGTTCGGCGACTGAGTCCCAACTGCTTTGCCAACTCCGCACTCGTCATGCTGGATTTCTGCAACGAGTTACGCAGCACCATTTTCTCGCAGGTGTTGACCAGTTCGGGAAGAGTGATGTTTCCGACATCAACCAGCCGGCAGGCCGCTTCCACCAGTTCCGTGAGCACCGTTTCAGATTCAGGTGAATCCTCACTTTTTCTGGCGAGTACCGTTGGCGGAATGTCACTCATTGTCCATTCCGATCCGGATCTCTTGAATGCCAGCGTTTGCCTGACGGTATTCTCCAGTTCCCTGACGTTGCCATACAGAGGGCAGCTGGCCAGGAATTCATAAACCTGGGGATCTACATACTCGATTGGCTTGTCGTAGTAATTGGCGTATTTTTTAAGGAAGAACTGCACCAGTGCGGGGATGTCTTCCCTTCGTTCTCTTAATGGTGGAATTTCCAACGTGATTACGTTCAGACGCTGGTAAAGATCCAGGCGGAACTTGCCTTCTTCGGCCAGGGCGCCCAGGTGGCGGTTGGTGGCCGCTATTACCCGCACGTCCGTTTCCACTTCCTCATCAGCTCCCAATGGCATAACCACGTGTTCCTGCAGAACTCGTAGTAATTTAGGCTGAAGGGGCATTTCCATCTCGCCGATTTCGTCGAGCAACACCGTGCCGCCGTCGGCTGTGCGGAAGATGCCTTTACGTGAGGTTGAAGCCCCGGTGAACGCGCCCTTGACGTGTCCAAAGATCGTACTTTCCGCCAGCGTTCCGCTGATTGCGGAGCAGTTGACCGAATGGAATTTTCTTGTACCCCGTTTGGGATCGAGTTGATGAATAAGCTCGGCCAGCAACTGCTTTCCTGTCCCTGATTCGCCAAGGATCAGGATGGGGACATCCGATACCTGCGCAGCGCGGCTGGCTCGGTCCAAAAGGTCGGCCATCACCGGACTTTGCCAGACAAGCGTGTTGTTTTGTGCAGCTCCCGTAATATGTAAACGGGCGGAAGCCTCCCGGGATTGCTTGTACCTTTGTCGAGCCTGATCGATCTGGTCAGTCAATATGGCTGCATCAAAACGGTTGTTCCTGCCGTCGATGAATCCGCTTATTCCTGATTGAATCAGGTCACAGCATAGATCCATGCCCAGCGTTTCTTCGGTTAACAGGATGACTTCTGATTGGCCCGTTTTTCTGACGAAATCCTTAATAGTATTCAGGATCTGTGAGTTGGCGGGGGCGAACCGGTTGAACGAAGTGACGGATGTACTGATTATAATGACCCCGAAGGGGCCATTATGGCTAATCGCCTGCTCTGCTTCGATGAGTGATCGAGCGATTTGAGCCCGTAGGCCAATGCCTTCGATGGTTCGCGCCAGCGTTTCTCGAGCTATGGCGTCTGGATGAACCAGTAAAAGACGATCAGTTGCCGCCAGGTATTCGTGCAAGCCCCTACTCTCCCACCTGCTAATAACGCCTAACTCCTGCGGCTACAGGGAGTTATGCGCAAACTCAGCAGGGTTCTCTCTTCTCCTCCGTATACTGTACACCTACACGCGCACAGCTTTCGCATTGGCTGGAAAATCATTTTCGGAAAGAAAATCTTGAATGGGATTGAGTCTCTCTCCTCCTCGTTCCCTGCCAATCAGCAAGCTGGTCTCTCCTCCAACTTACTACAGTAAATTTAATGGTCCCAGCTGCGAATGTCAATGATTTTATCGCTTCGATTCGTACAAATAAGTGGCTTTGCGTGGCACAAAAAGGGTTTGCGGAGCTAAAATACCCGAAATCGGCTTTGGAGTAAGTGGAAGGTTTTTAGTAGTTATCAGCTGTTTTAGTGTCGCGGGCAGGTGCCGGGAGGGATTGAGGTTCGTTGGGTTCGCTGGTAAGGTTTGTTCCTATTGGTTTACATATCTTTGTGTACGAAAGGGCGATGAATGATGAAAACTCGAATACTTGTTGTATTGGGATTAAGTCTATTGGTTATAGCCTCGTGTTCTTCTGTATCATGGGTATTACCGCTGGAAACAGTTGAATATGTCGATGTGGAACAATACATGGGGAAGTGGTACGAGATAGCGAGCTATCCGACTTTCTTCAATGCCAACTGTACGGCCACGACGGCCGAGTACACTTTGCAGGATGATGGTTCGGTAAAAGTCGTGAACGAATGCCGGACAGGCAGTCCGACTGGACCACTGAATCGAATCGAGGGAACTGCCCGGGTGGTCAACGAAACAACGAATGCCGAGTTGAAGGTAGCGTTTTCTTTTTTCGCTCAAGGCGACTACTGGATAATTGCTTTGGATGACGATTACCAGTGGGCGGTAGTCGGCGATCCCGGTCGTACGACCCTTTTCGTGCTTTCCCGTACTCCAACCATGAATGACGATACCTACGAGGAAATCCTCACCCTCATTCGGGGCAGGTGTTACGACCCAGGTAACCTGGAGCTCACAACTCAGGTTGCTGCCGATTAACGACAAGGGTTATTCATTCAGTACGAAGTCTATGACTACGGGTAGATGGTCGAAAAGCCCTTTGTCGAGTTCAAGTGCGACGTCACCTGCCTGAAGGTCCGTCGCCGTCAGTTCGTCGCTGGTCATGCTGGCTGTGTTGAGTACGAACGAGTTATTCACGACCATGACGCTGTCGGTGTAAATTATCCTGTCCAGCGGTCCGGGATTGAATCTGTCAGTATCGTTTCGCCAGGTGTAAGTAAGGTTCCCCTTGCCGTTGTGAACCGGCAGGGCGTCGCGTAAATCTGTAGAATCCCAATCGGGGGCTATGTCCGGACCGTAGGTTTTCTCATCTTCGATATCACCGGTTATCAATGTGGTCAGGTGGTGGTGTGGGTCCGTGTCGTACACGTTGAAATCGCCGAGAATGACAACCGGTGTATTCTTCGGCAGGTCGATGTTGCCGCCTTGTTCTTTAATGTCTCGGACCCAGGAAATAATCGCGTCTGCGTGTTGTTGCCGCCTCTTGATGTCCTTGGGTTTTCCTGCTGATTTAAAATGGGCGCTGATCATGTACAGGTCTTTTTTGCAGGTTTTATCCGGTAGATCGATCAGGGCTGCCGCATGGCCACGGTTTGTCTTGGGGACGGTATCGCCGGCTTTCATGGTAAGGTTATATCGTGAGCCGATTACGCAATCGGTAGCACTGTGTACTTGCCATTTCTTTCCGTTTGGCAGAGGGAGTACCTCATCGAGAATATCCCCAACTTCCTGGGGATTCCTGTCCCAGTTGATCTCCTGGATGGAGACTATGTCGGGCTTGACTGCGGCCAACACGCGTTTGAATTCGGCCGACTTGTCGTGCGATTTCCATTTGTGGTCCTTGCTGGTGTCGAGCGGGAAGATAGCATCCCAGTTGACGTTGTAGTGCATTATGCGAATGTGATCTGTAGTGGGCTTGTATAGAAACGCCAGGCTTTCCTTCTGGTGTTTTTGAGTGGAAGCGCATCCGGTGATCGAGGTTATTGCCAATAGGGCGATCAGTATTCTACGCATGGTCGTTTCTCCATGAGTTGTTTGATTCTCAGTTACACTGGTGGCTGAGTCCTTGCCATCCAATACGGGTAGCATAGCTATCCTGACGGTCAAGTAAAGGATTATCACCTAGGAACGGTGGTGGGCTAGGGAATATCACAGTGGTTATTGCCAGTGTTGCGGATACGATCTTACGGGTAATGTTACGGGGGCCTGTTCAGAATGTGGAGAATCCGTTGAAGGCGGTTCTTGTACGCAAGGTTAATCCCAACGATCAGGTCAGGTATGTTCTTCGGGAAGGTAATTCCCTGTTTCGATCCACCGTTTCCAGTCCTCCTTTATCTCCTTTGCGTTATATTCAGCGCCGCACTCCGGGCATTGGTGGTTGTCGGGAAGTCCTGTGAGTACGTAGCCGCATTCCAGGCACACGAGGTTTTCGTTTTCGCTTAGTTTGGCGAGCATGTTCTTTCGAACGGATCGGGTCGTAAGCCACCAGGCCGGGTGAAAAGAGATACCTATGATGATAATTGCGGGTAGAAAGTGTGAGTTACCTGTACGTAAAGCCAACCAGTTGGTAACCAGCAGCGCCAAACAGAGTGATATAGGCGAAAATCCAAATATTTCGCCAGGATATCAAGTGCTTCCAATAGGCAGGGGGGATTCGATCAGGTCGCCGATTGAAAGGAGTAACCCGGCGTTCGGGGTAAGTTTTCCACAGCTCTTTTTTCCACCATGGTTTCATATAGAATTATTCGCAGGCCAGTTAGTGATCGTCAAGTTTTTGCACATTTCCTGGCGTGGATAGTTTTTTAACGGGAGTATTTTCGCCGGAAAATCTTCGGCTTGAATAAGGTGAGTCAAGTGTAGTGGTTTATCGTGATTTTAGAGGCTTTTATTTTTAGGCGGTCTACCTGTTACTCCTCCCCCCAAAAAAACGTAAATAGTGGCTCCCCATCCTTTTTGATAAGTTAATGCACGGTTATTTTGCCTTCATTGCGTTTCGGCAGAGGCGAGGTCTTGTCCGCTTTTCGTGGCTTGATAAACTTGGTATTTAGCGAGTAAACTTTTTTGGCATCTGCCTCTTTGTGGTGTAGCCATTCTTCGTCAAAGCTGGTTCCGCACTCAGGGCAGCGGGCGTAGGGTAAACCACGTAGCTGGTAACGACAGTTCCCGCAAAGAACCTTGCCAGCGTCTTTATTTTTCAGCGAAACATACCAGCCGGTTAGAAAGCCTATAGCGGTTGCTCCGATACAAATCGTTATTCCAGCGATATTACAGGCAGCCTGGGCAGAGAAACCACCTTGGATATATTGAGGTTGAGTGAGCTCCGGGCAGGCGGCAATGGCCGCTCCGGATAGAAATGCGGCAGCCAACGCCGCGGCAGTTACACCCTGGAGTACCGCGCATTTATGTTTACGCGTCGTAGGCTTGCAGTGCCTGGCTGCAGACATATGGGGGATGTCGAGGTCACGAGCCTGAATCAATTTACACACACTCCCGCCGTATTGGCCTGTAATGGTCAATACCGTTTCCTGAATTCATCTTACTTGCCAGCAAAGTTAGTTTCTATGGTTAAATTCGAAAACGGACAAAATTAGCTCCGATTGACCCTTAAAACACGGGCCAGTATCGAGTATTGTGTGTCCGGGATGTGTCTGCGAAGTGCTGCGGGATACAAAAAAGCGACAGTGATTCATTCCCGGAATATCGGGGAAGGTCAATGTCGCTGGTCAACCGGAGCGCGCAGTTACTTGTTTATGCAGCACTGCTTGAATTTTTTACCGCTACCACAGGGGCAGGGATCGTTTCGTTTAGGTTTGTCGCCTTCACTGTGAATGGTTTCCACGGGTGGTGGAAGAGGTGCGTCATCCTCGCCCGGGAGCTGTTTCTGGTAATTTTCTTCTTTTTGCTGACGTTTGCGGAATCTGTCGTCCGCTCCGCCTGATCTTGCGGCCATGATGTTCTTCTCCTGTGAACTACCCGGCAGAAAACCGATTCCGCCTCCGTCTATTATAACGGCAAGCGAGCTGGCGAAAATGAAAAATGTTGCCTTCAGAGGTCACTGAAGGGCGTTTTCAATGTTACAAGCCCGCTTGGGACTGGATTGTTTTTGTTGAACTACCTTGTATCCACCGATTGTAACTGAACATCTCGAATCTGTATTGCCTTTTGGTCTCTGGTTTGCGCGTCATCCGGAATTCGAATGGTCAGTTTGTGCCTGCCTTCGTTCAGGTGTTCGGTGACGAAGGTTGTTTCGACGAAGCGATTCCAGCCCTCGGCGTTTTTGAATTCGATCGGTTGTTCGTTTTCGCCGTCGATGGTGGCGGATAATTCCTGATCCAGCGGACTGGCCAGATACAGCTTGCAGATAAACTCGCTTCCGTTGCGGTTGGAGAATTCGAAAGTGAGCTCGTCTCCGGGACCTGCGTTATAGAACCACTGCGTCTGTGCGTATTCCCAATGGACGTCCAGTTTATCTTTCGTTACTCCGTGAGCGTCGTAAATGGGGATGGAGATTAATTCGTAAGGGGACAGCAGCCATTGCCACCTGGTGGAATACCGGGCAGGCATCTCATCGTTTGTGAGCGGTTCGCGGTCGGCGAATTCTTTCTTGAAACTCTCTATTGTTTTTCTCAACTGAGCTACGGAGATAGTGGCTGCAGAAACGCGGTTTTCACCGGTGAGATACCTCAATAGCTGGTCGAACAGGTAACGGCTAACAATGTCCCGTTCGTATACCTGGGTGAAGTTCAGGGTACTGATGAAGAGGTTTCCTTTGCCTATGGCTAATTCCAGCATATACCCTTTGCTTTCGCCGCGATAGAAGCTGTCTATTGCCCTGATGACCGGATCGGGGTTACCGGGGAAGCGGTCGAGGTGAAGGGTTTTTGCCCGGTAAAGGAGCGGCCAGAAGTTCAGGTTACAGAAACCTTCATTAGGCAAATCGGCAAGTGCCGGGTGAGGGTATATCACTGTGCCGCTGTTACCATGTCGTGATTTCGCGTTGCTGCAGATGGTCATCCACTTGTTGCAGGCCTCGTCAAGCTCCGAGAAGACTACGGGCGATTGGCTGGTCGGCGTGCTTCTGGTTATGTGCAGCCCGAAAATGCCAACCTCTTCAGGCCAGGGCCAGCACTTGTCCGTGATTACCCAGATATTACCGCCGTTTTCCAGGTAATCGTAGAACGATTCGGACCAGGAGTCGGTGACGATCAGTTCGTCAGAACCGGACGGCTGGAAATCTTCGTCAGTAATGTATCGGGCGGCGGGGTAGTTTTTCGCGTAGCAATCAAAGCGTTTCTGGGGATCCCAGATGGTTATTTCCTTTTGCGACTCTGCCGGGAGATGTTCTTGTGGAAAAGCCCAGAACGACCAGTTGTTGTTAATAAAGGGGCTGGTGCCGGGTAAGGTTGCCCGGAGAGTCAGTCTGGCCGGTCGGCAGAGGCTGGGGATCTTAACTTGTATTTTCCCAAGTTGGGTTACATCAACCGGGTTGATACTGTTAGCCGGGAGAGTGCCTTTCGCGAGAACCTTAGGGCCGTTCATGAGCCACCATTTGCATTCCGGCGTTTCATAAACACGCCCGCCATGGTGTGAAACCATTATTTCTGCCTGTAACGTTTCGCCATAGGCGAAGCTTCGCCTGTTCCAGGTGCAGAGAAGGACGGTTTCGCCGTTAGTGCGTTTGAATACTTCGGCGCTTATATCCTTGGGATCAGAGAAGTCGTCGACCACGCCGGATACTCGTTCGACGCAGTCGGCGAAGCGAAGCATGCTGTAGCCGTCCAGCTCTGGGTATTTTCGAGCTTCTTCAAGCATCTCCTTGCGGCAGATGGTCTGTATACGTTGGGCGTTTTCAGTGAAAATCGGCAGAAGATGATCCAGACCATGCCTGACCGCGTTTTCGTTGGTGAACTTGAACCAGAACGGTTCTTCTTTGTATTTCCCGATAAGTTCCGGATTGGGGTAATTAGCGACCAGCGGATATTCGTGGGCGATGATGGGAAACTTGTCGCTTCTACCTTTGCGGTCGCCACGAAGGTAGAGTTCGAGTGCGTCCCGAACCAGTTCGGAAACGTGCTCGTATTCGCCAATTGGTCTTTCGATCAAATCGTATTTGCCGTGATCGTCGTTGAGCGGATTACTGCCTGATCGATTGAGTACCAGGGTTGTCGGGTCGAGCTCCTTGGCCAGGTCGTAAAGATGAATTTGGCAGCGTATTAGTCCCGGATCGTTGCTGTAGATTTCGTTCCCCAGACTGTAGATGAAAGTGCTGGGATGGTTGCGTCCCTCGCATATCATATCGATCCAGTTCTGCCTGGTTTCTTTGAATCTCGCGGATTCTTCGGAGGTACCAATTTTCCCTTTCAGCTCCATTTGGATGAATACGCCCACCTCGTCGGCGGCATCTCGATAAACCTTGCTGGGAATGTGGGAATGATGACGAACGGTGTTGAAGCCGTAGGCCTGCATTTGTCGCAGCCGCTTGAGACAACCGGGACGATCAAGGCTCTGGGTTATTGGATCGATTTCGTGGCCACACGCCCTGACGTAGAACGGTTTACCGTTTACATAGAAACGTGCGTTTTTTGTTTCCAGTTTTCGCACTCCGAACCGGGCATTGGGTAAATCGACTTGTGTACCATTGGGCAGGTTGAGGGTGATCTGCGCGGTGTACAGGTTGGGCGTGTCAGGATGCCAGGGAAGAAAAACGGGTAACTCTGCGGTAATTGAAAATTCATTTGCACTATCCGTGGAGATGGGCCTGTTTTTAATGCTGGTAGTGGTACCGTCGGGATTGTTGATGGTCAGACAGGCCGTTTCTATTGAGCCGGAAGGAATACTGGGCGGGGTCTTAAATACGAATTTGGCTTGCTTTGCATCGTAGTTAGTGGCCACCCGCACGGAATACGCCGAGTTATCGTTTTCATTTGTGTTCAACGGTGTGAGTACAGATAAAGCTATCCAGATCAGTGTAATACTGTTTAGCACGATATGCCCCCAAGGTTGACTGTTAGCGAATAAAAAAAACGACAGGCCGCAGTATACAGGTGTGCTTGTAGGGTTATCAATGGGTTAGGTTTTTTACATGAACGTGCAACTTCTCACGGTACGGACCACGGTGACTTGCCGGCGAAACAGGGAGAAATAAAACACGTTGAAAGCCGAATAGAAATAATATGTGGCAGGTTAAAAGTGACTTGCTTCAGTGGCTAATTGGAGTACGGTTGTGGCCATGTTAAAGCACAGGAAGCTGATGTTGATCTTGGTGTTGTTGTTGGTGGGCGGTTCTATCGCCAGTTCGCTGGGGTACGCGGTTTATTTGCGCAGCGATGGTTATCGTCGGTCCATCGAGGATGAGGTATCCGGTTATCTGAAGTTACCAGTATCGGTGGGGGCAATCACACCGCTTTCAATTCATGGGCGACGGTTTGATGAAGTCAGCGTGTACCTGGCTGACAATACCGAGAGAATCTTCCATTGTGCGGAGTCGTTTTGGCGCAGGCAGCAGATTGGTGATGTCCAACGATATGTGCTGGAGATACAGGACGGCTGGTTTTTGATAGGAACGGGCCGATTCAGTCGCGGCGACTACAAAAAGATGCTGCACGGAGGGCTGGGGCATGATTTTACTGAGCTCAATCTGCAAGCGGTTTTTCTGCAGAATATGGATATAGTCTGGCGGCAGGCGGATTTTGAATTGAGCGTTGACGCTGCGGCGGGGGAGGTTGTCTTTGATTATAGCGGAGATGGAAAAGCCAATCTTTCAGCTCGCACGTTAAACGGAATAAGAGTTCCGGAGCCGATCAATATCAGGGCGATTTTCACTCCGGGGCGGAGTATTGAGTTTCACCATATAGCCTTGGACGTTCCGCGGATACCGCTGTCAGCTCTTGGTTTGGATCGTTCCCTGAATACGACCGTTACTGACGGTTCTTTCGACGGTACGGTAACTTTCCGTCAATCCGGCAATGGTCCGGTTCTTACGTTGCGCGGAGCGGTGCGTGACGCCCGACTGGAGGAACTGACCGGACAATTGCCAATGGGAGCGATACGTGGAGTGGCGAACATCGATGTTGGCGAGGCGGTGATGACCCATGACCGACTGGTTTCGTTATCGTTCAGCGGTGATTTGTCCGGTGTTTATTTGCGAGATTTGGCCCCGTTTCTAAAGCAGCCTGATCTGGAGGGAAAGATCAATCTCTCGGTTGAGCAGGCCCGTTATGGGGAAAACGAATTGGAATACCTCAGCGCGTCGGCAGATGCGGCTGACGTGTCCATGGCGGCGATTACCCGCCTGATTGGAAAAGGAGTAATCACCGGCCAGTTACGGGTTACTGTCAATGCGCTGCTGGTTGTGGATAATACTATCCGCTGGGCTGATATTGATCTCGATGTTATTCCACCGCCTGATGGTTCGGGCGCGATCGACCGGGATATGATTCTTTACGTGGGCGGTCAGATTCTTGGAGTTGATCTTGGCAGTGCCAAAAAGTTTCTTCCGGAAAAGGTGGAATACGCAAAACTTGGCTGCAAGATTGAAATCGATCGTGACCAGTTGCGGGTGAAAGGTTCTCATGGAACGGACGGCCGAACGATTTTGACTGTTCGCGTGTTCGACCAGGAATTGGGAATAGTCAGGGAGCCCTCCAGAACTTTTCCACTGACCGATCTGTTGGCATCTCTTAAAGAAAGAGTTTTCGAGTACGACGTCGATACGGTCCGTAACTGGTGGGAACATTCAAAAGAGGAAAAATAGCCGGACTATTGTGACGGTGACCGTACCGGCATGTATGGTCGAAAGTCGATTGGCATTGGTTGGCTTTTTTGTGAGGCTTTGCTGCCGGCCGTATTGGATCCGGCGGAAGGGACACGAACACTTGCCGGGTGATAAAGATGGTCGGCATGTGTTCGTGTTTTTGCTTATTGAGAAAAAGGGCAAGGCAGGCGAGACGCCCGCCCCCTGTTTAGGCTATTTGTTTTCCCAGCAACCGGGCTACTTCCACTACATCCTTGTCGCCCCGGCCTGTCAGGTTAACCACCAGGATGTCGCTTTTGGGCAGCTTCGGTGCTATTTTGACCGCGTGGGCGATGCCGTGGGCGGATTCCAGGGCGGGGATTATTCCTTCCGTTTCACTTAAAAGCATGAAGGCGTCCAGTGATTCGGCATCGCTTACGTTGACGTACTCTGCCCTGCCTGTTTCATGCCAGTAGGCGTGTTCCGGACCTACACCGGGATAATCCAATCCAGCGGAAACGGAATGGACTTCCTGGGTTTGGCCGTCGCCATCCTGCAATACGTAAGTTTCCATACCGTGGAGTACCCCTGGTTTACCCACAGAGAGGGTGGCTGCGTGCTGTCCGTCCCCCATGCCTCTTCCGCCTGCTTCGACGCCGATGAGCTTGACCTCCTTGTCGGGAATCAGGGGAGCGAAGATACCGGCCGCACTGCTTCCTCCGCCTACGCAGGATACAACATGGTCGGGCAAACGTCCTTCGATTTCCATCATCTGCTGCTTCAATTCGCGGCCTATGATCGACTGGAAATCGCGAACCATGACCGGGAAGGGGTGCGGGCCCATTACGCTGCCGATTACGTAATGGGTGTCGTCGCAACTGGCCATCCAGTCGCGCATGGCCGCGTTGATGGCGTCTTTGAGTGTTTTCTGCCCGGTTTCGACGGAGATACATTTTGCTCCGAGCAGTTCCATGCGGAAAACGTTTAGTTTTTGGCGGCGGACATCTTCGGCGCCCATGTAGACCACACACTCAAGTCCGAACTTTGCCGCGGCAGTTGCGGTGGCCACTCCATGCTGACCGGCGCCGGTTTCCGCGATTACCCGCTTTTTCCCCATGCGCTTGGTGAGCAGGAGTTGCCCCATGGTGTTGTTTATTTTATGGGCACCGGTGTGGTTGAGATCTTCCCTTTTCAGGTAAATCTTTGCTCCGCCGAGCTTTTCGGTGAGACGCTCGGCATAAGTGACCGGACTGGGTCTGCCGGCGTAAAGAGTCAGCAGGTTATCGAGTTCTACCCAAAAGGAGTCATCGTCGCGAATCTCGCGGTACGCGTCTGCCAACTGCTTAACCGCGGGCATGAGCGTTTCGGGTACGAATTGGCCGCCGTATTTTCCAAACCGGCCGTACTCATCCGGTACGTCATAAAGGCAAGGGGCCGCCTTCGCTTTTTCTGTTGTTTGTTTTTTCACGATCGATACTCCCTGGTTAACTG
>CAXXKI010000007.1:0-68585 GCA_963667855.2 Phycisphaerae bacterium | reverse complement strand
ACTGCACATACCTCTTAGGAAAACGGGACTCGTTACCAACAGGTGCTGCCAAGCACTCATATTCGGGGCATCATACCCGAATACTCGGCAAAGCTGAAATAGTGTTTGCAGGTATTAGCTCGGCGGGCTTTTTCAGCTTTCCAGCCGGCGAAACTGAACCACCCGATCGTGCGGGCCTGTCAGGTCGCGATAGGTGCATATGTGCTGGAACCGGGCATCGTCGGCGAAAATCACACAGACGTCAGCGGCCTGATCTTCGCCTATTTCCGCGAAGAGCATTCCGCCAGGTTTGAGCAGTTTCGCCGCTTTCTCACTGGCCAACAGCCGGTAGAAGGCGAGGCCGTCACCGCCGTCGGTTAAGGCGCCAGTTGGCTCGTAATCCCGCACGTTGGCGTCTAGACCGGCCATCTCCTCCGCCCGTATGTATGGCGGGTTGGAGACGATGAGGTCGAAGCCGCCCTCTGGAACGGCGTCTGCGGGCAGGTTTAAGCCGTCGGCCTCGACCAGTGTGAGTCTATCTGTTACGCCGTGTTTTTCTGCATTTTTAGCGGCGATTTCCAGTGCTTCGGTGGAGATGTCGGAACCGATGGCTTTGGCATCGGGCAGGTACTTGAGGATGGCTATAGCGATGCAGGCTGAGCCTGTGCCCATATCCAGGAATTCGATGTGGCTTTCTTCTTCCAGCTCTTTTCTGACGTAATCGATGGCCTTCTCGACCACCAGTTCGGTTTCGGGCCGGGGGATCAAGACCGCGGGCGAAACCTCGAATTCCAGGCTGAAGAACTCCTTGGTCCCCACGATATGGGCAATTGGGGCGTGTTCAGCCGCCCTTTTGACGAAATCTCGGAAAACATCCAACTGGGGAGGCTCGGGGACCTGGTCAAAGCGGGTATACAGCTCAATCCTTTTGCAGGATAGAGCGGTAGCGAGGAGAATCTCGGCGGCCAAGCGGGGCTCATCCAGTCCCTTGGCCTCGAAATGCTTCTGCGTCCATTCCAGGAGCCGGGCGATAGTCCATACCTGGTTATTGTTGCCTGTCGAAGTCTGTGTCATCGCTGAAGAATATAGAGAATCCGGAAGGTTGTAGCCAGCGCGATGGCCAACTAATCGGACCTGGTATCAATAAAACATGTTCCCGACGGTGCCGGGGATGTTGTCCGGATCGCCGTCGATTCTTTTCTGGACATCCTTCCTGGTCTCTTCCAGGTCTGCAGGCCATTGCTCGCGTTCTTTGCGTTCGGCGCGGGCGATGAATTCGAGCATGCCGGCGTATTGCCGCTCGTAGCGGTCGCGATCGTTTTTGATCATCTGATCGAGGTCGGCCAGGTTCGCTTCGCAGTGGTTCTCCCTGGCTTGCCAGGATCCGAAGGCGTACTGCACTTGCCCTTCCCGACGAAGAGCAGTTTTGCGGTACTCCGGATCTGAGCAACCGGGAAGAATGCCCAGGACGGGCAAGGTGTATACAAGGATTAAAATAGTTCGTTTAGCCATGTCGCACATCCTAACGGTCTTTAATACAGGTCACCAGTAAAAAGGTTTCACCTGGTCCGAGAACGGGTTTGGGGCTCTTGTTGGCCTGTTTTGGTCATTATTCGTTTGCAATTATCAGAAAAGATTGCTATCTTACCCCGCTCAGCGGAAAGGCTGTTGTTGGTTGCTCCGGCAATTAAACGGAGAATCCCAAGGCTTAACGGCTGATCAGTGGTGAGCATAGCTCAGTCGGCTAGAGCACCTGGTTGTGGTCCAGGGGGTCGCGGGTTCGAATCCCGTTGTTCACCCGTTTTTAATTGCCGCGTTTGTGAGGAATTGCAAACGCGGTTTTTTTGTTTTTTACGTGGGTTGGTGGAAACTTGAAATCGTATCTTTGGATACGGTCAGCGTTGTTGGAGACGTGGGTACTAAATAGCAGCACTCCTTAAATGCCGCGCGTTTCGCAATGACTGGATTCCATGCGGTTTTGTCGAATTGATAGATCGGCGTAATTACGTGCCGGGTAATGACAGCACCACCAACGAATCGAACGGAGTGCATAGACGATTCTACGATACGCTTAATCGCGGATTTATTTATTAGGGAAATATCAAAACATTACCACGCACTGCACAGAGTAAGGATTGATTGGTGGTGGATCAATAAGGGCAGCGGCGAGTACTATTCATCCGTGGTATAGTAATCTCGCCCAAGTTTGCATTTCAGCCCTTCACCGATATGCGGACTTGCAGAGTGACCAAGCCAGTCCCACACAGAAACGACTTTCAGGTCACCATCGACGGTGACCTGAATCGAGTTAGAGTCTGGCATAGCTATACAGTTGCACAGGAACAGACCGATAGCGACGAGCAAAAGTTTACGCACTGCATTGGATTAGACCGCGATACCGAAAAAACGCGAGAAGTGCCTGTATAGCCACTCCGATGAAAGAAAGGAGTTCAACGAATTCCAGCATGATATGTATCTCTCCATAAGGCGACATAGTCTATGCACACCTTCCCCAGTGAAAGTGTATTCATCTAACTTTCAATTTCTACGAAAATTTTGCAGATCCTAAAAAACACCTTTTCCCGCTAGTATGGTTATAATTCCTAAATCGATTTGAGTCGGTTACGGAGGAAAATATATGAACAAAGATCAAGCTGTTAAACTATTAAAAAGTGGGCAAGATGGCATCGTGAAGTGGAACGCATGTCGTGACAGCGGTGAAGAAATACCTGAATTAAATAACATTGATCTTAGTGAAACGAACCTCAGCGGAATCAACTTTAATTCCGTTAACCTCAGTGGGACCAGCCTTTACGGTACTGACCTTGATTCAGCTTGGCTCAACTACGCAGACCTTACTGATGCCAACCTCATGGCGGCGAACCTTGAATGGGCCGAACTCAATAACGCTGACCTGACCGAAGCAAACCTCTCATCATCGAACTTACGCAACTGCGACCTTCGTGACGCAATCCTTTGCGAAGCGAAACTCTCCCGCGCAAACCTTGAAAACACTGATCTTACAAGAGCTAAACTCATTGAGGCCTATCTCCCCGAGGCGAACCTCAGTGGGGCGGATTTATCAGAGGCAGACCTTAACCGAGCCGATCTTGCCGGAGCCCATTTATCCGACGTAATATTGAAAGAAACTGACTTAACTAACGCCTATTTTGGTTCAACGAAAATCGCCTGCAATCTATCCGTCGCCAAAGGATTGGACGAAACCAAACACTATACAGGCTCGCATGTCAGCACAGCCTCCATTTTATCTTTTAGTGATAAATTGCCAGAAGTATTCTTACGTGGGTGTGGTTTGTCTGATGAGGAGATCGCCCATTATCGCCGGCGAATTAACTGCCCGAACAAGTACTACTCGTGTTTTATTAGTTATAACACTAAAGACGAAGACCTCGCGAGCAAACTACATTCAGACTTCCAGAAAGCCGGGATTCGTTGCTGGAAATGGGATCACGACGCGCGAACCGGGGAAACACTCTGGAGCGAGATAACTCGTGGAATCAACGAACATGACAAATTGGTACTAATTGCCAGCCGAAACTCTCTTCAGAGCCCGGCAGTCAATCGAGAAATCGAACGTGCCATAGAGAAAGAAGACGAACTTAAGAAGCTTAAAACCACTGGAAAGTACTCAGGGAACACAAACGTCCTTTTTCCGGTGAAAGTGGACGAATACATCTTCGCTAACTGGGATCATGAACGCAAAAACGACGTAACCAAGATGGTGATCACTGACGCCTGCAACTGGACCAACCAACGGCAATATGAAAAAGTACGGGTTAAACTAATAAACGATCTTACTATAATACGCGAGCAATGATCAGCTATGGCAAAAAAGGAAAACAAGAAACGCTTCAAGAAGTTAACATTAAGTGAGGCAATTGTTTTACTTGATGAAGTTCGAACAATCGCCAACGGAATACTAAAAGATTGCAGCGAAATCAGAATACCACACGTTTTTTCACAGCATATCCCAAACCACTGGTGCCTAAGCTTATACGCTAGTATTATTGGGTCCGCGCGATCTATCGCGATACTATTGCAGCATCAGCAATATTGGGATTCTATATTAATCGGCCGTTCGATCTACGATGCGCTTATAGACTTACGATTTCTTATTTACTTCGATCCCAACTATAAAAACGTCCTTATATTTTGGTATGGAATCGAAGAACTAAACGACATTAAAGAATTGCTACATAGCAAGAAAGAACGTCTCGCTAAGTTTACCGAAAAAACAGAATGTCGCCGAGACCTTTGGAAAATACAACAGGACTATCTCATCGTTTAAACGCGTATTCAAGAATACAAAGGCGAGATACCGCAATTCAAAATATCCCAATCCGAGACACTGGCGTCAACTAGACCGGGAAAAGAAAAAGGAGGATACTCTAAAGCAAGCTGGCGAAGAGTCCCCGTCGATAAAGGAGCTTGACTTTGAATTTCGCATACTTGGCGACGCTGCCGCACATAGGCGACCTATCATGTTGAAAGATATGCGTGTTGAAAAAGATATTGGCAGTTACGAATACACATCTAGACCCAAATTGGATAGAAAGATGTTGAAGCCGCAATTGCTAATCTTACCTGCGTTTATATCTTTACTTGAGGCGTCGATGAATATCGTAAAATACTACGGTATAGAGCCGAAATGGAACAAAAAATTAACGCGCGTACATGCCAAATGGATCGAACGGGTCAAAAACCTAGATTATTAGAGTATTTACATCTGCCCCCTGTTACGAAGTCTACTACCAAAACGCCAGGTGAATCGACCAGAGGCCCTACGCCTATGGTAGGATGCGTTTTAACGGAAAAACAACATCGTTTTCCGCCTGGAGATTTTAAGATACGATTTTTTAATGCTTGTGGTTCATGGGGGTGCGCGTTCAAATCCCGTTGTTTACCCGTTTAAATATAAAGCGGCAGCGCTATCGGTTTTAGCGCTGCCGCTTTTTTGTTTTTGCTTCTGGTTTGGCTTTATTCAACTGTTGATTTTGGAAGCTCCGGGATGGTTAATTCCACCTTCAGCGGGGTATCGGGGGCGGTCAGGAAGTTTTCCGTTTGGTACTGAACTTTTCCTTCCTGCTCGCGAACCTTTCCGGGGAACTTTACCAGTTGGGTTGATTTGGCTGGGAGAGTTATCTTTTTGGGATGACCTTTTCCCTCCCTTTTCAGGGTTATATCCAGTTCGCAGTTATTAACTATTTCCACATAGAGCTTGTCGCCGGTTGTGTAGTGCGGTTTTTTCACCTCTACGCATTTTTCAAACAGCGGCTTCAGGTATTCTTCCCGCCCCATCAACTGGTTTTTCAGCCAGGCGACCGTTCTTTTGCCAATCAGGGCTTCCCGGATACCTTCGGTGGTTCTTTCCTTGACGAATACGAGGTTCATCGTCCGGTGTTTTTCGGGAGTCCAGGGATCAGTCGGGAACGGAAAGTGTTCGTCTGAATTACCGAGTATTGTCAGGTCGTGATCGATGGCCATTTGAAAAGCCAGGGGATAATAGTCCTGCTTGTTGGCCACCTCTATCCCGTGAAGCTGCCCTTTGCGGAAGATAGTCTCCTGGTATTCTTCCCATTGGCCGTTTTTCTCCCCTTTCGCCTGGGGGTGATTCCAGAAGGTGAATGAATTCTGTGCCTGGGCGGCATCGTGAATCTTGTAGAAGTCATCGGAAACGAGAGCATCGATGTCGTTTAGAAACAGGGCGTTGTAATGCCCGGGCGGGAAGCTGCGGGTAATTTCCGCAGCACATATCAGGAGTATATTCTTCTTCCGGGCAAGGTCCTCGCACAATTCGTATGGCCGTTTATGGTTAGTAGGGAGATCATTCCTGTGCGGCTGGTACTCTATGTGGTCGGAGATGGCAATTGCGTCGAGTCCCTGGCGCCAAGCCTCTTCGACGCGTACGGTGGGCCAGACGCGCCCGTCGGAAAACACCGTGTGCATATGGAAATCGCACTTTAAGGTCTGGTAGCCTTCGATATCGGGAAAACAAATTTCCGTTCTTTCGTCGGCCAGGGCAATGGAACAGGAAAGAATCGCGGCCAGGGTTACGATGGAAAACCTTTGTTTAAGCATTTCTACTCCTTATTATGAAAACTCGCGATACAGGTAATCGCGCACGGTTTACAGGTTGAATTACCTGTTTTGCGTCAGCAACTCGCGCATGGCCGGCTCGTACTTTTCGGCCATCCATAGAAAACCGAGGTCGGTCGGATGCACGCCGTCAACCGTACCGTTTTCTCGTCTTTCCAGCACGCCCCCGCATTCGAGCAGGTGAATGTTTGTCACGTTTTCGCTTGTGAGCTTGGCGAACGCCTCGTGCAAAGCCACGTTTTGCGGATGATCGGATTTAAGGTTCTCGTTTTCCGTCAGGAGAATCGGCGTATCCGGACGAAGCTGGCGAAGTTTTTCCACAAAGGGAACGACCCTTGTTTTAACCATTTCGGTAGTCAGGTTCGGCAGGCAATCGAGAACGTAAAGGGCGGGATCAAGCTCGCCGCACAAGTCGGCCATGGGCAGCTCCATCCTTCCGGAACCGGAGAAGCCCAGGTTGATAACCTCGCGGTCAAGCCACCTGCCGAGGAGGGCCGTATAACACATCCCCGCCCGGGCAGAGCAGCCGCCCTGGGTGATGGAGGTTCCGTAGAAAACTATGGGCTTATTCTTTCTGGCCGGTGCTTTCTCCAGGGTGGCGTCTTTTTCCACACCGATTAGAAGCTCGGTCACATCGTTATAGAGAGGCAGGTAAAGAAGGTATTCGGTGGGAGTCGCAGGCAGATTAGCGGCGAGTTCCACCGTGGTTGTTTCCGTTCTTGGTTTTCCCACACCCTTGAAAACCCAATGATCGCCCTGCTTCTGGTAGAGGTCGAGTCCGCTGTTTCCGGTAGCGGCCATATGGCACATAGCTCCCCCGCCGTCCCAGGTGGCTTTTATGGTTTTGGAATTGGTTATGAAACGGACGCAGATTCCCGCGGAGTGATGGCTGAGTTGCCAGACCATCTTGGTGACGACTTCCTCGGCCCGTGGCGGCAGTCGATCGTAAGGACCGGTCGTATCCGCCCAGCCTTTGCCCTCAAGGGTAAGCTCCCGGGCATCGACCCAGTGAAGCTGCGGCTCAGTTTTTTCGGCTGCGGCGGGAGTTGCCGGTTTTTCCTGGCGAGTCAACTGCGGTTTTTGGTTTACGCAACCGACAAGCAACGCCACAAAAAGTACGCACGTAATAAATTTTGCCAATTTCATCTAAATACACCCCGTTTTCCACAAATTACAAAATTAAATCCCCACTGCTTCGGTTACCATGCCCTTTTGGGCGAACAACCCGAAGACTCCACCGGTATGCACAAAAATCACATCACCGGGGAACTGGTATTTCCCGCTATTTATTTCTTTGTCCAGCGCGTACATCGCTTTTCCCGTATACACAGGATCGAGAACCAGCGAAGTTTTCCTGGCGAAATCGCTAATGAATTCGATCTCGGCCGGCTCGCTTATCGCATACCCCAATCCGGCGGCGGGTATCAGGCGGATTTCGGAGGGATCGAAGGCGATATCGAAACCCCATTGCCTGATGGCACGATTTATGTAATCGTTCAAGGCCGGGTGCCAGTATTCGGGGGTTTCATCCACCGTGGCTCCCACGACCTTCAAATGGGAGCCGAGCATTTTCAAGCCCAGGAATAAACCCGCATAGGTTCCCCCACTGCCGACCGGAACAACCACGGTGGCCGCATCGGGACAACTCAAGCCGCAGTCTTCCTCGATTTCTTTTGCGGCACGCATGTAGCCTAATACGCCAAGTTCGTTTGAACCTCCGGAAGGGATGACGTACGGCGTTCTGCCATCTTTTTCCAGCTCTTTTCCGATTTCCACCGCCCTGGCCAAACGGTCAGCTGAAGACATGGGCGGGATTATCCTAATATCAGCACCAACCATTCGCCCGAGCAAAAGGTTCCCGTCCAGTTGATCGGGACGCTCTCCGGTAAGAACCAAAACGGAATCAAGGCCAACCTGCCGGGCGGCAATGGCCGTTGCCCTGGCGTGGTTCGATTGCACGCCGCCACAGGTTATTACCGTATCACAGCCCTTTGCTTTGGCGTCGGCCAACAGGTACTCCAGCTTGCGAATCTTGTTACCGGAAAGAACCGAGCCGGTCAGGTCGTCCCGTTTGACGAAGAGTTTATGCCCGGACCAGGGATAATCGATTTCCTCTATAGGGGTGGGCAACTGAGCCAGAGGGATTCGGTAAGTGTTAATTGCTTGAGTAAAATCCATATTCACATACTCCGGAAAGTTGGTGGAATCCACGCCCTATTTTACTTTTTCACCATTGAAACCAGTTTGAATTATCACTTTCCTGCGGCTGATCGTATACCTCGCGAAGGATGGTCTCCACACATAGTCGGCAAGCGGAAGGATCGGCCGTCCCCAGGCAGGTGAACTGTGCGGATTGCATGGCGTAATCGAAGCTCACGCCGTTCCGCTGGTTAATTCTGGCAACAGTTTCAAAGGCATCTATTTCCCCGGCAGTTAATGCGGGGCAGGCATGAGAGAGGAGATCATCGCCGGGTTCCAGGTTCGGAACGGGATAGAGCAGGTCACTGACAACGCCGCAACCGGCCAGGCACGTAATTACCCCGAGCAGGCAGACTGCCAGTTTCACATTGCCACCTCCTTCCTTCAACGCCCCTTGAACTTCAACGGATATTGCTATCCGCCAACAGGCATAGAATCACCCTGAGGGGATTGCTTGTCAACTTAGTGAATAGGCGAAATCGTGTTTTATAGCGCGCAATGAAAAACGGCGATTGCCTCCGTGAGGAAGAAATCGCCGCTGGATTAAACCGTTTTCATTGGATTTGGGCGTTTTTCGCTTGGGGTACTTGATGATCAAGTATTGAATCGCCTGCTCAAGTCCAGGCGGGATTTGGTTCGCGTGACGGTGTTTTTGACGCGGCATATTCGTGCGTGAAAACGTGATATTGTGTATTTTCGAAAAGTGATCGATGTGCGAATGCTTATATCGGCCCGCAGCCTTTGGTCCGCGCAAGGCGGACCAAAGGCTGCGGGGCTTGTTTTTGTGAAAACGAATCTTTTCCGCCGGTTACATCCGCCTTCGGTCCGCCTCGGGCGGATTACACCACCAGCGGCTACTTTGCGCCGTCCGTCTGGTAGACGGACTCGAATTTGTTTTCCAGATCCTTCGTGTTTTATTGTGGCATATGTTCGCGTTTACGGAACCTATGTTTAGGAATCGGAATCCTTATTGTTGTCGCCTTCGACCAGCTTTCGCAGTTGCTTGTTTTCACGACGCGTAGCTTCCAGGTCGAAAAGGAGATACTTAATGGATAATCGCAGGAAATCGATACTCTCCTGCAGATTGTTGACCGTCTGTCGTAATTTGCGATGTCGCTCCTGGGTTTCGTTAGCCAGGGACTCTAATTTGGCCCGTTCCGGTTCCGGCAGTGTTCCGATTTCAGACACCAGTTCGGCCAGCTTCTTCTGGAAACTCTTCTCGTTCATATCTTCCACCCCTCTAATGGCCGCTTCTTTACGCGGCAGGTCTTCATGTCTGGAGGCCTGCAACCGCCCTCCTCTCCCCTTTGCCCTCCAAAGCTGGACGGCGTGCAAGTACTGAAGGATAGGCAAGGTCGTTCACAGGTGGCAAACACGAAAAGGAGAAATAAACCGTATCTCCTTTATCACTAGAAGGTTACAAACTTTTCTGTCCGGATAACGCTTGTTTTCGGCAGGTCCGTTTGAACCAGCTTGTTGCCTAAACTCAACGAGAAGTCCGATTCCCGTTTCGCTCAAGCAACGACATTATACCATTATCAGACTATCTAAGGCCACGGCGCTCTGTAACAATCGTTCCAGCTATTTTGAACCGGCCCATTAAAAAAAACGCAGGCCCTTCTCGGAAAGGGCCTGAGTTTGACGGATATTGATAACTACGGCTCGATGGAGATTAAGAGGCCCAGAGCTTTTTAGGGTAAATACCGTCGGCAACCAGTTTTTGAACAGCCGCTTCGACGTACGGTTTATCTTCGCGATAGGTAACGCCAACCCATGTGCCGGTACTGGCGAGTACCTTTACCTTCAATTCGCCTTTGCGAATCAGGGTATTGATAGCGGCCGGCAGATGGAACTCAGAACCTTCCACGCACCCGTGTTTTTCGAGGAACCTGGCGAATTCCGAGCGGAGTTTTTCAAAAATGCCCGGCGTAAATCCCCAGAAGTTCATGGAGACGATTTCGTCGCCGGTGAGGTCTCTGGTAGTGCCGTCTGTCTCGAAAGAACGGGCGGCATTCCCGTTTTTCTCGATTTTCTGCATCTCCACGATTGTCTTGAGGTATCCATCATCATCGCACTGACAGACGCCGCGGCCTACGCTTCCAAACTCGGAGAGGGTACTGCGCAAGGTGTACCCTACCATGGCACACCGCAGGGCATCGCCCTCTGGATTCTGCAGCAAGTAGTCGGCCAGCGTCTTAAACGCTTCGCTGCCGTAGAAGTCGTCGGCGTTAATAGCCGCAAAGGGTTCGTTTACGGCTCCATCGGCGGTAAGGTTCGCCTGGCCCGTCCCCCAGGGCTTTCCTCTGTTGGTAAGAACTTTTGCCCCCGAGGGGATGTCTTCCAATCTCTGGAAAACGTAATCCACGGCGACTTTGTCGGCATACCTGGAACCGATCTGCTTTTTGAAATCGTCCTCAATGTCCGGGCGAATAACAAACACCACTTTATTGAAACCGGCACGCAAAGCATCGTAGACAGAGTAGTCCATGATGGTGGCACCGTGAGGTCCGACGGGGTCCATTTGCTTCAAACCGCCGTAACGGCTCCCCATGCCTGCGGCCAGTATTACTAAGGTCAGGTCCTTACCTTTTGGATCGTGCATTTTATTTACGCGTGCTCCGTTACTTAAAACAATTTCATCTTATGCCTGGTCCGATCAACAACCGCCCGGATTCATCTTATCGTTTTTCCTGCGGATGTAACAGAGCAGTGTTTACGGATTCGTCAGCTTTACCGAGCGCAGCCAGGGCTCGAGCCATTGTACGGTCTGGTTATGATTCAACCTGGTTGTGCGCATAAAGGTGATCCGGTCCCATTTATCGACGGGCATTTCCTTTTCCGCGTCGGTAAGCCGCGCGAAATCGATCTTCTTTTGAGTCAGCATAGCCATCAATTCTTCGTTCTCGCCGGACAGATGCTCAGTATAAATACTGAAAAAACGTCCATCAGGAGAATTCCCTATCCAATCGGCGAACGCTTTCAACCTGTCGTAGGTGGCGTCCAAGAGGCAGATACCGCCGATGTTTTTTTCCAGCCCGCCATGCTCGGCGCAGAACGAAAGCCCTCTGTACGCTCCGCTATGCCCGACCAGCAGGACCGTTCCCAGGTGATCGCTTTTAACCAGCCCCTTTTTCCGGAGACAGGTTAAAACCTCTTCGACGAGTTTTTTCAGCCCGTCTTTTTCCTCCAGCTTGCCGCAGCCGGAATCTCCGGCATTGCGCGGCCCTTCGGGGAATACCAATATCAGATTTTTGCCGGACCTGACAAGCTGCTCGCGGAGTTTGAACTCATCCAGAGCGTTGGCCACGTTATTGTAATGCCCATGCAGGTACAGCAGGATATTAACCTGGCCGTTATCCTGGTAACCGTCAGGAATGAATATGCCTACCGTCGAATCGGAGTAATGCTCCTGGTATGGAAATTCCAGATTTCCTCTCTTGAAGCCGTTTTTGCGGCTGGCGTGCGGAAACGGAGCGTTTTCCATGGGGCACATGAGTGTCCGGCCTGCATCGGTGAGCTCCTGTTTTCCAGTGCTTTCTTCCAGCAGACGAGCGAGTAAGGGCTCCATGGATTCTGCCCATATTTCGTATCCCTTCTCCGAGAGATGGAGATAATCGGGCATTATCTTCCGGGAAATGGAGTTATTTTTATCCAGGAAGCGGTCGCCAATATCCAGATAGTGAACCATCTTCCCGTCGGCCAGGCCGGATACCATTCGGCTTGCGTCTGTCAGCTTCTCACGAAGCGGATTCGGTTTTTCTCCACGCGGGAAGACTGCCAGCAGAAGGATCCTGGTTTCGGGGAGCTTGTTCCGCAGTTTGTCGACGACGGCGGTAATCCCCGCGGTGATCGATTCCGCCGACATGTTAAAAGTGTTACAATTGTTCGTGCCGATCAAAACCACGGCAACTTTCGGAGATATACCTTCGATATTACCATTATCCAATCGCCACAACAGATGCTGCGTTTCATCACCGCTGAAGCCCAGGTTGACCGCCTTGCGATGACCGTAGCATTTTTCCCATACTTGTCGCCCGGAGTCCTCCCAGCCCTGGGTGATCGAATCACCGAGGAACACAATATCCGCGTCGCCCTTGCTTACCCGGGAGTTGGTGGATTCCATTCTCTCGGTCCACCATTCGGCATTTACCGGAACGGGTACAATTGCCGGGTTCTTCGTGGAAGATTGGGCGTATTGGGCATTAACCGTTTGGCCTGAGCTCGCGTATAACACGGTTACAAAACTCCAGAGCATTTCCTTTGATTTAACCAATCGCCAGGCTTTCACAACCGATTCTCCGTTTTTAAACACATTTACAGGGAAACTCTCAAGCCAAACCGTTCGCAGTAGCGGTTAAACAGATGATGAGCGCTGGGATACATGGAATTTGGACTCATAAAATGGGAGAACTCGAATGTGAGCAGTTTCTCCACTCCCGCATCGCGGGCGACATCCATTTTGAATTCCATTTTCCGCCAATCGATGGGAGGAAACTTGATCGGCATATCACGATCAAAGCACTCCACATTGGACCAGCAGGTCATACCTGCTTCCTTGGCCAGCTTATAATTCGTGGCCAGATAATCGGGAGCTTCAAGGAATCCCACGTGTCCATCCTGAAAAGCGACTATGTCCACACAATCTTTCAGATTGGTAAAAATAGATCTCCATTCATCCTCATGCTGCTCGCGGGAAATCCGCTCGATTCCTTCCGGGGCCTTGCAGCCGGCAATATACGGGGAAATCAACGTGGGCAGATCGGGAGATATATCCTTGGCGTAGCGGGCCGATTTCTGAACCAGGTCGACCTGCCGCGGATCGTTACGGTTCAGTTCAAACGACAGATACCAGCCGGCAAAAGCGGAGTGATCGCCGTATTTTTCCTGCACCTCGACCATGAAGTCCTGGTTTATCTCCCAGGCGACACGGGGATCCTTATCCCAATCACCGGGATCGTAAATTCCCCAGAACAGGTTCATCCCGTTAGCGCCCGCGAGATCTAGAAACAGGCGAGCGAGATCCTCTTTAACCGGCAACATTGGGCGGTGCTTATTTAACGCCCGTGACTCGAAAATAGCCCGTTCGCGATAACCCGCGCGTATGATTATGACGGTGTCGATTCCGAGCTGTCGCATCACCTCGAAATCGGCCGCCCACTCCTTTCGCCCCCAATTTTGACAAGGAATATCGTGCGTAATCTCATCCAGAAAAGTACCGGTTATCTGCATTGCAAACGACTCCCCAAAATCGTGCATAAATAATCAAGCTTTGGCGTAAACCTGCCCACGGTAAATGTTCCCCAACGTAGAGACAAAACGCATATGCAAGCATCTTATCTCCACAATGTGCCAATATTGTACACAAGAGTGATTCAAGCAACCCCCCGAACTGGGAAAGTTGAGTTTTCTTTTCACATCGCCCTTTCAGGAGCGGCTTGAAGGTGACGGCATCAAATCGGTTGATATAATGCATCCAGTTCAGTCGACCGCGCGGGTCGTTCCTGGGGTAACGATTACATATCCCGATCGCTTTAGGCGGTTGGTTACGGAGGTGCTAGGTGCATCCAAACCGTGTTGTTCAGTTAAGAGATTTCTATCGAACCGAACTGCTTGAAAACGTCGTTCCATTCTGGAGCAAATACGGAGTGGACCGCGAGTGCGGCGGTTTCTTCACTTGCCTGGACCAGGATGGATCAATCTACTCCACCGATAAGCCAGTCTGGTTCATGGGCAGAACTACCTGGCTTTACGCCTCGCTTTTCAACCAGGTGGAGCAAAAGCAAGAGTGGCTTGATTTGGCAAAGCACGGGTACAAATTCCTTCGGGAACACTGTTATGACAGCGAGGGCATACTATATTTCAGTGTAACCCGCGAAGGTGCCGGCTTGCAGATGCGTCGTTACGTGTTCAGTGAGGTATTTGCAGTACTGGCCTTTGCCGCCCTGGCCACCGCCACCGGAGATGAAGTAATTAAACAGCAGGCCATCGATACCTTCGACAGGTTTAATCGCTTTACAACCACACCAGGATTGCTTCCCGACAAGATAGATCCCGTGAGCAGGCCAGCGAAGGGCCTTTCGCCTCTGATGTGCCGATTGAATCTGGCGGATGAATTGTTCAAGCTTACCGGCGACGGAAAATACGAAACAATAATAACCGACTCGGTGACTGAGTTTTTCGATAGCTTTGCCAAACCCAAGGAAAAAGCGGTTCTGGAAACGGTCAGCCCCGACGGCCAGGTTATTGATAATCCAGAGGGACGGGTAATGAATCCGGGACACGCCATCGAGACGGCCTGGTTCCTCACCGAAATCGGGCGGCGCAGAAACGACCGAGAGCTGATTGAGCGTTCGCTGCAGATCCTCGACTGGTCGATCGAGAGAGGCTGGGACAAGGAATACGGCGGGCTGCTCTATTTCGTCGACGTGAAAGGAAAGCCGTCGCCATATCTCGAACACGATATGAAATTATGGTGGCCTCACAGTGAAACGCTCTATGCGGCACTGCTGGCTTACCATCTGACCGGAGATAAGAAATACTCTGAAATGTACGAACTGGTCCATCAATGGACGTTTTCCCATTTCCCCGACCGAACACATGGAGAATGGTTCGGGTATCTTCACCGCGACGGCAGCGTATCGACGAAATTGAAGGGTAACATGTGGAAAGGACCATTCCACGTCCCCCGTTGCATGCTGCTATGCCTGCGACTCTTGGAAGAGATGAGTAACTGACTCATACGGCAATCGAATGACGATAGAAGGTGCTATCATTAAGGTAAACTCAATGAAGAAGAAGTGCGCAAAATCTCAACCGACCCTTAACTACCACGGAAGTATAATCCTGCCAGCTCTCGTAATCGCCATGTTGATCCCGGTACTGGCCATCGCCAATCCCAAAACGATAACGACCGGCAAGGTGAAAGTTGTCGTCGGACCGTGGAGCCACGGAGTCAGTATAGAATACGACGGGTTGGAAGTGAGCAAGAGCAGTAACATGGTGGTCACCACTCCCCCCTGGTCTCCACACTATTACCTCGGTCCCGACAAAGCCGCCGTTGACTCCGCGGTCATTAGGAAAATCAAAGACGGCGAACAACTGAACATGACTCACAAGGGGAAGAACGATTCATTCATCGCTACAGAAACAATAACCGTAACCCAAGCAGGTCGAGTCGAAAGAGATTTCAGCGGCGAGTTTCTCAAGGAGGAAGGCGAGGCTTTAATCCAATGGCAGATGGCGAGCATCAATCCCACGCTGATAACCGGCCGGCCATACACTGCATATTTAAAGGACGGCACCAGGAAAACCGGCATTGTTCCCATGGTAGCTAAACATGCGGATATTGAACCATCGACCCTGGCGAAGGAATTTAAAACAATCGAGTTTCAATCGCGTATTGGTTTAATCCGCTTAACGATTGAAACCGACCGCCACACCAATTGTTACGATTATCGAAAAAACCGCTGGGCCACTCCGGACAACCCCTTCTTCTGGGCCGGTGATCTCGGTTCGAGATTCGCCAAGGGTGATTCGTTGAAATACAAGATTATCTTTGAACTGCCTTCCTTCAATACAGAAACACCGCCTGCCCAGCCCATTGAGGAAACAGCCAATATCACCGCGTATCGGGAAGCTCAAACATTCCCCGTATATGCCGAACCGATCGTAATTCCCCGCCCCAAGGAGTCGGAGTATTACCACGGTTCTTGCGATATAACCGCGTGGATCAACAATTCCACAAAGACTGCGGCAAGAAGTGGCGAAAGTATACCGGAAACGAAACTGGCTTTGCGTAATTACCAGGAATTTCTGGAGAACAACTTCTCACAACCTGCAGCCCAGGCGTCCACCAACGTGCCAATGCTTACTTTGGTAAAAGCCAAGACAGAGTGGGGCCTTCCTGTCGGCGGGTACGTTCTCGATATAACCAGCCATGAGATCCGGATTGAAGCCGCCGAGGCTCACGGCTTCCTTTACGCTGTTCAGACACTCAAGCAACTGACGAGTGTTTCACCGTCCGGGCAGATCCTGGTTCGAGCGGGAAAGGTGCGTGACTGGCCTTCGCTGGCGTTTCGGGGAATCCACCTGTTTACAGGCGGGAAGGGTGTGGATTTGCACGAAAAACTCCTTCACCGGGTTATCGGTGCCCTGAAACTCAACCACATTGTGCTTCAATCGGAATACATCGAATGGGAATCGCATCCGGAAGTCCATCATCCGGAATACGGCATGCCCAAGGATGAGGTACGCAAAATCCTGAAAACATGTGCCGACCTGGGGATTGAAGTTATTCCCCTGGTAATGTCTTTGGGGCATTCGCAATGGATTTTCGAAACGGGACATAATCTCGATCTTGCTGAAGACCCCGATGCGAAATGGACGTATTGCGTAACCAATCCCCGCACTTACGAATTTATCTACGAAATCTACGAGGAAGCCCTGGAACTGTTCAAGCCCAGGTATTTCCACATAGGGCATGATGAATTCCACCATGTAGGGCGAATCCCGTATCGCGAATCCAGCAAGCCGTATACCGCGGAAGAACTGTTCATGATGGATACCATGCGGCATTACGAATGGTTTAAAGAGCGAAATGTGCAGATGATGATGTGGGGTGACATCCTGCTGGCCAAGGAGGAGGGTCCCGACGCGTGCCATGCGGCCTCCCTGGAAAAAGCCAGGGAAACGCGTAAGCAAATTCCCAAAGATGTAGTCATAGCCGACTGGCACTACATAGACGCGAAACCGGATAAGTTCACGAACCTTAAAGCGTTCCGCGACGACGGCTTTGAGACCTTAGCCTGTACATGGGACCGTCCGGGCAACATAACCAATTTCGCCAAAGCGGCCGCTAACAATAAATCGTGGGGTTTCCTGCAGACCACCTGGGCGGGATACTCTCTCGACCCCGAGCGATTCAAAGCCTCACTGCATCAGTACGCAGCTTACGTGCTGGCCGCTGAAGTTGCCTGGAATGCGGATAATCCGCCGAACCCGCTGACCTACCCGTTTGACAGCTCTTTCTTCGACATGATGGGCATGAGCGTCCTTAGGCCCGAAAATCACCATGGCTGGACGGCCGACCTGGGCAAGCACTTTAACTATTCGCTCACGGCAACGAATCCAGAAGAGTGGTTCCAGATGGGGCACGACTTCGACCTGTCAGGGGCGCCGGGGGGATTGCAGAACCTTAAAGGTCTGCTGTTTCAGCTTGGCGACCCGGCCGGCAAGTCGGCAATTGCCCTGAGGAGTAAACTGACCGGCGACCTTAAACTGCCGGAAAAAGTAATTGTAAGCCTGAATAAAAAAGCTGACCGGTTGGCTATTTTGCACACAACGAATTTCCCAACCAAAAAAGGAGCCGTTTCGGGACACTACACAGTCACCTATGATGATGGATCATCAAAGAATATAGACGTTGTATACGGGCGGAATATTCTCGCTTATGACGATCATGCCGCATTGCCGGACGCCCCGGCCGTATGGCGGGGAATGTGTCCCGGCGGTAAGCCGACGACCTTGAGAGTTCTGCTCTGGGATAATCCTAATCCTGAAAAACCTATAGCTTCGTTGACGTTCAAAGCAGCAAACGGCGCAGTTTCACCGATTATACTTGGCATAACCGGTTTACAGTTTTAAGCCGGGCTCGAATAAGCACATTCAAAAACCCTTCAAGGAAACCAGAAGCTTCCTGAAGGGTTTTCTTTTACTACGACAATGCCGCATTTCTTTACTTGCGAACCAAGCGTCGCCTAACGTACCAGCTTTAACACGCCATATTCTTCGATTGTATGGAAATTGGTTTTCGACAATTGGGGAACCATTGTCAGTTCGGAGCGAGGCAGATATCTCGAGTAATTGTATCTTCCAACCAAGACCCTCCACCTGGCGTCCGGCCCGAATTTCTCTCCGCGAGCAGTGAGATCGGCGATGGGCATAGCCAGCTCTGCACTCCAGCCTTCGTCTCGATCGGTCCAGTCATTTAGTGTCCCCCGGTATTTCCCGGCTACTTCCATACCGCACTGGTAATCCAAACCGCTGGGCAAGCCAAGTCTTCCCCGTCCGGGGAACAGGTACGAACTTTTTCGCCCGTGCGGTGTCACATATAACTCCCAATACCACGTATGTGCTTCTGGCTTCAAAAAGAGTTCGCAGACATCTCCCAATTGCCAATGCAAAAGCTGGTCATGATTGCCCTCGGCCACCACATCTGAATCCGGAAATACAACGCCGATATACAGGTTCTTCTCATCCCAGGCCAAACGCAATTCTCCGGGCTCTTCTGCAGATCCTTCCTTATCAGTGGAAATACTCATGGGATAAGCCGTAGCCACTTTCCACACGGCGTCTTCAAGTTCGCCATCAAGCACCACTGGATTTTCTGTATACCGGGCCTCGAGTGTGCTTAGCGCTTTGACATGACAATCAAGTTCCAGCTTCTGGTTACTGCACCCTCCGACAAAAACCATTACACCAATCAATGCTCCCAAACACTTCATGATTTCAGCCTCTGTTTCTGTCTCTGCGAGCTGTCGCTCTTGACCTTACCGTTTTTTACAAATATCCGGATAACACCGCTTACCTTTTTGCGTATGGGGAATAGAATCCAAGCTTGCCGGCAGCAGCGTATTTATCTTTATGTTATCCAACTGCCGAGGTATTATTATTGAGTAAGTAGACGGATGCAAATCGGTCGGCTGTCTGGATACGGCTGACCTGGGTTTTAGGGGTGAAACATGAAATTACCACTGGGTGTACTGGTTCAGTTCTCTGAAGAACTCGAAAATCAAATCGGCAAGGTGCAGGATTTCGGATTACAGAGTTGCCAGATATGTTCCTGGAATCCCGCCCTGTGGACCGAATCATACGCTGAAAACCTGCGCAAGGTAACCGCGGAAAACGATGTTACGGTCACGACTTTCTGGTCGGGTTGGCCTGGTCCTGCGGTGTGGAATTTCGTTGAAGGCCCAACGACAATTGGACTTGTTCCGGAGGCTTACCGCGGACATCGGGTGGAAATACTCAAGAAAGCGGCCGACTTTGCCGCTTCCTGTAATCTGCCCTCAGTAACCACGCACGTGGGATTCATTCCCGAAGATCCCAACCACCCGGACTTCGCTCATACCGTGGAAGCCATTCGCGAAGTCGCTGAATACTGCGAGGAGAAGGGTCTCGGATTCTGGTTCGAAACCGGTCAGGAAACCCCGGTAACACTGCTCCGCACAATAGAGCAGGTGGGAACGGAGAATCTGGGCATCAACCTGGACGCGGCCAACTTGATTCTTTATGGCAAAAGTAATCCCGTTGACGCACTAGATGTTTTCGGAAAATACGTACGCGACGTTCACGCCAAGGACGGGTTGTACCCGACCAATGGCACGGAACTCGGGCAGGAGGTTCCGCTGGGAGAAGGCAAAGTGGACTTCCCCGCCCTTGTCGGCAAATTAAAATCAATTGGCTACACGGGGGCGTTGACCATAGAACGCGAGATTACCGGCGAGCAGCAGGACGCTGATATCAGAAAGGCCATTGCTCTGCTCGAACCTCTTCGTTAGTTAATTTTACAAGTTATAAGCGTTTAGGATAAAAATATGTTGCGTATAGGCCTGGCCGGTGTAGGCGGACTTGGGAAAACACATTTACTTAACTATCTCCAGCATCCCGGCGCGGACGTTGTCGCCCTTGCGGATATTGACGAAGATCGCCGTTCCGGCAACCTGGCGGACGTGGGCTTCAACATCGAACGGGAAGGCCAAAGCAGTTTCTCGCCCCAGCGAAGTTACAGCGATTACCGCGAGCTTTGCCGGGATTCGGAGTTGGACGTCGTTTCCATTGCCCTGCCCACCGATCTGCACTGCGACGCAACGATTCTCGCCCTGGAATCGGGTAAGCACGTCTTTTGCGAAAAACCTATAGCACTCACCAGTGAAGACGGTCACCGAATGGTCGACGCGGCGAAATCGTCCGGAAAAACATTGATGATCGGACACTGCCTGCGGTTCTGGCCGGAATATATCGAAGTGGAGAAGATTATTCGCAGCCAGGAGCATGGAAAAGCCCTGGCGGCCAGCTTCTCCCGTTTCTGCAGCCTGCCTTTCTGGGGCACCCCCGACAACTGGTTTGCCCAAACAGAGCGGAGCGGCGGTCCGGTTATCGATCTGCATGTTCACGAGACCGATCTATGCAACTGGTGGTGGGGAAAGCCCGACGCAATATCGGCCACTGGAGCTCATCTAGGTGAAATACCAACCACCTTGCATAGCCGCTGGAAGTATAACAACGGCCCCGCAATCCAGTTCGACACCGGCTGGGAACCGGGAACCAATGGGTTGTTTTACTTCAATTTCAAGATCACTTTCGAACGAGCAACGCTGTTGCTCGATTCGCGTAACGATGCTGGGCTACAACTGGTCACCACAGAAGGTGCCCGAAAAATCGAGGTGGAATCGGCCGATCCCTATGCTGCACAGGATCGTTATTTCCTCGATTGCCTGGCTCATGAAAAACCGGCAGATCGCTGCCCGCCAGCCGACAGCGTAGCAGCACTTGAGTGCGCCGTCGAAGAAGCCCGGCAGATGGCACAATCACTTTAGCTGTCGAAAGAGCAGTTTCCGCTATCCAGAGGCCTTGTGTATCACAAGGTCTCCAAGTCACGTTTTGATATTACGATACTATGTGCGCCAGACGATTTTGCAGCGTGTCAGCACGCTTACGATAATCGCCAATACCAGCGTTCGAACACACCCTTTCAGAAGAAAAACAGTCCAGGGCCCGGCGGATATTTTCGCTAAAAGAATATCGGCTCCGGTCAGGGCAAACAAAGGCGGTACCAGATTTCGAATACCGATATAAGCAACCATTGGGTTTTGCCCATTACCTGTCAATAGGCCGAACCATCTTCGCCATCCGATTATATCGATCAGGACGGTGAAGAATATCATAGTAAAAATCGCCAGCCCGGTAGTGACGAAATAGTAGCTCAGCGTAGGTGAATCCTTTTTTATCCCACCTTCGTACGGCTCAAAAACCAGCCCGATTATGAGCCAGCAAACTCCCCATAAGTATAGTTGGCGAATAAAGGATTCATTTCCATCGCCGGGCCTGGAAAACAGTAATGCTCCCATTGCACAAGCCGCGATTGCCGTGATGTTTGTTCCTATTAACCAGCGACTCTGCATCCCCACGCACAGTAAACTCACCAAGCCGAGCATCAGCGTAGCAATTCCGCCCAGACGCAATATGCTCCAGCAAGATCCCTGATTCCCGTTTTCGTTTTCACCCTTTAAATGACGAAGCACTATATCGCCGATGATCGTGCCCGGCAGAACAATCAGAAGATACTGCTGGTAATACAGTTTATAAATCCAAGGTGCCGGAGACCAGTTCCACAGATCCTGTACCCACCCCGGAGAAGAATGGGCAAGCCGCAGGCCTATCAGAATGAACATAAATAGGAATCTTAATGCAATATTCTTACGGCTGACCAGCCACAACAACGATCCAAAGACGGCCGCATTCGTCAGTACAACAATAATTATATTACTTCGTCCGACCCAGAAGCCCTGATGCTCCGCATCGGGATACTTCAATAACGTCAACATCGCTGCGGCACCACCCCAACCGATTATCCTTGTAATCCAACAGCGAACAGGACTCCATTTACGAGGTAAACGTGCGTATGCGGGGAACAATATCAGAAAACCAACAAGGGCAATAACCCAGGTCATTGTTGTCGGTGCCTTATTCATAGTCCAGGGAGCAACATGCTGAACAAACAGGGCGAAGAAACAAAGCAACAAACCTCGTTTAAAAATATACAACAGAAGGTCGTGTACCTTGGCTCCCCGGTTTATCCGCCCCTGCAAGGCTAACGGGATAGCCGCCCCCATCGAAAACAGGAAGAATGGAAAAACCAGATCCACCCAGGTCAGACCCGGCAGGCCCGGGTTGAATACGTGGTTTGGCGGCGGCACCTGGGCATGATACATCCAGCTCGGTAAAATTCCGTACGGCTGCAAACCCGAAAGGGCCATTGCCAGAATCGCAAATCCCCTTAAGGCGTCCAAACCGTCAGCACGCATCGTGTTTTCTGCATTTAATTGCGGATCAATAGTAGTATCAGTCATTTCACCGGTTGTCTACCTGCAAATGGAAATTACTGCTTACCGTCCGTCGCATGAATGACCGCATTCCGGGCAGATTCCGCTTATATTTTCTGTCAAATTATAATCGCAGAATCTACAGTTGTTGCCGATACCGGTTACCGACCCGTCATCTCGATCATCTCGTTTCCCGGTACGTAACCGGTGGAACATATCCTTGATATCCTTCAAGCCACCTATCGTAAACCACGCGGTGGTGAAAGCACCTAAGATAAAAACAACCTTCAGAAAGCCATGCCAGAACCATATCCACGTCTCGCTGCTTATTTCATAAAACATTGAGTAAACCACAACAACGAGAAACAGCATCGTAGTACACGTAATCCATCCAAAGAACCCCAGGTATATCACTTTGTCCCAACGGGAAAAATCTTTACCAAGCTTCAGTGACCTAAAGGTGAAGCCGGCCCCCTCTTCGCCATGAACGACATCATCCTCAACGGCGTATTTACCTCGGTGGAAAAGCTTGTCCATATCGACATCGCGTCCCGGCCAGCGTAATGATATTACCACATAGGTAATAATCGCTGAGACCATAGCGATGAGCATCATATGCTGCCCGTTCAATCCCAGTTTGATCCCGTTTTTTACGGCCCATTGCTCAGCAACTATGCCCGAAACGGACAGTACACACCCCACCAGCATTGCTCCCCATGCGGCGGCGGTAGTTCCCCCCTTCCAGTACAGCCCCCCGATAATTACCGATCCGGCACCGGCCATGTATATCGAACCGGTTATGGCAAAAAACATGAGGATATAGTCAGTTTGAGGAAACAGAAGGCTGAAAAAGAAAATGAAGACAGCTACACCGCAAATGGATAAGCGTAAAACCATAATATGCTTTTTAGGATCAAGCGGCCGCTTCGCCAGAGGGGCAATTACGTCTTGAATGAAAATACTGCCCCAGGAGTGGAGATAAGTATCATGAGTGGAGATAAACGCGGCGAGCATCACCGAGCACAACATTCCCATTACGCCAACCGGAAGAATCTTGCTCAACACTATCGGTACGGTCATCTGTTTCTGAATGGCGGAATTCTCGATGGTGCCTATTGAACTACTGATCTCCGCCAGATTACCGGCAAAATCCGGATGATGCATATAAGTATACGCACACAAGGGCACGAAAACGGTCAGCATTCCCTGGATGATGTAACGCCAGTAGCCCAGCACTTTCCCCATCTTGGCTTCATGCGGATTGCGTGCACAGCAGTTGTAGCCCGAAGTCCCCTGCCAGGTCATCGTGCTGTACAAAGCCGCGAAAATACCAATCAAGAAGAAGTTCAGATTGAAGCCTTCGATATTACTTGTATTAAACGGGTGAGCCAGCGAAGCGTCGGCCGGTGCCATCGCCAGCGATTCTGATATCTGGGTCCAGCTGAATTTCTGCCAGAGAACGATGAAAATCACCAGGAAGACAATCATACAGAATAACCCCTGCACGAAGTCGGTGACAATAACCGCGACCTGCCCGCCCATAAATGTGAAAAACAGCGAAATGCCTAACAGAATGACCATTATCAGCGGAAACGTGGCAGCTGAAATTCCCAATACCGTCACCGCATCCGGCAAACCGCAGAAATATATGAAAAAACGTGATCCTACCGCGGGGAAAATACCAAAGTTAATCAAGCCTGCTCCGAATGCGAGTATGCCGGCGAATATTCGAAAACGCCGACTGTAACGCATCTCGAAAAACTGGGCCATGGTCAGTGCCCGAGTCTGCCGAAAACGGTAAACCACCAGACCACTCAGGGCGATAAACAATCCTATGGCAATAATGGGTACGTCCCACCAGATGGCCGTAAAACCCGCAGCGTAGAACTTCTCGAACATGGCCACAATGGTAATAGCCCCCAAAGCGGCCGCTCCTTCGGAAACCGTTATGACATACCGCCCCGCCGATCTTCCAGCGGCAAGAAAATCGGCCACGCTTTGCGTATAGCGTTTAGTAAACGCCGCGAGAACCGTAACGAATGCCAGAACCGAACCGACAATCACCCAGTCAATAAGCTGCATGTTCATTTAACAAACCTGACATTCACACGCGAATTGTATTGAACATGAATACGCTCGATTGCTGGTATTCCAATGCATCTTCGCAGCATCAAAAACAATCCTCTTTTTATTGAGTTCTTAAAACCGTCACCGATAATTGGCATGTAAGCTTCAATTAACAGGACCAGTTGAACCACGTATCACCAACTCCGTAGGCAAATCAACGGATAGCTCTTTGCGGTTACCTTTTTCCAGAATTTCACTTATCGCCAGAAAACCTCGCTCTGCCATCGTCTGCAGCGGTTGTCTTACGGTAGTAAGCGGTGGATCCAACAGCGGAGCCGATACAGGATCATCAAAACCGATCAAGGATACATCTTCCGGCACCCGCAACTTCAAGCTGCGTATTACCTGTAAAACATTCATTGCCAGATAAAATCCGCCGGCGAAAACCGCGGTCACACGGTTTTTACCTTTCAGGCTTTTTATTAACTTCCCCTTTGCTCCCTCATCAAGAGAGACACTGTCGGTAGATACAAGGAAGGTATTGTTATTACGCTTAATCCCCTGCGCCTGCAGTTCCTCTCGAGCACCTTCCGCCCGATCATGCGCGTTACTCAGGTTCGTCGGGCCGGAAAGAACGGCAATACGCTTATGTCCAAGCCCGCATAAATGGCGAATTGCCAACCGTGATCCCTCCAGGTTGTCACAATCTATGCACGTGATCCGTTCTTCCGACATTGTCCCGCCAAGCACCACTAACGGCACAGCCCGGGCCAATCGAGCCACCTCGTCCCGCATCTCTGCTCGGGGATGAATACAAATAACTCCCGACGCTTCCTCGACGCGAACTCGATTCATCGCGTCGAGATCCATGATGAAGAACTCCACGGGCCTGGAGTCGGCGCGAGCCGCTTTCCGTAATCCGTCGATGATCGCCGCGTGGTAATAGTCATCCAAGTTCACATGTGCATCGATCGCCAGCCCAATGGAGATTTGCCCCTGAGCGGCCACCGCCTCGGCCACATCGTCGCAGACGAAAGTACCACGCCCCACCTCCCGGCGAAGCAATCCCGAACTGACCAAACGCTCCAGGGCTTTGTGTGCGGTAATCAGACTTACGTCGATCATCGTGCTGATCACCTGAGTTGATGGAAGTTTGCACCCCGCTGGCAGTCGCCCGTCATGTATAGCCGCGGAGAGAATGCGTTCGGCCTGTATATACCGAGGCGTCGGATCAGCTTTACTTACAGTTGGCAGCGTCATAGTAGGATAATCCGTCCGTCCCGCGATTAATCACTGAAAACACCCCCACTTCCTCAAGGGTCCATCTTTATTAAATAATTATATAATGACACCGCTGCCATGCCAACCCTATTTAATTCGAACTGTTCGGCCGTAAACGGGACTGGTCCATTTACGGCAACGAACGACCATAGCACACAAAACCGCTTTAACGCATAGCCAGCCTGATCGGCCAACGTAAAATGGACCTGTCCCGTTTTGCCTGAAAATGTTCACCCGCCATTGTGCTATGGGCATGCCAACCCGAATGTCATCGCACGATGAAAGGTACATCTAGGCCAATACGGTTATGTGTTTAACGGTACTCGATAGCTACTATTACCGAAGGACGATTTTTCGCGAGTCCAATAAGTTCCAGCAATTCAACATTCAAACCGCAGGAATATCTGACCAAGAAAACGGTTTTGCTCCCCGGAGGTACGTATTTGAGAGTGTGAAAGGAAAAACCACTCGCCGAACCTTGAGGGAATAACCGTGATTAACACAAGGGCTTTCCGGGTCTATCACGTTACTGGTTTATGCGTATTGCTGTTCTCCGCCGGTTGTGGATCCAATACAGGCCAGAACTCGCCCGGGCATGTAGTAAATAGTGATGACCCCGCAGACGTCATGTATTCAACCCTGGCGGACGGCCCTTTCGGAGAAACATATGCTCTGGCAGTTACTCCCCATAAACAAGTTGCCGTATATGGAGAAATCAGTTCGTCCAGTGAAATAATCACCTACGAAATAGGCGAATTGCACGCTGGAGATCAATTATCGGTTGAAGTGATTTCCTGTACCGATGGGTTCGACCCTGCCACCGCGGTGTTTAATGCCGACCAGGAATGCATATATTTCAGCGACGATAGAAATCGAAACGCCGGGCGAATTAACCCTTATATTCAATTCACTTCTCGTAAAAACACCGATAGTTGTATGATTTCCATATCCAGTAGTCTACAATCCGATTCTATTGGTAAATATCAACTTCAGGTTACTAAGTCTCCAGGGCAAAAAGTGGATGAACCGACTGGCCAAATTATTTATCTCGATTTCGAGGGCCACGATAACGTAGCAATAGGCAGCCGCACGCCGGTGGACGTTCCACCGTTTTCGGGATCCATGATCGATCCCCAGTTTGAACCGTATACCGAAGAATTGATAGATCTTGTGGTGGAACACGTTCGCCGGAATTTCGCCTACTTTGATGTTACGATTATCGGTTCCAGAGATCGGCAACCACCGTCAACGCCACATACCACCATATATTTCGGTAGCTATAGCTCTTCATATCTCGGATTAGCTGATGAGATCGATGAGTACAATGAGGATAAAAGCCAAAAGGCCATGATTTTCGTGGATACTTTCGCCGCCTTCATGTCATGCGACCCTACTCTGGAGGAAATCGGTAATGCGCTGAGCAGCGTCTCCTGCCATGAAGCCGGGCATTTAATGGGTTTATACCATACCGATGACCCATTAGGGATAATGGATACGAAAGGTAGCCTCCGGCATATGCTGCTCCCAAGAACTTTCAATCGCTCCCCGCTCAGCAGCCGCGACGTCTTCCCGGCAGGATATCAGAATGCTCCCGCACTGCTGTTGCAAACCGTCGGAGGAAGCGGGACTGCCGTCTTATCTCCCAAAGCATCACGTATCCAATCTCACGATCCCTGGTACGATGAAGGACCAAGCCGGGAGGGTTTGATCTTCTCTACGTCAGATTTAACGCATTGAAGAAGCAGCCTTTAGAGTTCTAGTACTCGCCGTGGGCACAAGAGGCAAAACCCTGCAATAGTGTATTCGTCCTTACCCTAATGTAGAGTAAACAACAAACCGCCGTTGAAGGGTGAACATCCTATCCGCCCGGGCGATTAGAATAGAAATACACGCTAGTTTTAAAACGTCACCTGTCATTTTCAATACTATCGCTGTTTTCACCGTTTCTCTCAGCAACAACCATCGTAATCATGTAGTTGAAACCAAAATCCACTTCGCGGAGTTTACGGAAGCCACATTGTGCGGTTATCGCCTCGATCTCGTCAGGCGACAGCCGCATTTCCTCAGGCGGTCCGTAGGTCAGATCCTTTTTACTACACTCGATGATCGCGGCATATCCGCCAGGTTTGAGTACTCGGCGAATCTCGGAGAACAAAAAGTTCGCATGTTTCGTTACCTCTGGGATGTGCAGGACCGTAGCCAGAAAACACACATCGACAGCCCCATCTACAATAGGTAGAGCTTGCTTAGCGTTGGCAACGTACGCTGTTATATTTGTCAATCGCTCCGCGTCGGCTTTTTCCCTTAGCCCAACAACCAAGTCCTGCGACTTATCCAGAGCGTATACATGACCAGCTTCACTCACAAGCCTTGCGGCATGAATTGCGTAATCACCTATCCCGCATCCGATATCCAGAAACACATCCCCCCGCCCAAGCTTCAATTCGTCGAATACAAGGGCGGAATCCTGCATCCCATAACTACTTGGGCGTCCCTGTCTACACTTTTTATATGCTTGCTCGTATTTATTCGTCACTGTTTCGATTCTCCATTCATTGCTTGGCACCCCAGCCGAGGCCGCACTCTACCCCGCGTTCGCCTCCTTAGGCACTCGAAAAAATGTGCTGTACAACACGGGGACAACAACCAGCGTGAGAACGGTAGCGAAAGTCAGTCCACCCATGATTGTTACAGCCATTGGAGCGAAGAAGGCATCCTGCAATAGCGGCGTCATACCAAGGACAGTAGTGAAAGCGGCCATACACACTGGCCGGACACGACTTGCGGCAGACTCCACTACAGCCGGATAAGGCCGCTTTCCAGAGGCTAACTCGATATTGATCTGATCCAGTAGAACTATCTCGTTCTTTATGAGCATGCCCGAAAGACTCAGGAATCCCAACATGGCCATGAAGCCGAACGGTTTGTCCGCCAGCAGCATACCCGGTGCCACACCGATAACGGCTAACGGTAAACCCAAAAAGATAATCAGCGGATGACGTAGCGTGTTAAACAGTAAAACCGAAATCAGGAACATCGCGGTAAATGCGATGGGAACATTGGACATGAGCTTGCTGTTGGCCTCAACCTGCTCCTCGTGTTCTCCTCCCCATTCCAAGGTGTATCCTTCGGGGAACTTGATGGTCTCGATTGGTTGTTGTAGTTGACGCAGCAAACCATCTGTTGTTCCGTCAACCTGCTTACACGAGACACGAAGAACTCTCATCCGATTAAGCCGGCGAATCAAGGGGGTTTCCCATTCAACGCTCTGACCGTCGGTGACCTGTTCGATAGGAATCCAATCCTGCCGGGCCTCGCTCCAGACGTGAACATTACTGGTATTTTCTATTCCTTCTCGCTGTCTCTGCGGAGGCCGAAGGATGATAGGCAGGAGCTCATCCTCCTGACGATACACGCCGACTGCAGTTCCCGAAAAATTCATCGCCAGCGATTGTGACAATTCCGACCTGAAAACACCCGCCTCGCGTGAACGCGCCTCAGCCAGGTGAACAGCCTGAACCTTGACCGGTTGGCCCCAGTCAGTCCGTATACTGCGTGTATTGCGGTTAGCCCACATGACAGCCTTGACTTGTTCGGCCAACTGCTGCAGAACGCTCGCATCCGGCCCGCAGAGCCGAGCAACTACCGCGCCACCGCCAAGGCCGAGTTTGAAGGCATCCACGCTGGTTATTGCAACAGGATGGTGCTCATTAAGATAACTGGATAAATTCGCTTTCAAAGCAGGGATTTTTCGATAATCATCCAACTTGATCAGCAGTTGACCGTAAGCACTGCTGGGCATTTCCGGCTCATAGGTCAACAGAAATCGCAATGGCCCGCGGCCAACGAAACTTGCAACACTCTCCACACCTTCCAGTTTACGTACGTAGTCACTGACAGAAGCCACCTCTTGGGCAGTCTGATCGATACAGGTCCCCTCCGGCATCCAAACGTCCACAGTGATCTGCTGACGATTCATATCCGGCATGAAGTCCTGCTTAACGAACCCGAAACCCCACATGGCGGTCATCAATAAAACCACTACCGCGGCCAGCGACATCCGACGATGATCGATACACGTCCCCACGAATCGCCGGTATAGTTGATAAAATCGATTGCTATGCGTTTCAGCACTTCGGCTGACATCGGCAGGCAGGATTACAACGCACAGGTATGGTGTAACCGTAATGGCAAAAACCCAACTGAGCCCCAGCGAGATACAGATAACCTGAAAGAGGCTCTTGAGCCATTCGCCGGTCATATCCTTGGACAGGGTGATGGCGGCAAAAGCCAGGATGGCAATGGCCGTCGCTCCCAGTAGTGGCCATTGGGTTTCATAAACGGTCTCCTCGGCCGCCTGCACGCGATTCATGCCTTGATGAGACTTGATAACTATTCCTTCCGCCACCACGATGGCGTTGTCCACCAGCATCCCCAGGGCAATGATCAATGCACCTAGCGAAATCCGCTGCAAAGTGATATCCATCGCGTACATGCACAGAAATGTTGCCAGAATCGTCAGGAGCAAGACCATACCGATAATGAACCCCTCCCGTATACCCATAAACACAACCAGCAACAGCATCACAATGACTACGGCCGCGACCAGGTTAAACACGAAACCGCGTGTAGCTTCCTTGACCGTTTCCGACTGATGCGCGATTGCGTGTATTTCGATTCCAAAGGGAATGCGGCTCTTCAACTCTTCCAGTCGCTGCGATATGGCATCGCCCATTGCAATCACATCGCCCCCTGAAACAGTGGAAATGCCAATGCCCACCGCGGGTTGACTGTCCCACCTCAACAGTTCACTGGGCGGATCGAGATATCCCCTTTCGATTTGCGCAATGTCCTTCAGGTGAATCATCCTGCCGTCCGGACCGGCTTGCACGAGCTGCTCACCCAAGTTCTCCACATCCGCATACTCCCCGGTCACGCGAAAACGAACATCCTCAGTACCGACAGTGGTTTTACCCGTTTCGGTAATTGCGTTCTGTTGCAAAATAGCATCGAAGATTACTTTCGGATTAAGACCGAGGCGAGAAAGCTTAACTCGGTCGATCTCGATATGGACAACTTCCGTTTGAAGACCCCAGAAGTCGATTCGCCCGACGTCACAACAAAGCAAAAGTTCCTTGCGAAGATCCTTGGCAACCTCTCGCAGGTCGTGTTGAGAATACCCATCCCCCGTCAGCGCAAAGAGTACGCCATAGACATCTCCGAAATCGTCGTTGACAACAGGCTGCTGACAACCGGGCGGCAGGCTTTGTCCGGCCAGCTCGACTTTCCTTCGCAACTCATCCCATACCTGCGGCAAGGTTTCCTTGTCGTAGACCTCCTGTATCTCCGCGAAGACAATTGAAAGCCCTGCACGGGAGATGGATCGGACCTCTTTCAATTGTTTCAACTGCTGAACGGCCGTTTCGATCTGTTCTGTTACTTCCAGTTCGACCTGCCCGGCCGTCGCTCCAGGATACTGCGTATAAACCACCGCTTCCTTGATGGTGAACTCTGGATCTTCCAGGCGTCCAAGTCCGTTGTACGCGAATAAACCACCAAGGATGACGAGAACCACACCCACTGACATGACAGCCTTGTGTTGGATGGCGTAACCAGCAAGGTTCATCCGTCGAGCCCCTCCTTACCGCAGGCCATTGGACGAACCAGAATACCTTCGCGCAACTTATGCAAACCGGCAACGGCGACACGCTCTCCCGGTATCAGGCCCGAGCGAATCTCGACCGAACCTCCCCATAGTCTCACTGTTTCGACCGCTCTTTTAACCGGGGTTCCACCGGTCGGGTCGATAACCCACACGTGAGATTCACCATTATCGCCACGACACAGCGCTTCGGCCGGAACCAGTGTAAAGCCTTCCTCAGGTATCGAAGCCATTGGTGTTACCCAAATATTCGCCTTCACGGTTACGGTCATACCAGGGAATACCATCAGATCCGATGGAGGGGTTAAGCCGACCACCACGTCGTAGGTGTGGGTGACTCTGTCCGATTTTGCGCGATGCTCCGAAACGGCAGCATCGAACCATTGATCGTTGTCCGCGTCAAAACGAACTTGAATCTCGCCCAACGTATCCGTCCCGCCATGAGCAATCAATCGTTCGGGAACCTGAATGACAACCTCGATACGTGATATATCCTGAAAAGAAACTATCGCCTGTTTCGCTCGAACATGCTCGTGATTTTCTACATGCCGCCTGGCCACAATCCCCTTAAAGGGAGCACGGAGAATCGTGTCCTCCAGTGCTTTCTGCCGCATGCGCAATTCGGCCAGAGCAATGTTGTAATCCGTTTGGGCGTTTTCGTATTCCACTTCCGCAGCAACCTTCTGCTTCCGCAGTTTGCTGTAACGAGCTAACTCGCGATCGGCTTTTTTAAACCTGGCCGTAGCCATGTCCAATGCGTATTGGTAATCTCGCCGATCTAATCGGGCGAGTATTTCTCCCTGTTCTACACCGCAACCCTCTGCCGCATTCAGGTTTTCGAGCAAACCGGGAACAGAGAATGCCAGTTCCACACGCTGGCATGCGCGGACCTGGCCAGGAAACACGCGAGTGCGATTACCACTTGACGGCAGCACAACAGCAATTGGGATTGGCTGAACGACAGCGGGAAGAATGGAAGCAGAGTCTTGCGTATCCCAACTTCCCAGGGCAACAATCCCAACCGGTATCGCCAGAACCACCCCGCCTGCTAGGAATGACATGATTCGCGTTTTTTTCTTCATCGCCAACTTCCCCCGTAAATCACGACCATGCCAGCCTTATAGTTAACCTGCTTAACTATAGCCTTAAAAAATTATCGCTCTTCGAGTCTTTCGTCCATGATTACACCAATAGATTCTAACAGTACCGAGAGCGTCGCGATTTGCTGCATCGGATAAGCCTCCAAATGGCGAACCAGTCTATCCATATCTTTACCATGGAACCGTTCATGCGCATCAAAGGCTTTCCAACCTAAACCCGTCAATGAAAGATGCAGCTCCTTGTTATTGTCCGGCACCTGTGTTTTCTTAAGAAATCCCTTATTTACCAGCCTTTTTATAAGCTGTGAAGCCGCGCTCTTCGTAACTCCGAAATACGTAGATACGTCGGTCACGCTCATCTCTTTGTGCTCGCCAACCGCCTGAATAGTATGAACTTCTCGCGTGGAAATCTCCAAGCCATCGCCAACACGAATCGGCAGTTTTTCGATTCGCCCATACTTGTTGGCGACTTGCAGCAACTGGCGTATCGCAATCTTGATAAGATCTTCTTTATTATCCATGTAATATATAGTAAAGCATCTTAACCTTCCTGTCAAATAAAAAACTCTTCACGATTGGTTTTCCGGGCCTCACGTCCCATTCCAAGCTTCAACGATAGCGCCATTACCCTACCGAGTCGAGTGCGATGCAGCTTTCTCGTACATCCGTTTAACCCAAACGTTCTTTGAGCGAGTATACGGATCGACACATTACGCAATACGGCCTCGTGACGTCTTATATCTTCCGGTACAATTAAATATACACCGAATCGCCGTGCCAAAGTCACCGTGACCGTTGCAACCGCAAACGGTGCATCGTCCGCTCTCCTGATCGGCAACAGTGAGAGCTGAACTCCATGGTTGCTGGATGCCGGTCCGTTATGTTGCCAGGATTGGGTGGAACACCTCAGGGGCCGAGCACCGCGCGTGTGGATACGACCGTAGCCTGTTGTCTTCCGGACGGCAGTTGCATGGATACCGATCCCTTATGCTGCGACGATATGGGCGGCGTTCCTGGTTTTGCCGATCATTGTCTTGGCGACATCGACAAGGATTGCGATACGGACTCGGTCGATATCGCTTTTTTCCAGTCGGGATTTACCGGTCCGCTGTCTTGAAGCCGGATGGTTTCCGACGCAGGTAATAACTCGCTTTTTTCCTGGGTTCGGCGTTTACCGCCGAACCCAGGAATAATAATGGCTTGTTGACAAAATCCACGAAAACCGATTCAACCTAGCGGCAGACGCCGGCGAGAGTTTCGAGTTCTTCCTCGTCAGTAGGTATTCCGAATTCCCTTAGAATCTCGCAGTTATTCGAAAAATAGGTATCGGGCCCTATATCTCGCATGATTACTCGATTGCAGTCAAACAGAGCGACGATTACCCGTTTCTGGTCCGGTGTCAGTTCGTCCGGTCTACCGCTATAGCGATCCTCACCGAAAGCCACATAAAGTACCGTGCGGACTAATGTTTCGGACGAGAAACGCTGATTGCTCACTAACAGCATAATCAAACCGTCGAGTTTCTTTCTAAGACGCTCACGCCCTACCATCGACAAATAGCTAACCACCAACTCTTGCACACCTCCTTCGCACCAGGTTTCGTAACTGATTTCATGGGCGATCGCCGGTGGTTTAACCAGAGTTTGCATTGCCAGATCGATGGATTCCTCCTTGGCGGTTTTCCCAGTAATACGCATTTCCAGGAGGGCCAATGCCAAGCTCACAAGGTCACCGTTTCGATTGCTCAAAGAACTACGTAATTCATCGAGCAAGGATTGTTTGACGCCAAGCACTGGGAGTGTTAATAAGTAAGAAGCCAAAACCGCGTCATCGTTTTCAGTAACGAGGCGATCCATAAACGCTTCGCATTGACAAGCGGCATCCTTCCCCAAAACAGAAAACACGTAACTCACGGCAATACGGATTTCTGGTTTGTCGTCGTTCAGTAATCCCTCAAATACTGGCATGCCGTCGATGACCGCGTCACGGCACCTTTGGACGTAATCCAACTCCTCCGCGATTATCTGATCCAGGTTTTCCGGAACATCATCTAATTCGGTTAGAAAACGGCTATGCACATCGTGAAAAGAGGTGCCGTCAGCAAGGTATGCGAGCAAAACTAATATTGACTCTCTATCGGGCAACTCCGGATTGGAGATGAGTTTGATGAGGAATGGAACTGCATACTGAGACGCTTCGTAAACAGTTCCCTGGTGATAGATGTTTCCGAACAACTGCCATATCGCTGATTCGCGGACTTTCGAATTTTCGTTTTGCAGGTCGAGCAGTTGCCGGGGAACATCCGTAGCTTCGCCGTAGGCATGTGTATAGTTCTTCCACGGTATTTCAAATACACCTAGGTTGTCTTCCGGTTCCCGTTTTCCGAATAGCCACATCTCATGACCCTTCTGGCGAGTTTGTAGGAATATTATTTTCAACAACCGCTATATGCCAAAACCCAACTGCAGTTTCACAATCGGGCCGTCGGCCATGTCCAGGCGATTGTCGCCGCGATCGCCGTAATCTTCGCCTTCGTACCAGAAGCGGTCGAAAGCCCAGCCACCAAAGAGATCCATGTAAATGTTTTCCTGTATATCCCAGTGAAGACCGAGGACTACTCGTTTCTCGTAGTAGATCAGTCGGTCGTCGTCGTCCTGGCGGTCGTGATGGAAGAAACGCTTGTTGAACCAGTCGAACCGGGTATATAGTTGCATGGACTCGAATATATCATAGCCCACCTTGGCCGAAATGTTACGTGGGACGAAATAGGATGCCTGCATTGTGAGCTTGTCAATCGGCTTCCATTCCACCCTGGACATGGGTAAACCGGCCAGCAGGTCTAACTGCTCATTGGGCCGATAGTTATAGGCAACGCCGGGGAGGGGTATGTTGGATGCAAACTCCCGATCTTTCGCGTAGTTCAAAAAGAAATACCAGGAATTTCGCTCGCCATCAGGAATGCGGAGAAACCCGGTAGCCGCTACCATAACCTCCTCGTGGCCGGCGAAAGGCCTATCGCTCGGTGAAGCAATAGTGATATTCCCGCCCCCGATCCAGCCGTTATCAAAACGGTGCCGGTAAGTCGTTCCCAGCCGAATATCCCAAAGTCGATCCGGAAACTTCCTCCAGGTATCCGGAAAACGAGCATTTGAATCCACTTCGATAGCCGTCAATCCGGTATGCAGCAGCCATTCGTTGTTCTCATCCTGCTTCAACGGAAAAGAGAGCCGGAACTTATGCTCGGTCATCCTCATTTCAGCGCCCTGATGGGCAATATGCTCATCGAACGAGGATGTAACCGCGTACTCGGTCTCCTGCTTGGCATTGCCCAGGTTCGGTGATAACTGAAAATCGTATCTGTCCTGGGCCGAGGCGAAACTGGTTATCAGCATTATGGCTGCCGCTGTCATCAGTTTTGTGGTGTTCGATTTCATACGGCGACTATAACAACGATAAACCGCGGCAACCAGTATTTTCTCGTTGATCCACCCGGAACGATAGAAGTAGATTAAAAAACGGTGATGGGGAGCGGGCATCTTGCTCGCCTGACCGTTTATCAATGTTGGAGTTCACAGCAACACTAATACCTTTAGTCGTTAATCGCCCCTGTCACCAACAATACTAAAACCAAGCTACCACTGCGCGTACCTTACTCTTTTTCCACCAACACAAGCAATCTAAAACACCGTAAACCCGTTACCACCGCCGGCACATCACCCCTTCATTCCCGTCATGGTAACACCCTGAATAAAGTGCCGCTGGGCAAAGAAGAACGTGAGAATAACCGGCAAGGTCATTATCATTGAACCGGCCATTATCAGCGTAAACTGGTTTTCTCTACCGGCCATGAAACTGAAAAGCCCCAGAGCCAGCGGGTATAATCGCTGATCGTTAATGTAAATCAGCGGACTCATGAAGTCATTCCACACGAACATGAACGTGAATATGGACACCGCAGCAATCGTCGGACGCATCAGCGGCAGAGCCACCGACCAGTAAATCCGGAACCAGCCGCACCCGTCGATCTGCGCCGCCTCTTCCAGATCCTTGGGGATTCCCTTCATAGCCTGGCGCAGCAGGAAAATAGCGAACGCATTCACCGCCAGGCAGTTCGGTACCCACAGCGGGGCCAGCGTATTGTACCAGCCCAGGTATTTATAGATCACAAACGAGGGGATCATGGTGATCTGCGGCGGAATCATCAGCGTAGCCAGCACCAGCAGGAAGCAAAAATCCCGCCCCGGCCATTTCAGCCGAGCAAACGCGAACGCCACCAGCGAACAGCTCAAAGCCGTTCCCACGATATTGGCAATAACCAAAAACACACTCGTCTTGAAATACTGCCAGAACGGAACCTCCTGGAACGCCCGCCGGTAGTTCTCCGTACCCTTGGCCCAGTAAGCCTCCGGCGTCGAACTGTGCGAAACCTTAACCCGCAGCTTCATCTTGCCCGGCCCGTGATCGTACTGCGAACCCTTGGCAATTTCCTTCATGACAATGTAATGCTTCGCCGTCATCCGCGTATCGTCACCGCTGGGCTCCTGGTAGTTAACCTCCGACCAGCTATCGGTCCCCAGGTACTTGGGTGATGTGGATTCAAACAACCGCCCTTCCACCTCCACCAGAACCCCCAGCTCATTCCAGCTTTGATCCCGGCGAAAACTCAAGGTAAGCCGTTTGAAATCCTTCATATCCACCGGCAAATCGAATACCGATGAAATCTCAAACTCCTGCTTTCCGCCCTCCGCGAAATCGTAGTGCATAATTCCAACCGAACGCTCGGCCTCCACCCGCGATTCCATCTCTACGGGCGAATTTTCCCAAACCTTCCAGATTTCCTCCGCGGGCTTCTTGCCGGTCAATTCGTATATTTTGTAATTGCGATCCTTCAACAGAACCTTGCCCACCGCAAAATAGCGATACGCCTGGTTGAAAGCTTCACCGACGTATTCGATATCCAGAACTTCCTTCAGCTTGCGAACGAAAGTCAACTCCTCGTCCGTCCACGATTCATACGGAAGGATCTTACTGACGCGTTTGAATACCCCTTCGACAAGCTCCTTGCGCAACTTGTCCTTATCCACATCAGCGACCCGTGGCTCAACTCCAGATGCCAGCCACTCGTCCACTACCGCCCCTATCTCCTGTTCGATATCCTTCAGCATCCAATTAGTCCAGCGATGTCTCGCCACGTCCTCCGGCTTGGTTATTTCCGGGAAATGCCGTTCATCGATGTACGGGCTCGCCGTCCGCGCGATGGGCTTTTGCGGTAAAATCGTTATCTCTTCCGATTGGATCTCCTTGTCTAATTTCCAGCTGGTTCCCACCAGCCAGAAATACGGCAGGGCAAATACAATCGATCCGCCGATAAGTACGGCGTGCAATATTCCAGACTTCCAAATTGGTCGTTGACGGTCCATTGTGCTTTTCAACTATTCTAAAAGAGCCGCTGGCTCGATTAATCTCCGGAATAATGTACCCATTTTTTTGAAGCGATCATGTTTATCGTGGTCAGCACAATAACAATAACGAACAGCACCCAGGCCATCGCCGCTCCGTAACCCAGCCGGAAGAACGAGAAACACTCATCGAACAGCTTATACACGTAGAAATACGTCGAACGCTCCGGCGAGCCGTTCGGCGTCATGATGTACGCCTGGGTAAATATCTGGAAGGTGGCGATAAGCCCCATTACCAGGTTAAACAAAATGTAGGGACTGAGTAGCGGCAGGGTAATAATGAAAAACCGCCGAACAGCTCCCGCCCCGTCCAGAGAGGCCGCCTCGTAAAGATGCCGGGGAATTTCCTTCAAACCCGCCAGCCAGATAATCATACTTGCCCCCGCCCCCCAGAGCGTCATGATGATCAGGGCTATCTTGGACGTATGCTTGTTGGTCAGCCAGCTGATTGGTGTTTTCACACCGATCCATTCCAGCAGCGTCTCTATACCCGTAATATCCAGCATCCAGTTCATCAGCCCGTTATGCGAGTTAAAAACCCAGATCCACAAAACCGAGGCCGCCACCACCGGCATGATCGCCGGTAAAAAGAACGTGGTGCGGTAAATACTCATTCCCTTGACTTCAACATTGAGCAGCATGGCCAGTGCCAGCCCCACCGCCATTCCGATTGGAAGCCCGATGGCCATATATACGGTGTTAAACAGCGACTGCTTAACCCCGCCGACGTTTCCCCAGTCGACCCCAAACATCTCTTTGTAATTATCCAATCCCACGAAGGTCGCCTGGCTTATAACGTCGTAATCGGTAACACTCATCACCACGGAAAACACCATCGGACCGCCGGCCAGCACGATAAATCCCAACATCCACGGGGAAGCGAAAGCTAAACCAACCCACCACTGCTTTCCATGATGTCCGGTAATCGGGTTGTGCTTCTTAAAACGCGAATAGCAGATGATACCCAGCAGCGCCAGCACCGCCATGTAACACACCACCACGTATTTCCAGGCCATTTTCGGACCGCTCGGCGGAGTGTAAAACTGGTCGATCGATCGCTGCACTTTCTTCGTGTGCAGGTCGAGAGCCTCCTTGGGAGTTGCCCCGTGATTCCAGGCAAGGTCCTGGGCATCCGCCTGCCCGTTCCATAACTTATGCCCTTGCGGAGATACCGGGCGGAACTTCGCCGTCGGCAGCAACTCAACATGTTTCTGCATCGCGCTGCGGATACTCTCCGGCATTTCCGGAATATTTACGTAAGTTTTCAGCTGCAATTCGTTCAGATGCCTGTTGGTTTTCATCCGCGGCATATAGACGCGGCCCTGGCCCCTCTCCCGCTGGGCGTCATGTTCATTCATGACCATCCCGCCAATCGGGTTTGCCAGGTATTTCACCATCCACCACGCCGCTTCCAGCTTTTCAGGCGGACAGGTGGCCGGAATGCAATAGGCGAATCCCCCTACCCAGGTAATACTCTTATACCCTTCGTCCAGCCGGGATTGCGGTATGGGAGGGTTGTGCGTTCCGAACCGCATATCCCGTTTATACCGGGCCAGGTCACGTAAAAACCAGTCACCCTGCAGAAACATGCAGATCTGCCCCAGGAAAAACGGATCCTGAGCGGCGTTCTGCGTTGATTTTTTGAACGCGTTAACATCCGCAACACCGCCCATGGCATCGTATATATCAGTGGTAAACTGCAGCGCTTCCACGATTTTCGAATCGTTTAACGTACACGCCCTGCGATCGTCACTCATGAACTTTCCGCCGTTTATCCACCCATAATGGAATAACCAGCCGTTACCGTGAGCGGGCTCGAAACCGACCACCTTGAGACGTCCCTCATCGTCCCAGCGGCTGAGTTTCATCGCGTAACAATCCTTGGAGAAAACCTTTATGCGCTGGTTTTCACCCGATTTCAGCAGTAGTTTTTTCCGGGAATACGCGCTACGTACTTTGATACTATCGGGGCCAAGAACCTCTTCCACCTCGCAGCGGATTACCCGGTCGCGTGTTACGTGAGACAGAATATCGCCGGGCACCACGCCCGATGCCGTAAAGTCCGCACTCTTGCTGGTGATCACGAAACCCTTTTCATCAATCACGGCGTCCGCGACATCCACGCGTTTATCAAGTATCTGCTCCCAGGTATCCGGCGGAACAGGTTCGCCCTTATCGTCCACGAACCCCGCCTGGATCAGCGGATCCTTGCCGTAGTACAACACCCGGTCGTCCATGTAATTGGGAATGCCGTAATGGCCGTTCTTATAGTTACACTCCTCCCATGCCGCGGCGTAGTAATCCTCCTTATCAACCTGGTAAGTCTCCATCCGCTTGATGCGTTTACGGACGATTTCGATCTCATCTTCCGCCGCGTTCGCCGCCTCCAGCCGGGCAAGCTCCTCTTTCGCTTCAGCAAGCAGCTTACGATCTTTTTCGATAAGCGGAGTCAGATCAAGAAACGCCCCCCGCGCAGCCCATTGGCAAATCGCAAAGCGATCGTATTCCACCACCTCCGGCGGAACTCCGCCGGCGATACCGCACATTAACCGTTGCGGATTACCTTCACCCTCCAGTCCGGAACGGGAAGCACTTGAGCCAAGTATCGCCCGGTATTCGGGGAATTCGCGTTCAAACGCATCGACCACGTCGATATGCCGACCATCGATAACGTCGTTAAACCAGATAGTCACTTCGGTCAGGCTGTTGCCATGCTCTATCCCCGGCTTGGGATGAAGCCAGAACATCAAAGCCAACCCGCCAATAACAAATATCCACGTTCGCCAGTTTCCCATATCCGGGACCTCAGTCTTTTTTAATCGCCAGCAGAAATCTAATGAGTCACCCAGCTATCCTCATCCACACCGACAGCAAGGTCAAGCATTACAACAACTTCGAAACCGAAACCGTCGGTCTCTTTACAACTCTGCTTCTCATCTACTTCCCAAATAGAAAAAACAGGGGCCTGTCCAACCTCGCTCGCCACGCCCGCTCGTTATGAACCGCGCCGGTATCCTCGAAGTGCTCCAAATCAACACCATCTTTCCAGCCCAAGGTTCTCAACAGTTCCACCATCTGCCGAGTCTGCGGAGCACCGTCTTGCCCTTTGCCGGCCGTCCCATTGTCCAGGTAGAGCCTGACCGGCACTTTCCCGGTTACTTTCAGAAGATAGTCATACCCTCGCCCCGATTTATCCTCAAAGAAAAAAGCGGGCGAAAGGCAAGCGGCCGCCCCGAATAACTCTGGATTGAGCACACTCGCCTGCAGAGAAATAATCCCCCCCATGCTCGATCCCATCAAAGCCGCGCGTTTTGCACCCTTTTTTACACGATATCTCTTTTCAATAAGCGGTTTAACCACGCTTTTGATTAAAGCTATGTATTCGTGCCCTTTATCTGAAGAGATGTCGGCTCCCGGACCGTACTCCGTCATGCGATGAGCAGTGTTCGCCATCCCCACCCCGATAAACGGCTCAATCTTTCCACTATTGATAAGCCGATCGGCCGCCAGATTCACACACCAGCCACCATGCCCAAACGGCTCAACCGGATCATCCCAACAATTCTGACCATCATGCATGTATAAAACGGGATACCGTTGCCCCACGTTTTTGTCATACCCCGGGGGCAAATACACGTAGACATCCCGAGCAAGCAAATCACCGTTTTCGGGCTTAATATCCCGCAAAACCTCGATTCTTCCCCGATTTTCGTCAGCTTCCACCACCCAAGACGCGGGGCGCCCAGACCTGCTGGTGACACTCCAGCAATTAGGGTCGACTGTTTCTCGACGCTCTTGTCCCCAATCCACCCGATACATATACGCCAACCGCTTCGGCAGTTCTGAACGGTCTAAAGTGACGGCGAATACTCCCTTATCCGGCACAAGTTTGTCCATTACGTAACCGGACCGTATCCCCTGGCTGGCCAACTCCAAAGTTGCCGAAAGAGCAGTCGAGTCAAAATATACGAACGATATCGAACTTTTCCCGAACTCCGGCATCGGGTGGGTATCAAACCACTTTAACATGATCCCTGGCAAGGCAGCGTTATCAGCCTTCTCAAGTGCGTCTTTAAGGTTTTCTAGCGACTTGGGCTGATCGATGATCGTAGCCATCTTCGCCGGTTCTTTGGGGATCGTCCGTTTTGTTGTCATATCTGAACTGACTCCGGCAAACACGATCGCGTTAAGGTAGCCTTCGGTTTTATATGGGTTTTCAGGGTCAGTCACCCACTCACTGCCATCAAGCACGAATTTATACTCGTGCCGCCCCTTGTTAAGGGTCCTGTGGGTCGAAAATTTCCCTTCCGAATCCGGTCCAGTCATCAAGTTTTCCCCAGGATTCCAGCCATTGAATGTACCCGCCAGAGCAACCGTTTGCGTATCGGCAGGCGGTTTGAAGCTGAACTGAACTCGATATTGCCCGCCTCCCAAATCGGTCATGATTACCTTCCCGTTGGCAAAGCGTGTATTTAAGAAAACCGATATACAGATAGCGAATAGAACCATAAAACGCATTGACATGGCGGCGAAACTCCACGGTTTAACACGTTCGGCCTGGTCGTTGTTATCCAAAATCCGGATAGTCAAACAACCTTCCGGCAATCTCGGACCGACTAGAGGCCATATAAGCCAGTTTCGACACGCAAGGTTAACGCCAAACCGGACTTTTATCTACGGAATTAAGTCCGAAAAAAGCGCAGAAATGTCTGGTGTGTTTTTGGTATAATGAAAAAGTGAGCGGTTTGGTGTTCGTATTGTGATTATTCGAACGTCGCTCACCCGGCTTGTTCCTGGTCGATGCCGGGCAAGTTGGCGGTATTTTTTTTAGTCCCACACCTGATCGGAGCGAGACTTTATGCCCTTCCTTCAACTGACAATGATATTCACCGCTTTTCTGTCGTTTGCCGGGCCCGATAACAATGTTGAATGGGCGGGTATCAGCCATATCGACATGTTCGATCGAGACCCCGCCTGCCCGGCCGACGGCGAATCGTTCACTGTTTACCTGCAGTGCTACGATTTCGATCTGACTGCGGTCCGGGTCTACTTTTTCGATGGCAGCGTTTCCCGTTGGATTAACGGTTCATACTCCCATGATCGTGGCGTATACGATGTCTGGAAAGCGGTACTGCCCTGTACTGATCCCGACGCGACCGTGTATTACTATTTCGAGGTAACCGACGGAAGCGAAACGGACTATCTGGGACCGAACGGGATGAGTTCGAGCCCTCCAGCCAACGGTTGGGAAATCAACCACAGTACTTTAAGCCATGCTCCTTTGGGGGCTACACTTCTCAGTGACGGTGATGCGGTTTTCAAGGTCTGGGGAGCCGGTGCCTCAAGCGCCAGCGTGGCCGGTGTCTTTAACGACTGGAGTTCCTCGGCGAATCCAATGGATAAAAGCGGCGAATACTTCACAGCTCGCGTCGATTCCGTAAACGTCGAAAACAAATACAAGTACGTATTTGACGGCAGCACCTGGAAACCAGATGCCAGAGCCAGACGCCTGGATCCCTCCAACGACTGGAATTCCTATGTTCTCGACGCTGGCAGCTATCACTGGAGCGACCAGGATTTTGAAGTACCGAATTTCGAGGACATGATTATATACCAGTTGCACGTCGGAACGTTTTGCGGGCGGAACGATGGCACCAGCTTCGGTTACGACCCGGCCACCTATCGCTCGGTAGTCGATACGCATCTCGATCACCTGGTCGATTTGGGAATTAACGTTGTCCAGTTGATGCCCATAACCGAACACCCAGGAGACTGGTCGGGCGGTTACAATCCCGTATCGCAGTTTTCCCCGGAATGGAAATTAGGAACGCCCGATGACCTGAAATACATGATCGACCAATTCCACCAGGCAGGAATCGCCGTAACTCTCGATGTGGTCTGGAACCACTTCGCCGGTAATGACAACTATCTCTGGAGCTACACCGGCAGTGGAGCTTCGCGGCAGATATACTTCGATGGAGACGGTGTTACCGGACACTTCGATACACAGTGGGGCCCGCAAGCCGATTTTGATCGCAATGAAGTAGCGGATTTCTTCGTACAAAGCGGACTATACTGGCTGGACGAATTCCACTTCGACGGTTTCCGTTTCGACGGTACCGACTTCATGCACGAACCAAACGGACAGCCATCCGGCTGGACCGTGATGTCCAGGTTCAACGACGAGATGGACAGGCGTGCAGTTGATAAAATAGCAATCGCTGAACAGTTACCGGACAACTACTATTACACCCGCCCCACCAGCCAGGGAGGTGCAGGTTTTGATTCCCAATACCACGACCGGCATAAATACGCCATGCGTAATGCTATTTTCGCCGCAGCGGGTGGAACGGGAAGTGCCGATATAACGGAACTCAGGCGCACGATCATGGGCGACCTTAACGACGGGCATAACGTCCTTTCGGAAGGGCAAAGTACGACGCAACTGGCTAAATACTTTGAACTGCACGACGAAGTATGGGCACAAAGCGGTGGGCAACGAATGGTGAAAACCATTGACACATCCTCCCCGCACGACGACCAGTATGCCAGAGGACGCACGCTTTACGGACACGCACTCGACATGTTTTCACCCGGTATTCCGATATTCTTCATGGGCTCAGAGTTCCTGGAGGATACTGACTTTGAAGCCGATTCCGCCTACCGCATAGACTGGAGCAAGGCCTCTACCTATTCTGATTACCTGCTGGCATTCAAGGATATGATCCGCATCCGCAAGGAAAACCCCGGATTCAGGTCAAACGCCGGCGTCGAAATCAACCGCGTGGACGAATCAAACGACATCCTTACCATGCACCGCTGGGATCTGTCCGGAAACAACCTGATGGTGGTCGCCAGTCTGGCCAATGAAAACAAGTATAATTACCGTATAGGTCTTCCAGCACCGGGTAACTGGCACGAGATTTACAATACCCAAGCCAGTGTTTACGGCGGAAATGGCGTTGGTAACGGCGGAATGATCGTAACTTCCAGCGGTTCTTTTGATGGTTACAGCAATTACGCTGATATTACTATTCCCAAGATGAGCGTAAGTGTCTTCCGTCTGGAAACCTGCCAGAACGATGGCCAGTGCCACGATGGCGTGGGTTGCACCGACAACGCCTGTGTACAGGGGCGATGCAAGTTTACTCCTAACGATGCCAACTGCCCTGATGACGGTTTGTTCTGTAACGGAACCGAGAGCTGCGATCCCAACCTCGATTGCGTTTCCAGCTACGACGTCTGCCTGGACATGGGCTGCGATGAAGACAACGACGTCTGTTACGACGATGGATCATCCGAAACATTCATTCTCTTCGAGGATTGCTTCTCCGGTCCTAATCAGACCCCAAATCCGGACAGCTCGGCCGCCTGCCTGAGCTCGTGCCTGGCACAGTTCGATTACGATCTCGATGGTGACGTGGACTTGAAGGACTACGCCACCTATCAGATTGTTCTGGACACAGAAATCGTTCGCTACCAAAGCAACGCTGCCGGCTGGCTTGCCCAATTCGGCACTACTGAGGGTTATGCATTCGACAGCTATTTCCCAGGCGTCGCATCTTATGCCTATCTGGGCGCGTCGACCGAGGTACTGGCTTTGAACTCCATGAACCTGACCGTCACCGAGACCGGCGGAAACTCAGCATTCATGGACAACAGCGGTTCGGCTTATATCTCAGACGCGTTGATTAAAAACGGAAATATCTCTCGTTGGGTATTCTCCCAACCCATCTACGGGCTGTATACTTACTATGCATCACTGGCGGACGATAACATCGCCACCATGACCCTGTACTCCGGTGATACACCAATGGGTTCCTTCAGCCGGGATAACGGCGGCAACGCTTCAGATGCTTCCGGTATCGGCTTCACCTCGAATGTTGGCATTACCAGGATTGACTTCAGTTACACGGGAACCGATTCGCGTATACTGGTCGGAGCAGCTGTTGCAGTGGATACGGGCGAAACCAATCTCGGCACCGTATACATACCGGGTTATCCCGGACCGAGTGGGGCAAACGTCCTGCTGGACTTCGCACTTGCCACTTCGCCCCCGTCCAAGATATCCGCTTCCCCCGCCGAAGATTAGCGGGCAGCGGCATGATGAACACTAAAAACCCCCGTCCGGTTGATGCCGGACGGGGGTTTTCTTTTGTCTGCGATTAAAACCACGAGGCCTTTTCAGTTGGGCAAATGAGCGGTTATTTCCGGAATAACCTGCCCATCAGGCGATTCCACGTGAACACTGAATCCCCACATTCCACCGCCTTGGCTGATTTTAACCAGAAGCTGGTTTTTTCCAGGTTTCAGAGTAACGGGAACCCTGTCTTCCCTGGACGTGTAGGCCCGCCCAACATCGTGGCGGTGAACTTCTTTGCCGTCAAGCCACATGACCACTCCGTCGTCGCTGCCAACCGCAAGAACAACATCTCGCTCATCAGGAGATTCCAAATCTACCAAAGCGTAGGCAACAGCGTTATATTCGAGTTCACCGAATACCTTCTGGAATTCCACGAAGAACTCGGAGGTCAAGTCTGCCTCCGTAACAAAAGATCTTGCAAAAGGCTTCCAGCTTATATCCTTACCGCCTTTACCCTTATACGTTGCGGTCAGGTCCAACTGCTTTTCCGGCTCAAACACATGGGAAAGCCGTTCATCCATCGGAGCGTCAAAGGGGCCCACTATTAACCAGCGATTAATAGAAGGTAAAAGCGAAGTTTCAAATGGTATAACCAAATCAACTTTGCCCACCTTTATGGTTAATACGGTTTTGAGTACTGTCGTTTGCGGACAATCCGCAGAAGCTAACTCCGTGCTTACGGCAACCGGCTTACCCGGCGTAAGTGAAGTCTCCCACTCGGTGTCACCTTTTATTTTCCAGTTAGGCGGTTCAGCGACTCGCAGCGCAGCCGTAGTATCACTGATCGTATCTATAACCGGTGAGCAGCCGAGGTTCGCGTTTATCCGCAAGACCGTACCTGGCTTGTTCTGACTATTCACGTTTATATTGCAATTCAGCCCCAACAGGAGTGTCAAAGCCTGTTGCTTGAGTTTTTCAGCGATATCGAGATTGGGAATTATCTCTACGTAATTCGGCACTTTTCGCATTCCCCCGTCACCATCGGCAATCTCCACCGCAGTAATTCCTTCCAGATCCTTCAACGGAATACCCACCAGCTTGTCGATGCGTTTCAACGTGTTGAGCTTGCCCCGCAATCCTCTCTGGAGATCACCGGCAGCCTGATCTGCATATGAAGTAAATCCTACACTAGTCGCACGAGAACCGTATTTCCGTTTTACCCTGATAATCGCGGAGTATTGATCGGAGTCGTACCACCAGCCCTGCGAGTCGCCATCGCCGGAAAGCCTGGGAACCAGTTTCCCATTTATGGAAACGTCCTTTACTCCGGCTACGTCGTGAAATCGGATTTCATAGGTACGCTCTGCAGGCATACCGTTAAACACCCCCTCTTCGGTATCGATTACCAGCTTGTGCTGATGGTCACCCGCTTCATAACTGACCGGGACCCATACACAACCACCGCTTTCGTAATCGACCGTAATTCCGTCATCCTCGTATATTCTTGTTTTTCCTGATACTCCCGGAAAAACATTAAGCACCAGCGGATCAACCGGCTTCTCATCGCTGCGCTTCATTCTTTTCATGGTTGGAATAATCGAACCGCGGCGGACGAAGATAGGGATTTCCTCCAGCGGCACCTGCAGAAGTATCTCTTTCGGACCGGCAAAAACTTCACCGGTAAACCAGTTGACCCACTCGCCGGGCGGAAGCCAGATGTTCGCATTAGCCGCCCCACTGATGCCCGTTACCGGTTTTACGACCGGCGCTACAAGCATATCATCTCCAAACAGGTATTGTTCAGGTCTTTCGTAGGCTTCCCTCAGTTCAGGCCATTCGTAGTACAGCGGGCGACACATGGATACGCCCGTATCATACGCTCTTCTTGCAGCGGTGTATATATAGGGAATTAACTCATAGCGCAGCTGAAACGCGGATCGCATCGCTTCAAAATACGTCGCGGTAAATTCCCATATTCGCCGTTCCGCAGCGGGATTCATGGTGGTGTGTGTTCTGAGTACGGGACTGAATACACCGAATTGAATCCACCTGGTATACAATTCAGGATTCACAGGACCCGGTTGATGACCACCTATATCGTGACTCCAATAGCCGTACCCCACGTTACCGGCCGTCGCGGTGAAATAGGGCTGGAAAGCCAGTGACGCCCAATTACAGAAAGTATCGCCGCTGAATCCAACCTGGTATCGATGATTTCCGAGACCGCCCCACCTGCTGAAGATGAGCGGTCTTTTGTCGCCTCGATCCGGGTTATCCTTCATATCCTGCCAGTGGAGGTGATTAAGCCACCATAGCGGATCCAAACCGGGGATACTGGTCTTTTCCCCCTGCTGCCAATCCATCCACCAGAAATCTATTCCGGCTTTTTCTTTCGGATGGTGCAGGTACTTGAAATAGGCATCCATGTACTTTTTGTCAGCACAGTCGAACTTGATTCCATCCGTGGAATCCGGTTCCTTCCCCATTGCCCGAGCCATATCCTCGAACCGGGCTTCGTGTTTTTTCACCCCATCGTGCGGATGCAGGTTCAGCGTCGCACGCAATCCCTGCTGGTGAATCCAATCCAAGAATCCGTGGGGATCGGGGAAGAACTTTGGATTCCACGTATACCCGGTCCAACCGGGCAAATGCCAGCCCATGTCTATCACCAGGACATCAAGCGGCACTTCATGCTTATCAAAATCGCGGACCAGATCTTTGAGTTCTTCGTCGGTATAATCCCAATATCTCGACCACCAGGTACCGAAAACATATCTTGGCGGAAGCGGTATTTTCCCCGCCACTTGCGTGTAATCGTAGAGTGCGCGGGTGTATTTGTGTCCGTGTCCGAAGAAGTACCAGTCCTGAGCTTCACTTTTATCTCGGCTGGTTGCCCAATCGTCAGGACCATCGAAGAGTAATCCCGCAGAATCATCAATCAACGCCCAGCCATCCCGGCTTAGAATTCCCTTGCCTATTGGGCAGGCTCCTGACACTCCATCCAGAGTTCTCGTCGTTCCCCGAAGATTTGCGGTATCCCGCATTCCGGGATACCAGGTGGATTTCTCGCCACCGACGGAAAACTCAACAAGCAGGTTATCCGAAGTAAATTTACCACTACCTGTTTTGTACTTTAGGATCAGATCGTCGGTAGCCAGTATCAGCCAGCCGTTTTCCTTTTTGGTGGAAAACCTGGGAACCGGCAGATTTCGATTTACAAATACGAAAGATTGACGGTCTTCAAAAGAATCGTCTGGAGCCCATTCCATGCGAATCAGCGATGAAGTCAGCACGGTAAAACGCACTTTCGTTTCCTTAACCACCGCTTCGGGATTGGCTAACGAGTTGTAGTCTTCAGCCATTACAGTTGTTCCACCTAAAATCATTGTCATAACACATATGCGAGAAATCCTTCGTTGCATAACCACCACCCTGTTTCAAGCCGGTTTTGATTGGGGACCGAAATAATACATTGCGCCTGAGATGTGGATATTATACGGGGATATCACTGAGTGAAAACGGAGTATAGGTATTCTCTGTGATTATAGATATAAAAAAACAGAGGAGCTGCTGTTCAGCAACTCCTCTGCATCGTTTTTATTCAGGTTTTACCTGATACGACCTAATCTTTCGTCGGCTTAATACTAGCGACGACGGATGATTACCAGGCCGCCCATTGCCAGAAGAGCCAGAGTGGCCGGTTCCGGGGTGTAAACTACCTTGACCGCACCACCGAGGGCATCGACCCACAGTTCAGCACCGGTGTTGACACCGTCGATCACGAATTCTGTATTCTGAGAATTAACGCTGCGCTCATCCCAACTGATCGAATCCCAGCTACCTGTATTGACGGCTTTCCAGTAGTGAGTACCCGGAGCTAAGCCGATAACCTCGTACATGTACAATCCGCCGCCCATATCAGTCATAGCTGTTGCGGGATTAGCGTTGTCCCAACCCTGGAAACTACCAACGGCGGTCCAGGTACCGGGATCTTCATCAAGACCGATGCGGTTTACGTCAGGGGACCATCCATCACCAATTGAATCGGCAGTGAAAGTAACAGTAGCAGTTCCATCATCAGTTATTACCCAGCTATTGCCTCCCGACGGATACCAATTACTACCATCTGTGATCTTGAATTCGCTTCGACCAATATTGAAATCCGTAATGGTCACTTCAAATACACCTGGCGATACCTCCATCATTTCATTAGCGGATGTATTCCAACCATTGAAATCGCCAGGGACGTAATAGCTGGCAACGGCGGGCATGGCTATTGAAGCCACAACTAGTAAAGCGATAACTTTCTTCATTCCTACACTCCTTTTTTCGAGAGAGCCTTTTTTGGAGAGGAACCAACCGGTTCCTAACAAAAACCTTCCTAGTAATCGACGACGCGTTTAACCTGAAAACGTGCCGCCGGAGAGCACGGCAAAATCCCTCCGAAGCGTTTCGCTTGCGGAAGAACGCCCGGTTTCCCCATGCAACCGAATACGGAAAAACCGGCACTCCAAACTCTCTCTCAAAAGGATTGGCGATACCGGCAAAAGGTGTGTACGTACCCCGCCTTCCTTCGCCTCGACCTCCATTACCCTCTATAGTGAATTATAGACCCCTAACAGAGGTTTCATCAAGCAATAAACGCGGTAAATGTGATAAAATCTTCAAAAATTTTTCACCTGTTTTTCACAAAAACACCCTTTTTCGACGACAGGAACACCCGGCTCCGCTGGTCTGACTCGGCCACAGGAAAGGTGCTCGCGTAAGCCTGACTAGACCGACTCTCCCTGGTAATACGCGTCCGATTATGCGGACTTTCTCGGACCACCCTGGCAAAAAAAAGACGGGGCCGGCAAATGCCAGCCCCGCCCGCTTTACGTCAAATGTTCGGTAAGCAACCGCTTAGTTACCGAAATGCTGCTGGAAGATAACGAAATCCATCAGGTCGACGTCACCGTCGCCGTCCAGATCCGCGTCATCCTCACAGGTCGGAGTCACATCCGGCCCGAGCATACAGGCCGCAAACAGATTGAAATCGTCGATATCAACATCGCAATCCTCGTCAATATCTGCCACATCAAAAGTACCGCTAACGAGAATCGAACTGAGATCGACAGCTATGTATTCGCCATCATCAACATTACCATCTCCGTTTCCTTCCGGCGTCTGCTGCTCAGGCAACAGGTTACCGCCATCACCAGAAGTGTAGCCAACAGCACTGAGATACATGGTCGTGGGAATCGAGCCACCGAGCTCATTGCCCAGGTCGAACTGCCCCTCGAGATACGGCTGGTCGGTGTTTTGCGGACTATGACTACGATTAGTGGAAGCATCAAGAACGAACCAGCCGGTCCACCCATTGCTCTCTTCCTGAGCCAGGAACGGCTCTTCGTCGCCGGCTGCGGTAGCAACTAATCCAGCTTTACCCCAAGGTGCACCGTAGGGAGTTCCTCCAGTACCCGGAGCAATCAGGATAAACGCGTCGTGGCTGCCGTTTACCGCACGCTCGGTAGCGACGTAGAGATAGCCGTCCTGATAACCGGCATAAAGGTTGCGATTACCATTGGTGCTGACAGCAACCCAGGTAGAACAACCGTCAAGCTGTCCGTCCATGACCCACGGCGGATCGCCGGCGGAGTTATTGACCTGGAAGTGCCAATCGTTTCCGTCATTGTTATCCCATTCGGATATACCATCGGCGAAGAATACCATATTCAAGCCCTGCGGGCCTGAAGCATAAGGAGGCACCAGAATAGTGATTTCCCAAATGCAGTTGGTGCCCATGGTCATAGCTGCATCAGTTACATCATTCCAGCCATTGAAGCCGTAGTGGATATTGACCTGTGAGCCACCCTCGAGAACTCGACCAGTCGGGTCATAGTAGATGGTGACACTCTGACCAGCCTCGGCCGGATCGGGATCGATTTCTACGGTATCACCCATGGCCGCAGCGCTTACATTAAAGTGCCAGTTCTGACCAGTGTTATCATCGACAACAACACCGTCAGTGACGTACGCGTCGAACTGCAACGCGGCGGCAGGCATGGTAAGAGTAGCTTTCCACTCGGAACCGGTGTAACCGTTGGTGGCGGTCATAGCCAGAGTAAGCGGAGTTGAAAGGTCACCGTCGAAACCGTACTTGAGTTCAACCGAAGTCGCACCATCCAGCGGGCCATTGGTGGAAACATACCAGACGGTGATGTCTTCACCCTGGATAGCGTTGGGAGCAATCGTCATCGTTGTGTCAGCAACAGCTTCAGCAGCGTCGCAAGCCTGGAGGGCATCGGCCGACCCGTTGTAATCGGTAGCTACGATTTGACCATCGGCAACACCTGTAAAGGTAGGCAACGACGCAACATTAGTACTCAATACTGTCGAGTAACTGCTGATGTCGGCACGCAAGGGGAACATCTGCGCCGGGCTGCAGAAGCCGGCCAAATCATTAGAGGAAGGCAGAGTCTGGTTGCTGAACTGGCCATCGGTTCCATTGATATTGGGCATCATGGCCACGAAAATATCGACATCTTCGTTACGTCCCAGCCCATACCCGATTTCCTCCATGGGGATTACGATTTCCAAACCGGTAGTCACCAGAGCGGGATCTGTTTCAACGTTGGTATCATCGAATCCACCAGCAAACTCATTCCCCTCATCGCCTTCAAAAATGCCGTTACCATCATTAACAATCGTGTAACCGTCGTAAGTCTGTGTAGCCAAAACATCAAGAGTACCACCATCACAGCAAGTTAATGTGTCTATGGCCGTGCTTCGCAGTTGGTAATGATCTACGTATACAGTATCGCCTTGGCGATTGACATAAACCGCAAAGTCAGCTTCCGCCGGCAAAATAGTACCGGATCCAACTGTGGCACAAGACCTGACATCCATTCGGCGAGAGGCATTCAGCATAGGATCGGTTCCGCCGGATCCACCAACCTGAAGTTCTGTCTGACCGGTTGCACCAGTTTCATTGATGAAGATCACGAAGGCAGAACCGTTTCTCTGCAGGTTACCGGCAATACCGATGTGCAGCATATCGTATTCTTCTTCACCCCAGGGATCCAATTTCTTGGCAACGAACAGGCCATCGAGTTCACTGGTCAACGGAGTGCAACCGTCAATATCGAAATGCCAGTCGTTACCATCATTGTTATCCCAGGTATCCACGAGATCAGTAAAGACAACATCCATTACGCAAACGTGCAGCGGAATGGCAACGGTAACTTCCCAGAGAGTACCGTTGGAAGTCATTAGGAGATCCTCTGTGTTGTTCCAGCCATCAAATCCAACGTGTGCGTAAACAGGGGAAATACCGTCCAGGACACCATCTTCGGGATTGTAGGTAATGGTGACGTTTTGCAGAGCCACAGGCGGATCGGGATTGACCGAAACGCGCGGAGTGCCGCCGGTAACCTCGAAGTTCCAGTCAAAACCATCGTTATTATCCGTTGTAAGATCGCCATCATTGAAGTAAAGATTCATTTCGGTGGCATAGCTCTTAACCGGAACGGTAGCTTCATAAACGCCGGGAGTTGCGGTTTCAGTCATAAGAATGTGAGTTTCGGCCGTATAGCTCCAATTATTGAAGCCATAAGCAACGTAAATCTCTTCAGCGAATTCGCCCAACGGCCGACCGTTGGCGTCGAAAGTAATCACCACATTTTGGCCAGCCACTATCGGCGAAGGCAGCGTGGTGACATCTGGATTGGGAACACCATTAGTAACAACCATGTTCCAGTTTTGATTGTCGTTATTATCGAAGGTCTGCGGGTCACCTCCATCCCGGAAAACGAAATTAATTTCCGTAGCCTGCGTGGGCACGGGAATGGTTACTTCATAGAGAACGCCATTAGTGGTCATCTCCGGATCGGGGTCGATGGTCGGGTGCCAACCATTGAAACCATATCTCAAGAACCCCTGGGTGGACGCATCCAGCGGACCACCGGTCGGATCATATGAGATAGTAAGGTTGGAGCCTGCCACCGGGGGGTCGGGCAGCACAGTTACCTGTGCGGTGGCAATGCTGGCAAACATAGCCAGCGTCAGTGTTAATCCTGCTAATCTAATCATGGAAACTTCCTTTCCTTCCTTCGAACGTGAACTGTGAACGGGCCAACATCATCACGATAAGAAACTTCTTAAATATCACACAATCCATAATACAATCGTTACGAGTCAACGTATATTCGGAAACTTTTCCTTGCTTACGTGTTTCACCAATAGGCTATTTACCAACAAAGCCAGGTCAACAACCCGAAACTCCCCTTATCGCCTCCAACAGGGTAAACCATCGTTTTAATTACGCCCTGTAAGGTCCCTCCACTGATAAGGTGACACCCTTACCATTTGGTTAAAATCAGAGGGTATTTTGTATCCGGCTCTTGGATGCATTCTCCACACAGTGGGTTTGGCCGGAGCAGCGTGAAAATCACAGAATCCGACGTTCACGACTCCATTGGGATGACGCTTGACGGGAATCCTTTGATACCAGTATCTCATTGACGATCCCAATGATGGCTTACTCGCTCTCGCAGAAGTAATGAGATTGGCGAGACCATCGCCTGCTTTGTCGCCATTCGGATCATACATTTCGCTGTTTCTTGCATCTTCAACCGTGTTGGCGCCGGCATCTACCGTTAACAAAACTGTGCTGGGATCGAAAATCCGATCAAGCTTTCCCTGCAGCCTCATCCCGGCCTTGCCTTTGTCCTCCCCGTCATCCTCACCTTCAAATCCGTCTTTCCACACTGGGGTAGTCCCCTCTTCGGTGGTAGCCCCGACAACATCCTCATTGATTCCATAGCTGAGTTTGCCCCAGTAATAGCCATTGCTCTGTGGATCATCGGGATCGCCCGTTCCCCTGAGACCGTCATTATTAGGCCAAAACGGCGAAGCTATCTTAACCTTGTCCGAGGGACACATCGGCAACTCAAACACGTCAGAAATCTTCCCTGCTGCATCCATTGCATCAGATATATTCTGTCTGCGGATTCCCCACTTCCAATTTTTATCAATTTTGACACCGGCCGCCTGAGCTAAAGCCACAGGCCACGTTAGCAACTCCCCATCGGTATCGTATTCGAATCTCTGCCTGTCCGGGTCAGCTTCGTTAACACCGTTTTCGCTTGCGGAAAGCTGGAATTGGTTACCATGATCATTGGCGAATGTCGCACCGGCCTGCCCTAAACCCCGTAGGTGCGCGAGACATTTAACAGCTTTGGCTTGTTCTCTGGCTTGTCTCAGGGATGGAAGAAGAATTGAGATTAGGAGGGCAATAATGGAAACCACAACAAGGAGTTCCACTAATGTAAAACCGCTATCGCGGCGCCAACGTCTCGACTGTTTTCTGGATTCCATTTTTGTCCCACTCCGCAAGGGAGATATACTGACATTACTCCGGTCGGCGATAACCATATGACGACTCCCATCCTTGAATAAGTTCGCCCTGCGGAGAAACCAAAATGCGGCGGCCCGTCTCTTTTCTTCCTGAAAGAACAGTCCGCGATACCTCCACAAAAGGCGATTTTCGGGAAAAGTTCGTTCTAGCAACTCGCTCCCAAAAAAAAACAAGTTGCTCCGTTTCACTCCAGGCTAAAAGTTCAAGTGCATAAAACACTGCAAATAAACACCTAAACTGATATGGTTTTATCGGATGAAAATTAGATTAATCCGATAAAAAACCAGTTGCTCGCCGGACTAAAAAGCCCTGCCAACCGCCTGAAAACGGCAAAAATCGCGATTATCCGGGACGTCACCCAACAATCGCACATTTCATACTATCGACCGAAAATGTCAGTGTCAAACAATTTTAAGCCTTTTGACTGTAAGAAAAAGGGTTCCATCCCTCGGAACCGATAACGCCCCCTAACCAGCCATAGGTCCGATAAGATGATACTATTGCCCGGAGAGAAGAAGCACCGCCGACATCCTTGGGCATTTAAAAGCGATTTTACACCTCGCCCCCAACATTCTCCGTACACCAGGCAAAGAAATCCCGTTCATCGAATGCCCTATAAAAAATTTTTCTTGCTTAAAATCGTCCAATGCGAGCTTATAAACGCTCTTTCCAAAACCACTAACCGATAGCGAAATCTGCTGTTCGTTTTCGCTGATATTGATCAGCACAACAGTCTTGCGATGGTTATAAGTTCGCGAAAACGCGAATAACCTATAATCGGCGTCCGCGTAAACCAAATCGTACCTTCCATAGCGTAACTCAGGGCACAATTGACGTAAGTAGCAGATCTTCATATAGAAGTTGGCCAGACTGTTACGATAATCGCTGCTACCTTTACCTTCGTCAGGCCACCACATCGGAGCACGACAATAAGGATCCTTACCTCCGTACATGCCAACCTCATCGCCATAGTAAATCAGTGGTGCTCCCGGCAACGTAAACTGAAGAAGAACGGCCAGCTTCAGCCTACAGAACGCGTCTTCATCAGGACGGAGAGTATCGCGTTCGGGGATCTTACCACCGAACTCCCCTGCTCGTTTTTGCGGATCAATCAACATACTGACCGCGCGTTCAGTATCGTGCGTCCCCAGGATATTCATCATGGCCAGCGTGCAATCTTTATTGTGTCGACAGAAAAGTGTATTAAGCGTATCGGCCAGCATATCCGGAGCAGGCCCCTTACCCGATTGAGCTAAAAAGCCAGTTATAGCCGCGGATAACGAATAATTGGTCACCGAATCAAACTGATTCCCATTCAACCATTCTGAGGGATCACTCCAGATTTCGCCGACGATTATGGCTTGCGGATTAATACTCTTGACTTCCTTCCTGAAACGCCGCCAGAAGCGTTGCGGGACCTTCTCCGCGGCGTCGAGGCGCCAGCCGTCTATTCCATCATCTGGATTCCCATCGCCGTCAGGGTCCATCCAACGCTTTACAACGGCCAATAGATGGTTCTGCAGGGATTCAGGATATGTACCGCCCGCCCGATTGAATTCCGGCATATCCCCGTTAGGCCTATCCCACCCGCTCCAGCTCATTCGCTCCCCCCAGTCGGTCACTGCAAACCAGGAGGCGTATGGAGATTTACCACCGCTCGCTTTGGCATCCAGCCAGGCCCAGTGTTTTAGTCCAACGTGATTGAACACTCCATCAATGACAACTCGAAAGCCCGCCGCATGCGCATCTTTTATAAAAGCAAGGAACAATCGATCGCTGGCAGACCATTGCCATGTATCAGGATTCGCTGTTTCGCCCTTAATGTTTTCGTAACTGCCGGCGATAGCAAAATAATCGTCGATATGGCGAAGATCTATCGTATCGTACTTATGTTCGCTGATCCCCATAAACACCGGATTCAGATACAGAGTATTAACACCCAGTTCCTTCAAGTACGGCAGCTTCAGCCTTAATCCTTGTATGTCGCCCCCATAGCGGCGATGAAGCAGAGTTTCCCTGAGCAACGATTCGGCAACGGGCGGATCATTTGCCCAATCAACCGCCCAAGGCAACGTGTGCGGTGGATCGTTTTCACTGCTACCGTTGTAAAACCTGGATACGAAAACCTGATACCAGATCGCATCGGCCGCCCATGCCGGAACCGAATCAATCTCTTCGGTCTCTCTATGTGGCAAAGCACCAGCGCGCAAAACGCTTGATGCCCAAACTGCGACAACAATACTTAATACCAATAAAAGCTTTTTAGATTTCATCGTAGCCGGATTGTACGCAAGCAGGTACACACTTCCAGAAACATCAATGAATACCTTCACCTGTTAATCCGGGCAATCTGCACATTGGTTGATTACTAATCGCGTCCAAGCTTAAAAAACACTGAAAGTATTTATTGTAGTCTAATGACAAACGTGTCTATACTGTCGCGTTGACGATCTGCCCTGAGCAGACAAACAGACATCAAAGGATACAAGACGCGGAGATGGAACATGATGGATAAAAACGAATTCCTAATACAAACCTTCATCACGCTACGCGAAGAGATCAAAGCCACCAAAGCCCGGCTGTTCTGGATTGTAGCAATGGGATTATTCGGCATGCCGCTGGTTACCTATGCGGCGCAAAACGCGAATAAGTTTGTTTCCCTTCTGGTTCCCTACCTGGTTCTCGTATTAATAATAATGTTTTTGTCAGAACAGAATGCACTCATGCGCGCGGGCAGATACGTACGCGAGGAGATTGAACCGCAATTGTCCGAAAACGGATGCTGGGAATCCTGGCTGGAATCCAGAGAGCAATTGCGTCTGTTGGACAGGCACTTCTTCGCCTGTTTCGTGCTGGTGTTTTTCATTTACTACTTCATGGCCATTGGAAACGCCATGCAGCACCTTGCCGACGACAACATAGGACCGCTGGGCAACAGGTCGTGGGTTATTGGTATTTCCGTATCGTACGGAATCGGAGCTTTATGGGCACTCGCCACTTTGCTGCACCACTGGCGATCCTGCACACGAACGATGGGTCGAGCCGAGAAATAGTCCTGCGGGCAGCTGAACCCTTTATCGGTTCTGATGATTGTCTTAAAAACAAGGCACGCGGGTAACTGGAATTACCCGCGTGCCTTTTATTACTTTCCTTAGATTGTGCGGCAAAAACTAACTGCCGAAAACATCCTGGAATGCGGCGTAATCACCCAGGTCCACATCGCCGTCGACATTGAAATCGTACACGCGGCAGGCCGGAGCAGCATCATTACCAGGACCGGTCATGCATGCGGGGAAATTCTCAAAATCATCGATGTCGACATCGCCATCACCGTCACCGTCACCTCGAAGTCCGTAGTAAACCCGGACGTCGGTAACCGCACCGATTCCGGTATTGAGATTTCCACTGACGGATACCCTGCCCGTGGATGAATCATATGCATAGGCAATCGGTAAATCATCCTGGGCTACGGCGAGGATAGTCGTTCCGGCTGGCACGCGTATTACCGTATCGTAATTGATCAGGCTACCGGTAGAGTTGGTGAAAACCTGGCTGTTACTGGTCGCCGTTTCGTTACAAGTAATCGTTACCCGGTGATCGCCCAGGTGCAGATTGTTGAACGTGATAGTATCCCACGCGGTGGGAATCTTCGGTTCGATTCGAATAGTGTTCGTGGCCGCGTCCGGTGCGTAGTCCAGGAACATCATCATCGCGTCAACGAAGAAAGACATCGACTCCCAGGCGTTAGGCCAGGCGGTCTGCAGCACGAAATCGGTTTGTCCCGGTATCAGCAGGCTGTTGGATGGAGCAATCTGCTCCGCTCCCATGCCGATCGGGCCAATGCGATCCAGGAGCAAATCAATGCGATACTGGTGATTGTCGATATCGCCCTTGCCCGGATTTATGTCCTGCCGCATGGCGTAATAGCAACCGTACCACATGGTGGAAAGGAACCAGGGGCTGCCATTGGGGTTTGGACCGGCATTGTTGTGCCAGTAGGTGTCTCCCCAATAGCGGTTGATTAGCCCTTCCCACTCGCCACTGTAGTTTACCAGCGGATGAGCCGGGTTACCGAGCGAATCGGTAGCCACGCCGTTGATACGATCCATAACCAGTTCCGGACGAGCGTGCCCGGGGGAATAGATCTCGAAAGGATAAGTTATTCCCAACTGGGAGATATCCGTATTTTCCCCATTCCAGGCCAGGCGGGCATCGAGGTTGGTTCGCAAGCCGGCCGCCCGGGAGTTGAAGTTACTGGCGTCGTTATGGTAATTGCAGGTTCCAGGCCCACCGGGACAGGAATGCTGGTCCAGGATGGTGGCGATCTGAGCGGCATCTTCCAGACCACGAATGACCGACGCGTTTGAGTAATTGAAGACGTCAAAAGAGTCTTCCCACAGACTCATGGAGTACATAAGCCCGCTGAAAGTTTCCAGGTAGAGCCTGGAATCGATGGTGCTGTCCTGGCTGGAAGCTATGGCCGCTTCGTAAACACCATCATAGTGGTTTTCAAGGAAAGCCAGTTCTCCGGTCAGGTCGTAGATGTATTTAACTCCCCACGGATAACAGGAAGTCTCATCGACTTGGGGAGTTCCCCAGATAGTATATCCATCCGTCGAGTATTTCTGTTTCCAGAAACCCTCGCGCCCCCACCCTTCAGTGTCCCGATAGGCCACATCGCTGAGGAATCGGTAGATTTCCTTGGCATCGTCCGTGTGCCCCGTACGGGCAAGAGTGATAGCCGCCCAGGCCGCATCGCGCGGCCAGACAAAGGGGTAAGCCCCGTTGTGCATACCGGCGATTATACCGCCGTTTTCGCCGTCCAGGTGCAGCGCCGTGGCCAGCAGCCCCCGGGTGTAAGTTTCATCGTAATCATCGTCGGGGAAATCGATGGTTGTTCCGCTGTTGAGCCAGTTGGTCCAGTAGTTTTCGGTAGCGGCCTGGGCTGAAGCCAGGTCGGCATTATTGAACCAGTCGATAACGTTATCCATCTGGTAGTCGTAGGTGCCGGTGGCATCGGCGAAATTGTCAAAACCACCAACATAAACCACGTCGATCTCTTTTGAAGTTCCAGCAGGAATTTCCACCTTGGAACCAATCCATCCCTGTCCCTGGTCTGAACTGGTATCGGACCAGAAATCGGAGGCGGGCGTGCCGGTGGAACCGCCAACGGTATCGGCCACTCTCATGGAAACGCCAAGATAAACCGAAACGTCCTTGCTGTAATCAGTGAAAGTGGTGGGATTGTATTCTCCGCTGACCGAAGTTAGCCGGGCGGTGCGGTCGTAGGCAACCATTGCCCCCCTGCCATTGTCGGTGAAAATGCCGTCGTAGCTGTCTCCGCCGTTAAGGGCGAAATCGGCGTAGTAGTAGAAGTTGACTTCCTCGTTTTCGGCGCCGGTGTTGGAAAGCACAAACCGTTTAACGTAGATGCCGCGATTGGGGTTGCCTCCATCATCGACTGGATAGATGATTCCCTTGGGGCAGAAATCATATTGCTGAACGTATATATCCTTGCCGATCAGTTTCTGGGATGTCTGAATAACGTTGGTATCCTGGACGTAGGACTGAGACACGTTTTCATATCCAACACCGCTCTCGTTGCTGAACCAGTAGGTGGTACCGTCAACGCGGAGACCGGCCATTCCCTGGTTCATGTGCATTTGACCGCGACTGCCCAGGGGTAAACCAGCGGGGAACGTATCCAGGCCGTCGACGTATCCTTCGTTTTTAGTGCTGATCCCCTGAACGCAACCGGCCGACGGGTAATAGACGTCGTAAACGGTTCCATTCATGTCAACCATAACATTCATGTAGTTGTTGCCGACAACCCCCTCTTCCTTCCAGAAGGAAACGGGCGGGTAGCCTTCATCAGGATTGGTTTGCCCGGCACCAGCTCCCGGCCAGGCGAGCTTGTTCGTCCATTCGTAGACAGTGCCGTCACCGGCGAATTTTTCGAAACCGGCGCCGCCTGACTGCCACACGCCGATTTTGTATCGAACTCGCTGTTGATAGTCCCTGGTGAAATAAGGCATAGTCGCTTTCCACCAGTCATCGTTACCGCTCGCTCCCGGTTCGTTGTAGAGAAAGTTGACTTTTATATCCGGCCCGTAACTGAGTAAAACCATGGTCGAGCCATTGGGCATACCCTTAGACCCCGAGGGAGTGGTTCCGTCGGTGGTATAGTAGAGAGCTACCGAATCATAAGTGAATGACGGGCCAGTCTTGAAAAAGATATCAACCGTTTCATTCTCACGAGGAACAAACGGTTCTCTCATGGTGACACCGGGATCCTGGTTGTAAACCTGAGCGTCCGGAGTGTGCAAAACAAAATCCGGTTCAGCGCTGGCCGACGACCCTATCAACAAGCATACCGCCAAAGCGGCAGCAGCCCTGACAAAACTCGAACTTACCACTTGATACATTTCAGCCCCTCCTATGGGTTACCCAATGCTTTTTGTGTCATTACCTTCTAATATCGCGACCCACCGGTGAAGTCGCGTTCCGGACGAGTTGGCCAGTTTACCGCAAAGGTGATCGAAACTTCAAATCACTTTGCATAATTAATATTTCCGCTACCGGTGAGTCTATAAAACAAGAGTTTGATTACGCGCAGGCCTATGCAGCCGGCTGGAGCACTGGCGAATGTAACTGTTGAGGTTACAATAACTTCCGGACGTGTTCCTGGTTCGTAAAACCAGGTTCATGCTTTGTCTTGGCTGATTACGAGCGGACGACCGCTTTTCGTATAAGGCTTCAGGAGGCGCTGGGCATAAGGCCCGCATATAAGAATTCGCCATTACGAAACGCGGCACAATGGTATTAGAAGCAAGCGAAAACCGTCTTTATACCGTCAGATTCTTCCTGCTGTTCGGAGCGTTGTTTGCCTTCATGAGTGGCTACAGTCTCATGGTCCACCTGGGTAAATACGTAGTCAGCGGCGGCGGAGACATTGCCACTGTTAGTAATATTTTCGGCATAGGTATGCTTGGCAGTCTCTTAACCCGTCCGTTTGTGGGGCATTGGATCGACCGGGTTGGGGCTAAACCAATCATATTGATTTCCACGGTAGCGGCGTCTCTGGCGATTCTTTTCTTCCAGTGGGCGCAACAGGTGTGGGCGCTTTACGTATTACGCATGGCCCTCCAACTCAGCTATGCCGCTTTTCTGGCGGCAATTGCGGTGTTGGCCGCACAGATTTCGCCCAGGGGCAGGAGTGCGGAAAGCTTGGCGATGATCGGAATCGGCGGGTTAGCGGGGATGATGCTGGGGCCTGCAATCGGTGATTGTTTTTTATCCGGCGAAAGTGTGCAACCTGCGGCTTTTGCGTCATTCTTCATGACCGGCGCGGCGATTATGTTCGGCGCTTTGGTTTTCCTGATCTTCACCCGATCACCCGAACGACTCGAAGTAGAAAAACAACACGAATCATATATATCGTTATGTGCAAAGTACTGGCCGGGCTCGATACTGATTGCCGGTTTGTGCCTGTCGCTGGTCCAGACGGTTCCGGTTCTTTTTATCGAGCGCTTCGTGATTGAACGAGAACTGGGACGAGTGGCGTATTTCTTTCTCGCTTATTCGCCAACGGCCATCATTCTCCGTTTGTTGTTGAGGCGGCTGCCGCAACGAATCGGAAGAAAACGAACCCTGGTTGGGGGAATCCTCTTTTTCTGCACGGGGATACTATTGTTGCTGGGCGTAGACACCGAAGCCGGTTTGATTATTCCGGCCTGCATAATGGGTGCTGGGCACTGCTTCTCCTACCCGTTTCTAGTGGACCTGGCGGCCGACACCATGCCGGCGCAGCATCGAGGGGTGGCCACCTCGGTCATCCTGGGGACTCTGGATGTCGGTTTTCTCCTGGGCTTTGTAACAGAGGGATACCTGATCAAGTACTATGGCTTTGAGAAAACCTTGATATGTATAGCAGCAACCGCAGCGGCCGGCATACTTTATTACGCATGGCGACAGCGGCCTGGATCAGGGCGTAATGCCTGCGAATCTGCAGATCACAATCCGCAAGGCGTACTCTGACTGGCTGGAAACATTGTGATACGCTTTCCGGTTATAAGCCTGCGCGAAGAATACGTCCTGGCAATTGTTTCCGCGTTGAGTGAAATGGTGTGGCACGCTCCCGATGACGATTCGGGCGGCTCGCGGTATTGGCGAAAAGTATACCGACGGAGGTAGTCGGCCAACTCGTCAGGAGCAGAGATGCCAAATGGCAATCGCTCGCCTCCTGTTTTATCAACAGGAGGCAGACGATTATGTGTTTAGCGTATATAGGTAAGGATAATAAGAGGCTGTCCCTCAGGCCGCCTCAGGCCGCCTCAGGCCGTTTTCCTTCTGGCGAGAGATCATCATCGTGGTTTTCATTTTCTTCAAGAACCTGCTCGATATGCCGTTCAGTAAGAGTTTCCCAGCTCACGTCCGCACGGATAAGCGTAGCGTCCACGTGTATTGTCGTTCCGTCTATCAACCCGGCTTGGCCACACGCAGCCACAGAGCGGGTAAATATCTTCTTGAAATGCTCAGCACCCCAGCGATCTCTTATGCGAGATAAGCTGCTATGATCAGGCAATTTCTCATGAATTCGATAACCTGCAAACCAGCGGATTGCCAGATTTACCTGGGCCTCTCGCATAAGCTTACGGTCGGATGTTATCCCCTGGAAAAGCCCGGCGAGCATCAATCGAACTGCCGATTCCGGATCAATACCCGGACGTCCTTTACTCTCGTCGTATAGTGATCGAACCTCTTCACGAAGCCAAGTGAGATCCAGTACAGCATCGACCTGCTTGAGGATATGATCGTCAGGGATTAAATCGCTTAACGGTCCGGCAACGAATAAATCTTCCTGCCAACGTTCTTGTCGTCCCAACATGGCCCGCCTCCTTGCTTGACGTATTTAAAGAAAAACGCCTACAATAAGCAAGGTTTTTTCAACAGCCCCGCTGTCCCTCGCGTCTCCTCGCGTCTCCTCGCGTCTCGCGTCAGCTCTTATGTTTCCAGCTACTCGCTAAATCTACGTAATACCGCATTGACTTTTTATTCCGTCCAACCCGCACATCAAGCGAGCCACCTAGTGCCATATACCGTTCACATAACAACACCAACAGATCACGATGCTCCATCTCCGCAGCTTCCGTTATCGGTGTATAATCAGTTAAACAGTGTGTTAACAAAGCGTGCAGTGTCACATGAGGCGCAAGTATCTGTACTACCTCCCAACTTACCACGGAGCGTGCCGCCCAATGAAATACATTCTCTCCATTTGGATTAGTATATTCCACAGTTGCACCAAGCTTCAACAGGGCAATTACCTCATCGAGGTTCCCACACATTGCCGAGTTGAAAAGTGGTGTATACGACGGAACTTCGGGAATATCAACCGTCTTAATCACCTCAAACACCCGCGTCAGGGCTGTTTCTCCGCCTCGCACCGCATAACTTACGACGGAGGTGCCTATCCACAAATCGGATTTTGCGTCATACCCATCCGAAATAGCTGCTTCGAGCAAGTCCACTTGGCCTTCGCTTGCCGCGCTAAAAATATCAGCTAAATCATCATCACTGAAGATTCTCTTCTTCGCCATAGCTCATCATGCCCAAATGGTATCAATGCACCGTCTATGTTAGTAACCTACGTATCGGGAAACCGTACCGTACTGCTTATTATCTATCTATGTTCTTGACTTCGCAATAGTATCCCTAAAACTCTGTACTCTCAGTATTCTTCTTTCTCGCATCCTGTAATTAGCGCGACTACTCATCGCACCGCCGTATAAGCACCAAACAATCCAGCTAACAAAAACTAGAACATATCGAGGTTCCGGAAGACTGCGTAACGCCCCGCAAAGGTCGCAACTGGACTTTCACGGGGCGTCTCATTAGATTCGTTTTTTTCGTAATTTCTCGGGCTACAGTGTTACAAAGCACTCAAGCTTTTACGCCTTTAATGTCTCTTTTTGCGTCATGCCCCTATATGGTTAGGACAGCTGGGATTACAAATCGACCTCGGCTTACCACAGCTTGGGCATGTGTCATTGATACAGAACGTCGTAAATATTGTATTAATAACAGCGCCTGGTACGGCTACTATTCCACGCAAAATAGCCCAACCAGATATCCCGGGAGTTCGGACAGAGTTCGGGGGACACCTTACTTAATTCAAACCTCACGTCTCACGTTTCTTCGGTTTCGGGCCCGGTTTCCTGGGCTGCAACGGTCTTTCCAATATTCGTTCCAGCTTACCTAGCAAAGTCTGATCGCCAAGCGGCCGGCCTGTTCGTTCGTGAGCCTGCATCCCGGAAACATCCTCCTCGCCAATATCCTGCGAGAGAAACTGACGCCAGTTCTTCACCAGTTTCAGCATCGGTTTTACTTTTACCAATTCATCATCACGCCCTCTGAGGTGAGCCCGGGCACTGCTCCAGCGATACTGCCTGGCCGTGCTGACTAGTTTCGCTTTTACCGGATTCATCTCAACGTAGCGGGTGGCCGCCAGCAGGTAGTAGTCATCAAGAACGTAAGAGGCAAACCGCCCCTGCCACAGGTGCCCTCTCCAGCGTTTGCGAAAGTTGATCATCCGACTGTAGCGACGGTGGGCCTCGCCGATACCGCGGCGAAGTCCGTCTTCAGATTCCGGCACCACGATGAGGTGAACATGGTTGGGCATAAGGCAATAGGCCCACACCTCTACACCGCATTGCGCGCACCAGTGCGACATCAGCGAGATGTATTCCTGATAATCGCCGTCACAGAAGAACGTCTTCTGCCTGCGATTACCCCGCTGGGTAATGTGATGAGGAAAACCAGGAGCAACAACTCGGGCGATTCGTGGCATGAGTTCTATTCTACCCCCCGCCCAGGCTCGACGCAAGTGAATTATGTATGGTGTCCCCCGAACTCCTTATCCTGATGGCTACCGGCGGGTCGAGCGGTCCGGAGTTTGCTCTGGCCGATCTTGATGGGGATGGTGATTCGGACCTGGCCGACTTCGCTATGTTCCAGAAGGTCTTTGGGGATACCGGCGGGACTCGATATACTTGGAACACAGAAAATCGTTTGATTGGCGTAGAACCGATGGCCCCGAAGAATGGCGATAAGAAACTGCAATTCGCCTATGACCACATGGGCAAAAGAGTACTGAAAAAGGTCTGGACTTACACTGCGGGCAGTTGGGGAACCCCAACCGCCGTAACGAAGTATGTTTACGACGGCTGGCGAGTGATTATGGAGCTGGATGGGCTAAACAATGACGCGATTACCCGTAAATACACCTGGGGTCTGGATTTGTCCGGAAGTTTAGAAGGTGCCGGTGGCATCGGTGGCCTGCTGGCGACGGAAGATGTTTCGACGACTTCCAATGATCGAACCTTCATCTACTTCTACGAGCCGAATGGTTGCGTTGGCCAGTTGGTGGAAACAACAACCGGCACGAATTACGGCACAATCGCCGCGAAGTATGAGTATGATCCGTATGGTAAGCGCATTAACTCCGCAGCACCCGGAGAATATGATCAACCGTATCGATTCAGCACCAAACCTGTAGATGATGAAACTGGATTAGGGTATTGGGGATATCGGTATTACTTATACAGTCTCGGTCGGTGGATTAATCGTGATCCGATTGGTGAAAGTGGTGGTTTGAATTTGTATGGATATGTTGACGATTCTCCCAACAAAGAGTTCGATTCGCTTGGGTTGACAAACGTAGGTTACGTGACCCCCTGGGATGGGCGAAAAACGATCCGGCTGATGGGATTTCCATTAAGGGGTGCTCAAGCGGATGGGAGCAGAAGATCAGGGCGGCAACGGATAAAGCTTGTGGAAGATTCTTAGCCCTTAAAGATGCTCTTGAGAAGAATAGCGATTGCATGAGTAACTGTATTGACAAGCTTCGCGGGCGCATGGACGCGTTTCAACTTCCGGCAGATTTCACCTCAACGCGTCTAAGTGAAGTTCTTCAGAAGGCTACAGATTATTGGTGCGGGCCAAAAGCAAAAGGTGTGTTCAAATGCAAAACAAATGACGAGTGCAGTCATTGTGCCGAGGATTCCGATCCTTCGATGCTGACTCCTCCCTTTTTTATCTTTTGGTTTGAGGGGCAACCTATACACGTGTGTATTGATAATGACACCCGCATTGACGGTGATGCAATGATGCACGAACTGCTCCGTCAGCAATTCGGCGATGATAAAGTGGAGAATCCCATAGTAGGAGGTAAGGATACGCGACCGAATTCGGGATGGGATAAGGCGATTGATAGAGCAGAGGAATGTGCGTCTAATTGCAAGGAAAAATGTGATACGTAAACGCTGACACTAGACAGGATTCACTAATCAATGAATAATGGTGTTTTTACGCATGATATTCAGTGCTCTGAATGTGGCTATGATCTGCGCGGTAATATGTGTTCGGTATCCTGCCCAGAATGTGGTCACCCTTTTTCGGTACCGAATCCTCCACGAGGGTGGAGCTTTACAGTTTGGCGTTTTATCGTGCGACGTTATCGTTTCATTATACCAGTGTTTCTGGTGTTTTCGTTGGCTTTATGGGTTGCCTTTGCACGTACTACAGAAACAGTAGGCTATTATTGCGAACATTGTGCAAGGATCAGGCAAGAGACTCGAAGAAAGGTATTCGTTCCGTTTGTTGATGTATGCCTTATTGAGCTTTCCACTGAATCAAGCATTAGAAACCCAACCGATGCTATTGTACTTTTCATGGATCCAAATAACGAATGCCCGCATCATTGGATTCCATACTGGGAAACGCTAAGTGGTGGAATAGCTCCCCCTTTTAGTATATATAGAATACCGCCGTATAAGGGACAATTATATGATATATCTCAATCAGAACTTCTAAGATTTTTAAACGAGTTCCCGAATGCCAGAGAACGAATTACAGAGCATCTTCAAGATCGCCATGGACGTTTGGATCGCTGGATTGAGGAAGAGTATCAGTTATGGAAGGAAAAAGAACAGAAAAAGGATGCAACTTCGATTGACGGCTAATGTTTCATTTTGTTAATTCGTCGTCACCAGAGTTCGGGGGGGCAGTTTACGGAGAATATCAGCGGTTTGTATACGGCTTCGATTCTGCGGAGTCACGACGTGGTGGCCGGTCGTCGG
>CAXXKI010000006.1:0-79549 GCA_963667855.2 Phycisphaerae bacterium | reverse complement strand
AATAAAGAGATAACCCAGGTCCGGCTGCACATCGTGGAGTTCCGCGGCTTCGAGCGTTTTATCCAGGGGCGTCCCTATTGGGAAGTTCCCGTGCTCGTTCAGCGTCTCTGCGGTATCTGCCCCGTGAGTCACCACCTTGCGGCGGCGAAAGCCATGGACGTTATTGTCGGTGCCGACAAGCTAACTCCCACCGCGGAGAAGATGCGTCGGCTTATGCATTATGGGCAGACGTTCCAGTCCCATGCATTGCACTTTTTCCACCTTTGTTCGCCGGACTTGCTCTTCGGCTTTGACGCGGATGTGGCAATTCGTAACGTCATCGGGCGTTGCGGCCAAGTATCCCGACCTGGCCGTCCAGGGCGTGATGATGCGTAAGTACGGACAGGAAGTGATCAAGGCTACCGCGGGTAAGAAGATCCACGGTACCGGTGCCATTCCTGGTGGAATTAACAAGAACCTTTCCATAGCCGAAAGAGACGAGTTGCTGAAGGATATTGACCAGATGGTCGAGTGGTCCCGCGGCGCTCTCAAGGTTGCCAAGGATTACACGGTTGCGAACCTTGAGATGGTAGCTCCGTTCGGCTCTTTCGATTCGAACCATCTGTCCCTGATTCGCGAGGACGGGGCCATGGATCTTTACCATGGAAACCTTCGTGCCATCGATGCCCAGGGTAAGAAGATTTTCGATCAGGTCGATTATCAGGGCTACAACAACTATATCGCCGAAGAGGTCAAGAGCTGGTCCTACATGAAGTTCCCCTTCATCAAGGAGATCGGTCCTGCTGACGGCTGGTATCGCGTTGGTCCTCTGGCTCGAGTGAATACGGCCGACTTCATCGATACTCCCGAGGCGGAAGCCGCCCGCAAGGAGTTCATGGCTGTCACCGATAACAAGCCCAACAACATTACCATGGCGTATCACTGGGCGCGGATGATTGAGCTGCTTCACGCGATCGAGAAGATTAAGGAACTGCTCAACGATTCCGACCTGCAGGGTACCGACCTTGTGGTAAAAGGTGAGCGTCGTCCGTGGGGCGTTGGTCTGATCGAGGCGCCTCGTGGAACGTTGTTCCAACACTACGAGGTGAATGAGAATGATCAGGTGACCATGGCCAACCTGATTGTTTCCACCACCAGTAACAACGAGCCGATGAACCGTGCGGTGACCAAGGTTGCCAAGGATCATCTGGCCGGTGTCGAGATCACTGAGGGATTGCTCAACCACGTGGAGGTTGCAATTCGTGCTTATGATCCGTGTCTGTCCTGTGCAACGCACGCGATGGGCGAGATGCCGCTCGAGGTCAAGCTGGTTGATCACGAAGGCAACGTACTGGACAGCAGGAAGAAGGGATGATAGCTGACTCCGCCAAAGTTCTAGTAATGGGATTCGGTAACCCAGGCCGTCTGGACGACGGCCTGGGACCCGCCCTTGCATCCGCGATTGAGAAAAAGCGGATTCCGGGAGTGGTTACCGATGCCGATTACCAGCTTATGTTGGAGGATGCTGCTGCTGCGGCCAGGTACGATGTGGTGGTTTTTGCCGATGCTGACACGAAGGATGCGGGGCCGTTTTATTTCCGGCGGATCGAGCCGGTTTCCTCCATGTCCTTCAGTACTCACAGTCTCAGGCCCAACGCCGTAATGGGGTTGGCCAGGGACTTGTTCAGCTCCAAGGCACAAGGATACATGTTGGGAATTCGCGGTTACGAGTTTAACGATTACTGCGAAGCCCTTTCCGAACAGGCTCAGGCGAATCTGGCGTCCGCGACCAGTTTTCTTGAGCAGGTAATCCGGGATGGCAACTTCGGCGAGGCTACCGAAAAGTGGTCTGGAACGTGCCAATCCGGTGACTCTGATAAGGTCCAGGGACCTGTGAACGAGGTTGAAATATGCAAGACGGAAAAAAGTAATTCTGTACGTCGATGACGAGCCCGACTTTCTCTATGCCGTGCGGATGATCGTGGAGGCCAACGGCTACGCAATGGTGGAAGCTCGGACGGCGGAGGAAGGGTTGAAGGTTTACAAGGAAAGCAACCCGGACTTCATCCTCGTCGACTTGATGATGGAAGAGGTCGATGCCGGAACGAGCCTGGTGAAAGAGTTCAAGGCTTTGGGAAATACCGCTCCGGTTTACATGCTCAGCTCGGTTGGCGACAACCTGAACATGAGTACCGACGCGTCGGCGCTGGGGCTCAGCGGTGTATTCCAGAAACCGATCGACCCCGAAACTCTGCTGTCGATACTCAAGGCTAAGCTGTAAGCGCAAGACGAACAACGGCTGATACTGCATGCAGCATATTGGCTAAGCCTGCGAAATTAGCCCAGTTATTCACAATACGCCTTGCGTAAAAAGCGAGAGCGGGTTGAGTGGCATTTGAACCGAGTCGTGTTTTTCAACATGGCTCGGTTTTGTATTTGAATACCGATGTTTTCCTTCGATCAGGATTGGCTATCTAGTTTTGAGTTTTTTATCATCGCGGGAAATTGAATAAACCTTTAGTATTGAAGAGAAGATGTGTCTGCTTAAACTTGGTAGCAACCGATCAATTGATATGCGTGTGAAAGGCAAGAAAAGATGGCGAGCAAGTTTCACCTGTTATTTTTATCTGCAATAGCTGTTTTCGCTTTTTTGGCATTATGGATTGGTTCTGGCTATGCGCCGAGGACTCTTTATTTCGATGATAATGGTATAGCTCATGGCACAGGTACACGGGGAATACTTTTATAAATCGGGTGAATTGAAGCTAGTTGATAGATATGTTGCCGGGCAATGCGTAGAGGAAACCTGGTATAAGCCGGATGGTACCGTCATAGCCAATGAACACTTCGTTGACGGAACGGGAACGGGATATTACCTGTACGAAGACGGTACCATTAAACTCAAGATGACCTACGTAAAGGGTTTGGCGCATGGTCCAGCACGTTTTTTTTCCACTAACGGTGAAGTTATAGAGGTTGTAGAGTATGTGAACGGCGAAAAATCCCCCGGCGATACCAGTCAATGATATTCGGTTTTGTGGAGTTTCGTATACGGTATTCTTTACTCCCAACATTAGAAATTGTGGCTGGCAGCATATAAGGATATCTTGTCAGAAGAAGATCGGATAATGTTGGATAATACGTTCCCTATCATCCTCGCGCACGGCATAGCTCGGTTTGACGCTATCACTCAAAAGTGTTCAAGCTGGCTAATGTTGAGCCTTATGATGGTTTGCACTATTTCCGGAATATTCGCGGATATCTGCAGAATCATGGCTTTCGCGTTTTCCATACGAATGTTGAGTGGGCCGAGAGCGTGGACGTGCGCTCTCGCTCTTTGAAGCAGCAGATTGAACGAATACTGGCCGAGGATAAATCGAAACCTCAGCGGGTACACGTAATTGCTCACAGCATGGGCGGGCTTGACGCTCGACATATGCTCTATGATTCTCGGGATGAAGGGTTCTACGAGAGGGTTGCCAGCCTTACTACCATCGGAACCCCGCATCACGGGTCGCCGGTGGCCGATTCGGTTGTGGAGAAGGCAGGGAAAATCCTGAAGGCTCTGAAAATCGGAGACGGGGCGCGTGATCTGACAACCGAAGCCTGCGAAACCTTTAATGAGCAGGTCGAGTCATGGGAAAGCCAATGCAGCGTGAAATTCAGGGCTTACGCCGGGCACCAGGAGTATCCGTACATTCTCGATCCCCTGAAGCCGATGTGGAAAATCATCAACGAGCAGGAGGGGGATAACGACGGTCTGGTTTCGGTTGAATCTGCGAAATGGAAAGATGAGTATTTCGTCGAACCGGTTCTGGACGCCGATCATTTCAACCTGTGCGGGTGGTGGGATCCGGCCGAACTTCGCCGCGGGATCAAGCCATCTCAGATGGAGCAGACTATCAAAGACGTATATCTGCAAATCGCTAGAATATTAGCTGCTGAATTTCCCTCGGATAAACGAGACTGACGTATCAAAGAAAAGGGATCGGAAGTTATTTAGTTATTCCCAATAAGAATAACCGAAACTTCCGATCCCCTGGTAGTTGCAAGCGTATTACTGATTACGCGGCACGACGTCTACGTACAGCCAGAACAGCACCAACCAGCAGCAAAGACATGCTGGCCGGTTCCGGGGTCAGGGCTACGTCGTCGAGGTAAACCGTCGCTGCAGCGCCGACCATGGCACCGCCGTCCAACCATATCTGAATCATCGCGGCGTCGGAGTCTACCGGTGCTTCCAGATCAGTGGCGGTGATGGTTTGATAGCTTTCGGTCAGAGTGCCGCCGAAATTGACCAGAGGTGACATCCCTTTTACGCCGCCGCCATTGCTGCCATCGCTGTCCAGCCATTGAATCCGGTAGAACGGAACGACGCTGACGCCGAGGTCACCAACTCTTTTAGCCGAAAAGCTGAGATCGTAAAGATTGCCCGGGATTACTGAGTCTACCGGCGATACGTTCTGCACTTCGGCGTGCGAACCGCTGGCTTCGGTACCGGCCAGGTGCAGCATCATGTGATAGCTACCGGTGGCCGGTTCGGTTGAAATGCGTTCGACGATTGTGCCGGTACCACCACCGAAATAAATTTTGGTCCAGTTGTCGGCGTCGCCTGCCGTACCCAGTTCAAAACCGGGGTTTACATTAATTGTTGCCAACGCGGATGCCGGAAGCATCGCGCAGCAGAGAATCCCGACAAGCGGGAACAACACGCGTGTAGTCTGTTTGTTTTGCAACATGCTACCATCCTGAGAGAAAAAGTGAGTAAATCGCCACAAAGTTAGATTGAAACCAACATCATTTTGCATCCCTGCATTCGACCGATAATGCGTGTAACGGGCCGTTATGGTAAACGGCCCGTATCGCACGCATGCTCCGCTCGAAGGTTTAGGATTCTATTTAATTACTGCCGGCAAACGCCGCCTGGAGTTTAGCGAAATCTCGCAGGTCAACCCTTGCGTTTTTGTCCAGATCCGCCGCATGGCAACCGGGGAGGATTTCCGCGGCCGGACCAGTCAAACAATCTGCCAGCAGGTCAAAGTCGTCCATGTCCACGTCTTCGTCGCCGTCGATATCACCCGGCTGAAGCTGTCCGTAAACTTTGAACTCGTGCAGGGAGCAACCATTCGCGGTGCCGCCTGCGTTAGCGTAAAGCCTTATATAACGGCCGACACTGAACAGATCGATTGTTTCCGTACCACCTGCACCAGTTGTCGTCGAGTAAACAGTGGTCCCAATCGGAGCCGTCGTTTGAAGTTTCTATGTCGTACTGCTGTGCGTAAGCGTCAGCCCAGTCGATTGCGACCTGGTTGATTTCGTAAACGTCGCCCAGGGAAATCTCAAGCCACTGCGGATCGCCGGGCAGGCCTTGCCCAACTCGTATCGGCATGACCGTCAACAGCGAATTCGGCGTTGTAGGCGCCATCGGACGACAAGATGACACTGTCAACTGCGATCTCACCATCTGAGCCGGCAAACGCACCGCCAGCCATTCTGAACATGACTATTGCTGCGTCCGAGCCGGCCGGTGCGACCAGGTCGGTAAAGCCCTGTAGAGAATATTCATTGGTCAAACCATTCTGGATATTGACGAAACCAGTTGCGCCCTTGACTCCGCCGCCATGGCTGTTGTCCGTATCCACCCATTGCAGGGCGATTTGTGCAACAACACCGGCTCCGAAAGTGCCGACAGCCTTTATGCGAGCTTCCAGATCGTAGGAAACTCCAGGAGTGACCGAATCAGTTGCAGTGGTCTGCTGAGCCTCGGCCGCGGGACCACCGTTACCTGCACCGGCTACACGCAAACTGAGGTTCCATGCTCCACTGTAAGGATCGGTGTTTACCCGGTCGGATACCGCAATTGCATCGCCGGGAGCGAATTCGATCAAAGACCAATCGTCCGCATCAATTCCGGTACCCGCCTCAAAGCCTCCGTTGGTTACCAGGCTGGTGCTGGCAACGGATGACGCGGTTGCGGGTTTACCAAGGGCGATGTTGACTTTCTGATCAGTAACAATAACTGAAACCTGATCGTTGCCGGTTAATCCGTCGTCGTCGGTTACGGTTAAATCGAATACGTAGGTGCCTTTGTACAGATTACTTGCGGTGGCCGTTGCGGTGTCGGCGTCGGTCAAGGTAGCCGTTGAAGGGCCGCTTACCTGTGTCCACAAGTAGGATTCAATTACACCGTCGGCGTCGGTACCGGAGCCGGCGAGAGTTACGCTATCAACGGGCAACACGATGCTTTGGTCGGAACCGGCGTTCGCCTTGGGGTCCGGAGTGGTGACAGTAACCCGTACATCATCTATATCTGTCAGGTCGTCATCATCGGTAACGGTAAGGCGGAAGACGTATTCGCCTTCAATCAGGTCTGATACGGTCAATATCGCAGTGTTTTCGCCGCTTAATGTAGCGGTCGACGGGCCGCTGGTCTGTTCCCAGGCACATGCGACGATTGTTCCGTTGAGGTCGTGACTGCCAATTGCGCGGAGTACCGTGCTGTTGTTCGGCAGGATGAGCGTGGTGTCTTCACCGGCATCGGCAACAGGATATCCCGCACCAACACTGAGCGGGTCACCGCCGCCGAGCAGGCAGACGTCGTCGAATTCGATGTCCGTAATCGGACCATTGACGCCCAGCAGTTCAAAAAGCATGCTCACTTCGGTCAGGTCGACTGCGTCGATAATGTCGGCCATAGGAATTTCCACTATGTGCCAGTTTCCATCGCGAACGAAACCGTAGGGATTGCTGCCGGCGGCAAACTCGATCCATTTCTGACCAATGTCATCCACGTTTCCGCTTCGCATACCAAGACGGAAGGTGGCGGTTGAGCTGGTTTTGAGTGCGAAATGCAGTTTGCTTTCAGGATAACGGAAAGCGGAGAGGTTATATTTGATGGTCGGGGTAAAGGCCGCTCCGAACCAGGTCAAGCCGGGGGGCGGAGTAAAGCGACATACTGGTGTTACCTTCGTAAGGTGTTTCTGTTCCCTGCAAAAGGGTGTGTTCCCAGATATAGAAGTCGCCGTTGACGCCCAGTTCGTATTCGCCTGCGGTTTTGTGGGCTGCATCTTCAGTAAAGATACCGAAACTGCCATTGGCGGGGGTGGGGCGGGCAACATCAGGAGTCCAGTAAAACGTTGTCGATGGCGAACTCAAACGGAGAGGCTGATGGATCACCGGCGATCATGAAGATCTGCGTAATCGTCGCGAAGTCGGTGTTCGAGAACCTATTGAGGGGGATGATCACTTCGTGCCATTCACCGTCTCGTACGAGTCCGTAAGAATTATTCTCATCGAAATATACCCAGCTTTCGCCGGAAGTGGTGCTCTTGATTCCAACTTTGAAGGTATCGGCGGAGGAGGTTTTCATATGCAGGTGCATATGTCCGTCGGAGTAGTTCTTCATGTTACGATCGAACTGAGTGGAGAGTACGCCCATTCCCCACCAGCCACCGGGCGCCGCGGTCATGCTCCAGACTTCACTACCTTCGTAAGCGTCTTCGGTGGTTTCGGTAAGGTTGTTCCACAGGTAAAGTGCGGCATCAACTTCGTATTGTACGTGGTTGGTTACCGGAGCGGTTTCGGTGAATACACCGAAGTAACCGGTTTCGGCATTGTCATCACCGTAGAAGAGTTCGGTATCGCCATTGTCGAAAAGCCTGATGTAATCTATGTACATTCTTTGAGGGAAATTAGCGGTGATTGCCCACGGATCGGTGATCTCGATAAAGTTCCATCCGCCAACAGCTACGTTTGTAAGCAGGAACATCGGGGTATGGAACTCTTCCAAAGAGTCGCCCTCGGGATCGCTGATATCGATGGACCAGAACATGTCATTATCGACGTAGGTTTTTATGTAGGACGGGGTCCATTCCATTTTGAACAGGTGGTAATTCTGGTACATCGGGGCGGGGCGATCAGTGTAGGCGTAATCAAACAGGTGTTCGCCACCATCATCCCAGTGAGCTGCAGACGAAACTCGCTGGTTCACGACACCGGCTTCGTATCCGTCCTTCTTGCCGAATTCCATAATGTCCAATTCGCCGCAGTAAGGCCAGTCCAAAGCTCCGTGACTGGTACCCATGATCCAGAACGCCGGCCAAATACCGTAGTCGACATCGGGAAGTTTAATTCTCGCTTCGATAGTACCGTACTTGAAAGCGAATCGGCCGTTGGTCAGTAATCGTGAAGAGGTGAATTGCTTGTCGCCGAGATAGGCTTCGCGGCGGGCTTCGATAACCAGGCTGCCATTTTCGATGAAGGCGTTTTCCGGACGAGCCGTATAGTACTGAAGTTCGCCATTGCCAAAACCACTACCTCCCGTATTGAAGGTCCATATGGATCGGTCGATGCCTGGACCGTCAAACTCATCGGACCAAACCAGGGTTTGTCCATGAGCGGTGCTGGCAATCATGCCCAACCCAAAAAACACAAATAGGGTGCGCATCTGTAACTTTGTCATTTAGGTCTGTCCTTTCCCCTGTCTGGTAGGGTGTGCCTTCCTGAAACACGAAATCGAAATACGAAACAGTTGCGACAACTGTTGCCGGTCATGATAGCTGATTTGGATTCTTTACGTCAAACAAATAATTACCTATTTTATCCAAAGTTAAGCGAAACAGTTTCTGGTTTCGGACGCTGGGTACGAGAAGTACGGTTTTTGCTTTGAATAATCGATAAAACTTCTATGTTAGGTGCGTGTTAGCGTGTTTCGATTGGGGTAAAAACCCGTCGTGTAACACTTTCTTTTTTCCGTTGGATTTCACCGCTATAAACCTTTGCCGTTGGAGTTCGTTTAAAACTCCGATATGGTCCTTAGTGATCGGGGATTTAATGCTCTTTTATGGCGAATAGCGATTAATAGGAGAAAACGAATGCATGGCACTCATTGGATTCTTGGGGTCCACATAACTGATCGTATCGGGCATGTCAGTGAAGTGCAGACGGTTTTGTCGAAGTATGGCTGTAACGTGAAGACCCGTTTAGGCTTGCATGAAGTTGATGAGGGATTTTGCTCCAAAAACGGACTTATTATCCTGGAACTGTTCGGAGAAGAAAAGCTTTGTGGCGAATTGAGAGATAATCTGGCCGCCATCAAAGGAGTCGATGTCAAAGAGATGGTTTTTGAGCATCCGGAATAAACGAGCGGTAAGTCGAACGCTTTGAGAGATTCGCAGTAAAGGTTGAATATTGGGTGCTGAATACCTACTTGGAACAAGCGCCTTGCGAGACAGGTTGTTTGTTATCGGCAGTAGTATTACTCTCGGTTGTGGTAAGAGGTATTTTAAAGCCGAAGCTTGCCCAACTGCCTGGTTCTGACTCCGCCCACACTTGGCCATCGTGCATTTCCACGATTTGCCGACAAAGAAATAGGCCCAGTCCGCTTCCGCGTTTACCCCGGGTGTTCTTATTTTTCAGCCGGGAAAACTTGGCGAACAGCTTTTCTCCTTCTTCGGTAGTGAAACCTTCGCCTTCGTTTTTGACGGTTACCAGCAGGTGGTTTAGCTCGGTTCTAACGTCCAGATAAGCTGTGCCTCCTTCGCGGCCGTACTTGGCCGCGTTGCTCAGGAAATTGGTCAGGGCGATACGCAGGAGCCCGTCATCAGCGAATAGGGAAATCGTATCAGGGCATGTCACTTCCAGTTTGATATTCCGTGAATCGAATAAGGCCTGATCCTGCTCCACGCAGGGGCCTACAACCGCACTTCTGAAATCGAACTGGCTTTTGGAGGCGGTTAACTCTCCGCGCTCCGCTCGCGAAAGGTCAAGATAGTTTTTGACCATGTCCTGCAGTTCCTCGCAGTTGCGCTTTATACGGACGAGGAATGACTTGGTTTTTTCTGAAACAGGTTCAACATAACCGCCGGCAACAACATCTATTGTAGTTTGCATGGCCGCCAGCGGCGATTTCAGTTCGTGAGTGACGAAGCCAAGGGTTTCCATGTAATTGCGGTTGGCTTTTTCCAGTTTCTCATTGGTTGAGTATAATTTCTGGTTCTGCTCCTGCAGGCTGGCGTCTCTTTCGGCCAGGGCTTTCTGCATATCGCTGAACGCCGTACTCAATTCGTTGACTTCCAGGTAACCACCGGTGGTATCTACATGGACGTCTTGTTTCCCCTCGGCCAGTTCGGTGGCGGCCATACTCAGGCATTCAAGTGGGGCGGTGACTTTTCTTACCAGGAAAATAGCCGCGACGATAGCAGCGGCGGCGACGCATAACAGCAATCCTAAAAGCTTGGTTATCATTGCCGTCTGCATGTCGGAATAGGGGGCTTCCAGCAGGCCTGCATAGAGCATCCCGATAGGGGTTCCGTCCGGATCGAGCAGGGGCTTGTAACCGCTCAGGTACCAGGAGTCCACAACCCATGCCCGTGCTTGCCAGCATTCTCCTTTCTGGAGTACCTTTTGTTGCACTTCACTGGAAACGTGAGTTCCCACCGCTCGTTTCCTGTCCGGACCAAGTACATTGGTGGCTACGCGAACGCCGTCGAGAAATATGGTGACGGTTCCCAGTGGTTTTCCTTCATAGAGTTGAGTTCCGACAGCCATTTCCCGCAGATCGTCCACGAGTTCAAAGTTCATGTTCAGGCTTTTACCGCCGTAGATTATGGCCAGTATCCGCTCTCTGTCGTCTCGAATAGGGTAGGCCGCCCACCAGAACAGGGCGGAAGTTGTGGGAGCTTTCGAGGTATTTTCCCTGCTTGGTACAAGTACTGAGTTGCACAGTGCCGTACCTCCTTCCGTATACATTCTTTCCTTATCCAGCAGTACTGTACCCCTGGAAGGTATTCCGGAAAGGGTACGACGGATTACCGGATCCTTTTCGACGGGTATGCGGCTGTTTGTCGTCGCATAATTTCCGGCAATTGGTTTGCCGTCGGTATCACAAATGTTAAGTACGGTGAAACCATAATCGAGTGCGAAGGCCTGTATTTTTCTCTGCAATTCGGAATCACTTAAGTTCACATGGCGGGATACGCTTGCGACTCGTTCGGCCCAATGGGAGAGTTGTTCTTCGTATTGCCTTTCGATGGTGACCAGATCGTGGTTGATTCTCTTCTGGCCCTCTTTTTCTATGTTTTTGGCGATACTTTGAACGCCTACGAAGCCAACAAAACAACTGGTGATCGCGACTATTGCCAGCATGGATCCAATTAACGCCGTTCTGATGGACATTATATCAGGTTCTTTCCTTGAGTGTTTGAAAAGCAAACCTTACTCAGGTCCGCATGTGTTTAAGCAGGGTCGCCAGTTCGACAGAGGCGATTCCGGTGGCCGTATCCGACATTGCATATGGTATTATCACGTTTCCGTTGTGGATGATTCCTCCGCAGGAATACACGACGTTAGGGACATATCCGTCACGTTCCTCCGAGGTGGGGACCAGGAACGGTTCGTCCAGATGTCCGATTACTTGGGATGGATCTTTCAGATCCAGGAGCATGGCTCCCATACAATACTCCCGCATTGGACCTACGCCGTGAGTAAGTAGCAACCATCCGTGCTCAGTTTCCAGGGGTGAGCCACAATTGCCTATCTGCATGAATTCCCAGGGGTAAACCGGTTGGCGTAATTCAACCGCTTCATTCCAGAAGTGGAGGTTATCCGATTCCATGAGGAAGAGATTTTCTCCATCGACTCTGGAGACCATCAGGTAGTTGCCGTTGAGCAGTTTTGGGAAAAGAGCCATTCCTTTATTCTGGGCGTAGCGTCCGTTGAGTGTGATTATTTTAAAGTAACGGAAATCGCACGTTTCGATCAATTGCGGCAGAATCCGAAAACCGTTGTAGGCTGTGTAAGTCGCGTAGTAGACAACCTGCCCGCCATCATAAACGAAACGGACGAAGCGGGCATCCTCGATGCCGCGGCTTTCATTTTCGTTTACGGGGAAAATGACCCTTTCGGATAAGTCAGTTTCGTACGGAAACTGGATATGGTAATTGGAATCCGCCAGCCATAACATGTTGGTGGTGGTTTCCTCGACGTAAGCCGGATCACTATGTTCGCCGCGGTGTTTTTCGGCTACTCGGCGAAGTTCTCCGGTGGTGAACATTTCGTCCAGGTCTTCCAGAATCGCTTCGGCGATTTCATTATAAGCCCCCATTTCGATCAATTTTAGAAAAAACGGGTATTTCTCATACCTTGTATCGGGGACAGGTTTTTCTGAAGCAGCGTGTGGCGAAGGTTCGTCAACGGTTAAATCTCCATTTGTATTGATCATGCCGGTACGAAACTCGATCGACGATATATGCCCCTCGCCGCAGGCACGCAGGCTCAGGATTATCCTGCAGGATTCATCCTCAACGTTCGTTTGATCCGGATGGAGCACGATTGATGGATTGAAAAGTGCTACCGATTCCAGTGAATACTCGTTAGTAAAATACGCACCTATCAGAAGGCGGCGGTTTTCGGATAACGGAGTGTCGTGGTCTAGGTAAGGGGCGATTTCCTCAAACCGTTTGGATATAATATTGGTCAGGTCGCGATGCCTCTGGTTAAAACCAGTACGAACAGTCGCCAGAAGTTCTGTAACTTTATCCTCCGGCATCTGCATTATTCTATGCAGAATGTCTTTGGTTCTGCGTTTTCCGGGAAAAAATGGGCGGGAGATAACCCGCTTAGGATTCGGATTCAACTGCAGCGGTTGTCTGGCTGCTTCCAATCTATTGGTTTTCTTCTTGGGTTTTTTATTCGATTTCGTGGTGAGCTTGGTGCCGGCGGACTTGGTTGTGGTTGCCATGTGTGTCGACCTTGTGTCAGTAGTGTTTTATGGAACACCCGGGCATGGCTACACGAACATCATGCCCGTATAAACTATTCGGTCAAATATAACTATCTCCCCAGCTCGAAAGCCGCGACTGTTCATTACTAATGTTACTGTGCAACGCTAATGGGCGTTACAGGATTCTCGCTTAGGAGGAATCGTGAAATATCCGATTGTCAAAAGTGCGGGGCGCTATCGTTACCTTGTGGGGCCGTGAAAAACATGACTAAAAGTCAGTCGGACGGCTGATAGCAATCCCTGTTTACTCTGGGAGTATAAATCATGTCTGATTTGATTGTTAAGCGATACGGGGGGAATCCGATTCTGACCCCGGCAGATATTCCTTATCCCGTGGAAACCGTCCACAATGCCGGAGCGACCCGATACCAGGACAAGTATCTAATGCTCTTCCGTGCTCACAAGGCCAATGGGCGATGTATTCTCGGACTTGCCGAGAGCGACGACGGGTATAAATTCACAGCTAATCCACAACCGTTCATGGTTCCAGCGGAAAACGGTCTCTTCGCCGAATACGAGGAATTCGGTGTGGAGGACCCGCGAATATGCAACATTAACGGTGAATACCTGATCACTTACAGTGCCTATTCGCGTCACGGGGTGAGAATAGGATTAGCCAGAACCACCGACTGGGTGAATGTGGAAAGGATAGCACTGATCTCCCAAGCTGACATGCGTAATGTAGTCATCTTCCCGGATACGTTTCCTGATCCACATGACGGTCAGCCAAGATATGCAAGATTAGACCGCCCCCATAGTGAAATATCTCCCTGGGCTATCTGGATAAGCTACTCAAAAGACCTTCGATATTGGGGGGAATCGGAGGTGGTGATGAAGCCGGCCAAATACCATTGGGATGAGATGAAGATCGGACCGGGGGCGACGCCGATCAAAACCGATCGAGGTTGGCTGCACATTTATCATGGCGTGTTTCCGACAATGGACGGCAGTGTTTATCGCCTGGGCGTGGCGCTTCACGATCTACAGAATCCAGCCAAGGTGATCGGCGTTTGTGACCGTTGGATTCTTTCACCGGAGGATCTATGGGAGATAACTGGATACGTACACAACGTGGTGTTCACCTGTGGGGCTATTCCCGAAGACGATGGCACGGTGAAAATATACTGGGGTGGTGCTGATAAGGTGATGAACGTGGGCACCGCTAACATCGAGGATCTGGTCAATCTTTGCCTTAATGATTCCAGATCCCCGATGGGGTAGTGGTTTTGTTTTGCACAATATCTTTAACGGAAGGTGACCGCGAAGTCGTCGAATGAGGTTACGGCGTCCGCCTTGGTCCACAAACCAATTGCTCCGGCTTCTGTGAATGTACTGTCTTCGATACTCAACATCTCCTTGTCGTTCAGGTAGCAACTCATTTGGTTGCCGTGACAGGTGACCTTGAGTATGTACCATTCTCCAGCGACTGTTTCCACGTCGACCGACTGAAGCTGTTTTCGATCGCCATCCTTTACCTGGTATATTCTGTAGTTGTTTTCCAGGGGGTTAATCCGGCAGACGTAGTAGTTGTTTTCGTCTTTGCATCGCCATATGGGCCCGCCGCCCTGATCCATTTTCCCGGTGCGGGCTTTGACTTTTACTGATAGCTCAAAATCTTTGACCTTGGGAGTGTCGGCTATTGCCAGGTTGAAGGTCTGGTTCTCGTTTTTTGTATTGGTCAGGCAGAAGACGTGTTTTCCTGATGGGGCGGTGTAATCGGGAACGATAGCCCAGGTGGCCATCGCCGTTGAGGGTTTGGTTTGTCCAAGGTGCCAATCGTTAGGAATTCCGCCTACGGGACCTGATTCGAAATTCCGTAACATTGTCTTTTCAGGTTTACTGCTCGTATTATCGAATGTGGGACAAGTATGTTTTTTGCTGCACCCATACACCGCGATTGAAAAAACGCAAGCCACGCTCAGTATATATATCCTGGACATCAACCGACCTCCTTCTTGCGATATTTGAACCCTGGACAATACTCCGCCAACTTTGCCGCAGCTTACAGCGCAATCAGCTGTTTGTACACGTTACTGTAGCCCTTAGCCATGTGTTGGGCGCTGAAACGTTCTTCGGCGTTTTTTCGACAGTCGGCAGGTGATATTGAATCGAGTTTATTCACCGCCGCCGCAGCTTCTTCAATGGAATCTACAAGGAAGCCGGTTTTCCCCTCGATAATAATCTCCGGTAATGCTCCGAAACGCGTAGCGATAATGGGGGTGCCGCTGGCCTGGGCTTCAACCGCGACCAAGCCAAAAGGCTCATGCCAGTTGATAAAGAACAGGACTGCTGCCGCCTTGCGATAGAGGGGAGAAAGTTCCTCTTGAGCTAACAGACCGTGGTATTCGATTTGTTTTCCATCAACAAACGGTTTGACCCTGGTGTTGAAATACCTCTCGTGCTGAGGTTCGATCATGCCGGCGATAATCAAACGTCGATTGGTTTTTAGCGCTATCTGAACAGCCTCGGCCGGTCCTTTCTCCGGGGCCAGCCTGCCAGCGAAAAAGAGATAGTCTTCCTTCTCCGGCTCAAAGGGGAAATCGTCCAGCCTGATGCCGTTGTGAACCGTGGCAACGTAGTTGAGTTCGGGGAGAAAGTTACGTTCCGCCTGCGAAAGCGATACGAAGGGCATCTCTTTGAATGCTCTGAAAAGGGGATGAGTTGCTCTAACCCAGGCGGCTCCATGCAATGTGGAAACCAGGGGGCATTTAATCAAGCGGGAGAAGGCTAACGCGTGAACATGCAGGTGCGAATGAACAATATCAAATCCACCTTCTGCCGCTTGCTCCATGCACGCCGAGATATGCAGTTGCTCCAGAATGCGGGCGTCGGGTGGCCCTTCCAGTAATTGAGTGTGAGAGTCGAATTCACGTCTGCGGTTTCGCTCTTCTGCGGGCCAGGTCGAGAGCGAGTACGGAATCGTGGTCACCAGCTTCGCAGAACTCTCCGAGCCACCGGCGGCAAACAGGGTTACGTCGTGGCCTAATCTGACCAGTTCTTCGGTCAGGTTATTCGCCACCAGTTCCCACGGTCCGTAACCGGATGGAGGTAGAGGCCAACTTATTGGAGCCAGCATTGCTACGCGCATGGATTACCTCAATACAGAAACGTTTTCTGCTATATCAATCCTCAGTCCGGAAGCACGCCACAGGCGAAACTGTTGTCCTTCAGCCAGGTGAGAATTTCCTTAATGCTTCCTGTTGCCAGCCCGATGCTGGTGTCGGCCGCACCGTAATACAGGTTCAGCGTGTCACCGTCGTCATCGATAGTGAAACCGCATGGGAAAACCACATTTCCGACATCTCCGCAGTATTCGTATTCCCTGCGGGGAGTGAAAGCCCATTCCTTGCTCCGGCAGATACATTTTCGGGGATCATCGAGATCGAGCAGGGCAAAGCCGACACGATAGAGGCTACCGGCCACGGTTTCCTTGACCGCGTGATAGGTCATCAGCCAGCCTTCGTCTGTTTCAATAAGTGGGGTGGACAGGCCTATCTTGTTGGAATCCCACCATGGACCGTGGCGGGCGTTGAGAATCAACTTATGATCGCCCCAGTGTTTGAGATCGTGGGAGAACGACATCCAGATATGCGCCGCTCCGGCGGACCACACCGGGCGATGGATTATTGCCCATTTGCCCTCTATTTTTCGAGGAACAAGAGCCGCGTCCTTGTTTTCCGGAACGAAAACATTTCCTATGCGGGTGAAAGTTTTGAAATCCGCGGTCAGAGAGAGGCATACACCGGGACCTGCCGGACCGTAACACGTATAAGTTACCGCGTATTTTTCCAATTCCTCTACCCAGACGATGCGCGGATCTTCAAGGCCCCATCGCTCTTCCGGATGTTTCTTGCCGTTGGGAGCAAGAGTCGGTTCCGTGTCCATGGTCCAGTTGCTTAATCCATCAACAGATCTTGCCGCAGTCAGATGCGATCTTCCGGTTCGCTCCTCAACTCTGCACAGCAGCAGAGTTTCGCCGGAGGAAAGTCTTGTCGCCGCAGAGTTGAAAATAGTGTTAATCGGGTAAGGCCAATCAGCTGAAGTGAGAACCGGATTTGATTCACACCGTTTCAGCAGGGAATAAGGACTGGCGTCTATTGAATCATACATTTCCTGTAACCTCACTATGCGAGCCTTCCACTCGTTGCGGCTGAACTCAGCCTATTTCCGGCGCGTCGCCGGTCTGCATTTCATACATGGTTAAAAGAGAAATCAGCCAGGACACTACGGATTCAGCTCCCTGGTTCTGATTGGGACCGTCTTTTGTCAATCCATCAAAGCAGCCGCGGGATTTGAAATCGACCAGCGAAGTTCCACAATCGTTGCGTCCCAGGTACCACTCGAAACAACGTCTCATTTCCACCAGCCACCGCGAGTCTCCGGATGCCCGGTAAGCAGCTTTGCAGGCTCCGATCAGGGCGGCTGCCTCAAGTGGCTGCTGGTCGAATTCAGCACGCTCATTTCCTTTGCGGTACCAGCCGTGATTGCCTATTATCGAGAGGTTGCCGCCTTCTCCGGTTTGTATTTCCAGTAACCACTCCAGGGCTCTCAATCCGCGCTGGACCATTTTCTGGTCCTGAAGGACGTATCCGGCAATAATCAGAGCCTGGGGAATACGTCCGTTGTCATAAGTGACCGCATCCTCTATCCACGGCCAATCATCCGTTTCGTTTTTGGCAAAAGCGTTATTGAGTTTTTGGGAAAGTTCAACGAGGTGCTTGTGGGCTTTGCTGTCCGTTGGATATTCGCGCAGAAAATAATGCAGCCCGAGGAGGCTGAGTGCCCAGGATCTCGGTGATAACAGCGTGTGTACTTGAGAAAAACCAACTTGAAAAAGCTCTGTTGCCAGGTATTTGATGGAAATTGTCGGCGAGTGCGAGGTTAAATGACCCAGTGCCCACAAGACGCGTCCCTGGCAGTCGTCACTGCCGTCCTGGTCGTACCATCTCCTGTCATAGGACATGAAGTTACGGAATCGTCCGCCGCCGGCCGGTTTCGCGTAATGTATGAAAGAGAGATAGGTTTTCAAGTATGGAAGGGCGGCTTCGTCCTGAAAAAGAGACCACATCATCGCCGTTACGATAAGCGACCTGGCGTTGTCGTCGATGGAGTAACCGTGGTTACGGTCGGGCAGGCTGTAGGTCGCGTGCTGCAGAAAACCGGTGCTGTCGGTCATTGTATACATATGGTCGGCGCGTACTTCCGGCAGTGACATTCTCAGCAGGACGCGTCGTTGTGACGCCAGCCTCTTGGCTTTTACAGAAAATTCGCCGACAACTTCGCGGAAAGTCGTATTGTATTTTCTGGCCGATTCCGCCCAGATCATCTGCCGGCCGTATTCATATGCCGCCTTCTGGATTTGCTCCCGTTTTTCCGGTTCGGCCAGCAGACTTCTGATCGCGTCCGCAAAACCATCTACATCGCCAAAATCTACGAGGATTCCACGCCCATCGGCCAGTAGCTCCTGGGCATGCCAGTAGGGGGTGGAGATTATTGCCGTTCCGGAAGCCAGGGCATAAGCCAGCGTGCCGGATGTTATTTGTTCCTTTGCAGGATAGGGGGTGGCGTACAGGTCGGCTGCCTGCAAGTATTCGCAGAGATCGGAGTTGGAGACGTAACGATTGTGGAACAGCACGTTTTTCTGTATCCCCAATTCAACCGCTCGACTCTCCAGTGATAATCGGTATGATTCTCCCGATTCACGACGAACTCCAGGGTGGGTAACTCCGAGGATTACGTAGGCAATGTCCGGATGATGCGGTACCACTTTTGCAATTGCTTCCAGCATCAATTCGATACCCTTGCCCGGTCCCAGCAGTCCGAAGGTGAGGATCATAGGGCGACCGGCGAGTCCGAATCTCTTTTTGAACGGTTCACGATCGCCGAAGGGAACGTCGGGGACACCATGGTGGATTTTCACTATCCGTTCCGGCGGGACGTTGTAGACCTCTTCCAGGATCTTGACCGCCCTGTCTGCCATCACCACCACCCGACTGCTGTGTTCGCAAACCCGACGCAGTACGTTTCGCTGTCCTTCACTCGGCTGGCTGAGGATAGTATGCAGAGTGGAGACTACCGGCTTGTTCACTCTATCGAGAAACTCCAGCAGGTAATCGCCGTCTTCGCCTCCGAAAAGACCGTATTCGTGCTGAATGGAGACTACGTCGATCTTGGAATCGTTGAGCAGTTCTGCCGCGTTACGATAGTGGTCTCGTCGGTGTTGTCCTATTTCCGCTATCACCTCCGGACCATAGCTGTAAGACCCTTCCCGATCATTAAGAGCTGTTATGCTTATGTGTCCGTTCGAACCCAATGGTTTTTGAAAAATGTGTTCTGCCAATGAACGGGCCACGTCATGCGAAAACGTGGCTATTCCGCATTTGCGCGGTACGTAAGAGCAAACCAGCCCGACGTTGCATTGTTCAACTTCTGTCATTGACCACCATCCAGATGAGACTCAGATTCTATATCTGTGCAGCACTATCTGAATCCAGCCTTTAATGACGTTACCAGAACCAAAAACATTGAAACAAATACCCTGCTAGTGTTGGCCCCTGCACTGGGTAACGTGTCTCGAACGCGATTGGACGCGCGTTCGGTTTTCCTCGTTGCCAAAGCGAACGGAATCGCTGGATACTTTTCTGTACAAAGACAGCCAACGAGGTCCTATATCTCCTCATCGACAGCGATGGCTCTGGAAATGGAGTGGCTCTACCGGAAATAGCTGAGACTGTACGGAGGTATTGATCGACAACCACGCCCAACAATGGTCGCGATGGATAACTCCGTTCACACCGTTCCCGCGTTTAACTGTCGAGTATTTATAAGGTTAAGGATTATTGTGTAATTTGGCAAGATGATATACCGATGATACGCGAGCCCATTTAGGTTGGTTAGAGGAAAAGTTAAGCCATTATACTGGGATTAGATCAGTACACTTAAAGAATACACGCGGGGGAGGTGTTCGCCGAATCCACCGCTCTTGACAAATACCTTTACCTGGTTTCAAAGAGTAACAGTTAATGTTGTGTATTTGTGATAGATGGAAGCGGTTCAGTAAGAAGTAACAAGGGGCATTGCTTGGATTCCACGAGTAATCAGAAAATCCCGTTTCTCGCCAGACGTAATTATTACTATGAGATGCGGCACATGCTTCTGTGGGCTGCGGTGGCGGCTATGCTCGAAGGCTCCCTAGCCGCTGTGGTTGTGGCAAAAACATTCAATGCCAGCGAGTTACTTATCAATATCGCGGCGACCACACCGCTGGCCGCTTATATGACCAGTCTTTTTTGGGGATTAGTGTGTGTGGGGCGGCGGAAAGTACGGATCTTTACACTTTGCGCTTCAGGGGCTGTTACTCTTCTTGCCCTGGGAGGAATGGTTCCTTTGACCGCCGGCGGTACGGTAGCTTTTATCGTGCTGATGGGTGTTGCCCAGTTCTTCCTGACAGGTGTCGTTACCGTAAGATCGGCGTTGTGGAAATCCAATTATCCGCAAAAACATCGCGGGCGAATTGTCGCCAGGCTGCAGATTGCCCGTAGCATGGTTTATCTGCTGGTAGTGGCTCTGATCGCCCGTGTTTTCGATCATAATCCAGATTACTATCGTTGGGTATACCCGATTTTCGCTTTGCTGGGCGTTTGCTCATTATGGTTTATAGGTAAGACCCATGTTCGTGGGGAGGACGCGGAGTTGGCCCGGCGAGCCGAACCTGATTCTGTCGCGGAAAACCTTGTCAAACCGGTCAGTTTACTGGATGCCGTTTCTCCCGGAGCTATTTTTAAAAACGCCTTTCGTATACTGCGGGTTGACGAGACCTTTCGGAAATACTGCATAGCCCAGATGTATACCGGGTGTGGTAATCTTATTCTCCGAACCGTGGTGATAGTCATTCTTACCAATCATCTGCTGGCGAACATGTCGGCTGTTTATTGGATAAGCGTCGTTCTGCTGGAAGCATTACCCATGCTCGTTCGCTTGGGAACCATGCCCCGTTTTGCCGCCTATTACGACCGGGTGGGGGTGGTCCGGTTTCGTGTGATAAACGGCACCTGCTGGTTGATAACCAATATCCTCGGCGCTTGCGGCGCGGCGGTTGTGTTCTTTTCCGACTCGATCGGTGCGAACTACGTGGTTTGGGCGGTCATCCTGTTCGCCTGTTTAGCAATTGGCCGAGGGGTGTGCGCAGGTGGTGGGGCAATAGCCTGGAATCTCGGCCATTTGCATTTTGCCAAGAGCGACGATGCGGAAATGTATATGGGCATACACGTTTCCTTGACCGGTTTGCGGGGGCTTATCATGCCCTTCGTGGGGATAGTGATCTGGAACGGGTTCGGCCTTGGAGTATTTCTTGTCTCCATAACTCTGTCCATGATTGCTCTGCGGAAATTCTGGATAATGGATCGCGAGGAGCGGCTGGTAGCTGCGAAAGACGAGCGAGACGATTCGTAACTTTCGTTAGCTCGTAAAGGCAGCCTTAAGCAGATGGCCCGTCAGTCGGGATTATCCGTAATTGCCGTTGCGTTTTCACCATTAATGAAGCAGGTGCAAGGATTCTCACTGCTTGTGAGAATGTTTTCCAGTGGGGCGACATTGCCGCGAGGAGCAAGGGGAATCACGGCGAAATTCGCCTTTTTGCTCTGCTGTAATGTTCCGGTTTCCGGGTAAAAGCCAAGGGCTCGTGCTCCGAATTCTGTACCCATTTTCATGATCGTGGTTAAAGGCAAATCCGGATTATCCTTGTATACGAATCGCATCTCCTCCAGGATGGAAAGATTCGGGGTACTGGCCAGGCTGTCTGTTCCCAGGCACACGTTTACGCCTTTGGCCAGCATTGATTTGAATGGGTGAGGTTCATGCCCGAACGCGGCATGAGTTCGGGGGCAGAATACTACGCTCGTACCCGTCTCATTCAGCAGATCAATATCGGTTTCATCTACGTAATTCGCATGAGCCAGGATCGTATGTAGAGTTAAATTTCCCGTTTCAGCCAGTAGCTTTATCGATCTTTTACCGGCCGGTTCAAACTCCTGATCAATTATGCCAAGCCCCTGGAAGTAGGTTGCGAATTCCCCGGTACCGTTCAAGAGAAACTCCTCTTCTGAAACCGTTTCCGCCGCATGGCTACAGATTGGAACATTCAATTCCTCTGCATGTGTAGCTATTTTTGACAGAATACTCGGCTCAACAGAATACGGGGCATGAGGTGAAACGCCAATTCGGAGCGTATCGTCCGTGCAATTTGCATCAAAAGCCGCCGCAATGCGAGAAGTGGCTGCTTCCCTGATATTGCCAAGGGCTATAACTTCACCGAACGAGACAATTGCAGGTCGGAAAGGTACTTTCGATATTGTAAACCTGGTGGATTGAGGTGAACGGGCTATATCGCCCAGTAAAGTGACTCCGGCTTTGATACTTTGCTTCAAGCCGTCTACAACTCCCTGTTCAACCTGCTCGGGATTATCGTTACCTGCGCGTATCTCCCGCAACACTCCGCCGAGCCAGTGGGTGAACGAACCGGTTACAGGAACTCTACCTGCCGCAAAACAAAGGTCCAGGTGCGTATGGCCGTTGACCATGCCGGGAATGATTATGGATTCTTCAAAATCGAGGTCCGCTTTATCCGTGTTAGTGGCACGCCCGATTTCAGTGATGACCCCTTTTTCAAACGACAGACTTGCGTTTTCCACGATTGAGAAATCTGGACCAAGAATATATTTGGCACGAACTCTCATTACTCAATCCGTCATCTATGCCTGGTTCACCCGTTACTCGGGATTCCGCGTATGAAAGTCGGTCAATAATTGGTATTGATGTGCGACCGAAAGAAGTTTCCCTTCCGAAAACGGGCTGCCCATCAACTGCAGACCTATGGGAAGGTTTTGCGAATCAAAACCGCAGGGAATACTTACCGCGGGAATACCGGCCAGGTTCGCCGAAATCGTGTATACATCCGCGAGGTACATTGCCAGGGGGTCGTTCAGCTTCTCACCCAGCTTGAACGCGGTTGTCGGGGCTACCGGGCAACACAGTACGTCCACCTTTTCGAACGCCGCCTCAAAATCGCGGCGCAGTAGCGTGCGAACTTTCATCGCCCGAAGATAATACGCGTCGTAATAACCGCTTGATAACGCGTATGTTCCCAGCATTATCCGGCGTTTAACCTCTGAACCAAAACCCTCAGCTCTTGTTTTTGAATAAAGGTCTATGACATCGTCCGGGTTATCCGCTCGATATCCGTAATGCACACCATCGTAGCGGGCGAGATTGCTGGAAGCTTCCGCTGTGGCGATGATATAGTAACAGGCGATTCCGTACTTCATGTGACGAAGCTCAAATTCCACGATTTCCGCACCCTCGCTACGAAGAGTGTCTATCGCCTGGTTGACCGCCGAACGCGTCTCTTCGTCGAGCCCCTCTCCGAAATACTCCTGGGCAATGCCTATGCGAGTACCTTTGAGAGGCTGATCCAGGTCATTGGCATAATCCGGAACCGGTCGGTCGACGCTTGTTGAATCCCTGTCATCCTTACCCGAGATAACCGACAAGACGGTGGCCGCGTCCTCTGCGGAGCGCGTGAAAGGACCTATCTGATCCAGACTGCTGCCATAGGCTACCAGACCATAACGAGACACTCGGCCGTAGGTCGGTTTCAATCCAACAACTCCGGTGAAAGCGGCCGGTTGCCTGATCGAACCGCCGGTATCACTGCCCAGGGCAATCGGGGTCATGCCGGAAGCGACCGCAACGGCCGATCCGCCTGATGACCCGCCCGGAACCCGCTCAAGATCCCAGGGGTTTTTTGTGGTCAGTGCGGAGTTGGTCTCGGTGCTGGAACCCATGGCGAATTCGTCCATGTTGGTTTTGCCTACAATGACCGCCCCCGATTTTTCCAGTAGCGATGCTACATGGCAATCATACGGTGCCTGGTAATTGCGCAGTATTTCCGAACCGCAGGTGGTAGTCCCCGTCGAAAGGCACATATTATCCTTTAATGCTACTGGTATGCCGGCCAGCGGTAGATTCTGGTTACCCTTGCTTATCGATTCGTCAACTTCCTTTGCCCGTTGAATAGCCTGCTCGTGGTGGATTGCGGTAAACGCTCCAAGCGACTTGTTTTTCTCGTCAATTACTCGCAAGGCTTCGTTTACAGTTTCAACTGCCGATATTTTTCCGCCCAATACTCTTTTGGTTATCTCTTTTATGTTTTGCATGGAATCGACCGTATGGTGGAAAGTGCCAATTGACGTTCGAATTATCGCCTAATCAAACTGTATCCTGATCCAGTACCTTGGGGACTTTGAAAAACGAACCCTCGCGAGCGGGGGCGTTGGCCAATGCCTTTTCCTGGGCGAGCGAAGGTTTGATCTCATCTGCTCGAAGGACGTTGCTGACAGCTATAGCGTGTGCGGTAGGCTCAACATTGGTTACGTCTACCTCTTCCAGCTGGTTAATGTAGGACAGGATCGCCGTAAGTTCCTCGGTAAACTCCTGTACCTCTTCGTCTGATAGTTTGAGCCTGCTTAGTGTGGCGATATGCCGGACAGTATCTTCGTTTATCGTTTCTGCCATCACTTGGTTTCCTTTGGCCGCAGCCATCGTCGAGCATCAAGCGTTTGAAAATCAAAAAAAGCGAGGTAGCCGGAGCTGACCTCGCTGATAGTTTCCGTGGGATTGAGCCGGGTCGCAAGACCAGGTTTATTGTATTTATTCGGCGGACGCAGCTTTGGCTTCGCCGGGCTTCCAATCGCGCTTGGGCGGTTTAACAACCAGTCCCATGCGAATAGCCTTGGCCGATACCTTGATCCGGCATACCTTACCATCAACCACCGCACGAACGCGCTGGATATTGGCTTTGAACTTTCTCTTTGTAATACCGGTGGTTTTGATACCGACACCGCCGAGACGTTTCAATTTACCACGGCGGGCAATAGAGTTACCTGCGTGGGTTTTCTTTCCTAAGAAGTAGCATTCGCGAGCCATTTTTTTCCTCCAACACTTTAGCTCCCCAAACTCGGGTAGAGCCTCGTAAATATACGGCTAACGCTGACTATTGCAACCCTATGGAGTGATTAAAGCTATTTTTTCCCACTTTGATCAAGAAAGTTGTAAAAAAAGTGCAATCGAATGTGGCAACAGACGTTTAGATTACTGATAGAGGAGTCTGATGGACCACGGTGAGCTGGCTGACATTATAGGACGCGCTCAAAACGGTGATCCCGATGCGTTCGACATTCTCGTCGATACCTACGGGAGACGGTTGCACGCCTATCTTTACCGCCTTACAGGCTCGGTGGCCGATGCCGACGATCTTCTGCAGGAACTCTTTTTAAGGGTCGTCCGCACTATTTCGTCCTATAAACACGATAGTCGTTTTGAAGGGTGGTTATTTCGCATCGGGACCAATCTGGCTCGGGATCGATTAAGGCGGGCTGTTCGTAAAGGCTATGAGCACTCAATTGACAGTAAACCGTCCGAAGATGATCGCCGGGATTGGGTTGCTATTGCCGATTTGAAACAGCCGGCTCCGGAAACGCCTCTTATCTTGAAGGAGGAAGTAGATGCCATGCAGAGAGCCCTGGCTGAAATATCACCGGCCGAACGGGAGGTGATTATGCTTCGTCACTTCTCGGATCTTTCGTTCGCCGAGATTGCCGAGGCCATGGGTACTCCGCTGGGAACGGCCTTGGCCAGAGCTCATCGAGGACTTGCCAAGCTGAGAGAGTTATTGAGTGACGATTAAAACTGATGCGAAAGCGGTTTTAGCGAAATGAACGACGAAGATAAGAAAATACTGGCTGAAATCGAGACGGGGGAGGCATGGTTTGATTCCACCATGCAGGCTTTTCCGGAACCATGTGGAGAGTTATTCGAGAATCTGAAGTTCAGATTACGTATAGAGGTTCAGGAAAAGCAACTGTTGACGGGAGAGTCCAACACCGTTTCGCCAGAGACGCTTGTAGATGTAAAAATCGCTGTCCGGGAGGAGTTGCGGCGGCGCGAGCCTGTTATTGGCGGGAAACCTGCAAAACAATGGCTTTATTTGGGTTACCGGCGAGGTGTTTTGGGAGCGTTGGCCGCGGCTGCGGTTCTGGCTATATGTGTTACTCCCGTTTTTTGGACTGTCGAACGTTCCGGGCGGAATGAGAGTAACTGGATATTCGAAGATTTCGAAACCGTTCTCGCTTCGCCTCCAACTACGAAGCTGGATGACGAATTCTCCGATTTGAGTACCGATCTGGAGGAGTTTTCCGATTCTCTGCTCGTTCTGCCTGGAAATTACGATGAATACTCGTCAGAGATAGAGGCCATCGGTGATGAGTTGGACGGTCTGTTGGCTGATGATACGTTTTTTCTGGAAGTCTGACTTGTGAAAACGGAATGTGTGGCAAGTTCTGTTGAAACGCTTAACCAGCTGTGTTCGACATAGACTTGAGAGGACTAAGAGTCATGAAGCAAGTTGCTGACGTGAAATTAAGTTTTTACCTGTGCCTGGTAGTGCCAGTGGCGTTATCTCTACTGTTTGCTTCCGCGGTGTGTGGTGAACCTGGAAAACCTGTGGCGGATAAGCTGTCGGAAACCAGTGATAAACCTGAATCTGACGTTCAGAAAAATAACGTTAATAATCAATCAGTTGACAAGAGCGATAAAGAGTCGGAAACCGAAAGAGGCCGGGGGCATCATCGTGGCCGCGGTCCGGGAAGAATGCTCTGGCAAAAGATGAGCGAAGAAGAGAAAACTGAACTCAAGGCTTTTATCCTTGAACATTTCCCCGATCTTTACCAGTCCGTAATGGGCCTGGAAGAAACCGAGCCTCTTCTGTTTGATCGGAAAATGGCCCGTATTGTCCCCGAAATGATACGGCTGAAGGGAATGAGTGAGGATGACCCCGGTTTCTTTAAGATCATGAAGCAGTTGCACAAAACGGAGTTTTCCTTGCGCCGGCTTGTCAGGGAGTATCGGCATAGCGACGATGATATTGAAAAAGCCAAGTTGGTCGATCAGATCAAGCCTTTGGTTGAAAAGCGTTTCGATCTTAAGCAGCAGATGATGGAAAGGGAAATCACACGGCTTGAGGAGCGAGTTGACCAGCTGCGAAAAAGAGTTTCCAGAATAGTGGAAAACCGAGATGCCGAAGTGAAAAAGGATCTGGACGATATTCTTCGCGGTGATTATCGCCGGTTTAAAGAGGGCGATGGGCCTCCGGGAAAGGGAAAAAGAGGACAAAAATGGGACGATGATGATCGTGGCGATGATTGACCTTATTCGGGATTGAATCGCCGTTACCCGCTTTAGCCTGAATCATGAAGCTGACCAGGCGGCATGATTAGATTCGTTGCGTCTGAGGCCCCGACGGAATGGCGAGAAACGCGACTCCTGCTTCGGATTACCTTTGTTTTTCGACCGTTTGCATCTCTCTTGTTTGTTGGCCATCATATCCTGCTGTTCTGAGTAAATTGTCGCTCTCTGATTAGAAGGGTTTATTTTGGCTACAAACGAGAATGACGGACGCAAAATTACCGTCCGAAATATAGATGATTTATCGATTCCTGAATTGGACCCGTTTCGCAATCTTAAGGATCGTCATTTGAAAGCATGCGACGGACGGTTTGTCGCGGAAGGTCTGGAAGTTGTTCGCAGACTGCTGCATAGCGATCTGAAAACCCACTCACTCCTGTTGACACCAAAGAAGTTGAACCGCCTGCAGGACGATATTCCCGATGGTATTCCCGTGTTTGTCGGTAATCTGAATCAGATCGAATCAGTGGCCGGGTTCAATGTGCATAGAGGTGCGTTAGCCTGTGGTTTCAGACCTGCCAACCCCGAGTTGTCGTGTATCACAGGTTTAGACTGTCGCCGCAAGCCAGTTGTGGTTCTGGAGGGGGTTACCGATGCCCAGAATATCGGGGTGATAATCCGCAATGCGGCCGCTTTCGGTTCCCCGCTTATAATAATGGCTTCATGTTGTGATCCGTTCTACCGGCGGTCGATTCGAGTATCCATGGGAAACGTGTTTCGCCTGCCGATATACCAGAGTGAAAATCTTGCCCGGGATCTGGATATTCTACGCGAGAAATATGGATTTACCCTGGTGGCGGCCGTTACCTCTGATCGCGCAATACCTATTGATCGAGTAAACCCACTGGAACGAAGTGCGCTGGTTTTCGGGACTGAAGGATACGGATTGAGTGCGCGAATCGAGGATATGTGCGATCGGCATGCGATTATCCCAATGGCTCCAGGTTCAGATTCGATTAACGTGGCCGTTGCTTCCGGAATATTCCTGCATCACTACAACAGGTAGAGGTTAACTGTCAGCAGGTAAGGTGCAGCGCCGCGGCTACCGAATCTCCAGTTGTCGCGAGATCGTTGTACATTTTGACCGCTTGATCCGTACGGTTGATGATTGTTTTTATGCCCGCTTTTTCCAGGGCCTTTATTGTTTCGCTGGCTATTTTCATGCATCCTTGGGCGCCTTGGCCTATTACCAGTGTTCGCGGCGATTGTTCGAATATGTCGGTCAAGTCCTCGGAGTGCAACAGGTGGCCTTCTTTCCGCCACCAGTTGGCAATAACCGAAGCAGGTAAGACAATAACATCTGAATCGTATGCCTTACCATCGATCTCTATATGGCCGAAATGATAGGAATTGATGAAAGACTGATTGGGCATGGATCGGCCTCCTTTTCCCTGAGAGGTTTGTTTTTCATATTCTACCGTCTTTGGAGCCTTGTGAAAATCAGCCGCCTCGAGCATGCCAAGGCGGGGGCTGGTCTGCCGGTTCAGGACGTTTTCCGTAAAATATATCATCGCCGATCAGAGCCAACCGCCGAGCGATTGAATTTCTGCTTATTGCCCAACGGACCAGGTTGTGCAGGAAAGTGCCCGGATGTCCGAATGGGCATACTCGAACGCATACCGCGCAATCGGTGCCCTGCGTACGCCAGTACTTGTAGCACGATTCCTGGTTACTTTGCCATTTTTCCACCCCGTTGTGTATCTCCTTGCTTCCTGCGTCGATAGCGGCAGATGGGCAGCAGATGGCACATTTCTTGCAGAATTCGCAGAAATGTTGAACGCCGAAACTTATTGGTTTCCCCTGTGGTAATACCAGATTAGTAGTTACTATCGCCAGTCGCATACGCGGACCGAACTTTGGAGAAATCAATAAGCCGAGCCGTCCCAGTTCCCCCAGGCCTGCATCTGCGGCGATCGGACCGCATAAAACTCGGTAATTGCCGTCGATATGGGCGCGAGCTTCATAACCCAGGCGGTTGATGTACCGGGCGAGTATCGTCGCAATCTTGGCTGCTTCGAAGTATTTGACCGCGGTTTCCGTTACGGTTGGCAGATCGGGACCGTGGGCGACCATGTCGTGGTTCATTTCTACTGCTATTGCGATGGCGTGAGTGTGGTTCAGGGTTATCGGTTCGCCCCATTGGCCTGGTGATCGGCCTATATGGCTGTAGATGTACGCAGGATTCAGCTCGGTTGTGCCGAAATCGTCTGCCCCAAGATATTTGGCAAACCCCTTAAGCCTGTCGGCGATGGTCTTGGGAGTTGTTTCTATTGGTTCAACCTCAAAGGGGAGCGGCTCCCATTCCAGATCCGCGGCAAGCTGTTCCAGAATGTCAAAGGCCGCAGGGGCAAAGGGAGAGTTTTTCTGAGAATACGATCGGCTGCCGGGAGAGCACAACTGAGGAAGTTTTCTTACTCGATTATCGAAATCGATCAGCTCGGGATGGTCTCGGTAGTATTCATCATATTCCGGCGATCCTGGTTCGAGCCGCGTGAAGCGGTGAAATATCGCCTGACGTTCGTCGATGGGATATTGCTGACCCGCAAAACGTATTCTGTTACCTGTTCCCAAGGGGTAGGTTATGATGATGCCTCCTGATAGGGCGAAGATTAGTGCCAGGGCAACCAGGCTTGTTCGATAGTGATAATCGAAGAACAGCATCGCTGTGCAAACGAATATCAAGGGGATCAGTCCTATTGCTGTGATTCTTACCGCTCGAAACTTTCGTTCTCGAAGAGAGGTGAAGAAAAACAAGAGTACGCCGGTCGCCAGACCGGCCAGCGCTATCCAGCCCAGTAATAGTATTATTCGATCCATAAAAGTGATTCGTTCCTATGTCTCGTCACAAAACTGCATAGATAAGCTCGCAGTGTTGGTGTTAACGGCTGTCAGGGGCGTCTGTCAAGGGGATACGTCTCCGATTAAGTCGCAAGGCGTTATCTGTGTAACGAATATGGTGATTGGTGAAATGCCCAAGAAACGATGAGGGCATGCCAATTGAACTTACAAGATGGAATCTGATCCACGCTTATCTGGAAACGCTTTGGGTGGTGCCTTGATGTGGTAATTTAGCTGGTTTGGGCGAACCTCGCGGTAAATGAACGTCCTTAGTTTATAAGTTTAATCTTGAACTGGAGTTGAACACTCTGGTATCCTGCAAGGTGTGCTGTTGGCGGGCGTATGACGTTAGGTATTAGAGCGAACTGAGTCAATAAAAAACAGTCCGCTGCATTCTTGCCTGGCTGATTTCCCAATAGCATGTGTGAGGGCGCGTTATTATTGCAATGGGGCCGCAACCGTTGCTCAATTCTTTTGAAAGGAGTCCGAAACCATGGCATTCAAAACCTGGACCGCGATCGCTGTATCGTTGTTGATGGTGTCGGTGGGAGTCGCGGATGACTATGTATTCAACACCGATTCACTGACTTTGACCCGTAACGGGTCGTTAGTCTCTACCTTTAATGGAGTGCCGATGCAGGCATCGGAGTCTGGGGGAATTGCCTATTTCTATATAAGGGGGGATATGAATCTGGACGCTACCGATACGTTGAGTGGAGACGGTAGCAGACCTTTATCTATCAATGTCATGAACAACCTCACTGTTGCCGCCGGATGTCAGATCGATGTGTCGGCCAACATGTGGAATGCCGTGTGCGGAGGAGGCGAAGGTGGAGATGGCGGTGAACGCGGTTTAGCCACTCTCGGCCAGGGCGGAGGTGGCGCCGGTTCCAGAGGATTCGGCGGATTCGGCGGAAGTGGCGGCTACTCGATGGCAGAAGACGGAGATAACGGTTCACCGGGAAATAATGGATCGAATGGCCGAGATGGTCTGGATGGTAATCCGGGATCAGATGGAGATCCCGGTGGAGCCGGTTTCGCATCTGCTACTGGCGGTGTTGGCGGTATGGGTGGGCCAGGCGGTCCTGGTGGCTGCGGTGGTTGCGAGGTTTTATCCAGCGGGGATTGTTTCTCCGCTGGTCAATACGGAGTTGGAGGTGCGGGTGGTGCTGCCGGGGGCGGTGGAAGTGCGCCCGGTGGAGATGGTTTCGATGGTGGCGGAGGGGGAAGTAGTAACGTAACCGGTTTACGAGGTTGTGGAGGTGCTTATCTACTGCGTGGAGGCGGTGCCCAAGGCGGCTCTAACACTGGTTCCGGTACAGGTCTGTCGGGAGGCTCCGGCGGAGGCGGTGGCGGCGGAGGAGGAGGTGGCGGTAATGGCGGCGGTGGCGGCGGCGGCGGCGGCGGCGGTGGCGGCGGTGGTGGTGCCGGCGCTGGTCTGTCTGCCAGTGGTGGACATGGTGGAAGTGGTGGTAACGGAAGTGCCGGTACTCCGGGTAATGGTGGCGGTCATGGTAGCGATGGTTCCGATGGTGGTGCTGGTGGCGGCGCTATCGAGTTTGTGGTTCGTGGAATCGCCAATGTGTCAGGAACATTCTCCGCTCTGGGCGGCGACGTCTATATGGCCGGTACGCCAGGTTCTGGTTCCTATGCTTATAATCCCTCTCCTGGAGAGAGCGGAGACTCGGGATCTTCGGGTACCGGTGCCGGTGGTGACGGAGGCTGGGGAGGTAACGGCCATGCCGGTGGTAAGGGAGGCAGCGGCGGTCAAGGTGGTATGGGTGGTACCGGTGGCGAAGGAGCAGGTGGTACAATCAAGGTTGTTGCCAGCGTTCTGGCCGGAACAGATGTACTCATCGACGTAAACCCGGGGTTGGGACCGAACGGACCGCCAAGTTCAGCCGGCGGTGGAAGAGTAATCCTGGGAACAAATGTGGGTGGCTTGCTCAGTGGTTCTGTCGTCGGCCTGGGACAGGAGTTGGTCAACACCCAGGGGCCGAGAGTTACCAACCCGTTTATCTTTGCAAAAGTCACTACGCCCAGAATTCCTGGTATCACCGGTGGGGCGGATGCTTATGGTATGACCGGGTTATCCAGTGTTAGTGGTTTTACCATGAACCCACGTGCGGGAGCGATCGCCGCATTGGTGATTCTGGATAGTTCCCCCGATTTTTACGATTTCGCCGGTTATGACCAAGTTTTCTTCGTTAACCTGAGCGGCAGCTCGATAAGCAACCCGGTACTCGGAGTGGATACGACAAGTTCGACTCACCCGCTGGTGATTGGTGGTTATGCCAACGATCCATTGTTCGGCGGCAGTGGCCCGGTGACCATGAGTTCGTTGCCTGCCGGTGGTATTTATACGACTCTCGTACCCGAAGGCAGTGTGGATTTCATCTTCGGAGGAAACGGCTTGACCGAATCCGCAGCTACCTTCTCTCCCGGAGCGGGCGGTAACGCGATTTACCTTGCCCCGCCGCAGCCGGAGTGCACGGCGATATTGGGAGATCTGGATAATGACGACGATGTGGACTTGAAGGATTTCTTCAAGTTCCAGGACTGTTTTGGTTTCGCGGTTCTTAGTCGGCCCGATTGCGTTTGTGCCGATACGGATGGAGACGGAACCGTGGGGATTGGGGATTATCCCGGATTCGCCGATTCCCTTTATGGACCGTTTGTTCTGCTCGGAGCCTGTTGCAACAGCGAAGATGGAACATGCTCGGAAACCACTAACGTTGAATGTGTGGCTTCCGGTGGAAATTACCTGGGAGATCGGACCACATGTGCCGAAAGTACTTGTCCGTTTGGCAAATACTCAAACGAGGTATATGTGAGTCATTTTGCGCCGGGAACTAATATCGAGGTTGCCGACGATATGACCCTGGCGGGAACCGGGGCACGTAACCTGGTTGCCTATGACGCGACGATTGGCGGTACTGGTGGTTCGGCTTTTAATGTGACTATATCTCTGTATACCGACTGCCCCGGCGACGGTGGAACCCTGATTTCCGGAACAACCGTTAATTGGAACAATGTACCCAATAGCGGGTCTTTGTATACGCTTTCGGCTACATTGCCCGGTGTGGTTATTCCCGATACCGTCTGGATGGTGGTTACCATGTCTGAAGCTACCGCCGTCTGGGCGATCGGCGGAGAGGCCGAGGTGGGCTCCACCGAGGATATCGTGGGTGTTAACACACCGCCGTGGGGCTGTAATCTGAGTTTCGGCGGTACTCCACATGCCGGGTTTATGGCCCATCTCGAATGCGAAGAGGGGGCGAAACGAAGTTCGGATGGCATGATAATGACAAAAATAAGTCCTACCGGTATAACCTTACTCGGGCACGGGGGCTTACCCTCTGTCGCGTATGGCGTCGACTCCTGCAAGCATCAAGAGCCGTCGGCAAAGTTCGAGATAAAAGATAAGGCTAAACCAATTGCGGAAGAATTCACCGATTTCAGGCCTGTAGGGGTGCTGGAATTGCCGGAGGAGCAGCAACCGATAAAGCTGCCTCCTGTTGAATAGCGGTAATCGAAATTAATTGTCAGCTTCGCACGTTTAATGTTGGTGCGTTATGAGTTGACGTTCACTAGAAAAGTTTCCTACCTAGAGTTCCGCCCACCCATTCTAACTTTAATGGGTGGGCGGATGTTTGGAGTCAATCGGTTTCCTCTTTTTCACAAGGTTTGAACTGCTCTATCTTTGACGCGTCGATTTCCGAAACTTCTCCGGTCGATACGTTTACAATAAGAATCCTGTCTCCCATCGCTACCGCCTGACGTTCGTTTCCAAAGGTATTATCCTTTGCGTTAACGGCTATACAGCCACTGGTGGAAAATAGGATTGCGATCGAGAGTAAACAGCCAAGGTACTTTCTCATCTGTAAGCTCCTTCCAAAGCTATGGACATGATTGATTCCCTTCGCAATTACAGACAGCGCAGTGCGAAAAAGGTTAGAAGGATACGATCATTTTATTTCACAGCCTTGCTAAGTTTGCTGTGTTTGGAAATGTTTGAAAAGAATCCGTGGAGTATCAAGTGGCGTAACTTGCTGTTTAATAAAGGGTTACGAGGGGGGCTGCTTGCGGCAGACACTTTACGATCTTCACGTTTTGACCTCGATCAGAGCTGGCGTCCGGCGGGTATTGACCGTTTAGCCTGTGGCCGCCAAACTGCAGTATTGGATAATGCTTTAATTGGTAATGATTTTGTGCCGGTTGTATTAGTACAGACGGTAGAAAACGCGGTTACGGACAACGGACACCATGTTTGATTCACTTACACAGCGGTTTGGAAACGTATTCAAGGGACTTCGCGGACGAGGTAAAATTACCGAAGACAATGTTCGCGATGCGATGGCCGAAGTGCGCACCGCACTTCTTGAGGCCGACGTCAACCTCAAGGTGGCTAAGGAGTTTTGTGAACACGTACACCAGAAAGCTATTGGTGCCGACGTAATCCACACACTTAAACCTGATCAGTTGATCGTAAAGATCGTCTACGATGAACTTGTCCAGTTGATGGGGCCAATCGATCCCAAGATCCCGTTCGTTGCTGGCGGTCCGACCATCCTTATGCTCGCCGGTCTGCAGGGTTCTGGTAAGACCACCACTTGTGCCAAACTCGCCAAGCATGTGATGTCCAAAGCCAAACGTCCACTGCTGGTGGCCGCTGACTTGAAACGTCCGGCAGCTATCGATCAGTTGGAAGTGCTCGGAGAGCAGATCGGAGCCCCCGTTTACACCGAGCGAGGCCATTTAAACGCGGTCAAGGTTTGCCGTAACGGTATTGCTCACGCCCGCAAATCTGACCGGGATGTGGTTATCCTGGATACCGCCGGTCGACTTGCCATCGACGAAGAGATGATGGCCGAAGTGGCTAAAATCGGCAGCGTCTGCTCTCCGCACCAGATTTATCTGGTTCTCGACGCCATGACCGGTCAGGACGCGGTGCACACCGCAACAGCGTTCAATGATCGGCTGGAGTTGGACGGCTGCATCTTAACCAAGCTCGATAGTGACACCCGTGGTGGTGCGGCGCTCTCGTTGAAGAAGGTTACGGGCAAGCCGATCAAGTTTGTCGGTATGGGCGAAAAGATCGAAGCCCTGGAACCGTTCCATGCCGATCGCGTGGCGGGAAGTATCCTGGGCATGGGCGATATGCTCACCCTGGTGGAAAAGGCCCAGGAGCAATACGACGCCGATGAAGCGGCCAAGCTCGAAAAGAAAATGGCCAAGGGGGCGTTGACCCTCGAAGATTTCCTTACCCAGATGCGGAAGATGAAAAACCTGGGGTCGATGAAGGACATCCTTAAAAAGCTTCCCGGTATGGGCGGGGGAATGCCGGATGATATGAACATCGACGATGGCGAAATCAAAAGGATGGAAGCGATCGTCCTCTCCATGACCCGTAAAGAGCGGGTCAAACCGGAGCTGATCGATACTTCCCGTCGTAGGCGAATTGCCAGGGGCGCCGGAGTCGAGACACAGGAAGTCAGCGGGCTCGTCAAGTCGTTCAGCCAGATGCGCGACGCGATGAAGATGATGTCCGGAATGGGGCTCAGGCAGCGGATGCAGTTTAGTTCTCAGTTGTCCCAGATGGCTGGCCAGGGAATGATGCCCAATTTCAAGGGCAAGGGAAAATCCGCCCTTAAAAAACGCAAGGTCAACACGAAAGACAAACGCAAGGCAAGAAAAAAACGCCGCTAAAACGTATTGGCGGTTTTCCGAACTGATATGCAAAGATACGCGGTAATAGCCCGGAAAATCCCGCGGGAAATTGTTCTCTTGCGCGGTTTACCCTGCATCTGGGGACGCTGCAGCTTCTGCGACTATATCGACGACAACACGGTCGACGAAGATATTATCCAGCAGGTGGCCGACCGTGAACTCGCCAGGGTGACAGGCGAATTCGGACGCCTGGAAGTGATAAACTCCGGTAGTATTCAGGAACTCACCCTTCCCGTACGCAGGCAGATTCGCGATTTATTGATCCGCTTGAATATAAAAGAATTCATTTGCGAATCCTATTGGGGATATCGCAATAAGTTCGACGAGACGCGGGAGTTTTTCCGTATTCCGACGCGAATTAAAGTCGGCGTGGAAACTTTCGACGACCATTTGCGCAACGATATTCTGAACAAGGGTATGAAGTTCGACTCACCGGCCGACGTTGCCAGGCTGACTGATACGATTTGTCTTATGGTTGGCCTGAAGGGACAGAGTCGCGATTCGGTGCGCCGTGATATGGAAATACTGCAGAAGTATTTCCGCTACGGTTGCATAAGCCTGTTTACGGAAAACTCCAAAGGTCCAGAATGGGTGGATGAAGACCTGAAAGGCTGGTTCGCCGAGGAGTTTTCCTTTCTGGAAGACGAACCGAATATAGAAATACTCTGGTCCAATACTGATTTTGGCGTAGGTTCTCCCGATTCGTAACCAGTTCCGCGGTTCTGTTGCCCCGACCTACGATACGCGTTTGTAGATATTCCCTGTCGTGAATCCGTCAAAGGCAGACCATAGGAAAACACTACAGAGTCGAAAATGGTAAAACCGAGCCCGGCCGCTCCAGGTCCGCCGGAGGCGGAGCGCATGCGTAGCCGCCGGTGAAGCCCGCCTTTGGCGGGTGTAACCGGCGGAAAAGATTTGTCCTCTCAAAAAGCCCCGCAGCTTCTGGCCCGCTATGGGCGGACCAGAAGCTGCGGGCCGATATAAGCGTCCGCGCATTGAGCACATTTCAAATATACGCGATATCGATTTTTTACCTGTAAAGATGCTGCGACAAAAAACGCAATGTACGTAAAGCAATATTCACAAGAGCTTAAGCATTAAACACCACTAACGAAAAAGTGCGTTTCAGTCGGATGAGCCTTGTTTTTCCTCGCTAACCGCTTTGTGCGGGTTTATCAGTATGTCGGGGAAGCTGGAAATAACCGAGTCCGCGGGAGCTTCGGCGGCCGCCTTTTTCAGGTTGACGATTCCGAACTTCTGCAAGCCGCTGTAGTACTCCAGGTACCCGAGCAAAAATCGCAGCGTGTAATCCTCTTTCTTCTCCAGCCGGTATTCCAGGTTCGCTCGGCGAATATCAAACACGTTGGTATCAGGGATGAAATTATACAGATCGAGATTCAAATACCCGAACGCCGGGTAGCTGCGTATTGCCGCAGTCAAATGATGTGCGGCAGTCAGGTATTCACCGGCTGCCAGAAGCGAATGGGCCAGTCCCAGCTTGAGCAGGGCATTGTCCGGATCCATCGCTATTGCCACGCGATACACGTTGGCCGCTTCATAGTACTTACCTGCACGTACCTCATCTTCGGCTTTTACGATCAGGTCATTCAGATTTGTATTGCTTTTACCCGCAAGAGTAAGCAATGGGCGTTTACCGAAATCCTCAACGAACGCCAACGCCTGGTTGTAACCTTCCGGTCGTTCCGCAGTCTCAGCAGCCAGATCAGCCTCGTTATCCGCCAGGAACTGAACGGCTGATGCGAGAGCGTCCAGCGGGCTTCGTGCCAGTGCCTGCTCACTTAGCGCCTGTTCTATGTCGACCGGTTGTAACGACTCAATAGTCGTGGTTTGTTTCGCCAGGTATAGCTTGGGTTGAATGCCGACGGTGGTTAATTTCTCCGCAGCCAGGCGGGACGCTTCATACTGCATGACCGACATTTCCGGTCTGCCGGTCAGTAAATCTCTATTCGGTTGAGCCGTCTGACTCTGGAATAACTTGGGAGCCAGTGCGGTAGGTGAAATCAACTCCTGCGATTGGGCGAGCATTTCGTCACTCGTCGGGCGAGATATATCCGACATGGTTCGGGATTGTCTTACGAACGGAGCCACACGTTCGGACGCATCATCGCCGGTTTGAACGGCAAAAGGATCGCTTAACAGCGGTCCGGTCTTTTGTAAGGTTGCTTCCGTAACCGTAGTATCCGCAATTTTCTGGCCGAACAACGGGCTGGCTTGCAGTGATTTAGTCTGAGCCGTCATGCGGAGGTAATCGATTGAGTTTTCACCACGCAGAAGCGACAGGTTCTGTGAGGAATATATCGAGCTGTTCGGAACAGCGTTATTCACCGGCGCTGTTCCGTAGGTGATATCCGTCGGGGCACTGCCGGTTATATTTGCACCTTGCATGGGAACCGAAAATGAGTTTAGTGGGATCGACATGCCAGGCCTGTTAAGCCCCGCACCGATCGCACCTGCGTTGGTGACCGTGCTGGCCGGATTGTAGTAGGGCGTGGTAAGGCCAAAGGTGGTCGGCCGGATGGCGTTATTTAACCCTACCGAATCTCGCTGGAAATTGCCCAGATACGACGTGGAAGGCAAATTCATAAACAGCGAATTAGAACCGTGAATCGGGGAATATCCGCGAAAAGACTTACCGCCGGTCACGTTACCGGTTATATACAGATTTCCGGTGTTGAAAAGCGTTCTTTGAGAGGGGGCGTTAAATCCACCGCTACCCACTTGGTTATTGGCATCGTTGGCTCGGCCGGTCATCGGCTGTAACTGGCATATTGCCGGCGATACTGCCAGAAAGATAACAACCGTAACTGCATATATAACTGAATCGATTGTCGATCTTTTCATAAGAAGAACCTCGAATACGCGGCGCAGGGGTGGCAAACGAATAAATACACAGGTGAAAGCTTCACCACCCGCCGTTATTGTCCATCGACTATGTTTAACTCAATCCTTCAATACAGAAACCGGTAAACTGCCAACCTCAGTCCGGTAACTATACCTATTTTCGCATCGCACACGTAAAAACACAACAGCGGTACCCATATCGGAAGAACCCGATTAATATAACCATAGTTATTATTACATGTAATTCGGCAACCTGACGCGAGTTGTTACCGTGATGCAACGTCTGACATTCGATAAATCGAAGCGAATTCGCTTCCGTAGAGACTTCGACCGGGTATTTCGGCGAAAATGCGTGGCCGGTGACCAGCACCTGGTATTGCATGTGGCCGATAACGATCTATCCATGCCCCGGTTGGGTATAGCTGCCGGGAAACGGCTTGGAAACGCGGTTGTCAGGGTTAGAGAGAAGCGGCGACTACGGGAAGCTTTTCGCCTGCTGCAATACGATCTGCCGCTAATCGATATGGTTTGTGTAATAAAAACAGTCGGACAATCGGTGGCCGAGTACCAGGAACGATTGCGCAGGCTATCTGCCCTCGCGGTAAAGAAGCTGGAGAGCCGCCGCTGAAACCATTGGACTCCTTTTTGGCCGTTTTCCGATTCAGGTATCAGGGGGCATTGTAAACGACGTTGATCACGTATGGATTTTGGCTATCCGTAAGTTCGTCGAATGGCTGAACCCGTCCGTTACCATCAGTCCAACAGGGGGGAGATATCGTTTTGCCTGTTCCCGGGTCGCTGGCGCTTATTATAATTCTGTATTGTTGGTTAGGTCGGGTGTTGCCATCGGATGCGATTGTAATAATCGAATGTACTTCTGTTGTTCCATCTACTGCGCCGGTGGAATTCGAGCCCAGGTCGAGTTTGACCATTCCAGTATCTGAATCGCCGATTACCGGATTCAAGTCGCACGCCCGGTGGGTGCTATCGTTATTACAATAATTACCAACCGGTTCATTGGGATAAATTAAAGATGAGTGAATCAGTTGACGTCCCTTAATGTAAAACGGGTAACTCGGGTTTGGATCTTCAGTATAATCTTGCAGCCAGAACGAGCACTTGGATATCTTCTGCGTATCTGGGATCCGCAGGGTCATCTTCACCTCGAATTCCGTTCCCACAAATGCGGGGATAGTAATGCTATGAGGATCGCCCGTATTATCCGAAATGGTCAGCGACGTTGTTGTTGTACCTTCGCATTCATCGGGGATGTTGTTGCCGTTGATATCCAGGCTGGTTCCGTTGGCGATGTCGCACTCATCGGGAACTTGATTTCCCTGGCAGTCCTGAGCGGAACCGGCGATCAACTCGCAATCATCCGGATATCCGTTGGAATTGCAGTCCACTTCGCATTCGTCCGGTATCAAATCGTAGTCACAGTCGTAGCTGGTGCCTTCTTCTATATCACATTCGTCAGGGATATTGTTACCGTTGCAATCGGGATCGCAGGCGTCGGGCATTCCGTTCTCGTTACAGTCATTGCCCAGGACGGAGGTGCTGATGATCCTAAGGTCATCGATATAAATATCGTCACTATCGTAACCATGGCAGCGAATTGCCACCCGGAACGGGCCTGCGGGCAAGTGCGGTTTCAAATCGATTACCGTTTCGACCCAGTAGTTCATGTAATCCCAATCTTCACTGAGATTGTAGACCGGGATATCGTCGGTGCCGCCGACATCGCCGACAACCAGCACGATATCCACTTGATAGTCACCGCTCCAGCCCGCGCCATACCCGCGTTTGGACCACAATGTCAAAGTGTCGGCCGAGGTTAATTCCGACGTTATCAGGTAGTCGTTGGTTTCGCCGGTTACCCACCGGTGCCAGGCACTTTGCAGCCCATTGTGTGCGTCATAGCTGTCGGTATTCAGCTCCCAACTACCGTTTGTATTAAGAGAGTAGGTATACCAGTTCAATGGGGGGAATGATGGTTTTTCGAAATCCTCGAAAAGGAGGGTTGTTGTTGCTACGCCCGTCTGACATTCATCGGGAATACCGTCCGGCTGGCAGTCTGTACTCGTGCCTTCCGCTATATCGCATTCGTCTGCCACTCCGTTTTGGTTGCAATCTGATTCACATTCATCAGGTATTCCGTTTACGTTACAATCGAAGCTCTCGCCGCTGGATATGTCACATTCGTCGGCCATGTAGTTGTTATTGCAGTCCGGTTCGCACACGTCGGGTATATAGTTTCCGTTGCAGTCGCAGGCCGATCCCGAACTAACTTCCACCATGTCATCGATACCGTTGTTGTTGCAGTCATTGGGAAGCGGTGTGGGAGTCGGGTATGGCCCCGTCGTTGGCGCAGGAGTCGGATTGGACGACGGTGTCGGTGTCGAGATGGGGGCGGTTGTCGGTTCCGGGGTGGTAGCTGGTTGAGGATCGGTAATTTCGTAAACCGCGGGATTTTCGTCGTCTACGTCCGTTCCGAATACGTAAGTTGTCTCGGGAAGGATCCGCCCGGTTTCCGAGGTTCCATTGACAACCAAAATTCCGGCTTGCTCAGGACCGGCTATTTCGGCCGTGTATCCGGCTGCGACGTTTCGCAGGTCTGTATAATGGACCACCACATCATCAATTAGAAATTTAAAAGTGACACTAGCTGCATGACTGCTGTTGTTTACCACCTTCGCGTTAAAAAAGCCTACATCCGGACGCGGCTGTCCAACAGGATCGAACAAATTGCCGGTTACCTCACCCAGCGTAGTGGGCCCGTTTGACTGTTGACTCCCCTGTTGTCCGCTTTGCCCGTTAATCAGGTTGGATATTATCGGGTTGTCAAGAAAATCAATACACCCCGCGACCAGGGTCAGCGAAAGAAGAACGATGAAAAGTTTTTTCCGGTTCATCTGTAGTGCTCCCGTATCGGCTTGCAAGCTGCGCGGCGCATTTAATAATTCAGGTGATAACGCCCTCGTCCACCGAATTCATAGTCTAGGTGGAATCAATTCAGTATATCGCTAAACATATCGAATCTTCAAGCGTGGTTTTACCTTTAGTGCAAGAAGTCTCTTGGCGATGTCTCTAAGTTTTTCCGTATATTCCCATGTTACTTATTGATTAAAAGAACAATCGCCATTATTGCAACGCCCATTAAAGCGGCACCCGCTATCACACCAGCACAGATAGACTCTTGATTCTTAACGAATACTCTGTTGGCGTTCTGCTCCGGCTTGGACCAGATCTTTCCGATAACCCAGAATACGAATGATCCCATAAACATAGCCAGGCAGGTGTTAAATGGGATGATGAAAGCTAATCCAACTCCAACTGGGCTGATTGGGAATTTGCCTTTTGTTACCATTCGCACGATTTCCAGCAATATTCCGCCGACGCCACCGATCAGAGCGGCCCAGCGAGCTGTAACTGGTAATTGGTCAATGCCATGAGTCAGTAATTCTGCCACTGCTTTCCATGCTGTTGCGGCAGGGTATGGATATTCCGGGCTTATAAGATTGGCCGGATCAGCCGGCAAAAATAAAAGGTAAAAAATGCCGACAGAGAAAATCGCACCTGAAATCGCACCCAGTACGTGCCCACATGCCTGCAATCTTGGTTTTCCGCCAAGCATGTATCCCGGCTTTATGTTCTGTATCAGGTTTGATGCGCTGCCTGCGACCTCCGCACTGATGCACGCGGTGGCGATATTGGTTTTTATATTGCCCGGAGCGATAGCTCCGTAGGTTAGCTGCGTGATTTTGCCCAAAGCTCCGGTAGGGGTGATGGAGGTCAAAGCCGTTGAGTTCACCGCGATTAAGGTGAATACGAAGACCATGGGGACTGCAATTGCTCCCATCCATAACTGAACGTCGAAAAAAGCCCTTGCTTCAATAACGAGTATCGCGCCGATTACCGGTATTCCAACCATGGCTAACCAACTGGGGAATTCGATCTTCTCCAGGCAGTCGGATTTACGCTTGGAATCTTTACTCAGGATTTGCTTGAAAGGTTTTATCAACGCGGATGGTTTGGCCAGAAAAGAGACAAGCGAAGCAGTTGTCATCATGGAAACACCACACCACAAACCCCAGGTCATGATTGGGCGGAAGCCGTAGGTCATGTTGCCTGCGGCGTCGGCTACGCCGACTATGTCTCCGTTTTGAATCATAATCGGGGCAAGAACACCATAGCTTATGACAGCTCCTATCATAAGTGACGCGCCGGTTCTTATACCCATTAAACCACCAGCTCCGATCATTGCTACGTCCAACTCGGGCCTGATAGTCAGTTCCTTTAATGAAGTACCCATGATCGAAGGAATCCACCATCCGTACTTTTCCGCAAGTCCGTAGTACCAGTTATCAAGAAATTCAGGGACCGCGATTTTACTTATACTGATTTTATCCAAGAGCCATTTGGCTTGAATATAATGTAAAACTACGTGAGATTGGAAGAATTTCAGTAATCCGGCGGCTAATCCGAAAACCACAAGAAGCTTTGCCGGTAAAACAGCATCGGAACTGCCGTCTTCGTCTTCGCTGTGGAGTGTATCAAGTACTACACCTGCGGCTTGACCTTCCGGAAACGGAAGCTGTTCGTCATTGATGAACCGTCGTTTTAATGGGAATGCAAACATTACTCCCAGAAGTGCCAGCGTGAAACACCAGAGCATCATTTGCCACCAGGGGATTACTACACCGGTAATTACCATGTAGGCCGCCATGCTTGCGATTAATGGCCCGTTTGTATAGCCGGCTGAGCAAGCAATCGACTGCAAAATATTGTTTTCCAGAACATGGTAATTCCTGCCCAGTCCGAGACTGCTGAGTACTTTGAATATGAGAAACGACAGAATTACGGAAGTGATTCCAACTCCGAGCGCCCAACCCGTTTTAGCTCCGATGTACAAGTTGGTAACTGACAGTAATCCGCCAAGCAGGAAGCCACATATAGCCGCACGTGCCGTGAATTGCGGGATGTCACCCTTAAACACATTCTTAAGCCACCATTCGTCCTTCTCTTCGACGGTCATGCTGTGAACTTGTTCGTGATTAAGCTGCTTGATGGCCATTCGTATCCTTTCCTCTTTCGCTAGACACGTGAGAACCGCTGACTTCCTTAACCGATCCGCGCCGTTTCGACCGCCGCGGCGTCTGGACAATCTAACAGAATGGTTGCGACGATGGAAAGCTCAAAACTTAATCTTAAAGCTCGAAGGGGTGGTTAAAAGTGGATAATTCGGTTATGCAGTGCGGTTAGATCGCTCGCTTCGAGCGAAAGCTCCGGATTTACGGTATGAAGTCTACGCCCGGAGTGGCAGACTGTTAGGAAAGACGTTGATGGACCTGAGCGAAAAACGTAGTGTTCTCGTCACCTGCGCCCGCGGGTTGGCTACTTATCTGCAAGAAGAATTGGAGAGCCTTCACTGTGAGGTGGTCTCTACTCACGAAACCGGCGTAATTATCCAGGCGACCTGGCCGGAGGCCTGCAGGCTTAATCTTTACCTGCGGACGGCTTTCAACGTCCTCTGGCTGCTTGGCGAGTTCCGCTGCACCACCGCCGATGATCTCTATCACCACGTCAGTGAAATCGCCTGGGAAGACCTGATAGTCCCTGACGGGTACGTGAGCGTGGTTGCTCGGGCCGACACTCCCGCCATTAAGGACTGGAAGTATGCCGGGCTCAAGGTCAAGGATGCCATAGTCGACCGTATTTCCTCTTCAGAGGGGCAGAGACCCGATTCTGGACCCGAACGCGACCGGGTTGTAGTAAATGTCTACTGGAAAGAAGACCGCGTCTGGGTCTATCTGAACGCCTCAGGCCGCAAATTAGCGGACCGCAGTTACCGCCGAATTCCCTTCATGGCTCCCATGCAGGAGACTCTCGCGGCCGGAGTCCTGATGGCCACCAGCTACTCCGGCGACCAGCCTCTGGTCAATCCGATGTGCGGCAGCGGCACCCTGGCGATAGAGGCCGCCCTGATCGCCTCCGGTCGACCGGTGGGGCTTCTACGAAGCAATTTCGGGCTGATGCACGTCAAGGGTTTTGACGCCAATGCGTGGAAGACTGAGCGAGTAGCAGCCAAAAAGCTGCGAAACAAGATCACTCCGGCCAGGATCATTGCCACAGACATCGACGAGCGGGCAATCGCCGCGGCTAAAAAGAACGCCGAAACCGCGGGGGTCAGCCATATGATAGATTTCGCCGTCTGCGATTTCGCCGATACCGATGTTCCCGAGGAAAAGGGGATCGTCCTGCTCAATCCGGAATACGGTGAACGACTCGGTGAAGTTGCCGAATTGGAAAAAACCTATAAACGGATCGGCGACTTCTTCAAGAAAAAGTGCTCGGGATATACGGGATACATATTCACCGGAAACCTGGACCTGGCCAAGAAGGTCGGTTTGCGGGCCAGCCGGAGAATCGTTTTCTTCAACGCCAAGATCGAATGCCGGTTACTCAAGTACGAGATGTACGAGGGCAGCCGCAGAAAACCCAAAGACGAAGCGGATACGAAAGATGCAGACGGTTCGTGAATACGGCAGCGGCGAAAAGACCGTCGTGTTGGTACACGGCGGACCGGGAGCACCCGGCTATATGGCCTCTCTGGCTAGGGATCTGGAGGATGAGTTTCACGTCTTCGAACCGTTTCAGAGAGGCTGTGGCGCCGAGCATCTAACCGTCGAACTGCACGTTAACGATCTTCAACAGGTCATAGAATCTCGTAGTGAAAAAACAAAACCGGTGGTGGTGGGGCACTCCTGGGGGGCAATGCTTGCTCTGGCTCATGCTGCGGCTTACCCCGATTCGCTTTCGGCTCTGGTCCTCATTGGCTGCGGAACCTTCGATGCCGATTCCAGGCGGCAGTTGGAACTGACTCGTCAGGAGCGGATGCAGCAGGATTGGGCGAAGCAGACCAAACAGGTCATAAGCCAGTATTCCAATGGCGACGAACGCATGCAGGCGATGGGGCGGCTATGCAAGCGGCTGGATTCCTGCGATCTCGTTGAAAAAGACGATGGGGAAATGCCCTGCGATTCGCTGGCTCACGCCGAATCGTGGAGCGACATGCTCCGCCTGCAGGCCGATGGTGTTTACCCGCAACAATTCAAAGAGGTCTCGGTATCGGCGATAATGCTCCATGGTCAAGCCGACCCTCATCCCGGAGAGATGATTTACCAGAACCTTAAAACTTTCATCCCCCATCTGGAGTACCAGGAATTCAACCAATGCGGCCATTACCCCTGGTTGGAACGAGCAGCGAAGGTTGAATTCCTTTCCACCTTAAAGCATTGGCTTAACCAAAATCTGTAGGGTCCGCTCCGCGGACCAAGAGTATGCAAACATTTCTTCTGTGTGCGATAACCCAGTAGGCCGGGGCATCGACCCAACGGAATGCTAAGTCGAAAATAAAACCAAAAAGACGTGCCACTGTTCTCTGAACAGTGCCCGTATTGAAAAAAGACCAGAAATCGGAGACGTAAGTCAGGGCTGTTGCTCCGGCTGACAGTTTCCTGCAAAAAGCCTCTACGCTGGACCTAAAACAATGTTGGGTTTTCCGGATTACTTGGTTTGTCTTTTTTGGGAGCGGTTATCTGCATATGCTCATACGCCGCATGCGTAGCCTGCCGACCCTGTCGCGTACGTACTACAAACCCTATCTGCAGCAGGTAGGGCTCCACCATATCCTCAAGCGTGTCCCGTTCCTGTCCCATGGTAGCCGCCAGTGCCTCGATGCCGGCCGGTCCGCCGTCGTACACGGTGATCAGGCTACGCAAAAACGCCCGATCCAGTTCGTCCAGGCCCAGTTCGTCCACTTGCTGTATTTCCAAAGCCTTGTTGACCACGTCGACGGTCAACTTGCCGTCAGCACGTACCTGGGCGTAATCACGAACGCGGCGGAGCAGGCGGTTGGCTACCCTCGGAGTACCTCGACTGCGACTGGCTACCGCGTGCAAAGCGCCTTCTTCGTAATCGAGTTGCAACTTGCCGGCCGACCGATGCAAAATCGTGTCCAGATCGTCCGCTCCGTAATAATCCAGATGAAATTGCAGCCCGAATCGATCGCGCATCGCGCCGCTGAGCATTCCCGCCCGCGTGGTAGCCCCGATCAAGGTGAAAGGTTGCAAGTTGAAATTAACCACTCGACCTCGAAGACCGCCTTCAATGGTTACATCAACCCGAAAATCCTCCATGGCCGTATAGAGGAATTCTTCTACCGTTTTCGGAATGCGATGCACCTCGTCAATAAACAGGATGTCTCCCCGCTCCAGGTTGGTCAGGATGGGCATCAGATCGGCCTGCTTGGATAGTGCCGGACCGGAGGTCAGCCGCGGGGGACGGTCGGACATCTCTCTGGCGATTACATGGCCTAATGTGGTTTTCCCAAGGCCGGGAGGACCGTCGAAAAGCATGTGCTCCAGCGGTTCCTTGCGCTTTTGGGCCGCCTCGATGGCGATCTCGATTTTCTCGATCACCGGTCTCTGCCCGACCATTTCGTCCAGAGTCTGCGGACGCAGAGTCAGGTTGACCTGGTCGCTATCGCGATGTTGTAATTCGCCGGTGATCAGTCGTTCCCGAGCCATGACTTTCCGCTATCCTTCCACACCCGTCTTTATACGGTATACAGCTTTAACCCAATCTTCCGCTTCGTCCAGGTCGGGATGCAACTGTGCTGCCCGCTCCAGCCACCGCTCCGCGTCCGGACGTGCTTCACCGAATGTCAGGAGGACCTCCAGCGCATCCCGCTGGGGATCGGTAAACCGGGCGACGTCTACCGCTCGCTCGCCGCCATCACCCAGGGCGAATTCATCGAGCTTGCCGTTGAGCTCGGCTACAATCATCTCCGCCGCTCTTTTCCCAATTCCCGGTAAGCAGGTAAGGCTTTTCGCGTCTCCCTGCTGAATCCAGGAGGCTATCTTCCGTACCGGGTCCGCCAATGCTTTAAGAGCCTTACGCGTTCCGATCCCCTTGACCGAAACGAAACGGGTGAAGAACACCCGATCTTCCGGATGAACAAAACCAACCAGTCGCGGAGTCATATTCCCGCCGGCCTGGTTCGCCTCGATGAATTCGATTGTATGCAACGTGGTTTCCAGACCGCGGCAGGCCGTCAGTTCCCCTATAGCGTAACCGGGGATAAGAACCTCACGGGCAACTCCGTCCCGCTCGATTATCGCCGATTCCTCGGTCACATCGATGACCGTACCCGTCAATCTTACGATCATGACGAAACCTCCAACTTGCTGCTCGCCAGTTCGTTCGCGCAGCAGCAGGCCGCAGCAATGGCGTCCGCGACATCGTTTGGTTCAGGCAGTCCGGGTAACCCAAACATCGCTTGCACCGCCTGCTGAACCTGAGTCTTACTCGCCCGGCCATTACCGGTGAGATATTTCTTTATTCTGGTGGCACCGAAGCTGTGTACCTGCGCTCCCGCTCGTTGGGCCGCCGCCAGCAGAATCCCTCTCGCGTGGCCCATCTGAATCGCCGTTCGCGGGTGAGCGTAGTGTGCGTACAATTGCTCAACACCAACGGCGAATGGCTGCCATTGGGCCAACACCTCCTCAAAATCGTCTGAGAGCTGCACAAGCCGCTCCGGCAGGGCGACTTTCCGGCTGGTGGTTAACGTACCCGCATCCAGAATAGACGATGTATCCCCCGATACCCGTATTACCGCGTACCCGGTCACTTCCAGTCCTGGATCAATCCCACAAACATCCATGTTCGCTTTTTCACTCCTAAACACGAAAGCATGAATTTACGCTGTTAAGGGGTTGATTGCAAAGTTTCGTCGGTTTTTTTTAGGGTCGGTCGTTTGGGGCCCGTAACGCCGGTGGGGACGTCTTCCCGGTTGTCATACCGGCTGATCAATTTCTTCACCGCGTCCGCGGTTTCCTCCGGGCAGGTTATGACAATACGCTGGTACGCGGAGTCGGGCCAGATGCGAATAATCGCTGGAGATTTCTGCTTGCTCGCATCCTCACTCGAGCCACTGTCCTGCTGCGTAGCCAGTTCCACCTCGGAATAGATTTCGGTAGCTTGATAACGTGATTGAATAACCTCAATCGCGTCGTCCGGTTCCAATTTTCTTAAGGGAATGGTTATAGCGATCATATTTTTTGTTCCATCAGTATCATTGAGCATGTGAACTAAAGAGAGGTAATGGCGTACGTCTCGCACATCCCCGAATATTATAAAATTGGGATCTTCCTTTTTCTGAGAAGGATCGTCTCCGAAGAAATATTTCGCGGTGACATGCGAAGGTACGGTTTGGGCAAGAAATTCTTTGAACATTGAGGTTTTTTCTGGGACTTTCGTAAACATTATGGCAAAGGAATCAAATTGTGTGGCCGGTATATTGAGAAAATCATCTTCAAGGAAGATAACAGACTCAATACCATTCGAATAAACCTCGGTTACCCTGGCTATTTTGTAGCATGTGCCGTTGCAGCCTCTCAGCACGTAATTATTTGCAAGCAGGACAGCCGCCAATCTTTGCGACGCCAACTCCAGGGATACGCTTTCCTTTCCGAAATCTAGTGTAGTGTTTCCTTCAGGCGTGCGACCGGTGAATGAATACCCTGTTTTTTGGGTAAACTCTTTCAGGATTTCCACCCACGGTTTATCCACAAGGTTGAAGGTGTATGTAGGATAGCTTTTGTCGTTTTCTGCTAACACTCGGTCGGCTACACCGTAGGTAGTCAGCATCGCCAGAACGACGATTGTTACCCATGAAAATGTGTTAGGGGGAGCCATAGTATTTCCCTTCGGGTTCGTGCCTAACGAAATCACATCTTCGTTGTGCATTAATACCGATAGGGAACGCTGAGGTTGCAAAGGTTCGCGAGTAAAAGCGTATTTCTGTTCGCTAAGGGGGATCAGGTAAATAAAAAAGGGCAGGTCAATCGACCTGCCCTCGGAATTATTTTTGAGATTGCCAGGAATAATTACTCGTTCTTCTTTTCTATTACCGGCATTCCGTCCTTTTCGACCTTTTTGATTTGAACCGGTGCGGCTTTCTTCACCAGGCTTTTACCTGCGAGAAGCTTGTCCACCTCTCCGGCTATTTGCTTGTCCAGATCGACCGGGCCGCCGACGTGTACCGCTTCGATAATTCCGTTTTTGCCAATTACAAACGAGGTCGGGAAACTGCTGACTTTATACTGTCGGCCGATTTCCGACTTGGGGTCCATGTGCAACGGCAGGGTCAGGTTCAGGCTCTTGTAGTGGTCCAGAATCTGCTGTTCTGTTTTTCCCCTCTTGCCTTCCCGGCCGTCGAGGTTGATTGCCATGACGTCTACGCCCTTATCTTTGTATTCCTTGTGCAGCTTTTCAAAACCAGGCAGAGCACGTTTGCAGAATCCGCACCAGGATGCGTAGAACATTACAACTTTGACTCTATCAGATTCGCCACCAATGGTCATTTCCTGATCGGCAGTGGTTGGGAAAGTGTGCTTGGAGGCAGTCTGGCCCAACAGTTTCATTGCCGGACGTTCCCGCTTCTTTCTCGGGGCCTGCTTCTGCGATGATTTGATGGCCTTGAGCTCTGTGAGGATGACCTTCAGGTCGCCGCGGATTGCCTGGAGTTCTTTCTTGAGTGCATCGAGTTCCGCTTTGAGGGCTGCCTGGCTGTCGTTGTCGGCTGCAGCTTTTTCCTGTGCAATAGCCGGCACACTGCAAACAAAAAGAGCAACAGCCATGAGAACTACGAGTTGACGAGTCCAATTCATTGTGTTTTTCTCCGAGTATTAACTGTTTCACATTAGGGTTTATTCTTTAGTAACCGCAGTAACCGCCGAAACCCACGATACGCAGCCACGCTGGCCTACTTGTCAAATGTATGCGGGCGGCCAACGTAATTCAACAGTTGGCTGATTCTTGTTTTTTGGGTACGTCAGTTTACTACCAATCCCGAAACCTTTATTAACGCCATTGTTTACACGGTTATCTATGATTTGTGTAGTCGGCTTTTATGCGATCGCTATTCTGCCATGTTACATTGTGGTGACGAGGAACTGGCGGAACATCAGGGATTACGAACCATGGCGGACAATTTACCGGAGTTCGACGTTGCGGTTGTCGGTGGGGGAGTTGTGGGGTTGGCTACTGCCATGGCTCTTTCGCGGAGGGACATCTCTCTCGTCTTGGTTGAAGCGGAGTCTGAATTAGCTGCTCACCAGACCGGTCACAATAGCGGGGTTATTCACTCCGGGCTTTATTACAAACCCGGGTCACTGAAAGCCGGCCTTTGTGTCCGAGGCAGAAACGCGTTGTACGAATTCTGCAGTAAAAGGGGGATTCCCTGCGATAAATGTGGAAAGGTGGTCGTTGCCACAGATCATCAGCAGATAACAGCTTTGGATGAGCTTTATAAACGTGGAACTGCAAACGGCCTGCAGGGGCTCACTCGCCTGGATGTAAAAGAGCTGAAAGAGTTTGAACCCCACGTGCACGGAGTGGCCGCTCTGCTGGTTCCCGAGACCGGGATCGTTGACTACAAAGCGGTTACCAATGCATATGCAGACGTAGTCCGGGAAGCTGGGCAATCTATCAGAAAGAATTCTCGTGTTTGTGAGGTAAGGCGAGTGGCCGGCAAGCTGGAACTACGCACAGCCAGCGGAACGATTACCTGCAAAAACCTGGTGAATTGTTGCGGTTTGCAGTCTGATCGGTTGGCTAGAATGTGCGGGATCGATCCATGTTTGAAAATAGTTCCTTTCCGGGGCGAATACTATGAGTTGATTCCCGATCGCTACCACTTGGTGAGGAATTTGGTTTACCCTGTTCCTGATCCAAAGTTCCCTTTTCTCGGGGTTCATTTTACCCGCATGATAGATGGCAGTGTGGAAGCCGGACCAAACGCGGTTTTATCCTTTAAAAGAGAAGGGTATAGCAGATGGAGTTTCTCGATAAAGGATACTCTGAGTTTTGCTGCTTACAGCGGATTCTGGCGGATGGTCGCCAAACACTGGCGGATGAGTCTTGGCGAAATGCATAGATCCTGGAGTAAAGACGCTTTTGTGAAGGCGTTGCAAAACCTTATTCCCGAGATTCAGGCCGATGATCTTCAGCCAGCCGTTCCGGGGGTACGGGCTCAGGCTTTGGAGAAAAACGGGGCGTTGGTTGATGATTTTCGGATCATAAAGGCCGAACACATGGTGCATGTCTTGAATGCCCCGTCCCCGGCCGCTACGGCATCAATCAGCATCGGCGAATATATCGCGGAGCAGGCTTCTGAGTATCTCCATTTGCCTTAGCGGTAAGGCCGGTAATCCGTAACCGCAAAGCTTTAAAAAAAGAAGATTGGACGCGCAGCGTTTCATCCATATAATTCGTGCAACGGTATTGGAGACGCCGTGCGCGGCTGCTTGACCGGCTGAGTCATTAAGCTGGGGTTAGCAGAGTGGTCTTCGCCGTAACTTGTTATTGCGTAAGCGATTAACAGTTAATGAGCGCCCGTAGCTCAACTGGATAGAGTGGCTGGCTTCGAACCAGCAGGTTGGGGGTTCGAGTCCCTCCGGGCGTAGTACAATCTTATTGGGAGGCAAACTGCGAGATTTCGTGGGACGCTCGGATGGTCTATTTTTTTAGATTTAGGTTTGCCTGCTTTCCATGTGGTCAGTTTTTGGTAATCGTCCCGCCTTGAAGTTTACTCTGATCTTCGTATCTATCACCAGGAAACACGTAGATGGGCAAAGAGGAAGTTGATCCCGTATCAGATGATTCGGGGATGGATGATACGCAAAACGATATAGAGAATGATTTCGTCGAAGATTCGGACGACTCAGATGATTCGGGCGATAAGGGTGGCGATAAGGATAACGGAAGTAATACATCCTCAACGAAAGAGTCTTCCGAAAACTCGAGTAATCCTGTTCCCAGGCGCGCTCCTGGCCAGAAGGAGGTTATTCCTCTGGCCTGGAAAGTGTGCGGCTATTCGTTCGATGGGTATACCCTCACTCTCTTTAAATCCGTAGAAAAAGCCGATGCGGAAGCTCAGTTGATAAGGCTGCAATCCGAGGGGTACTATGACGGTCTCAAGCTTTATCAAATCGACGATGAGGTGCCTGTATCTCCGATAGCCAAAAAACTAATTGTGGTCGCTAAGAAGAAAGAGGAGGCCGAAAGAAAAGCCCGGGAAGCTCGTGAGAAAAGAGCTGAGCTGCTCAGGCCTTCTTTGAGAAAGAAACCCACGACTAAAGCATCTTCCAAAAAAGCGAAGGTAAAGGAACCGGAGAAGGAAGTAGAGCTGTCGAAAGAAGAAAAAGAAGAAAAGGCGGCGGCGACCCCCCCCAAAGTGGCCCCTAAGACCACTAAAGAGGCGAAAAACAGCAAAACTCCGGAAAAGAAGCCAGCAGCCAAATCAGAGAAAAAGGCAGCTGAAAAGGACAAAAACACTCCAAAGTCTGCGGTAGCCAAGAAAAAAGAGGACAAGCCTGAAGCGAAAGTGACGGCAAAGAAGAAAACGCCTGTAAAAACCGCTCCGAAAAAAACTGCGGCAAAAAAATCTGCTGCCAAAAAAGCGGTGACCAAAAAAGCGGTTACGAAAAAAACTGCGGCGAAAAAAGCTACTGCCAAAAAAACGACGGCTAAGAAAACAACGAAAAAAGCGGCCGATTCCAGAAACAAAGCTACTAAGAAGAAAAAAACTAAAGCCGCTAAGAAAACGGGCGAAAAGGACGGTTCCTAGGCTTGTTTCAGCGGTGGAATCGCTCCTGACCGCGTAAGCGAGGATACTTGTTGCTCGCAAAGGACTCAGGGAAGAGTTACCTTAATGCCGGGCGAATGGTGCCAAAAATTACGGAGGAGACTGGTGTCATGGCGAAAAATAAACCGTCCGCGGTAATACAGAAAAGGCTCAATAATCTGCGCCGGATAATGGCGCAGAAGAGGGTATCCGCTTTCCTGGTTACGAATCGTTTTGATCATTATTACCTGACCGGATTCACTGGTGAAGATTCCGCCGTTTTAATTACCCGTAGCTGTGTTCATGTCATAAGCGACGGTCGGTTTGATACTTCGATAAAGCAGGAAACACCCTGGGCGAAGGTCTCTTTACGCAAAGGGCAACTGGTTGATGAAATCGCATCCGTTGTTGCTCAATACAAAGCAAGAAGTATTGCGATTCAGCCCGAGTATATGACTGTTTCTACTCGTGGTGATTTAAACAAGAAACTCCAAAACGTAAAACTCATCGATGCTCCGCCAATTGTAGGAGACATGCGGGTTCTGAAGGATGCTGGCGAGGTAAAGATAATTCAGCAGGCAGTAGACATTGCTGAAGAAGCCTTCAAAGCGACCCTGAAAACCATTAAAGTCGGGCAGACGGAACAGGAAATTGCTGGACGGCTGGAATACGAGATGAAACGACGGGGCTCTACCACGCCTTCGTTTGAGTCTATCGTGGCCATCGACGCCAATGCTGCTTTGCCGCACGCTGTACCCGGACAGCGAAAAGTAAACCCCGGCTGTACTATATTGATCGATTGGGGGGCTACCTATCGCTTCTACAGAAGTGACTTGACCCGTACTCTCTTCGTGGGTAGCATTCCGCCGAAAATGCGAGAGGTGTACGAAACGGTTCTGGCCGCCCAGAAGAAGGCGATACAGGCGGTTAAGCCGGGAGCCCGCATGTGTGATGTTGATGCTGTGGCGCGGCAGCATATTGAAAAAGCGGGTTTTGGGGAAGAATTCAACCATGGCTTGGGCCACGGCTTAGGGTTGGATGTTCACGAGGCTCCCTCGTTGAGTTATCGTAGTGATGAAAAACTTCGATCTGGCATGGTCGTTACCGTTGAACCCGGTGTTTATATACCAGGTTTGGGTGGTGTCCGAATCGAAGATGACGTATTGGTGACACCGAAGGGGTGTCGGGTTCTGTCCAGCCTGAAAAAGGATTTGAAAACCGCGGTCCTGAAAATCAAACGCTGAAGTGGCGGTTGATTGTCAGCGGGCTTTATCTGGAGAAATCGACGTGGTCGATCCTGACAAAATACGTAAACTTGTGGAAATGATGTCTGAGAATGAACTCTCAGAAATTTGCATTAAAGACGGACAAGATGAGATTATGCTCAAACGTCCCGGTGCGGCTTCCATCGTAACGACGGAAGCTGCTCCTCAGGTGGTAGTTAGTACGCCGCAACCGGCAGCGGCTTCGCCTGCGCCGGTTGCGGCTGCTGCACCTGCGCCTCAGCCTGTGGCTGATGCGGATGCCGGTTTAGCTCCGATCAAGTCTCCGATGGTAGGGACTTTCTATGCCGCTCCTGATCCCCCAATCGCCATCATTTATCAAGATTGGTGATCATGTTACTGCGGATACGGTGGTTTGTATACTTGAGGCGATGAAGGTCTTTAACGAGATAAAGGCTGAAACCTCGGGGACCGTTGAGAAAATACTGGTTAAAAACGAAGAGCCGGTGGAATTCGGGCAGCCGATGTTTATGGTCAAACCCGACTGATATAAATCGGCTATCTAAAATCGTGGCGGATATGATCGCATAATGCGGTCTTTCCGCCTTTTCGGCAGTTTGGACCGGACGACTGACGAGTTGAAATTAAATGTTTAATAGAATTCTCATAGCCAATCGGGGTGAGATTGCACTGCGTATAATGCGTACCTGTCGGGAGATGGGTATTGAAACCGCTTGTGTTTTCTCCGAAGCCGATCGGGATGCCGAATATTTGAAAATGGCTTCGCGGACTGTCTGTATAGGTCCTCCAGCTCCATCGGAAAGTTACCTTAAAGGTGACCGGATAATCGCCGCGGCGGAAATGGTCGGGGCGGACGCTATCCATCCTGGGTACGGGTTCCTTGCGGAAAACCCAAGATTCGCGGACATGTGCCGCGACTCCAATATCCAGTTTATTGGCCCCAGCGCTGAATCCATGCGGCTTCTGGGAGATAAGGCGGCCGCTAGAACTCTGGCGAAAAAGGCTAAAGTTCGGACCGTGCCGGGAAGTGATGGAGTTGTCGAAGACGACAAGGAAGCGCTGAAGGTTGCCGATCAAATCGGTTATCCCGTAATGGTAAAAGCCCTTGCTGGTGGCGGGGGCAGGGGGCTGCGCATCGTTCATAACCGCAAGGATCTGGCCAACGCCTTGTCCATGGCCAGCCAGGAAAGCCGCGAAATCTTTCAGCAACCCGGGCGTGTACCTGGAAAAATACATCGAAAATCCGCGACACGTGGAGGTTCAGCTTATCGCCGACCAGAAAGGTCGTATCGTACACCTTTATGAACGTGATTGTACGGTTCAGAGACGCTACCAGAAGCTGATTGAGGAGTCTCCGTCGCCCGGTATCGATAATCGCACGCGGGAAGACATGTGCAAAGCTGCGGTGCGCTTGGCAAAAGCCGCAGGTTATTACAGTGCGGCTACCGTCGAGTTTGTGGTCGATCAGAAGGGAACGTATTACTTCATCGAGGTAAATACCCGTATCCAGGTCGAGCATCCGGTTACCGAGATGATTACCGGATTTGATCTGATCAAGGCCATGATCGAAGTGGCGGCCGGTGAACCGCTGAGCTTCACCCAGCGAGATGTAAAACCCAAGGGGGCGGCTATCGAATGCCGGATCAATGCTGAAGATCCTGAAAACAACTTCCGCCCGTGTCCGGGGAAAATCGAAAGGTTCTTCGCTGTCGGCGGACTTGGCGTACGTCTGGATACTCATGCTCATGCGGGGTTCGTTATTCCGCCGACGTACGATTCCATGATCGGCAAACTGATTGTCCACAGACCTACGCGAGACGAAGCAATTGCCTGTATGGCTCGATGTCTGGACGAGTTGGAAATCCACCCGATCAAGACTACGATAAGCCTCTACCGGCAGATCATGCAGAACGAAACCTTTAAGTCGGGTAAGTTCCATACCGGTTTCGTGGAGAGTCTTGACCTGTAGGGAAAACTCAATAGAGGAATTAAAACGGGCAGCCGTCCTGATGCGGTTGTCCGTTTTTTTAATTGCGGGGTGAAGCGGCGATCACCGTCGTCTCGGTTAGATCGCCCTGGGTTGCGGTTAATCGGGAGGTCAAAACCGTTGCGCCGGAAGAGCCGGAAAGCTTGAACGATAAATCGGTTATACCTGTTCCCCACACCTGCGGGGTATACGAAGCCAATGCCGTCGTTCTAAAGGTGCCGGCATCGACGAAATTGCTCAGGTCGCTTTCGTTGAGATAACTACGCAATTCGTTTGTGGCGGTATCCCGTTCTATCAACTGCATTTCGTTATTCTGTTTCGCCTGGTCGTTATTCGTGTCGGCCACCCAGATGATCAGGATATCGGTCGAATCAGGTTGGGCGGTACTGGGTTGAACAGGTTCTTTCGAATTGCGGATTGAACTACTCAGCCGAGTGCTGAGTACTTTCGATTTAACCAGTAACTTGCGCATGGAATTTCTACTGGAGGTTCCGTAAGCGGTGGCGTTTATCATCGCCGCTGCCGATAAACCGACCATTGCCGTGATAACCAACGCCAGCAGAAGCTCCAGCAGGGTGAAGGATCTTGCTTGGCGGCTGAACAGATTCGAGTGTTTCGGGATTGGCTTCACCCGTATACGCTCCTATGTTCCGGGGACGAATTGCTGTATCGTCCAGGATGTTCCTGAAGCGTCCTGAACGGTTACAATTACGTTTACCCCGGTAATGGCTCCACTTAATCCTGTTATTGTTTCCGAGCCCGGCGATACCGTAACGGATAGCGAAAACACCTGGTACGGAGTTGGATAGAGATTACCCGCCGCGTCTGTAATGTTGCCCGCCGCCAGGCTGAAACCGTGAAAATCGTCTATGTTGTCGAATGCGGCTCGGGTCGTTTCGCCTCCCTCAGGCCCCATTGCAGATGAGCCGTCCGGATCATTGAAGGGCAGCCGGATTATCTCCTCCATCATTGACTCCGCCAGCGATAATGCCCGGAATCGATGGACGGTGTCGTAGGTTTGCATTTGCCCAACCACAATAGCCTGGGATACGGCCACCACCACCACCGCCAATAAGACGCTGGCTATCAGGGCCTCAAAAAGGGTGAGACCTCGAAGGTTATTCCGCCTCGTTGCGATCAACGAACAAGTTCCTTTATCGAGCGATCCGTGCAAACATATCTCGTTCCTATAACCATCCCTTCCCTATCGTCTACTCGGTTTTTTATTCACCACTGTTTAGTAGATGGCGGGGCGAAAGCCCCGCTTCCGGGTTTATAGGACCAAAGTTATTCTCACACGCTGGCGTCCGTTACAGTCGATACACCGTTTGGATACTATCCAAAGCACGTATGCGGTTAGAAAAGGCTGGTTTGATTTATCCCGGTTTTCCATGAAATCGATCCAAAACAGTAGTGTCAGCAGGAGTTTCGCCTTCACCATGGTTGAGATGCTGATCGTGGTCGTGGTGATGGCTATAGTTGCGGTCATGGCCATGCCCATGCTAGGTGAGACTCGCACAACCCGGTTAGCCGCTGCCGTCGAATTGCTGGTGGGCGGATATGCAATTTGCTCAACTGGAATCGATTACGCACGCTAATGAACCTCGCGGTATCCGGTTCGACGCGGTAAACGGCAAATACGCAGTGGTGAAGCAGGTGGGCTCGATTTTTGACTGTGCTACTGCCGAGATCGTTAACGATCCGGTAGGGGGAGCGCCTCTGGAAGTCGTATTTGGTTACGGACGGGGTGGCCAGCTTGCAGGAGTATCAATTCAGCCAGGTTACAGCCTGGGCGGCGATGATTGCCTTGTTTTCCAAGGTTTTGGGCAAACTGATCAAAGTACCACGGCTTCTGTTACCCTCGTTTGCGACACCGCTACCATGACCGTCAACGTCGATTCCATCAGCGGCGAGACTGCCATTATCCCTTGATTATTCTCTGAACCTATCATTATCAGACGGATATAAGGCTTACCGATTGCCAATAATGTTTTTTGATATTATCGTGGTGGCATGATACTGATCATAGACAACTACGATTCATTCACCTTCAATCTGGTGCAGCGCATCGGCGAACTGGACAAGAACAACCATATAGAGGTTTGCCGTAATGATGCCATCACTCTGGATGAGATAGACCAGCTTAAACCATCGCACCTAGTTGTTTCTCCGGGCCCATGCACTCCCAACGAAGCGGGCATGAGCATGGAAATAATCAAGCATGTGGCCGGTCGTATCCCCGTACTCGGCGTCTGCCTTGGTCACCAGTGTATCGCCCAGGTGTTCGGCGGTAAGGTGGTTCGCGCCAGGCGACTCATGCACGGCAAAACCAGCGAGATTAAACATGACGGTAAGGGGGTTTTTTCCGGGCTCTCAAACCCGTTTACAGCTACACGGTATCACTCCCTGATAGTTGAAGAGGAAACTCTGCCTGCTGATTTCCATCGTTGCGCCTGGACTGACCGGAACGAGTTGATGGGGATTCGCCACAATACCATGCCCGTAATAGGTATTCAGTTTCCATCCGGAAAGTTTCCTTACCACTCAAGGTCATCAACTGTTGGCTAATTTTCTGAAGTTGTGATTTCGCCGGAACAGCCAAGTGAATTAATCATCAAAAAGGGGTTTGGTCGTGATGGCGACCAAACCCCTTAATATTTGAATGATTCCAGGTATTAATTTAGTTATGCGCTTTCTGTCGTAACCAGTAGTGGCGGGCGTCGTCGCCGTCGTTTCTTGGGGAGCGCCGGGAATAACTATCTCCGGAGCTTTGGGCTTGGCCGCTTCTGCTACCGCAATCGCCTGTCGGGCTGTCTTGGCAAACAGATCAGCGTGGACCTCTTTCCACAATCCTTCGGCGCGGTTGAACACTCCCCCGGAGATCATGGTATTCATGGTTGGATTACTGCCCACGGAACGAATCAGGTCAGTCAGGGCTCGAACCTGCGGCACTCCGGAAGGCTGCGTTCCGAAAATAAGCAGTATCTGAGGGACGCAATTGGCCTATCAGGGTCAGTATCTCATCATTGGGAACACCACCACCAAGGAAACTAACATCCCAGCCACGAGCTTCAAACAGGTCCGCGCACATCTGGGCACCCAGCTCTTCCGGTTCTCCATCAGCGCAGGTAATAATGATTCGCTTGCCGATTTTCGGCATTTGTGTAAGGGAGGGCTGGAGCTGATCGGCTATCGATCGGTTTATTCTGGTGGCCATGTGCTCCGCGGCGATATTTATGCGATCGTTCCTGAACAGTCTTTCGGTTTTCTCCATTGCCGGCCAGACTACATCGTAGATCACTTCTTCCGCATTCTGGTGGGCAAGGTTCAGTTGTTCAAAGATGAATTTGCGGCAAGCTTTTCGATTTCCGTCTAGCAGCGGCTCCAAGTAACGATCAACAGTTGAAGGAGAAGGCATTATCTGGACTCCAACACGGCAGACCGGACCTATGGAGGTCATCCAAAACAAGGGCCTCCTGCCCGAGTCCGTGAGAGGTCCACCGAAAGCACTTCTGTTGACTGACCCTCCGGACCAGTCGTAAAGCTTAAAGGGAAAAAGACGGTTTTTCTGTCGCTAGATAGCTCTTCTTCCTTGTCATATAAGGAAGACTGGGTTATCTGGACAAGTAAGAATATCGGAGGAGTGGCGAAAATTTCTTGAGAGGGATGCGCCGCTTTTCGCCTCCTTGAACGGCGAAACACCATTGTGAACGGGACATGAACTGTCACTTAAAACCTGCTTTTTTGACACGAAAAAGCCGTTTTGATGGAACAAATAAAGACAAACCAAACGCTTGTTCAATCGGCTGAATTTTTAAAGATTTTTTTGAAATAGGTTTCCCTTATCCTCTTACAATTGTGTGTTCAGCTATGTTTCTCGTTGCATCATGTCGCTCAACCCCTACGATTGTAACTTACCCGAAATAATGTAAGGTCGGGATTAACGGGATTTTTAAAGAGAACCTACCATGCCCAGCGAGAGATTTACCGAACACATTCTGCATTTCATTGGCAGTACCGACTATAAACCCAGAAAACTTCGTGAGCTGGCTCGCAGCATGGGCGTGGCGGAAAAGGAATACGGGCAGTTCCGCGATACGGTAAAGGCCCTTATGGATACCGGGCGTTTGGTAATGGGATCCAGTAAGGTTCTTATGCTGCCGGAGCCGAGCAACGAAATAGTCGGTTCTTTCCGCCTGAACCCGCGAGGTTTCGGATTTGTTATTCCCGAACTCCCCGATGCACACGGTGACTTGTTCGTTCCTCCGGGCGAATCGCTTAATGCCATTACCGGAGATTCGGTACGGGCCAAAGTCATCAAACGGGGAAAACGCGGCGGAAAGATGCTCTTTGAAGGGCGGATAACCGAGATACTCGCCCGAGGTCAGAACCAGTTTGTTGGAGAGTTGTGCCGGGAATTCAACCGCTGGTTTGTCAGGCCCGATGGGAACACCATTCACGGTCCGGTATTTGTTGACGATCCCGGGGCAAAATCTGCGAAGCAGGGGGATCAGGTCGTTTTTGAGGTTTTGCGATATCCCGAACCGGGGCGCGAGGCTCGCGGCGTTATCGTTCGAGTCTTGGGAAAACGCGGTACTCCAGATGTAGACCTGCTCAGTATGATCGTTCAACACCAGTTACCTGAAGAGTTTCCACCGGAGGTGCAAGCCGCCGCCAGGCGTGCCGGAAGGGATTACGATTCGCAAACCGAGTTGGAAGGGCGGGAGGACCTGAGAAAGCTGACCGTGATCACCATAGATCCTGACGACGCCCGGGATTTCGATGACGCTATTTCCATAACCGATAATAAAAACGGCACCGTGGAACTCGGCGTGCATATTGCCGACGTCAGCCATTTCGTGGGATTTGACGGTATTATCGATCAGGAAGCGGCTCAACGGACCACCAGTATTTATTTTCCCAAGCATGTTATTCCCATGCTTCCGGAGGTGTTGAGTAACGGAGTCTGCAGCCTTCAGGAACGCCAGCCCCGTCTGACCAAAAGTGCGTTTATCACCTACAATCGCAAGGGCGAAGTGATTAAGTCGCGTTTCGCCAACTCTGTTATCTCATCCACTAAACGTCTGACTTACCGGCAGGCAACAGCCATAATCGAGGGAAAGCCGGGGCGCGTGTCCTCCAAGGTGGTGTCCCTTGTATTGGAGATGGAGAAACTGGCCAGGATAATCCAAAAGCGGCGCATTGCCCAAGGTATGCTCGTCCTGGATTTGCCGGAAGTGGATCTGGTCTTCGACAAGGATGATAACGTAATAGGTACAACTCCGACCGATACCAGCTTCTCCCACACCATAATCGAAATGTTCATGGTCGAAGCGAACGAGGCCGTTGGGCGACTGCTCGCGGAATTGGCAGTACCCAATATGCGTCGCATTCATCCCGAACCGGACAAGGCTGCCGGCGACAGCTTGGGAAAATTCCTGGGAGCGCTGGGAATAAAGGTCCCGCCGGTTCTCGACCGGTTTGCCATGCAGAGCATTTTGAAAAAAGTCAAAGGCAAGACCGCGGCGTTTGCCGCCAATCTGGCGTTGCTGAGATCCATGCAGCAGGCTGAGTACTCTCCGAAACTTATTGGCCACTTCGCTCTTGCCAGTGAGCACTATGTGCATTTCACCTCTCCGATCAGGAGATACCCCGACTTGCTCATACACCGTTTGCTCAATCTTTATCTTACGGGAAAACTATCCAAAAAAAGAGATATTGCCGCGGCTCCGAGTTTCACGGATTTGGAGAGGATGGGATTGCACTGCAGTCGAAACGAGCGTCGGGCGGAAGCGGCCGAAAGGGAACTCCGCCTGGTGAAGATCCTGCGATTGCTCGAACAGCGGCTGGGCGACGTGATGGTCGGCGTAGTAACCGGAGTAACCAACTTCGGGATCTACGTCCAGCTCAGCGAGCACCTGGTGGACGGCTTGCTGAGATTTGAAGACCTCTCCGACGATTGGTGGGAAGTTGATACTTCCGTGGGCTGCGTGGTTGCTCAGCGAAGTGGGCGGCGGATCGCCATCGGGCAGAAAATCGATGTGGTTATTGCCGCTGTGGATCTCGCTGCTCGCCAGTTGAATCTCGCCTTGTCCGTAGACGGAAAAGAGAAAAGCACCGGGCGGGCGAGAATCAAAAAGAAATCCACAACTGGAAAACGCGGCTTGAAAAGAGGACGCAATACGAAGGCAAAAGCGGGTGCCAGAAAAAAAGGTGCCAGAAAAAGAGGGCGACGTTAAAATTCCCAACCACTTTACGGGGAATTACGGCTTGTTGCGGCGTCAAAAAACCTTCGTTAATCTACAATCAAGTGGGTGGCAACTGGCGTGCGTTGCCCTGTTTCAGGTTTCTTAAATGGATATGATAACTAGATTGAAAGAGTCACCCCTACACAGTTTTCACGTTCAATTGGGCGCCCGGATGGTAGATTTTGCCGGTTGGAACATGCCGGTTATGTATCGGGGCATTATTGACGAGCACAACCACACCAGGAATGCCTGTTCCCTTTTTGATGTATCGCATATGGGAAGGTTGTACGTAAACGGGACGCAGGCCGGTCGGTTTCTCGATCTGATCTGTACTCGCGATATGGCCGACATGACGCCTGGTTTGTCCCGCTACACCCATGTATGCAAAGAGGATGGAGGAATACTCGACGACGTAATCGTCTCTCGATTTACCGACAAATACCTCGTCGTCTGCAATGCGTCCAACCGGGACAAAATAGTGGCCTGGCTGAAAAGCCACACCGGCGAGTTTGAAGTAACCATCGACGATCAGACCGAATCAACGGCCATGGTGGCTCTGCAAGGTCCAAAGGCTGTGCCAACCGTGGAAAAACTCCTGAACATCGATCTGAGTGATTTGCAGAACTATCACTTCAGAGATATTCACTACATGACCTTCCCGTGTACGATTTTCCGCGGCGGTTATACCGGCGAGGATGGCGTGGAGATCATCCTCCCCATAAACCTGATCAAGCTGGCCATGCAGGCCATAGTGGGGATGGGTAATAAGGAAGATGATGTGGTGAAGCCCGCCGGTTTAGGGGCTCGTGATTCCCTTCGCCTCGAAGCTGGAATGCCGCTCTATGGGCACGAACTATCCGAGGAATGGGACTCGCTCACCGCCCGACAGGGGTGGTGCGTTAATCTGGAAAAGGATTTCATCGGTGCCGAGTGCATGCGGAAATTGAAGGCGGAAGGGCTCTCCCGTCGGATAGTCGGTCTCGAGCTCGAAGGAAAGCGAACCGCCCGGCAAGGTTACCGGGTATTGATAGATAACGCTCCTGTTGGTGTAATAACCAGCGGCGTGTTCAGTCCTACCCTGGGGAAGAGTGTTGCGATGGCCATGCTCGATTTCGCCCATAACCAGGTAGGAACAAAAGTTGAGGTGGAATTCGGCGGCAAGACGGTCCCGGCTGAGGTGGTCAAGCTTCCGTTTTATAAGCGTCAGAAGAATTAGTTGTTGGCAACGGCAGAGGCCGTAGCCGGTTTATAGAAGGATTTGTGTGCAATGAGCGTACCCACTGACCGAAAGTTTTCGGATACTCACGAATGGTATCAGGTGAATGGTAACACTGTTACTATTGGTATAAGTCAATACGCGGCTGATGAGTTGACCGACATAACCTATGTGGAATTACCCCAGGTGGGCGACGAAATAGAGGCCGGGGGCGTAGCTGGCGAAATCGAATCGGTTAAAGCCACTTCCGAATTGATCTGTGCCGTAGCTGGCAAAGTTGTTTCCGTTAACGATGCTTTAGCGGATAAGCCGGAACTGCTCAACGAAGACGCCTTCGGCAGCGGTTGGATGATCAAGCTGAACGTCGCCGATCTTGCTATTCTGGACTCAATGATGGACGCTGCGGCCTACGAAGCCCGGTTGGCTGAGCTGCAGGGGTAGAATCCCGGCGAAAAACGACAGATAAACTATGATTCCGGGGGACACGGTGTCCCCTGGTTTTGTCCTGTTGGAACGTGCTGGTTAACTGATAAGGTTTAAGACTGATGGCGGAATCCGGTAGATTCATGGTTATCGTTCTGGTGATGGCGGCGATTACGCTGCCCCTGCCGCTGGTTCTCGGCGCCCTGACCCGAACCCGGAGGATTGCAGACGGGTCTGGTTTTCACATTGCCGCCGGTGTTATCCACGTGGCAGTTGCCATCCTGGCTTGTGTGGCCGTGTTCAGTGTTTATTTTGCAGCTAATCCCAATTACGCTGCTGCGCAGAATTGGCTGATCACTTGCTTGAAAGATGTCTTTGTTTACCAGGGAGCGATGATTAATTTCCTCGCCTGCGGACTGGGAATGCTGCTGGCCGCCGGTAAGCTGAATGTCCTGAAAGACGTGGCCGGTACCAGCGCTTACGGATACTCCGCCGGTATTCTTACGGCCCAGACCATGTCTATTTTTCACCAGTGCAATGTAAATGGTGTTTTCCAGTAGGAGCGTGTGCTGCCGTTCTCCGTATTAAGGTTTCAGTAGAGTTTTCGCGTATTCATGTTCGTTGCTGTAAATAGTTGTTTGAACCAATTCCGGATGTAATACACTTTTCCACAAGGTTCCTGCGGATCTTTTTTGTCCGCTCGGTATATAATCACTGTCAGCTTTGTGTTCCTCGTTTTGCCTCTGCTGAAAAGCGAAGAAGTGGATCATGGACGGTGTGGGTGAGAAAGGTAAGGGTCGGTCGGGATACGCCTGGTGGATTCCTCCGTTGGCCGCATTTGTTTCCGGCGGGTTGATGGCTGGATGCTATTATCCCTTGAATTTCCATTGGCTGGCATGGTTTGCCCTTGTACCCTGGTTAGTGGTCGCCCCCAGGCTGGACAGCGGAAAAATCTGGCTGTACGGGATGGTTCTCGGGCTGGTTTTCTATCGCCTGGGATTTTCCTGGCTATGTGATATAAGCGGGCCGCTCGGCGTGTTCGTCATTCTCGGGTTAGCCATATGGATGGGGCTTGCTTTCAGGGCTGCTTCCCTGGTTGCCGGCGGGTTTTCGGCGGTGATATTCTACTGGATGGTGCCGCTGACCTTTACCGCTCAGGAAATACTTCGTTGCGAAGGTCTCGGCCGGTTTCGAGTGGGGTATCTTGCATATGGGTATTCGCAATCGCATAACCTGTGGATTTCACAGATCGCCTCTGTCGGCGGAGTTTACCTGGTTACCTTCGCATTGCTGGCGGTCAACGCGTCGCTGGCTTACGTTATAGTTCACCGGAACAGGCGGGGATTATTGACGCTGGGCGCGGTTGTTGTCATTGTATTCTGCTGCGTTTGGCTCTCTCGACCACCTGTTTACGCAGATAAAACGACCGTTCCCGTTGCTTGCGTTCAAGCGGAAGAGGTGGTCGGGGATGAATTCGTAAGACTTGCTGAAAAAGCTCTGGACGCAGAACCTGCTCCCGAGATTGTAGTATTCCCCGAACATACTATTTACGAAATAGCTGGCGAAAACAATCCGCAGGTGATAGCACTCTCTGAACTTGCCCGGAAAAACGGCGCATATATTTGCGTAGGTGCGCATACACCTGCTGTATCTGGTTCGAGTTGCCCGTTTGATAATTCGGGAGTGCTCATTGATCCGTTGGGAAAAATAGTGGCAGTACAGCCCAAAGCTGTGCCTGTTCCACTTTTTTCGGAAGAGGGTAATCCCGCGAAGTCGCAGGAAGTGACTGATACGGCATATGGTAAAGTCGGTATCTGTGTCTGCTACGATGCGACTTTTACCGATATCCCTCGAAAGCTTGTAGACGGCGGGGCGGAACTTATCCTGGTTCCGGTGATGGATCCCAGGCGTTGGCCTGAAAAACAATGCAGGCTCCACGCGGATATGTCTTCCTTCAGATCGATAGAACTGCGCCGCTGTTTTGTCCGGGCGGCGAGTTCCGGCGTATCGCAAATAGTCTGGGCAGATGGTTCCGTGAAATTTTCCAGAACTCGCGATCAGGGCAATGGTATCCTGGCTGGAAACGTGTTTTTTGAAGATGCCAGGACCATCTTCGTCCGCGGCGGTTACTTTGGCTCGATAGTCGTTTCCTGGCTTTACCTGCTGCTCCTAGTTGTTCTGACCGTTACCGATTGGGCGAGTCGCGCCAGATCCTGGGGCAAAGTGGCTCGTTCGTGACAGCGAAAAGTTCGTGTAACCTATTGTCTTATAAGCTGTTATCGTCAACTATACGGTTTGTTGGATGCCTTACATTCATAACGGGTACCGGGTAGCTCGTTTCATCAATCGAACGGGCCTGACTGCCGATAATACACGCATGACTATTGCTGCAGGTCCGATTTCCGTCCCCGTTGAACCGCTCAAAAAGCTGGAACGCTTGTGCGCGGCGGCGAAAGCTGTTCGCGTTTCACCTTTGACGATTCGAAACCGCCCCGAATGGGATAACTACGTGTGCGGTCATCCGCAAGGAACGTTGTTCCATTCTATTGCCTGGATGGAAAGCGTCGGTGAGGTGTTTAAACATAAGCCTCACTACCTGATGGCTTGGCAGGGACGTAAAGTTGTGGGAATTCTGCCTTTATTCCAGGTGGACAGTCTCCTGGGAGGGCGAATGCTGGTAAGTGTGCCCTACGGTGTGGGCGGAGGAATGGTGGCCAGCACCGCGCAGGCTCGCAAAACGCTGTGGAATTCGGCCTGTAACATTGCTCGCGAGATTAGGGCTAACTCAATAGACCTTCGTTCCGAAGTTCCCCTCGTCGAGATGGATAACAAACTCAACAGCCTGGTTGATGTGGATCAATACGTCGGTTTCAAAAAGGAACTTCCGGATGGCGTCGGCGATGTCCTGGGTTGGCTGCCTCGTAAAGCGCGTGCTGCCGCCCGAAACGCCCGGGATAAGCACGGGTTGACCACCGAGTTCAATCATGACTACCTGTTTGCTGTGTGGAAACTTTATTGTCGCAGCATGCGCAGGTTGGGGTCGATATGTTATCCATACAGTTTCTTTGAAGCTCTCGTCGAACGTAATCGCAAAAACACGCATGTTCAGGTCGTGCGAAGTAAGGATAGAGTCATCGCCGGTCTGGTGAGTTTCATTTTCCGGGACGAGTGTTTGCCTTATTTCGTTGGGTGCGACGAGAGATTCAATCGATTTAACGCTAATAACTTCCTCTACTGGAAATCCATGGAACGGGCGGTTGAAACGGGATGCCGCATTTATGATTTCGGGCGAACCCGAAAGGGCAACAAGGGCTCGTACGACTTCAAACGCTTTCACGGTTTTACGCCGCGGGCATTGGGGTATCAGAGGTTGGTGTGTTGTCAGGATTCGGCGACGAACCTGACTCCGGCAAATCCCCGGTTAAAACTGGTCAGGGAACTATGGAAGAAGATGCCCGAGCCTGTCTGTACTCGGCTGGGGATGTGGCTTTCGTATCATATACCGGGATAGAAGTGTAGTGGAGGCGACCGGAGAGAACCATGAAAATACTTTACATTGCCCATCGTATTCCGTATCCGCCTGACAAGGGAGACAAGATACGCTCCTTTAACACTATCAAGTATCTTTCCGCCGCACATGATGTGCATTGCGCCTGTTTTGTGGATGATCCGGCGGATATGAAATATGCGGCTGACCTGCGGAAATACTGCCGTGAGGTTATTGCCATTCCTCTGAATCGCAAGTGGGGGGTGTTTCGTGGCTTACTTGATTTAGCTATCGATGAAACCATTACCGAAGGGTTTTATCGCAGCGAAAGGATGAAAAAAGCCATTGAATCAGCGTCTGATCGCGTGGGATTCGACGCGGTTCTGGTTTTCTCTTCCAGCATGGGGCAATACGCCGATTACGTTCGAGCTCCCCTTAAAATTCTCGATTTCTGTGACCTCGACAGCGTAAAGTGGCAGGAGAGTGCCCGAAGGCAGATTCCACCGAAATCCTGGATTCTTGCCCGCGAAGCAAAACAACTCGCCGGTGTAGAGAAAAAACTGTATCAGCGGTTCCACCACTCCGTGTTTATAAGTGACCACGAAGTCGATGCCTGGGAAGTGCCCGATAGAGGGCAAATCAGAGTTATAGGTAACGGAGTCGAACTGCCTGATATTCACGGAAATGGTGATTACGACAGTCGAATTGTCGGTTTTGTAGGTGATTTGGCCTATTATCCAAACCAGGATGCGGTTTGTTGGTTTGCCCGGGAAATCTGGCCTCATGTGATTAATGAAATACCCAATGCTTCGTTTCGCATTGTCGGCAGATACCCTCCGCGAGCGATCAGGAAACTGGCTAAGCTTCCAGGCGTAAATGTAATAGGGGCAGTGCGTGAAATATTCAAAGAGATGGACAAGTGGCAGGTTGCGGTGACGCCCTTGCGCGTTGCCCGGGGAATCCAGAACAAGGTGCTGGAGGCGATGGCTGCCGCTCGTCCCGTGGTTACGACTACCGCGGCCGCTACAGGCATAAACGCTGTTAACGGAAAGCATTTCATCCTGGCCGATCAAGCGGGAGAATTCGCTAAGCGGGTCGAGCAGTTATTAAATAACCCGCTCACTTGTCGCAACCTGGGAAACCGGGCGAGAGCATTCGTTGCCGAAAATTACGATTGGAAAAAACAGTTGAAAAGCCTTGATACTCTCCTGGGGGACGAGCCGAAATCTGAAATACCCAAGGTTGAGACTCTTAAAACCTGCATGGTGTGAAAAGAAACGGCTTCGCTCAACCTGAAAGTCGAACGAAGCCGCTTGGATAACTGCAATAGGGAAAAACGTCCCTGGCGGAAAAGGTATTACATCATGCCGGGCATGCCACCCATGCCGCCCATGCCGCCCATGCCGCCCATACCACCGGGAGGCATTCCGTGGCCGCCTTTCTTTTCTTCTTTGATCTCGCAGATTGCGGCGTCTGTTGTCAGCAACAGACCGGCAATACTGGCCGCATTCTGCAGTGCGATTCGCTCGACCTTGGTCGGAACCAGGACGCCCATCTTGATCATGTCGCCGTATTCGTCCGTCAAGGCGTTATAGCCGAAGTTGACATCTTCGGAGTCGCTGACGCTCTGGATTACGATTGATCCGTCCTTGCCTGCGTTTTCGGCAATCTGGCGGATCGGAGCGGTGATTGCCCGACGGATAATATCCACGCCGGTCTTCTCGTCACCTTTGAGCTTCTTGGCGGTTGCATCGAGAACCTTCCTCGCTCGCAGCGGGGATACGCCACCGCCGGGAAGGACGCCCTCTTCCACGGCTGCTCGGCAGGCGTGGAGTGCGTCTTCGACGCGGGCTTTCTTCTCTTTCATTTCCGCCTCGGTGGCCGCGCCGACGTTGATCTGGGCGACACCGCCGGCGAGCTTCGCCAGACGCTCTTCCAGCTTCTCGCGATCGTAATCGCTTGTGGTATTCTCAATCTGGGTTTTCAGCTGTTCGATACGCGACTTGATGTCGGCTGCCTTGCCTGCACCCTCGATAATCGTGGTGGTTTCCTTGTCGATACGGACCTTCTTGGCCGCTCCAAGATCATTTACGGTCAAGCTGTCCAGCTTGATGCCCAGATCCTCGAAGACCGCCTGCCCACCGGTGAGGATGGCCATATCCTGCATCATTTCCTTACGGCGATCACCGAAACCGGGAGCCTTGACCGCACAGACGTTCAATGTTCCACGCAGCTTGTTAACTACCAGGGTAGCCAGGGCTTCGCCTTCGATGTCTTCCGCCACGATCAGCAGCGGGCGACCCGACTGGGCGATTTTCTCCAGCAGGGGAACAATATCCTTCACCGAAGAGATCTTCTTCTCGTGGATAAGGATATATGGTTTTTCCAATTCGCAGGTCAGGTCTTCGGCCTTGTTGATGAAGTGTGGGGAAAGGTAACCCTTGTCGAACTGCATACCTTCAACCAGATCGACTGTGGTATCCAGGCTTTTGCCCTCTTCGACGGTGATGACGCCGTCTTTGCCGACCTTGTCCATCGCTGTGGCGATCTGCTTGCCGATTTTCGCGTCCTGGTTGGCGGCACAAGTGCCCACCTGGGCGATCTGGGTGTTGCTTTTAACCGGGGTACTCATCTTCTCGAATTCGGCCACTACCGCCTCTACCGCGGCGTCGATACCTCGCTTGAGTGCCATTGTATTGGCACCGGCTGCGACGTTCTTCAAGCCTTCATTGTATACGGCTTCCGCGTAAACTGTAGCGGTCGTCGTGCCGTCACCGGCTATGTGGCTGGTCTTGCTGGCCACTTCCTTGACCATCTGGGCGCCCATGTTCTCATAAGCGTTATCCAGTTCGATTTCCTTGGCGACCGTTACACCGTCTTTGGTTACGGTGGGGGAGCCAAACGATTTTTCAATAACCACGTTGCGACCGCACGGGCCAAGTGTCGATTTGACGGCTTTGGCCAGTTGGGTGATTCCCTTGCGGATCGATTCGCGGGCTTCCATATCAAAAGCGATTTTCTTTGCTGCCATAACTATCTTTTCTCCTTTATCGCCTCTGCGACAAGTAAGTTATCTGCTACTCAATGACTGCCAGAACATCACTTTCTGACATGATGATGTAATCTTCTCCGTCCACCTTGACTTCGGTCCCCGCGTAACTGCTGAAAAGAACCTGATCGTCAACCTTCAACTGCATCTGGCTGCGCTCGCCCGTATCGGTCATCTTTCCGCTGCCAACCGCCTTGATCATTCCGCGTTTGGGTTTTTCCTTGGCGCTGTCCGGTAGATAGATACCGCCTGCTGTCATCTCTTCCGCGTCCAGACGTTTAACGATGACCTTGTCACCGAGGGGTTTCATTTTGAGTTTCGCCATCGCAAGACTCCCTTCACCGAGTTCGTTTCAAAAATCCACAGCCCATACGGGCCGTATCTTACCAATCTTTATTACGACAACTGCTGTCGCAGTATCTTCATCAATAAGGTTGCCAGTTGCTTTGAATCAACCGGCTCTCTGAATACGCTGTAAGCCTGCAATTCAAGTGCTCTCTGTAATGTCGAGGCACTTGTGTCCGCAGTGACCAGGATGCACGGAAGCTCGGGAGTTATGCTGCGGACCATCTCCAGCGTTCGCAAGCCCCGGTTGCCGGCCGTATCCGCCGACAGAACCGCCAAGTCGATTCCTCCCGATTCTACGTGAGCCAATACGTCCCGACGCGTCGTCGTACGGCGGAGGGCGACATTCTCCGGCGTCAGCAGGTAGTCCAGCTCACCCAGCCAGGTTGCTTGAACCTCTGAACCCGGCGTGGCGACCAGAACCTCTCGCCAGTCTCGCCTCGATGGCAATTCGACAGTGGTCATCTATTTAACGGTCTCCATCAAGCTACACGAATTCCTTTGAATCCCATTACACACCGGATGCCAAACAAAAAAATCTCGAGAAATAAACGTGAATTATCTGTAACTCTTTTATTCTGAAATGTTTATGTCTTTATGGCGAGAGCGGGGATTTTAATCTGCCTTGCTGTAACTTTAATCGAGGACTGTCAGATTTGCGAACTTGCTATTCGCTGCTGCCAGTTTGGCCGAAGTCGGTTATTAATTGTTCGAGTTTTCGACTTTCGCGTCGCGCTGTATGCGTATTCGCAGACGCTTGATCCGCCGGGCTTCCGCTTCCGTCACCTGGATCTCCACGTTTTCGTGTGTGAAACGCTCGCCAACCTCCGGGATGTGTCCCATTGCGCTAAACACAAAACCGCCAATAGTTTCGTAGTCCTCTTCGTCGGGCAGTTGCAGATCCAACTCCTCGTTCAGCTCATCCACTGAAACGCGGGCATCTACGTCGGTCGTATGATCATCGATTCGAACTATTGGCTCGGGCGTGTCCTGATCATATTCGTCGGCGATTTCGCCTACCAGTTCTTCCAGAATGTCCTCGATTGTAACCAGACCCGCTGTTCCGCCATATTCATCCAGCACCAAAGCCATGTGAATTTTCTGGCTCTGGAATTCGTGGAGCAGGTCTCGCAGTTTCTTGGTTTCCGGAATAAACGGTACCGGACGCATGATCTTGGTGGCGTCGAAACTGGTTTCGTCCTTTATGTACAGAAGGTCTTTGGCGTAAATTACTCCAAGCACATTATCGATGGTTTCTTCATATACCGGAATTCGGGAGTGACCTATGTTGCGGATTAAATCTTTGATATCCGCAAGAGACGCACGCTGATCCACCGCCGCGATTTCGGTTCTCGGCGTCATTATTTCAGCTACATCGGAATCGCTCAGGTCCATGACCGATTCAATCATCTCTTTCTCTTCTTCATCCACGGCACCGAGCAGTTCTCCTTCACTTACTGCCGCAAGTAGTTCCCGTTCGTGTCGCGCATCGTCGTCTTCATCCTCGGCGGAAACGCCCGCTAATCGGCGAACCAGCGAATCAGATAGACTCAAAACCGATACTAATGGATAAAAAACTCGTTCAAGAATGAGCAGGGCGGGGAGCACGCTGATTAGAAAAGCCTCACCGGCGTAACGTGCCCAAGCTGCCGGGATGGTTACTCCAAAAATAAGGACCAATACCAGTGATATCAATAATGCTGTTACGTTCTGACCTATTATTGTTCCCAAGTGGGATTGTTCGCACATTCGCAATACTACAAGAACCAGAGAGAGCGAGCACGCTGCGCGCAATACCGCGACACATGTGGCCAGATCGTCAGCTGATTCCATCAGCCTTTCCAGCAAATGCTCACGCCCGGATTTTTTCAATCGTTCGGCCAGCTTGACCCGTGATGGGTGCCGCAACGTAAGTCCAATTGTCGTTGAAAACAAAAGGACAACGATCAAGGTGAACGCGGTTATCAAAAGTGGGCTACTCAACGTTTTCAGGCTCCATCCAGGCTGCCAGGACATCCGCCGATGGCGGTTTTATCCCCAGTCGGGTCACCTCAATCGACGGGCCGGTTTCGCTCGTCGTAGCGATCACCTCACCCGTTCGGTCAATTACGATTCCTTTTTGCCGTTCCTCACCGTTGGTTATCAGGTTAGCCGAGCAGACGAAGCATTTCTCTCGCCTGGCTATGCTGACTAGCGATTCAGTGTCGCAACCCGATTTTGCACCCCCGATATTGACAATAAGTAAATCGAGGGGGAGACTTTTGGATGGCAAACTCGTTTCGGTACTTTCGCCTGGAGCGATACAGCAAAGTCCAATGACTCCCAGCGGAGTTACGGTTACCAGGTATTGAGATTTGTCAATCTTTTCCCGGCATTGGCCTTCGATGGTCTTCAGGCTTCGCTGGCCGTATTTGTCGCCGTCCGGATCGAATAGAGTCAAGGACGGGCAGCACCCCAGGCTGCAGGATGCCACATGACCGGCCGCTATCCACACTCCCCATTCGCGGGCCTGACTTGCCAGCGTTTCCGTAAATGCCTGGCACATTGCCTTGGTTGACAGATGGGGGGCCGATCCAATGCTGTTCGCCTCGTACAAATTGGGCAGCACGATCAGGTCCGGCGCATCTGTGTACTCCGCTGCTTCGGTAATCACTGATATGAGATTCGATATGTTCTGTGATCGGTGACCTGTGGTCAGGTTTACTTGGGTTATGGCGACGATCATAATGTCTTCTCCCCGAAAATCGGTCCGATTCCCAACTGGGTCAGTAGCTGGTCTTCCTTCGCGTGCATTCGCTCGTACGCTTCTTGCTCGTGATCATCGTAGCCCAGCAGATGAAGTGTGCCGTGGATTACATACAACAGTAGTTCGCCCAACAGGTTGCCGCCACGTCGGCTGCTTTCGCGAAGAGCGGTATCCACGCAGACGATGATTTCCCCATCTATGCCGCTTGCTCCGTGTTCGCTTAGGTCGAAAGATAATACGTCCGTAGGTTCATGAATATCCATGTACTTGCCGTGCAATTCAGTCATCCTGGCGTCATCAACCAGAACTACTGAGATTTGGCAGGATAAACAATTATGCGTGCTGGCGGTTAGTTCTATTGCCCGAACGATATCTTCGTCCGCAATACCCGGAATTTCTGCGCAATCGTATTCGCGCGAAATGGATATTTCGTGGGGGGAGTCGTCTTCTTTGTCTGAGTTAACGTTCATCTTGAGGTGAAAAACCTGTTCCCAGGTTAACTCGCCGGCTCTGTATGCTCCTCTTTCTCTTTTATCTCATCGTGAGCAGCTTCCGGGGTTGCCAGCGATTCCTTGGCTGCTTTGGTCTCTTTGGGATAAGCTACTCGACCATGATAGAAACGGCAAAGGCTCTTGACCAGAGAATCCTCAACCGCATGCAGTTCTTTCAATGTAATCGGACAATCGTCGAACTGGCCGTCTTTCAGCCTCGCTTGAAGAATCTGGTGTACCACGGTCTCAATTCGGCCTGCCGTTGGCTCCGGCAATGCTCTTACGGCACTCTCCACGCCGTCGCAGAGCATCAGAATAGCGGTTTCCCTGGAAAGCGGCTTAGGCCCCGGATAGCGGAATTCCGCTTCCGCCACCTCCCGGTCGTGCTTACCGCTGGAGATTTTCGGTTGCTTTTCACTGGCCATCGTATGGAAATACTTCACTACCGTGGTTCCATGGTGTTCTGCGATGAAAGGATGCAGAATTCTGGGCAGTCCGTACTCCTTGGCCAACTCCAGACCGTCTTTAACGTGTCCCAGAATAATCAGCAGGCTCATTGTCGGAGTGAGTTTATCGTGCCTGTTTATCGAGGCTTCCTGGTTCTCCGCGAAGTATTCCCTCTTCTGGATTTTACCTATATCGTGATATAGAGACCCCACGTGGGCGAGCAGCCCGTTTGCGCCGATTGCTTCGCAGGCTGCTTCTGCCATTGTTCCCAGTACCAGCGAATGGTTGTAGGTGCCGGGGGCTTCGCGTGCCAGCCTTTGAAGAAGCGGGCGATTCGCGTCACGATATTCCAGCAATGTCAAAGCCGTAGCCACTTTGAAGATTCGTTCTACGAACGGGAGGATTCCCTGGATGATCAACGCGGCCAACACCGCACATGCTGCGGCTATATACGCTTTCGATAACGCGAATCCCAACTCCTGCCGGTCGATAAGGCCGAATGCGAAGGAAGTTGTCGCTACCAGTAATCCGGTCAACAAGCCGGCGGTAAGGATTTTCGTTCTTGTTCGAATGTGGTTTAACATAAGCGCGGTTACGTAACCGCCGGCCATCAATGTTATGGTTATACCCATGTTTGCCCGAATCACCACCGAAACCATTATTACGAAAATAATCGTCGCCCCGCAGGCGAACCGGCGAGGGTAGGCTATGGTGAGTATGGAAGCTGCCAGCAAAACCGGAGTCAGTATGAATTCCGGACGCGTCAGACGCACATCGATCAAGCGGACCGCGAAGAAACATGCCAGAAGCAATCCCGCAAAGGCGATAGTTCGCGTTCTGACTTCGAGTATTCGCGGTTGGTATAACCCAACATAGACAAACAGCGAGATACAAAGGATCGCCAGGATTACGCCTGTTCCGATTTGTTCGTATCTCTGTTGCGTTCGCAGCGCTACAGCCTCCGGGTCTTCGCTATTTAGGAAATTCTGATAAGCCTGTTGCTCCAAAGTGAGCAGTTCAATATCTGTCGGAGCCAGACCGAGTTCTTCTCGCTGAGGCAGACCATCCTCTTCTTTATACCGTGGAAAAACAAATGGCTTCCCCTGTTCGAAACTTTTTACTCCGGGAGCGGCGTTTTTTTCTTTGGCTGCCATGCGCTCGTGGGTCAGTTTTTCATCAAAAACCAGCGTCGGTTGCTCGCTCAATCTGTGAGTAAGCACTTCGCCGGCTGTCTTTCGCATGTCCGGAGGGAATTTCTGTAATAGGATTTGAACGCGACCCGCCACTGCGTCTTTGCTGACCATCTGGATTAACTGAATCGTGGCAATCGTTTCTTCCTGGACCTCTTCGCCTTTTTCCGTTTCTGAAGTACTTAGTACCACCACTTCAAGAGCGGTGGACGGTGGATCACGACGTTCTTCAGCTGTGGGTCTGGCGATTCGTTCTTTCGCAAGAGCTGTTTTCAGGCTATTCAGCGAATTCTGGAATACTGTTTTCTTAGCTTCGTCAGCATTGTTCAAGTATCGGTAGAGTCCTGCGTCCGGTGACCAAAACGCTTCTGCTGCGTGTTTTTGGAATAATTCAAATGACTCGACCTGGGCGGCCTGAAAGATCGCCGTCAAATCTCCGGCAATACGATCAATAAGATCGTTATTCACACGATAGTAATTCGGTACCGCTTCACGAGCGGCAAGCTTATTCGCTGCCGCCTGTTCCGGGTCGTCCTGGGTGAAATCCACCCGGGCGACGATTGGTTGTCCGATCGGCTCGTTAAGCGAGTAGGGTATCGTTCGTTCGCCAATCGACATCGCCGCGCCGATCAATCCCAGAAAAGCTATAGTAGTTATCGTGGGCCAAATGCCCACGACGCGCACAAAAGCTTCCCACGCCGATACCGTGGATTCCGCTTTGAATTGCTTCGCTCTCTGGCGCCGTATCTTGCGTTTTTTTGTCAGGCCAAACACGGTGGATCTTCTCCTGCTATCCAATTAAATGGAGCATCTGGACTAAGATCGGTTATCAGTTCACCGGTACTCCATTCCGATACCACAACTTTCGTCACAATGTTATTCAATATGTTATTATTGGCCCCTAACGCCATCTCCGTACGCTTCTACAATACTCTGAACCAGACGGTGACGAACTATATCTGCCCTGTCCAAGTGAACGATTCCGACGTTTTTCAGCCCTTTCAGCCTCTGAATAGCGTCGACAATCCCGCTTAGTTGACCGCTAGGTAGGTCAGTTTGCGATGCGTCACCGGTTACGATCATCTTGCTATGGTGTCCCAGACGAGTGAGGAACATAAGCATCTGAGATGGAGTCGCATTCTGAGCTTCATCCAGGATTACCGCACAGTTGTTCAGTGTCCGACCGCGCATGAAAGCCAATGGAATTACTTCGATCGTGTCGTTGTCCATGAAACGCTGCAATTGATCGAAGCTCATCATGTCGTGCATCGCGTCGAACAACGGTCGCAAATAGGGGTTGACCTTTGCCTGCATATCGCCGGGCAGGTAACCCAATTTTTCTCCCGCTTCAACTGCCGGACGAACCAATACAAGCCGCCGGATTTCCCTTGCCTTAAGCATTGATATGCAGACGGCAACCGCGACGTAAGTTTTCCCGGTACCGGCCGCTCCCGTGCAGATTGTGAGATCGTTTTTGCGAATTGCGTCGATATAACCCGCCTGTCCCTCTGTTTTGGGCAGTATCAGCACGTTGGATGTGTATACATCGATTGCCCGGGTGTCTTTAGCCTCTTCTTTCGTAGCAACGGTTCCCGCACTGGCGATAGCGTTTGTCACATCGTCGTCGGTGATAGGTTCTCCCGCTCTGATTTGCTCCTGTAGCATCTCCAGAACCGCTGCGGCTTTACCTACCAAATCGTTTCTACCGCTTATCTTGATCGATTTTTCCCTGGCGGATATCTGAACATTGAGAGTATTACGTATTACCCGCAGATTCCGGTCGGCTGGTCCAAACAGGATCTGTCTCTTATTGGCGTTGTCGATCGATAGTGTTAATTCCAACTTTCCAGAACCAATCCAAATATCAACTAATGTTAACTGGTCGACAGGTTATGCTTCCTTGTCCGCAACCAGTTGGAAGACGTCCCATCCGTGGTTGCCATTATAACCGATGAGTATTCTACACCACTCCCCATACTCGCGTAAGAAGGAACCATGCTACCGGGGCGATTGCCAGGGGGCTGTCCATGATATCGAGCACACCGCCAAATTCCGGCAGGATTTTCGCCGAATCCTTGGTACCCGCTGATCGCTTGAATACGGACTCCACCAGATCGCCCAATTGGCCGACTATCGCCATAACTGCCCCAAATATAATAGCTTGCATGCTCGACATGTTACGGTACAGAATGGTCATTTCGTGACCCAGCAGCGATATGCGATTGATAAACGGTGCGTAATACTCTGGATCTTCCGACAATAGAGTATTCTGGTGCAGCTTGAAAAGTAAAAACGAGACCAGGCAACTGGCCGCTATGCCACCGAACATGCCTTCGACCGATTTCCCCGGGCTGACGGCCGGTATCAGCTTATGTTTACCGATTGTCGATCCGGTAAAGTACGCCCCAATATCTGAGATCTTGCAGACCAGGATAATCGTCAGGACTACCCAGGCCCCGTTTTCGCCGGGTAGGGAGTCGCAACGAAGCAAAGTCAGGAAGCTGGTCAGGAGTCCGGCGTATCCTATGGTCAGCCAGGTAGCCGCGATATTGACCAGTCCCTTTTCCACGTCTCTTTTAAATACGGCCAGAAATCCGGTTGCCAGGAAACTGAACGCTACCAGCTCTAACTGCAGGTGGACTGCTTCAACAGCAATGGCACTGCGGCCGAAGTAGCCAGCCTTGCTTAGCCAGGGGGCAAGAACAATTATCGCATTACAGAGAGAGGCCAATCCGACATACGGATACACCTCGGTTTGGCGGAAAAAAACTGGCCATCTCCAATGTCGCCAGGACTGCCAGCACGGCGCATACCACCGGTATCAGGCTTCCACCAATAAGCAACGATCCGCTCGTTGGTGCTCTTTGAGCGAGCAGGGCGTCGCTGCCTACGAGTGCCAGCACAAAACAGATGGCCAGACCGCCAAAAAGTATTCGTTGAGCCATTTAACAGCCTTTTAGTTCGATGCTCAGTCCAATCTCTGCCACACATACCAGAATGGTGGAGTCGCTTTTATCGAGGCAGGTTAAGCCGTTTTTGGACGCGATGTCCATTGCTTAACCGTCTGAAAGGGCTATCCGCTGTTGGTTGGTGCCGGAATCTGATAATAGTATACGTAATCTGTAATTCGCACTGTTGGAGCGAACGTATTTGCTTCGGAATATACGGGATCTTTTGGAAAAACGAACTATGTTAATTCTGTCTGTTCTCAACAATCGTCGGCCTCTTTCGTTTATGATTGCTATTGCGGTTTTCTCGACTTTCTTTGTCGGTCAACAGAAAGTTGAAGCTCAGGCAAACCAGCGCATGATGAAGATGAGGCATTTCAGTTACAAGGCGGGGGAAGCCTATGAGGTCAAAAACTGGGATGAGGCGATTCGCTATTTCGGCCTGTTGACGAAATTAGTTCCGTTCTCCAGCAGCATTCAATATAACCTTGCTTGTTGTCATGCACTCAATGGCCAGCCGGAGCAGGCTATTGACGCATTGGGGAAGTCGG